>NZ_JBIBHY010000010.1:27290-214208 GCF_042957285.1 Streptomyces sp. NPDC008092
GAACGGCCGATGGTGCTCGCCGAACGGCCGACAGCTCCGGCGGAACGGCCGATGGTGCTCGCCGAACGGCCGACAGCTCCGGCGGAACGGCCGATGGTGCTCGCCGAACGGCCGACAGCTCCGGCGGAACGGCCGATGGGGCCGTCCTGCTGGGTACGTTGCCGGCCCCGGCGGCCTCACTCGCGCTGCTCGCCGACGCGGGACTGGTCGTGGCCGCCGACGGTGGGGACCGGTTGCTGCGCCTGGACTGGCCGGCGGGCGGTCCGGTCACGGCGGTGCCGATGCCGTTCCGGGTGGCGGAGGTACATCCGGCGACGGGCGGGCTGCTGCTGGTGTCGGGGCACGGCGGCGAGGTGGAGATCCGTGCCGAGGACGGCCGGACCCACCTGCTCACCCCGGGCCCCGTCCCCTCCCCGCCCGACGGGGCGGGACCCGGCTGGCTCCGGGACAGCGTCGGGGTGGTGCTGCCGGAACGCGACGCCATGCTGCCGGCCGGCATCCGACGCTGGGGCATCGGGCACGTCTGTCTGCCCGCCTCCCTGGCACCGGACTCGGAGGAGTTCACCACGTTGCTGGCACAGGCCCGCGACCAGGGGCTGCGCGTGCTGGTGGAACTGGCGCCGCCCGGCGCGGACCCCGCGCAGGGCGAACTGCTCGGCCGGGCCCACGGCCTGCTGGAGGAGACGGTCGACGGACTCCGGCTCGGCGACACGAGCCGGTGGCCGGCGTCCCTGGTCACCCGGCTGCGCCATCTGCTGGACGCCTACCCGCAGGCGGCGGTCGTCACGACGGGCACCCCCCACACCGCTCTCGGCACCGGCCACCTCGCCCTGACCACACCGCCGGAGCCCGCGACCGCCCCGAGCGCGCCGCACGGCAGCTGGTCGCTCCCGGACGGGCTCCCCCGTCCGCGGGCCTGCCTGCTGCTGGCCCTGCCGGGCTGCCACGAAGTCCCCGCCGCGGTCCTGGCACCGGCAGGCCGGACGGCCGCGGCGCTCCGCCCCCTGCTCGCGGCGCGCGCCGCGCAGCTGGCCCTGCGCCACGGCGGAGTGGAGTGGCTGCCCACCGGCTCCGCGCGGGTGACCGCCGTGCACCGGAGCCACGCGGGGCAGGCCGTCCTCTGCCTGACCAGCACGGCCGAAGCGCCGGTCACCGCCCAGGTCCCCCTGCCGGAGGCGACCGCAGGGACCGAGCTGATCGAGATCGCCCACGACCTCCCGGACCTCCCGGATCTCCCGGGCCTCCCGGACCTCCCGCCCGCCGCGCCGCCGCGGGTCCTGCGGCCGGCTCCCGACGGCCTGGTCGCCGTCGAGCTCGACGCGGGCCGCACCCGCTGGTTCCGGATCCGCACGCCCGCACACCCACCAACGGACGGGGCCACGGACCCCTACACCCCACCCGCTCGCTGACCCGTCGCGGTCCCGCACGAGGAGTCCCATGCCCGGTCCCCATGTCTTCCTCAGCCGCAGCGAACCCCCGGGCTGTCCCTGCAACTGCTGGCCGGCCCGCCGCGCCATGGAGGAACTGCTGTACCAGGAGGGCTGCGAGCCGATCATCGTGGACCGGGAGTCCCTGGTGCCGGGACAGGATTGGATGGAGGCCATCTCCGACGGCATGGGCCGTGCCCACGGCATGCTCCTGATCGTGTCGAGCCATGCCCTGAAATCCGAGCACGTGCAGAACGAGCTGGCCATGGCGGAACTGCGCAACCGGCACGACGGTTTCCCGGTGATCCTGCTGATGCTGCCGGAGGTGACCCTGGAGGCGCTGGAGAAGAGCGGGCTGGGGTCGCTCAGCCCGAACAGACGGCAGACGGTGCAGTGGCAGGGGAAGGACGACATCGACTCCGTACGACGCGACATCCGGCCGCAACTCGATCTGATGCGCGCCGACCTGATCGGGGCGAAGGTGCACCACCGGGTGGTCCACCATTTGCGGGAGGTGGACGCGCAGAGCCTGAGCCGGGCCGGCGCGACGCTGGGGGTGCCGGTCGAGACGCTGTCCCCCCTGATGCGCCACCGGCTCGCCTCGGGTCTCCTGGCCGAACGGCCGAGCGAGCCCGAGACCGACCCGCTGCGGGTGGCCCTCACCGAACTGCTGCCCCTGTCCGGCCCGGACGCCTCGCGGGAACTCATCCAGCTGAGCGTGACCCATGCCCGGGTGCCCGCGGCCGAGGCGGACCGGATGCGCGGGGTGCTCGACACCGGTTCCCCGAGGGTCGCGGTGCTGCCCGCGCTCTCCACGGACACGGCACGCCGCTACATCCACCGGGCGAGCGAGCAGCCGCTGCCCTGGGACCACTTCGTCGTCGCGCTCACGGCGGGCGCAGGCGTCCTGGGCGATCTGGTGCAGCGCATCGGAGAGGAACTGCTGGAGGAGTTCGACATCCACGACGAGGAGACGCTGCGCGAGCACGAGCACGACTTCGGGCCGGTGGTCGTGATCGTCCCGCATCCCCCGGACGCCGACCTGGTCAGGGCACTCGACACGGCCTACCCGGTGGGGCTGCTGTTCCTGTTCGTGGTGGACGGGGAACTGCTCGGCGCCACCGGGGCGCACACCCGGCTGGAGGGCCTGCCCGCCTGGCGGGAGGAGGAGATGAACCGCACGGTGCGACGGTTCGTGCGCCGGTACGGGACGACTCTGCGCAACTGACCCGGTGTGCCGTGACCGCCCCGGCACAGTCCCGGGACGGTCACGCGCTCGGCCGGCTCAGATCGGCGGCATCTCCAGGTCGAAGTCGATCCGCTTCCGCTCGCTCATCACGCGGACCACGGGATGGCCCGGCCCGAACTCGCGCTCGGCGGCCAGCGCGGCCCCGCGGACGCCCGGGAGGGTGTCGTCGTCACCCATCAGACTGCGGACCAGGGCGACGTTGTACTCCGCGCAGAGCACCCGCGGGTGGTGGTCGCGGTAGAGCTCGCGATAGGCCTCGCGGGCTTCCTCGTCCTGGGCCAGCGCCTCGTCGTACTGTCCCAGCGCGGAGAGCACACCGGCCCGGTTGGAGCGGCAGGCGACGGTGGCCGGATGGCCGGTGCCCAGCCGCTCCACGAGCAGCGGGAGCGTCTCGTCGGCGAGTTCCATCGCGCGCTCGGTCTCGCCGCGGTTCCTGAGGATGGCCACCAGGTTGGTCGCCGCCGACAGGGTGAACGGGTGGTCGGCGCCGAGGCGCTCGCGGTAGCGCTCGAAGTTCTGCTTCCCGAGGTCCACCGCCTCCGATCCGCGGACCGGATCCAGCAGCGACAGGGCGAGCAGGTCACAGGCGAGATTGGCCGTGCACGACATGGTGTCGGGGTGCGCCTCGCCATAGCGCTGCCGGTACACGTTCAGAGTCGAGCGGGTCAGTGCCTCGGCCTCGTCGTAGTGCCCGAGACGGCGCTGGGTCACGGCGAGGGACGCGTCCGTGCGGAGCACGTCGTTGGACTTCTCGTCCTTCTGGAGGCCGACGAACCGCTTGCGGATCTCCATGAGCAGATCGAGGGAACCCTGGTAGTCGCCCGTCTCCCGGCGGTCCAGGGCCGCTCCGTTGGCCACGATCCAGGTGACCCGGTTCTGCAGCCCCAGGGACTGGCGGCACCTCTGGTATGTCTCCGCGGCCCGCTCCAGGGCCTCACCCGGACGGCCCGCGAGGTTGAGGGAGACACCGAGGCTGTTCGCCGCCCGGAGGGTCTCCTCGTTGTCCGGGCCGAAGTGCGGGCTGTTCCGGTAGAGCTCGAAGGTCCGCTGGTCCTCGTCGTGCGCTTCCTGGTAACGGCCCAGACCGCGCAGGTCGGCGGCGTAGTTGCGGGCGGTGATCAGGCTGTAGCCGTCGTCGGGGCCGAGCTGCTCGCGCTGCCGCCGCAGGGTGTCGGCGTCCACGTCGTGGGCCTCCTGGTAGCGGCCCAGGGAACGCAGCGGGTTGGCCACCTGGGCGGCCAGCCGCAGCCGGAGGTGGTGGTCCGCGCCGAGGGACTCCGTCCAGGTGTTGAGTGCCTTCTGCCCCAGCGCGGCGGCGGCCCGGTAGTCGCCGATCCGCGACTGGTTGCGGACCTGGCGGATGACCCACTCGCACACCCGCGCATCGGTGTTGGAGATCGCTTCGGAGGGCTCCAGGTGGGGCAGCAGCTCCGCGAACCGCTGCCGGACCGGGACGCTGTCCTCCTGGAGGGAGGCCGAGGGCAGCGCTCCCGCCAGCACGAGCTGTGCCTGGCGCCGCGTCTGCTTCGCGCGCTCGGGGTCCTCGCCCAGCCATTCGCGCACCGCGGCCTGCACCAGCCGGTGGACCTGGATGGAGCTGTTCTGCTGGTCCACCGTGGCCAGCGCGTACCGCCCGAGGTCGCGGATCAGGTACCCCATCACCATGGGGTCGAGCACGGATTCGTCGCCGGTCTCCTCGGCGAGCCGGTTGCGCATGGCGTCGCTGTAGAGGAGGGACTGCGCGATCGGCTCCGGAGAGAAGAACGCGCAGAGTTCGAGGAGCCGGACCGCCGCGGGCCGCTCGTTGCCGAGCCGGTCGACGGTCAGCCGCCAGACCGGCAGAAGGGACTCCCGCTGGCTGTCGCCGGTGCCCGCGGTGCCGCTCAGCACCGTGCTGACCCGGCTGTTGACCTGTTCGAGGTAGGTGTCCAGGGGCATGGCCGTCTGCTGCAGCCAGGCCGCCGCGAGCTCCATGGCCATGGGGAAGTCGCCGAGCGTCTCGGCGATCCGGTCGGCGTCGCGCGCGGAGAGTCCGTCCACCCTGCGGCGCAGCAGGGCGATGCTCTCGGACCTGTTGAAGGCGTCGACCTCCACGGAGACCTGGTTCTCCTCGTGGGGCGATCGCCGGGCGGTGAGAATGACGTGTCCCGGCCCCTCGGCGGGAAGGTACCGTTCCACTGTCGTGTCTCCCTCGTCCCTGTCCTGGGTCTCTCCGTTCGCGTCCTGATTTTCGGTGATGTTGTCGAAAACCAGCAACCAACGACCGTAATCGCCATTCTTAAGCGCCGTCACGGTTGCCTGCGCGCGTTCGTCGACCGTGTCGCCGGGAATTCCCAGCTCAAGCCCGAGATCCGCGAGGAGCTGGGGGATCCGGTTGGGCTGTTCGGCCTCAACCCAATGCACGAGGTCGTACTGGGAACCGTACCTGTGGACGTACTCCTGCGCGATCTGGGTCTTTCCGATTCCTCCCAGGCCGTAAAGGAAAACCCTGCCCACCGGGGTGTCCGAACGCAGCGATTCCGAATTCAGTTCGGACCGCAACCGGTCCAGTTGTACGTCGCGGCCGGTGAAGGCGTTGTTGCGGCGCGGGACGTTGAAAATCCGGGGGGCCAGACCCGGATAGGTGAGGTCCCCGCTGACGGCGGGGATCCGCGCCTCAAGTTCGAGCAGGCCGAAGAACCTGTTGAGCACCTGCGCGGCGGACTGGTCCACCAGCGTGAATCCCGGCAGCCCGCGCAGCACCGGCTCCGGCTGGTGCTCCCGCGTGCGCAGCCCGATGATCCTGGGCCCTTCGGGTGCCGCCGCCAGGGCACGCACCTCGTCGGCGACCGGTGTGGTGGCGAAGTCCGGCGAGAGCAGCGCGACGACCACGTCGGCTCCCTCCGGCGGAGCGCTGGACAACGGCACGGACGGGCTGCTGCCGCGCAGCGCCACGGAGATCCCCGCGGCCTGCAGCTGGGCCGCGATCCAATCAGCCCAGGCGCCGTCGCGCAGCGCGTAGTCCACGCGCACCCGGGGCACGAGGCGGCCGCCGGGCACCGGTACCCGCTGGAAGCGGGCGAGCAGCTGCCTGCGCACCGGCTCCTCGACCGGCCGCAGGGCCGTCACCTGCCCGTCCGTGATCACCGAGGTGAGGCGTTCGTAGGCGCCCAGCAGGGAGGCGGGCTGGCGAGGCGTGTCCGCGACGGTGGCCAGCACCTCCTCGTAGGCGAAGAACGGCTTGTAGGGGATCTCCACCGCGCCCCAGTAGCCGTCCGGGTCGGCGGCCCGCGGCGTGTCCTTCAGGAACTCCTGGAAGCGCTGGCGGGCATGGCCCCGGCTGATCACGAGCTTCTCCTGCTCGGCGTCCTCCACCCGCATGGGCACGGGGAGGATCCTGACGTGCGGCACCGAGCGCCGTACGTCCCCGGCCACGCTGGCGCTGCCGTCCACGGACTGGGTGTTCAGCGTGAAGCAGTCGACCAGCACGTCCGGCATGACCATCGTGGTGATGCCGGAGGTGTCGCTCCAGCCCGTCCGGCTGTCGATCAGGGCGTAGTCGTAGTTGCGCCGCATGTCCTCGCGCAGGGCGTGCAGGAAGGCCGCGCCGCCCCGGCGGTCGTAGAACCCCTTCCAGTCGTACGTGTTGATCGTCTCGGAGTATTCGGGGGTCTTCCGTCCCGGGGAGACGAAGTCGACATAGCCGCCGCTGTCGAAGCTCCACGCCAAAGTGGAGGCGAAGCGCTCCACCCGGGCGTACTGACTGTAGTCGCCGTCCGCCGGCCTCGGCCTGGCCAGGTCGAATCCGCGGATCAGATCGATGAGGCCGGGGGTGGAGTCGAGCTCCGGGTCGCCGAGGAAGGGAGCGAAGTAGCGGTGCAGACCCGGCGCCTCCAGGTCCCAGTCCATGGCCAGCACGCGTTTCCCCTGGCTGGCCAAGATCCAGGCCACGTTCGCCAGGGCCATGGTGCGGCCGGTTCCACCCTTGAACGAGTAGAACGTGACGATCGTGCCGGACTCGCGGGTGCCGGCGTCACCCGAGTCGAACGTCATGAGGAATACCTTCCGAGCAGGGGAAACGTGTGCAGACCTTCGGCCGGCGTCGCCGGGGAGCGAACGACCTCCACCGACTTGAGCGCCTCGTTCTGGAGGCGGATCAGGACCTTGCGCAGCGAGGAGGTGAAACTCTCCGCGTCCGGCAGCCCCCAGCGGTCGTACTCGCTGTGCTGCCCGCGCATCAGGGGAAGCGTGTGGTCCAGGAGTTCATCGAGGGTGACCGTCTGCTCCACCGACTCGGTGTCGTCACGGGACCTGGGTTCGAGCGCGGTGGTCGCGTCGGGACTTCGTTCGTCCACGGCTGTCAGCAGCCGGCGTTTCTCCCGCCGCAGGGCCACCCACGCGTCCACCAGGAGCACGACGAGTTGCTCGGGGTCCTGCTCGCGCGTGATCCGGGCGACGGTCTCCTCGTCCAGCGGCAGCACGGTCGCGGTGAAGTCCAGGGCGGTGGCCGTGTTCTTCACCAGCGAGACCAGGGCCTCGTGTTCCCCCGGAGCGTAAGGGGACCAGTGCAGGGCCGTCTTTCCGTAGTACTGGCTGGACTGCCGCTCCTCGGGCAGGTCGTCCTCGGCCGTGGACGCCACCACGAAACTGACCGTCTGGCCGCCGCTGGGAGTGGGGGCGCCGAGCGGGGAATGGCTGCCGCTCGCGTCGAATCCGTGTACCTCGGGCAGTTGTTCCGCGGCCGCGACGATGCGGTCGGCGGTGGCCCTCAGCACCTCCTCGTAGTCGGACCGGTAGCGCGCCTTCAGCCGCAGCAGGTGCAGCAGTCCGTCGCGCCGGTAGGCGGCCGACCGCACGTTCAGCGGCGCGGCGGGGACGACGGCGTCCAGCGTGTGCGCCGGGTCGGGCTCCCACATGACGGGGACGATCGCCTCGACACTGCGGCCGGTCCTGGACCACAGCATGTTCAGCCGCCGCTGGAAGTAGGACAACTCGGCCCGGCAGTAGGACTGGCTGAAGTAGCGTGGCGAGTGCAGCACGACAAGGACGGTGGACCGGCCCAGCAGATCCACCGACACCTCGGGCGAGTGCGGTTTCCCGCGCACCCCCACGACCTCCGGGGAACGCCCCGTGCGCTCGGCGACGACCCGGCAGAGGTCGTGAAAAAACGACGCGACCCACTCCTCGTCGACGGTGCGAACGTGACTCAGGTAGAAGTGGCTCACGGTGACTCCAGTTGCTTGGCACGGCCCCAGGGCGCGGGCAGCCTCGGGCTGCGCCGGACAGAGGCCGGGAGCGTGCCGCCACCCTCCCCGACTTCAGCCACACCAAATCGGCTCGATATTCGAATACAGAAGAAACAAAGACAAAGGGTATTTGCGCACAATAGGCGGCATACGACGTCTCGTTGCAGGACCGACGCTGCGCAACCCGTTCCGCCCACGCCCCCTCCTCCCCTTGGTCGACCCCCCGTCCCCGCACTCCGCGACAACGGAACCGCCTGCTTACCGCACCGCCAGTCGCCCCGAGGGCGGTGGCCGGACCTCCGCCGCCCCCGAAGGAGGGATGTCTTCCACTTCTTCATGGGCCACCCGGACAGATGGCGGTCTTTCGACGCCCGACCCCACAGACGGGTGAATCACGCCCGGCGGCCGCACCCGGAATCCGTGCAGCTCCGCCTCGTCCGTCATGCACTCCACGAAATAGGCGCCCCAGGACGTCAGAGCGGCCCTGTTGCGCCGTAGCACCCGCAGCGCCATGACCACCTGCCGGCCGTACCGGCGCAGCCGGGCCTCGGCCGCACGGGCCGGTACGCCGTCGGACTCGTGGTAGACACGCGACCAGAACTCCAGCAGGCCGAGGTGGGCGTGCGTCCCGGTGAGCGCGGCGGCCAGGGGCCGGGGATCGGGGCGCCAGCCCACCCGGTGGCGGGTCCGGTCCTGGGGATCGGTCAGATCGACCAGGTCGGTCAGGGCCGCCAGGGCTATGTGGCTCGTTTCGTGGAGCACGGTCTCGGCCAGCCGCACCGGATCCCGCTCGGGCGCGACCGCCACCGCCCCGTACGCCTCACGGGTCGACGAGCTGCGCCCCCGCCCCAGGGGCCCGGGCTGCAGCGGGACCAGCGCCGACCACAGGGCGGCGCAGTCGGCGGCCCGCTCGGGCATCAGGTCGTTCAGCAGTCGCCACGCCTGCTCCAGCGCCGTGCGCCAGGCCGCGAGCTGTGTTGGGGTCTGCCGGGGCTGGACCGGAAATCCGTGCACGTCCCGATAGGGATCGATGTCCTCCACCACCACCGACAGGCGGGGCGCCGGAGCCGCGGACGGAATCACCACACGGTGGGGCGCGAACCGGCGCACCGCGCCGGCACGATACCCGCGGTCCGGTCCGTTCTCGCGGAGGTCCACCTCCCGGTCCGGGAGGTCCAGGGTCCAGCCGTCCAGCCGGACGGTTGCGGTGCCCTCCGGCAGCCGGACCGCGCCCAGCGTGGGCAACCAGAGCAGCCCGTCGGGGACCGGAAGAGCCAGTCTCGGCCGCAGGCCGCCGCGTAACGCGGCGGCGTGCCCGAACGTCCCCAGCCGGGCCAGGTCGGCGGCGAGGTCGTGGTCCGGGCCCGTGCCGTGGACGGCGCGCAGACACCGCCCGAGCCAGACCCCGGCATGCGGGTGCAGCAGCACCTTCTCGAAGGCCCGCGGATTCGCCTCGTACGCCTGGAGGCACAGTTCCCAGCCCGCGGCGGCGCTGTGCGCCCAGAGGTCCGGCACCCGCCGCCGGGCGGAGTCGGCCAGGCCCGTCAGCAGGAGCAGGCGTTGGCTGGTCTGTGCCCTGTGGAGTACGGCCAGCGCCGAGGGGACCGGTCGGCAACGGGCCAGGGCGCCGAAGTCCTCGGCCGTCATGCGTAACGCCATGGGCTCGGTCACGAGGCCCTCCCGAACAGCTCTCGGACGTCGGCCACCACGCGGTCGTGGATGTGTGTGGTGAGCCGGCGGAGATCCGCGCAGTAGACGCTCGGATTGTCGAAGTCGTCAGGGGCGCGGAAGCGGTGGGCCCGCAGGCCGCCGCCGCACAGCCGGACCACCGGGCACTCGACGCAGTCCGCGGCGAGCGGGGCCGGTCCCTCGCCACGGGCCGCCACCACGCTCGGATGACGGGCCACCGTGTCGAAGTCGTGTTCGATGAGATTCAGTCCGGTCGCCGCGGCGCCGTCGTAGGCGGCTTTGAGATTGTCGGGGAGCTCGACCGACAGATCGCTCTCCACCACGATGAAATCGGAGACCGGGGGCACCACGGGAGCGGGCACCACGGGAGCCGAGGGCAGCGCGCCGCGGAGGGACAGTTCCATGATGTCCTCGAAGCGGCGGATCCGCGTCTCCCGGACCGGTGCGGTGTACCAGCGCTCGAAAACGGCCAGGAGCCAGTCGGCGTAAGGCGTCGCCGCGGTGTCGTGGCCGGGCGGCGGATGCTCCCAGGTGCTGTGCGGCAGGAGGAAGTCGATCATCGGAGGCTCGTGGGAGAGCAGCTCCTCGTACACCGCCACGGGATCGTTGGCCGTGTCCACCGTGCAGAGCAGACCGCTGTACAGCGCTCTGTTCTCCGGTCGCCTCAACAGTTCCAGCCCTTTCAGAACGGCGGTGTAGCTACTCCGGCCGTTCCTGGAAAGCCGATGACGATCGTTCGCCGTGCGGTCGCCGTCGAGGCTGACCCCCACAGACACTCCGTACTGGCGGAACAGATCCAGCCACTCAGGATCCAGGAGTGTCCCGTTGCACTGTAGTGAGATATCACAATCGGACAGGCCCTGCAGGGCGGACCTCAAGACCGAGACAAGGTGTTCGATCCGCCGTCTCCCGGCGAGCAGGGGCTCGCCACCGTGCAGCACGACGCGAACCGCCGGCAGGGCATGGTCCCGGGCGTGCTCCGCTATCCGCTCGGCGAGCCGGTCGGCCGACTCCTCCGCGATGACAACGGGTTTGTCCCGCCAGGTGGTGTCCTGCAGTTCGTACACGTAGCAGTGATCACAGGCCAGGTTGCACCGCTGGGCGACCTTGACCACCCATTCACGAAAAGGCCGTACCTTCCGCATGCGCCACCTCCCGAGACCCGGCACCCCTCCGTGTCGGGCGCGACTCGGTGTCCGGCGGCAGCGCTGAATCGAACGAGGACGCACCGCCGTTCGGGTCCCCGTGGCCGTACACGACCCGGCGCACGATCTGGCCGAGTGGGCCGGCGGGCAGGGCGCCGAGATCCTGCTCCGACCGCCCGGCCAGGTCCGGCATCCCCAGATCCACGTCGATCGCTGGCTTCTCCACGACCCCCCCGTGCTCACTTGTACCGCCGCACCCGGCAGTTTCCTCGGACACGACGGTGTGGATGCGGTCGTTGTGGGCGTGCGTTAGTGCGCAACTCGCCTCGGCGCATGGTGAGTCGCGGACGGATTCAGTTGGTTCTTCCCTCAGGGAAGCACACTGATCGCCCTGCGGCCAGGCACCCGTAACCGCGCTGCACGGCCAGCGGCAGGATCTCGCCATGATGCCCACCCGGCCTCCTCACAACACGGTGACGGCACCCCTACGACTCCAAGTCCCCATGAGTCTTTCCCTCTTCACGGCGCGGTGACCCATATGACGGCGACCACACCTCGGCCGCACGTTCGACCCGTCACGATGGCCGTCTTCCGCACCACCCCTGCCGACCACTCCGGCAACCGCGTCCGCACCTCCGCGACCGCGTCCCACGGTGGCCCCCGGCCGTGACAGGCACCGGACAACTACGGCCACAGCACACCGATCCGCCGACGCGGCCCGAGGCGAGACTGACGGAAAAGCTCCGGCAGCCCCCCTGCCATCGGGCCGGCCACCCCACCTGCAGGTTCGCCCCCGGCACCCGGCAAGCCGCCCGAAGCGACGACCGCTCACGGGGGCCACTGACGGGGGGCCGACGGCCGACAATCCGAAACGCAAGAGGCCCCGGATCTCTCCGGGGCCTCTCAGCTGGTGCACTCGGCAGGATTCGAACCTGCAACCTTCTGATCCGTAGTCAGATGCTCTATCCGTTAAGCTACGAGTGCTTGCTTTTTTGGTTTTTTGTCTTCGCTCCCGGCCCTTTCGGCCCGCTCGCGGCGACAGGAAGAACATTACATGACTGCCGCCGCCATGTGAAATCCATTAGCCGCACCCCTTGTGAGCTGCGGAAACGCCGAATCGGGCGGGTTCCGGCCGACGGGCGTGGGGCGTGGCGTCGGGGCCGTGAACGCGAAACAGGGAGCCCAGACCGAAACGGTTGGACTCCCTGAGTCAGGTGCGGAGGCGGAGGGATTTGAACCCTCGATGGGCTTTAAGGCCCAAACCGCATTAGCAGTGCGGCGCCATAGACCGGACTAGGCGACGCCTCCAGCACAGCCGCCCGCGTGAGCGCGAGTGGTGCGTGCAGATGATGACACAGTCCTGCGTGCTGTCACCAATCGGCTCCCACGGTACTAGGCAGCCGGGCCGCAGGGCAAAGCCCTTCCCCCCGGTGGGGGCGCCGCGCAACGTCCGGGCGGGCCGCGCGTTGGGCAGGGTATGTCGCACTTCGCCGTGCGGGGCGCCCTCGGGGCCGCCGCCGCCGTCCTCGGGGCCGTCCCCGCCGTGCCCGCCTCCGCCGCAGTCGCGGCCGACCACCTCAGCATCACCGTGCGGCACGCCGGGGACGGGCGGGACGGGACGTACGAGCTGTCCTGTCATCCCGGGGCCGGCAGTCACCCGGACGTGGGCGGCGCCTGCCGGGTGCTGGACCGGAACACCCGGTGGGGCCGGGACACCTTCGCCCCGGTCGCCCCGGGCACCGCCTGCACCATGCTCTACGGCGGCCCGGCCACCGCCCGTGTCACCGGGACCTGGGCCGGCCGCCCGGTCGACGCGGCCTACGACCGCAGCAACGGCTGCGAGATCGGGCGCTGGGACCGGATGGTGCCGCTGCTGCCCGGTCTCGGCACCTCGGACGAGCTCGGGTGACGGACGGACACATCGGCACTGCGGCTCCTGCCCCCCCCTGATCCCCTGATTCCCTGATCCCCCAGGGCGGGCACAGGCGATTCACGGGCGCGGCCCCGCTTCCGTAAAAGTCTCGCGAAGGTATGGCGGAGGTGAGGCGTGTCGGTCACATGTTCGCCGTCACTTCGTCGTGCGACCTCCCTCTCATCCGGCGTCGCGAGCGCAACCGGTGCCCTTAGACTCCCTCGCGTGACACGCCGCGGGCCGGTTGGCAAGATGGCCCGAGCGGTCGGCAAGGTGCGGTAACAGGGAGGAAGCGTCTCGTGAGCAGCAGGCCATCCCGAGGCGCTGCTCGCCTCGCAGCCATACTGGACGCGCTGCCGGATGCGTTGGTACTGGTCAACGCCAACGGCACCGTCGTCAACGCGAACACCATCGCCCTGGAGGCCTTCGAGGCCCCGGGCACCGCGCTGGTGGGGCGCGGGCTGCTCGACCTGCTTCCGCAGTTCGACTCGCGGCTGATCCCGGGATCCATGCGGCGGCCCGATCACATGGACCCGCGGGGGCGGACCAAGCCGACCCGGATGATCGCGCGGCGCACCGACGGGACCGAGTTCCCGGTCGAGGTCACCAGCGCCAACCTGGAGAACGGTCAGCAGGCGTACGACGGTTACGGCTACAGCGGCGACGAGCTGCTGATGCTCGTCGTCCGCGACCTGACCGGCACCGTCGACACCGAGGCCGAGCTGGCCCGCTCGCAGCGCCAGACCGAGATGATCCTGCGGGCGGCGAGCGAGGGTGTCGTGGGGACGGACACCGACGGGCGGATCGTCCTCGTGAACCCGGCCGCCGCCCAGATACTGGGGTACCGGGCCGGAGAGCTCGGCGGCAAGGAACTGCACAACCTCGTACTGCACTCGCGCACCGACGGCTCCCCCTTCCCGTACGCCGAGTCGCCGCTCGCCGACACCCTGCGCTCCGGGCGCAAGCACCGGGTGCGCGGGCAGGTGCTGTGGGCCAAGGGCGACAAGAAGGTGCCGGTCGACCTGACGACCGCGCCGGTGCGCGACGGCGACCAGCTGGTCGGCGCCGTGATGACGTTCACCGACCGGCGGCCGTACGACACCGTCGTCGACGAGAAGACGGCCCAGGAGAAGGCGCACGCCGACGAGCTGGAGCGGCTCTCCGAGGAGCACGCCTCCGACCTGACCGCACTGCGCCAGAAGCACGTCACCGAGGTCGAGGAGCTGCTTGAACGGCACGCCGAGGAGCTGGCGGCCGGCGAGGACCGGTACGCGGCCCTCGGCGAGCGCGAGAAGGACCGGTACGAGGCTCTCCACGGCCGCCACGAGCAGTTGCTGACGCTGCTCGCGCAGTCGCTGCGCGGCCCCCTCGACGAGCTGCGCCGGGAGCTCGCGACACTCGCCGCCGATGACGCCGGGCAGCTGTGGCCCGAGGCCAACCAGGTGCTGCACCATCTCTCGGCCGGTTACTCGCGGATCACCCAGCTCATCGACAACGTGCTCGGCTACCAGCGGCTGGACGCGGGGTCGGAGGACATCAACCGCACGAAGGTCATGCTCGACGCCGTCGTCGCCGCCGGTGTCGACGGGGCGGTGGAGCTGATCGGGCCCGGACGGGTGCAGTTCGCCGTGCACGCGCCGCCCATCGAGGCCGAGGTGGACCCGCAGCGGCTCGCCGTCGCGCTCGCGCATCTCATCGCGGACGTGGCAGGAGTCGACGCGACCGGGAACGCGCCCGTCTCCGCGGGCGGCTACATGGACAACACCGTCGTGGTCGCGGCGGCGCAGCGCGGCGAGGTCGTCCGCATCGAGGTGCGCGGGCCGTACGCCGGGGGAGACCCGGTGCACGAGCCGATCGTGCGCGGGATCGTGCGGGCCCACGGCGGGGTGCTGCAGACCCACGAGGTGCCGGGCATGAGCGGCAGCGCGTTCGTGCTGGAGGTGCCGATCGGGGGCGGCGCCGGCGCGGTGCCCCCGCCGCCCGGTACCGAGATCGCCCTCGTCCCGGCCGCCGACGAGACCGGTGCCGGTGGGCGGCGGCGGGCCCGGCGGTCCTCCGTGGACGCCTTCCTGGAGAGCGACGTTCCCGGCGAGGCGGGCGGCGAGGGCGAGGCACCGGCCGCGCCGACCGGGCGGCGGCGCCGACGCGCCGCCGAGGCGGCCGGCCCGGAGAGCGGGCCCGCCGCGATCGAGAGCGCGGAGCCGGCGTCCGGCGGTACCGGACGGCGGCGCGGGCGCCCGGCCGACGGTGGCGACCCCGGGGTCGCCGAGGGCGCCGTGGTGACGGCGGCCGAGCAGGGTGCCGGGGCGGCCGCCTCGGGTACGGGACTGGGCGGCACCGTTCCGCCGCAGGGCGTGCCGGTGCCGGTTCCGGCGTCGGGGCGGCGCGCGCGGCGCGAGCCCGACGAGCGGCAGGCGCTGCCGCCCGCGCTGCCCTCGGCGCCGTCCGGACCGGCAGCCGAGCAGGCGTCCGACGAGAGCCAGTCCGGAAGCCGGCGGCGGCGTGCGCTGGCCGCCGCGGCCGAGCGGGCGGAGCAGCAGCAGGCCGGGCCCCGCCCGGTCTTCGCGCTGCCGCCCGCCGAGGCCGACCGCGCCCCCGAGCCGGTCCACGCCATGGGCGCGGCGGGCGACGAGGGCCGGCACGACGCCGTGGCGCACGACCAGGCCGAGGACCACACCCCGCCGCAGCCGCACCCCACCAACGCGCCGACCGGCCGCCGGCGGCGGGCGGTCGGCCAGCCGCCGGCCGAGACCACCCCGGCAAGTGCGGCGGTAGCGGCGGTGCCCGCGCAGGCGGCCGCTCCCGGACAACCGCCGGTGCAGCCTCAGGGTGTCTCCGCCCAGGCCGGGCAGCCGCAGAGCATCCCGGCGCAGGCCGGGCCGACGGCGGCCCAGGTCGCCGCGCCGGCCGGTGTCCCTGTCGCCCCGGCGGGTCAGGGCCTGCCCGGTCCTGCGGTCCCGCAGGCGCTGCCGGGCGCGGCCGTACCGGCGCAGGCGTCGCCGCAGAGCCAGCCGCAACCGCAGGCGCCGGGTGCTGCTCCGGTGGCCCCCGGGCAGCCCGGCCCGGCCGCGGACGCCGTCCCGGTTCCCGCCCAGCCGCTGCCGCTCCCTCTTCCGCTTCCGGCGGAGGCCGCGCCGGCGGTGCCCGTACCGCAGCAGTGGCCGGGCGCCGACGAGGCTCCCGCCGCCGCCCAACCGGCGCGTGCCGCCCAGCCGTTGCCCGCCGAGGCGGCTGCGGCGACGCCGGCACCGGTCGACCCGGACTCGACGCAGGGCCGGGCGTTCAGTGTGCGCACGCTGGGCCAGGGGGTGCCGTTCTCGCGGCAGGCCGCGCAGGTGCAGCAGCCGACGCCGACCCCGCCCCCGCACCAGCCGGGCGGCAACGGCCGGCGCCGCAAGCTGGGCACCCGCCCCGACCCGGGTGCCGCCGCCGAGCAGCCGGGGGCCGAACAGTCCGCGCCGGCCGCGCAGGCATCGCAGGCCGGCCGTCCGCATCCGCCGGCCGAGCAGCCGGTCCCCGCCCAGCAGGTGCCCGCCCAGCCGCTGCCGCAGCCGTCGCTGGCCGGTCAGTCCCGGCTGGTGGGGGCCACCGAGGGCGGTGGACGGTCGTACGCGATAGGCGCACCGGACGTGAACGCCGCCGAGGGCCCGGAGCCGCTGGACGGTCCGGGCGGGGCGGTCGAGGTCGCGGACCCGCCGCGCCCGCAGCCGATGGACGACGAGCTGCCCCCGGAGCCGCTGGACAACCCGCGCCGGCTGCTGGTGTGGCCGGCGCCGGACGTCACCACCCAGCAGGAGCTGAGCGACCGCGGCTACCGGCCGGTGATCGTGAACTCCCGTGAGGAGGTCGACGCGCAGATCGCCGCGTTCCCGGCGGCGCTGTTCGTGGACCCGCTGACCGGGCCGATCACCCGGACCGCGCTGCAGTCGCTGCGGCAGGCGGCGGTGGCGGCCGAGGTGCCGGTGATGGTCACGGCCGGTCTCGGACAGGCGACGCGCGAGGCGGCGTACGGCGCCGATCCCGCCGTGCTGCTCAAGGCGCTCGCGCCCCGGGACAGCGAGCAGCATCCGCCGCGGGTGCTGCTGATCGAGGAGCACGCGGAGATCGCCCTCGCCCTGACCTCGACGCTGGAGCGGCGCGGGATGCAGGTGGCACGGGCGGCGAGCGACGCGGACGCGGTGACGCTGGCCGGGCAGCTGCGGCCGAACCTGGTGGTGATGGACCTCATGCAGGTGCATCGCCGGCAGGCCGGGATCATCGACTGGCTGCGGGCGAACGGGCAGCTGAACCGGACGCCGCTGGTCGTCTACACGGCGGCGGTGGACCAGGCGGACCTGCCCCGGCTGGCGTCCGGGGAGACGGTGCTGTTCCTGGCGGAGCGGTCGACGAGTGCCGAGGTGCAGAGCCGGATCGTGGACTTGCTGGCGCGGATCGGGACGAACTGACCGAGCGCCGTCGGGGAACTGCCGACCTTCGGCCGCGGGTTGTCCGTGGCTGGTCGCGCCCGCGGGGCGGCAGCCGCAAATCGACTGCCGCCCCGCGCCCCTTTCAGGGGCGCTCACACCACGGCGTTCACAGGCTGGTGACGTCCAGGTCGCCCTCGGCGTAGCGCCTCCTGAGCACCTTCTTGTCGAACTTGCCCACGCTCGTCTTCGGCACCGACTCGATCACCGTCCAGCGCTCGGGGAGCTGCCACTTGGCGATCTTGCCCTCCTCGGCGAGGAAGACGCGCAGGGCCTCGAAGGTGGCCGTGGAGCCCTCCCGCAGGACGACCGTGGCCAGCGGGCGCTCGCCCCACTTCTCGTCGGGCACGGCCACCACCGCGGCCTCGGCGACGTCCGGGTGGGACATCAGCGCGTTCTCCAGTTCCACCGAGGAGATCCACTCGCCGCCGGACTTGATGACGTCCTTCGCCCGGTCGGTGAGGGTGAGGAAGCCGTCGGCGGAGATGGTGCCGACGTCACCGGTCTTCAGCCAGCCGTCCTCGCTGAACTTGTCCTCGGGACGCAGGGGTTCGGCGTCGGGGCCGTTGTAGTAGGCGCCCGCGATCCAGGGGCCGCGCACCTCCAGTTCGCCCGCCGACTCGCCGTCCCAGGGGAGGCGTTCGCCGCCGGGGCCGCTGAGCCGGGCCTCGACGGACGCGGGGAAGCGGCCCTGCGTGAGGCGGTACGCGAACTCCTCCGCCGTGCCGACCGCGTGGGCCGGCGGGCGGGCGATGGTGCCGAGCGGGGAGGTCTCGGTCATGCCCCAGGCGTGGCAGACCCGCATGCCCAGCCTGTCGAAGGCGGTCATGAGGGAGGGCGGGCAGGCGGCGCCGCCGATGGTGACCTGGGTGAGGGAGGAGACGTCCCGGGGGCGGGCAGTGAGCTCGCCGAGCAGGCCCTGCCAGATGGTGGGGACCGCGGCGGCGTGCGTGGGGCGCTCGCGCTCGATCATCTCGGCGAGCGGGCCGGGCTGGAGGAAGCGGTCCGGCATCAGCAGGTTGACGCCGGTCATGAAGGTGGCGTGCGGCAGGCCCCAGGCGTTGACGTGGAACTGCGGCACGACGACCAGGGAGATGTCCTGGTCGGTCAGGCCCATCGACTGGGCCATGTTGACCTGCATGGAGTGCAGGTAGATCGAACGGTGGCTGTACACCACGCCCTTGGGGTCGCCGGTGGTGCCGGAGGTGTAGCACATGGCGGCGGCCCGGCGCTCGTCCAGCTCCGGCCAGTCGTATGTCGTCGGCTTGCCGGCGATGAGCTCCTCGTACTCGTGGACGGCCGCGGTGGCGCCTGCGAGGAGGGAGCGGTCGCCCGGACCGGAGACCACGATGTGCTCGACGGTCGGCAGCCTGGACAGCAGGGGCGCGATCATCGGGATCAGCGAGCCGTTGACGAGGACGACCTTGTCCGCAGCGTGGTTGACGATCCAGACCAACTGCTCGGCGGGCAGCCGGAGGTTGAGGGTGTGCAGGACCGCGCCCATGGAGGGGATCGCGAAGTACGCCTCGGTGTGCTCCGCGTTGTTCCACATCAGGGTGGCCACACGGTCGTCGCCCCGGACCCCGAGGTCGTCCCGCAGGGCGTGCGCCAACTGGGCGGCGCGGTCACCGATCTCGGCGAAGCTGCGGCGGTGCGGCTCGCCCTCGCCGGTCCAGGTGATCACCTGTGATCCGCCGTGAACCCTCGACCCGTGGGTCAGGATCCTCGAGATCAGCAGCGGTACGTCCTGCATGGTGCTCAGCACGGCGTCCTCCCGGGGGCGACATTGCCAACTCGGTGGTGAAGGGGCTGCGCTGATTCTGCTCACATACCGGGCGGTATGTCACTAGGAGAAAGCCAACAAAGCCTGTTCGGACGCTTCGAACACCCCGGACGTCCCGCCGGACGCCCCACCGGTCAGGCCGCTATCGGGCGACGTCCAGCTCGGGGTCCTCGCGCAGCTTGCCGAGCGCACGCGACACGGCCGACTTCACCGTGCCCACCGAGACCCCGAGCACCTCGGCCGTCTGCACCTCGCTCAGGTCCTCGTAGTACCGCAGCACCACCATCGCCCGCTGCCGCGCCGGGAGTTTCATGATCGCCCGCCACATCGCGTCGTGCAGCGCCTGCCGTTCGGCCGGGTCGTCCTCGCCGGGCACCGGCTCGGGCTCGGGCATCTCGTCGCAGACGAACTCGTCGACCCGGCGCTTGCGCCACTGCGAGGTCCGCGTGTTGAGCAGCGCCCGGCGCACATAGCCGTCGAGGGCCCGGTGGTCCTCGATCCGCTCCCAGGCCACGTACGTCTTCGCGAGCGCGGTCTGGAGCAGGTCCTCGGCGTCGCTCGGGTTCGCGGTCAGCGACCGGGCGGTGCGCAGCAGCACGGGCTGGCGGGCCCTGACGTACGACGCGAACGACGGGTAGGAGGGGCGGGCGTACGGGCGGGTCTGCCGCGCCGAGACAGCGGCGGCGTCCGAAGCGCTGGTGCAGACGGGTGTGGTCATGGCTCCACGCTATGAGCGAGCGACGTCACCGCGGATCGGCCGCAGGTCCCGAAGCAGAGTCCCCCTCAGGTTGTAGGGGTGGTGCTGCCTCCACCTCCTGAAGGTGGAGTACGGGTGCGGAACTCCTGCGGGTTTACCCCTGAGGGAGGAGTACGGCAGGGACCGCGGCCGCACCGGCACGAGGCGGCCGGACCGGCGGCGGCCTCAGCCGTCCGAGGTCAGGACCAGCCCGGACGTCGGTACGCCGGTGCCGGCCGTCACCAGGACCCGGCCCGCCCCCGGTATCGGGTTCGCGGCCGTGCCGCGCAGCTGGCGCACCCCCTCCGCCACCCCGTTCATCCCGTGCAGGTACGCCTCCCCGAGCTGGCCCCCGTGCGTGTTCAGCGGCAGCCGCGCCTCGGCCACGAAGTCCGCCGCCTCCCCCCGCCCGCAGAACCCGAACTCCTCCAGCTGCATCAGCACGAACGGGGTGAAGTGGTCGTACAGGATGCCCACGTCGATGTCGGCCGGGGCGAGTCCGCTGGTGCGCCACAGCTGGCGGGCCACCACGCCCATCTCCGGCAGCCCAGCGAGGTCGTCCCGGTAGAAGCTGGTCATCTGCTCCTGGGCCCGGCCGGCCCCCTGCGCGGCCGCCGCGATCACGGCCGGGGGATGCGGCAGGTCGCGCGCCCGCTCCACCGACGTGACGACGAGGGCCTGTCCGCCGTCGGTCTCCTGGCAGCAGTCCAGGAGACGGAGCGGCTCGACGATCCAGCGGGAGGCCGCGTGGTCCGCGAGGGTGATGGGGCGGCCGTGGAAGTAGGCGGCCGGGTTGGTCGCCGCGTATCTCCGGTCCGTCACCGCCACGTGCCCGAACGCCTCCGGGGTCAGCCCGTGGTCGTGCAGGTAGCGCTGCGCCGCCATCGCCACCCAGGACGCCGGGGTGAGCAGCCCGAACGGCAGCACCCAGCCGAGCGCCGCCCCCTCCGCCGACGGCTCCCGGTGCTGCACGCCCGAGCCGAAGCGGCGGCCCGATCTCTCGTTGAAGGCGCGGTAGCAGACCACTACCTCGGCGACCCCGGCGGCGATCGCCAGCGCCGCCTGCTGGACGGTCGCGCAGGCCGCGCCGCCGCCGTAGTGGACGCGGGAGAAGAAGGACAGCTCGCCGATCCCGCAGGCCTGCGCCACGGTGATCTCCGGGCTGGTGTCCATCGTGAACGTCACCATTCCGTCCACGTCCGCCGGGGACAGCCCCGCGTCGTCCAGCGCGGCCCGCACCGCCTCCACCGCCAGCCGCAGCTCGCTGCGCCCCGAGTCCTTGGAGAACTCGGTGGCCCCGATGCCGACGACCGCCGCCCGCCCGCCGAGCGAGTCCCGCCCCCGCACGCTCACGAGGCCCCCTCGTCGGTGAGGGTGACGGTCACCGTGGCCTCGGTGAAGGTGACGGTCACCGTGCCGGTCACGTGGTTGCCGATGCCGTTGGCGCCGACCACCCGGACCGTCGCCGTCCCCGTCACGTCGTCCAGCTCCTCGATCCGGCCGGTCAGCACCATCGTGTCCCCCGGGTAGTTGGGCGCGCCGAGGCGGATGGCGACCTTGCGGAGCACGGCCGTCGGGCCGAAGCAGTCGGTGATGTACCGGCCGACCAGGCCATTCGTCGTCAGGATGTTCATGAAGATGTCCGGGGAGCCCTTCCGCCGGGCCAGTTCGGCGTCGTGGTGCACGTCCTGGTAGTCCCGGGACGCGATCGCCCCCGCCACGATCAGCGTCCGCGTGATCGGGATCTCCAGCGGCGGCAGGGCGGCGCCCACGGCCGGCCATCTCGTCTCAGTCGCCATGCGCGATCAACTCCCCCAGTTCCTGGAGCACTTCGCCCCCGCTGCCCAGATACGCGTCCAGCTGCCGGCCCCACAGGAAGTGCCGGTGCACGGGATGGCCGACGTCGGCGCCCGCACCGCCGTGCAGGTGCTGGCCCGTGTGCACGACCCGCTGCCCGGCCTCGGACGCCCACCAGGCCGCGGTCAGCGCGTGCGTGGCGTACGGCAGTCCGGCGTCCCGCCGCCAGGCCGCCTCGTACGCCGTCACCCGTATCGCCTCGGTGTCCATGTGGGCGTCGGCGGCGCGGAGCTGGACGCCCTGCCGGGTGGCGAGCGGGCGCCCGAACTGCTCGCGGGTGTTGGTGTGGGCCACGGCCCGGGCGAGGGAGCCCGCGCAGACGCCCGCCTGGAGACCGGCGAAGGCGGTACGGGCGGTGGCCAGGACGTCGGAGCAGGCGTCCGCGCCGCCCAGGGTCTCGGCGGGGGCCTCGTCGAGCGTGAGCCGCCCCGCCGACCAGGGCGCGGTCAGCTCGACCTCCTCGGTGCCGGTGCCGGTGCCCTCGCCGAGCGGCACCAGCCACAGCCGCCGGCCGGCGTCCGCGACCAGGACATGGGTGGCGTCCCGCAGCCACGGGACGACGGGGACGGTGCCGCTCAGCCCGCCCCGCGCACCGGACCGTACCCCCTGCTGGGCGGGGAACGCCCCGGCCACCACCACCGACCCGTCCCCGATCCCCGGCAGCAGCCGCTCCCGCTGCTCGTCCGTGCCGTGCGCGGCGATCGCCAGCCGCCCGTACACACAGCTCGCCGCATAGGGCACCTGGGCCGTGGTGCGCCCCTGTTCCTCCAGGAGGAGGACGAGGCCCAGCAGGCCCAGCTCCTCGACCGCGGCCACCAGTCCCGCCCCGCACAGCGCCTTCCACAGCTCCGGGTCGCTGCCGGTGCCGGCCGCCCGCAGCCGCTCGTGGGTGGCGAGGTCGGCGAAGATCCCGGCGGCCAGGTCACGTGCCTCGGCCTGCGCCTCGGTGGGCGTGAAGTCCATGTCAGGCCTCCCCGCCGGAAGCGCCGGGAGCACCGGGAACGCCGAGCCCGTCGAGCCCGTCGAGCCCGTCGACGACCCGGAAGACGGGCAGGGTCAGTGCCCCGCCGTCGTCGTCGTACCGGCGGAACTCCACCCGTACCGGCAGCCCGATCCGCACCTTGTCGTACGGCACCCCCACCACGTTGCTCACCATCCGCACGCCCTCGGCGAGCTCGACGAGACCGACCGCGTACGGGGGGTCGAAGGCCGGGAAGGGCGGGTGGTGCATCACGACGTACGAGCAGACGGTGCCCTCGCCGGACGACTCGACCGTGTCCCAGTCGAGCGAGCCGCAGGCGTTGCAGCCCGGCAGCCAGGGGTGGCGCGGGGTGCCGCAGTCCGCGCACCGCTGGACGAGGAGCCGCTCCTCGGCCACGCCCTCCCAGAAGCCGGCGTTGTCCCGGTTGATCACCGGGCGGGGGCGCGGCGGCTTGCGTTTCCGGCCGCCGGGCGCGTACTTGAGGACGCGGAAGCGGTGGGTGCCGACGAGTTCGCGGCCGACGCGGACGTCCGTGCGGGTCGTGACGAAGTGGCCCGTGCCCAGTTTCGTCGTCTTCCGCTCCGACACCGACTCGATCACCGTGTCGAACACCACCTCGTCGCCCGGCCACAGCGGCCTCAGGTACTCCTGCTCGCAGTCGGTGGCGACGATCGCCGTGCAGCCCGCCTCCTCCAGGAGGGTGAGCAGCTCGTCGTACGCGCCGGTGCGGCCCGTGTGGCCCGACAGGCCGCCCATCGTCCAGGCCTGGAGCATGGTGGGCGGGGCGACGGCGTCCGGCCCCTCGTACGCCGGGGAGGTGTCGCCCATCGCTTCGCACCAGTGCCGGATCATGGGCTGGTTGACCGGGTCCTTGCCCACCCCGGAGACGGCGGCCGGCTGCCCCTCGTACGCCTTGAGCCGGGCTCCCAGCTCATCGCCCGCCCCGGTCACGGCCACCACCCCTCCGCATCCCGAGCCGCATGGTCGCGACGATCTCCCGCTGCACCTCGCTCACCCCGCCCCCGAACGTGTTGATCTGCGCCGCCCTGTTGAGCCGCTCCAGCTCGCCGTCCCCGAACGCCCCCGGCGAGCCGGACCGGACCAATGCCGCCTCGCCGACGATCTCCTGACACATGCGATACGTCGCGACTGCCGATTCCGTTCCCGCGAACTTCACGCCGCTGGCCTCTGCGGGGGCCACCCGGCCCGCCCCCGCGTCCCCCACCAGACGCCAGCTGAGCAGGCGGTTCGCCGCCAGCCGGGCATGCGCTTCGGCCAGCCGGAAACGAATCCACGGCTCGTCAACGCGGCGCCGCCCGGTCACCGGATCGGGGGTGCGGGCGGCGGTGAGCGCGGCCGCGTAGAAGTCCTCGGCCTGCATGCCGGTCGCGGCGAGGGCGACCCGCTCGTGGTTGAGCTGGTTGGTGATGAGCGACCAGCCGTCGTGCTCGGCGCCGACCAGGTTCCCGGCGGGCACGTGGACGCCGTCGTAGTACGTCGCCGTCGTGACCTGCCCGCCCACCGTCTCGATCGGCGTCCAGGAGAACCCGGGCGCGTCCGTGGGGACCAGCAGGATCGAGATGCCGCGGTGCCTGGGCGCCTCGGGGTCGGTGCGGCAGGCGAGCCAGATCCAGTCGGCGTGCTGGGCGCCCGAGGTGAAGACCTTCTGCCCGTCGATCCGCCAGCCGTCGCCGTCCGGTACCGCCCGGGTGCGCAGCGCGGCCAGGTCGGTGCCGGCGGAAGGCTCGCTGTAGCCGATGGCGAAGACGAGGTCGCCGCGGAGGATGCCGGGCAGGAAGCGGGTCTTCTGCTCCGCGCTGCCGTACTTCATCAGCGTCGGCCCGACCGTGTTCAGGGTGACCATCGAGACGGGGGCGCCGGCCCGGTACGCCTCGTCGAAGAACACGAACTGTTCGTCGGCGCCCCGCCCTTGGCCGCCGTA
Source organism: Streptomyces sp. NPDC008092 (assembly GCF_042957285.1). Taxonomy (NCBI): domain Bacteria; kingdom Bacillati; phylum Actinomycetota; class Actinomycetes; order Kitasatosporales; family Streptomycetaceae; genus Streptomyces; species Streptomyces sp. NPDC008092. Next base: position 51,701 of record NZ_JBIBHY010000010.1, read on the forward strand.
CTCGACGGGCCAGCCGAGGCCGAGCAGGCCGTCCGCGCCGATGCGGCGCAGCAGGGCACGGCGTTCGGCGGGGTCCCCGGGGGCGGCGGACGGGATCAAGGCCCGGAAGTAGGCGCGGAGTTCGGCACGGAGCCGCTGCTGGCGTTCGGTGGGAGCCAGATGCATGGTTTCTGACTGTCCGTCAGATACGGCTCACTGTCAAGGTCGAACGGGGTGGCACCGGGGCCGGAAAACGCCTGCGCGGCGGTGCCGAAGCACCGCCGCGCGGACGCACTGCCCATCCCCACAGACCACGCCCCACCAGGGCTCAGGCGGGGCTTACCACAGCTGGGTGAAGTGGACGGCGACGTTGTCGTTGCCCTGCTGGATCGCGGTCCACGCGGAGCCGTTGACCTGAGCGGTGTTGCTCTGGTTCGAGGCGCCGTTGCCCACCGCGTTCTGCTGGGTGGTGGAGGAGTTGCCGTTGTTGTCGTGACCGACCCCGCTGCCGATGATGCCGGCCGTGCCGACGTTGGCGCTCGATCCGTTGTCCGCGATCGCACCGTTGTCCGCGGCCGCGACACCGGTGAAGAGGGCGGCGGCGAGCGGAAGGGCGGAGACGGCGGCGAGAACGCGGGCGGTACGGATGCTTGCCATGTTGTTTCCTCTCAGAGCCCGGCTGTGCCGGAAGTACGTCAAGTAAGGCTTTTTCCGGGGCAGTTGGCCGACCGCCTCGGTGGGTGTCTTCGACGTCGCGAGACCAGAGTTGCCCACCGAATCCCCGGCGAACCACCCCGGAAGCGGTTATTCGCCCTCAAGCGTGATGACAAGTCGATAAACCCCTTTCACCATCTTTGGTCGACTCCCACCCCAGTCACGACTACTCCGGACATCAGCACCCATCAGGCACCCCAAGGGAAAAACCGTTCCGGCCCCGGCCCGCGGCCGAGCCGCCGCCCTCGGCGTGTCACACCGGCGCCCCCTTCCCTTTTTCGAACGCACGTACGAACATGGATCCATGGCCACCACCGATCGGCAGGCCACGACGCTGGCCCTCGCACACGCCCTGTCAGCCGCCGAGCGCGGCCTGGCCGTCATCCCCCTGTCCCGCACGAAGCTCCCGGCCCTGCGCTCCCCGCACCGCCACGCCCCCGACCCCGACCCCGCGCTGCCGCCCTGCCACGGCGAGTGCGGCCGCCCCGGCCACGGGGTGTACGACGCCACCACCGACCCGTCCCGCATCCGCGAACTGTTCGCCGCGGCACCCTGGGCGACCGGCTACGGCATCGCCTGCGGGCTGCCCCCGCACCACCTCATCGGCGTCGACCTCGACGTGAAGAGCAGCACGGACGCCACGGCCGCCCTGCGCGAACTGGCCCTGCGGCACCTGTTCACCATCCCGCCCACGGTCGTCGTCCTCACCCCGAGCGGCGGCCGCCACCTCTGGCTGACCGGACCGCCGGACGCCGTCGTCCCCAACTCGGCCGGCCGGCTCGCCCCCGGCATCGACATCCGGGGTGCCGGCGGCTACCTGGTGGGCCCCGGCTCCCGCACCGAACACGGCGTCTACGCCACCGCCCCCGGCACCGAACACCTGGTCCCCGCGCCCTGTCCCCCGTCCCTCCTCCGCCTCCTGCTCCCGCCGCCACGTCCGCCCCACCCCGCGACCCACCCCTCGGTCGGCAACCGCGGCCAGGGCCTCGTCCAGTTCGTCCTCTCCGCCCACGAGGGCCAGCGCAACACCCGCCTCTTCTGGGCGGCCTGCCGCGCCTACGAGAACGGCATCGGCCGGGCCCTGCGGGCTCCGCTGATCGACGCGGCGGTCCACACGGGCCTGACGGAACAGGAGGCCCGCGCGACGATCGCGTCGGCGGCCCGCATGACCGGCCGCCGGCCCTGAAAATCGAACGCACCCGACCACCCGCCCGCCTAACCTGCCCACCATGACCCTGACCCGTGTCGTCCTCGCCTCCGGCCGCCTGGTCGGCCTCTCCCGCCTCCGGCTCTCGTCGACGTACGAAGGGCTGCTGGAGGGCTATCCGCACCAGGCGCTCAACGACCGCCGGGTCAGCAGGCTGTTGGCCGCGGCCGCCGCCGAGTACCCCCGCACCCCGACCCATCTGGTCCCGCCGCCGCGCGAACACCCCGACGACGGCCGCGCCCGCCACGCCGGCCCGTTCGGCCCGGCGGAGTTCCTCCCGCCGGTCGCCTGCATCGGCCTGTTCGATTCCGCACCCGTCGCCCAGGACGTCGACCCGGTCCTGCACGGCTCGTCCCTCGCGGTCGTCTGGTTCCAGGCCACACCCCAGCCACCGTCCGGCCACGACGCGGACCAGGGGCTGCGGGAGGTGGCCTGGGAGGAGCTGGCGGAGGACTACGAGATCTGACCTCCGCGGTCTGAAGTCTGCGGTCTGAAGTCTGCTGTCCGACCTCTACGGCTTGGGTTCTGCGGCCTGGGTTCTACGACTTGGGTTCTACGACTTGGGGATGCCGGGGCAGCTACGAAAGATGTGCGGACGCAGACTTTCGGGAACTGATCGGGGCGGGGCCGGCTCGCCATGCTGGCGGTATGGATCAGGCGAAGATTTCCCGGCGAGCGCTGGTGGGCGCCGCCGCTGCCTCCGCTGCCGCCGCCGTCGCCGTGACAACCGGCGCGGCCCCTGCCCCTGCCCCGGCTCCGGCTCCGGGGGCGCGGCAGGCGTCGTACCGGCGGACGGGCGGATCGGCCTCCCGGCGCGTCGAAGCCCTGCTCGCCCGCATGACGACGGCCGACAAGATCGCCCAGCTGAACATGCCCGTCTGCCTCCCGCAGGAGCTGCTCGGCGACTCCACGGACCCGACCGGCACGGCGGAGCACCGGGAGGCGTACGTGCGCGGCCGGACCGTGGTCGGCACGGGGGCCGGGCAGCTGCGGCTGGGCCCGGGCGGCGGTTTCTTCGGCCTGGTCAACCAGACCCTGTCCGGTTCCGTCGAGGTACCGCACCCGCTCACGCCGCGCGAACAGGCCGAGCAGCACAACCGGCTGCAGCGCCTCGCGCGGGACACCGGTCTCGGCATTCCGCTGCTGCAGATCAGCGAGGGCACGCACGGTTCGGTGGGCCCCGGCTCGACGATCTTCCCGGAGGGACTGGCGCTCGGCGCGACCTTCGACCCGGAACTGATCGGCCAGGTGTACGCGGCGGTGGCCCGGGAGGCCCGTGCGGTGGGGATCCACGCGCTGAGCACCATCACCGCGGAGCTGAACCGCGACCCGCGCTACGGGCGGGGGATCTGGGCGTTCAGCGAGGACCCGTACCTGACCGCCGCCATGGTCGGTGCGGTGGTGCCGGCCATGCAGGGCGCCGGCAACGACCTCACGTCCGACGAGTCGGTGGTCACCTCCCTGGTCACCTTCCCCATGGAGTCCCCCAACGTCGGCGGCCTGGAGACCAGTTCGATCGAGATCGGTGAACGCGCCTTCCGCCAGACCCATCTGGAGCCGTGGCGGGTGGGCTTCACGGAGGCCGGGGCGCTGATGACCGAGGCGAGCGAGCAGACCATCGACGGGCTGGTGGTCCACGGTTCACGCAGGTACCTCACCGACCTCCTGCGGGACGAACTCCGTTTCGACGGCGTGGTGATCGGCAACGACCTGCGCGGCCTGATCCGCGAACACGTGGCGGGCACGGCGCAGGAGGCGGCGGGGCTCGGGCTGCGCGCCGGGGTCGACATCAGCCTGGCCTGGGACGAGATCTACCTCGACCAGCTGGCCGCGGCCGTACGGGAGGGCCGGGTCGACGAGGCGCTGCTCGACCGTGCCGTACGACGCGTCCTGGCCCTGAAGGAACGGCTGGGCCTGTTCGAGAACCCGTACGTCGACGCCGACCGGGCGGAACGGGTGGTCAACTGCGCACCGCACCGGGACCTGGCGCTGCGCGCCGCACGCGAGTCGACGGTGCTGCTGAAGAACGAGGGCGGGCTGCTGCCGCTGGCCGCCGACCGGGTCCGTACGGTGGCGCTGATCGGCCCGGACGCCGACGACGGGCTCAATCTCCTCGGCGAGTACAACGCCTACCCCGCGCTGCACGAGACCCCTTCGATCCGTGCGGCGTTGACCCGCCTGCTCGGTGACCGGGTCCGCGTCCGGTACGAGCGCGGCTGCGACGTCACCGGAACGGACACCTCCGGCTTCGCCGCCGCACGTGCGGCGGCGAAGGACGCGGACGTCGCGGTGGTGGTCGTGGGCGAGCAGACCAAGGGTGGCTACTTCTCGCCGGACCGCACCGACGGCGAACTCAAGGACACCGCGTCCCTCGCCCTGACCGGCGTACAGCAGCGGCTGCTCGAAGAGGTGCACGCCACCGGCACCCCGACCGTGGCCGTGGTGGTCACCGGCCGTGCCCTGGCCCTGCCGTGGGCCACGGCTCGCCTGCCGGCGCTGCTGGTCGCCTGGCTGCCCGGCGAGGCGGGCGGCCGGGCGGTGGCGGAGGTGCTGTTCGGGGAGACCGAGCCGACCGGCCGCCTGCCCGTCACCTTCCCCCGCGACGTCGGCCAGCTGCCCCTGACCTACGACCAGAAGCACGCCCGGGCCGACGCCGGTGCCTACACGGACATGCCGTCCACACCTCTGCACACGTTCGGTTCGGGCCTCGGTTACACGACCTTCCGGCACAGCGGGATCCGGCTGGACGACACGCACATCGCCCGGGACGGCCGGACCCGCCTCCACGTCGACATCACGAACACGGGCGAGCGGGACGGCACCGAGGTCGTACAGCTGTATGTCACCGACGACCGGGCGAGCGTCTCCCTGCCGCGCATCCGGCTGCGGGGCGTGGTCAGGAGGCGGGTGGCGGCGGGTGCGCGGGTCACGGTGTCGTTCCCCGTGACGGCCGCGCGGGACCTCACCCTCGTCGACGAGGGGCTGCGCACCGTGGTGGAACCGGGGACGTTCACCCTCAGCGTCGGCAGCGCCTCGGACCGCCTGCACCAGCGCATCTCCCTGACCGTGTCCTGACCCGCCGGTCACCACCCCATCCCTCACCACCCCATCCCTCACCCCCACCTATCACCACCACCGGAGGACCCCGTGAACACCACCGAGACCCCGCTCGCCGAGGCCGACTACATCGCGGCCACCGCCGAGGAACTCAGCCGCAGGCAGGGGGCCGACAAGGCCGCGGCACTGGTCAGCCAGAAGGCCCTCTTCCAGCGCCGCGGACGGATCGTCCTCCACCCCGACCGGCTCGTCCTCACGGACTGGTCGGACACCGGCTCCCTCGTCCTGACCCGCACGGACATCACCGCGGTCGAAACCCGCTTCACCGATCTCTACGGCCGCTTCCTGGGCGGCCTCCTCAACGCCGGCAAGCCCCTCATCCTCACCACCGCGGCCGCGTCCCCGGGGGACATCTACCTGCTCGTCAACCGCCGCGAGTTCATGGAGACGACGGACGACAGGCAGTGGGAGAAGCGGATCAGCGAATGGCTCACCGGCTGATCCCGTGCAGGGCTCAGGCGGTTGCCGGCCCGGCCGCCGAGAAGTCGTACCCGGACCAGTCGCTCAACCGGACGTATCCGAGGCGCTGGTAGAGGGCGTTGCTGGTGGGGTTGGACAGGTCCGCGAACAGGACGACGTCCCGCGCGCCCGCGGCCAGTGCGGCCCGGCTCACCTCCGCCGTCACGGCCGCCGCGTAGCCGCGCCCGCGCAGGTGGGAGGGGGTGTGGACGACGTCCACCTGGATCTGGCCGCCGATCAGCGGGTTGCGGCCCGCGACGGAGACGGGAGTGCCGTCCGGGGTCTCCCAGAGCGTGTAGGTCTTGTCGGCGAAGCGCGTGCCGGGCCAGGTGCCGGCGTCGATGACGACGTCCTCCCCGACGGCCTCGGCGAACCCGGCGCACCAGGACATGGTCTCGTCGAGGTCCTGCTCGCCCAGGACGCGGCCCCGGCCGGCCGGCATCGGGTCCGGTGGGGTGAGCGTGCCGAGGCGGTACAGGCGCAGCCGCGTGTCACGGAGTCTCGGCGTCGCGCCGGTGCGGCGCTGCCAGGCTTCGGCGAAAGCGGTCGCCGTGCCGTGGTCCGCGCTGACGGAGGGAACGGAGTCTTCGAGGCCGGCCAGACGGTCGGCGAGGGAGTCGGCCTGCTCGGGCGTGAGCGGGGAGAGGCTGAACCCACGGGGCGGCAGGCGGTAGCAGGTGGCGTGGACCTCGCCGCCCCGCTCCAGCATCCCGAAGAGGGGAAGACCGGTGCCGAAGGCCTCGGCCCCCCGTTTGCGCACCCTCTCGGCCCAGGTCGACTGCATGACGTGCGGGCCGGGACGCGAGCGCAGGAACTCCCCGGCCCGGGCGAGGAATTCGTCGACGTCGTTGGTCAGGTGCCAGTCGGATGAGTGCATGCCCGTTGCTCTACCACTCCGGCCGTACCGGCAGCCGGACCCTGCCGGCCGGAGTGACACGCGAGGGCCCTTTTCAGCCAGCAGCGATGGAGCATTCCTTGGTGGGGACACCGGTCAGTTCACACGCGGCGGCGTCCTCCTCGGCCTCGGTGCGGTGTGGCCGCAGATACGCCGCCGTCGCCCGCGTCCCGGCGTCGAAGCAGGTCGGGTTCTCGTCGACGATCAGAACGAGGATCTTCACCTGCACCGATTCCATGTCCGAATTGACGGAATTGAGGTAGTCCTCGTCATGGAATTCCCGCTTTTTCTGCTCCCGGAGCCGGCCGGCCCGTTCGCCGAACTCCTTCTTGGCCTGCACGCAGGCGGCGGACCGCCCGGATCCGCCGTCGTCCCGCGTCGCCCCGACGGCGTACCCGCCCACGGCGAGCGTGATTGCTCCCGCGCCGACCAGCGCGATCATCGAACGCTTCATGGCCGGTGATCGTATAGGCACAGGTGGGGCCGCCGATACGTGCTCTCCCCGGCTGCCGAGCGCGGTTCAGCCCAGGTAGAAGTCCCTGCGTGCGGCCACGAACGCCTCGACCGACTGGGCGGGGGTACCCGTCACGCGCTCGACGCCGTCGGCCGTGCGGTCGTAGCGGTTGTCCCGGTGCAGCCGGGCCATGGTGGCGATGTGCTGTGCGAGATGCGGCGGCATCCCCAGCTTCGGGAGCTGCACCTCCCACCTCTCCAGGGGCACGTCCGTGTAGGACACCGGGCGGCCCAGCGCGCGGGAGAACTCCGCGGCCAGCTCGGTCATCTCGACCGAGCGCGGCCCGGTCAGCTCGTAGACGTGCCCGATGTGCGGGGCCGGGTCGCGGAGCACGGTGGCGACGACCCGGGCGACGTCGTCGACGGCGACGGGTGAGGTGTGGCCGGTGCCGAACGGCAGCGCGATCGTGCCGTTCTCCCGGATCGACCGGGCCGCCAGCGTCGTGAACAGCGGGGAGTCCAGGAACACCGTCGGCCGGATGTGCACCACGGGCAGGCCGGACCAGTCGAAGACCTGCTCCGCCAGCCAGTGGAGCCGCTGCTGGTGCGACTCCTCGGTACTGGTCGCGGTCATCTGCGACACCGTCATCTGCGACAGGTCGACCAGGGCCTCCAGAGTCCCGCACTCCTTCGCGACGGAGGCCACCACGGTCGCCGCGAGCAGGTGGTCCGGTGACACGCGCATGGCGAAGTACATCCGCGTCACCCCCTGGAGCGCGGCGGCCACGGTCTCGGGCCGGGTCAGGTCGCCGAGGACGACCTCCGCGCCGAGCGCCCGCAGCTCGGCCGCCCGCTCGTCCTCGCGGCGGACCATGAATCGCACCGGCACGTCCTGGGCACGCAGGTACTCGAAGACCGTGCGGCCTACACCGCCGGCACCGGGGATGAGAACAAGGTTGTCAGCATTCATGAGTCGATCTCCTTCGGATCAGCGGAACGTCTGGGTCGGGGGTGTGAGGGGTGGGGTGTGAGGGGCCGGGATGTACGGGGCCGGGATGTACGGGGCCGGGATGTACGGGGCCGGGATGTACGGGGCCGGGATGTACGGGGCCGGGATGTACGGGGTGGGCGTGCGCGGGGTGGGCGTGCGCGGGGTGGGGGTGATGTCCGGGTGTGATCGGGGCGCGTCGGCGGTGCCGTCGGAAGGACGCCGGCAGGCTGTCGGCCGGAGCGGCGTCACCGCTGATCGGGACGGGGTTTCCTGCCCGGCAGGAAGACCAGCACGACGACCGCGCCGGCCAGGGCGACGGCCGCGGCCCCCATGGCGGTGACGTGCATGGCATGGATGAAGGCGTCGTTCGCGGGCCGCACCAGCGCCCGGCCGGCCGGTCCCAGCTTCGCGGCGACAGCCAGCGTCGCCTGCACGGACTCACCTGCGGCATGCCGGTCGGAGGCGGGCAGTGCGCCCAGGTGGCCGTCGATGCCGTCGCGGTACACGGTGGACAGCAGCGACCCGAGCACGGCGACCCCCATGGCTCCGCCGACCTGCCGGAACGTGTTGTTGACCGCGGATCCGGAGCCGGCCTTCTCCTGTGGCAGCGACGACATGATCATGACGGTCGCGGGCGGCATCACGTGGGCCATTCCCGTGCCCATCAGGAAGAACAGCACTTCCAGCACCCAGATGGGGGTGTCCCGGCCGAGCAGCAGGAAGCCCGCGAAGGCGACCGCGGTCACGACGAGCCCCGTGGCGCACACGGCCCGGGCACCGAAGCGGTCCACGACCAGCCGGGCCCGCGGGGCGAAGAACATCTGGGAGGCGGCCAGCGGCAGCACGAGCAGACCGGACTGCAGGACGCTGTAGCCCCGGACGCTCTGGTTGTAGAAGACGCTGAAGAACGTGACGCCCATGAGGGCGAAGAAGACCAGGCCGATGGCGGCGACGGACGCGGAGAACCGGCGGTTGCGGAAGTAGGTGACGTCGAGGGCCGGGTGGTCGCTGCGGGCCTCGTACACCACGAAGCCGGCGAGGACCGCCAGGCCGCCGAGGATCGCCACCCAGGCTCCGGGCCGGGTGAAGTCGCCCAGCTGGCCGCCCTTGATGATGCCGTAGACCAGGAGCGCCAGACCGACGATCGACAGCAGCACCCCGACCGGGTCGAGGCGGCCGGGCCGCGGGTCCCTGGAGTCGGGGACGATCGCCACCATCGCGACCATCGCGGCGACCACGATCGGCACGTTGACCAGGAAGACCGAGCCCCACCAGAAGTGCTCCAGCAGGATGCCGCCGGCTATGGGGCCGGCGGCGATGGCGAAACCGACCACGCCCGTCCAGATGCCGATGGCCCTGGGCTGCTCGTCCCGCTCGAAGACGTTCATGATGATCGCGAGGGTGGCGGGCAGGATGAAGGCGGCGCCGAAGCCCATCACCGCGCGGAAGGCGATGAGCTGCCCGGAGGAGTCCGACAGCGCGGACAGCGCGGATCCTGTGCCGAACACCAGCATGCCGAAGAGCAGTACTTTCCTGCGGCCGAGCCGGTCGCCGAGCAGGCCCGCGGTGAAGAGCAGTCCGGCGAAGACCAGCGTGTAGGAGTTGACCGCCCACTCCAGCCGGCTCTGGGTGGCGCCGAGTCCGACGGGGGCGGGCTGGGCGATGGTCTTCATCGCCACGTTGAGGACCGAGTTGTCGAGCATCACCACCAGGAGGCTGGACGAGAGCACGGCCAGGATGGCCCAGCGCCGGCGGTGGACCGCCTCGGGAACCCTCCGCCCGGGGGCGGGTAGCACGGCGGGCACGGACTCGGCAGCCGTCGGGGAGTCGGCGGGGTTGGGTGGTGATGCCACGTGGGTCTCCAGTGATGTCGGTGGTTCTGCGGAACCAAAATAGATTTCACTCGCAATCTAAACCGGGCGTAGAATAGATGGCAAGTGGCATCTATCTGAGGAGGGTGATCGCATGGGTCGCGTGTCCCGGGCGCAGGCACAGGAGAACCGGCAACGCGTCGTGGCAACGGCCTCCCGGTTGTTCCGCGAGAGAGGCACCTCGGTCAGCGTCGCCGATCTGATGAAGGCCGCCGGGCTCACCCACGGGGGGTTCTACAAGCAGTTCGCTTCCAAGGAGGACCTGGTCGGCGAGGCGATCGTGCACGCCTTCGCCGAGCAGGCGGCACACTCGGCCATGGCGTTCGAGGAGCACACCGGGGAGCACACCGAGGAGCACGAGCACGCGGCCGCCCGCCGGAACCTGATCGAGGACTACCTCTCGGTCTGGCACCGCGACCATCCCGCGGAGGGCTGCCCCGTCTCCGGATTCGCCGCCGACCTGGGCCGCGAACCCGAGCAGGCCGCCCGCTCCCAGCAGGTCTACATCGACGGAGTACGGAACCGGGCCGCCCGGCTGGCAACCGGCGACGACGACGGCATGGCCCAGCTCTGCACCATGGTCGGCGCCCTCGCCCTCGCCCGCGCCACCCGGGGCAACCCGATCTCCGAAGAACTGCTGCAGGCCGCGCGCACAGCACTCACCGACAACACCCCGCACGAACCACAGCCCCCCGAGCCGGGCCCCGTCCGTGCGCGATAGAGCGGGAGGCGAGGGAGCACCACCGCCTCCGACGGTGAGCGCACACGCCAACGGCCCCCGACCGTCGTACCTGGTCAGGGGCCGTGAACATCAAGCGGTGGGTGTGGGATTTGAACCCACGGTGACTCGCGCCACGACGGTTTTCAAGACCGTTCCCTTAGGCCGCTCGGGCAACCCACCCCGCGTCGGCGGAGATCGGCGACGCGGGGAACAGAGTAACCGGTTCGTGCGGGCGGGTGCGGGTCAGTTGTCGCCGACGCGGGAGCCGAGGGTGACGGTGACCGTGTGTTCCGAGCCGCCGCGCTTGTAGGTGATCTCGACCTTGTCGCCGGGCTTGTGGGTCCAGATCTCGCCGATCAGCGTCGGGCCGCTGTCGATCACCGTGTCGTCCAGCTTGGTGATGACGTCGCCGGGCTTGAGGCCGGCCTTGTCCGCGGGGCCGCCGGACTCGACCGCGGCGGAGCCGCCCGAGCCGGAGTCGGTGATCTGTGCTCCGGAGGAACCGTCCTCCAGCGACACCGACGCACCGATCTTCGCGTAGACCGGCTTGCCGGTCTTGATCAGCTGCTGGGCCACGTACTTGGCCTGGTTGATCGGGATGGCGAAGCCGAGGCCGATCGAGCCCGACTGCCCGGTGCTGCCCAGGCCGCCGCTGGAGGCGGACTGGATCGCGGAGTTGATGCCGATCACCGCGCCGGAGGCGTCGAGCAGCGGGCCGCCGGAGTTGCCGGGGTTGATGGAGGCGTCGGTCTGCAGGGCGCTCATGTACGACGCCTTGCTGGTGGAGCTGCCGTCGCTGGAGGCGACCGGGCGGTTCTTGGCGCTGATGATGCCCGTGGTGACCGTGTTGGACAGGCCGAAGGGGGCGCCGATCGCGATCGTCTCGTCGCCGACGGCCACCTTGTCGGAGTCGCCCAGGGCGAGCGGCTTCAGGTCCGACGGCGGGTTCTTGAGCTTGATCACCGCGACGTCGTAGCCCTGCGCGTGGCCGACGACCTCGGCGTCGTACTTCTTGCCGTCCGGGAACGTCGCGGTCAGCTTGCCGCCGTCGAGGGAGTCCGCGACCACGTGGTTGTTGGTGATGATGTGGCCCTGCTTGTCGAAGACGAAGCCGGTGCCGGTGCCGCCCTCGCCGTTGGTCGACTCGGACTCGATGGTGACCGTGCTGGGCAGCGAGTTCTGGGCCACTGCCGCGATGGTGCCGGCGGCGCGCTTGACCTGGGTGGCGCCGCCGCTGGACGTCGAGGAGATGGTCGTGGAGCCGCTGTCGTCGTTGTTCTTCGCCAGCGTGTAGCCGAGGCCGCCGCCGAGGCCGCCCGCGACCAGCGCGGCCACCAAGACGGCGGCGATCAGGCCGCCGCGCCCGCTGCCCTTCTTCGGCGCGGGCTGCGGCTGCTGGAACGGCTGCTGCTGGCCGTACTGCTGGTGCTGCTGGTCGTACGACGAACCCCAGGCGGCGCCGGCGCCCGCGCCGGGGTCCGCGTAGGAGGGGGTCGCGGGGGGCGGGGGCGGCCAGGAGGCGTCGGGGGCCTGGGGTGCGGTCCCGTAGGGGTCGCCGGCGGGTGCGCCGGGCGCGCTCTGGGGCGTCGGCGGAATCGGGGCGGTCGGCGCTTCCCCGCCGTCGGACGCGGCTGCCTGCGGCGGGGCAGCGGGAGACGACGGCGGCACGGGAGGTGCGGACGGGGCCGGGGGTACCGGGTTGCCCTCGTTCTCGGTGCTCACAGCTTCTCTCCTCGGTCCACGGCTTTTCTTCTCGGTCGCACTCGGTCACGCTCTTTCACGCTTGCTGTCGGTCCGGCGCGATTCAGCTGTGCATGTGCTTTTGTATGCCGTCAGCTTTTCCCACAGGGCGTCAGAGCACCATAAGCGGTGGCTGTGGGTACACGGACAACCTTTATATAGTGCTTGTCCGACAAAAGTTCTCTTTACCGGCATCGCGGGTGCCCCCAGGTACCCCCGCTCGGTGGCACCATGTCGCGGTGACCCACGCACCACAGCATCGCATCCAGGTCGTCGCGCACCGCGGGGCCTCCGAGTACGCCCCCGAGCACACGCTGGCCGCGTACCGGAAGGCCATCGAGGACGGCGCCGACGCCCTTGAGTGCGACGTACGCCTGACCGCCGACGGCCACCTGGTGTGCGTCCACGACCGGCGGGTCAACCGTACGTCCAACGGGCGGGGCGCGGTCTCGGCCCTGGAGCTCGCGGACCTGGCCACCCTGGACTTCGGCTCGTGGAAGAAGGGGCCGGCCTGGCGCGGCCGGGACGAGGAGCCCGACTGGGAGTTCCGGCCCGAGGACCGCGCGGACACCTCCGTACTGACGCTGGAGCGGCTGCTTGAGCTGGTCGCGGACGCCGGGCGGCGGGTGGAGCTGGCGATCGAGACCAAGCACCCCACGCGGTGGGCGGGGCAGGTCGAGGAGCGGCTGCTGGTCCTGCTCAAGCGGTTCGGGCTGGACGCTCCGGCCGCCCCCGCGGAGTCGCCGGTGCGCGTCATGAGCTTCTCCGCCCGGTCGCTGGCCCGGGTGCGGGCGGCCTCGCCGACGCTGCCGACCGTCTACCTGCTGCAGTTCCTCTCGCCCCGGCTGCGCGACGGGCGGCTGCCGGCCGGGGTGCGGATCGCGGGCCCCTCGATCCGGATCGTGCGCAATCACCCGGCCTACATCGAGCGGCTGAAGCGCAACGGCCACCAGGTGCACGTCTGGACGGTGAACGAGCCGGAGGACGTGGACCTGTGCGTGGAGCTCGGCATCGACGCGATCATCACCAACCGGCCGGCGGCCGTGCTGAGCCGGCTGGGGCGCTGAGGGTCCCGGGGACGAGGGTCCCGGCGACTGCGCCTGGTCAGGACGGGTCCCGACCAGGGTTCGGGACCCGTCCTGACCGGGGTTCAGATAAAGAGTCGAGTAAGGACATCTCGCACCCCTTGACCCGACAGCCCGTCCACAGCATCCTCACTTCTCGGCCACACCATCGAAATTCAGCCACACGTCGCCATATCTGGGGGATACGGCGACGCCCCGTGACAGGGAGTGCTCCGGCGCGTTCGGCGTGTATTCGTTCGTTGCGAATGCGTCACCGGACATTCATTGGCCGGTTTCCGGTTCAGGCCGATGGGGCATCCACACCGTGGCGTGGGGCAAAGGAGGTCTCGGGGGTGGCGTTGGTGGTGGCACAGGAGGTGCCCACGTCGTCGAGCATGGCCGTACCCCATGGCCCTGCGGGCGTGGGGAAGGCGAGGCACCGCATGCGCGATCAGTTGCGCACGGGCGGTCTGTCGGAAGCGGTCATCGACGATGCCGTACTGATCCTTTCCGAACTTTTGAGCAATGCCTGCAAACACGGTCGCCCCCTCGGGGACGCGCTGGCCGGGGACGGCGACGTCCGGGCCGCCTGGCAGGTGGACACGCACGGCCGGCTGATCGTCGAGGTGACGGACGGCGGCGGCCCGACCCGCCCGGCCCCGATGACCCCTTCGGTCACGGCGCACGGCGGCCGCGGGCTGAACATCATCACGGCCCTGGCCGACGACTGGGGCGTCCGGGACGACGCCCGGGGCGAGGTCACCGTCTGGGTCGTGGTCCAGAAGGACGTGCGCGGTCCGGGCACCCGGGACCGCCGCGACGCCTTCGCCGCGCGCGTCATGGCGCCCTCGGTCCCGGAGATGGCCGACCTGGACTTCGCGGACGCGTTCGACGACCTGGACTGAGCCTTCGACGGCCCGAGCCGGGACGTCGACGACCTGGACCGAGCCCTCGGCGCCCCGAGCCGGGACGGATGCGTGACGGCGCCTCCGTCCGCAGGGCCCGTGGGCCGTACGGTCGGTGTCGGCGCCGTTGTCCACAGGTTCCCGTGGTCCAGGGCATGAACGGCTAGGCTCCCGCCGTACGAGACGAGCCGTAACCGGGAGACACCCAGATGGCCAAGAAGCGACCCCAGACGACGGCCACGCGGCCGCAGCCCGGCGATGCCGCCCGCGCCGAAGGCGCTGACGTGAACTATCCGGTTGTCGGTGCCCGTGAACCCTGCCCCTGCGGCAGCGGCCGCCGCTACAAGGCCTGTCACGGCCGGGCGGCGGCGCACGCGGCGACCGAGCTGGTGCACCGCCCGTTCGAGGGGCTGGCCGGCGAGGGCGACTGGGTGGCGCTGCGCGAGCTGGTCCCCGCCGCCACCGTCGAGCTGACCCTGAAGGACGGTCTGCCCGAGGGCGTCCCCTCGGTCACGCTCGCCACGGTGCTGCCGATGGCCTGGCCGGCGCTGCGCCGCGACGACGGCACGGTCCTGCTCGGCCTGCAGAACGACACGGCCTCCGGCGACATCAGCCGCGACCTCGCGGACACCCTCCAGCGCGCCCTCGCCGCCGAGCCGGGCACCCCGGTGCAGGGCCGCCGCGCCCCCGCCGACAGCCCCCGGCTGCAGGACCTGCTCGACCCCAAGGGCCCGTTCGAGCCAGTTGTGCACGACGGCTTCGAGTTCTGGGTGCAGGACGCGGAGAACGCCACCCCGGACGTGACCGCCTCCCTGGAGCGGGCCAACGCGGCGGCCATCCCGACGGTGAAGCTGACCGGCGTCGACTCCGCCTACTGGTGCGAGACGCCCGAGAAGAACCATCTGCGGTGGGTCATGCCGTATCCCGAGGAGCAGCTTCTGGACGCTCTCGCGCGGCTGCATGCCGCGGGCCGGTCCAGCCTCGGCGAGGGCACCCGGCTGGTCGGTTCCTTCCGTGCCCACGGTCTCACCGTGCCGGTCTGGGACCTGCCGAGCGAGGTCGGCGCGGAGGACGTGGAGAAGCCCGCCGCCGAGTTCGCGGAGCGGCTCGCGACCGCCCTGGCCTCGGAGGCACCGCTCACGGCGGACGAGCGGCGGGCCCGCGGCGGGCTGACCAACCGGCAGGTCACGCTCAGCTGACGACCGGCCGGCGAGCAGCGCGGACACGGGGTGGCGGCTGACCGGTCGGTCAGCCGCTCCAGGCCCGTAGGCTCAGGTGACTCCTGTCACAACTTCCCTACACGGCAAGCAAATACGTGTCCGAATAGCCGAGATCGAATTTGCGAACCGCCGATCTCTTGTTACCGTCTCAGTAGCCCGGTTGCTGGTGCATCCCCCGTCGCCAGCAATCGGGCCTTTTCATGCCCGCGTCCGGTGTACGAACCGCGGCGAATCGTCAACTCCCGCTTGACTGCTAGGAGTTGCTGTTCGCGGCGGGGTTCCCGGCACCGGCGTCCGCCGAGTTGCTCGCGGAGCGCAGCAGCAGTGCGCCGTCGCCGTCGCGTGCCGCGAACTCCGTGACGGCCGTGTAGGCGTCCAGCGCACCCCGGGTGTGCTCCCGGGGCGTCTCACAGGTGGCGGGCTCGTCGTCGGCGGCGGCATCGGCGGCGCAGTGCGTCTGGACGGTGCGGCCGTTCGGGCCCAGGAGGCTCAGCACGCCCTCCAGGGCAGCCCCGGTGGCGTTGCGGTAGTAGGTGCGCGCCCAGGTGTCCGCGCCCTGGGCCATCACGCAGGTCTGCGCCTCGACACCGTCGGGCGAGGTGAGCTCGGGACCGCAGCGGGCGGCCGTGGCGAGGCCGAGGCCGAGCACCAGCGGGGACCTGACGGGCACCGGCAGCTTCTCGTCGTCGTGCCGGGCGGGGCGTACGGCGGCATCGCCCACCTGTCCTGCGGACGCCACGGCCAGCGGCAGCGCGACCGCGCACACCATGACGCCCGCAAGGGCGAGTAGACGCACGTTCATGTGCGGAGGGTAACCAGGCGGACGCGGCAAGCCGGGTTTGCGCGCCCGACACCCCTACAACTCGGGTGCGCTCACACCCGTACGAGTGAGGGCGTCGACCACGGCGTCCACCACGGCCTCCACGTCGGGCACCCAGGGCTTCGCCGAGCCGGGCAGCGGGGCCCGCTCCCAGCGGATGGCGCCCTGGCCGGTCTCGGAGGGCGGCAGGGCGAGGTAGCCGCCCTCGCCGTGGAAGCGGAGCGAGCCGGGGACGAAGTCCTTGGCGTAGAGCAGCTCGCCCAGCTGCTCCATGGAGTACGGCTTGACGAGCAGCGCCCACCGGGTGGGCGCGGCGACCACCGGACCGAGCCGCATGCCGCGGCGGTCGAGGAGGGCGAGGGCGCGGGAGGCGGCGAGGGCCGGCAGGCTGACCGCGCAGGGCGCCGTGCCGCCGGCGGCTCCGGTGGCGAGGACGATCGGGGCCGTCGGCCGGTTGCCCCACCACCAGCGGACCATGCGCTCGTCGGTGGTGGCGGCGAGCAGGCCGGGGTCGAAGGGGTGTGCACCGGGCACCGTGCACTCGGGGTCGGGACACGCGCACCGGGCCCGCCCCTGAGGGTCGGGAGCCACGCCCGGGAGTACGGGCCACTGCCATTCCGTCGCGAAGGTCAGGGCCGCGCCGAGAAACTCAGGCCCCTTGTCGTTCCGCCTGGACAGGAGCCTGCGTCGCCTTCCGAGGATCTCGCGCATGAGCGCTCGTTCCTTTCCGTTGCACCGCTGGCAACACCGTGGACC
Source organism: Streptomyces sp. NPDC008092 (assembly GCF_042957285.1). Lineage (NCBI taxonomy): Bacteria > Bacillati > Actinomycetota > Actinomycetes > Kitasatosporales > Streptomycetaceae > Streptomyces > Streptomyces sp. NPDC008092. Next base: position 68,613 of record NZ_JBIBHY010000010.1, read on the forward strand.
ACATCACATCATGTGTCGATCACTTCACTGTGCGTACCTGTTGGCGCATCACACCCCTGCGCTGGGCAAGGGGAACCCCCTGGGGGTCGAGCGGGGGCCGCGCCCGCGTTCACAAGAACTGCGTCGTACTGCTCGTACCGCGTACTGCTCGTACTGCTTGTACTGCTCGTACTACGTCTCGTACTGCGTCTATCAAAAGCACGGCCACGGCGTGGGGGTGGCGAAGTCTGGCGTTTTGCCGTTCCCAGTGTTTCTCTCCGCCTCCGCCACGGGAGGATGGGGCACGGTCGTCGGTGGTTAAGACGCCCGGGTCCGTCGCCAGGTTCCGGGTGGTTCCCAACCACCCCTGGCCTTCTCCGAGTACGTACCCATCACGACCGCTGTGACGCTCCGTGGAGCAAGGCCAGTCGACCGCAGTGAACCGCTGCCCGAGTCAGTTTTAAGCCAACTTTGCTTTTGTGCAAGCCGTCCGGGAGAACCTCTCGCGAACACCCCAAGAGGCCCACGGACACCAGGAATCCCGGCAGGACAATGCTGGACATCTCCTCACGAGTGCGTGTACATGTGGAGACACTGCCAGCAGCGCAGAAAGACATGGGGGTTTGCGATGCTTTTGAGCAATACGCACAGGTCTGAAAGCCGGACGCGATGAACGCCCCGCACCCTCCGAAAGTGGCTGGAATCGATTCAACGGTCCCCGCTCCCGCACACACTGTCGCACCGGTCCACCCTGTTCCGGCCACCCCGGCCGCGCCTCCGGTCCCGCAGCCCCCCGCCGCCCCGGCGCCCGGCACCGTGCTCCAGGACCGGCTGGCAGGCTGGGTCTCCGACCTCACCACCCTCCACGAACTGACCGAACGGCTCGCCCGGAGCAACGCACTGGAGCCGGCCCTCCAAGAGCTGCTGCGCGCCGGTGCCGCCCTGGTGGGCGCCCGGCGCGGTCTGGTCGCGCTGGAGCCCGCCGACGGACTGGGCCCGCACACCACGCTCGGCCTCGGGCTCGGCCGCGCGGACCTCGGCCACCTGGAGACCGTCCCGCGCGGCGCGCTGCCGTACGACACCGGTACCGCCGCCGAGACCGTGCACGCCGACCTGTTCGCCGAGGACGGCCTCGACCCGCGCCACCGCGAGGTCGCCGCCCGGCTCGGCTACGCCGCCAGCTACGCACTCCCCCTCGTCAGCGACGCGGCCGGCCGGCTCGGCGCGGTCGCCTGGCTGTACGACGAACCGGCCGAGCCGCACGAGCGCCGGCGCCACCTGGCCGGCCTGTACGTCAGGTACGCGGCCGAGCACCTGGCCCGGCTGCTGGAGGTCGAGCGCACGCGCGCGTGCATGGCGACCATCGCCGAGGAGCTGCTCCCCTCCCGGCTGCCCCGGGTGGCAGGCGTCCAGCTCGCCGCCCGGCACCGCACCGGCCCGCGCGGCGGCGGCGACTGGTACGACGCGCTGCCGCTCCCAGACGCCGCCCTCGGCCTCGCCGTCGGCTCGGTCACCGGCTCCGGGCCGAGCGCGGTCGCCGCGATGGGCCGGCTGCGCGCCTCGCTGCGGGCGTATGCCGTGATGGAGGGCGAGGACCCGGTCGCGGTCCTCTCCGACCTGGAACTGCTGCTGCGGCTGACCGAACCGGCCCGCTCCGCCACCGCCCTGTTCGCCTACTGCGAGCCCGCGCTGCGCAAGGTCACCCTCGCCGGGGCCGGCCACAGCCCGCCGCTGCTGATCGGGGAGCACCGCACCGAGTTCGCGGAGACCTCGGTGTCCGCGCCGCTGGGCATGCTCGCCTGCTGGGAGGCGCCCAGCGTGGAGATCGAGGCGGAGGCCGGCGAGACCGTCCTCCTCTACACCGACGGGCTGCTGCACCGCACCGGCGACCCCATGGACCGCGCCTTCGCCCGGCTGCACACGGCCGCCGCGAGCATCCCGCGCGCGCTGCGCCACGACCCCGGGGCGATCGCCGACCACGTGCTGCGCACGGTGCTGCCGGACGGCCTGGACGAGGCCGACAGCGAGGAGGACGTGGTCCTGCTGGCGGCGCGCTTCGACTGACGTACCGTTTCGGCGATGTGCAGTTTCGGCAGACGTGCCGTTTCGGCAGACGTGCCGTTTCGGCAGACGTGCCGTTTCGGCAGACGTGCCGTTTCGGCTGATGTGCGATTTCGGCTGATGTGCGATTTCGGCTGATGTGCCGTTTCGACTGACCGGTCAGTCAGAAGGAGGGCCGGAGGGGGAGGCGGAGACACCTCACACGGCTGTGGGCCCCGGGTCCCTGGGACGCCGTCCGGTACGACCGTACGATGGACGGGTTCCACTGCAGTGTCGAGGAGGATGACCGTGTCCGACGAGCTCACCCCGGAAAATCCGGAGACCCCGGAGACCGAGTCGGAAGAGCCGATCAAGCAGCGCAAGAACGGCCTGTACCCGGGCGTGTCCGACGAGCTCGCCGAGAGCATGAAGTCCGGCTGGGCCGACACGGAGCTGCGCGATCTCAAGCCCATCGAGCAGGCCGGGCACACCGCCCGCCGCCGCGCCGAGCTGTCCGCCCGCTTCCCGGGCGAGCGCCTGGTGATCCCGGCCGGCAACCTGAAGACCCGCTCGAACGACACGGACTACCCGTTCCGGGCGTCCGTCGAGTACGTGTACCTGACCGGCAACCAGACCGAGGACGGCGTACTCGTCCTGGAGCCGAAGGACGACGGCCACGTGGCCACCGTCTACCTGCTGCCCCGCTCCGACCGCGAGAACGGCGAGTTCTGGCTCTCCGGCCAGGGCGAGCTGTGGGTCGGCCGCCGGCACTCCCTCACCGAGTCCGAGGCGCTCTACGGCATCCCCGCCGCCGACGTGCGCGAGCTGGCCGACAAGCTGCGCGAGGCCACCGGCCCGGTGCGGGTCGTCCGCGGATACGACGCCGGCATCCAGGCCGCACTGACCGACAAGGTCACCGCCGAGCGCGACGAGGAGCTGCGGGTCTTCCTCTCCGAGGCGCGGCTGGTCAAGGACGAGTGGGAGGTCGGCGAGCTGCAGAAGGCCGTCGACTCCACGGTCCGCGGCTTCGAGGACGTCGTGAAGGTCCTCGACAAGGCCGAGGCCACCAGCGAGCGCTACATCGAGGGCACGTTCTTCCTCCGCGCGCGCGTGGAGGGCAACGACATCGGCTACGGCTCGATCTGCGCGGCCGGCCCGCACGCCTGCACGCTGCACTGGGTCCGCAACGACGGCGCGGTGCGCTCCGGCGACCTGCTCCTCCTGGACGCGGGCGTCGAGACGCACAGCCTGTACACCGCCGACGTCACGCGCACGCTGCCGATCAACGGCACGTACAGCGAGATCCAGAAGAAGATCTACGACGCCGTGTACGACGCCCAGGAGGCCGGCATCGCGGCGGTGCAGCCGGGTGCGAAGTACCGCGACTTCCACGATGCCGCGCAGCGGGTGCTGGCCGAGCGGCTCGTCGAGTGGGGGCTCGTGGAGGGGCCGGTGGAGCGGGTGCTGGAGCTGGGTCTGCAGCGCCGGTGGACGCTGCACGGCACCGGGCACATGCTCGGGCTCGACGTCCACGACTGTGCTGCCGCGCGGACCGAGACGTATGTGGAGGGGGTCCTGGAGGCGGGGATGGTGCTGACCGTCGAGCCGGGGCTGTACTTCCAGGCCGACGACCTGACCGTGCCGGAGGAGTACCGGGGGATCGGCGTCCGGATCGAGGATGACATCCTGGTGACGGCCGACGGGAACCGGAACCTCAGCGCGGGGCTGCCGCGGCGGTCGGACGAGGTCGAGAGCTGGATGGCTTCGCTCAAGGGCTGACAGAAGCGGAATGGCCGGGTACCGAGTGGGTGCCCGGCCATCGTTGCGTTCTGCGGGTAGTCGGTGGCCGGTCAGTTCCTCCCCCAGCCTTCGGCCGGGGGTACCCCCAGCGCCCCTAGGTAGGAATCGGCAGCGCATCCAGGAAGAGAGCGCCGGCCAGCAGGCCCGCGCTGCCGCGCGGGCTCCAGCCCTTCTCGTGCAGGTCTGCGTCCAGGGTGCGGAGTGCTGTCGCGCCCGCCTCCGTCGCCGAGCCGCCGGCCTCCAGTACGGCCCGTGCTCCCGCCTGGACCTGGCGCAGGCCCAACGGACCCGCCGTGTAGAGGAGTTCGGTGTCCTGGAGGGTGCACATCACGGTCATCAACGCGTCCAGGCGGGCCTGGTTCTCGGTGGCGCCCGCCTTGCGGGCCGTTGCCAGGGCGTCCAGCGCCCTGCGTACGTGCGGGAATCCGGCCCGGGCCTCGCCCCGGGCACCGGCCGCGCCGTACTTGACGGAGATCGAGGAACCCCGGGAGGGGCGCTTGGGGGCGCCCTTGTCGTTGAACGCGGCGATCTTCCGGGCGTTCGCGGCGATCTCGCGGGCCTTGGCACGGGGGTCCAGGGCGACCGCGGCGACCAGGAACCCGAGGGCCCACAGGGCGCCCTTGTGGCCGCCGCCGGCCAGGCCCACCGAGTGCTCGGTGCACCGGCCGATCGCGCCCAGCTCCGCCCGCAGCACCGGCGTGGCCTCGCCGGTACGGCGGGCGGAGGCGGCCATCGCCGCGAGGCCGGGCGCCAGCGCCCTGGCCGACCAGCGCAGACTGTCGTGCTCCCGGCGCGTGCTGCGGGCGTCCAGGTCACGGGGGTCGGGCAGGCCCGGCTTGGGAGCCAGGGCCAGCTGACCCGTGAGCGCGGCCACGGCGGCCTGCGCCAGCGCGTCGTCCTCGCGGCTTGTCATGTCCCTTACCTTATGAGGAGGCGGAGGCCGAAGGGGAGGCGCTGTCGCTGGGGGCGTCGCTCGGCGGAGTGCCCGTCGGGGCGTCGCTCGGCGGGGTGCCTCCGCCGCCGCTGCCGGCGCCCGTGTTCTCGGCGTCCGGGTCGACGCCCAGCGTCAGGGAGCCCTTGTAGCCCTTCGAGGGGTCCTTCTTGTGCACGGCCTTCAGGGTCAGCAGACCGCTGGCGGCGCCACCGCCGTCGTACACCATGTCGTCGGCGAGCACGGTGTAGCTGCCGGTGTGCTTCGCATAGGGGTCGAGCGTGAAGATCTCCTCGGCGATGTCGTCGGCGAAGAACAGCTGGCCGGTGTAGTTGACCTTGCCGCCCTCGTAGGTGCCGTCCTCCTTCTCGCCGCCCGTATGCACCTTCACGTGGATGTGGCAGGTGCGCGGGGTGTACCAGCCCGGGAAGATCGTCTCGAACTTGACGACCCCGTTGGCGTTGGCGATCTGGTAACCGCGCAGGTAGGTGTTGTCGTTGGCGGAGTCGCCCTCCTCGCTCTCCGCGGGGGCGGAGCCGCCGGGGTTGGCGGTGGTGTAGCCGGAGTAGTAGCCCCAGGCGTCGCAGTGCCAGATCTCGACCGCGGCACCCTTGACCGGGGTGCAGCCGTCGGTGGCGTCGACGACGGTCAGGCGGAGGGTCAGCGGAACGCCGGCCTTGCCCTCGGTGATGTCCTTGCGCACCAAGGCACCATCGAGGTAGTACGGCCCTTCCGTGACGCTGCTCATCAGCGTCATGCACTCACTGCTGGTGGAACTCGCGGAGGCGGTGGCGTCCGCGTCGGCGCTGGTGTCGGTCGTGTCGGCGAAGGCCGACTGGAAGCCGGCGACCGCGAGGCCGCCGGCCGCCACCGTGCCGCCGGAGACCGCGAGGGCACGGCGGCGGGTGATCGACGTGTTTTTGTGGTTTCCCGTCATGGCCGACGAAGTTAGGAACGCCGTTTGTCAGGGGCATGGGCAGGAGCTGGCAACCGCCTGTGAACGCCCAGGAAGCTGAACCAGTCGGGAAGCCACTGGTCACAGCGCCGGGGCGCGGCCGTGCAGGATCCGCTGGAACAGCCGGCTGTCCCGCCATTCTCCATTGATGTGCAGATACTGCGGGGCATCCCCGATCGTCTCGAAACCGCATTTCTTCAGCACGCGTTGGGACGTCGTGTTCTCGATCAGGGTGGAGGCCTCGATCCGGTGAAGTCCCACCACATCCCGGGCGATCTCGCAGACCCGCTCCAGGGCGGCGGTGGCCAGACCTCGGCCCTGCTGATCACCGGCCACCCAATAGCCCACGTAGGAACTGCAGAAAGGGCCGAGGGAAATCCCGGAAAGGCTGATCGCCCCGACGATCCCGCCGTCCCGGTCCGACTCCATGATCCAGGGGGCCACGAGACCGTCCGCGGCCTGTCCCAGCAGGCCTTCGATGCGCTCGGTCTGGCCCTCGACAGTGAAGAAGGACTCGGGTCTGACCGGTTCCCAGGGTTCGAGATGGCTTCGGCTGCCGACGTATGCGGCGCACAGCGCTTTCGCATCGCCGACGGCAATGGGACGCAATATCACGCCTGGGATGAGCAGGCTTTCTTTAATCTTTCTGAGAATCATGCGCGCACCCTAGCGCGGGTGTTATGCGGGAGCGAGCGTCATGCCGAAAGCAGGGAAGGATCTTTCTTCCACTTGAGGATCTTGTCGAAGCTGACCACGGTGCCGCCGCGGCCCGGCTTGTTGCCGATGTGGACGTGATCCGCGAGTTCTCTGATGAGACAGAGACCTCTCCCGTTCTCCGCGTCGGGACGGGCGGGCCTGAGGTCCTGGGTACGGGCGAACCCGGGAGCGAGCCCCGGACCCGAATCGGCCACTTCGATACGGCACTTCTCGCCGTCCAGGTAGGCGGTGACCCGGTACGCCTCCGAGGGGCGGCCGGCCCCGCCGTGCTCGACGGCGTTCGCACAGGCCTCGCTGAGGGCGACGGAGAGGTCGTAGGAGACGTCGGGATCGACGCCCGCCGTCTCCATCGTGCCGATCAGCAGCCGGCGGGCGAGCGGCACGCTCGCGGCCTCACGCCGCAGATGGAGGGACCACCAGATGCTCATGCTCCAGCCTCCTGGCCGCGGCTCGACATACCGATACCTATTGCCACCCGTGCGCGGGTGTAAGCACTCCGTTCATGTGAGAACGCCCATCCGGGGGATGCGCGGGTGAAGGTTTCGGTGTATGAGCGGGTAGTTCGCCACAAGGATGATCTTTCGGTTCTTTCTCCCGAACACCGACCCGGCCACCGACCCGGGCGCGGCCCCGGCCGCCGACCCGGCCGCAACGGAATCTCCGTGTAACGGAATCTTCCGGACCTGACGCAAAGCGGGTGCGGGTCCAGTGCGATGATGAGCCCGCCATGACTGCCCCCCACCCGCGCACGGCGCGCACCGGAAGCGGACTGCGGCTCCTGCGGGCCGCGGTGTTCGCCGCGCTCTGCGTGGTGCTGGCCGCGGCGGGGCACACCCTGGCATCCTGCGCGACCGTTCCGCTGTGGACGCTCGGCGCGGGCTTCCTGGGCACCCTGGCCCTCGTCGCCCCGCTGGCCGGCCGGGCCCGCTCGCTGCCCGGGATCGTGGCGCTGCTCGCGGTGCTCCAGACCGTGCTCCACACGCTGTTCGGGCTCGGTCAGCACGGCGGGTCCATGATGTCCGGCGGCTCGATGTCGTCCGGCGGCTCGATGTCGATGTCCTCGATGTCCGCCATGCCGTCGACGACGGCCGTGTCGGCGCTGTCCATGAGCGACGCCTCGCTGGTGGAACGGGCCGCCCGGCTGGTGTGCGGGGCCGGGGCCGCGCAGATCAGCCCCGCCCACGCGTACAAGATCCTCACGGACGCGCATCTCAGCGCCTCGGCCCCGGCCGCCGGCGCGAGCGGGGCGGCCCGTGCCGCGGACGCCACCGCGGCCTCCGGCTCGCTGCTGCCTTCCCTGCCCATGCTGCTCGGACACGTCCTCGCGGCCGTCGTGGCCGGCTGGCTGCTGCGCCGGGGCGACCTGGCGCTGCTGCGGCTGATCCAGTTGTCGGCCGATTCGGCGCACGGGGTCGCCGAGGGGGCGCTGATCCGTTCCCTGCGTGGGGCGCTCGCGCTGGCGCGTGCCCTGTGCGCCGGGCTCGTGGCCGTACCCGAGGCACCCGCGCGTGGCCGTCGCAGCGCCTGGGACATACCGCCCGCCCCGCGCACCGTCGCACTCCAGCACTCGGTGATCCGGCGCGGGCCGCCCGCGGCCGCCGCCGTACTCGTTCTCGCCGCCTGACACGACGCGACCAGAGCACCACTCCCCGGGGTCCGCCCGGATCCGGAGGGGCCGGCCGCCGTCGTGCGGCACACGCGCGTGCGCTTTCCGACGGCCGCTTCCGACCTCCGACTTCCGGTCTCCGACCTCCGACCTCCGACTTTCGATCTTCGACTTGCGACTTCCGACCTTCGGTTTTCGGCGTTCGACTTCGACTTCGGCTCTCGGCTCTCGGCTTCGGTTTTCGGCTTCGGCTTCGGCTTCGGCTTCGGCTTTCGGCCTTCGGTCTGTCACGCGCCCCCTCAACGACAGAACTCACTCGGAGTGGAGTGCTCCCTGCCATGAAGGCTTCCGCCATGAAGGCCTCTCGTATCGCCGCCGTCGCCGCCGTCACGGGCACGGCCGTGCTGGCCGTCTCCTCGCCCGCGTTCGCGCACGTCAGCGTGCAGCCCGAGGGCACCGCCGCCAAGGGCGGCTACGCGGTCATCGACTTCAAGGTCCCCAACGAGCGCGACGACGCCTCGACCACCAAGGTCGAGGTCAACTTCCCCGCCGACCACCCGATCGCGTCCGTGATGCCGCAGCCGATGGCCGGCTGGAAGATCGACGTCACCAAGTCCAAGCTGGCCAAGCCGCTGGAGATGCACGGCGAGAAGATCGACCAGGCGGTCACCAAGGTCACCTGGACCGCCGAGGACAAGGGCATCGAGCCGGGCTACTTCCAGAAGTTCCCGCTCTCCGTGGGCGCCCTGCCCGAGAACACCGACGAACTGGTCTTCAAGGCGGTCCAGACGTACTCCAACAACGAGGTCGTCCGCTGGATCGAGGTCCAGCAGGAGGGCCAGGACGAGCCGGAGAACCCGGCCCCGGTCCTCGCGCTGTCCGCCGCCACCGACGACCACCACGGGTCCGCCACGGCCGAGGACACGGCCGAGGAGACCTCCGCCAAGACCGAGACCACCGCCTCCGACGACGCAGGTTCCGCCGGCGGCAGCGACACCACCGCCCGCGTACTCGGCGTCGTCGGCATCGTCGTCGGCGCGGCCGGGGTCGCCTACGGCGTCCTCGCCGGCCGCCGCCGGTCCACCACCGGCACCGAGGCCTGAGTTCCGCGTCCGTAACGCGCACAGGGGGTCGTGCGACGCTGTCGTACGACCCCGACAGCCGCGGTTCGTCAGCTGCGGTTCGTCAGCCGGATTCCGCCAGCCGGAGTCCGTCGCTGCCGCAGCTGTCGGACAGCTGTCGTACGGCCCCCCGGTGCGCGCCGGATCTCTCACATCTGGGACATTTTCGTATGCGCAAGAAGACGTTCGCCGCGGCCGCGCTGCTCGCCGCCGCCACCCTGACCCTCTCCGCCTGCGGCAGCGGCGACGACGACGCGAAGTCACCCGTCACCGTGGTCTCCGGAGACACCTCGAACAAGGCCGCGACCATCCTGGACACGCCGTTCGAGAAGCCGGACCTGGTGCTCACGGACACCCACGGCAAGAAGTACGACCTGCGCGCGGAGACCAAGGGCAGGCCCACGCTGGTCTACTTCGGCTACACGCACTGCCCCGACGTCTGCCCGCTGACCATGAACAACATCGCGGTCGCCAAGAAGGCGCTGTCCAAGGCCGAGCAGGCGAAGCTGCGGATCGTGTTCGTCACCACCGACCCGGCCCGCGACACCCCGTCCGAGCTCGGCAAGTGGCTCAAGGGCATCGACCCGAGCTTCGTCGGGCTGACCGGCGACTTCGCCACCATCCAGGCCGGTGCGCGCACCCTCGGCATCTCCATCGAGCCGACCCACAAGGACAAGAAGACCGGCAAGGTCGTCTCGGTGCACGGCACCCAGGTCATCGCGTTCTCGCCGAAGACCGACGGCGGATACGTCCTCTACGGCGAGAACGCCACCGTCGACGACTACACCAAGGACCTCCCCAAGCTGATCCTGGGGGAGAACCCGTGAAACCCAGGAAACCCGTGAAACCCCTCGCCCTGACCGGGATAGCCGTCGCGGGGACTCTTGTCCTCGCGGGCTGCGGCGGCTCGGGCTCGTCAAGCGCCTCGGGCTCCTCCGGCTCCTCAGGGGCCGAGTTGTCCGTCGGCGCCTCCTACATGCCTCAGCCGGTCTCCGCCGACATGGCCGCCGGTTTCCTGACGATCACCAACAAGGGCGGCACGAAGGACGAGCTGACCTCCGTCACGAGCCCCTCCGCCGGTGAGATCACCATGCACGAGACCAACGGCGGGGCGATGGAGGAGGTCACCTCCTTCCAGGTGCCCGCACACGGTCAACTCGTGTTCAAAAGTGGTGGCAACCATCTGATGTTCGAGAAGCTGAAGCACCGCCCCGAGCAGGGCGACACGATCACCTTGAAACTCAAGTTTGCCGAATCCGGTCCGCTCACCGTCGAGATGCCGGTGAAGTCCGCCACGTACAACCCGTCGACCGGACACTGAGGGAGGACCGACCTTGATGCGGACCATCACCCCCCGCCTGCGCACCCTGGTGCTGCTGTTCCTCGCCGTCACCGGCGCGCTGCTGGCCGGCGCCGGGCCGGCCTCGGCGCACGCCGCGCTGACCGGCAGCGACCCCTCCCAGGGGGTGGTGGTCACCAAGGCGCCCGACCAGGTCTCGCTCACGTTCTCCGAGAACGTGTCCATGAACGACAACTCGATCCGGGTCCTGGACCCCAAGGGCAAACGGGTCGACCTGGCCAAGCCGGGCAACCTGAGCGGGACGACGTACGGCGTGCAGCTCAAGAGCGGGCTGGGCAAGGGCACGTACACCGTCGCCTGGCAGGTCGTCTCGGCGGACAGCCACCCCGTCGCCGGCGCCTTCACGTTCTCCGTCGGGGCGCCCTCCACGACCGTCGCCTCGGTCGGGGACCAGGAGGCGGGCGGCGGGGTCGTCGGCTGGCTCTACGGCTTCGGGCGGTACATGTCGTACGCCGGGTACATCGTGCTCGTCGGCGGCGCCGCCTTCGTCCTCGCCTGCTGGCAGCGCGGCTCCGGCGTGCGGGCCATGCAGCGCCTGGTCGTCGGCGGCTGGCTGACGCTCACCGCCGCCACCCTCTGGCTGCTGCTCCTGCGCGGCTCCTACACGACCTCCGGCAGCGTCGGCGACATCTTCGACCTGAACCTCCTCGGCCAGGTCCTGCAGACCAAGACGGGCGCGGCCCTGGTCTCCCGGCTGCTGCTGCTCGCGGCGGCCGCCCTCTTCATCGCCGTCCTCTTCGGTGCCTACGACAAGCGCGAGGAAGAGGAGAAGCGCGACCTGACCTTCGGGCTCGCCATCGGCGGGACCGTCGTGGCCGCCGGACTCGCGGCGAGCTGGGCCATGGCCGAGCACGCCTCCACCGGGCTCCAGCCGGGCATCGCCATGCCGGTCGACGTGATCCACCTGCTCGCCGTCGCCGCCTGGCTGGGCGGCCTCACCGCACTGCTGGTCGCCCTCTACCGGGCACCCGCCGACGCCCCCGTCGAGTCCGCCGCCGTCCACCGCTTCTCCCGCGTCGCCTTCGGGTCGGTGCTCGCGCTGGTCGCCACCGGCATCTACCAGTCCTGGCGCCAGCTCGGCTCCTGGTCGGCGTTCACCGACACGGCGTACGGCGAGCTGCTGCTGGTCAAGATCGGGCTCGTGGCACTGCTCGTCGGCATCGCGTCCATCTCGCGACGGTGGACGGGGCGGCTCGCGGCTGCGGGAGTGACGGAAGCGGAGACGGAGACGAAGGCCGCCGAAGAGGAAGAAGAGGACGAGGCGGCTGAGGAGAGGGGGGCGGAGGGGACGAAGGAGACGGTCAAGGCGTCCGTCGCCACGAAGGAGGCCTCCGGCAAGGCCGCCGAGTCCGGCACCGGCATCTCTGCTGCCGCCGGCATCTCCGCTGCGTCCGGCACCGGCGTCTCCGGCAAGGCCACGTCCGCCGATGGCAGCCCCGAGCGGGCCGCCCAGCTCGCCCGGCAGCAGTCCGCCATGGACACCGCCCGGCAGAAGCGTCTCCGGGACGCCGACCCGCACCGCTTCGGCCTGCGCCGCTCGGTGCTCGCCGAGGCCGGGGTCGCCGTCGCCCTGCTCGCGGTCACGACCGTGCTGACGCAGACCGAGCCGGGCCGTACCGAGCAGGACGCCAAGGCAGCCACCGCGGCCGCCTCGTCCTCCTCGGCATCGAGCTCGTCCTCGGGCGGCGCGCTGACCCTCGACATGTCCTTCGACACCGGCGGCACGGACGGCAAGGGCGTCGTCCGCGTCGACCTGGACCCCGCGACCGTGGGCAGCAACGAGATGCACGTCTACGTGCAGCGCCCCAACGGCCGGGCCTTCGACATCCCCGAGGTGAAGGTCGCCTTCACCCTCGACGCGAAGAAACTCGGACCGCTTCCCGTGAACCCCGACCACATCACCACCGGGCACTGGGCGGCCAACGGGGTGCAGATCCCCATCGCCGGCGACTGGAAGGTCTCCGTCACCGTGCGGACCTCCGACATCGACCAGGTGACCGTCTCCAAGAACGCGCAGATCGGCTGAACCGCACCATGCCCGAACAGTCCCAGTCCGTCCACGAGGCCCGTACCCCTGCCGCCGAGGTTCCCCCAGCCGGGGGCGTCAGCCGGCGCGCGCTGCTCGGCACCGCCGGGGCCACCGGGCTCGTGCTCGGCGCGGCGGGTGCGGGCGTCGGCTACGCGGCCGCACCCGCCCAGGCCACCCCGCTCAGCTCGGTGGGCTCCGACCGGGCGATGTTTCACGGGAAACATCAGCCGGGCATCACCGAGGGCCTCCAGGCGCGCGGCCATCTCGTCGCCTTCGACCTGGCGGCGGGCGCGGGCCGTACCGAGGCCGCCGCGCTGCTGCGCCGCTGGTCGACGACGGCCCAGCAGTTGATGGCGGGCGAACCCATGACGCAGGACGACACGGACGTGGCCCGGGACGCGGGTCCCTCGGCGCTGACGATCACCTTCGGCTTCGGCAACAGCTTCTTCACGCGTACCGGCCTGGAGAAGCAGCGGCCGTCCTCGCTGGACCCGCTGCCCGACTTCTCCTCCGACCACCTCGACAAGACCCGCAGCAACGGCGACCTGTGGGTGCAGATCGGCGCCGACGACGCCCTGGTCGCCTTCCACGCCCTGCGTGCGGTCCAGAAGGACGCGGGCAGCGCGGCGAAGGTCCGCTGGCAGATGAACGGCTTCAACCGCACCCCGGGCGCCACCGCCCACCCCATGACGGCCCGCAACCTCATGGGCCAGCTGGACGGCACTCGCAACCCGAAGCCGACGGAGGCCGACTTCGACAAGCGGATCTTCGTACCGGCGAGCGGTTCGAGCGACCCGGCGTGGATGGCGAACGGCTCATACGCTGTCGTACGCCGGATCCGCATGCTCCTCGACGACTGGGAGAAGCTGTCGCTCACGGCCCAGGAGAACGTGATCGGGCGGAAGAAGTCGAACGGGGCGGCGCTGACCGGCGGCACCGAGACGACGCCGATGGACCTGGAGAAGGCGAGGTCCGACGGGGAGTACGTCGTCCCGGTCAACGCCCATGCCCGGATCACCCGGCCCGACCAGAACGGGGGCGCGGCCATCCTGCGGCGCCCGTTCTCGTACCACGACGGCATCGGCGCGGACGGGACGCCGGACGCGGGGCTGCTCTTCGTCTGCTGGCAGGCGGATCCGCTGCGCGGGTTCGTGCCGCTGCAGCGGAAGCTGGACCGCGGGGACGCTCTCTCGCAGTACATCCGGCACGAGGCCAGCGGCCTGTTCGCGGTGCCGGGTGGTGCGGCCGCCGGGGAGTACGTGGGGCAGCGGCTGCTGGAGGGGTGACATCGGCCCGTCGCGCGTTACCGCAGTGGTTTCTGATCACTATTGGTGCGTTCCCGGGTTTCAAACCACCCGGTCGAGTGGATCCGATGAGACAAGTGAGCCGGGTCTCCCTGCGCCCATTAGGGTGAGGGACATGCCAGCGAGCTATGCGTATCTCGGTCCCGAAGGCACCTTCACCGAAGTCGCCCTGCGCACGCTTCCGGAGGCCGCCACCCGGGAGCTCATCCCGTACGTCTCCGTGCAGTCCGCGCTGGACGCCGTACGCAACGGCGAGGCCGAGGCCGCGTTCGTGCCGATCGAGAACTCCGTCGAGGGCGGGGTCACCACGACCCTCGACGAGCTGGTCGCGGGCAAGCCGCTGATGATCTACCGCGAGGTGCTGCTGTCGATCACCTTCGCGCTGCTGGTACGCCCCGGCACCAAGATCTCCGAGATCAAGACGGTGACCGCCCACCCGGTCGCCCAGCCGCAGGTCCGCAACTGGCTGCGGGCCCACCTCCCGGACGCCGTCTGGGAGTCCGCCGCCTCGAACGCGGACGGCGCGCGCCTGGTCCAGGAGGGCCGTTACGACGCCGCCTTCGCCGGCGAGTTCGCGGCCGAGCGGTACGGCCTGGAGGCCCTGGAGACCGGGATCCACGACGCGGAGAACGCGCAGACCCGGTTCGTCCTGGTCGGCCGCCCGGCCCGGCCCGCGGCCCCGACCGGCGCGGACAAGACCTCGGTGGTGCTCTGGCAGAACGACGACCACCCCGGCGGGCTGCGCGACCTGCTCGGCGAGTTCGCCACCCGGGGCATCAACCTCATGCTGCTGCAGTCCCGGCCGACCGGCGCCGGCATCGGCAACTACTGCTTCTGCATCGACGCCGAGGGCCACATCTCCGACCGGCGGGTGGCGGAGGCACTGATGGGGCTGAAGCGGATCTGCCGCCAGGTGCGGTTCCTGGGCTCCTACCCGCGGGCGGATGTCAGTCCGGGCGAGACCGTGGGGCCCACGCTGCCGGGGACGTCGGACGAGGAGTTCGTCGCGGCCTCGGACTGGGTGGCGCGCTGCCAGGACGGCCGCTTCTAACCGGTCGTACTCTCATATCTTCGTTATCCACAGGGGTTATCCACAGGTGCCCATCTCGACCTGGGGACAAGTCGACAGCGACGCATGAGTCTGTCGACAAATCGCCCTACGGGCCATCGGCACGACCCCGCTCGCCCACATCACCCTTCGTCCACTCGTTTCCCATGGTTCATCTTTTGGAGCGATGCCTTTCCACTCGAAAGAGGGTGTTGTCACGGTTTGAACCGGGAATTCCTCTCTTCACAGGTTGCTCGCGGAGTGATCAATCCCGAAGTCCACACCTCGTCCACACACCCTGTGGATAACTCTCGCGAGGGCGCGGATCCCTGTGGACAACCGCGCCCCCAAGTCCCGCTCTCCACAAGGGAATCCAGTCAACCGCAGGCCTCGCGCATGACCCGTCCCAGGGAGTGAGGCACTTTTTATTGACACGCTCGGCAATTCCCCCATAACGGAACGTAAGCCGCGATTCGGAACACGTACCAATAGTGATTCGTGAGGGGCAACCCCGCACCGGTAGCCTTGGCTGCGTGATTGACCTTCGCCTGCTCCGTGAGGACCCCGACCGTGTGCGCGCGTCCCAGCGCGCCCGTGGAGAGGACGTCGCGCTCGTCGACGCCCTCCTCTCTGCCGACGAGCGGCGCAGGTCCTCCGGCGTCCGCTTCGACGAGCTGCGCAACGAACAGAAGTCGCTGGGCAAGCTCATCCCCAAGGCCTCCGGTGACGAGAAGGCCGAGCTGCTGAAGAAGGCCGGCCAGCTCGCCGCCGACGTCAAGACCGCCGACGCCGAGCGCGACGCGGCCGACGCCGAGACCCACGAGCTGCTGCTCAGGCTCGGCAACCTCGTCCACCCCGACGTGCCCGTCGGCGGCGAGGAGGACTTCGTCACCCTGGAGACGCACGGCACGATCCGTGACTTCGGTGCCGAGGGCTTCGAGCCCAAGGACCACCTGGAGCTCGGCCAGCTGCTCGGCGCGATCGACGTCGAGCGCGGCGCCAAGGTCTCCGGCTCCCGCTTCTACTTCCTGACCGGCGTCGGCGCCCTCCTTGAGCTGGCGCTCGTCAACGCGGCGATCGCCCAGGCCACCGAGGCCGGCTTCACGCCGATGCTGACCCCGGCGCTGGTCCGCCCGCAGTCCATGGCGGGCACCGGCTTCCTCGGCCAGGCGGCCCAGGACGTCTACCACCTCGACAAGGACGACCTCTACCTGGTCGGCACGTCCGAGGTGCCGCTGGCCGCGTACCACATGGACGAGATCATCGACGTCGAGCGGCTCCCGCTGCGCTACGCCGGTTTCTCGCCCTGCTTCCGCCGCGAGGCCGGCTCGCACGGCAAGGACACCAAGGGCATCTTCCGCGTCCACCAGTTCGACAAGGTGGAGATGTTCTCCTACGTCGCGCCCGAGGACTCGGATGCGGAGCACCAGCGTCTGCTGGCCTGGGAGAAGCAGTGGCTGACCTCGCTGGAGCTGCCGTTCCGGGTGATCGACGTCGCCACCGGTGACCTCGGCGCCTCGGCCGCCCGCAAGTTCGACTGCGAGGCGTGGATCCCGACGCAGGGCAAGTACCGCGAGCTGACCTCGACGTCGGACTGCACCGAGTTCCAGTCCCGCCGGCTGTCCATCCGGGTCCGCGACGGCAAGCAGGTCAAGCCGCTGGCCACGCTCAACGGCACGCTGTGCGCCGTACCGCGCACCATCGTGGCGCTCCTGGAGAACCACCAGCAGGCCGACGGGTCGGTGTACGTCCCCGAGGTGCTGCGCCCGTACCTGGGCGGCCGGGAGGTCCTGGAGCCGGTGTCCCGGTGAGCTTCCCCTACGGGCTGATCGCCACCGACCTCGACGGGACGCTGCTGCGCTCCGACGAGTCGGTCTCCCCGCGCACCCGTGAAGCGCTCGCCGCGGCCACCGCGGCGGGCGCCGCACACATCGTCGTCACCGGCCGGGCGGTCCCCTGGACCCGGCACATCCTCGACGACCTCGGCTACGAGGGCCTCGCCGTGTGCGGCCAGGGGGCGCAGGTCTACGACGCCGGGGCGCACCGCCTCCTCACCTCCGTGACCCTGGACCGGCAGCTGGCCGGGGTCGCCCTCGCGAAGATCGAGGCGGAGGTCGGCCCGTTGTACCTGGCGGCGAGCCGTGACGGCCTCGACGGCGACGTGCTGGTGGGGCCGGGGTACGCGGTGAAGGGTCATCTCCCGTCGATCCCCTTCACGGACGTCGCCGACCTCTGGGCGGCGCCGCTGAACAAGATCTACATACAGCACCCGCAACTGTCCGACGACGAACTCGCGGAAGCGGCCCGGCAGGCTGCCGGGGGCTTCGTCACGGTGGCCATGGCGGGCGAGGGCATCGTGGAGCTGCTGCCCCTCGGTCTCTCGAAGGCGACGGGTCTCTCACTGGCCGCGCGCCGGCTGGGCCTCAAGTCCGCCGACACGATCGCCTTCGGCGACATGCCGAACGACATCCCGATGTTCGCCTGGGCGGCTCGGGGCGTGGCCATGGCCAACGCCCACGAGGAGCTTCGCGAGGTGGCCGACGAGGTGACGTCCTCCAACGAGGAGGACGGGATCGCGGTGGTGTTGGACCGCCTGCTGGGATGACCGCCGTAGGCAGTCTCGACCAGCCCCAGCCCTAGCCCTGTCTGTCGGCCAAGTCCCAGTGACAACGTTTTGCGGAGGATGCACGGATCGAACGTGCGCGGGCTTTCCAGGCCCGACCATGACTCGCTTTCCATCAAACACAGCGCAAGCCAGTGCCTTACCACTCGGCCAATCCTCCGGGTGGGCGGCCCACGCGAGAGCGACCATCGCGTGCTCGAAGCGGCCGCCCCGGGCAGCTACACGGCGACCCGCCGAAGGCTGCCCTGACGGGAGCGGGACGTACTGTCGTGCATGGACATCGTCCGGCTCCTCTCCCAGCTCGTGGCAATGCAACGAGTGTGTCCTGGCCTGGAGTTGGGCGCCACCGAATTAACTGACGTCAACTGCAGCGCGCCCCGTGAGGGGCGCTGGGGGTACCCCCGGCCGAAGGCTGGGGGAGGAACTGCGCGACCGGCCCCCACCGGCCCGCAGCCGAAGAACCGCCTACCGGCGCCACCACTTGCGCCGCCCCTTGCTGAAGAACCACCCGGCCGGAGGCTCGTCCGAACGCCACGGCTGCGGCTCGGGTTTCTCGGCCTTCCAGCGAGCCGCCAGCATCCGCGCCCGCGCGGACGGCTCCGCCGCCCCCGCCGACCGTATGAACTCCTCGTCCAGCGCCACGCCGTCCCAGTCTGCGTCGGCGTCCCGGAAACCCTCGGCCATCCCCGTTCCTCTCCACAGAACATCCCCTTTGCCCAGTGTGCCCGGGCCCGGATGAAGCCCCCGTCAATAAAGCGGGCGTCTACTCCTCGCCCGCCAGCGTCAGCGAGCGCAGCTTCTGACCGGCGTACCAGGTCGCCAGGACGGTCACCACGACCAGCAGCACCGTGCCCGTCGTCAGGGAGACGTCGGATGTGACCAGGTCACCGCCGGTCACCTTGTGGGCGACCGCCAGGGACCACTGCTGGACGCTCAGCGTCCGCGCTCCGGGGACCAGGGAGCCGAACAGGGCCTCCCAGACCAGGGCGTAGACGAGCCCGAAGACCACCGCGTGCCGCGACACCGTGCCGAGCAGCAGGAAGAGCGCGGCGTAGGCGATGGAGGCGACCAGCGCGGCGACCGTGTAGGCGACGGCGATCTGCTGGCCGTTGCCGTTGAGGATGAAGCCCGCGATCAGGGTCGGCAGGGCGGAGAAGACCATCGTCACGGCGATCGCCACGGTCAGCTTGGTGAGGATGATCGTCGGCCGTTTGATCGGCTTGGACAGCAGGTACACCACCGAGCCGTCGTCGATCTCCGGACCGATCGCGCCGGTGCCGGCGATGACGCCGATGATCGGCACCATGGTGGCGAGCCCGAGGCCCCCGAGCAGATCGGCGGCCGTCTGGTCGTCGGCGCCGGCGAGGCCGCGGACGACGACGGAGATCGCGATCAGCAACAGGGGCAGCGCGCCCAGGATGAGGGCCCGACGGCGGCCGAGCAGGGCCCGGTAGGTGAGCCGGGCGACTGTGGGGTCGTACATCTTCGGCCTCCTACGCCGCGACCAGATACGAGAACACGGATTCGAGGGACTCGTCGGACGGCGAGACCGTGAGCAGCCGGATGCCGTGGTCGCGGGCGACCTTGGGCAGCAGGGCGGTGAAGCGGCCGAAGTCGACGGCCTGGATGCGCAGTGCGCCCTCGGCGAGGTCGACTTCGATGCCCGAGGTGGAGGGGTCGGCGATGAGGGCGGCCGCGAGGGCGCGGTCGTCGCTGGAGCGGACCAGGTAGCGGTGCGGGCGGTCGGTCATCAGGCGGCGGATCTTGCGGAAGTCGCCGCTGGCCGCGTGCCGTCCGGCGACCACGACCTCGATGTGCCAGGCGAGTTGCTCGACCTCTTCGAGGATGTGGGAGGAGAAGAGGACCGTGCGGCCCTCGTCGCCCATCTTCCGCAGGAGTTCCATGAGCTGCATGCGCTGGCGCGGGTCCATGCCGTTGAAGGGCTCGTCGAGGAGGAGCAGCGACGGCTCGTGGACCAGGGCGGACGCCATCTTCACGCGCTGGCGCATGCCCTTGGAGTACGTCGAGATCCTGCGGTCCTGCGCGTACTCCATCTCGACCGTGGCGAGGGCCTTCTGGGCCGCCTTGGCGCCGAGGCCGTGCAACTCGGCGTTGGCGACGACGAATTCGCGGCCGGTGAGGAAGTCGTACATCGCCTCGCGCTCGGGGACGATGCCGATGTGCTTGTAGATGGCCTCGTTGCGCCAGGTCGGCTGCCCGTCGAGGGTGACCGTGCCGGTGGAGGGGGCGAGGAAGCCGCCCATCATGTTGATGAGGGTGGACTTTCCGGCGCCGTTGGGGCCGAGGAGGCCGGTGACGCCGGGGCCGATGGTCATGGTGATGTCGTTGACGGCGACCACGTTGCCGAACCAGCGGGAGACGTGGTCGATGGAGAGCGTGGTCACAGTCCCACCTTCTTGTAGCGGCGCAGCAGAAGGCCGTAGCTCGCGGCGATGAGGCCGAGGACGACGAGCAGGTACACCGCGCCCTGGGCGTGGGAGGGTCCGTCGCCGCCCGGGAAGGTGTTGGTGCCGCCGAGCAGGGCGGTGCTCAGGCCGCCGATCAGGGTGACCGGCGAGAACAGGCCGATCCACGGGATGGCGCCGGTGCTGCCCTGGGAGTCGGCGATGGCCTGGAGGGTGGAGACCGCGCCGTAGGAGATGGTCAGTACGGCGATCACGGCGGCGATGCCGAAGCCGCGGCGCGGGGTGACCGACGCGATGACCAGGCCGATGCCGGCGAAGAGGAGGGACAGCAGGGCCACCGACACCAGTCCCTGGCCGAACCCCTTGCTCTGGTGGGCGAAGTCCATCTTGGAGAGCAGGGCGCCCACGTACAGCACGACCAGCGGGGCGCCGGTCAGGATGAACATCGCGGAGGCCAGGGCCGCGAACTTGGCCTGGACGTAGTCGGCGGTCTCGATGGGCCGCGAGAAGTACAGCGGGATGGTCTTGAAGCGCAGGTCGCGGGAGACGGCCTGGGGTGCCTGCGAGGCGACGTACAGGCTGATGACGGCCTGCATGATGATCGCGTACCGCGTGTAGGTCACCGGCAGGTCGTGCGCCTTGGTGGCGACGGCGACGGCGACCATGATGGCCGCCGGCACGCACATCACCGCGAACAGCAGCATCGGCAGCACCTTGGACTTCACCGAGCGGCCGAGGCCGTAGGAGCCGCGCAGGGTCTGCGAGTAGAGGGACAGCCGGGCGTACGCGCGGCCCAGGCGCGGGCCGTCGTAGCCGCGATAGCCGATGTCGTGGATCCGGGACTGGTCACCCGCCGGGGTGGCCAGGGGCTGCTCAACCGCCATGGACGGCCGCCTCCTTCCGCTGCTCGTCGTCGCTGGTGAAGACCTCGGAGATGTGGTGCCGGCGCTGCTCCATGCGCACCAGGCCGAGGCCGAGGTCGGCGACGACGTCGCGCACGAGGTCGTACGTCTCCTCTCCCTGGGCGGTGAGCAGCAGGATGTGGCCGGCGCCGGGGAGGCCGCCGCCCTCGTTGTCCGTCTCCACCCCGCGCGCGTGGAGCGCGTCGCGGACCGCGCGGGTGCCGTCCGGGTGCTCGTCGCTGTCGGTGACCTCGATGGCGAGGGTGGTCGTGGACTGCGTGAAGTCGGTGGTGGAGCTGGAGCGCAGCAGCTTGCCGCCGTCTACGACGACCACGTGGTCGCAGGTGCGTTCCAGTTCGCCGAGCAGGTGCGAGGTGACCAGGACCGAGATGCCGAAGTCGGTGTGGATGCGGCGGATCAGGCCGAGCATCTCGTCGCGGCCGACCGGGTCGAGGCCGTTGGTCGGCTCGTCGAGGAAGACCAGCTGCGGGTCGTGCACCAGGGCCTGGGCGAGCTTCACGCGCTGCTTCATGCCGGTCGAGTAGCCGCCGATGGGGCGGTACCGCTCCTCGTAGAGCCCGACGTGGCGCAGGGTGTCGGCGGTGCGCTCGCGGGCGGCGGCGGGCGGCAGGCCGGACATGCGGGCCATGTGCACGACGAACTCGGTGGCCGAGACGTCGGGCGGCAGGCAGTCGTGCTCCGGCATGTAGCCCACGCGCTCGCGGATGGCGGCGCCCTTGGTCGCGACGTCGAGGCCGAGCACTTCGGCGCGGCCCTCGGTCGCAGGGGACAGACCCAGCAGGATCTTGATCAGGGTGGACTTGCCGGCGCCGTTGGCTCCGACGAGTCCGGTCACACCGGGTCCGATGTCCACGGACAGCCGGTCGAGCGCGGTCACCCGGGGGAACCGCTTGCTCAGGCTTTCGGTCGCGATCACAGTCACGCCATAGAAGGTAGTGACCCGCGCCACTGGGGTCGTCAGACCTTGGAGCCGTCTTCACATCACTCTCGAGTATTACGGGGCCCTAGGGGATCCCCTGCCTGAGAGCTACGCAGAGTTATCCACAGGCCTCGCCCTCGCTATTGACGTCGCCTCTAACAACTGTCACATTCACCAGTGTCAAGTTACGGGCACGTACCGCAGTCGACGGAGACGGGGACGGGACGGGGCGGATGACGACGGCAGTGGTTTCGGCAGTGGCATCGAAGGAAGAACGCGCCACGGAGCTCAGGGGTTTCCGGCGGGTGCAGCAGCTCGCGTACGAGTGCGCGGAGGCGGTCGCCGCCCGGCTGGAGCCGGGGATCACCGAGCGCGAGGCGGCCCGGATGCAGCGCGAGTGGCTGCGCGCGCGGGGCGTACGGGACTGGTTCCACCTCCCCTTCGCCTGGTTCGGCGACCGCACGGCGTTCACGGACTTCCGCATACCGCTGCAGTTCTTCCCGACCGACCGCCGGCTCGCGCCCGGCATGCCGTTCATCCTGGACCTGGCCCCGGTGTACGAGGGGTACACGGCCGACATCGGCTACTCCGGCTCCCTCGGGCCCAACCCCGTGCAGGACCGGCTGATGGCCGACCTGGAGGCGCACCGGGAGCTGATCCTGCGCGAGGTGCGCGAACGGCGCCCGCTGCGCGAGATCTACGAGGACGTGGACCGCCTCATGGTCCGCCAGGGCTACGCCAACCGGCACCGCGCGTACCCCTTCGGGGTGATCGCCCACAAGGTGGACCGGGTGAAGCAGCGCCGCTGGTCACCGCACCTCTTCGGGTTCGGCACCCAGTCCCTGAAGGGCCTGGCGGCGGACGCCCTGCACGGCCACCGCGAGGGCTGGTCGCCCCTGTGGTCGCCGTACCGCTTCTCCGACCACCCGCCGCAGCCGGGCCTGTGGGCGGTCGAACCACACCTCGGCTTCCGCGGTACGGGCGCCAAGTTCGAGGAGATCCTCGTGGTCACCGACTCCCGGGACCCCGAGCAGAGCGCCTTCTGGCTGGACAACGATCTGCCGCACGTGCGGCGCTGGGCGGAGGACAAGTGACCGGGATCGAAGGCGCACGCGAGCGCCGGGTGCGCACGGGCGGGGTCGACCTGTGCGTGGCGGAGCTGGGCGACCCGGCGGACCCCACGGTCGTCCTCGTCCACGGCTACCCGGACAGCAAGGAGGTCTGGTCCGAGGTCGCGGCCCGGCTCGCCGGCCGTTTCCACGTCGTCCTGTACGACGTCCGCGGCCACGGCCGCTCCACCGCCCCGAAACCCCTGCGCGGCGGCTTCACCCTCGCCAAGCTCACGGACGACTTCCTGGCGGTGATCGACGAGGTCAGCCCGGACCGCCCGGTGCACCTCGTCGGCCACGACTGGGGCTCGGTGCAGTCCTGGGAGTTCGCCACGGTGGGACGCACCGAGGGCCGTATCGCCTCCTTCACGTCGATGTCCGGGCCGTCCCTGGACCACTTCGGGCACTGGATCAACGCGCGCGTGCGGCGCCCGACCCCCCGCCGGGTGGGCCAGCTCCTCGGCCAGGGCGCCAAGTCCTGGTACGTGTACATGCTGCACACCCCCGCCCTGCCCGAACTGGCCTGGCGCGGCCCCCTCGGCAAGGCCTGGCCGAGAATCCTGGAGCGGGCCGAGAAGCTCCCCCCGGGGGACTACCCCACGTCCTCCCTGCCCTCCGACGCGGCACACGGCGCCTGGCTGTACCGCGACAACGTACGGCCCCGGCTGCGCCGCCCGCGCGAGGACGCGTACGCGCACGCGCCCGTGCAGCTCATCACGCCCCTCGGCGACGCGTTCCTCTCCGAGCGGCTGTACGACGACCTGGAGCGCTGGGTGCCCCGGCTCACCCGCCGCACCCTGCCGGACAAGCACTGGATCCCGCGCACCCGGCCGGACCAGGTGGCGTCCTGGATCGAGGAGTTCGTGACATCGGTGGAGGACGGCCGAAGCGCTGAGCCGAAGCCCGCCGACCGCCATGCCCAAAGGTTCGGGGGCCAGTTGGTCCTGGTCACCGGCGCGGGCAGCGGCATCGGACGGGCGACGGCGTTCGCGTTCGCGGAGGCGGGCGCGCGCGTGGTGGCGGTCGACCGGGACGCGGAGGCGGCGGCCCGCACCGCCGAGCTGTCCCGGCTGGTCGGCGCGGCGGACGCGTGGGCGGAGACGGCCGACGTCTCCGACGAGCAGGCCATGGAGAAGCTCGCGGAGAAGGTCCACCGCGAGTACGGCGTCCTGGACGTGCTGGTCAACAACGCGGGCATCGGCCTGTCCGGCTCCTTCTTCACCACGACGACGGAGGACTGGCGGCGGGTCCTGGACGTCAACCTCTGGGGCGTGATCCACGGTTGCCGCCTCTTCGGGGCCCGCATGGCGAACCGCGCCCAGGGCGGCCACATCGTCAACATCGCGTCGGCGGCGGCCTACCAGCCCTCCCGCGCCCTGCCTGCCTACAGCACCTCCAAGGCGGCCGTCCTCATGCTCTCCGAGTGCCTGCGCGCCGAACTGGCCGCCCAGCGCATCGGGGTGACGGCGATCTGCCCCGGGCTCATCAACACCAACATCACCTCCACGGCCCGTTTCACGGGGGTCGACGAGGAGGAGGAACGCCGACGGCAGCAGCGGTCGGCCCGGCTGTACGGCATGCGCAACTACCCGCCGGAGAAGGTGGCTTCGGCGATCCTGGAGGCGGTGGAACACAACCGCGCGGTGGTACCGGTGACACCGGAGGCAAGAGGCGCGAGGTGGCTTTCGCGGGTGGCACCGGGGGTGTTGAGGAGGCTCGCGCGGGTGGAGCCGAAGTTGTAGCGGGCCGTGGTCCAACCAGGTCCGTGATCCAACTGCGGGTACGCGGGGGCTGATCGCGCAGTTCCCCGCGCCCCCAGAAAACGTAGCTGCGGGCAGGCGTGCCGCAGGGCGGCACGGGTGGGCGCTGGGGGTCCCCCCGGCCGAAGGCTGGGGGAGGCACCCTGCCAGCGCCGGTAAGCGCCCCCACCCCGCCCCGGCCCCACCCACCCGCACCAGCCAAGGAACCCCCACATGACCGACCCCCCGGCCACCCCCTCCTACCGCATAGAGGACCTGGCCCACCTCTCCCGCACCACCGTCCGAACCATCCGCGCCTACCAGGACAAAGGCCTCCTCCCCCGCCCCGAACGCCAGGGCCGCGCCAACCTCTACTCCGACGCCCACCTCACCCGCCTCCACCAGATCGCCGACCTCCTCGCCCGCGGCTACACCCTCGCCTCCATCAAGGAGTTGCTCGACGCCTGGGACACCGGCCGCGGCCTGGCCGGCGTCCTGGGGCTGGTCACCGAGGCCGAGGGCCCCTGGACCGACGAGGAACCGGTGCGCCTGTCCCGCGCCGATCTCGACGCCCGCTTCGGCGGCACCCCCGACGACACGGCCGTCGCCGAGGCCGTGGCACTCGGCGTACTGGAGCCGGTGGACGGCGACCCCGACTCCTTCCTCGTCCCCAGCCCCCAGGAGCTGGCCGTGGCAGCGGAGTTGTACGCGGCGGGCGTCCCCCTCTCCGCGATCGCCGGGCACCTGAGGGAGTTGAGGGTGCAGGTCGAGCACATCGCGGCCCGTTTCCTGGAGTTCACCACCGAGCACGTCTTCGCCCGCTACCTCGACGACCCGGACCACCGCACCGACGCCGGCGCGGCCGAAGCGGCCTCGCTGGTACGCCGGCTGCGCCCCCTGGCCCAGCAGACGGTGGACGCCGAACTGGCCCGTGCCATGCGCCTGTTCGCGACTCGCGAGGTGCGTCGGCGACTCGGTGCGGGGGAGCAGCCGAAAACCCCGGACGAGACGCGTCCCGTGTCCCTCCCCGCCGACACGATTCAGGCCGTACGGCGGCTCGTTGGCCCGGACCGCATCGCCGAGTTCGTCGCGACCGCCGCCGAACGCGAGGTCCGGGCCCGGCGTTTGGACGCGCTCTCCGCACATCACGTCCCTGTTAACGATCTTGACGAAACACCCTGAACTGCCCAGCACTTGTCCACAACTCGGCCAATTTCCTTGTGGATAACCGCACTTGGTTGTGGATCAAACCTGCGGCGAAAAATATCTGCGTGATCCACGTCTCGCCCGGCACCCTGGTGGCATGAACGCGAGACACAACGAAGGAGCACAGGACGAGCGGCGCACCGTGAAGGTGTCGAAGTACCTCTCGAAACACCTGCGCCACCAGCCCGAACGCATCGGGCTCAGCCTGGACGACGCGGGCTGGGTGGAGATCGACACGCTGCTCGCGGCGGCCGCGGCGCACGGTTTCCCGGTCACCCGCGAGGAACTGGACCACGTCGTCGCCGCCAACGACAAACAGCGGTTCGCGATCGACGGCACCCGGATCCGCGCCAGCCAGGGCCACAGTATCGACGTCGACCTCGGCCTGCCCCCGGCGACCCCGCCGCCGTATCTCTACCACGGCACCGTCGCGAGGAATCTGGACGCGATCCGGAGCGAGGGCCTGAGGCCGATGAACAGGCACGACGTGCATCTGTCGGCGGACCGGGAGACCGCGACGCGGGTGGGCGCCCGGCGCGGGCGGCCCGTGGTGCTGTCGGTGGACGCGGGCGCGATGCACCGGGACGGGCACGTCTTCCACATCAGCGCGAACGGGGTGTGGCTGACCCAGGCCGTACCGCCGCGCTACCTGCGCTTCCCCGATCCGCACTGACCCCGGCATGATGAGTGGTATGGACCATTCGGAGTACCAGGAGCACCGCAACCACCGAGCGCACCTGCCGACCACCGAGGCGGCCGTCGGCGCGCTCCGTGCGATCGCCGCCGAGCACGGACGCGAGATCGAGGTCACGCACGACATCGGCGCCGACCAGACCTCGCGGCGCAGCGCGGCCGGTTTCGGTGTCACCACGGACCCGGACGGTTCGCTGCCGCACGAGGCGTACGCCGAGTTCGGCGGCCTGCCCCGGGTGAGCGTGCGGCTCTTCCCGGAGGACGACGCGCTGATCACCGTCGAGGGCGTGGACTTCCACGACGTCCCGCGCGACGACGTGATCGCCTTCCTGCACTCCGTCTTCGGCGGCCTGGCCCATGTCCGGGCCCGCCGCTTCCCACCGGCGGCCACCCTGGTCGTGCCGCTGGCCGGGGACCGCACGTACAAGGAACACCTCGCCGCGCACCTGCTCACGCCGTGGCTGGGCAGCCGCATACGGTGACCGTTTCGGCCGTTGCCGGAGGGTCCCCTTAGTCTCGGACGCATGAGTCTGCGCCTGAGCACCGTGATCCTCCCGTACCGCCGCTGGAGCGAGGGTGGCCGTGCCGCCTGGACGCGCGCGGAGGAGCTGGGCTTCCACACCGCGTACACCTACGACCACCTGTCCTGGCGCAGCTTCCGGGACGGCCCGTGGTTCGGGGCGATCCCGACGCTGACCGCAGCCGCCTCCGTCACCGACCGACTGCGCCTCGGCACGCTGGTCACCTCGCCGAACTTCCGGCACCCGGTGCCCCTCGCCAAGGAGCTGATCTCCCTCGACGACATCTCCGGCGGCCGCGTCACCCTCGGTATCGGCGCGGGCGGCAACGGCTTCGACGCCACCGCGCTGGGCCAGGAGCCGTGGACCCCGCGCGAGCGCGCCGACCGGTTCGCCGAGTTCGTGCCGTTGCTCGACCGGCTGCTCACCGAGGACTCCGTGACGTACGAAGGCACGTTCTACTCGGCCCACGAGGCGCGTGACATTCCGGGCTGTGTGCAGCGGCCCCGGCTGCCCTTCGCGGTCGCGGCCACCGGCCCGCGCGGACTGAGGCTGGCCGCGCGGCACGGCCAGGCGTGGGTGACCACCGGCGACCCGAAGCTGTACGAGAACGGCACGCCCGAGCAGTCGGTCGAGGCGCTCCGCGGACAGCTGGGGAAGCTCGCCGAGGCCTGCACGGCGATCGGCCGGGACGTGACGGAGCTGGACAAGGTCCTGCTCACCGGGTTCACCCCGGACCGTGGCCGCCCCCTGGAGTCCCTGGACGCCTTCGTGGACTTCGCCGGCCGCCACCGGGAGCTGGGCTTCACCGAGTTGGTGATCCACTGGCCCATCCCGGACTCGGACTTCGCGGCCGAGCAGAAGGTCTTCGAGCAGATCGCCATGGAGGCCCTGGCCCAACTCGGCTGAGACGCGGCCGAGGACGGTTCCGAGTCGTCTGTGTCTCATCTGTGCGCCCGGCCGCACGGCCGTGCGGGCATATGCGCGAGAATGGCCCGGTGACCTCAGCGACCCGACAGCCCGAGACCCCTGCCTTCGCGACCCCGCCCCGGCTGATCGCCACCGATCTCGACGGCACCCTGCTGCGCGACGACAAGTCGGTCTCCCCGAGGACGGTCGCCGCGCTGGCCGCCGCCGAGGAGGCGGGTGTCGAGGTCTTCTTCGTCACCGGCCGCCCGGCCCGCTGGATGGACGTCGTCAGCGACCACGTCCACGGCCACGGCCTGGCGATCTGCGGCAACGGCGCGGCCGTGGTCGACCTGCACGGCGGCCCCGGTGCCCACCGCTTCGTGAAGGTGCGCGACCTGGCCCGGGAGAACGCGCTGGACGCGGTACGGCTGCTGCGCGAGGCCGCGCCCGGCACCGTGTACGCGATCGAGCAGACGTACGGCTTCCACCAGGAACCGGCCTATCCCAAGCTGCACCTGGAGATACCGGACCACCTGCTCGCCGCCGAGGAGATCCTCGCGGCCGACGGTCCGATGGCCGGCGAGCCCGTGCTCAAGATCCTCGCCTACCACCCCGACCTCGACCCCGACGCCTTCCTCACCCTCGCCCGCCTCGCCATCGGCGAGCGCGCCACCGTCACCCGGTCCAGCCCCAGCGCCCTGCTGGAGATCAGCGGGCCGGGCGTCTCCAAGGCCAGCACGCTCGCCCTGGAGTGCGCCGAGCGCGGCATCTCGCGCACGGAGGTCGTCGCCTTCGGGGACATGCCCAACGACGTCGAGATGCTGACCTGGGCCGGCCAGTCGTACGCCATGGGCAACGCCCACCCCGCCGCGGTCGCCGCCGCCTCCGGCCGCACGGCCGCCAACAACGAGGACGGGGTGGCCGTTGTGATCGAGCAGCTGCTGGCCGCCCGCGCCTGAGACGGTCCGCCGCGCCGGACTACCGCGCCCCCACCAGCGACTCCGCCGCCGCCTCCCGCTCCGCCATCGCGCGCAACGGTCCGGCCACGGCGGCCAGTTCCGGGTAGCTCCCGCGCTGCACCACCCTGCCGTCGTCGAGGACGATCACCTCGTCCACGGCCTCCAGACCCGCCAGCCGGTGCGTGATGAGCAGCGTGGTACGGCCCTCGGTGGCGGCCAGCAGGTCCGCGGTGAGCGCGTCGGCCGTGGGCAGGTCGAGATGCTCGGCAGGCTCGTCCAGCACGAGCACCGGGAAGTCGGCGAGCAGTGCCCTGGCCAGCGCCAGCCGCTGCCGCTGCCCGCCGGACAGCCGCGCCCCGTGCTCACCGACCAGGGTGTCGAGCCCGTCGGGGAGCCCGTCCACCCAGTCGAGCAGCCGGGCTCGGCTGAGCGCGTCCCGCAGGTCCTCCTCGGTCGCGCCCTTCCGGGCAAGCAGCAGGTTCTCGCGCACGGAACTGTCGAAGAGGTGCGCGTCCTGGGCGCACAGCCCGACGAGCCGCCGTACGTCGTCGCTGTCCAGGCCGTACGCGTCCACACCGGCGAGCGTGTAGGAGCCCGCGCCCGGGTCGAGGAACCGCAGCAGGACCTGGGCGAGGGTGGACTTGCCGGCGCCGGAGGCACCGACCACGGCGACCCTGCGCCCCTCGTGCAGGGTGAGGTCGAGCCCGCCGAGCGCGTCCCGCGGCTGCCCCGGGTACCGAGCGGTCAGCCCCTTCAGTACGACGGGGAAGGGCGTGGCGGGCGCCTGCCGCGGCCGCTCCGGCTCCCGCACGGGCTCGGGCGCGTCCAGCACCTCGTAGATGCGCTCAGCGCTCCTGCGCACCCGCCGGCGGTGCCGCACGGCCAGCGGCAGCCCCAGTACGGCCTCGAAGGCGGCCAGCGGGGTGAGCACGACGACCGCCATCGCCACCCCGCTCAGCCGCCCGTCGGCGACCCCCTGGGCCCCCAGCAGCGCGGCGGCCACGACGGTCAGGCCGGTCAGCAGTGCGGTCAGCCCGTCACCGAGTGCGGTGGCCGTAGCACCTCGCGAGGCGATCCGGGTGAGCGTGCCGTCGGCCCGCCGGGCCTCGTCGGTGCGGGCCGGCAGTGCGCCTGCGACGGTCAGTTCGGCGGTGCCTGTCAGCAGGTCGGTCACCCGGGTGGCGAGCAGCCCGCGGGCGGGTGCCAGCCGGTGCTCGGCGCGCCGGGCCACGGCCGAGGTCACCAGCGGAACGCCGACACCGGCCGCCAGCAGCCCCACCGCGAGCGCGGCCCCGGCCTCGGGCAGCAGCCAGGCCGTGAAGCCCACGGCGCCGGCGGACACCGTCAGCGCGGCCCCGACGGGAAGCAGCCAGCGCAGCCAGTAGTCCTGCAGGGTGTCCACATCGGCGACCATGCGGCTGAGCAGATCGCCCCGCCTGGTCGTCCGCAGTCCGGCAGGCGCGAGCCGCTCCAACCGCCGGTACACGGCGACCCGCGTATCGGCCAGCATCCGCAGCACCGCGTCGTGCGACACCAGCCGCTCGCCGTACCGGAACACGGCCCGCCCGATCCCGAACGCCCGTGTGGCCGTCACGGCGACCATCAGGTACAGCACCGGCGGCTGCTGTGAGGCCCGCGAGATCAACCATCCGGAGGTCGCCATCAGCCCGACAGCGCTGCCGAGCGCAAGGGCCCCCAGCACAAGCGCGAGCAGCAACCGCCCCCGCCGGGCCCCGGAGGCAGCACGCACCCGCCCGAGAACCCCCCGGCCCCGCACAGCAACCGAGTCCACGGCGCCACCTACACCCCCCGTGAACACCCCCGCCCGCCCACCATCCAACTCCCCGAGCCACCCCATACCCCCGCTTACCGACCCACCGAGCCGCCCCGCACCCTCACCTTCCGACCGACCGAGCAGTCCCTCCGCGACCTCGCTTTCCAACTGACCGAGTCGGGTGGTGGGTGGGCAAAGGTTCTGGGGGTCCAGGGGGCGGAGCCCCCTGGGAGCCTCGCTGCCGGAGAGCCGCACCACCCGGTCCGCCACCGACAGCAGCGCCGGCCGATGCACCACCAGCAGCACGGTGCGCCCCGCGGAGAGCCTCCGTACCGCCGCCACGACCTCCCCCTCGGTCACCCCGTCCAGCGCAGCCGTCGGCTCGTCCAGCAACAGCACAGGCCGGTCGGCCAGAAACGCCCGCGCCAGCGCCAGCCGCTGCCGCTGCCCCGCGGACAGCCCGGCCCCGTCCTCGCCGAGAACCGTCTCCGCTCCTTCCGGCAGCGCATCCACGAACTCCAGCGCCCCGGCGTCCCGCAACGCCCCCCGGACGGCGTCGTCGTCCGCGTCGGGACGCGCGAGCCGTACGTTCTCGGCGATCGTCGCGGCGTACAGATGCGGCCGCTGCGGCACCCACGCGATCCGCGACCGCCACTCCGTCAGGTCGACGTCGGCGAGATCGGCGTCCCCGATCCGTACCCGCCCCCGCGCCGGCCGCACGAACCCCAACAGGACGTTGAGCAGCGTCGACTTGCCCACACCGCTCGGGCCGACCAGCGCGACGGTCTCCCCGGGTCCGACCGTGAAGGACGCGTCGGTCACGGCGTCCGCCGAGCGCCCCGGGTAGCGGACCGTCACCCCCTCGAAGGCCAGGGCGGCACCGGAAGGCACCGCACCCGTCCCGGACGCCGGCACCGGCGTCTCCAGCACCGCGAAGATCTCCTCCGCGGCCGCCAGCCCCTCCGCCGCCGCGTGGAACTGGGCGCCCACCTGCCGCAACGGCAGATACGCCTCGGGCGCCAGCACCAGGATGACCAGCCCGATGTACAGGTCCATGTCGCCGTGGACGAGCCGCATGCCGATGGTCACGGCGACCAGCGCCACCGACAGCGTGGCGAGCAGTTCCAGCGCGAACGAGGAGAGGAAGGCGATCCGCAGGGTCCGCATGGTCGCCTGCCGGTACTCGCCGGTGATCCGGCGGATGGACTCGGCCTGTGCCTTGGCCCGGCCGAACACCTTCAGCGTCGGCAGTCCGGCGACCACGTCCAGGAAGTGACCGGAGAGCCGGGACAGCAACCGCCACTGACGGTCCGTCCGGGACTGGGTGGCCCAGCCGATCAGGACCATGAAGAGCGGTATCAGCGGCAGGGTTCCCACGATGATCGCCGCGGACACCCAGTCCTCGGTGACGATCCGCGCCAGCACCGCGACCGGCACGACCACGGCCAGTCCCAACTGCGGCAGGTAGCGCGAGAAGTAGTCGTCGAGGGCGTCGACACCGCGCGTGGCGAGGGTGACCAGCGAACCGGTCCGCTGTCCGCCCAGCCAGCCGGGACCGAGCGCCACCGCCCGGTCGAGGAGCCGGCCTCGCAGCTCGGACTTGACCGCGGCGCTCGCCCGGTGTGCGGCGAGTTCGGTGAGCCAGGAGACCAGCGCCCGGCCGACGGCCACGGCCGCCAGCAGCAGCAAGGGGGTGCGGAGTTCGGAGACGGAGTGACCGTGCTGGAAGGCGCCGACGACCACTTCGGCGATCAGCATGGCCTGGGCGATGACCAGCCCGGCGCCTACGACACCGAGACCGACGACGGCCACCAGGAAGAGGCGGGTGGCGCGGGCGTAACGCAGCAGACGGGGATCAATTGGTTTCACGTGAAACATGCCCTTCGGCCTGGTTGGGGGTGTTTCACGTGAAACACCCCCAACCTCGGACTCAGTGCGCGGCTTCGGTCGCGATGTGCTGCGTACCGATCCGCTTGCGGAACACCCAGTAGGTCCACCCCTGGTAGAGCAGGACGAGCGGTGTGGCGATCGCCGCGAGCCACGTCATGATCTTCAGGGTGTAGGGACTCGACGAGGCGTTGGTGACCGTGAGGCTCCAGTCCCCGTTGAGCGACGACGGCATGACGTTCGGGAAGAGCGACAGGAAGAGCATCGCCACGGCGGCCACGATGGTCACACCGGACAGGGCGAACGCCCATCCCTCGCGGCCCCGCAGATTGGCTCCGAGGGCGGCCACCAGTGCGGCAACCGCCACGATCAGGGCCACCAGGCTCTTGCCGTCACCGCTGTCGGCCTGGGTCCACAGCAGGAAGGCCAGTGCCAGTGCGGCAGCGAGGACACCGACCCTGGTCGCCAGCTTCCGCGCCCGTACCCGGATGTCGCCGACGGTCTTGAGCGCGGTGAACACCGAGCCGTGGAAGGTGAACAGGGTCAGCGTCACCAGTCCGCCCAGCAGGGCGTACGGGTTGAACAGGTCCCAGACGGTGCCGACGTACTCGAAGTTCCGGTCGATCTTCACGCCGTGCGCGATGTTCCCGAAGGCCACGCCCCACAGGAACGCCGGGACCAGCGAGGTCCAGAAGATCGCGGTCTCCCAGTTGCGCTGCCAGTTCTCCTCGGGCCGCTTGGCCCGGTACTCGAAGGCGACGCCCCGGACGATCAGGCAGACCAGGATGACCAGCAGGGGCAGGTAGAAGCCGGAGAAGAGTGTGGCGTACCACTCGGGGAAGGCGGCGAAGGTCGCACCGCCCGCGGTGAGCAGCCACACCTCGTTGCCGTCCCAGACCGGGCCGATCGTGTTGATCAGCACCCGCTTCTCCAGGCGGTCCCGGGCGAGCAGCTTGGTGAGGATGCCGACCCCGAAGTCGAACCCCTCCAGGAAGAAGTAGCCGGTCCACAGGACGGCGATCAGGACGAACCAGACGTCGTGAAGTTCCATGACTGCGTCTCCCTCGGCCTAGTACGAGAAGGCCATCGGCTTGTCGGCGTCACGGGCCTCGCCGCCGATCTTCGTGGGCGGGTTGAGATCGTCCTCGGTGAGTTCGGGCGGGCCCGCCTTCACGTACTTCACGAGCAGCTTGACCTCGACGACGGCCAGGACCGCGTAGAGCGCGGTGAAGGTGATCATCGAGATGAGGATCTCGGTCTGGGAGACACCGGGGGAGACCGCGTCACGGGTCTGCAGGACGCCGTAGACGACCCAGGGCTGGCGGCCCATCTCGGTGAATATCCAGCCCCAGGAGTTGGCGATCAGCGGGAAGCCCAGCGTCCATATCGCCACCAGCCAGTACAGCCTGCCGAGCTTGGGGCTGAGCGCCTTGTTCTTGAAGAGGACCAGGTTCGGCACCTCGTCCTCACCGACCCGCAGGTGCTGCGGCAGCATGAACTTCTTGCGGGTCAGCCAGAGTCCGGCGAGACCGATCGCGAAGGACGCCATGCCGAAGCCGATCATCCAGCGGAACGCCCAGAAGGTGACGGGGATGATGGGCCGGTAGTCGCCGGCACCGTACTTCTGCTGCTCGGCCTTGTTGGTGTCGTTGATGCCGGGGACGTACGAGTTGAAGTTGTCGTCGGCCAGGAAGGACAGCAGGCCGGGGACGGACAGTTCGACGGTGTTGTGGCCCTTGCTGACGTCGCCGTAGGCGAAGATCGAGAAGGGCGCCGGCTTCTGGCCGTCCCACAGGGCCTCGGCGGCGGCCATCTTCATCGGCTGCTGCTTGAACATGACCTTGCCGAGGGTGTCACCGCTGATCGCGGTGAGCATGCCGGCGATGACCACGGTGACCAGGCCGAGCCGCAGCGAGGTCTTCATCACGGTGATGTGCTTCTTGCGGAACAGGTGGAAGGCGGCGATGCCGACCATGAACGCCCCGCCGGTCAGGAAGGACGCGGACAGCGTGTGGAAGGCCTGGGCCAGCGCGGTGTTCTGGGTGAGGACGGCCCAGAAGTCGGTGAGTTCGGCCCGCCCCTTCGCCTTGTCGATCTTATAGCCGACGGGGTGCTGCATCCACGAGTTGGCCGCGAGGATGAAGTACGCGGACAGGATCGTGCCGATGGAGACCATCCATATGCAGGCCAGGTGGATCTTCTTGGGCAGCTTGTCCCAGCCGAAGATCCACAGCCCGATGAAGGTGGACTCGAAGAAGAAGGCGATCAGCGCCTCGAAGGCGAGCGGGGCTCCGAAGATGTCACCGACGAAACGCGAGTAGTCGGACCAGTTCATGCCGAACTGGAACTCCTGCACGATGCCGGTGACCACACCCATCGCGATGTTGATCAGGAAGAGCTTGCCCCAGAACTTGGTCGCCCTGAGGTACTTCTCCTTCTCCGTGCGCACCCAGGCGGTCTGCAGGCCGGCCGTGAGGGCGGCCAGCGAGATCGTCAGCGGGACGAACAGGAAGTGATAGACGGTGGTGATGCCGAACTGCCAGCGCGCCAGTGTCTCCGGCGCCAGAGCCAGGTCCACGTCGTCAGTCTCCTTACGTCGCCGTGATACAGCGGCATGTGCCCCCATTTGTCACGTACATCACGGAGCAAACGGGACGCGCTTGTGAATGCATTCACATTCACAAGCCATTATGGCGCACTCACTCTCGAACATCGAAGGGGGGTCGCACTTGAGCCGTCCGGCCCCTGCGGGGCATGCGAACGGGGCCGCTCGGCCCTCGTCCCGGCCGTGCGGCCCCGCACGTCTGACAGCTCCGGACCGCGGGGAGCCTCCCGTGCGGTCCCTCGGGCGCTACAGCTCCTTGCGGAACGCCTCCGCCACCTTCACGAAGATGTCGTTCGCCTCGGTCTCGCCGACGGTCACCCGCACGCCCTCGCCCGGGAACGGCCGGACGACCACACCGTGCTCCTCGCAGAGCTGCGCGAAGGCCGTCGTCCGCTCCCCCAGCCGCAGCCACACGAAGTTGGCCTGGGTCTCCGGCACCGTCCAGCCCTGCCCGCGCAACGCCCCGACCACGCGCTGCCGCTCGCACACCAGCGAGCCGACCCGGCCCAGCAACTCGTCCTCCGCCTGCAGCGAGGCGATCGCCGCCTCCTGGGCGAGCTGGCTCACGCCGAAGGGGACCGCCGTCTTGCGCAGCGCCGCAGCCACCGGCTCGTGCGCGATCGCGAAGCCGACGCGCAGCCCGGCGAGGCCGTACGCCTTGGAGAAGGTCCGCAGTACGCAGACGTTCGGCCGCTCACGGTAGATCTCGACGCCGTCCGGCACCTCGGGATCGCGGATGAACTCCCGGTAGGCCTCGTCGAGGACCACCAGCACGTCGCTCGGCACCCGGTCCAGGAACCGCTCCAGCTCGGCCCGCTTCACGACGGTGCCGGTCGGGTTGTTGGGGTTGCAGACGAAGATCAGGCGGGTGCGGTCGGTGATGGCGTCCGCCATCGCGTCCAGGTCGTGCACATCACCGGGCGTGAGCGGCACCTGGACCGACCGGGCACCGCTGATCTGCGTGATGATCGGATAAGCCTCGAAAGACCGCCACGCGTAGATCACCTCGTCGCCGGGCCCGCTGGTGGCCTGGATCAGCTGCTGGGCGACACCGACCGACCCGGTGCCGGTGGCCAGGTGCCCGAGCGGCACGCCGAAGCGGTCCGAGAGCTCGTTCATCAGCCCGGTGCACGCCATGTCCGGGTAGCGGTTGAACGAGGAGGCGGCCGCGGTGACGGACTCCATCACGCCGGGCAGCGGGGGATACGGGTTCTCGTTGGAGGAGAGCTTGTACGCGACCGGGCCGCCGGCCGCCGCCGGCCTGCCCGGCTTGTAGGTGGGGATACCCTCCAGCTCGGTGCGCAGCTTGGGGCTCGTCTCGCTCACCGCAGTCCTCCTCGCGACCACCGGCGGACCGTCCGCGCCGCCGGCATCCAATACTGCTCACCTTATGAGGATTCGGCGCCGCTGCGTACTGCGGAAGAGGGCACGAAGAACCGGACCGGCACCGCGGCGCGAGGACGGGGGAGCCGGAACGGCGAACCTCATCCGTACCACTGGCATCACGGGCATCACCGTACGAAGGCGCATTTATCGGGGGCGCGCCTTACATATATCTACGCGCCGGTGGCTCACGCCGTAGCGCGCATCACCCGTGCA
The DNA here is from genome assembly GCF_042957285.1 of Streptomyces sp. NPDC008092. Taxonomy (NCBI): domain Bacteria; kingdom Bacillati; phylum Actinomycetota; class Actinomycetes; order Kitasatosporales; family Streptomycetaceae; genus Streptomyces; species Streptomyces sp. NPDC008092. The sequence goes on from NZ_JBIBHY010000010.1 coordinate 105,392, forward strand.
GGTGAGTTGAGACCTCTTCGAAACATCGGGCACTTGGCAGGCCCATGCGTGCCGACAAGTCACGTCCTACCATTGGATCGTTCAACTGACTTTCTTTCTAAGGTAGTTGACCCATATTGACCTTGCAGAAACGTGCCTGTCAACGCGTGCATATGCGTCCGCACTACCCCACCGCATGAGCCCTACTATCGGCTCGCCATGACAGCAGCAGGGAAGCACCAGGTGAGCCGCGCGGAAACCTCTCGGCGAGGCAGCCGGCCGGGCCGGGCGGGCATCAGAGACGTCGCCGCCGCCGCCGGAGTCTCCATCACGACCGTCTCCGACGCCCTGAACGGCAAAGGGCGGCTCCCGGATGCCACCCGCCGCCACGTCAGAGAGGTCGCCGACCGGCTGGGGTACCGCCCCTCGGCCGCCGCCCGCACCCTCCGTACCGGCAAGTCCGGCCTCATCGGCCTGACTGTGACGACGTACGGGGATGAACCTTTCACCTTCACCGAGTTCGCGTACTTCGCCGAGATGGCGCGGGCCGCCACCTCGGCCGCGCTCGCCCGCGGCTACGCCCTCGTCATCCTGCCCGCCACCTCACGGCACGACGTGTGGTCGAACGTGGCCCTGGACGGCACGGTCGTCATCGACCCCTCCGACCAGGACCCGGTGGTCAGCGAACTGGTCCGGCAGGGCCTGCCGGTGGTCTCCGACGGCCGCCCGGCCGGCTCGCTCCCGGTCACCGCCTGGGTGGACAACGACCACGAGGCCGCCGTGCTCGGCATCCTCGACCACCTCGCCGACGCGGGAGCCCGCCGGATCGGCCTGCTCACGGGCACCACCACGGACACGTACACGCACCTGTCGACCACCGCCTACCTGCGCTGGTGCGAGCGCGTCGGCCAGGACCCGGTCTACGAGGCCTACCCGGCGCACGACCCGTGCGCGGGCGCCGTCGCGGCCGACCGGCTGCTCGCCCGGCCGGACCGCCCCGACGCCGTCTACGGGCTGTTCGACCCCAACGGCACCGACCTGCTGGCCGCCGCCCGCCGCTACGGGCTGCGCGTCCCCGACGACCTGCTCCTGGTGTGCTGCAGCGAGTCGACCGTGTACGCCAACACCGAGCCGCCCATCACCACGCTCTCCCTGAAGCCGCGCCGCATCGGCACGGCGGTGGTGCAGCTGCTCATCGACGCGATCGAGGGGGTCGATTCGGACCAGCCGGTCGAGCAGGTGATACCGACCGAACTGATCGTGCGTACCTCCTCCCAGCGACGCACGCAGCGCACCACGGTCAGCCCGCCGCGGGCACCCGAGGAGGGGTAGCACGGACACGCGGAGAACGGGGCGGCGCGGCTGCCGGGCGTCGTCGCACGACGGCCGGCAGCCGATCGGCGGGTGGTCGAACCCCTGCCCAACCGGGGCGAAAGCCACGCTGAACTGGAGTCCTGCCCGGATTCACCACCCCTGGGTCATCACACGGCGCGACGGGCATTCCTATGATGGGCCCACGACACCGCGGGCCGCTGCGACCAGGCAGTCCGAAGCGGTGCAGATGCGGCGCGATGGTGGAGGGGTCTGATGACTCAGGGGGCCGGTCAGGGACCCGAGACGGAGCGGACGGCGACGTTGCGCGACTTCCGGGTGCCCGGGTACGTCAACGAGACCGGTCCGTACGTCGCCAGCACCCACCCCGGTGACGTCGTCCCGCCCCTCGACGACATGTACCCCGAGGGGTATCCGGACGGGTACACGCCCACCCAGCGCGACCTGCCGGTCATCAACCGCGGCGACACGCTCCAGACGCCCGTCGAACCGGCCGCCGCCCCGGCCGCGCAGCCCGCGGACGGTCCCGGCCCGTTGTACGTCGTCGGCGACGTGCACGGGTACTTCGACGAGCTGCTCGCCGCGCTGCGGGAGCAGGGCCTGATCGACGCGGACGGGCAGTGGTGCGCGGGCACCGCCCGGCTCTGGTTCCTCGGCGACTTCACCGACCGGGGTCCGGACGGTATCGGCGTCATCGACCTGGTGATGCGGCTGTCCGCCGAGGCGGCCGCGGCCGGCGGCTACTGCAAGGCCCTGATGGGCAACCACGAGCTGCTGCTGCTCGGCGCGAAGCGGTTCGGCGACACCCCCGTCAACTCCGGTGCGGGCACCGCCACCTTCCAGGCGGCCTGGCTGCTCAACGGCGGCCAGAAGACCGACATGGACCGGCTCCAGGACCACCACCTGCAGTGGATGGCCCGGCTGGACGCCGTCGAGGAGGTCGACGGCTACCTGCTGGTCCACTCCGACACCACCGCCTACCTCGACTACGGCGACTCGATCGAGGCGGTCAACGACACCGTCCGCGAGACCATCACGCGTAACGACGCGGACGAGGTGTGGGATCTGTTCCGGAAGTTCACCAAGCGCTTCTCCTTCCGCGACGAGGGGGGTGCAGACGCCGTCCGTTCCCTCCTCGATACGTACGGCGGTACCCGCATCGTTCACGGGCACAGCCCGATTCCCTATCTGCTGGGCGAAGTCGGCTCCGAAGAGGGCGAAGAGGGCAGCGGCCCCGTTGTCGAGGGACCGCACGTCTACGCCGACGGGCTCGCCATCGCCATGGACGGCGGCGTGACCATGGCCGGAAAGCTGCTGGTGAGGCAACTCCCGCTGAACACCTGAGCGTCAGACGGGCAGTTTCATCCCCCCGACGTCACACACGGGCCACCCCCAATTTCCGGCAACCCCCTGTCACCGCGTGCCGTAACGGCTCTACCATCGGTTTATCCGTAGCAGGCTCCCCTCCGTTTCTGCCCGACGGCTCGCCGGCGTGCGAGCTACCAGCCCTACGGAGCATCGGGGGATGCACATGAACAGCGTTCCGCAGCACCTGCACAGCGAGGACCGCCAGGAATACGAGCGGATCCTCGATGAGGCGCTGCGCTCCGCCCCGTACCGTCCCGAACTGGCCGGTATAGGCCAGCGTCTGAACACCGAACAGCTGCGCACCATGGCGCTCAACGCCACCGCACTGATCGCGGCGGCCGCGGCGACCGAGTACCAGCACTATGTGAAGGTCCGCGAGGAACTGCGCAACCCGGCGCGGTCCACCCCGGCCGCCGTCCACGAGTCCGGCTCCGCGGAGCCGGGCGCGGGCGGCGCGATGGGGCTCGCCACCACCCTCGGCGAGGCCGCCGAGACCACCGGCGCCGGAGGATTCGCCCTCGCCCTGGTCCTGGCGCCGGTACTGGCCGGCACCGCTGCCGCGATCTTCCTGCTCGTCGGCTACGTCCTGAAGATGCTGGACCCGGCGCCGGCGTTCGCCCAGACCATGCTCACCGCGGGCTGGGTCTTCGGCGTCGTGACCGCGGCCGCCATCATCATGGCCGGCGCGGGACTGCTGCTCACCGCACTGCGCAACAGCCCCTCGCTGGAGGCCGGAGCCTACGGCGAACCCGGCGGGGAGGTGGCCAAGGCCCGGGAGGCCTGGCGGGACGCCCTGCTGGAGCGCGGCATCCTGCCCTTCCTGCGGGAAGCGCTGGCCGCCGACACCGGCACGGCCGGACTGCGCCGTACCGCCCCGTCGGGCCCGGCGGGCCGGATGCCGCGCCTCGGTTACGACCGCCCCGGCTTCAGCACCGACAACGGCTCCGCCCCCGCCCCCCGCCCGAGCTTCACCAGCCCGGACTACACCAGCCCGGACTTCGGAGGCCCGGAACACCAGCCGGAATAACCCGGCTTGCGCCCCCGGCCAGGGGGCGCAGGCCGGACACCCGGCCCGGCCGTGCCCACCCCGGTCCTCGGCATGACGCCACCGCCCCTCTGCGCGATCGCGGCAGCGCATTCCCCAGGTCTCCGGCACACTCACGGACCCGCCGTCACTCCGCGATCGGCAGATACACCCGGTTCCCGCTCGCCGCGAACTCCTTCGACTTCTGGAGCATCCCCTCCGCGACCTCCTCGGGCGACGCACCCTCAGCCGCCGCACCACCGAACCGCTCCGTGATGGTCTGGCTGATCTTCATCGAGCAGAACTTCGGCCCGCACATCGAGCAGAAATGGGCGGTCTTCGCCGGCTCCGCCGGAAGCGTCTCGTCGTGGAACTCGCGGGCCGTGTCCGGGTCCAGGGCGAGGTTGAACTGGTCCTCCCACCGGAACTCGAAGCGGGCGTCGGACAGCGCGTCGTCCCAGTCCTGGGCGCCCGGGTGGCCCTTGGCGAGGTCGGCCGCGTGGGCTGCGATCTTGTAGGTGATGACGCCGGTCTTGACGTCGTCCCGGTTGGGCAGGCCCAGGTGCTCCTTCGGCGTGACATAGCAGAGCATCGCCGTGCCCCACCAAGCGATCATCGCGGCACCGATGCCGGAGGTGATGTGGTCGTACGCCGGCGCGACGTCCGTGGTCAGCGGGCCGAGCGTATAGAACGGAGCTTCATCGCAGATCTCCTGCTGAAGGTCGATGTTCTCCTTGATCTTGTGCATCGGGACATGGCCCGGGCCCTCGATCATCGTCTGTACATGGAAACGCTTCGCGATCCGGTTGAGTTCCCCGAGCGTGCGCAGCTCCGCGAACTGGGCCTCGTCGTTGGCGTCCGCGATGGAGCCGGGGCGCAGCCCGTCGCCCAGCGAGTACGTGACGTCGTAGGCAGCGAGGATCTCGCAGAGTTCCTCGAAGTTCTCGTACAGGAACGACTCCTTGTGGTGCGCGAGGCACCAGGCCGCCATGATCGAGCCGCCGCGCGAGACGATGCCGGTCTTGCGGTTGGCCGTGAGCGGCACGTACGGCAGACGCACGCCCGCGTGGACGGTCATGTAGTCCACGCCCTGTTCGGCCTGTTCGACGACCGTGTCCTTGTAGATGTCCCAGGTCAGTTCCTCGGCCCGGCCGTCGACCTTCTCCAGCGCCTGGTAGAGCGGCACCGTGCCGATGGGGACGGGGGAGTTGCGCAGCACCCACTCGCGGGTGGTGTGGATGTTGCGGCCGGTGGACAGGTCCATGACCGTGTCGGCGCCCCAGCGGGTCGCCCAGGTCATCTTCTCGACCTCCTCCTCGATGGAGGAGGTGACCGCGGAGTTGCCGATGTTGGCGTTGACCTTCACCAGGAACCGCTTGCCGATGATCATCGGCTCGATCTCCGGGTGGTTGACGTTGGCGGGCAGTACGGCCCTGCCCGCCGCGATCTCCTCGCGGACCACCTCGGGAGAAACGTTCTCGCGGATGGCCACGTACTCCATCTCCGGGGTGATCTCGCCCCGGCGGGCGTACGCGAGCTGCGTGACCGCCTCGCCTCCCCGGCTGCGGCGCGGCTGGCGCGGACGGCCCGGGAAGACCGCGTCCAGGTTGCGCAGGCCACCCCGCGGCGAGGTGTGCTTGATCCCGTCGTCCTCGGGACGGACGGGACGGCCCGCGTACTCCTCGGTGTCACCGCGGGCGACGATCCAGTTCTCCCGCAGCGGCGGCAGTCCCCTGCGGACGTCGGTCTCGACGAGCGGATCGGTGTACGGGCCCGAGGTGTCGTAGAGCGTGACCGACTGCCCGTTGGTGAGATGCACCTGACGGACCGGCACGCGCAGGTCGGGGCGGGAGCCCTCGACATACCCCTTGTGCCAGCCGATGGACTTCCCGGCCTCCGGGGACGGTTCGCCCGCAATGGGCTGTTCGTCCTGGCCGAAGGCAGGCGTGCGTACGTCCTTGTTGGTCATGAGACCTACTCCCTACGCCGGCATTACCCGGTAACAGGTTCAGCGGTCGACGCAGCGGCTTCCGTCGGGCGGCATTTCCTGTGAAACATCACTCGTTCCACGTGAAACATCGCGAATACGGAGGTCAGCGCCCTCTCAGCCCGGTGCTCCGAGCTCCCGCGTGTGCAAAGGTGCCTCCACGCTAGCGTCAATTCGGGCGCGGTGAACAGAGGGCCCCTGCCGTTCTTGCGATGATCGGGCGGTGACCTCGACACAGCAGCACCCCTATCCGCCCCCCGACCCGCGGCGCGGCAACGGCGCCACGCAGGGCGGCGGAACCGGCCACGGGGGCCATGGTGCCGGTGACGGACACATCCACGGGCAGGGCGAGCCGTACGGCCACGGGCAGGCCCTCAGCCACGCCCGGCATGACGACAACGGCCATGCCCACGGCCGCGCCGAGGCACAGGGCCACGCGCCCCACGGCCGGTCTCATGGCCATTCGCCCGGTGCAGGCCCCGAACAGGGCGGCTCCGGGCCCGGCGGCGGTCATGGCCACTCGCACGGGCACAGCCACAGCCACAGCCACGGTCCCGCCGCGCCCGTCTCCAAGCATCTGCGGAAGGTCATCGCGGCGATCCTCATCCCCTTCACCGCCGCGGTCGTGGTCGGCCTGGTGGTGCTGTGGCCAGGCGGTGCCCCGCCGCACGAGCGCACCGGCGTCGGCTTCGACCGCCAGACGCAGGCGGCGACGGTCACCAAGGTCGTCTCGGTCAGCTGCAAGTCGGTCAACGCCTCCGGAGGCGGCTCGACCGGCGACGCCTCCACCGACGGCACTTCCTCGAAGGAGGAGGACAGCACCTGCAAGAAGGCCACGGTCCGGGTCGACACCGGCAAGGACAAGGGCCGTACCTTCACCGAGATCGTGCAGCCCGACCAGTCGCGGCAGTTGCACGAGGGCGAGCAGGTGGTGGCCGCGTACGAGCCCTCCGCACCCAAGGACCTGCAGTACTCGGTCACCGACGTGAACCGGAAGTTCCCGATGGCGCTGCTCGCCGGGATCTTCGCGCTCGCCGTCGTGGTGGTGGGCCGGCTGCGCGGCGTGATGGCGCTGGTCGCGCTGGCCGTCAGCTTCCTGGTGCTGACCATGTTCATCCTGCCGGGGATCCTGCAGGGCTCGAACCCGCTGCTGATGGCGGTGGTCGGGTCGAGCGCCATCATGCTGATCGCCCTGTACATCTGCCACGGGCTGTCGGCCAGGACCTCGGTGGCGGTGCTCGGCACACTGGTCTCGCTCTGCCTGATCGGCCTGCTCGGCTCGGAGTTCATCGACTGGGCCGCGCTCACCGGCAACACCGATGACAACACCGGCCTGATCCACGGCCTGTACCCCTCGATCGACATGAGCGGCCTGCTGCTGGCCGGTGTCATCATCGGTTCGCTGGGTGTCCTGGACGACGTGACGGTGACCCAGACCTCGGCCGTCTGGGAGCTGCACGAGGCCAACCCGACGATGGGCTGGCGTGGGCTGTACCGGGCGGGCATCCGCATCGGCCGCGATCACATCGCCTCTGTCGTCAACACCCTCGTGCTGGCCTACGCGGGCGCCGCACTCCCCCTGCTGCTGCTCTTCTCGATCGCGCAGAGCAGTGTGGCCACGGTCGCCAACAGCGAGCTGGTGGCCGAGGAGATCGTGCGCACGCTGGTCGGCTCGATCGGCCTGGTCGCCTCGGTGCCGGTCACCACGCTGCTCGCGGCCCTGGTGGTGTCGGCCGACCGGCCGGGCGCCGAGGCGGCCGTGCCCGTGGAGGCCGCGCCGGCCGCGGCGCGCGGCGGGCGGGGGCGCCGCCGCAAGCGGTGAGGCGCGGTGGACGGCCCGGGAGAAGGCCGTCCACGAGTTGGGGCGCCGACGGTGCACCGGTGGAGAAGCGTTCCTGCGCGTCCTCGTGCGGCCCGGACGAGCGGCGCGCGGCCCCGTGCCGTGACGCACGCTTCAGCCGGCGCTCGGCTCCTCGGCCAGGATGCGGTCCAGCGCCTCGTCGAGGTGGGCGTCGAAATCGGCGAGCGAGCCCTCCTGGCCGAGCGGCACCAGCTTGTCCGTACGGTCGAGGAACGCCACCAGCGGCGGCGCGGAGGACCGGAACACCGCCTGGTCGCCGCCGACCTGAAGCCGGATCAGCACCTCACCCAGCACCTCGGAATCGGCGGGCGCGATGTGCACATCGCCCTCCCCGCACGGCCTCCCCACGCCGTCGATCAGCAGTTCCCGGCCGAAGGCCCAGGTCACCGGGGCGTCCCCGGGCAGATGGAAGGTGAGCCGGACGGCATAGGGATCACAGGTCTCGTAGCGCAACTCCACGGGGATGCGGAAGGAGAGCTCCTCCGAGACGAGAAAGCTCATCATGACTTCTGCTTGTACGGACTCGCGCATTGCCTACCCCGTCATATGACACCGACTGGCCGGGTTTTATCCCTTTGATGGTGGTCAAATCTTGCTGAAAGTACACGGGAGATCACAAGGAGTGAGTTTTCAGATACTGATAGCGATCGCCAGCGACCCCAGGTGCCGGCCCACTTCGGCCTGCAACTGCCGGACGGCGGGCAGCAGCCGGTCGGCCTGGTGGAGAGGGAGGGAGATGGCGATCGTGCCCGCCGTGGTGCCGACGGTGAGGGGGATCGCCGCACACACCGTCCCCAGCGTGTACTCCTGGCGCTCCACCACCGGCTCCATCCGCCGCGTCCGCTCCAGCCGTCGCAGCAGAGTCTGCTCGTCACGGACCGTGTACGGGGTGAGGGGCCGCACGGGATAGCGGCGGAGATGGTCGCGGCGGACGTCCTGGTCCAGCTGGGAGAGGAGACACTGGCCGACGGCGTGCGCGTGCCCGGTCTCGCGGAAGCCGACCCACTCCTCGACCGCCGGGGTGGCCGCGGAGTCGGAGATGCTCATGACCTCGATCTCGCCGTCCCGGTACATGGCGTAGTACACCGGGACACCGATCGAATCCCTCCAGTGCGCGAGGGTGTCGACGACCGCGCTGCGACGTTTCTGCTGTGCTCCGCTGCTGCTCAGCCGCTCCGCGGCCTCACCGAGGAAGAACAGCCCCTTGTCGCGGCGCAGATAGCCCTCGTGCACCAGGGTGCGCAGCAGGTGGTAGGCGGTGGGCAGGGCGAGGCCGGTCTCGCGGGCCAGTTGTTTGGCGGGTGCGCCGTGCTCGTGTCCGGCGACGCATTCCAGCAGGCGCATCGCGCGCTGCACAGAGCCGATGAGGGTGGCCGAATGGGGCTGTGCGGAGTCGGCCGGCGAGGCCGGCCGCTGCACGGGGGGTGTGCCGGAACTGCGTTGGGTCGGGGGCGGGGGGTGTTCCGTGGGTGCGGAGGTGGCGTCAAGCGTGGCCAAGGGTCACTCCCGGAGCGCGAGGGGGTCAGCGACTCTAACCGTCCACCGACGCTCCCGGTCGGCCCGTACGGGAAACTTCCCCCGCCCGAGGGAACCGGTGACTCCTGTTACCGGTCACCGATTCCCACGGTCCTCACCAGTCGCTCTTCGACGAGGAGTTCGACATGAACTTGCGCACGATGTAGATCAGTCCGCCGACCAGCGCCACGAAGATCAGCAGCTTGAAGAGCAGGAAGACCACCCAGCTGATCACGGCCGTGATCAGACCGCCGAACACCACCAGCGCGATGACCGGCACCGCGATCCACTTCACCCACCACGGCAGACCCGTGAAGATCTCTCGCATTGCCCTGTCCTCCGCCTTCTCGTGCGCTCCGGCACGTACGGTCTCGTGCGTCCCGCACGATGCGATGTCCTGCACCCGATGCTAGAGCCGCGAAGGGGTCGTACGGGGGCCCGGGATCCCTTGTCCTCCCCTGACCCTTCCCCTAGGGAACCCCGAGGCCCGGGGTCAGGCCTCGGGCGGAGAGAAGACGACCAGAACCCGCAGATCCTCGCTGATGTGGTGGAACTTGTGGGCCACCCCGGCCGGGACGTACACCACGCTGCCCCGCGCCACCTGTGTGGTCTCCATGCCCACGGTGATCGCGGCACGGCCGCTGACGACGAAGTAGACCTCGTCCTGGTTGTGCGGCTGCTGCGGGTCGTGCGAGCCCGCGTCGAGGGCGTAGAGGCCGACCGACATGTTCCGCTCCCGCAGGAACTGCAGGTAGGCCCCGTCGTTGGCGGCGCGCTCCGCCTCCAGTTCGTCCAGCCGGAATGCCTTCATCGCCGTTGTCGCCCTCGCCTCACTATTTGCATCCGATCTCTTCTGCCACGATCAGACACATGAAGAATTTCGTAGTCAAGACGATCGCCAACGCGGGCGCCCTTGCGGTCGCCGTATGGCTGCTCGACAAGATCACCCTGACCGGCGACAGCACCGCCAAGAAGGTCTGGACGCTGATCCTGGTCGCCCTGGTCTTCGGCCTGGTCAACTTCCTGGTCAAGCCGATCGTGAAGATCCTGACCTTCCCGCTGTTCATCCTCACGCTCGGCCTGATCACCCTGGTGGTCAACGCGCTGATGCTGCTGCTGACGTCGTGGGTGTGCGACAAGCTCGACCTGAGCTTCCACGTGGAGGGCTTCTGGACGGCCGTCCTCGGCGGCCTGATCATCTCGATCGTGTCCTGGGCCCTCAACATGGTCCTTCCCGACTCGGACTGAGCGCCTGATGACCTACCGCGTCTGCTTCGTCTGCACCGGCAACATCTGCCGGTCCCCGATGGCCGAATCCGTCTTCCGTGCCCGTATCGCCGAGGCCGGGCTCGACGACCGCGTGGCGGCCGACAGCGCCGGCACCGGCGGCTGGCACGAGGGCGACGGCGCCGACCCGCGCACCGCCCGCGTCCTTGAGGAGCACGGCTACGAGAGCGAGCACACCGCCCGCCAGTTCCAGGCGTCCTGGTTCGCCCGCCTCGACCTCGTGATCGCCCTCGACTCCGGCCACCTCAAGTCCCTGCGCCGCCTCGCTCCCACCGAGGAGGACGCGCGCAAGGTCCGGCTGCTGCGCTCGTACGACCCGGCCGCCGATGACGACCTGGACGTACCGGATCCGTACTACGGCGGTCTGGACGGCTTCGAGGAGTGTCTTGAGATGGTGGAGGCGGCGAGCACGGGTCTGCTCGCCGTGGTACGGGCCGAAGTGGAGGGGACAGCGGCATGAGCGACTCGACCATGGGCGAGGGCACGCGCGCGGTGCGCGCGGGGCTGCCCGAGCCGGTCAAGAACGAGCCGACTCTGCCCGGGCCGGTCTTCGCCGCGCATTTCCACCTGCCCGGTGAGGTGAGCGGGCCGTACGCCTACGGCCGCGACGAGAACCCGACCTGGACCCATCTGGAACGGGCCATCGGCGAGTTGGAGGCACCCGGCGAGGACGTGGAGACGCTGGTGTTCGCATCCGGCGTGGCGGCCATCGCGGCAGTGCTCTTCTCCCAACTGCGCGCCGGTGACGCGGTCGTGCTGCCTTCCGACGGCTACCAGGTGCTGCCCCTGATCCGCGCCCAGCTGGAGGCGTACGGCATCGAGGTGCGCACCGCGCCGACCGCCGGCGACGCCCAGCTCGACGTCCTGGACGGCGCGAAACTGCTGCTGATCGAGTCGCCGTGCAACCCCGGGCTCGACGTCTGCGACATCCGGCGGCTCGCCGAGGCGGCACACGCACGCGGCGCCCTGGTCGCCGTCGACAACACCCTCGCCACCCCGCTCGGCCAGCGGCCGCTGGCGCTGGGCGCCGACTTCTCCATGGCCAGCGGCACCAAGCAGCTCACCGGCCACGGAGACGTCCTGCTGGGCTACGTCGCCGGGCGCGACACGGAAGCCATGGCCGCGGTACGCCGCTGGCGCAAGATCGTCGGGGCGATCTCGGGGCCCATGGAAGCCTGGCTGGCCCACCGCTCCCTCGCCACCCTCCAGTTGCGGGTGGACCGGCAGAACGCGACCGCCCTGCTGCTCGCCGAGGCGCTGCGCGAACGGCCCGAGGTGACCGGCCTGCGCTACCCGGGCCTGTCCGACGACCCCGCGCACAAGATCGCCTCGCAGCAGATGCGCCGCTACGGCTCGGTGATCTCCTTCACGCTGCCCACGCGCGCGCGTGCCGAGCGTTTCCTCGAATCCCTGCGGCTGGTCGACGACGCGACGAGCTTCGGCGGGGTGCGTTCCACGGCCGAACGGCGGCGGCGCTGGGGCGGGGACGACGTACCGGACGGCTTCATCCGGCTCTCGGTCGGGGCCGAGGACCCCGAGGATCTCGTGGCCGATGTGCTGCGTGCCCTCGACGAGTCGGGCCGGTGACCGGATTACGGACGCCCCCACGGGTCCGGCTACGCATAACGGACGGTCCGAGCCTCCCCCCTCGTGGCTCGGACCGTCCCGATTCTCGCGCGCCAAGAACCGCGCGACCAAGGCTAGTTGACTCTGCGTCAGTGTCCAATCACTGTAGCGACAGAGACCTATCGACTTATTTATAGTTGGGGCCTGCCCGGAGGCCGGAAAAGGGCAGGCCGAACGGAAGGGCGTGCGATGGATCTGGCCTTGCTGCGCACCTTCGTCACCGTGCACAGGGCCGGCTCCTTCACCCGCGCCGCCGCCCTGCTCGGCCTCTCACAGCCGGCCGTGACCTCCCAGATCCGGACCCTGGAACGGCAACTGGGCCGACCGCTCTTCCTGCGCCAGGCCCGCGGGGTGACCCCCACGACCATCGGCGACGAACTCGCCCACAAGGCCGCCCCGCATCTCGACGCCCTCGTGGAGATAGCGGAACGCGGTCTCGATGACGACTCCTCGGTGCGCACCCTGCACCTCGCCGGTCCACCCGAGTTCACCGCCGAGCGCGCCCTCCCCGCTCTCGCGGAACTCGCCGGGGACGACGGCCAGGGCTTCGCACTGCGTGCCTCGTTCGGGAACGCCGAGGAAACCCTGGAGGGGCTGTCCGCCGGCCACCACGACCTGGCCATCAGTACCATCCGGCCGCGCGGCGCCCTGCTCACCGCCGCCGCACTCTGCGACGAGGAGCATGTACTGGTCGCCGCCCCGCGCTGGGCCGAGGAGATCGGCCCCGGCACGGTACGCGGCAAGGGCGCGGCCGCCCTGGAGAACCTCCCGGTCGTCGAGGTCCACGAGTCTCTGCCGTTCGTCTCGCGCTACTGGGGCTCCGTCTTCGACATGCGTCCAGCCGCCTCGGGGACGGTCGTGGTGCCTGATCTGCGCGCGGTGCTCGCCTGTACGGTCGCGGGCGCCGGCCTCGCCGTGCTGCCCCGGTATCTGTGCACGGCCGCACTGGAACGCGGAGAGGTCGTGGCACTGCACGATCCCGCGGTGCCTCCGCTCCGGACGTACTTCCTGGTGGTGCGCACCGGCACGCTCGCCATGCCGCATGTGGCACGTGCCCACGAGTGGCTCCAGCATGCGTCCGCGGACTGGGGCTGAGCACTTCCTGCGGAGTTGACGCAATGCGGCCGCACGGTGGCGCTTCGCGATGTTTCACGTGGAACCAGCTGGGCCACATTTCTCCCATGACCGTCCGACCCGTGGTCAAGCGCACCGCCCGTGCCGTTCTCCTGGACGGCGACGACCTGATTCTGATCAAGCGCACCAAGCCCGGTGTCGATCCCTACTGGGTTACGCCTGGTGGCGGGGTCGAGCCGGAGGACACCACCGTCGTCGACGCCCTGCACCGCGAGGTGGACGAGGAGCTCGGCGCCAAGATCACCGATGTGGTGCCCTGCTTCGTGGACACCGTGGAGCACATCGGTGACAGCGGCAGCGCGACCGGTGTGAAGGTGCAGCACTTCTTCGTCTGCCGGCTGGAGTCCATGGACCCGGCCCTGCGGCACGGCCCCGAAGTCGACGAACCCGCCGGCGAGTACGAGATCGTGCGGGTCCCCTTCACCCGTGTCGGGATCGCCTCCGTCCATCTCGTACCGCTGTCGCTGCGGCACTACCTGGACGGCAACATCGAGGGCGTGCGGGCCATGCACGCTCCCGATCTCGGGTGACGGGTCAGTCGCCGACGACGACCAGTTCCTCGACCGAGTCGTGCCGGATGCGGTGCGCGGGGATGCCGGCGGCCCGGAGCGCGGTGATCCCGTTGCGGATCATGCCGGGCGGACCGGAGAGATAGGCGTCGTACTCGATCCACGGGCCGTAGCCGCGTATGGCGTCGGGGAGCTGGAGGTGCGCCCGCTGGTCGACGACCGCGCGGACCGCGAGCCAGGGATGGCTCTGCTGGAGCCGGAGCAGGGTGTCGATGTCGTACAGGTCGTGGTCGGTACGGGCGCCGTAGAACACCTCGACCGGGCGGCGTGAGCCGCGCTCGGCGATGTCCTCGACCATCGCCTTGATGGGTGCGATGCCGGTGCCGCCGCCCAGGCAGAGCAGTCCGTTGTCCCGCGTGTGGTCGACGGTCATCGAGCCACCGGCCGGCCCGAGGCGGACGACGTCACCGGGACGGGCGCGGTGCACCAGCGAGTTGGAGACCCAGCCTGCCGGGACGGCCTTCACATGGAACGTGAGCAGGCCGTCCGAGCGGGGCGCGGAGGCGAAGGAGTAGTGCCGCCACACCCGCGGCCACCAAGGTGTCTCCAGGCTCGCGTACTGCCCGGCGAGGAAGGGGTACGGCTGGTCCGGACGGAGCGTGAGCACCGCGACGTCCGCGGTCCTGAGGTCGTGGGCGACGATCTCCGCGTGCCACCAGGCCGGCGCGCGCAGTTCGTCCGTGGCCGCCGCGTCGATCATCACCTGGGACATCGTCGTGTACGCCCGTACCCAGGCCGCCTCCGTCTCGGGGTCCCAGCTGCCCGAGGCGTACCTGCTCAGTGCGCCGATGAGGCACTCCCCGACGACCGGGTAGTGCTCGGGCCGGGTGCCGTACTTGCGGTGGCCGCGGCCCAGGTTCTGGAGGTACTCGACCAGGACGGGCGGGTTGTCGATGTGCTCGGCCGCGGTGAGCAGCGCCTTCAGCAGCCGGTCCCGCTGGGTGTCCATGGCGGCCGGGAACAGCGGACGCAGTTCGGGGTGACGGACGAAGAGCAGGGCGTAGAAGTACGAGGTGACCTTGTCGGCGATCGGACCGATCTCGGCCATGGTGCTGCGGATGCGGATCGCGTCCGGGGAGGCGTCCTGCGGCTGCTGCGCGCTCCGCGGCGGCGGGACGCGTTGTTCGAAGGAACCGGGTGCAGGATGTCCGGTCGCGGGAGCGAAGGGGCCGGGTACTGCGTACTGTCCGCCGGACGGGGCCTGAGCGGCTCCCTGAAGGCGCGTCGGTTCCGCCGTCTGCCGTATTCGCTCCCGGGGCTCTGCAGGCACGAGAGGGCTGCCCTGGGGCGGTTCCTGCCCGGCCCCCGGCGCCACGCCCGGAGGCCCTGCCGAGGGGTCGACCGCGGGGCTGCCGTGGGACGTGAACCAGTTGCCTCCGCCGGCCCCGTCGTTGCCCGCCGACGTGGTGGTCGGAGCGTCCATGGTGTGCCCTCGCCTCGAACATCTTGCGATCGGTCTGCGCACTTCACTCGGAAGGTGCTTGCTTTCCCCCGTTGACGGCTAGCTCTCCCCGGTCGGGTCCCGTGGCCGACACGACCACATTCAACCCGTGATTCCCCGTGTACGGACAAGTAAGGCGAGAGTGTGACATGGGCCGCAATCGCTCCCGCCGGGAGCGTCCCGCCCCGGACGTTAACCGGAGTCGACCCTACCGGCCGTCGCCGCACGCACAAGTCCCCCCTGTCTCCGCCGTGAAACTGGCAACGGGCGAACCATCGGTTCCCTCAATTACCGGGCGCCCCGCGCCAATTCATAGGCATCCCATAGATCCCGGCCCGTGTAGGAGTACGTCGCGAGACCGGCGAGATGTCCGTCCGCATTGACCGCCACGGACACCGGAACCGCACCGAACAAGTCCCTGTCCGACATCGAGTCGCCGTAGGCGACGCAGTCCGCCCGGCCGACCCCGAACTGCTCGCACAGACGGTCTGCGATCGTCACCTTGGCCGCGGCAGTGAGCACTCCCGCCGGATCCACCGGTTCGACGAACGGCACCGCCGGAAAGCGGGACCCGAAGGCCGCATGGGCTCCCCAGTCCAGCAGGCGTTCCACGAAGAACGAGGGTGAGAGCGAGACCACCGCACAGTAGTCCCCTGCTCCTCTGATCTCGGCCCAGACGTCCTGGATCCGGGCCAGCCACGGCGCACCGTCGAAGGCCGCCGTCACATGCGCCTCGGTCAGCTCGGCCCAGAGGGTGTACACACGGGCCTGGTACTCCGGCGGATCTATCCGTCCGGCCGAAATCTCCCGATCAAGCTCCATGGTCTCTGCTTCCAGACCGAGTTGACGGGAAATCTCGACGGGTGCAGAGGTGCCGTGCAGCAAGGTGCCGTCGAGATCGAAGAGGTGAAGTCTCGCCATGGACCCGAGGCTAACCGGTGGCGCGCAGAGCTCCCTGGTGCGGCAACGCACGGGGACCATACAGTGATGTTTCACGTGAAACGCCCCACACCTGTCCAGGGGCCGAGCCGCGTACTACGGCGCTGAGCCGGGCACTACGGCATGGCCAAAAGCGCGTGCGTCCAACCTGAAACAGGTGGACGCCGGAGGTGTCGGTCGGCAAGCCTGACCTGCGTGTCAACTCCTTCCGACGCCCCTCTGCCCATTCGTCGACTGACGCCACGCGACCTCAGCGCCTGCGCCGACTTGTCCGAGGATCGGGGGTGGCCCCGAGAGGAACACAAGTGGCGCTTGCTCCTCACCGCCGGGAAGGGGTACGGGATCGACGACCCCGCAGGAGGCCTGGTCGCCGCCTGTGTCATCACGGAGTACGGCCCGAGGGAACGCCCGCATCTCGGCGCGGTCGGCATGGTCCTGGTCGCCGAACGACATGCCCGCCGGGGCATCGGGCGCCGGCTGATGCGGCACATCGTCTCGGCGATGGGAACGACTCCGCTGACCCTGTACGCGACGCCGTACGGCCGGCCGCTCTACGAGGAGCTGGGATTCAAGGTCACGGGACGTTCGGAGATGCTCCGCGGACCGTTCACCCCGGGCGGGCCCGAGCCGCGGGTGGTGACCCGGGCGGCCACCGCCGGGGACCTCGGTTCCATCCTCCGGCTGGACGAGGAGGTGTTCGGCGTCGACCGCACCCTGCTCATCACCCGGCTGCCCGCGTTCTCGGACCTGCTGCGCGTCGCCGTGGACGACGGGAAGATCGTCGGATACGCGGCCGCCTGGCCCAACATGGACAGCCATGTCGTCGGACCGCTGATCGCCCGCGACACGGAGACCGCGAAGTCCCTGATCGCCTCGCTCGCCGCCCACACCGACCGCCCTCTCCGTACCGACATCGACGTCCGGCACGAGGAACTGCTGGCCTGGGCGAAGGCCCGCGGGCTGGCCTCCGTCGCCATGAACTCGGTGATGACCTACGGGATCACGGAGTCACCGGGGGACTGGACACGACGGTTCGCACCGCTGACGGTCGCGGCGGGCTGAGCGGCCTTCGACCGCGGCGAACGCCGGCTCCTTCCGGGGAGCCGGCGTTCGCCGTCGAGCGAGGTGCTGTCAGACGAGTGCCGCTACGGCGGCTGAGGCGAAGCCGTGGTCCTGGTCGGGCGCACCGCCGCCGACACCGATCGCCCCGACGAGCCGGCCGTCACGCTGGACGGGGACACCGCCCGCGATGAACAGCAGCGGCCGGTCGAGCGCCGTGGGCAGGGTGTGGAAGAGGCCGCCGGGCTGGACGGCGTCGACGAGGTCGGCGGTGGGGGTGTTCAGCTGGAGCGCCGTGTAGGCCTTGCGGGTGCTGGTCTCACCGGAGATCAGCACGGCGCGGTCGTCCCGCCGGAAGGCCAGCAGATGGCCCCCGGCGTCCAGGACGGTGACGCTGACGGTGACTCCGGCGGCCTCCGCGGCGCGGCGGGCCTCGGCGATCAGGAGTTCGGCGTCCTGGATGGTGAGTGGGGCGACGGCGGTGGTGCTCATGGTTCTCCTTGGACGGTGCTGACGTGCGGTGAGAGATGCGGGCGGTCAGTGGTGGACCGAGGCCCGCTGTCCTGCGGGCGTGCCGCCGGCGACCACCGCGCTCGGGGCGCCGTGGCGGCGCTCCAGCGCGGCCGACAGGAAGGCGAGGACGAGGGCGGCCGCGGCGAGGGCCGCGCCGACCCAGTTGGGGGAGGTGTAGCCGAAGCCGGCGGCGATCACGATGCCGCCGAGCCAGGCGGACAGGGCGTTGCCGAGGTTGAAGGCGCCGATGTTCACGGCCGAGGCAAGGGTGGGAGCGCCGTGTGCCTGGTCCAGGACACGCTTCTGGAGCGGCGGAACGGTGGCGAAGCCGAGGGCTCCGATCAGCGCGACGGTCACAGCGGCAGCGATCTTGCTGTGTGCGGTGAGCGTGAAGAGGGCGAGGACGACGGCCAGGGCGCCCAGGGACACGTACAGCATGGGCATCAGGGCGCGGTCGGCGAACTTGCCGCCGACCAGGTTGCCGCCGACCATGCCGAGGCCGAAGAGGACCAACAGCCAGGTGACGGAGCCGTCGGCGAAGCCGGTGACATGGGTCATCATCGGCGCGATGTAGGTGATGGCCGCGAAGACCCCGCCGAAGCCGAGGACGGTCATCGCCATGGCGAGCAGGACCTGGGTGTTCTTGAACGCGGCCAGTTCGTGGCGCAGGTGCACGCCCTGCGGGCTGGGCAGTTCGGGGACCAGCTTGGCGATACCGGCCAGGCCGACGACGCCGAGGGCGGCGACGATGCCGAAGGTGACGCGCCAGCCGGCGTGCTGCCCCACGAGGGTGCCGAGCGGGACGCCGATGACGTTGGCGACGGTGAGGCCGGTGAACATCATCGCGATGGCCCCTGCCTTCTTGCTCGGGGCGACCAGTTCGGCCGCCACGACCGAGCCGATGCCGAAGAAGGCGCCGTGGGCGAGGGAGGCGACCACGCGGCCGATCAGCATGACGGCGAAGACGGGGGCGACGGCGGTCAGCAGGTTGCCGGCGATGAAGATGCCCATCAGCAGCATCAGCATCCGCTTGCGAGGAACCCTCGTGCCCAGCACGGTCATCAGCGGGGCGCCGATCACCACGCCGAGGG
Source organism: Streptomyces sp. NPDC008092 (assembly GCF_042957285.1). Lineage (NCBI taxonomy): Bacteria > Bacillati > Actinomycetota > Actinomycetes > Kitasatosporales > Streptomycetaceae > Streptomyces > Streptomyces sp. NPDC008092. The sequence goes on from NZ_JBIBHY010000010.1 coordinate 124,117, forward strand.
CGTAGCCGGTGACGAGCAGGCCGGCGGTCGGGATGGAGACCCCGAAGTCGCCCGCGACCTCGGGCAGCAAGCCCATGATCCCGAATTCGGTCGTTCCGATTCCGAAGGCCCCGATCGCGAGGGCCAGAAGCGCGAGAGGCATGGAGGTACGACCTTCCCAGACGATTGCAGGTGCGCTTTGCGTGCGTCCACAATAGTTGCAGACGCGGGCTATGTGCAAGCGAGGGATATTGCGCGCCTGCTCTATCCTGGGTTCAGCGGCTCCTGGACGGAGGAAAACGCCAATGACAGCGACGGACCCCGCGCTCACCGCCCTCGCCCAGGGCTGGTGCGCCCTCTCCCTGCTGCACGGCAGGATCGAGGCGCACATCGAGCGCGCCCTTCAGGCCAAGCACGATCTGAGCGTGCGCGAGTACTCGCTGCTCGACGTCCTCAGCCGGCAGCACGACGGTGAAGGGGGCCATCTGCAGATGAAGCAGGTGGCCGATGCGGTCGTGCTCAGCCAGAGCGCCACCACCCGCCTGGTCACACGCCTGGAGGACCGCGGTCTCCTGGAGCGCTACCTCTGCCCGACCGACCGCCGCGGCATCTACACCAACGTCACCGAGGCAGGCCTGCGGCTGCTGGAAGAGGCTCGCCCCACCAACGACACGGCGCTGCGCGAGTCCCTCGACGAAGCGGCCAGGAACCCGGACCTCGCTCCCCTGGTCCGGGCCGTGGAGTCGCTGCACGTGCCCGCATAGGCTGCGGGTATGGGAGACCTTGACATACGCACCGCGGTCGCCGACGACGTCCCGGCCATCGTCGCCATGCTCGCCGACGACCCGCTGGGCGCCCGGCGGGAGACGCCGGACGACCTCGCGCCCTATCTGAGCGCCCTGGAACGGCTCAGTGCCGATCCCAACCAGCATCTGGTCGTCGCGGTCCGCGAAGGTCGCGTCGTCGGCACGCTCCAACTCACGGTCATTCCCGGGCTGTCGAGGCGCGGTGCCACCCGGTCGATCATCGAAGGCGTGCGTATCCACGCCGACGAGCGCGGCAGCGGGCTGGGCACCCGGTTCATCGAGTGGGCGATCGACGAATCCCGTCGCCAGGGCTGCCAGCTGGTCCAGCTCACCTCGGACACGTCACGGGTCGACGCCCACCGCTTCTACGAGCGGCTCGGTTTCACGGCCTCGCACACAGGCTTCAAGCTCGAAATCTGACCACCGGCGACTCGCCGTCGAGCGGAGCATGCGCACAGGGGTGGTGTTTCACGTGAAACACCACCCCCGCCCTCTCCTCCGCTAGCCGATCCCCCGCCATCCCTCGGGGTCCACCCCACCGGGTACGGGAGCCGCCTCGTCGTACGGCTGACGCGTGAACACGAACGATCCGAGGTCCAGGTGGCTCACGGTGCCGTCCGGGCGCCGTACGGGCCGTAGAACCTCTCCTGCGTAATAGCCCTCCAGGCCCGTCCAGGTGCCGTCGCTGTTGGAGCGGAAACGGGCTCGGCGGCCGGCGCCGGTCAGCGGCCCCAGCGAGACAAGCCCGTCGGCCGACACCCGCAGCACGAAGGCATGTGTTCCCCAGTACCACGGGCCTGCCAACTCCAGGACGGACGGCTCTGCCTGAGTCAGTGGGCGCCATGGTGCGGGGATGCGCGGCTCGGCCTCCGCGACGATACGGACGAGGTCGGCGCCGGTCGCGGACAGCAGCGGGCCGGAGGTGCAGTTCGCCAGCACCACGGCCGCCACGTCGTCTTCCACGCTGATGGTGAGGTTGGCCAGGAAGCCGGGCAGCGAGCCGGAGTGCCCGACCAACAGCCTCCCGTCACGACGCTGGATCTGCAGACCGAGGCCGTAGGTGGCGCCGTCCAGGACGTCGGCGGGTTCGGCGGGGGCTGCCGGGGTGCGCATCTCCCGCAGGGTCTCGGCGCTCAGCACTCGGTCGTCCCCAGCGGCCAGGAACACGGCGAAGCGGGCCAGGTCGCCGGTGGTCGACCAGAGCTGTCCGGCCGGCGCCATCCGGCCGAGGTCCTCCAGCGGTTCCGGGAGCAGGGCGTCGGCCCAGGGGTGCACCGCCCAGCCACCCGCATGCGGCGGCTGCGGCTGGGCACTCGTGCGGTCGAGGCCCAGGGGCTCGAACACCTCCCTCCGCAGTACCTCCTCCCAGGGGGCACCGCGGACTTCCTCGACCAGTGCGCCGAGCAGGGTGTAGCCGGGGTTGGAGTAGTGGTGACGGCGGCCGACGGGATGCAGGAGAGGCTGCTCACCGAGCACGTCGCTCAGCTCCGGACGTAGCGTGCCCGGCGTGCGCTCCCACCAGGGCGCCGGGGATTCGGCGGCCAACCCGCCGGTATGCGCGAGGAGTTCGGCGATGGTCGCCTCCCCCGCGCCGGTGCCGGGCAGATGCTTCTCCAGCGGGTCGCCGAGGTCGAGCAGCCCCTCGTCACGCAGCCGGAGCACCAGAACGGCCGTGAACGTCTTGGTGATCGAGCCGATCCGGTACTGCACGTTCTCGTCCGGCCCATGCCCGTCCACCGAGGTCCGCGCCCCGTGCCAGACGGCCCGTCCGCCTCGCACGACCGCCGCCACCAGAGACGGCGCCCGTCCTTCCGACTGGGCCACGGCGATCCGATGCAGCAGCGCCCGCCGGGTGGCGGGGAGCAGCTCTTCCTGGAATGTCGTCATGCGCCCAGTCCACCCGGTGGACGGACCGGCGTCGAGTCCATTTCGCCGGCACGGATCAGATCGGTGCCGTCCCGGCTCGGATCAGGTCTGCGCCATGTCCACGAAGCGGGAGTAGTGGCCCTGGAACGCCACGGTGATCGTCGCCGTCGGGCCGTTACGGTGCTTGCCGACGATGATGTCCGCCTCGCCCGCGCGCGGCGACTCCTTCTCGTAGGCGTCCTCGCGGTGCAGCAGGATGACCATGTCGGCGTCCTGCTCGATGGAGCCGGACTCACGCAGGTCGGACACCATCGGCTTCTTGTCCGTACGTTGCTCGGGACCACGGTTGAGCTGTGAGAGCGCGATCACCGGAACCTCCAGCTCCTTGGCCAGCAGCTTGAGGTTTCGCGACATGTCCGACACCTCCTGCTGGCGGCTCTCGGACCGCTTGCCGCCGGACTGCATCAGCTGGAGATAGTCGATGATCACGAGCTTGATGTCGTTGCGCTGCTTGAGCCGACGGCACTTGGCGCGGATCTCCATCATCGACAGGTTCGGGGAGTCGTCGATGTAGAGCGGCGCGGCCGATACGTCCGGCATCCGGCGGGCCAGCCGGGTCCAGTCCTCGTCGGTCATCGTGCCGGAGCGCATGTGGTGCAGGGCGACCCGGGCCTCGGCGGACAGCAGACGCATCGCGATCTCGTTGCGGCCCATTTCGAGGGAGAAGATGACGCTGGGGAGGTTGTGCTTGATCGACGCGGCGCGTGCGAAGTCCAGCGCGAGGGTGGACTTGCCCATGGCGGGACGCGCGGCGATGACGATCATCTGGCCGGGGTGCAGGCCGTTGGTGAGCGAGTCCAGGTCGGTGAAGCCGGTGGGCACGCCGGTCATCTCGCCGGTACGGGAGCCGATCGCCTCGATCTCGTCGAGAGCGCCCTCCATGATGTCGCCGAGCGGCAGGTAGTCCTCGCTGGTCCGCTGCTCGGTGACGGCGTAGATCTCGGCCTGCGCGCTGTTGACGATCTCGTCGATGTCGCCGTCGGCCGCGTATCCCATCTGCGTGATCCGCGTGCCCGCCTCGACCAGGCGGCGCAGCACCGCCCGCTCGTGGACGATCTCCGCGTAGTACTCGGCGTTCGCCGCCGTCGGCACCGTCTGGACGAGGGTGTGCAGATAGGTGGCGCCGCCCACCTTGTTGATCTCGCCGCGTTTGGTGAGCTCGGCGGCGATGGTGATGGGGTCGGCCGGCTCGCCCTTCGCATAGATGTCGAGGATCGCCTGATAGATCGTCTCGTGGGCGGGCTTGTAGAAGTCGTGGCCCTTGAGGATCTCGACGACGTCGGCGATGGCGTCCTTGGAGAGCAGCATGCCGCCGAGCACGGACTGCTCGGCGTCCAGGTCCTGTGGGGGAACCCGCTCGAAGGTGGCGCCCCCGCCGTCCCATTCCCCGCTGTCCCGGCCCCGGTCGTGGCGGTCGTCCCGGCCACGACCGCCCTCGTCCCGTCGGCGGGAGGCGGGCAGACGATCACTCGGACCGGCATCGGCCCACGGGTCGTCCAAGGGCTCGGAAATGCTCACCGAGCCACCTCCTCCCGTCCGCACCGCGGATCTCGCCGTGCCCTCTTTTGTACGGCACGACACTGACAACTAGGACGCCCCATTCCGGTTCTGGACGCGTCGGTTTTGTGAGGTTTCCGAGGCCGTGACGAGGAGCGGGTGCCGGACCACGTTAGGCCCGCGGGCACCGTCAGCCAATCTGGTTATCCACAGGCCATGTGGACGACCGCCCGTATGCTGTGGAGAACCTGCCAAAACCTGTGCACGACGCGGTGGACAGCCCTGTGAACAAGCCCTCGATCCCTGTCCACAACACCTTCTGAACTGCGCTTTTCCCATCCACCGGCTGTGCAGAAGAAAAACTTTCCCAGTCGGGCCAAGATCGCTTCGAACAACGCGCGACGGCGCGGGCCACGCAACCACAGGTAAGGGTCACTATTCATTTGCATCACTTACCTGTGGACGATTAGATTAGCGCCCATGTCACAGGCTCCCGCGACCTCCGAGGCCACCCGCCGGGGGCATGACCGAGAGATCATCGCGCTGGCGGTCCCGGCCTTCGGCGCACTCGTCGCCGAGCCGCTTTTCGTCATGGCCGACAGCGCAATCGTCGGCCACCTCGGCACCGCTCAACTCGCGGGTCTGGGAATCGCCTCAGCCCTCCTCACCACTGCCGTGAGCGTCTTCGTCTTCCTCGCCTACGCCACCACGTCCGCCGTCGCCCGGCGGGTCGGCGCAGGCGATCTCCAGGCGGCCGTCCGCCAAGGGATGGACGGAATCTGGCTGGCCCTGCTGCTCGGTGCCGCGGTCATCGCCGTGGTCCTCCCCTTCGCCTCCGGCATCGTGGATGTCTTCGGTGCCTCGGCCACCGCCGCTCCCTACGCAACCACCTACCTGAGGATCTCCTCCCTCGGCATCCCGGCCATGCTGGTCGTGCTCGCCGCCACCGGCGTCCTGCGCGGCCTCCAGAACACCCGGACGCCCCTGTACGTCGCCGTAGCGGGGTTCATCGCCAACGCCGGGCTCAACGCGGCACTCGTCTACGGGGCCGGACTGGGCATCGCCGGTTCCGCCTGGGGCACGGTCATCGCGCAGTGCGGAATGGCGGCGGTCTACCTGACCGTCGTCGTGCGCGGCGCCCGCAGACACGGGGCTTCACTGCGCCCCGACACCGCGGGGATACGAGCCTCGGCACAGGCTGGTGTGCCCCTGCTCATCCGGACGATCTCGCTGCGTGCCGTCCTGATGATCGCCACCGCCGTGGCGGCCCGGCTCGGCGATGCCGACATCGCCGCCCACCAGATCGTGCTCTCCCTGTGGAGCCTGCTGGCCTTCGCCCTGGACGCGATCGCGATCGCCGGACAGGCCGTCATCGGCCGCTATCTCGGGGCGAACGACGCCGTCCGCGCCCGCGAAGCCTGCCGGCGCATGGTGCAGTGGGGCATAGCCACGGGAGTGATTCTCGGCCTGCTCGTAATCGCCGCCCGACCGCTCTTCCTGCCGTTGTTCACAGGCGACCCCGCCGTGAAGAGCACCGCGCTGCCCGCGCTGCTCATCGTGGCGCTCTCCCAACCGATCTCCGGCGTGGTCTTCGTCCTCGACGGCGTACTGATGGGCGCCGGAGACGGGCCGTATCTCGCTGGGGCCATGGTCCTCACGCTCGTGGTCTTCACCCCGGTGGCGCTGCTCGTCCCCGTCCTCGGCGGCGGACTTACGGCGCTCTGGGGAGCCATGACGCTGATGATGACCGTTCGGATGCTCACCCTCTGGCTGCGCGCCCGCTCCGGCCTGTGGATCGTGACCGGCGCGACGCGCTGACCGATGCGCGTTGCCGACGGTTTCACGTGAAACATCGCGGGCTGTCACGTTTCACGTGAAACACCCATGACTCCACACCATCGCCGGCCAAGAGTGATGGGCAAGAAAGAGGGGCCGCACCCTTTCACGGGTGCGGCCCCTCTCGGGCTACTGCTCATGCCGAGCGCAGCGTCAGCCCGCGACGACCTCGATGTTGACCTTGGCGGCAACCTCGGGGTGCAGACGCACGGACGTCTCGTGGGCGCCCAGGGTCTTGATCGCCGAACCGACCTCGATGCGGCGCTTGTCGACCTCGGGGCCACCGGCAGCCTTGATCGCCGAAGCGATGTCGGCCTGGGTGACGGAACCGAAGAGGCGGCCGGCGTCGCCGGCACGGACGGCCAGGCGGACCTTGACGCCCTCAAGCTGGGCCTTCACCTGGTTGGCCTGCTCGATGGTCTGGATCTCGTGGATCTTGCGAGCACGACGGATCTGCTCGACGTCCTTCTCGCCACCCTTGGTCCAGCGGATCGCGAACTTCCGCGGGATGAGGTAGTTGCGTGCGTAGCCGTCCTTGACGTCGACGACGTCGCCGGCGGCGCCGAGGCCAGAGACCTCGTGGGTGAGGATGATCTTCATGAGTTGGTCACCCTTCCCTTAGCGCGCGGTGGAGGTGTAGGGCAGCAGCGCCATCTCACGGCTGTTCTTGACGGCCGTGGCGACGTCACGCTGGTGCTGCGTGCAGTTGCCGGTCACGCGGCGGGCACGGATCTTGCCGCGGTCGGAAATGAACTTCCGCAGCATGTTCGTGTCCTTGTAGTCCACGTACGTGACCTTGTCCTTGCAGAAAGCGCAGACCTTCTTCTTAGGCTTGCGCACAGGCGGCTTCGCCATGGTGTTTCTCCTGTGTGATCAAGAAGTGGGGATACGAGCCCGTGCCCCTAGAAGGGGGGCTCGTCCGAGTAGCCGCCACCGCCGCCGGAGCCGGAGCCGCCGCCCCAGCCGCCGCCGCCCTGGTTCCCGCTCCCGCCACCGGCGGGAGCGCTGGAAGCCCAGGGGTCGTCGTTGGGGGCGCCGCCCTGGTTGCCGCCACCGGGGCCACCGCCCCAGCCGCCGCCACCCTGGCCGCCACCGCCGCCGTAACCGCCCTGGCCACTGCGGCCGCCGCCACCGGCGGTCTTGGTGACCTTGGCCGTGGCGCTCCGCAGGCTGGCGCCGACTTCCTCGACGTCCAGTTCGTAGACCGTGCGCTTGACACCCTCACGGTCCTCGTAGGACCGCTGCTTCAGCCGGCCCTGCACGATGACGCGCATGCCTCGCTGGAGCGACTCCGCGACGTTCTCCGCCGCCTGACGCCAGACCGAGCAGGTCAGGAACAGGCTCTCGCCGTCCTTCCACTCGTTGGTCTGACGGTCGAAGGTGCGGGGGGTGGACGCGACACGGAACTTCGCGACCGCCGCACCGGAGGGGGTGAAGCGCAGCTCGGGGTCGTCGACAAGATTGCCGACGACCGTGATGACGGTCTCGCCTGCCATGGGGGAACCTCTCGGCGGGTTTGCTGCTGGCTGCTTGTGCTGCTACTCGAAATCCCGAGATCGGCTGAGCGGAGAGCTCAGTGGGTCTCGGGGCGGAGGACCTTGGTCCGGAGGACCGACTCGTTCAGGTTCATCTGGCGGTCGAGCTCCTTGACGACCACAGGCTCGGCCTGCAGGTCGATGACCGAGTAGATGCCCTCGGGCTTCTTCTTGATCTCGTACGAGAGACGACGACGGCCCCAGGTGTCGACCTTCTCGACCTTTCCGTTGCCCTCACGGACGACGGAGAGGAAGTTCTCGATCAGGGGGGCGACAGCGCGCTCCTCCAGATCGGGGTCGAGGATGACCATCACCTCGTAGTGACGCATGTGGAACCCACCTCCTTTGGACTCAGCGGCCACGGTCGTTCCGTGGCAGGAGGGTTGTGATGCGTACGCAACGGTATCGGCAGCCACTGACATTCGGGGGTTCCCGCTGGGATCCCGGCCAGGGCCTGGGCAGACACCGGTGCAGACGCTACAGACTACCCGCACACCCGCTTCCGGTTGAAATCCGGCGGCCAGGGCCCTCAATCTGTACACATCGGGTGTGAACGGCGCTACGATGCGCCACCTTCCGCAGGAGGTGCCCCATGGCACAGGCATTGCGACCCAACACCGCCGGATCCCTGTTCGCCACCGACGGCAAGACCCATCCGCTCCAGGACTCGCTGATGGCAGTGACGCTGGCGCTCGGGCTGATCGCCTTCATCACGTCGTTCTTCCACAGCCTGCACCTGCTCAGCTCCTGGACCGGCCTGATCGGCCTCTTCACCGGTCTGTACGGGCAGTGGGTCTCGATCACCACACGCGAGCGTTTCGGTCTGATCCTGGGTCTCGGTGCCTCGGGCATCGGCTTCTTCATCGGCATGGCGCACGGCGGCCTGTTCGGCTGAGCCGGCACCCCCGCACAACCGCGGAACGCCCCGGCCCGACGGGAGCCGGGGCGTAGGTGCCGTACGGCCAGTCGGGCCGCGGGCGAGGCGCAGTAGGCTTCGGCGCGAGAGCCGGAGCCCCTGTACCCATGGGGACACACCAGCCCGAGGAGCGCCCCTACATGAGCCTGACCCTGAGGACCATCAGCCGCGAACAGCATCTGGCGTACATCCAGAATCTGCCGGCGGCTAGCCACATGCAGGTCCCGGCCTGGGCCGATGTCAAGGCGGAGTGGCGTTCGGAGAACCTGGGCTGGTTCGACGAGCGCACCGGCGAGATGGTCGGCGCGGGCCTGGTGCTGTACCGCCAGCTGCCCAAGATCAAGCGCTACCTCGCCTACCTCCCCGAGGGCCCGGTCATCAACTGGTTCGCGCCGAATCTCGACGAGTGGCTCCAGCCGATGCTGGCCCACCTCAAGCAGCAGGGCGCGTTCTCGGTGAAGATGGGCCCGCCGGTGATCATCCGGCGCTGGGAGGCCAACTCCATCAAGGCCGGCATCCAGAACCCGGACGTGAAGCGGCTGCGCGACATCGAGGCCGACTTCATCGAGCCGCGCGCCTTCGAAGTGGCCGACAAGCTGCGCCGGATGGGCTGGCAGCAGGGCGAGGACGGCGGCGCCGGCTTCGGCGACGTCCAGCCGCGCTACGTCTACCAGGTGCCGCTGGCGAACCGTTCCCTGGAAGACGTCCACAAGAACTTCAACCAACTGTGGCGACGCAACATCAAGAAGGCCGAGAAGGCCGGCGTCGAGGTGGTGCAGGGCGGCTACCAGGACCTGGCGGAGTGGCAGCGGCTGTACGAGATCACGGCCGTGCGCGACCACTTCCGGCCGCGCCCGCTGTCGTACTTCCAGCGCATGTGGTCGGCGCTCAACACCGAGGACCCCAACCGGATGCGGCTGTACTTCGCCCGGCACAACGGGGTCAACCTGTCCGCGGCGACCATGCTGATCGTCGGCGGGCACGTCTGGTACTCCTACGGCGCCTCCGACAACATCGGCCGTGAGGTGCGGCCCTCGAACGCCATGCAGTGGCGGATGCTGCGCGACGCGTACGCGCTCGGCGCGACCGTCTACGACCTGCGCGGCATCTCCGACTCGCTGGACGAGACGGACCACCTCTTCGGCCTGATCCAGTTCAAGGTGGGCACCGGTGGCCAGGCCGCCGAATACCTCGGCGAATGGGACTTCCCGCTGAACAAGCTGCTCCACAAGGCGCTCGACATCTACATGTCGCGCCGCTGACGTCACGCTCCGTGCTTCTATAGCCCTGACACACCGCAGTCCTCTGGCAGTCGCCAGCCCCCAGAAAGGTTCCAGGTCCGGCCATGGCGCTCACGCTCTACGTCGACACCGCGCGCTGGCGGGCGCACCACAAGCACGTGCAGGAGCAGTTCCCGGGTCTGGTCCCGGTCTGCAAGGGCAACGGCTACGGCTTCGGGCACGAGCGCCTGGCGGAGGAGGCCACGCGGCTCGGCTCGGACATCCTCGCCGTCGGCACGACGTACGAGGCCGCGCGCATCAAGGACTGGTTCGGCGGCGACCTGCTGGTGCTGACCCCGTACCGGCGCGGTGAGGAACCCGTGCCGCTGCCCGACCGGGTCATCCGCTCGGTGTCGTCCATCGACGGCGTGTACGGCCTGGTGGGTGCCCGTGTGGTCATCGAGGTGATGTCCACGATGAAGCGGCACGGCATCAGCGAGCAGGACCTGCCGCAGCTGCACTCGGCCATAGAGAACGTCCGGCTGGAGGGCTTCGCCATCCACCTGCCGCTGGACCGCACCGACGGCTCGGACGCCGTCGAGGAGGTCATCGGCTGGATGGACCGGCTGCGCGCGGCCAGGCTGCCGCTGCACACGATGTTCGTCAGCCACCTCAAGGCCGACGAACTCGCCCGGCTCCAGCAGCAGTTCCCGCAGACCCGGTTCCGGGCCCGGATCGGCACCCGGCTGTGGCTGGGGGACCACGACGCCACCGAGTACCGCGGGGCGGTCCTGGACGTCAGCCGCGTCGCCAAGGGCGACCGGTTCGGCTACCGGCAGCAGAAGGCGGCCTCGGACGGGTTCCTGGTGGTCGTTGCGGGCGGTACGTCGCACGGGGTGGGCCTGGAGGCCCCGAAGGCCCTGCACGGCGTCATGCCGCGCGCCAAGGGCGTGGCACGGGCCGGCCTGGCCACGGTGAACCGGAACCTTTCTCCGTTCGTCTGGGGCGGCAAGCAGCGCTGGTTCGCGGAGCCGCCGCACATGCAGGTGTCGATCCTCTTCGTGCCCTCGGACGCCCCGGAGCCGAAGGTCGGCGAGGAGCTGGTGGCCCATCTGCGGCACACCACGACCCAGTTCGACCGTCTCGTGGACCGCTGACCGCCCGCAGGGCAGAGATTCGGACCGCCGACCGTTCGCAGAACGGGAGAAGGGCCGCACACGGAGTCCGTGTGCGGCCCTTCTCCCGTTCCGGACCAGGGATGTTCGCTCAGAGCGAACCGTCCTCGGAGGATCGGCTTCCCCATTCCACCTGCGGCCCCTCGAAGTGGGCCGCGTGGCGCGGGGGACGGGCCGCCGCGCCGAGCACGAAGACGTCCTCCGCGCCGTCCAGTACCCCGCCGGAGGGATCGTCCTCCCCGGTGCGGCGCACCACGTCCCGCTCGGGCATGAGGATGTCGCGGACGACCATGCCGCACAGGTAGAGCGTGCCCAGCAGGTGCACGGCGATGGCCCAGTGGTAGCCGTCGGTCGGCAGGCCCTTGTGGGCGTCTCCGCTGGTCGTGTACGCGAGGTACATCCAGATCCCCAGGAAGTACGCCACCTCGCACGCCTGCCAGATCAGGAAGTCCCGCCACTTGGGCCGGGCGAGGACGGCCAGCGGCACCAGCCACAGCACGTACTGCGGGGAGTAGACCTTGTTGGTGAGGATGAAGGCCGCCACCACCAGGAAGGCCAGTTGGGCGAAGCGCGGCCGGCGCGGGGCGGTGAGGGCCAGGGCGGCGATGCCCAGGAAGCAGAGCAGCACCAGGACCGTCGCCGCGGTGTTCACGAAGTCGGTGCTGGGCGGGGTGGTCGTGTTCTGCGCCCAGATCAGCCAGAAGGAACCGAAGTCGACACCGCGCTCCTGGCTGAACGTGTAGAACTTCGACCAGCCGTCGAAGGCGAAGATCATCACCGGCAGGTTCACGACGAGCCAGGCGACCACCGCACCGCCCGTGGCAACGAAGAACTCCCGCCACTTACCCGCGCGCCAGCACAGCAGGAACAGCGGCCCCAGCAGGAAGACGGGGTACAGCTTGGCGGCCGTGGCAAGCCCCAGGAGGACGCCGAAGGCGAGGGGACGGCTCCGGGACCACATCAGCATCGCCGCGGCCGTCAGAGCGACCGCCAGGAGGTCCCAGTTGATGGTGGCGGTCAGCGCGAAGGCGGGCGCCAGGGCGACCAGCAGGCCGTCCCAGGGGCGCCGGCGGTGCGTACGGACCACACAGACCGCGATGACCGCGGCGCACAGCATCAGCATCCCGGCGTTGACGAACCAGTACACCTGCTCCTGGAGCATGATGCTGCCGCTGCCAGGCGTGAGCCATGCGGCCACCTCCATGAACACACCGGTCAGCACCGGGTATTCGAGGTAGTCCATGTCGCCCGGGAGCTTGTCGAAGTACGGCACCAGACCGTCGGCGAAACCGCGCCCCTGGTAAAGGTGCGGAATGTCCGAGTAGCAGGCGTGGGTGTACTGGGAGCTCGCGCCGAAGAACCAGCCGCTGTCGTAGCAGGGCAGCTTCTGCACCATGCCGAGGGCGAACATCCCGACCGCCACGATGACGACCACGCGTAGCGGCGTCCACCAGGACGTGCCGAGCAGCGCACGCCGCCCGATGGGGCCGCCGATCAGCTCACTCCCGGCCGCGGCGACCTCGTCTTCCCTGGTCGGCCGCACCGGCTCCGACTCACGCACGCCCGCGGGCGTCGTCTCTGCACTGGGCATGGGGCCCATCCTGCCGTACCTCCCTAGGAATACGCCGAGGGCCGCCGCACCTCGCCGGGTGCGGCGGCCCATGTTTCACGTGAAACAGACTTCGGCGGGCGAAATGGTCACCAGCCGGTCAGACCGCCCGGCTAGCCGGTTGATCCACCGAAGAGATTCCCTCCGCCGTTGGCATTGCCTCTGGTGGTGCTGTCGCCGGTCGACTCCGTAGCCGTCGGCGAGGACGTCGTACCCGACGTGCTGCCGCCGGTGTCACCACCGTCGGTCGAGCAGTTCCAAGCGAACTGGCAGGTCTCCGTCACCGTGGGCGACGGGGAAGTGACCGTCTCGCTCGGAGTGGCACTCGGCGTCTCGGTCGGCGTCTCGCTCGGCGTGATGCTGACGGTCGGCGTCGGGGAGGGAGCCCCCGCCTCGTCGGCGATCTGGCCGACCTTGGAGGCATCCGGGAAACCGGGGTCGTTCTTGCCCTTCAGCGCGGCCTTCATGTACTCGGTCCACACCGAGGTCGGGATGTCACCACCGTGGATGGACGCCACGCCGGCGGTGCCATTCATGGAGAGCAGCTCGGCGTCCTTCGGGTTCTCTCGGAACATCGCCACCGACGTGGCCAGCTGCTGGGTGTAGCCGACGAACCAGGCCGACTTGTTGCTGTCGGTGGTACCGGTCTTGCCCGCCGCCGTACGGCCCAGGGCCTTGGCGTTGGTACCCGTACCGTTCTGGATCACGTTCTCCAGGGTGTCCGTGACGTTGTTCGCGATGTTCTCGGGCATCGCGCTGGTCACCTTCGGCTTGCTGAAGCCCTGCAGGTCAGTTCCGTCCTGCTTGACCTCGGTCACCGAATACGGGTCCGCGTGCTTGCCGGAGGCGGCGAAGGTCGCGTAGGCGTCGGCCATGCGGATCGCGCTCGGAGTCGACGTACCGAGGGCGAAGGACGGGTTGAGGGTCGCGAAGCTGCTGTCCAGGATGCCGGACCGGCTGGCCACGTCCCTCACGTGCGACATGCCGACGTCCCAGCCGAGCTGCACGAACGGCGTGTTGATCGACTGCTCCATCGCCTTGCGCAGGGAGATGTATCCCCAGCGATAGTTGCTCTCGTTGTTCTGGAAGAACGTCGAGCCGTCCTTGTTCAGGACGGCGGTGCCGTCCTCGTTCATGACCTTGAGGTGGTCGTTGCCGTTGTACTTGCTCAGCGGCGAGACCCCTTCGGGAGAGGTCTTGTACGTGCCGTACTGCATGGCGGCGGCCAGGACGAAGGGCTTCCACGTCGAACCGACGGGGACACCGGAGGTGTCGGCGTTGTTGGTGAAGTGGTTGTTCTCGTAACCGGCACCGCCGTACAGCGCGACGATCGCGCCGTCGTTGGGCACCACCGACGCGGCACCGAACTGGACGTACTTGTCCTTCTCCCGGTTCTTCGGGTCCAGACGCGCCTTCTGGACCTTCTGCACGGCCGCGGTCAGCGCGTTGACCTTGTCCTTCTGGAACGTCGTGTAGATCTGGTAGCCGCCCTGGTCGAACTGCGTCTCCGTGATGTTGGAGTGCGCGAGGACGTACTTCTTGGCCGTGTCGGCGAGGTAGCTGATCTGGCCGGTCATGCCCTTGACCGCCTTGCGGCCCTGGGGCATCGGGTACTTCTTGGCGGCCGTCTGGTACTCGGCGTCGGTGAGGTGCTGGTCCTTGTGCATCTCTTCGAGGATCCAGGCCCAGCGGTCGTGCGAGCGCTGGTAGTTGGCCTTCTGGGTGGCCGCGGGGTCGATGTCCGGGTTACCTGCGGGGTCGTAGTAGGTCGCGCCCTTGAGCAGGGCTGCCAGGACCGCGCACTGGCTCGGCTTGAGGTCCTTCGCGTCCACGCCGTAGTAGGTCTGGGCGGCGGCCTGGATGCCGTACGCGCCACGGCCGAAGTAGGAGGTGTTCAGGTAGCCCTGGAGGATCTGCTCCTTGGGGAGCTTCGTGCCCACCTTGATGGAGATGAACATCTCCTTGAACTTGCGGGTGAGCGTCTGGTCCTGGCTGAGGTAGGTGTTCTTGACGAACTGCTGGGTGATCGTCGAACCACCCTGCGTCTCACCGCCCTGGGCCATGTTGACGAGCGCGCGGGCGATGCCCTTGAAGTCGACGCCCGGGTCCGTGTAGAAGCTCTTGTTCTCCGCCGAGATCACGGCGAACTGCATGGCCTTGGGGATCTGGGCGATGTTGACGTTCTGCCGGTTGACGCCGGTGCCCGTCGCGACCATCTGCTTGCCGTCGGCCCAGTAGTAGACGTTGTTCTGGGACTGGGCCGCCGTGTTCTCGCTCGGGACACCCACCATGGCGTAGCTGACGCCGACCAGTGCGACCAGGCTGCCGAAGAAGGTGAGGCACAGGCCTGAGACGAGCTTCCAGGACGGCACCCAGCGGCGCCAGCCGAATCTGTTCGCCCGGGGGTAGTCGATCAGGCGCTTCTTGCCGGGCGCCGTCGACGCCCGGCCTCTGCCGCGCCCGGGCCCGGCAGGACCACCCGGACCACGACTCCCGTTGTCGGCCGGTCTGCGGCGACTGTTTCCCGTGCTTCTCTGCGCCGCCCGGCGTGCCTCGGCACGGCTGCCGTACGGACGCTCCTCACCTCCCGAGCCCGAGTCCGACCCATAGGAACTGGACCCATAGGAGTCGGAAAGAGACCCAGTGGCGCCTCGCGGTGCCGCACGGCGACCGGAGGACGGTCCGGACTGGCCGCGTCGGGCCGCGGCACGTCCGCCTCCCTGCGGCGGCGGCGGTTTGCGACGGTGCTCGCTCATCGAACGATTACTCCTCGGGCAGGCGCACCCGTGGGCGCCTGGAACGGCGGCTGATTTCCGGTCCCCCCGAAATACGGATGTGGTCGGTCCTGCATTCACCCGTACGGCACCGAGGACGTGGACGCCCCCCAGGCGTCACTTGGTTCCCGGTGGTCTGCATGCCGCACAGACTACGCACCACCAAAACCCGCCGAGGCCCGAAGTTCACCCCAAATCAGGCAAGTTGCCTCCAACGAATCGGTGATGTGATCCCGTTCACCGTCGTTCCTCTTGTCGCACGAGGAAACCCGATCTATCGTCGGGATGTATCGAGTCGATACATCAGAGCGAGATAAGCGAGCCGCGGACGAGAGGAGGCGACCATGAGCCGGCGCTCCGGCATCCTTGAGTTCGCCGTCCTCGGCCTGCTCCGCGAGTCCCCGATGCACGGCTATGAGCTGCGGAAACGACTCAACACGTCGCTCGGCGTGTTCCGTGCGTTCAGCTACGGAACGCTCTACCCCTGCCTCAAGACGCTGGTCGCCAACGGCTGGTTGATCGAGGAGCCGGGGAGCACCACCGAGGACGCTCTCGCCGCGCCGCTCGCCGGGCGCCGCGCCAAGATCGTCTACCGGTTGACGGCCGAAGGTAAGGAGCACTTCGAGGAGCTCCTGTCCCAGACCGGCCCCGACGCGTACGAGGACGAGCACTTCGCGGCACGGTTCGCCTTCTTCGGGCAGACCTCCCGCGATGTACGGATGCGCGTGCTGGAGGGCCGCCGCAGCCGGCTGGAGGAGCGCCTGGAGAAGATGCGCGCCTCGCTGGCTCGCACCCGGGAACGCCTCGACGACTACACGCTTGAGCTCCAGCGCCACGGGATGGAGTCCGTGGAGCGCGAAGTGCGCTGGCTGAACGAGCTCATCGAGAGCGAGCGGGCCGGACGGGACCTGAAGGGTTCCGCCTCCGGGGGGTCCGCTCAGCAGAACACCACCAATGGAACGCCGGGCGCCCTGCCCCGGTCCGGGGATTCCCTCCGGCCGGATGCGTCCGACGACACCGCCACGTGAGACCCGTTCAGGGCCTCACTCGTACACACAGGGAGCAACCGGAATGGGTTCGGTTCGCGTAGCCATCGTCGGCGTGGGCAACTGCGCCGCATCGCTGGTGCAGGGCGTCGAGTACTACAAGGACGCCGACCCGGCGTCCAAGGTCCCCGGCCTGATGCACGTGCAGTTCGGCGACTACCACGTCAAGGACGTGGAGTTCGTCGCCGCGTTCGACGTGGACGCCAAGAAGGTCGGACTCGACCTGGCGGACGCCATCGGCGCCTCCGAGAACAACACCATCAAGATCTGCGACGTCCCCAACACCGGTGTCACCGTCCAGCGCGGCCACACCCTCGACGGTCTCGGCAAGTACTACCGCCAGACCATCGAGGAGTCCGAGGCCGAGCCGGTCGACGTCATCCAGATCCTCAAGGACAGGCAGGTCGACGTCCTCGTCTGCTACCTGCCCGTCGGTTCCGAGGACGCGGCGAAGTTCTACGCCCAGTGCGCCATCGACGCCAAGGTCGCCTTCGTCAACGCCCTCCCGGTCTTCATCGCCGGCACCAAGGAGTGGGCGGACAAGTTCACCGAGGCCGGTGTGCCGATCGTCGGTGACGACATCAAGTCGCAGGTCGGCGCCACCATCACGCACCGCGTCATGGCGAAGCTGTTCGAGGACCGGGGCGTCATCCTGGACCGCACGATGCAGCTGAACGTCGGCGGCAACATGGACTTCAAGAACATGCTTGAGCGTGAGCGCCTGGAGTCCAAGAAGATCTCCAAGACGCAGGCCGTCACCTCCCAGATCCCCGACCGGGACCTCGGCGAGAAGAACGTCCACATCGGCCCGTCCGACTACGTCGCCTGGCTCGACGACCGCAAGTGGGCGTACGTCCGCCTGGAGGGCCGCGCCTTCGGTGACGTCCCGCTGAACCTGGAGTACAAGCTGGAGGTCTGGGACTCCCCGAACTCCGCCGGTGTCATCATCGACGCCCTGCGCGCCGCGAAGATCGCCAAGGACCGCGGCATCGGCGGCCCGATCCTCTCGGCGTCCAGCTACTTCATGAAGTCCCCGCCGGTCCAGTACTTCGACGACGAGGCCCGCGAGAACGTCGAGAAGTTCATCCGCGGCGACGTCGAGCGCTGACCCGGTACATCGCCGGACGCTGAAGCTTCACCAGCTCAAGCACGCAAAAATCGCTCCTGC
This sequence comes from Streptomyces sp. NPDC008092, assembly GCF_042957285.1. NCBI lineage: Bacteria > Bacillati > Actinomycetota > Actinomycetes > Kitasatosporales > Streptomycetaceae > Streptomyces > Streptomyces sp. NPDC008092. The sequence continues at coordinate 141,604 of NZ_JBIBHY010000010.1, forward strand.
CAGGGCTCAGAAGGGTCTCCGGGTCATCCGATCCGGGGACCCTTCTCCTGTGGACAGCCCCATATGTGAGGCTGTGCCCCATGCCCGTCGTCCGCGACCTGCGTGTCCTGCTGAGCCTGCGGAACTTCCGCCGTCTACTTGTCATACGCCTGCTCTCCCAGGGAGCCGACGGCGTCTACCAGGTCGCCCTCGCCGCCTACGTCGTCTTCTCGCCGGAGAAGCAGACCTCACCGGCCGCGATCGCCTCTGCCATGGCCGTCCTGCTCCTCCCGTACTCCCTCGTGGGCCCCTTCGCCGGCGTCCTGCTGGACCGCTGGCGCCGCCGCCAGATCTTCCTCTACGGCAATCTGCTGCGCGCGCTGCTGGCCGCGGCCACCGCCGTCCTCATGGTCAGCCAAGTCCCGGACTGGCTCTTCTACGCCTCCGCCCTGTGTGTCACGGCAGTCAACCGATTCGTCCTCTCCGGTCTGTCCGCCGCGCTGCCACGGGTGGTCGCCACCGAGCGGCTGGTGCTCGCCAACTCCCTCTCCCCGACCGCCGGCACCCTTGCCGCGACCGCCGGCGGCGGCCTCGCCTTCGCCGTACGGCTGGTTGCCTCGGATTCCGACGCCGCTGTGGTGTTGCTGGGCGCCACGCTGTACCTGGGCGCGGCCCTCGCCTCCCTGACCATGGCCCCCGACCTCCTCGGCCCGGACCGGCATCCAGCCCAGCCGAGCCTGGGAACTGCCGTGATCACCACAGCCCGCGACCTCCTGGAGGCGATTCGGCATCTCACCGCGCCGCGTCGCCGTATGGCGGCCTGGGCACTGGTCAGCATGACTGCGATGCGCTTCTGCTACGGCGCGCTGCTCGTCCTGGTACTGATGCTGTGCCGGTACGGCCTCTCCTCCGACCCGGACGACGGACTCGGGTTGCTGGGGCTGGCCCTGGGCATCTCCGGCGCGGGCTTTTTCGCCGCAGCCGTGGTGACGCCATGGACCGCGGGGCGACTCGGCCCCGGCCGCTGGATCGTCGTGTGCGCCGCGTCAGCCGCCGTGCTGGAACCCGCCCTGGGCCTCCCGTTCACGACCGTCCCCATGCTCGTCGCCGCCTTCGTCCTCGGCCTCATCACCCAGGGGGCGAAGATCGCCACGGACACCCTCGTGCAGTCGTCCGTGGATGACGGCTTCCGCGGCCGGATCTTCTCCGTCTACGACGTGCTCTTCAACGTCGCCTTTGTCGGGGCCGCTGCGGTAGCCGCGCTCATGCTGCCGCCGGACGGCCGTTCCGCGACCCTCGTCATCACGGTCGCCCTCGTCTACGCAGCGGTTGCTGCGGTGATGGCCCGTTTCGAGTACGGCCTTCGAGCGCAGCAAGAACACGCAGCGCCATGATGAAGAGTGAAGAGAGGCGATGTTTCACGTGAAACATCGCCCCTCGTTGCGTCACGGCGGGGTCATGTTTCACGTGAAACATGACCCCGCCGTGCACCTTCAGCCCTGCTCGGCCCACCACTCCTTGAGCGCGGTCACCGCCGCATCGTGACCCATCGGCCCGTTCTCCAGCCGAAGCTCCAGCATGTGCTTGTAGGCCTTGCCGACCTCCGGGCCGGGGCGGATACCCAGGATCTCCATGATCTGGTTGCCGTCGAGATCCGGGCGGATCGCGTCCAGCTCCTCCTTCTCCTGGAGTTCGGCGATGCGCTGCTCCAAGCCGTCGTAAGCACGGGAGAGCGCTGCGGCCCTCCGCTTGTTACGGGTGGTGCAGTCGGACCGGGTGAGCCTGTGCAGACGGTCCAGCAGCGGCCCGGCGTCACGGACATAGCGCCGGACCGCCGAATCCGTCCACTCCCCGGTGCCGTAGCCGTGGAAGCGCAGATGGAGCTCGACCAGCTGCGAGACGTCCTTCACCAGTTCGTTGGAGTACTTCAACGCCGTCATGCGCTTCTTGGTCATCTTCGCTCCGACCACCTCGTGGTGGTGGAACGAGACCCTGCCGTCACTCTCGAAGCGGCGGGTGCGTGGCTTGCCGATGTCGTGCAGCAGCGCGGCGAGCCGGAGAGTGAGGTCGGGACCGTTCTCCTCCAGCGCCATGGCCTGTTCCAGGACGATCAGCGTGTGGTCGTAGACGTCCTTGTGCCGGTGGTGCTCGTCGCTCTCCAGCCGCAGGGCGGGCAGCTCGGGCAGGACATGGTCGGCGAGGCCGGTGTCGACAAGCAGGGTCAGCCCCTTGCGGGGGTGAGCCGAGAGGATCAGCTTGTTCAGTTCGTCCCGGACCCGCTCGGCCGAGACGATCTCCAGACGGCCGGCCATGTCCTTCATTGCCGCCACGACCTCGGGGGCCACCTCGAAGTCGAGCTGCGCGGCGAAGCGGGCAGCTCGCATCATCCGCAGAGGGTCGTCCGAGAAGGAGTCCTCGGGCGTCCCGGGGGTGCGCAGCACGCGCAGTGCGAGGTCTTCCAGACCGCCGTGGGGGTCGATGAACTCCTTCTCCGGCAGCGCCACCGCCATCGCGTTGACGGTGAAGTCACGACGGACGAGGTCCTCCTCGATGGAGTGCCCGTACGACACCTCGGGTTTGCGCGACGTGCGGTCGTAGGCCTCGGAGCGGTAGGTCGTGACCTCGATCTGATAGCCCTGCTTCTGCGCGCCGACCGTACCGAAGGCGATCCCGACCTCCCAGACGGCGTCCGCCCAGGGCCGGACGATCTTCAGTACGTCCTCGGGGCGGGCGTCGGTCGTGAAGTCCAGGTCGTTGCCGAGCCGGCCCAGCAACGCGTCCCGAACCGAACCGCCGACCAGGGCAAGGGAGAACCCGGCCTCCTGGAATCGGCGGGCGAGGTCGTCGGCGACGGGCGCGACCCGCAGCAGTTCGCTCACCGCGCGCTGCTGCGCCTGGCTCAGGACAGTGGGAGTGTCTTCATTGGCGTTCGGCACAACAGAACAGAATACGTGTCCCGGACGGTCCGAAGCGCCTCCATATTCCTGCAGCGCCCCATGTAAAGCCGGCCTATGCGGGGGTGGGACATCTCACTCCGTACGCACACAAGCACTTCTTTAGCCGCTTAACGGAGTCTCCCGACGATACTGGATACAGGGGACAGTCCGATCTCGTTTCCCGATCTTGGAGAGCAGACCGCGGCACTTCCGTTCAGCGCACCTCGTTACCATGCGTGGACGCACATTCCGACGACCACTGACGACGACGAGGGACGGACGAGCGCGTGGCCGAGGCGGCAGACTTCCAGGGGACGCCCTCACCTGCCCGCCGCTGGCTGCGGCGCACCGGGGCACTGCTCGCGGGTGCACCCCTGCTGGCCGGACTGATGCAGCTGCCCGCGGCGGCGCCGGCCCAGGCGGCCGGCTCGGACACCGTGTCCGTCGCCCTGGACTCGCTGAGCCCCAGCGCCCCCAGCGACGGGGACACACTGACGGTCTCCGGCACGGTGACCAACAACGGCAAGCAGGCCGTCACGGACGCGCACGTGGACCTGCGGATGGGCGCCCTGCTCGGTACGCGCTCCGAGATCGACACGGCCGCCCGGCACTCCGAGGACCTCCAGTCGGGCCTGGGCACCGAGGTCGGCGGCAAGTACACCGAGGACTTCGATTCCCTCCCTCCGGGGGTCGCCGAGCACTTCAGCATCTCCGTGCCGGTCGACAAGCTGGACCTCGGTCAGGACGGCGTCTACCAGTTCGGTGTCTCACTGTCCGGCAAGACCGCCGCGCAGCAGTGGGACCAGGTTCTCGGCATACAGCGGACCTTCCTCCCCTGGCAGTCCTCCGAGGCCGACACGAAGACGAAGACGACGTATCTCTGGCCGCTGATCTCCACCGTCCACGTGACGGCGAAGACGGGCGCCGGCGAGCTGCAGACGCCCGTCTTCCAGAACGACGACCTCGCCAAGGAGATCTCGCCCGGCGGGCGGCTGGCCCAGATGCTGGCGCTCGGCAAGAGTCTCGACGTCACCTGGGTGATCGACCCGGATCTGCTGGCCTCCGTGGACGCGATGACGCGCAACTACCGGATCCAGGGCACCGGCGACACCACCACGGCCGGCACCCATCAGGCGGTGGCCAAGCAGTTCCTGGCCGACCTGCAGGACGCGGTGACGGACAAGGAGGTGGTGGCCCTCCCCTTCGCCGACCCGGACCTGGCCTCCCTCGCCCACAACGGCACCAGCGTGACCGGCTCGCTGAGCCACCTCAAGGACGCCACCGACGTTGCCGCCACCACCGTGAAGACTGTGCTTCATGTCACACCGAGCACCGACTTCGCGTGGCCCGTGGACGGCGCCGTCGACCCCTCGATCATCAAGGTCGCCACCTCGGCGGGTGCCGACAAGGTGATCGCCCGCAGCGACAGCCTCCAGGAGACCGGCGGGCTGACCTACACGCCCTCGGCGGCCCGCCCGATCGGCGGCGGCACCACGGCGGTGGTCGCCGACGCGCGGCTGTCCACGGCGTTCGAGGGCGATCTGACGAACGCCGACTCGGCCACGCTCGCGGTGCAGCAGTTCCTCGCCCAGAGCCTCGCGCTGAACACCCAGACCGACAAGCAGCGCAGTATCGTCGTCGCCCCCGAGCGGATGCCGACGGCGAGCCAGGCCCAGGCGATGGCGACGGCGATCACCGCGCTGCAGGACAGCAACTGGTCGCAGTCCCAGGACCTCCAGGCGGCCGCCAAGGCCAAGCCCGATCCCGGCGCGACCACGAGGATCCCCTCGTCGTCCGCGTACCCGTCCGCACTGCGTAAGCAGGAACTGCCCCGGACGGCCTTCGAGCAGATCGCGCGCACCCAGGACAAGCTCGACAACTTCCAGGTGATCCTCACCGACGAGTCCCGGGTGGTGACCCCGTTCGGGCGGGCCATAAACCGCGAGATGTCCACGTCGTGGCGGGGCCGCGGCAGTGAGGCGGACAGCTTCCGTACGGGCGTGGAGTCCTGGCTGGACGACCTCATCGGCCAGGTCAAGCTGATCGACAAGTCCGAGACCAAGCTCTCCGGCCGCAGCGCCACCATCCCGGTGACGGTGCAGAACAACCTGGTCCAGGGTGTCGACCACCTCGTCCTGCGGCTCACCTCGACCATGCCGACCCGACTGGAGGTCGGTGGCAAGCCCTACTACGAGCAGCCTGTCGAGGTCTCCGGCGGCCACAGCCAGTCCGTGAAGTTCTCCACCTCGGCCAATGCCAACGGCCGGGTCGAGGTCACCGCCCAGCTCTACACCGAGGACGGCCAGGAGTACGGGGCGCCCGTCAGGTTCGACGTAAAGGTCACCGAGGTCACGCCGACGGTGATGCTGGTCATCGGCGGCGGCGTGCTGCTGCTGGTGCTCGCGGGCTTCCGGATGTACACCCAGCGCAAGCGGGCGGCCGCCCGCCGGGCCGAGGAGGGCGACGGCCCCGACGAGGCGGGCGAGGACTCTCCGGAGGCTCCCGATGCCCCGGAGGCTCCCGACGCCCTGGAGACTGCCCCCGCCCCGGAGACTCCCGACGCCTCGGAGGCCAGCAGCCCTGAGGACGCCGGGGACGCCGACGGGCCTGGGAACCCCGCTGCCCGTGGGCGTCGTCTCCAGGAGGAATCCGTCGCCCGGTCCCGGGAAGACGACCCGGAGCAGCCGAGTGACCCGACACCGGACACCGCACCGGAAAGCGCCGACCCGTCCGAGACGGGTGAGAGAGTGGACCGTTGAGCGATGTCGTGGCCGGTGGGCCCGGGACGATGAGGCAGGGGTAACCATGAACGCGCCGTACGACGGTGAAAGCGGCCAGGGCGCGGCCGGTTCGGGCTACCCCGAGCCGCCGCCGGAGCCCGGCCAGGTCCCGCCGCAGCACGCGGCTGACATGTACCTCCAGGACGCCTACGACCAGGACCCCTACCGGGCACGCGACCTCTCCGCCCAGGACCCGGTCGCCGAGGCGCTCTACGACCGTGCCGCACACCCCCCGCCGGCTCCGGGCAGCTACCCGCAGCAGCCGCTGTACGGGCAGCCCGCCCAGTCGCCGTACGCCCCCGACCCGCACGTGTGGGCCCAGACCCCGGCGCCGGAGCCGGACCGGCCGAGCCAGTACCTGCCGTACGGCGACAACCCGCGCACGACCCAGTTCGTGGGCGTGGACGACCTGGTCTCGCACTCCGGCGAGGAGCGTCACGAGCCTGACGCCTTCGCCCATCTCTTCCGCGACCAGCAGCAGAGCGGCTACCGGGATCCGCAGCAGGGCGGCGGCCACCTGCCGGCGGAGCCCCCGGCGGTGCCGGGTCCCGCGGCCGCCCCGGGAGGGCCCGGACAGGTGCCGCCGTACCAGGCACCGACGGCTCCGGCTGCTCCGGCCGCCGCGGTCGACCAGACCCTGAACCTCGGTGCCGTACCCGCCGCGGCCCCGGCACCCGCCCCCGCGAAGAAGGGCGGAAAGGCCGCGGGCCTGCTCAAGTCGAGCGCCGTGATGGCGGCCGGCACGATGGTCTCGCGCCTGACCGGCTTCGTCCGCTCCGCGCTGATCGTCTCCGCGCTGGGCGTGGGACTGCTCGGCGACACCTTCCAGGTCGCCTACCAGCTGCCGACGATGATCTACATCCTGACCGTCGGCGGCGGCCTCAACTCCGTCTTCGTGCCACAGCTGGTGCGGGCGATGAAGGAGGACGAGGACGGCGGCGAGGCCTTCGCGAACCGTCTGCTGACGCTGGTGATGGTGGCGCTGGGCCTGCTCACCGCGGCCACCATTGCGGCCGCACCGTTCCTGATCCGTCTGCTGTCCGACTCGGTCGCCAGCGACCCGGCGGCCAACCAGGTCGGCGTCACCTTCGTCCGCTACTTCCTGCCCTCGATCTTCTTCATGGGCATCCACGTGGTGATGGGTCAGATCCTCAACGCGCGCGGCAAGTTCGGCGCGATGATGTGGACCCCGGTCCTCAACAACATCGTCATCATCGTCACCCTCGGCCTGTTCATCTGGGTGTACGGAACTGCCGCGCACTCCGGCATGAAGGTCACGACCATTCCGCCGGAGGGCCAGCGGCTGCTCGGCTTCGGCGTGCTGCTCGGTCTCGTGGTCCAGGCCCTAGCGATGATCCCCTACCTGCGCGAGACCGGGTTCCGGCTGCGGCTGCGCTTCGACTGGCGGGGACACGGCCTCGGGAAGGCCGCGACCCTCGCCAAGTGGACCGTGCTGTTCGTCCTCGCCAACCAGGCGGGCGCGCTGGTCGTCTCCCAGCTGTCGACCTCGGCCGGCAAGAGCTCCCCGGTCGACGGCACCGGCTTCGCCGCCTACGCCAACGCCCAGCTGATCTGGGGCCTGCCGCAGGCCATCATCACGGTCTCCCTGATGGCCGCGCTGCTGCCGCGGATCTCCCGCTCGGCCGCCGAGAACGACACGGGCGCCGTCCGCGACGACATCTCCCAGGGCCTCAGGACGACCGCCGTCGCGATCGTCCCCATCTCCTTCGGCTTCCTGGCCCTCGGCATCCCGATGTGCACCCTGATCTTCGGTTCCTCGGGCATCAGCGAGGCCACCAACATGGGGTTCATGCTGATGGCCTTCGCCCTCGGCCTGATCCCCTACTCGGTGCAGTACGTCGTCCTGCGCGCCTTCTACGCCTACGAAGACACCCGCACCCCCTTCTACAACACGGTCATCGTCGCAGCGGTCAACGCGGGCGCCTCGCTCGCCTGTTACATGCTGCTCCCGGCCCGCTGGGCGGTGGCCGGCATGGCCGCCTCCTACGGCCTGGCCTACGCGATCGGTGTCGGGGTCGCCTGGCGACGGCTGCGCAAGCGGCTCGGTGGCGACCTGGACGGCTCCCGGGTCACCCGGACCTATGCCAGGCTCTGCATCGCCTCCGTACCGGCCGCCCTGCTCAGTGGTGCGGCCTGCTACGGGATCGGCCACACTCTGGGGCAGGGCGTGATCGGTTCCTTCGCCGCGCTGCTGGTCGGCGGGGTGGTCCTGCTCGGGGTCTTCTACGTCGCCGCGCGCCGCATGCGCATCGAGGAGCTCAACTCCCTCGTGGGTATGGTGCGGGGGCGTCTGGGGCGCTGAGGCGGGGGTAAGCGCACAACCATCGTTCGCCGCCGCGTGTCGTGCATAGCGGGGGACTGTGGGCACAATTGGTTTCGGCGTCGGACAGCGTGCAACGGATGGGGAGGCAGGAACGACGGTGGCGGAACGGAGCACGGCTGCCGTCGACGTGGCAGACAACAGCGGTGACAAGCCGCTGACCGCCAAGGCGGACCAGTCCACGGCCGACGGGGTGGCCAAGAACCCGGAGCGGGACACGGACAGCGACAAGGCACAGGGAAACGGCATGGCCGCGGGTGCTGAGCAGCAGGCCGCACCCCCTGAACTGCACAGCGGGCACAAGCTCGCCAGACGCTACCGTCTTGAGGAATGCGTCACCCGTCTGGACGGATTCAGTAGTTGGCGTGCGGTCGACGAGAAACTTCGCCGCGCCGTCGGCGTCCACATCCTGCCGGCGGACCATCCGCGGACCCGTGCGGTGCTGGCCGCCGCCCGCTCCGCCGCGCTGCTCGGCGATCCCCGGTTCGTGCAGGTCCTGGACGCCGTCGAGGAGGACGACCTCGTCTACGTCGTCCACGAGTGGCTCCCGGACGCCACCGAACTGACCACGCTGCTCGCGGCGGGACCGCTGGAGCCGCACGACGCCTACCAGATGGTCAGTCAGATCGCATCCGCCATGGCGGCCGCGCACCGCGAGGGACTGGCCCATCTCCGCCTCAACCCGAACGCCGTGCTGCGCACCTCCACCGGGCAGTGGCGCATCCGCGGCCTCGCGGTGAACGCGGCGCTGCGCGGTATCAGTTCCGACACCCCGCAGCGCGCCGACACCGAGGCGATCGGCGCCCTGCTGTACGCGGCGCTGACCCAGCGCTGGCCGTACGAGAGCGATGCCTACGGTCTGGCCGGGCTGCCCAAGGACGTCGGTCTGATCGCACCCGACCAGGTGCGTGCCGGCGTCCACCGTGGTCTGTCCGAGCTCGCCATGCGGGCACTGGTCAACGACGGCGCCACCGCCTCCCGCCACGAGTCCGCGTGCACCACGCCGGAGGAGCTGGTGAAGGCGATCGGCGAGATGCCCCGCATCCGTCCGCCGGAGCCGGCGTTCACGGCACCGCCCGAGTACCAGCGCACCACGTACCAGCAGGGCACCTACGGCCGTCCCACGCCGCCCGGCGTGACACAGCCGCTCCAGGCCCCGCCGCCACCGCTGCAGAGCCGTACCGGCAAGGCGCTGAAGTGGGCCGTCTCGGCCCTTCTCATCGCCGCCCTGGGCCTGGGCAGCTGGCAGCTCGCGGACGCCCTGATGGACCAGGGCGACAAGTCCGGCGGAGACACCACCAACACCCAGACGACGGACGACGGCGACAAGAACAGCGCCAGCCCGGCGCCCGCCGCTGCGATAAAGATCCAGGACGCGCAGGAGTACGTCGCCAAGGGCGATGCCCAGCATCCGAACGACGTCGGTAAGACCTACGACGGCAGCACCTCGACGTACTGGAGGACGAACACCTTCGTGAGCGGCCCGGAGCTGGCTCCGTACAAGCCTGGCGTGGGAATCGTCTACGACCTTGGCTCCGCCAAGGAAGTCGCCACGGGAACCATCTCCCTTCGCTACTCTGGCGATCACACAACGGTCGCGCTGTACGCCGCCGACTCGCTGAACCCGGGGTCGATCAGCTCGATGACGGAGATCGGCAGCGTCACCACCACCGGGAACACCGCCACGGTGAAGGTCAGCAAGAAGGTGAAGAGCCAGTACGTGCTCATGTGGATCACCGCTGTGCCGAATTCGGGTGCGGATCCCGACGCGTACGCACAGGCTGGCTACAAGCAGGCCGTCACCGAGGTGAAGTTCACCGGCTGACGTCTCACCGGCGGCACCGAAGGCGGAGGGGGCAGATGGCGGAGGGCGCCGGATACGGCGGAGTGAGCGACCAGGATCTGCTCGCCCGCCATGTGGAAGGCGACCCCGATGCCTTCGGTGAGATCGTGCGCCGGCACCGGGACCGGCTCTGGGCGGTCGCCCTGCGGACCCTGGGGGACCGCGAGGAGGCCGCTGACGCCGTCCAGGACGCCCTGGTCTCCGCCTACAGGGCCGCCCACACCTTCCGGGGCCAGTCGGCCGTCACAACGTGGCTGCATCGGATCACGGTCAACGCCTGCCTCGACCGCGCCCGCAAGGCGGCCTCCCGCAAGACCGCCCCTGTCGACGACACCGAGCGGCTGGAGCAACTGCTGGAGCCGCACGAATCGGCCTCCGCTCCGGCCGAGCGGAACGATCTGCACCGCCAGCTCCTGGAAGCCCTCGGCACCCTGCCGCACGACCAGCGTGCCGCCCTCGTCCTCGTCGACATGCAGGGCTATCCGGTCGCCGAGGCGGCCCGGATCCTCGAAGTCCCCACCGGGACGGTGAAGAGCCGCTGCGCTCGCGGAAGAGCCAGACTCCTCCCACTGCTCACCCATCTACGGCCGGAAAGCACCGGTGACGAAAACGACCCGGACCCAGCACGGAACCGGGCGGAGGGGACATCCGTCCCACCCGCAGCGGGGCCTCAGGACCGGGGCTCACAGGACACCGGGCCGAGTGATTCAGCCGCAGTGAAGGGCGGAGGTGGGCGAGCATGACTTCGACGACAGACACGACCGGACACCCGGACGTCGCGGAGATCTCCGATCTCGCCGAAGGCCTCCTCTCGGATGCCCGGAGCACGGAAGTACGTCGGCACCTGGACGGGTGCGAACTCTGTACGGATGTCCACGCCTCGCTGGAGGAGATCCGGGGCCTGCTCGGCGCGGTGCCGGTCCCGGCACGTATGCCGGCCGATGTCGCGGACCGGATCGATGCGGCTCTCGCCGCCGAGGCCCTGCTGACCGCCACGGCAGCTGAGGCGCATGTTTCACGTGAAACATCACCTCGCCAAGCCTCTGCCAAGGAAGGCCGTCCCGCCGGACGACCGAGCGCCTCGACCCGTCCCGGACACAAGGACCGCAAGGCCCGTGGACATGGCCGGCGCCGCCGGACCGTCGTCCTGGGCACTGTCTTCACTGCCGCAGTCCTGGGAGCCGGTTCGTTCTTCCTCCAGTCTCTTGGAGGCGACGGAACGACGACAGCGCAGAGCAAGCCGACAAGCTCGGCCGGGACCTTCTCCAAGAGCACCCTTCAGAGTCAGGTGCAGGACCTCCTCGGTACGAAGAAGAACACGCAGCGTGGGTCTCAGAAGCCCTTCGGTATCGAGTCACAGCCCTCGGAAGCGGGCTCCACGGAAACCCCGTACACCACCCGGATCTCGCCCTCGGTGTCGGTACCGACGTGCGTCCGCACCGGCATCAGCCAGACCGGCGATGTGATCGGCGCCAAGGAGGGGACATACGAAGGGAAGGACGCCTTCCTGGTCGTTCTCCCCGATGCCTCGGACGCCTCGCGGGTGACGGCCTTCATCGTCGATGCCACCTGTGCCGGCAAGGCCTCCGCGTCTCCCGGCAAGATCCTGCTGACGGAGTCCCTGACCCGTCCCTGACCGGATCTGACCATCCTCCGGCGCCGCTCTCGGTCGAAGACGCATCTCTTGCCCCGGCATGGAAATCCGTACGGTGTGGGGATACCCGTGTGCCCGGACACACCGGGAATGCGCGCCCCTTAGGATCCGTTGGGTGGGATGAGAGCTTCTGACGGGAGCTCTCACCGGTCGAATGACGTAGACCAGAGACGAGGAATCAAGCCGTGAGCGACGTCCGTAACGTGATCATCATCGGCTCCGGGCCCGCCGGCTACACGGCGGCGCTCTACACCGCGCGCGCGTCGCTGAAGCCCCTGGTGTTCGAGGGGGCCGTCACCGCGGGCGGTGCCCTCATGAACACCACCGACGTGGAGAACTTCCCGGGCTTCCGCGACGGCATCATGGGCCCGGAGCTCATGGACAACATGCGCGCCCAGGCCGAGCGCTTCGGTGCCGAACTGATTCCGGACGACATCGTCTCCGTCGATCTGAGCGGTGAGATCAAGACCGTCACCGACACCGCCGGCACCGTCCACAAGGCGAAGGCCGTCATCGTCACCACCGGCTCCCAGCACCGCAAGCTCGGTCTGCCGAACGAGGACGCCCTCTCCGGACGCGGCGTCTCCTGGTGCGCCACCTGTGACGGGTTCTTCTTCAAGGACCAGGACATCGCCGTGATCGGTGGTGGTGACACCGCGATGGAGGAGGCCACCTTCCTCTCCCGGTTCGCCAAGTCCGTGACGATCGTCCACCGCCGGGACACCCTGCGCGCCTCCAAGGCGATGCAGGAGCGCGCCTTCGCCGACCCGAAGATCAAGTTCGCCTGGGACAGCGAGATCGCCGAGGTTCAGGGCGAGCAGAAGCTGGCCGGTCTGAAGCTGCGCAACGTCAAGACCGGCGAGCTCTCCGACCTGCCGGTGACCGGTCTGTTCATCGCGATCGGCCACGACCCGCGCACCGAGCTCTTCAAGGGCCAGCTGGACCTCGACGAGGAGGGCTACCTCAAGGTCGCCTCGCCCTCGACGCACACCAACGTGACCGGCGTGTTCGCCGCCGGCGACGTGGTGGACCACACCTACCGCCAGGCGATCACCGCGGCCGGTACCGGCTGCTCCGCCGCCCTCGACGCCGAGCGCTTCCTCTCCGCCCTCGCGGACGAGGAGAAGGCCGAGCGCGAGAAGACCTCCGTCTGACTTTCCCCTTCCGCCCCACCACCGCACGATCAAGTAAAGGAGCCCGCCGTGGCCGGCACCCTGAAGCATGTGACCGATGACGACTTCGAAGAGGTCGTCCTCAAGAGCGACAAGCCCGTCCTGGTGGACTTCTGGGCCGAGTGGTGCGGCCCGTGCCGCCAGATCGCTCCGTCGCTTGAGGCGATCGCCGCCGAACACGGCGAGAAGATCGAGATCGTCAAGCTGAACATCGACGAGAACCCGAGCACGGCGGCCAAGTACGGCGTGATGTCGATCCCGACCCTGAACGTCTACCAGGGTGGCGAGGTCGCCAAGACCATCGTCGGCGCCAAGCCCAAGGCCGCGCTCGTCCGCGACCTTGAGGACTTCATCGCCGAGTGATGTTTCACGTGAAACACGAATGGGCCAACCCCGAGGGGTTGGCCCATTCGCTTTGAGGCACTCACAGCGGCCGCAGCGCCGGTTCCTTCTGTACGGCCCCCAGAAGCCGGTCGAGCGCCAGCTCCACGTCTTCCTTCCAGGAGAGCGTCGTCCGCAGCTCCAGGCGCAGCCGGGGGTGCGAGGGGTGCTGCCGGACCGTCTTGAAGCCCACCGCCAGCAGGTGCTCGGCAGGGAGCAGACAGGCCGCGTCCTTGTACCGGGCGTCGCCGAACGCCTCGATCGCCTTGAAGTTGCGCCGGAGCAGATCCTTGGCGACCGTCTGCACCATCACGCGTCCGAGCCCCTGCCCCTGGTAGCCGGGCATGATGAAGGCGGTCATGAGCTGCACGGCGTCCGGTGACACCGGGCTCGTGGGGAACGCCGTGGAACGCGGGACATAAGCCGGCGGTGCGTAGAGCACAAAGCCCACCGGTACGTCGTCGACATAGACCACCCGGCCGCACGATCCCCAGTCGAGCAGGACGGCGGAGATCCACGATTCCTTCTCCAGGGCGGCAGTGCCCGCTCTCACCGCTGCTTCGCTGCTGACGGGATCCAGTTCCCAGAAGACACACGAGCGACAGCGCTGGGGAAGGTCCTGAAGGTTGTCCAGCGTGAGCGGTACGAGCCGACGCCCCATGAAGGCTGTTCCTCGCTTCCTTCGCCCGCAGCGTCGCGAGCGGCTGTCAGAGCGCTGCGTTCCCTGAGCAGACTGCCGAAGAATCCGACGGTCGCGCCCAGTCCCAGACCCGCGCTCACCAGTCCGGTGCGGCTCATCGATCGCATGGCCCCCGCCTCTCTCAGAGGTGCTGCCAGCTTCCAGGTGGATGCGCCATACCGAACGCATCGTATCCACACAGCGTTTCCGTCGGATACCGCCTCAAAGCAAAGAGCGGACCGTGTTCCGGTACACACCGGACACGGTCCGCTCTCTGGGCGACAGAACGCCGACCGGGCGGGAAACACCCGGGACACCCGGGACGGTCAGTCCTCGGGCTCCTCAGACCCCTCCGAGGCCAAGGAGTCGCCGTCGTGGAGGCCCTGGTGCAGAACCGGTCCCTCACCCGGGGCGAGGGTGCCGAGGATCCGCTCAAGGTCTTCCATCGAGGCGAACTCGACGGTGATCTTGCCCTTCTTCTGCCCCAGGTCGACCTTCACCCGCGTCTCGAAACGGTCCGAGAGCCGGGTCGCGAGGTCACTCAGCGCCGGGGAAACCCGGGCTCCAGCCCGCGGCCCCTTGGCACGTGCCGGCGTCTGGGGCCGCGAGCCCATGAGGGTCACGATCTCCTCGACGGCCCGTACCGACAGTCCCTCGGCGACGATCCGGTGGGCCAGCCGGTCCTGCTCCTCCGAGTCGTCGACGGAGAGCAGCGCCCGGGCGTGCCCGGCCGACAGGACTCCGGCGGCCACCCGGCGCTGGACCGCCGGGGAGAGCTTCAGCAGCCGCAGGGTGTTGGAGACCTGCGGGCGGGAGCGCCCGATGCGGTCGGCCAGCTGGTCGTGCGTGCAGTTGAAGTCCTTCAGCAGCTGGTCGTAGGCGGCGGCCTCTTCCAGCGGGTTCAGCTGCGCGCGGTGCAGGTTCTCCAGCAACGCGTCCAGGAGAAGCTTCTCGTCGTCCGTCGCCCGGACGATCGCCGGGATCGCCTCCAGGCCGGCCTCACGGCAGGCCCTCCAGCGCCGCTCGCCCATGATGAGCTCGTAGCGGGAGGGGCCCAGCTGCCTCACGACGACGGGCTGGAGGAGGCCGACCTCCTGGATGGAGGTGACCAGCTCCTGCAGAGCGTCCTCGTCGAAGACCTCACGAGGCTGGCGAGGGTTCGGCGTGATGTCGTCGAGGGGGATCTCGGCGAAGTGGGCGCCCATCGGAGCAGCAGGCGTCTCCACGCCGACTCCGAACACCGACGGTTCCTCGGTCTCATGCGAAACAGCCGGCAGCGTCGTCACCTTGGCCGCGGCGACCCCACGGTCGGTCGTCAGCACCGGAACCGCGGCGGGAGACGGCGCTACCGCTCCCCCCACCGCCGTCTGGGCCGGGTTCATCTCGGTCGGGGCAGCTGGGATCAGTGCACCGAGCCCACGACCCAGCCCCCTCCGTCGCTCGCTCACTGGATCCCCTCCACCATGTTCGGGTTGGTCTGAGCGCCGATATGGGCCTGCGTCGGGTCGTAGCTGACCCCGATGCCCTTCAACGCGATTTCTCGGGCCGCCTCAAGGTAGGAGAGGGCACCGCTCGATCCAGGATCGTAGGTCAGTACCGTCTGCCCGTAGCTCGGCGCCTCGGAGATACGGACCGAGCGGGGAATGCTCGTCCGCAGCACCTCGTCGCCGAAGTGGCTGCGCACCTCGTCCGCGACCTGGGACGCAAGGCGCGTCCGGCCGTCGTACATGGTGAGCAGGATGGTCGACACATGCAGGTTGGGGTTGAGGTGCCCCCGCACCAGGTCGACGTTGCGCAGCAGCTGCCCCAGGCCCTCCAGCGCGTAATACTCGCACTGGATCGGGATGAGCACCTCGGCGCCCGCGACGAGCGCGTTGACCGTCAGCAGGCCGAGCGAGGGCGGGCAGTCGATGAGGATGTAGTCCAGCGGCTGCTCGTACGCCTGGATCGCCCGCTCCAGCCGGCTCTCCCGCGCCACCAGGGACACCAGCTCGATCTCCGCACCGGCGAGATCGATCGTGGCGGGGGCGCAGAAGAGGCCTTCGACGTCCACTACCGGCTGGACGACCTCGGCCAGCGGCTTGCTCTCGACCAACACGTCGTAGATGGAAGGAACTTCGGCGTGATGGTCAATGCCCAGCGCAGTGGATGCATTGCCCTGTGGGTCGAGGTCGATCACCAGGACGCGGCCGCCATGCAGGGCCAGGGACGCGGCAAGGTTGACGGTGGTCGTCGTCTTGCCCACGCCGCCCTTCTGGTTGGCGACCACGATGACTCTGGTCTGCTCCGGACGTGGCAGTCCTTCGCCGGCGCGGCCCAGAGCCTCCACCGCCAGTTGGGCAGCACGACCGATGGGAGTGTCGTCCATCGGAGGCGGTGTTTCACGTGAAACATCCGCCCCCATCGACTCGGTACGGGGACCGGGGACCGGATCGGTCATCGGTCCCGCGATGTTGGCGTCGGACCGCAAGGATTCACTCTCCTCGACTTCAGGCTCGCAATGAACAGAGCCTCCCATGCCTTCGGGGTCGTGAACCAGTGAGGCCTGGTGTTCTGTGGAGAAATCCACCTCTGTGGACAACTCCGTGCCCCGCAGGAAGGACGGAGTGTCACCAGAGGCCCCCTCTCTCAGGGATCCGAGGGGCTTTCGGTCGCGCGGTTCGGCCGCGGCGCGGCCCCGGCCGATGATGCCGTGTAGCAGTGAGCGACGTTTCACGTGAAACACGATGCACAGCGAGCAGTACCGAAAAGCCGCGACACTCCGTCATGCGTAGGTTTGGCAGCTTGTGTGGAGTACGTCTGGTCGTCAGGACGGATCAGCGGCGCCTACGTGCCCTCCCCGTGCGAGCCGCCTTAGCCCGCTTGGCCGCGAAGCGCACACCACCCGGGCTCTCCCCGACCTCCACACGCACCACGGTCGACAGCGGATCCACCACGCCCTCACCCACATGCAGGATCGACGTGGACACCGCACCGAGCTTGGTCAGCGCGGTGGCCGCGGCCTTCAGCTCCTCCTCCGCCGTGTCCCCCTTGAGGGCGAGCATCTCGCCGTAGGGACGCAGCAGCGGGACGCCCCAGGTGGCCAGCCGGTCCAGCGGGGCCACCGCACGGGCCGTCACCACATGGACCGGAGGCAGCTTGCCCATGACCTCCTCGGCGCGGCCACGCACCACGGTCACGTGGTCCAGGCCCAGCAGCTCGACGACCTCGGTCAGGAAGTTGGTGCGCCGAAGCAGCGGCTCCAGCAGGGTGATGTTGAGGTCCTCCCGGACCAGCGCCAGCGGAATGCCCGGCAGACCGGCTCCGGAACCCACATCGCAGACCGTCACCCCCTCGGGCACGGCCTCAGAGAGCACCGCGCAGTTCAGCAGGTGCCGCTCCCACAGGCGGGGCACTTCCCGTGGGCCGATCAGACCACGCTGCACGCCTGCCTCGGCGAGCAGCTCCGCGTAGCGGACCGCATCGGCGAAGCGCTCGCCGAACACTTCCCGCGCCTGTTCGGGCGCCGGGGGGAGCTCCGCAGCCTCCGTCACGGGGACCGTCCTTCCGTACCGCGCCGGCGCTCCGCGCACCGGCCACCAGAACTACCAGGCTGACAAAGATCGGCCCCGCCTGCTCAACAGACGGGGCCGGTACAACAGGGGAACCGCTCAGGCAGGCAGCACGACGACGAAGCGCTGCGGCTCCTCGCCCTCCGACTCGCTGCGCAGACCGGCGGTCTTGACCGCGTCGTGCACGACCTTGCGCTCGAACGGGGTCATCGGCTTGAGCTTCACGGGCTCGCCGGTGTTTTTTACCTCGGCGGCGGCCTTGGCGCCGAGCTCGGAGAGCTCGGCGCGCTTCTTGGCGCGGTAGCCCGCGATGTCGAGCATCAGCCGGCTGCGGTCACCGGTCTCCCGGTGCACGGCCAGGCGGGTCAGCTCCTGGAGCGCCTCCAGCACCTCGCCGTCGCGGCCGACCAGCTTCTGCAGGTCGCGGCCGCCCGAGTCGCTGATGATCGACACGGACGCGCGGTCTGCCTCGACATCCATGTCGATGTCGCCGTCGAGGTCGGCGATGTCCAGCAGACCTTCGAGATAGTCCGCCGCGATCTCGCCCTCCTGCTCCAGGCGGGTCAGGGTGTCTGCACCCTCGGCAGCGGCGGAGGTGGTGCCTTCCGTCACGGGATGGGCTCCTTCTTACTTCTTGGACGGGGACTTGGGGCGCTGCGGACCGCCCTTGCGCTGCCCGGACTGGGCCCTGCTGCGGCCGTTGGAGCCGCCCTTCGGGGCCTGCTGGGCGGCCGGCTTGGCGTCCTGCGGCTCGTCGGACTTCTCCAGCGAGGTCGTCTTCTCCTCCGAAGCCGACGAGTCCGCAGAAGCCGACGAGTCCGAGGAAACCGACGTGGAGTCGCCGGCCGCCTTCGTTGCGCCGGACTGCCGCTGGGCCTTGCTCTGCCGCTTGGGCTGCTGCCGCTTGGCGGCACCGGTGACCGTGACGCCGTCCTCGGTCTGTGCGACGGCCTGGGCCTCGCCCTTCACCACCGTGCCGTCGGCCTGGGCCATGAGGCCGGCCTTGGTCAGCGCGTTGATGAACGAGCGCTCGAACTCGTTGCGGTCCCGGCCCTTGGCGACGATCGCCTTGACGATGGTCTTCTCGCTGCGCCGACGGGTCTTGCCGTGGTGCGTGACGTGCTTGGTGAGGCGCTCCAGGTAGGCGGCCTGAGCCTTGGAACCCGGGGTCGGGTTGTTGCGGATGACGTACATCTGCTGGCCCATGGTCCACACGTTGGTGGTCAGCCAGTAGACGAGGACACCGACCGGGAAGTTGATGCCGAAGACGGCGAACATGACCGGGAAGACGTACATCAGCATCTTCTGCTGCTGCATGAACGGCGTCTTCACCGTGGTGTCGACGTTCTTCGTCATCAGCTGGCGCTGCGTGTAGAACTGCGACGCCGACATCAGGACGATCATGACCGCGGTGACGACCCGGACGTCCGTGAGGGAGGCGCCGAGCGCCTCCACCTTCGAGGAGCCGTCCGTGAACTTCGCGGCGAGCGGTGCCCCGAAGATGTGGGCCTTACGGGCGCTGGCGAGCAGCGACTCGTTGATGACACCGATCGTCGAGCCCGTCGCGATGCCGTTGAGCACGTGGTACAGGGCGAAGAAGAACGGGGACTGCGCCAGGATGGGAAGGCACGAGGAGAGCGGGTTGGTACCCGACTCCTTGTACAGCTTCATCATCTCTTCGGACTGGCGCTGCTTGTCGTTCTTGTAGCGCTCCTGGATCTTCTTCATCTCGGGCTGCAGCGTCTGCATGGCCCGGGTCGCCTTGATCTGCTTCACGAAGAGCGGGATCAGGCAGATGCGGATCAGGATCACCAGGGACACGATGGACAAGCCCCAGGCCCAGCCCGTGTCGGGACCGAAGATCTTCCCGTACACCGAGTGGAACTGGACGATGACCCATGAGACGGGTGTCGTGATGAAGCTGAAGAGGCTGGCAATCGTGTCCACTAATCATGCTCCTTGGGCATGGGACGAAGTCTCTGCGGCCGGGCTCGAAGGAAGCTCGGAGGGAGGCTTCTCCTCGGTGGCCGGTTCGGCGGCGGAGGGCCCGCCCCTGCGTGCACGCCAGGCGTCACGCAGCATTTCGTGCCACCGCGGGCGCTTGCGCGGCGGAACATGGTCCACACCACCGAGCGACCACGGATTGCACCGCAGGATGCGCCAGGCCGTGAGTGCCGTGCCCTTGATCGCACCGTGCCGGTCGATGGCCGTGTAGCCGTAGTGGGAGCACGACGGGTAGTACTTGCATACCGGGCCCAGCAGCGGACTGATCGTCCACTGGTACAGCTTGATCAGAGCCAGCAGCGGGTACTTCATCGCGCGCCCCCTCCCAGCAGCCGCTCGATGGCGGCATCCAGGTCTCGGGCCAGCTGTGCATGGTCGGCGTCGCCCGCTCCGGGCAGCGCTCGTACGACTACCAGGCTACCGGGGGGGAACAGGGCGACTCGCTCACGCATCAGATGGCGCAGTCTGCGCTTCACTGTGTTGCGCACAACCGCACCACCCACGGCCTTGCTCACGACGAAACCCGCACGCGTCGGGGGAGCGCTCTCCCCAGGCGCGTGCGGGTCCGTGGCACCGCTTCGAAGGTGGACGACGAGGGACGGGCGGCCTGCCCGGCGCCCTCGCCGTACCGCGGTCGCGAAGTCCTCGCGCCGCCTCAGCCGGTTCTCGGTGGGCAGCACGACGTCATGACCTGATCGGGATCAGGCGGACAGGCTGGCGCGACCCTTGGCACGACGGTTCGCGAGAATCGCGCGGCCGGCACGGGTGCGCATCCGCAGGCGGAAGCCGTGGGTCTTCGCGCGACGACGGTTGTTCGGCTGGAAGGTGCGCTTGCTCACTCGGGGGCTCCAGAGATCAAATCGGGTGTGGCGGGTGCCGTCCTGGCTGTCACCGTGCGCCCACGAGTAGCTCGCATCACGCCCGAGTGCACCGCTTCCCGATCACCTTCAGCGATCTGTGCCCATCGGAGGCAGGCGGCAGCAGCCATCGACAACTCGACCTGGTTACGGTACGCGGGGCTACGCCATTCGGTCAAACCAGCAGTGACGGAGAGACACTATCCACAGGCTGGGGACAACAACTTGAACCGCACCCGCCACGCTGACTACCGTGGCTGAACTCCGATTCGTTCCTTTATCCCCGCCCGACCCGATATTCATCCCGACCCGTCCTCGAACCACACGTTCGTGGGACCTGTGAGAGAGCGTGCCCTGTGGCTGACGTACCTGCCGATCTTGCCGCAGTGTGGCCACGAGTACTGGAGCAGCTCCTCGGTGAGGGCCGCGGTCAGGGTGTGGAGGCGAAGGACGAACACTGGATCAGGCGCTGCCAGCCGCTCGCGCTGGTCGCGGACACCGCCCTTCTGGCCGTACCGAACGAATTCGCGAAGAACGTACTGGAGGGCCGTCTCGCCCCCATCGTCAGCGAGACCCTGAGCCGCGAGTGCGGGCGCCCGATCCGGATCGCGATCACCGTGGACGAGTCCGCGGGCGAGCCCCCGGCCCCGCCGGCGCCCCCCGTGCAGAAGCAGCGTTACGACGAGCCCGAGCCGGCGTCGCCGCAGTACGACGGTGGCTACGGCCGGCACCGCGCCGAGCAGCTGCCGGACCAGAGCGGCCGCGACCAGCTGCCCATCGCGCGCCCCGCCTACCCCTCCGAGTACCAGCGCCCCGAGCCCGGCGCCTGGCCGCGCCCCGGCCAGGACGAGTACAGCTGGCAGCAGCCGCGGCTGGGCTTCCCCGAGCGCGACCCCTACGCCTCGCCGTCCCAGGACGCCTACCGCTCGGACGGCTACGGCGGCCAGGACCCGTACTCCCAGGAGTACCGCCCGCAGCAGCCGATGGACCGGCCGCCGTACGAGCAGCAGCGCGCGGAGTACGAACCGCCGCGCCCCGACTACGACCGGCCCGACTACGACCGCTCCGACTACGAGCGGCCCACCCATGACCGGTCCGGACATGACCGGCCCGACTACGACCGGGACTCCGGGCGCCGTGAGCTGCCCGAGCCCCCGGGCGGGCCGGGCCAGGCGCACCGGGGCGGTCCCGGACGGCCGGACCTGCCGAGCATGCCGAACGCCGGCGGCCCCGGGTCGCTGGGCGCGAAGCCCGCGCCGGCCGGCGGCCCCGGTGAGCCGACCGCCCGCCTGAACCCGAAGTACCTCTTCGACACGTTCGTCATCGGCGCGTCCAACCGCTTCGCGCACGCGGCCGCGGTCGCCGTCGCCGAGGCGCCCGCCAAGGCCTACAACCCCCTCTTCATCTACGGGGAGTCGGGACTCGGCAAGACGCACCTGCTGCACGCGATCGGGCACTACGCGCGGAGCCTCTACCCGGGCACGCGCGTGCGGTACGTGAGCTCGGAGGAGTTCACCAACGAGTTCATCAACTCCATCCGCGACGGCAAGGGCGACAGTTTCCGCAAGCGCTACCGCGAGATGGACATCCTGCTCGTCGACGACATCCAGTTCCTCGCGGACAAGGAGTCGACGCAGGAGGAGTTCTTCCACACGTTCAACACGCTCCACAACGCGAACAAGCAGATCGTGCTCTCCAGCGACCGGCCGCCCAAGCAGCTGGTCACGCTGGAGGACCGGCTGCGGAACCGGTTCGAGTGGGGTCTGATCACCGACGTCCAGCCGCCGGAACTGGAGACGCGGATCGCGATCCTCCGCAAGAAGGCGGTGCAGGAGCAGCTGAACGCGCCGCCGGAGGTCCTGGAGTTCATCGCCTCCCGCATCTCGCGCAACATCCGTGAGCTGGAGGGCGCGCTGATCCGGGTGACGGCGTTCGCGTCGCTCAACCGGCAGCCGGTCGATCTCGGGCTGACCGAGATCGTGCTGAAGGATCTGATCCCCGGGGGGCAGGACTCCACGCCGGAGATCAGCGCGACGGCGATCATGGCGGCGACCGCGGACTACTTCGGGCTCACCGTCGAGGACCTGTGCGGGAGTTCACGCGGCCGGCAGCTGGTCACGGCGCGGCAGATCGCCATGTACCTGTGCCGGGAGCTGACGGACCTGTCGCTGCCGAAGATCGGGGCGCAGTTCGGGAACCGGGACCACACGACCGTGATGCACGCCGACCGGAAGATCCGGGCGCTGATGGCGGAGCGGCGGTCGATCTACAACCAGGTGACGGAGCTGACCAACCGCATCAAGAACGGGTAGCGGCGGGGGTTCGGCCGGCGGTTCCACGGCGTTCAGGGCGCCCCTGGGAGAGATCCCGGGGGCGCCTTCTGGCATCCAGGGTCGGTTCGGGGAGTGGTCCGGTGCGGGCCCGGTGGGGGCTGATCGCGAAGTTCCTCCCCCGGCCTTCGGCCGGGGGACCCCCAGCGCCCCTGACGGGGCGCGTTCCCTGGACGGGGCTGCGAGCAAACGCCCCCCGCTGTTCGATTACCTGCCTGGTTACGGGCGTCCTCCACAGATTTGCCGACTTTCTTGCGTCCACACCCTGGGGACTGTGAAGTTGTCCCGAACTTCGTCCACAGGCTGGGGGTTGAAACGGCATCAGGGCAGCTCAGGTGGCTGTGGAATCGTGGACGACGGATCTCCACAGACTGTGGACGACGAAGGGATCCACAGACTGTGGATGAAGTTGTCCACCGGTAGCCCACAGGCTGAGGGGCAGTTGTCCCCAGCGATCCCCAGCTTCTCCACACGGCTGTCCACTGTTCGGCAACATGGCGCGCCCGCTCACCGTGTCGAGTGAAAGGCGTCACACAAAGGTGCCGGGTTGGGCTGTGGGAAAGGTGGGTAAAGCTGGGGACGGTGTTGGGGAGAACTCCCCTCGGGCTGTGCACGGCGTGTGCAGAACTTTCTGTTCTCCACAGCGACGGCCAGTTGTCCACCGGTGTCACCCACAGGGGCAGTGGACAAAATCTCCGCCCTGAGCTGGGCAAACGAGGTTATCCACGGTATCCACAGCCCCTACTACTACTGACAACTAGAGAGAGCTGGGAATCCGTTTCGAAGAGGGCCCTGTGCACAACTCGCTCTCCGGCCCCTGACCGCGCCTCGTCACGACTTGACCCCGAGAGGCACCAGCTGTCAGTGCGGTGCGTCAGACTGGTCCCCGGTGTTCTTCCCCTCCCCGGGGCCGACGACACCGAGACAGACGACGAAGAAGACGCAGCAGGGCGAGAAGCCCCGGCAACAGCAGGAGGCGGGCTTACGGTGAAGATCCGGGTGGAACGCGACGTACTCGCGGAGGCAGTGGCCTGGGCGGCACGCAGCCTCCCGGCCCGTCCGCCGGCGCCGGTCCTCGCCGGCCTGCTCCTGAAGGCCGAGGACGGCCAGCTGAGCCTGTCCAGCTTCGACTACGAGGTCTCCGCGCGGGTCAGCGTCGAGACCGAGGTCGAGGAGGAGGGCACGGTCCTGGTCTCCGGCCGGCTGCTCGCCGACATCTGCCGGGCGCTCCCCAACCGGCCGGTGGAGATTTCCACAGACGGTGTACGGGCCACGGTGGTCTGTGGATCGTCCCGGTTCACGCTGCACACCCTGCCGGTGGAGGAGTACCCGTCCCTGCCGCAGATGCCGAACGCGACCGGCACGGTCCCCGGCGAGGTCTTCGCCTCCGCCGTCTCCCAGGTGGCCATCGCCGCCGGGCGTGACGACACGCTGCCGGTGCTCACCGGCGTGCGGATCGAGATCGAGGGCGACACGGTCACCCTGGCCTCCACCGACCGCTACCGCTTCGCGGTCCGCGAGTTCCTGTGGAAGCCGGAGAACCCGGAGGCCTCCGCGGTAGCCCTGGTGCCCGCCAAGACGCTCCTGGACACCGCCAAGGCCCTCACGAGCGGCGACAGCGTCATCCTGGCGCTCTCCGGCTCCGGCGCGGGCGAGGGGCTCATCGGTTTCGAGGGCGCGGGCCGTCGTACCACCACGCGGCTGCTCGAAGGCGACCTGCCGAAGTACCGGTCGCTGTTCCCGACCGAGTTCAACTCCGTGGCCGTGATCGAGACCGCCCCCTTCGTGGAGGCCGTCAAGCGTGTCGCCCTGGTCGCCGAGCGGAACACCCCGGTGCGGCTCAGCTTCGAGCAGGGCGTGCTGATCCTGGAGGCCGGTTCCAGCGACGACGCACAGGCTGTGGAGCGGGTCGACGCGCAGCTGGAGGGCGACGACGTCTCCATCGCCTTCAACCCGACCTTCCTGCTCGACGGACTGAGCGCGATCGACTCGCCGGTGGCCCAGCTGTCGTTCACGACGTCCACGAAGCCGGCGCTACTGAGCGGAAAGCCGGCGCTGGACGCGGAGTCGGACGAGGCCTACAAGTACCTGATCATGCCGGTGCGCCTCAGCGGCTGAGTTGTCCACAGCTGTGCACGGTGCCGGTGCTCCCCCTGTGGGTACCCGGCACCCTCGCGGGGTGGGTTTCCCCAGGTGAGCGCCTATGCCCACAACTGTGCGCAAAGGGCCGGGATTAGGCTCGGACGTGGGTACGAACGTGCCTCTCCTGCCACACCGCAACCTAAGGAACCAACTGATGGAGCTCGGTCTCGTCGGCCTCGGCAAGATGGGCGGCAACATGCGCGAGCGGATCCGCCGCGCGGGCCACACCGTCGTCGGATACGACCGCAACCCGGACCTCGCCGATGTCCACAGCCTGGAAGAGCTTGTGGGCAAGCTCAGCGGGCCCCGTGTGGTGTGGGTGATGGTGCCGGCCGGCGCGCCGACCCAGTCCACGATCGACGAGCTGGCCGAGCTCCTGGAGCCCGGTGACGTGGTCGTCGACGGCGGCAACTCCCGCTGGACGGACGACGAGAGGCACGCCGAGGAGCTGGCCGCCAAGGGCATCGGTTTCGTCGACTGCGGGGTCTCCGGCGGCGTCTGGGGCCTGGAGAACGGCTACGCCCTGATGTACGGCGGCGACGCCGAGCACGTCGAGAAGGCCCGGCCGGTGTTCGACGCGCTCAAGCCCGAGGGCGACTTCGGTTCGGTGCACGCCGGCAAGGTCGGCGCGGGCCACTTCGCGAAGATGGTCCACAACGGCATCGAGTACGCGATGATGCAGGCCTACGCCGAGGGCTGGGAGCTGCTGGAGAAGGTCGACTCCGTCACGGACGTGCGCGAGGTCTTCCGCTCCTGGCAGGAAGGGACGGTCATCCGTTCCTGGCTGCTCGACCTCGCGGTGAACGCCCTCGACGGGGACGAGCACCTGGACAAGCTGAAGGGTTATGCACAGGACTCCGGCGAGGGCCGGTGGACTGTGGAAGCCGCCATAGACAACGCGGTGCCGCTGCCCGCGATCACCGCCTCGCTGTTCGCGCGGTTCGCCTCCCGGCAGGACGACTCGCCGCAGATGAAGATGATCGCCGCGCTGCGCAACCAGTTCGGCGGCCATGCCGTAGAGACGAAGTAGCAGGTCACGGGGAGGTCGGCGAAACACCTATGCACGTCACGCATCTGTCGCTGGCCGACTTCCGCTCCTACGTCCGGGTCGAGGTCCCGCTCGACCCAGGCGTCACCGCCTTCGTCGGCCCCAACGGCCAGGGCAAGACCAACCTCGTCGAGGCCGTCGGCTATCTGGCCACCCTCGGCAGCCACCGGGTCGCCTCCGACGCTCCCCTGGTCCGCATGGGCGCCGACCGGGCGATCATCCGGGCGCAGGTGCGGCAGGGCGAGCGGCAGCAGCTGGTCGAGCTGGAACTGAACCCCGGCAAGGCCAACCGTGCCCGCATCAACAGGTCCTCGCAGGTCAGGCCGCGTGACCTGCTGGGGATCGTGCGGACCGTGCTGTTCGCGCCCGAGGACCTCGCGCTGGTGAAGGGCGATCCCGGCGAGCGGCGCCGTTTCCTGGACGAGCTGATCACCGCACGGGCGCCGCGGATGGCCGGCGTGCGGTCCGACTACGAGCGGGTGCTGAAGCAGCGGAACACCCTGCTGAAGACCGCGGCCCTGGCCCGGCGGCACGGCGGCCGCTCCATGGACCTGTCCACGCTCGACGTGTGGGACCAGCACCTCGCGCGCGTGGGCGCCGAGCTGCTCGCCCAGCGGCTCGACCTGGTCGCCGCGATCCAGCCCCTCGCGGACAAGGCGTACGAGCAGCTGGCGCCGGGCGGCGGTCCCGTGGCGCTGGAGTACAAGCCGTCGGCGCCCGGCGAGGCGCACACGCGTGAGGATCTGTACGGCCAGCTGATGGCGGCCCTGGCGGACGCCCGCAAGCAGGAGATCGAGCGGGGTGTGACCCTGGTCGGCCCGCACCGCGACGACCTGGTCCTCAAGCTGGGGCAGCTGCCCGCCAAGGGGTACGCCTCGCATGGCGAGTCCTGGTCGTACGCGCTGGCGCTGCGCCTCGCGTCGTACGACCTGCTGCGTGCCGAGGGGAACGAGCCGGTTCTGGTGCTCGACGACGTGTTCGCCGAGCTGGACGCCCGGCGCCGGGAGCGGCTCGCGGAGCTGGTCGCCCCCGGGGAGCAGGTGCTGGTCACCGCCGCCGTGGACGACGACGTACCGCATGTCCTCGCCGGTACGCGGTACGCGGTGGCCGACGGGACGGTGGAGCGGGCATGAGCGCCGAAGGACCCCCCGCACCCAAGGACGAACCCTCCGGCGTCGACCTCGCGCGCGTGGCGCTCAGGGCGGCGAAGGAGGCGGCACGCGCGCGTGGCGACGCGGCGCAGCAGAAGAAGCAGGCGCGGCGCGGTGGCCTGCGCTCCGGCGCGCGCGCCGACGGCCGCGACCCCATGGCGCTGGGTTCCGCGATCAACCGGCTGATCACCGAGCGCGGCTGGGAGACGCCGGCCGCGGTGGGCGGCGTGATGGGCCGCTGGCCGGAGATCGTCGGCGAGGATCTGGCCAAGCACTGCGTGCCGCAGCGGTACGACGAGGACGAGCGGGTGCTGGTCGTCCAGTGCGACTCCACGGCCTGGGCGACCCAGCTGCGCCATCTCGCGCCCGCACTGGTCGCCCGCCTGAACGAGGACCTGGGGCACGGCACCGTGCGCCTGATCAAGGTGCTCAATCCGGGCGGTCCGGCCCGGCGCTACGGCCCGCTGCGCGCCCCCGGGAGCACCGGCCCCGGCGATACCTACGGGTGACTTACGTCACGCCATGAGCCGGGTGCGGAGCCGTCGTACGGCCGCCCCGGCCGGTCTGCGTACCACCCCACGCGGTTGCGAATCGCGACCTGACCCCGGAGTAGCCAAGGGTTGACAGCCGGAAGCGCTGAGTGCCTCCGTGAGCCTCTTGGAGCCCCCATCCACATATCGGGAGTCGGCGGAGGCGGGTTCAGGGCGGCACATGCGGACTCAGGTACCGGCAAACCCCCATCACTGTCGGCGCTACCGGTAGACTGGAAGCCAATCCCGCCCCGAACGTGGGGACCGTCCGGGAAAAGCTGAGCAACGCTGATCAAGGCTTACCAACGCAACATGCCGCAGCCGCTCCGGCAACCCGCCGACGAGCCTGGCTCGTGCTGTGCCAGAAAGGGCGCTTCGTGGCCGATTCCGGCAACCCCAACGAGAACATCCCGTCCACCGACGCCGGCGCGAACGGTGAGGTCACCGCCTCTGCTTCGTACGACGCGAGTGCCATCACCGTGCTCGAAGGGCTGGACGCGGTCCGCAAGCGACCCGGTATGTACATCGGCTCGACCGGTGAGCGCGGCCTGCACCACCTGGTGCAGGAGGTTGTGGACAACTCCGTCGACGAGGCTCTGGCGGGCCACGCGGACACGATCGACGTGACGATCCTGGCCGACGGCGGCGTGCGCGTCGTCGACAACGGCCGTGGCATCCCGGTCGGCATCGTGCCCTCCGAGGGCAAGCCGGCCGTCGAGGTCGTGCTCACCGTGCTGCACGCGGGCGGCAAGTTC
This sequence comes from Streptomyces sp. NPDC008092, assembly GCF_042957285.1. Lineage (NCBI taxonomy): Bacteria > Bacillati > Actinomycetota > Actinomycetes > Kitasatosporales > Streptomycetaceae > Streptomyces > Streptomyces sp. NPDC008092. Next base: position 169,737 of record NZ_JBIBHY010000010.1, read on the forward strand.
GGCGGCGGCGGCTACGCGGTCTCCGGCGGTCTGCACGGCGTCGGCGTCTCGGTCGTGAACGCCCTGTCGACCAAGGTGTCCGTGGAGGTCAAGACCGACGGCCACCGCTGGACGCAGGACTACAAGCTGGGCGTTCCGACGGCTCCGCTGGCCCAGCACGAGGAGACCGGCGAGACCGGTACCTCTGTCACGTTCTGGGCCGACCCGGACATCTTCGAGACCACCGAGTACTCCTTCGAGACGCTGTCGCGGCGCTTCCAGGAGATGGCGTTCCTCAACAAGGGCCTGACGATCCGGCTCACCGACGAGCGCGAGCAGGCGAAGGCGGTGGCCGGGGCCGACGAGGCGGGTGCCGACGAAAAGGCCGAGGACAAGACCGTCACGTACCACTACGAGGGCGGCATCGTCGACTACGTGAAGTACCTCAACTCCCGCAAGGGAGACGTGGTGCACCCCACGATCATCGACCTGGAGGCCGAGGACAAGGACAAGAGCCTGTCCCTCGAGGTCGCCATGCAGTGGAACAGCGGCTACAGCGAGGGTGTGTACTCGTTCGCCAACATCATCCACACGCACGAGGGCGGCACCCACGAGGAGGGTTTCCGCGCGGCGCTCACCTCGCTGATCAACAAGTACGCGCGCGACAAGAAGCTGCTCCGCGAGAAGGACGACAACCTCACCGGTGACGACATCCGCGAGGGTCTGACCGCGATCATCTCGGTCAAGCTGAGCGAGCCGCAGTTCGAGGGCCAGACGAAGACCAAGCTGGGCAACACGGAGGCCAAGACCTTCGTGCAGAAGGCGGTCTACGAGCACCTGAACGACTGGCTGGACCGCAACCCGGTCGAGGCCGCGGACATCATCCGCAAGGGCATCCAGGCGGCCACCGCGCGCGTGGCGGCCCGCAAGGCCCGCGACCTCACCCGCCGCAAGGGCCTCCTGGAGAGCGCCTCGCTGCCGGGCAAGCTCTCCGACTGCCAGTCGAACGACCCCACCAAGTGCGAGATCTTCATCGTCGAGGGTGACTCCGCCGGCGGCTCGGCCAAGTCCGGCCGCAACCCGCAGTACCAGGCGATCCTCCCGATCCGCGGCAAGATCCTCAACGTGGAGAAGGCGCGGATCGACAAGATCCTGCAGAACCAGGAGATCCAGGCGCTGATCTCCGCCTTCGGCACCGGTGTGCACGAGGACTTCGACATCGAGAAGCTCCGCTATCACAAGATCATCCTGATGGCGGACGCCGACGTCGACGGCCAGCACATCTCCACCCTGCTGCTGACCTTCCTGTTCCGCTTCATGCGGCCGCTGGTCGAGGCCGGGCACGTGTACCTCTCCCGCCCGCCGCTCTACAAGATCAAGTGGGGCCGGGACGACACGGAGTACGCGTACTCGGACCGCGAGCGCGACGCGCTCATCGAGATGGGCCGGCAGCGCGGCAAGCGGGTCCGCGAGGACTCGATCCAGCGCTTCAAGGGTCTCGGCGAGATGAACGCCGAGGAACTGCGCATCACCACGATGGACCAGGAGCACCGGGTCCTCGGCCAGGTCACCCTGGACGACGCGGCCCAGGCCGACGACCTGTTCTCGGTCCTGATGGGCGAGGACGTCGAGGCCCGTCGCGCGTTCATCCAGCGCAACGCCAAGGACGTCCGCTTCCTCGACATCTGAGTCGGTCTCAGCTGACCGCACAGGGAAGGATCTTCACCAGCAATGGCCGACGAGAACACTCCCGCCACCCCTGAAGAGGGCGGCGAACTCGCGATGCGTGTCGAGCCCGTCGGGCTCGAGACGGAGATGCAGCGCTCGTACCTGGACTACGCGATGTCCGTCATCGTGTCCCGTGCGCTGCCGGACGTCCGGGACGGTCTCAAGCCCGTCCACCGCCGCGTCCTGTACGCGATGTACGACGGCGGGTACCGCCCCGAGCGCGGCTTCTACAAGTGCGCGCGCGTGGTCGGCGACGTCATGGGCAACTACCACCCGCACGGTGACAGTTCGATCTACGACGCGCTGGTGCGCCTCGCCCAGCCCTGGTCGATGCGCATGCCGCTCGTCGACTCCAACGGCAACTTCGGCTCCCCGGGCAACGACCCGGCGGCCGCCATGCGGTACACCGAGTGCAAGCTCGCGCCGCTGTCGATGGAGATGGTCCGCGACATCGACGAGGAGACCGTCGACTTCACGGACAACTACGACGGCCGCTCCCAGGAGCCGACCGTCCTGCCGGCCCGCTTCCCGAACCTGCTGATCAACGGCTCCGCGGGTATCGCGGTCGGTATGGCGACCAACATCCCGCCGCACAACCTGCGCGAGGTCGCCTCCGGTGCCCAGTGGTACCTGGAGAACCCGGACGCCTCGCACGAGGAGCTCCTGGACGCGCTGATCGAGCGCATCAAGGGCCCCGACTTCCCGACCGGCGCCCTCGTCGTCGGCCGCAAGGGCATCGAGGAGGCCTACCGCACGGGCCGCGGCTCGATCACCATGCGCGCGGTCGTCGAGGTCGAGGAGATCCAGAACCGCCAGTGCCTGGTGGTCACGGAGCTGCCGTACCAGACCAACCCCGACAACCTCGCGCAGAAGATCGCCGACCTGGTGAAGGACGGCAAGGTCGGCGGCATCGCCGACGTCCGCGACGAGACCTCCTCCCGCACCGGCCAGCGGCTGGTCATCGTGCTCAAGCGGGACGCGGTCGCCAAGGTCGTCCTGAACAACCTGTACAAGCACACCGATCTGCAGTCCAACTTCGGTGCCAACATGCTGGCCCTGGTCGACGGCGTGCCGCGCACCCTGTCGCTGGACGCGTTCATCCGGCACTGGGTGACGCACCAGATCGAGGTCATCGTCCGCCGGACGCGCTTCCGGCTGCGCAAGGCCGAGGAGCGGGCGCACATCCTGCGCGGTCTGCTGAAGGCGCTGGACGCGATCGACGAGGTCATCGCGCTGATCCGGGCCAGTGACACGGTCGAGATCGCGCGCACGGGCCTGATGGAGCTCCTGGAGATCGACGAGATCCAGGCCAACGCCATCCTCGAGATGCAGCTGCGGCGGCTGGCCGCCCTGGAGCGCCAGAAGATCATCCAGGAGCACGACGAACTCCAGGCGAAGATCACCGAGTACAACGCGATCCTCGCCTCCCCGGTCCGGCAGCGCGGCATCGTCAGCGAGGAGCTGGCCGCGATCGTCGAGAAGTACGGCGACGACCGCAAGACCATGCTGGTGCCCTACGACGGTGACATGTCCATCGAGGACCTGATCGCCGAGGAGGACATCGTGGTCACCGTGTCGCGCGGTGGCTATGTGAAGCGGACCAAGACGGACGACTACCGGGCGCAGAAGCGCGGCGGCAAGGGCGTGCGCGGTACGAAGCTGAAGGAAGACGACATCGTCGACCACTTCTTCGTCTCCACCACGCACCACTGGCTGCTGTTCTTCACGAACAAGGGCCGGGTGTACCGGGCGAAGGCCTACGAGCTGCCGGACGCCGGCCGGGACGCGCGCGGTCAGCACGTGGCGAACCTGCTGGCCTTCCAGCCGGACGAGGCGATCGCGGAGATCCTCGCGATCCGCGACTACGACGCGGCGGACTACCTGGTGCTCGCCACCAAGGCCGGTCTGGTCAAGAAGACGCCTCTGAAGGATTACGATTCGCCCCGCTCCGGCGGTGTCATCGCGATCAACCTGCGGGAGCGCGAGGACGGTTCCGACGACGAACTGATCGGTGCCGAGCTGGTTTCGGCGGACGACGATCTGCTTCTGATCAGCAAGAAGGCACAGTCGATCAGGTTCACCGCCTCCGACGACACTCTGCGACCCATGGGCCGGGCCACCTCCGGTGTCAAGGGCATGAGTTTCCGTGAGGGGGATGAACTTCTGTCGATGAATGTTGTTCGACCCGGTACGTTCGTGTTCACTGCCACCGACGGGGGGTACGCGAAGCGGACCCGTGTCGACGAGTACCGCGTCCAGGGCCGCGGCGGCCTCGGTATCAAGGCCGCCAAGATCGTGGAGGACCGCGGATCGCTGGTCGGCGCGCTGATCGTCGAGGAGAACGACGAGATCCTCGCCATCACCCTGTCCGGCGGTGTGATTCGCACGCGAGTCAGCGGGGTCAGGGAGACGGGCCGTGACACCATGGGCGTCCAACTGATCAACCTGGGCAAGCGCGATGCCGTCGTGGGTATCGCACGTAACGCCGAGGCCGGCAGCGAGGCGGAGGAAGTCGACGGCGAGGACGCCGTGGACGAGACCGCCGAGGGTGTCGCGACCAGCGGCACGGACGAGGGTGAGGCGCCCTCGGCCGAGTAGGCACGAGGAGTGAGTCATCGTGAGCGGAGCCACGGGCGCCGGATCGGCCGGTACCTCGACGGGTACGGACGCGGACGGCGGCGGCCGTGGCTCCGCCGCGTCCGACGGGGGCGGTGCGCCGCAGCAGGCGGACACGCACACGACCCAGCTGAAGGCGATCAAGGCGCCCGCGAAGGCGCCCGCGCCGGACGCACCGGGATCGCAGGGGGGAACCGTGACCGACACCCGAGGGCCGGCCGCGCCGGGCGACCGACCGGCGCCCGCGCAGCCGCCGCAGCAGGGGGCTTCCCCGCTGCCCGGGGAACGGCGTGCCGAGCAGCCCGCCGGGCCCTACCACCCGCCGCAGGCCTACCCGGCGGCGCAGGCCGCGCAGGCGCCCGCGGGGGGCGTACGACGGCCGCGTACGGGCGCCGCGGGGGCGCGCACCGCGCCGCGCACCCGCAAGGCCCGGCTGCGGGTCGCCAAGGCCGACCCCTGGTCGGTCATGAAGGTCAGTTTCCTGCTCTCCATCGCGCTGGGCATCTGCTCGATCGTGGCGGCGGCGGTGCTGTGGATGGTCCTGGACGCGATGGGCGTGTTCTCGACGGTCGGCGGCACGATCTCGGAGGCGACCGGTTCGAACGAGTCGAACGGCTTCGATCTCCAGGCGTTCCTCTCCCTTCCGCACGTCCTGACGTTCACGGCGATCATCGCGGTCATCGACGTCGTCCTCGCGACGGCGCTGGCGACCCTCGGCGCGTTCATCTACAACCTCTCCGCGGGCTTCGTCGGCGGCATCGAGCTGACCTTGGCCGAGGACGAGTAACCCGGCTTCAAACCTCCCCTGACGGTCCCCCGACAACCGATTTTGGGACTGCCCCGGTCGTGCGCTAATCTTCAGGAGTCAGCGCGCGGGACATACACCGCAGAGCGCGGCGGGGCTATAGCTCAGTTGGTTAGAGCGCATCCCTGATAAGGATGAGGCCACAGGTTCAAATCCTGTTAGCCCCACCAGCACGAAGACCCCCAGCCGATCCGGCTGGGGGTCTTTTGGCGTCGACGGGAGCGCAGGGGGGCGCGATGGCGAGGGTGGATCGGGTCGGCGGGGCGTCGACTTCTGCGACGGGCAGAGGGCGGACACGCGTGCCGCGGTGGTTGTTCGTGGTGGCCGGCGTCGTTGCAGCGATCAACGTGATGGTCGAGGCCGCGACTGCCGCCAACCTGGTGGTGCGAGTCCTCGCGATCCTTCTTCTGGTCGTCGCAGGCTTCTTCGCGGGCACCTTGTTCCACCTGGTGAAGGGACGCCCGGACGCCGGCGTCGCAGCCCCCAGGAGCTGACGAGGCACGACCGGGCCGCCGGGCCGCGGGAGTAGCCTTCCCGCGGAGGGGTGCCATGTCTGCGTGGGTCACTTTGGGAGCCGGCTGCTTTGTCGTAGTCGTGGGTGTGTTGGCCCTGATCGGCCGGGGAGTCGCACCGCACGCGCAGTCGCGGAGGTCCGGCTGGGGTCGGACGGCGATGGGGGGCGGCTTCGTCCTGGACGGCGGAGCCAGACTGCTCGGCCTCTCGTCCGGAGTGGTGTTGGTCGTTTCCGCCGTTGCCCTGGGGCTCATCGTGTTCGGTGCGGTGCTTCAGATCAGGGGTGGAGTGTTCGCCAGGGTCCGTCACGCCGGCGACGGAGACCGGGAGCCGCGGCTCTGACATCGGCAACTCACCGGTACGGGTGGGTCGGAGCCCTGGGCCGGTCGTGCTGCCGCTCGGCCGGGAGCGGGCATGAAAAGGCCCGATCGCTGGCGACGGGGGATGCACCAGCGACCGGGTTGTGGCCAGCCTAACAAGGTGGCCTGTGCGGTGGGAGTCAACTTCTCAGCCGTCGTGAGCAGTTGTGATCGGGATCACTCAAAGGCGGTCATGGGTGGGGTGGATCAGGCGTCGCACGGCGGGTCGTAGGCGAGGCGGGGGAGGTATTCGCGCCACTTGGCGGGCGTCAGGACGTTGCGGGTGACCGAGCAGATGCGGCTGACCGCCCGGTCGACGTCGAGGCTCCACAGCCGGACCGTGTCGGCGCCGCTGGAGACGCCCAGCATGTTGCTCCGAGGGCTGAAGGAGAGGAAGTTGCCCGTCTTGGCGTTGGGGCTCATGGACTGGCCGATGGGGTGGGCCGAGGACGGGGACGACACGTTCCACAGGCGGACCGTGTTGTCGTTGCCGCCACTGGCCAGGGTCCTGCCGTCACGGCTGAAGGTCAGGGAGACGACCGCCTCGGTGTGCCCGGTGAGGGCCGCGCCCAGCCCGGTCGCGTGGGCCGGGTCGGAGACGTTCCAGAGGCGGACCGTGTCGTCGTCGCTGCCGCTCGCCAGCGTGTGGCCGTCGGGGCTGTAGGCGAGGGTGTTCACGGGGCCCAGGTGGCCCCTCAGGGGGCTGCCGAGCGGCCTGGCACGGGTCCGGTCGGAGACGTTCCAGAGGCGTACGGTGCCGTCCGCGCTGCCGCTCGCCAGGGTCCTGCCGTCCGGGCTGAAGACGAGCGCGTTGACGTAGCCGGTGTGGCCCCTGAGGGGCTCCCCGAGGCGCTTGGGGTGGCCCGGGTCGCTGATGTCCAGGAGCTGGACGGTGCGGTCGTCGTAGTCGGCGGCCACGGTCCGCCCGTCGGGGCTCAGCGTGAGCGCCTCGGAGCCCGCGTACCGGGTGTTCAGCCGGACCGGCGCACCGTACTGGGCGGGGCGCGCGGGGTCGGAGACGTTCCACAGCTGCACCCAGCTGAGGTTGTCCTCGCTGGTCAGGATGATCAGGGTGCGGCCGTCCCGGGTGAACACCATCGAGCGCAGGTCCCGCGACCCCGTCGTGAACGGCTTGCCGAGTGCGGTGGGCCGGGCCGGATCCGTGATGTTCCACAGCCGCATGCGGCTGTCGCCGCCGCCGGTGGCCAGGACCCGGCCGTCCGGGCTGAACGCCCCCGCCGCGCCGATCATGTCCGAGCCCGGGATCGACCACAGCCGCACCTTGCCGTCACCGCTGCCGGTGGCCAGGGTGTGTCCGTTCGGGCTCCAGCCGACGGCGTACATCTCGCCGCTGCTGCCCGCGAGCGGCTCGCCCACCTGGGACGGGAAGGCCGGGTTGCCGACGTTCCACAGGCTGGCCGTGGAGTCCGCGCTGCCCGCGGCGAGCATGGAGCCGTCGGGGCTGAAGGCCACCGACCAGACGGGGCCGGTGTGGCCGGTGAGCGGTGCGCCGAGGGCCTGGGCGTGCGTCCGGTCCGAGACGTCCCACAGCCGTACGGTGTCGTCCTTGCTGCCGCTGGCGAGAGTGCGGCCGTCCGGGCTGAAGGCCACCGAGTGCACGGTCGCGGTGTGTCCGGTGAGCGGAGCGCCGACCCGCTCGGGGCGGCGGGGGTCGGAGACGTCGTACAGGAGGATCGAGTTGTCGTCGCTGCCGGCCGCGAGGGTGCGGCCGTCGGGGCTGAACGCGATCGAGCGCACGGCCTCGGTGTGGCCGGTGAGAGTGCCCAGCGAGGTGGGGCGGCGCGGGTCGTGCACGTCCCACAGGCGGACGGTGTGGTCCTCGTCGGCGGCGGCCAGGGTCCTGCCGTCCGGGCTGAAGGCGACCAGGTAGACGGTGCCGTCGTGGCCGGCCAGCGGCGCGCCCAGGGAGGTGGGGTGGCGCGGGTCGGAGACGTTCCACAGGCGTACGGTGCCGTCGTCGCCGGCGCTGGCCAGGGTCCTGCCGTCCGGGCTGAAGACCGCGCTGGAGACCCAGCTGGTGTGGCCGAGCAGCGGCTTGCCCAGGGCCTTCGGCCGGGTCGGGTCGCTGACGTCCCACAGCCGGACCGTGCGGTCGTAGGCGGCGGTGGCCAGGACCTTGCCGTCGGGGCTGAAGGTGGTGAGGTAGACGGCGCCGGTGTGGCCGAGCAGCGGGGTGGCCAGCGGGGCGTTGACGATGGAGATCAGGCGGTTGTTGGCGCCCTCGTCGTCCTGGCGCAGGTCGTGGGCCACCAGGTCGAGCTGGGCGGAGAGGGACGGGTCCGAGTACTGGAACCGGTCGGCCTCCGCCACCACCTGCTCGAACACCGCGTCGTCCCGCTGCTGCCGGGCGACCACCGCGGAGCCGGCCGCCAGTACCGCGAGTACGACCAGCGCCGACACGGCGGCCCGGCTGATCCACACCGTGCGCCGGCGCAGCCGTACCGAGGCCGCCAGGAACTCCACCGCGCTGCGGGTCAGGAAGGTGTCTCCGGCCGACTTCGCCCAGGTGTGGGCCTGCTCCAGGCGTGAGCCCCGGTAGAGCAGCGCGGAGTCCTGGGACGACTCCTCCCAGGCCCGGCCGTCCTCCTCCAGGCGCTGGCGCAGCAGATTGCCGTTGCGGTCCTCGTCGAGCCACTCGCGCAGCCGGGGCCAGGCGTGCAGCAACGCCTCGTGGGTGATCTCCACGGTGTCCGCGTCGAGGGTCACCAGCCGGGCCCGGACCAGGGCTTCGAGTGACTCCTCCGTCTTGTTCGGGTCGGTGGATTCCGCGGCCAGCTGGCGTCGGGTACCGCGTCTGCGGGTCGCCTGGGTGTCCTCGCCGAGCCGCACCAGCCGGAGCAGGAGCAGCCGGGCGGCGGTGCGGGCGGCCGGGTCGAGGCTCGACCAGGCGCGTTCCGCGGTCGCCGCGACGGCACCCTGGATACCGCCGGCCGCCCGGTAACCGGCCAGCGTCAGCCGGCCCGCCTTGCGGCGCTGCCAGGTGGCGAGCAGGGCGTGGGAGAGGAGGGGGAGGACGCCGGCGTCATGGGCGCCGCGCGGGCCGTCCGCGCTCACCTCGCGGACGATCAGCTCGGCGAGACCGGGTTCCAGCTCCAGGCCCACGGCCTTGGCGGGTGCGCTCACGGCCTCGCGCAGTTCGGCGGTGGTGAGCGGGCCGAGCACCATGTGCCGGTGCTGGAGCGCGTCGGCCAGTTCCGGGTAGCCGAGGCACTGCTCGTAGAAGTCGGCACGGATACCGAGGACGACCAGGGCGGGGGCCGGTTCGCCGGTGGTGGCGGGGGTGCTGGCCGCGTGCAGGAGCTGGACGAAGGAGCGCCGGTCCGCCTCGTCGGTGCAGAGGGTGAAGGTCTCCTCGAACTGGTCGACGATCAGGACCGGACGGGCCGGATGGGCCGGATGGACCGGATGGGCCGGAAGGGCCGGAAGGGGTCGCGAGGGTGGTCGTGTTTCACGTGAAACATCGACGGTCGATCCGGTCGACGTCTGCTGGGTCGTGGTCCGTCCGGCCGCCTGCTGTCCGGTCGTGGTCCGCCCGGTCGCTGTCGACCGGAGGGACCAGGCTGTGAACGCCTTTCGTGCGGCGTCCGGATCGTCCAGGTCCGCCGGCTCGGCGAGCTCGGGTATGCGGCGGATCAGCTCCTTCACGGGGTCCGCGCCCGGGATGAGTTGAAGTATGCGGCGCGGGCGGTCGCGGTCCTCGTCGTCGGACAGGGCGCCGCTCTGGAGCGCGGTGACCAGGCCGGCGTTCAGTAGCGAGGACTTCCCCGCGCCCGAGGCGCCGACCAGCATCACCAGGCCGCCGCCCGACTGCGCGGAACGGAGCTGGGCGACCAGTGCGTCGGTGCTGCGCTCCCGCCCGAAGAACCAGCGGGCGTCCTCACGGCGGTAGGAGGCCAGACCCCGGTACGGGCAGACGCTGTCGACCGGCGGCGGCTGTTCCGTCTCCTCGGCCTCCGGTACGGGCAGTTCGCCGACCGGATCGGCCACGGCCCGCTCCCAGAGCTTCTGCCACTGGACCATGTCGTAGAGTCCGGCGGACACCGGCGTCGGCTGGGCGCGCCGGGCCTGCGGGATCAGGACCTGCAGGACGGCGGAGAGCGCGACGAACTGTGCGGGCACGTTCTTCGCCCGCCGCCAGTCGCTGATCCGCTGGGCGGAGACCCGCACCGGCCGGCCCCGCTCGTCGACGCGATGCAGCCGGTCGACCGCCTCGGCGACGCGCTTGAGCGGAGGATTACCGGCCTCCCTGTACAGCAACGCGAGTCGTTCCGCGAAGGCTGTGCGTGCCCCTGCGTCGGGACCCAAGGCTCTCCACCCCTTACTTCCCCCGCTGCTGGCCATCCGGACCGGAAAACCCACTTTATACGGCTGACCTGCGGCGAAGCCCTGGACCGGACGTCCTGCCCTCCTCATACGGGCCCCTCGGCTGGCAGGATTTCACCGCAGCAACGCGGTGATCGGGGGTCGCCCCGACCGGCCGACCAGCTCAGCATCCGCAGTGACAGCTCACGGCACCGCACGTTCTCGGTCACCTTCGGCCGGCGGCCGTCCGCCGGAGTGGCCGTACGACGCGAGCTGCTCCCGCCCACTGAGCCGACCCCGGCCCAGGCGGCGGTCCTTCACCTCCCGCGCCGTTCGGCACCGGTCCCCACGTGGGGAGGGACCGGTGCCGAACGGCACGGGATCACATCCAGCCCGCCTTACGTGCCGCCTCGACCGCGCGCTCCTCCGTGGCGTCGGCCTCCGCGGTCAGAGCAGTGTCCTGTCCGGCGGCCGTTCCGCCGGCCGCCGTCGCCGCCGCCCGGGATGCGGTGAGAGCCGTGCGCAGGGCCGCAACCGTCTCGGTGCGGTCGTCCTGGGAGGCGGCCACCTGCGCGGCCAGTGCCGCGGTGGCGGCGGCGTTGCGGGCGCAGCGGGCGTCCGCCGCCGGGTTGGGCGCGGTATCGGCCAGCGTGGTGAGCGACTGGGCCGACAGCCGCAGCGCGTTCGCGGCCCGGCCCACCGGACTCGTGGGGACGGTCTGCGCGGCGTCGGGGGCGATTCCCGCGTGGCGGCAGGCGGCCACCGCACGGTCGTACGCGCTGCGGGCGCGTGCCGCGTGCAGCTTTCTCAGGGTGTCCGCCGAAGGGGAGTCGGAGGAGGGGGAGCCGGAGAGGGGGTGGGGAGGGGGACCGGAGAGGGGATAGGGAGGGGGACCGGAGAGGGGATAGGGAGGGGGATCGGGTGGGGACTTCGCGGGGTCGGTCGTCATCCGTAGCTCCTCGCTGGGAGTGCCGTGATGGGCTGGGGCCGGAGGGGCACTGGTGCGGGTGCGTGGGGGCTGGGCGCGCAGTTCCCCGCGCCCCTTTGGGGCGCCTCATCGCGGGCGCTCCTCAAAGGGGCCGGCCCCGAAGGAAAGGGCCCAGCCCTGAAAGAGAGGGCCCAGCCCCGAAAGAGAGGGCCCAGCCCCGAACGAAAGGGCTCAGCCCCTAAGGGGCGCCCCGAAGGCCGTCTCGCGCAGGCCGTTTCCGTCAGCCGAACAGCCCCAGCGCCGAGTCCACCGACCAGCTCTGCCAGCTGATGGCGAAGAGGCCGACCACGGAGATCAGGGCCATCATCAGGTTCTGCCCCTGTTCCGCCCAGTCGTGGATCATGAGGACCAGGTAGATCAGGTTGAGCAGGAACCCGGCCACCAGCGCGATCGGTGTGAGGAAGCCGGTGACCAGTCCGAGGCCCAGGGCGAGTTCCGCGTAGGCCACGACGTAGGCCATCAGCCGGGGGCGCGGGGCGACGATGGTGTCGAAGCCCCGCCGGACCACCGGCCAGCGGTGCTTTTCCGCGACACCGGCCGCCCACCGGATGCCTCCGCCGCCGAACCACTGCTTCTTGTCCTTGTGCCGCCAGCTCTCCAGCCACCACAGACCGAGCCCGATGCGGAGCACCGCGAACCATTCGGCACCGTTCAGCAAGGCTGATCGCATCCCGCACCCTCCCCGGATCCCCACGGCATCTATCTGACGGTTCGTCAGTTCAGCGGAAGGCGGCGTGCCTCGCAAGGGGGAGGGCGGGACGAACTCCGGGAGGTTCCGGGAGCGGGGGCTGCGGGGGCGCGGTGGGCCTTGCTGGTGCGGGCCGCGGGGCCTAGCCTGAATGCCGACGGGTAATCTGATGGACCGTCAGATAATTTCGGAACTCCGCAGGCAGCAGGGGGTAGGCATGGCAGAGAACGCGACCGGCACCCAGGATCTGCCCAGGGTGATCAGCGTGGACGACCACGTGATCGAGCCCGCCCACCTCTTCGAGCGGTGGCTTCCGGGCAAGTACCGCGACAAGGGGCCCAAGCCCTTCACCGCAGGCATCGGCGAGCTCGCCTACGTCGGCGGCAAGTACCGCTTCACCACCGACCCCGCGGGCCAGACCACCGACTGGTGGGAGTACGAGGGCCTGCTCTTCCCGTACAAGCGCATCATCGCGGCCGTCGGCTTCTCCCGGGACGAGATGACGCTCGACGGCATCACCCGGGAGCAGATGCGGCGTGGCTGCTGGGACCCCAAGGCCCGCCTGGAGGACATGGACATGAACCATGTCGAGGCCTCCCTCTGCTTCCCCACCTTCCCCCGCTTCTGCGGGCAGACCTTCGCCGAGGCCGACGACAAGGAGGTCGCGCTGGCCTGCGTCCGCGCCTACAACGACTGGATGGTCGAGGAGTGGTGCGGGGACAGCGGCGGCCGTCTGATCCCGCTCTGCCTGATCCCGCTGTGGGACGTCGACCTGGCCGTCGCCGAGATCCGGCGCAACGCCGAGCGGGGCGTCCGGGCGGTCACCTTCAGCGAGATCCCGACCTATCTGGGCCTGCCGTCCATCCACTCCGGCTACTGGGACCCGTTCTTCGCGGCCTGCGAGGAGACCGGGACGGTCGTCAACATGCACATCGGCAGCAGCTCGCAGATGCCGGCCGCCTCACCCGACGCACCGCCCGCCGTCCAGGCCTCGCTCAGCTTCAACAACGCCATGGCCTCGATGATGGACTTCCTCTTCTCCGGGGTCCTGGTGAAGTTCCCCCGGCTGAAACTCGCGTACAGCGAGGGCCAGATGGGCTGGATCCCGTACGCCCTGGAGCGCGCCGACGACGTCTGGGAGGAGCACCGGGCGTGGGGCGGGGTGAAGGACCTGATCCCCGAACCGCCTTCGACGTACTACTACCGGCAGATCTTCTGCTGCTTCTTCCGGGACCGGCACGGCATCGAGGCGATCGAGACGATCGGCGTGGACAACGCGACGTTCGAGACGGACTACCCGCACGTCGACTCGACCTGGCCGGAGACCAAGCGGGTGGCCCAGGAACACGTCGGCGGACTGGACCCCGAGGTCGCCTACAAGCTGCTGCGCGGCAACGCGATCCGGATGCTGGAGCTGCCGTTCACATAGCCGGTGCGCGGCCGGTTCGGCGGGTGCCCTGCTGGGCAGGGGACCTTCCATGAAGGTCTCCGTCGATGCCGACGTCTGCTACGGGTCGGGTGAGTGTGCCTTCCGGGCACCCGCTGTGTTCGGCTTCGAGGACGGGTACGGTTTCGTCCTGCCCGTACGCGAGGAGTACGGGGAGCCCGGGGACGACGACGAACTGATCCGGGACATCGCCGAACGCTGCCCGTCGCAGGCGATCCGGATCGACGGCCGAAGGGTCACCGACTAGCGGATGAGCACCAGCCGCACCACCAGCCGCACCACCAGCCTCACCAGCCCCACCGAACTCCTGGCCACCCTCGGCCGCCGCTACGTCCGCGACTTCCCGGGCCCCTGGGGCAAGGCCCTCGCGGCCCGCGCGCTCAACCCCTACCTGCGCGACCACCCCCGGCAGCGCGTCGTCGAGACGCTCTCCGGCGCCCGGTTCGCGGTCGACACCCAGGACCTCATCCAGCGTTACCTCTACCTCTTCGGGGTGTGGGAACCGCACATGACGCGCTGGCTGCGCGGCCGGCTGGCACCGGGGGACTGCTTCGTCGACGTCGGGGCCAACATCGGCGTCTTCAGCGTCCTCGCCTCCCGGCTGGTCGGGGAGCAGGGCCGGGTCGTGGCCGTCGAGGCCTCCCCCGCCTTCCACCGCCGCCTCGAACAGCAGAGCGCGCTCAACGGCTGCCGGAACATCCGCGCGGTCAACGCCGCCGTCTCCGACGCCCACCGCACCCTGACCTTCGTGCTCGCCAGCTCCCGCAACATGGGCGCCAACAGCATCGTCCCGTGGGACGGCCCGGCCGAGTCCAGCTTCGACATCGAGGCCGTACCGCTGCCCGAACTGCTCCGGCCCGAGGAGATCGAGACCGCGCGGGTCGTCAAGATCGACGTGGAGGGCGCCGAGGGCGCGGTGGTGCGCGGGCTCGCCCCGCTGCTGGACAGGCTCCGCCCGGACGCCGAGATCACCGTCGAGGTCACCCCCGACCGGATGGCCCAGCTGGGCGACTCGGCGGACGACCTGCTGCGCACCATGACCGACGCCGGCTACCACGTCTACCGGCTCGCCAACAGCTACGCGGCCGACAGCTACCCCCGGGCCCTGTACGGCGAACCGGTGGTCCCGGTCCGCTGGGACCGCCCGGTGACCGAGGAGAGCGACCTGGTGTTCTCGCGCGTGGACGCGGCGACGCTGGGCCCCGCCGGGTAGGTCCCGGGCCGCGCCGGCCGGGTCCCGGGTCCCGCCGGACAGGTCACCCGTACCGCCAGCCGAACTCCGCCAGGGCCCGCGCCCGTGCCGCCACGACCGCCATGCGGGCCTCCCGCTCCACCGGGTCGGTGTGTGCGGGGCGGCCGGTGACCTGGCCCTCCCACTTGCGGTAGAGCAGCCCGGCCTGCGCCGTGAACCAGCCCCGGCTGACGGCGTCGAGGGCGAGCAGCAGCCCGGTGTCCTCCGAGGCGGGCAGCGCCATCCAGCCGCCGAGGGCCAGCAGCAGCTCGCGGCGGACGAAGAGGGTGGCCGGGTGGACCTGGGCGCGGAAGCCGTTCGCCGACCAGTGGCCGAGCACCGTCCCGCGCTCGATCGGGCCCTCCTCCGGATCACCGGGGAAACCGGCCGTGGAACCGTCCGGCAGCAGGTCCAGGGCCCGTGAGGTGGCCCAGCCGAGGTCCGGGCGGGCCGCCAGCGCGGCCAGGTCACGGCCCAGCGCACCCGGCAGCAGCTGGTCGTCGGCGTCGAGGACCTTGACGTACGGCCCCTGGGCCCGGGCCAGCGCCATGGTGCGCGCGACCCCGGGACCGCCGGCGCGGCCCTGCCGGAACGACACCCGCGCGTCGTCGGGGACGTAGGAGCCCACCTCGTCGCCGTGCCCGTCCTGCTGGACCAGCCACTCCCACTCCCACCCGTCCGGCAGCCGCTGCTCGCACAGCGACCGGTAGGCCTCGGGCAGGAAACGGGCCGACGGCGCGTGGACCGCGGTGACGACGGTGATGCGCCGGGTCACGGCAGCGCTCACCACCTTTCCAGATGTGTGGTGAAGAGCAGCTCGGTGCGGTCGCCGGGGAGCGTGACGGCGGTGATGTCCACGATGCGGTCACGGATGTCGTACGACGTCTTGCGCAGCAGGATCACCGAGGTACCGGCCGGCAGGTCCAGCTCCCGGGCCTCCTCCGGCGTCGGCGGCCGGGCGGTGAAGCGCTCCTCGACGCGGTCGACCTCGATGCCGACGGTGTGCAGCTGGTTCTGGGTGCCGCCCGGCCAGGGTTCGTTGGCCTCGTCCAGGAGATCCGGATTGGCGGCGATCAGGTCGCGGACGAGGTAGGAGGTCACCAGGCTGAAGGGGGCGGTCTCGGCGGCATGCCTGGTCCGGTAGGTGCGCTCCAGGAGCACGGTGCCCTCCGGCACCCCGAACGCGCCGGCGAGGTCGCCGGGCGCGGTCAGCTCGCGGTAGCGGGCGAAGAAGACCAGGTCGTCGAGGACCAGGCCGGTCTCGCGCTCGGTCGCGCCGGTCTCGGCCCGGGTGGCCTCCGGCATCAGGGCGCGGTCCTTCTCCCACTGGTGCCGTTCGTTGTCGCGGACCGCGCGGGTGCGCGGGCGGCGCACGAAGGTGCCGCTGCCGTGCCGCTTGTCGATCAGGCCCTCCGCGCTCAGCAGCCGCAGCGCGTTCTGGATCGTCGGGACGCTCCGCCCGTAGTGCCGGGCCAGCTCCGCCTCGGAGGGCAGCCGGGCGCCGGGCTCGCGCTCGCCGGTCCTGATGGAGCGGCGGAGGTCGTCGGCGATCTCCTCGTATGCCTTGGGCACATGATCAGCCTACGACTCCTCAAGAGGAGCTGAGGAGTCGAGCCGTTCCATCCGTGGACGAGGTGGTTTCCGGACATGCGGAGGCCCGCGGCCGGATCGGTCCCGGTCGCGGGTCTGTGTCGCAGTTGGCGCTGGTACGTACGCAAGTCGCCCTTGCGCCGTTGCGTCCGAGCCGTCTGTACCTGGGGGGTCAGCAGTCGAGCGGTGCCGCGGGGGGTTCGGCCGTGGTCTCCGACTCGGTGGTGTCCAGGGGGCGGGTCCGGCAGCTGGGGGTCTTGCCGTGGGCCTCGGCCCGGATCCGCTGCTTCATCGTGGGCGGGAGGGACCTTGCCTGGGACCAGAGCCAGTGGGTCTGTGCCGGGATCGTCACCCGGTCCGTGCTGACGTCGTCGCCGGTGCTGTTGCGCGGGGTCTCGGTCTGCGGTACCGCGGCGGCGGTGGTGGCGGAGACGAATCCGAGCGCCGTGCACAGCGCGAGGAAGGCGGTGACGATGGCGGTCCACAGCTTCATGACCTTGGAGTTCCGGGCCATGGCCCCTCACTTTCGGGTTGGGCGATTTGCGTACTTTCCTCATGATGTGTATGGGGATCGCGAAGTGGGGGACGCCGGCCTGTGGCGCGTCGATGTTCCGATGAACACCACACGGATGGGTGCATGGCGTGGGAAAAATCTGAAGAAAGGCCCATGAAGGGCGTCGAGAAGGAGCAAAGTAACCGTCCGTGGGGGTGTGATCACCCTCCGATCGGAGCGGTCCGACCTCATGCAACGCCTTGCGGCGGACCGGAGTTGGGGGTCGGACGCCAGGTCACCGATCGATATCGGTCGGTGTGTATAGTCGGGCGCCAGAGGTCCCCTACGTCAAGGAAGAGACGAGGTCGCGCGGTGAAGAAGCTTCTCCTGGTCGCACTGGCCGCCATCGGCGGGCTCCTCGTGTACCGCCAGATCCAGGCGGATCGCGCCGAGCAGGATCTGTGGACGGAGGCGACTGACTCCGTGCCCACGGGTTCGTGAGTACCGACAACAGACGACACTGAGACCCCGGCCGCCGGAGCGGTCGGGGTTTTGCGTTGCCGGGGTGGCGGCGGGCGCGATGCGGGTGGTGTCGCGGTCGGCGTGTTCCAGGCCCGGCGTTGCGTTCGGGGCGTTTCGTCCGGAGCGTTTCGGACGGTCGTGCCGATCGCCGGGTGGCGCGGAGGCGCGCGGGGCAGTATGGGGCCCGGCCGGGCCGTGACTTCGCCGGTCGGCGGACGACGACTGGGGGCGCGCGTGACACGGCGGTGGCGTACGGCGGCATGGCGGGGCATCTGCGTGACGGCCGCCCTCGCACTGACGGCACTGCTGCCGGCCTCCGCCGCTGCTGCCGCCTCTGCCGCCTCTGCCGACGGCAGCACCGGCTACGCCTTCGCCCCCGGCGCCCGTACCGTCACCGCGGCGGCGAGCACCACGGACGCCGTACCGCTGGAGCCAGGCACGACCTACCGCAGCACCCTCCCCGACAAGGGCGAGCGCTACTTCCGCCTGGAACTCACCGCCGCCGCCACGGCCTACGTCCCCGTCACCGCCGTTCCGCCCGCCGCCGCCACCGTCTCGGCCAGCGACGGCATCGAGGTCTCGATCGAGGACGCCAACGGCACCGCCTGCGACTACGACAGCGCCCGCTTCGGCGCCGGGCTCAGCCCCCGGCCGGTCACGGCGGTGGGACGGCGGGACGCGGGCAAGGCGCTGTGCCAGGACGCCGGCACCTACTACGTGGTCGTCGAGCGGGTCGTGTCCGGCTCACGGACCACCACCCCGGGCAGCTGGGACCTGGAGATCGCCCCGGTCACCGAACCCGCCCTGGCCAGGACCGGCGCCACCACCGCCCCCGAGGCCTGGAACTCCGCGTCACCCGAGCCGCTCACCTCGGACCCCCGCCGCCGCACCGCGGGCGCCGGCTTCACCACGGCCCGCACCCTGGACCAGGGCGTCTGGCAGACCGACATCACGCCCGGCCAGACCCTCTACTACGCCGTCCCGGTCGACTGGGGCCGGCAGCTCCACGCCACCGTCGACCTCGGCAGCAGCAGCGGCGACGCCCACGGCTATGTCAGCGCCGCGCTCAACCTCTCCCTCTACAACCCCGTCCGCGGCCACGTCGACGACGTCTCCCTCGGCTACGACGGCACCCAGAAGTCGTCCTCCCTCGATCCCCTGCCACCCGTCGCCTACGCCAACCGGTACGCCGCCTCCGGCACCCAGAACGCCGTCCGCTTCGCCGGCGCCTACTACCTCGTCGTCCACCTCAGCGGGCAGACCGCGGACACCTTCGGGAAGGGGCCGTACGGCGTCACGCTCCGGGTCCGGGTCGACGGCACCCCGAACTCCGGCCCCTCATACGCCGGTTCACCGGTCCCGAAGGGCATCTTCGGCGTGTCCTGGGACCGGGGCGGCCTCCTGACCCCGCCCGGCGACGACGACACGGCGATGCGGGCCCTCGCGGCCGGCGGCATCGGCACGGGCACCGCCCTGCTGCTCGTCCTCGGCGTGTGGACCCTGACCGCGCGGCGCTCTCAGAGCCGGGCCAGCGCCCAGAAACCGACGGCGTAACAGGCCAGCGCGAGCAGGAAGATGGGCACGGCAGCCCGGGCGGGCGGACCGGGCCGAGGCGCCCGCCGCCGACGCCTGCCGTGGGTACGGACCGACGGCGGCGGAGTCTGCCGGTCCCGCGCGGTGTACGTGGCGGTGGGGGTGGCAGTGGGGGTGGGGGTGTCCGCGTGCGGCGGCTGGACCGGGGGGAGCGGCTGCGCGGGCGGCCAGGGCGTGTGGGGCTGCGCGACCGGGGCGGCCTGCGGCTGGACGTACGGCGGGTAGGACGATGCCGGCCCGGGCCGCACGGCGGCGGGGGCCGGGGGGACCGGTGCCTCGGGCGGGGGAAGCCGGAAGCTGCCGGTGTCGGACATGGAGACGGGAGCCGAGGGGGTCGCGCCGCTGTCGGCACCGACTGCCGGGAGCGCCCCTTCGGCGCTCCTCGCCGCCGCCCGGGCCCCCGTCCCCGCCCCGGCCCCGGGTGCCGCCACAGCCGGGCCCGCCCCCGAGCCCGTACCCGCCCCCGAGCCCGTACCCGACCCGGCATCCGGGCCCGCACCCGTGCCTGCCGCAGCGGGCGATTCCCCAGCGGGCGATCCTCCAAGCGGGCGCAGGCCAGGGGCCGCTCCGGACACCCGCGCTCCCGTCGCGGTCGCCGTGTCCGGACCCGGTACCGCCGAACTCGGTACCGCCGAACTCGGTACCACCGCACCCCCTGCCGTCCCCGGCCCTGTCCCCGTCCCACCGGACCCTGTCGAAGTCCCCGGCACGCCACGCGTCGTGTCGACCCCCGAAGCCACCCGCACCGGACCTGTCGGCCCGAACCCCGCCGGAAGCGGGCCCAGTTGGTCGAAGATCTCGATCGACTCGTCGTCCGCGTCCGTCTCCGGAAGGAGTTCCCGGGCCTCGGCGAGGGCCCTGCGGGCTCCCGTGGCCGTGCGGAAACGGGCACGTGGGTCCGGCTGGAGGAGACTGCCGACGACCTGCCAGAGCGGGTCCGGAATGCCCTTGGGCGCTCCCGGAGTGCCGTGTTCGGCGAAATACTGGACGAGCGCCTTGGCGTCAGGCTTGGCACCCTCCAGGAGGTACAGGGCGACCAGGCCGACGGCGAACAGGTCGGCCGTGAAGTCGGGCTCGGCGCCCAGGAGTTGCTCGGGAGCGATGTAACCCGGCGTACCGACCACGAGGTTGGTCTCGGTCAGCCGGGCCTCGCCGAACCGCATGGCGATGCCGAAGTCGGACAGGCGCAGCCGGGGACGGGCCGTGCCGGTCGCCTCCAGCAGGATGTTCGCGGGCTTGATGTCCCGGTGGACCACACCCTCGCCGTGCACCGCGGCAAGGCCGGCGAGGAGCTGGTCGAGGAGGGTGCAGACGAACAGCGGGGGCAGGGGACCGTAGTCCCCGACGAGGTGCACCAGCGAGCCGCCGGCGACCAGGTCCATCGTGAAAAGGACCTTGTCGTCGTCGGCGGCCCAGCTGGCCGGCGCCAGGACATGGGGATGATCGATGCGCAGCGCCTGCTCCCGCACGAAGCGCAGGAGCGCGTGGGCGTCGCTCTGCTGGAGCACCTTGGCCGCCACATAGCGCCTGCGCCGGTGGTCCCAGGCGCGCCAGACGGCGCCCACTCCGCCATGACCGATCGGGTCGGCCAGTTCGTACCGGCCCGCGAAGACCTCACCCATGACTGCCCGTACCCCTCCCCCTCGGGATCCCCTGCCACCCCCCTTGCCTGTTACCCCCCTTGCTTCCCCCGGATGAGCGATACGACCCCTCTCGCGTGACCCCCTCTGCCAGGGCCTGGCCCCGCCCGGTTCACCGGACCCCCTCCGGCGCGCCGGGCCGTGGCTCAGCTCTGGTGCGACTGGTAGTGCGTGACCGCGTCCGAAGTACGGCCGGCACCGTAGACCCGGAGGAACTCCGCCAGCTCCGGGTGGGTCGGAGCAAGCGTGTCGGCCGCGTCGATGATGTCGCCGGCGGCGGCCACCGACCGCAGCAGCGACTGGATCTCACGGACCACCCGCTTGACCGTCGGCGCCCCCGAACCGCTGGTCGTCTGCGTGGTGTTGCTGAGCACCGAGCCCCCCTGGGACTTCTTGATCTCGTCCATGCGCTCGGTGGCCTCGGCCGCGCTCACGCTGCCGTCCGCGACCTGAGCCGAGAGGTCCTGGAGCAGCTGCACCCGCTGGACCACGGCCGGGTTACCGATCTTCGCCCGCTGCCCGCTCATCAGCTGCGACAGCATGGGCGCGGACAGTCCGAGGACCGCCGCGAGACGTGCCTGGTTGAGCCCCAGGTCGTCGATGAGCTTACGGAAGAGCGCCCCCAGCGGCTCTCCGTACCAGTTCCGCTGCAGCTCCCGCGCTCTGGCGGTGGCTTCCTGCTGTGCGGCGTCCATTGCGTCTCCCCATCGCTTCCCCAAAAAAACCACGGTTCGCTACAGCGAACCCCGTCGAGCATCTTACGGAGAGTGGTCATCTGCGGGGACCCCCAATCTTTTTGCGAGGTACGGGGGGTGACCCGGTACTCTGGTCTGCGGCACCGACCCTGCGGACCTTCCGCTTGGCCGGCTGCTTCCCGTACGGGGCCTTAGCTCAGTTGGTAGAGCGCCGTCTTTGCATGGCGGATGTCAGGGGTTCGACTCCCCTAGGCTCCACAACAAACCCCTCTGACCTGTGTAAACACGGTCAGAGGGGTTCTTTGTCCGCCCTCGCGGTCAAGCATTTGGTTTCACGTGAAACGGCACCGTGGGACGGCACACGGCAGACCGGCGACCTGCCGGACTCAGCGGTTCCTGTCGTCCCGGGACCGGGAACCGTGCTCCTCCGCCTCCTTCGCCTGGACCTCCGGGTCAAGGGGAGAACTGCCGTCCACCGAGCCCAGGCGGCCCGCATCCGGGACCTCCGTGGCGGCCGGAGGCTCGACCAGCCAGTCGGGGTTGGCCTGCTTGTCCCACCACTTCCAGGCGGCGAAGGCCGCACCGGCCAGCACGCCGAACACCGCGAACGCCTTGAACGCACGGCCGCACGACGAGCGCCGCTGGTTCCGGCGGGCCAGCCTCTCGATCTCCTCGGCCGACACATTGCCGCGCAGCGCGGCCAGCGCCGCGGCACCCCGTGCGGTCGCCTCCTCACGGACCGGACCGGCCGCCGCCACCGCCTGCTCGATCCTCGGACGCGAGTAGTCGGCGGCCTGCCGGGCCGCCTTGCGCGTCAGATCGGCGGCGTCGTGCGCGGCCT
Source organism: Streptomyces sp. NPDC008092 (assembly GCF_042957285.1). NCBI lineage: Bacteria > Bacillati > Actinomycetota > Actinomycetes > Kitasatosporales > Streptomycetaceae > Streptomyces > Streptomyces sp. NPDC008092. The sequence goes on from NZ_JBIBHY010000010.1 coordinate 191,788, forward strand.
GGTCCATCTTCGGCGGCACATGGGTACGGGCCTGCTCCAGGCGCGGCACGAGACGGGCGTCGTACTGGACGCGGGCCTGCTCAGCGGCCTGCGACACCACGGGCGCGAGCCGTACGCGTGCCTCCTGTGCGTAGTACGCGGCACGCTCCTTGGCCGTGTCGGCGTAGGGCGCCACCGCTTCCGCGGCGTGCCGCACGCTGTCCTTCGCCGAACTGGTCGCGGCGCGCACGCTGTCTTTGCGGGTCACGGGTTTCCTCCTCCTCGGTGGCGTACGGTATTTCGACTTTCCACCCTTTTACGGATCATGCCTGCCCGCAGGCCGGGCGGCGCGCGAGGACGGGCATACGGGTGCAACCAGAGCTAAGAGGGGCTTGTCGACGACAATGCCACGGATCGGCGCCGCGCGCCCCCGCATGACAGAAGGGGTTCCGCAAGTGATTCGTGAGGATCCAGGCCCGGCGGCTCCGGCCGGGCACCGGACCCGCCGTACCGTGCGAGGATCGTGGGCACTGAATCCGAGCACAAACGGAAGGCGGACCGTGGCCGAGCACCTCTACGCCACCCTGAAGACCAGCCTCGGCGACATCGAGGTCCGGCTCTTCCCGAACCACGCGCCCAAGACGGTCAGGAACTTCGTCGAACTGGCGCAGGGTGAGCGTGAGTGGACCCACCCCGCCACCGGCGCCGTCACCACCGACCCGCTCTACGACGGCACCGTCTTCCACCGGGTGATCAGCGGCTTCATGATCCAGGGCGGCGACCCCCTCGGCACCGGCATCGGCGGCCCCGGCTACAAGTTCGAGGACGAGTTCCACCCCGACCTGCGCTTCGACCGCCCCTACCTGCTCGCCATGGCCAACGCCGGCCCCCGCACCAACGGCTCCCAGTTCTTCATCACGGTCAACCCCGCTCCCCACCTCAACCGCAAGCACACCATCTTCGGCGAGGTCGTCGACCCGGCCGGCCAGAAGGTCGTGGACAGCATCGCGGTCGTCCCCGTCAGCGGACCCAACAAACGGCCGGTCAACGACGTCGTCATCGAAACGGTCGTCGTCACGAAGCGCACCGGCTGACCGCGCCCGAAAGGGAAGCACCCGAAGGGAACCAAACGCCCCGCTCGTCCGTAAGGATGGGCGGGGCGGAACACTGCCCACGACGAGCGAGGGGACCCCATGGAGGACCAGGCGACAGGCAGCGCGCGCGACGCCCACAGCCTGCCCAAGTGCTACCGGCACCCGGACCGGGAGACCGGCGTGCGCTGCACCCGCTGCGAGCGCCCCATCTGCCCCGAGTGCATGGTCAGCGCCTCCGTGGGCTTCCAGTGCCCCGACTGCGTCCGCGGCACCACCGCCGGCCAGAGCGGCCCGCCCGCGGCCGCCTCCCAGCCCCGCACCCTCGCCGGCGGCACGGTCACCGCCGACCCGCGACTGCTCACCAAGATCCTGATCGGCGTCAACATCGCCGTCTTCCTGGCCCAGCTGTCCGCCGGGGACGACTTCACCAGCCGTTTCGAACTGTTCGGCCAGGCCTGGGTCACGCAGAACGGCGGGGTCGAAGGCGTCGCACAGGGCCAGTACTACCGGCTGCTGACCGCGATGTTCCTGCACGACCCCTCGAACTACATGCACATCGTGTTCAACATGCTGAGCCTGTGGTGGATCGGCGGCCCCCTGGAAGCCGCACTCGGCCGCGCCCGCTACCTGACGCTGTACTTCGTCTCCGGCCTGGCCGGCAGCGCGCTCACCTACCTGCTCGCCGATCCCGCCAGCCCGTCGCTCGGCGCCTCCGGCGCGATCTTCGGCCTCTTCGGCGCGACCGCGGTGCTCATCCGCCGGCTCAACTACGACATGCGGCCGATCATCGCCCTGCTGGTGATCAACCTCATCTTCACGTTCAGCGGCGGCATCGCCTGGCAGGCCCACATCGGCGGCCTGGTCGCCGGTGTCGTCACCGGCTACGCGATGGTGCACGCCCCGCGCGAGCGGCGGAACCTGATCCAGTACGGCACGTGTGCGCTGGTGCTGGTCGCGGCCCTGGTCATCACGGTCGTGCGGACCGCACAGCTCACCTGAGCCCACGCCCGCGGCCGATCACGGCGGCGCACCGTACCGATACCGAACCGTTGTCCACAGTCGGTGGCCGATCTTGTGCACAACGTGCGCGCACAACTGCGCCCCCTCCGACTCACCTGCGTTGTTGCAGGTCAGGGAGGGGGCGAGCGGTTTTGCGGCGAGTGTTGTGGTAGTCGTACCGGCGTCAACACTCGACGGGTTATCCACAGATCGTCGTCTTTTCCCCAGGGGGGTGTGGACAGCAGGTCAGGCCTGTGGATAACTCAGCGAACAGCCCTGGGTAGAGCTGTCGGCCGGGTTACTTCCACTGCGTGGAGACGCCGAAGCCGGCCGCGATGAAGCCGAAGCCCACGACGATGTTCCAGTTGTCGAGGCTGTCGATCGGCAGCGAACCGTCGGTCACGTAGAAGACGACGATCCAGGCCAGTCCGATGAGGAACATGGCCAGCATCACCGGCGCGACCCAGGCGCGACTGTTGAGCTTGATGGCGGTCGCCTGCTTCGCCGGGGGCGGCGTGTAGTCGGCCTTCTTGCGGATACGTGACTTCGGCACGAGGGTCTCTCCTGTCGATGCGCTGCGTGGCCGCGCAGGTAACTGGGTCGGGCTCGGGGCAGCGTACAAGGGGACAGTAAGGGCAGACTGAGCGCTCCCCCGGGCGTCCGTTAGCGTAGTGCTTCCGTGGCGCTGAAGGAGATAAGGGTACGTTGAGCAATTCTGCCGACTCCAACGCGACCGGATCAACGGGTTCCGACCCGGATGGTGCGGGCGGTTTCCCCGCCGGCCGCCGGCCGCGCCTCCGGCCCGTCCGGATTCTCACCGTGGGTGTCTTCGCTCTGGCCGGTCTGCTCTTCTTCACCAGCTTCAACACGGCCAAGGGCACCGACATCCGCTCGGACGACAACCTGCTCAAGCTCTCGGACCTGATCCAGGAGCACAGCCGCAAGAACAAGGAGCTGGACGAGTCCAACGCGAGCTCGCGCGACCAGAACGAGAAGCTCGCCAAGCGTGACGACGGCTCCACCAAGGCCCAGGACGACCAGCTCGCGGGCCTGGAGAAGGACGCGGGCACCCAGAAGCTGACCGGCAAGGCGATCACCGTCACGCTCAACGACGCCCCGCCGAACGCCACCGCCAAGCTCCCGGGCTATCCCGAGCCGCAGCCCGACTACCTGGTCATCCACCAGCAGGACCTGCAGGCCGTGGTGAACGCGCTGTGGCAGGGCGGCGCCCAGGGCATCAAGGTCATGGACCAGCGGCTGATCTCCACCAGCGCGGTGCGCTGTGTCGGCAACACCCTGATCCTCCAGGGCCGGGTCTACTCGCCGCCGTACAAGATCCAGGCGATCGGGGACCCGGGGAAGATGCAGAAGGCGCTCGCGGACTCCGAGGCCATCCAGAACTACATGGTGTACGTGAACGTGTACGGCCTCGGGTGGAAAGTGACCGAGGACGGGACGGTGACTCTGCCGGGCTACTCGGGCACAGTGGATCTGCACTACGCGAAGCCCGTGGAGTAAGCAGCTCGTCACTTTCTGGAGCCGCCGGTGCGCGTGATCGTCAGGACCGTCAGCGAGCTCTGCATCACCGTCGGCACGCTCATCGTGCTCTTCGTCGCGTACGTGATGTTCTGGACCGGTGTGAAGGCCGACAGTGTGATGCACGACCAGATCGACCAGTTACAGCGGCAGTGGTCGGCGAAGGCCGCGGTGCGTCCCACGGCGAAGGCGACCGCAGCGCCCGCGAAACCCGCCGCGTACCACTACGGCAAGCCCTTCGCGATCATGTACATCCCCCGGTTCGGTTTCACGTGGAACAAGCCGGTCCTGGAGGGCACGGGCACCGATGTCCTGCAGAAGGGCCTCGCGCACTACGCCCGGACCGCGCGGCTCGGCCAGGTGGGCAACTTCGCGGTCGCCGGTCACCGGCGCACCTACGGTGATCCGTTCCTGGACTTCCCGAAGCTGCGCGAGGGCGATGCGATCGTCCTGACGGACGGGACGACCTGGTTCACGTATCGGATCGACAAAGGCCCATACAAAACAGTTCCGACGGACGTTGAAGTGATCGACGCTGTGCCACGTAAGTCGGGGTATACGCGTCCGGGGCGCTATCTCACGCTGACCACGTGCGATCCGGAATGGGGGCACAGTCATCGGCTGATCGTCTGGGCGCACTTGGACTCCACACAGCCTGTGGAGTCAGGCAGACCTAAGGCGCTGCGCCGTTAGTCTGGTGCAGTACGGCGGGATTCTGGTGCCGTGGTGGAACGGAAGGGACGGCATGTACGGCTGGATCTGGCGGCATCTGCCGGGCAACGCGTGGGTGAGGGCGCTGATCTCACTCCTGCTGGTCCTGGTCGTGGTCTACGTCCTCTTCCAGTACGTCTTTCCCTGGGCCGAACCGCTGCTGCCCTTCAACGATGTGACGGTGGACAACCAGTGAGCGCGCGGATTCTCGTCGTCGACAACTACGACAGCTTCGTCTTCAACCTGGTCCAGTACCTGTACCAGCTGGGCGCCGAGTGCGAGGTGCTGCGCAACGACGAGGTGTCGACGGCGCACGTCCAGGACGGCTTCGACGGCGTCCTGCTCTCGCCCGGTCCCGGGACGCCGGAGGAGGCGGGGGTGTGCGTGGACATGGTCCGGCACTGCGCCGCGACCGGTGTCCCGGTGTTCGGTGTCTGTCTCGGCATGCAGTCGATGCAGGTGGCGTACGGCGGTGTGGTGGACCGCGCGCCCGAGCTGCTGCACGGCAAGACCTCGCTGGTCGAGCATGGCGGCAAGGGGGTCTTCGCGGGGCTGCCCTCGCCCTTCACCGCGACCCGCTACCACTCGCTGGCGGCCGAGCCGGCGACGGTGCCGGCCGAGCTGGAGGTGACCGCCCGCACCCACGACGGGATCATCATGGGGCTCAGGCACCGTGAACTCCCGGTGGAGGGTGTGCAGTTCCACCCCGAGTCGGTGCTGACCGAGCACGGGCACCGGATGCTGGCCAACTGGCTGGTGGAGTGCGGTGACCAGGGGGCCGTGGCGAGGTCGGCGGGGCTCGCCCCGGTGGTGGGCAGGGCCACGGCGTGACCGCGCTGCGCCCCGAGCGCGAGACCGGTGCCTCGTACGGGGATCAGCCGTACGAGGGGTCCGGTGCGCTCGGGGAGACGGCGTTCCTTCCGCCTCTGCCGCCGATCGACGAGGAGACCGTCGCGCTGCGGATCCCCGATCCGCCGCCCATATCGGCTTCTGCGGGCACAGCGGCCCCTTCCGGCACTGGAACCCCAGGGGGTGGCCGAGCGGCCCGCAGAAAGGCCGCCAAGCGGCGTGGCGGGCGGCACGGCGGTGTACCGGAGTCGGGTCCGCAGGAGAACGCCGTGCCGGGCACCGGGGTCGGCCGGCCGCTCTCCCGGGTCGAGGCCCGTCGGCAGCAGCGGTTGCGCAAGCCCAGCCCGGCCGTCATGGCGAGCCGGGCGATAGGCGAGGTGTTCATCACCACCGGTGTGCTGATGCTGCTGTTCGTCACGTACCAGCTGTGGTGGACGAACGTCCGTGCGCACGCCCAGGCCGGCAGTGAGGCGAGCAGCCTCCAGAAGGACTGGGCGAGCGGCAAGCGTGCTCCCGGTGTCTTCGCGCCCGGTCAGGGGTTCGCCATCCTGCACATCCCCAAGCTGGACGTGGTGGCGCCGATCGCCGAGGGCGTCAGCAACAAGAAGGTCCTCGACAAGGGGATGGTCGGGCACTACGGCGAGGGCGCGCTGAAGACGGCGATGCCGCAGGACAAGACCGGCAACTTCGGTCTGGCCGCGCACCGCAACACGCACGGTGAGCCGTTCCGGTACATCAACAGGCTGGTGGCCGGTGACGCGGTGGTCGTCGAGACGCAGGACGAGTACTTCGTGTACAAGGTGACGTCGATGCTGCCGGTGACGGCGCCGAGCAACGTGAGCGTGCTGGATCCGGTGCCGAAGGGTTCGGGTTTCACCAAGCCGGGCCGGTACATCACTCTCACCACCTGCACACCGGAGTTCACCAGCAAGTACCGGTTGATCGTGTGGGGCAAGATGGTCGAGGAACGCCCGCGCAGCAAGGGCAAGCCAGACGCGCTCGTCGAGTAGGGGCAGAGGAACAGTGGCAGCGACCGCCGACGACACCGAAGACAAGACCGACGCGCCGGACGCGGCGTCCGTGCCGGGGCGGCGGCCGATCGGCCGGATCGCCATGGCGGTCAGCGTCTTCGGTGAACTCCTCATCACGGCGGGCCTGGTGCTCGGCCTGTTCGTCGTCTACTCGCTGTGGTGGACGAACGTGATAGCGGACCGCAAGGCCGACCGGGCGGGCGACAAGGTCCGGGAGACCTGGGCCCAGCAGGACACCGGTCCCGGTGCGCTGAACACGAAGAACGGCATCGGGTTCCTGCACGTGCCGTCGATGAGGAACGGTGAGGTGCTGGTCGAGAAGGGCACGTCGACGGACGTCCTGAACAACGGCGTGGCCGGCTACTACACCGACCCGGCCAAGGCCGTGCTCCCCACCACCGGCAAGACCGGCAACTTCACCCTCGCCGCCCACCGCGACGGCCACGGTGCGAAGTTCCACAACATCGACAAGGTGAAGGTCGGCGATCCGGTCGTCTTCGAGACCCGTGACAACTGGTACGTCTACAAGGTCTACGACATTCTCCCCGAGACCTCGAAGTACAACGTCAAGGTCCTCTCCCAGATCCCGAAGGAGTCCGGCAAGACCAAGCCGGGCCACTACATCACCCTGACGACCTGCACTCCGGTGTACACGAGCCGGTACCGGTATGTGGTGTGGGGTGAGCTGGTGCGGGTGCAGAAGGTGGACAGCGAGCGGACGCTGCCGAAGGAGCTGCGCTGACCGAGCTCCTTGCGGGAGCTCAGTCGCCTAGCATGGCGAAGGCCCGGAGCCGCAAATTCGACTTGCGACTCCGGGCCTTGTTGGTCGGGGCTACCTCAGGTCCTTGAGAGGCGCTCCCGCGCTCCATGCCTCCAAGTCGTGGCGGTCCACCATGACGACCCCGCTCAGTTTGGCGATGGCCTGGGCTTCGCTGCTGAAGTTGCACGTGGCCACGAAGAGGGCGACATCCACTCGATCGACTGCTCGTGCGGCGCCTGCGAACTTCTGCATGTCGGCGCTGCGGATGGATCGCCTGCTCGTGTGGTTCTTGCACTGTACGGCCACGGTGCGTCCCTCGGTGGTGCGTGCCGTGATGTCGATACCGCGGTCTTTGTGTGCCTGACGTACGACGACGTCCGTGCAGCCGTCCCGACGCAGGAGATCGGCGACGTGTCGTTCGAGTGCCTGCCAGGTCATGCCTTTGAGCGCCGCGGCGATTTCTGGCACGCGTCCCTCCTCCAGGAAGCTGATGCGCCGGTGGTGCTGGCACAGCCTGCGCTCCACGTGCTCGATGTCCTGCCGGAGTTCGATGAGCTCGCGGCGGTGTTCGCCGGCGGAGGCGATGAGGGCGTTGAACATCGGGACGACTGTCTTGCCGAGGATGTGGGTGAGGCGCTGGTCGATGCGGTCGTCGAGAGAAGTGGTAGCTGTGGGGACAGGGTCATCCACAGACTGTGTGCGCGCCAGATACTCCATGTCCAGGAGGTACGTGCGTACCTGACGGGCGACGTCGCTGTCGCGTAGGAGCATGGCGACATTGAGGACGGCTCGGCGTGAGTAGAGAGTGAGGCTCGACCGAGGCTGTGGATAACCTCCCGGATAGCGTGACAAGACGTCACGCTTAAAATCTGCGAGGTCACGGCCCTGGAGCGTCACCGTTCCATTGCACGACAGCTCCTCGTGGTGCCGTGCCTTGAGCTGGCGGATGGCCTCCGCAGTGACACCGAAGTACGCCGCCACCATCGCCGAAGTCACATGCATCCCGTCCGGCAGCAGTGACAGCGCCTTCACCCTGTCGAGGACGTCGGTGCGGTCCAGCACGCTGTCGCGCAGGGTCTGCGATTCCAGCAGCGCCGATTCGTTGATCATGTTCTGCCCTTTCACTCGTCGTGTGGCCGTGCGGCCAGGGCAGAGCTGTGGGTCCCCACCCGATCTGATCAACGACTTGTCGAAGGGGAAGGCACGATCGATACAGGAGCAGATGTTCACAGGCGGCGTGTCCTGTGCGGGTGGATGCAGCGCTCGGCCCCGTCGAGCCGTAGCTCGGCGGGGCCGGGGTGAGCCTGTCTGGCAGGCTCTTTTGGTGCTGCGGGTGGAGCGTCAGCCGAAGGTACCGCCGAAGAAGTTGGTACCGCCGTTGTTCCCGCCGTTGTTGCCGTTGCCCGTGCTCACCGTGGTGAGGGTGATCGTCGTGCTGCCGGGGTCGTTGACGCCGGTGTTGGCCTGCGGGTCCTGGTTGGTGACGATCGCGTTGTCGCTGGAGTCGCCGTTGAACTGGATGTTGGTGAAGCCCGAGGCCTGCAGAGTCTGCTTGGCCTGGCTCACGGTCTGGCCCAGCACGCTCGGCACGGCGGTCTGCTGCTGTGCCTTGCCGATCTGGATGTTCACCGAGGAGTTCTTCTTGACCTGGGTGCCGGCCTGCGGGTCGGTCGAGATGACCTTGCCGACCTGGTTGGCGTCGCTGGTGTCCACCTCGGTGCAGTTGCCGGTCAGGTTGTTGGCCGTCATCTGCGCCTTGGCATCGTCACAGCTCTTGCCGGTGACGTCGGGGACCGTCACCTTCTCCTCGGCCTTGGCGACCTCCAGAGTGATGGTTGAGCCCTTTTCCTTCTCGGTGCCGGGGTCGGGGTTCTGGCTCAGGACCGTGCCCTCGTCCTGGGTGGACACCGTTTTGGTGACCTTGACCTTGAAGCCCTTGTTCTCCAGTTGCGTGGTGGCGTCGTCGACGTTCTTGCCGATCACGTTGTCCACCGCGACCTTCGGAGCGCCTGTGGAGACGACCAGGTTGATCGTGTCGCCCTTGTTCACGTCCGACCCGGCCGTCGGGTCCTGCGAGCAGACGCTGCCTGTCGGGGCGTTCTCGCAGGCCTTCTTGGTGGGCGTACCCAGCTTCAGACCCGAGTTGTCCGCCATCTTCTGCGCGTCCGCGTAGGTCTGGCCGACGAAGTTCGGGGCGGCGAAGGGTTTGTCCGTGCCGCCTCCGCCGACCACCCATTTCCCGATCAGGATCGAGCCCACCAGCACCAGGATGCCGGCGACCACGAGCAGGATCGTGGACGTGTTGTTCTTCTTTTTCTGCTGGCGGCGGCGGTCCGGGCGTTCGTCGTAGCCGTAGCCGCCGTCGTCCGGGTTCATCGGGGGGAGCATGGTGGTGGCGCCGGCGTCGGCGCGCATGGCCGTGGTCGGCATGTCGTCCGGGTAGCCGCCGTAGCCGACGGAGCCCATGGCCGCGGTGGCCGCGACCGGCTGGCCGTCGAGGCACGCCTCGATGTCGGCGCGCATCTCGTCGGCGGACTGGTATCGGTAGTTCGGGTCCTTGACCAGGGCCTTCAGGACGATGGCGTCCATCTCGGGCGTGATCTCGGGGTCGAAGACCGACGGCGGCTGGGGTTCCTCGCGGACGTGCTGGTAGGCGACCGCGACCGGGCTGTCGCCCACGAACGGCGGTCGTACCGTCAGCAGCTCGTAGAGGAGGCAGCCCGTCGAGTAGAGGTCCGAGCGGGCGTCGACCTGCTCGCCCTTCGCCTGCTCCGGGGAGAGGTACTGGGCGGTGCCGATCACGGCGGCCGTCTGGGTCATGGTCATGCCGGAGTCGCCCATGGCGCGGGCGATGCCGAAGTCCATGACCTTGACCTGGCCGTTGCGCGTGAGCATGACGTTCGCCGGCTTGATGTCACGGTGGACGATGCCGCTGCGGTGCGCGTACTCCAGGCCCTGGAGGATGCCGATGGTCATCTCCATCGCGCGCTCGGGCAGCAGCTTGCGGCCGGAGTGCAGCAGCTCGCGCAGCGTCGAGCCGTCCACGTACTCCATGACGATGTACGGGATCGAGACCCCGTCGATGTAGTCCTCGCCCGTGTCGTAGACCGCGACGATCGCGGGATGGTTGAGCGAGGCGGCCGACTGGGCCTCCCGGCGGAACCGGGCCTGGAAGGACGGGTCGCGCGCGAGGTCCGCGCGCAGCGTCTTCACCGCCACCGTGCGGCCGAGCCGCGTGTCATGGGCGAGGTAGACCTCCGCCATGCCACCACGGCCGAGCACGTGGCCCAGCTCGTACCGGCCGCCGAGGCGACGCGGCTCTTCCATAGTTCCCTACCAGCCCTCTCCGTCGGTCCCGACCGGCACGGGTGTGCGGTCGGAGGCTGCCGTCCGGGCCTACCGTACCCGGCTGTGTTTGTGTGACCTGGCCAAGCCCGTAACCCGATACAGGACCGGTATGTCAACGTGCACCGATGTGAAGGGGACGTGAGCGGGGTCACTTCTTGGAGTTGATGACTGCCTCCATCACGCTCTTCGCGATCGGGGCCGCGAGGCCGCCGCCGGAGATGTCGTCGCGGTTGGCCTGGTCGTCCTCGATCACCACGGCGACGGCGACGGGCTTGCTGCCGTCGGGGAGCTTGGCGTAGGAGATGAACCAGGCGTAGGGGTTCTCGCTGTTCTCCACGCCGTGCTGGGCGGTACCGGTCTTGCCGCCCACGGTGATGCCGTTGATCTGGGCGTTCTTGCCGGTGCCGTCCTTGACGACCGTCTCCATCATGGACTGGAGGATCTGCGCGTTGGAGGAGGAGAGCGGCTGGCTCATCTCCTCGGGGTCGGTCTGGGAGATGGTGTCGAGGTTCGACGACTGCAGCTTGTCGATCATGTACGGCTTCATCAGCTTGCCGTCGTTGGCGACCGCGGAGGCGACCATGGCCATCTGGAGGGGGGTCGCGGCGGTGTTGTACTGGCCGATCGAGGACAGCGCGGTCTGCGACTGGTTCATGTTGTCGGAGAAGACCGAGGCGCTGGAGCGGACCGGGGTGAACTGCTCGGAGTCGAATCCGAACTTCTTCGCCTCGGCGAGCATCTTGTCGTTGCCGAGGTCGGCGCCGATCTTGCCGAAGACGGTGTTGCAGGAGTAGCGCAGCGCGATCCGCATGGTCGCGTTCTTGCAGGGGATGCTGCCCTCGTTCTTCAGCTCGGTGGTGGTGCCGGGCATGACGTAGGGCAGCGGGGAGTCGGTGTTCTCGTCGGCCGACTTGTACAGGCCGTTCTCCAGGGCGGCCGCGGCGGTGACGACCTTGAAGGTGGAGCCCGGCGGGTAGGTCTCGCGCAGCGCCCGGTTCAGCATCGGGTCGTTCGGGTTGTATTTCTTCTGGAGCTTCTTCCAGGCCTCGGCGTCGGTGTCCGAGGTGCCGGCGAAGGCGGAGGGGTCGTACGACGGGTAGGAGGCGAGGGCCAGGATCTTGCCCGTGGAGGGCTCCAGGGCGACGACGGCGCCCTTGCCGCCCTGGGCCTTCAGGCCGTCGTACGCGGCCTTCTGGGCGGCCGCGCTGAGGGTGGTGACGACGTTGCCGCCCTGCTTCTGCTTGCCCGTGATCATGTCGAGGGTGTTGCGGAAGAAGAGCCGGTCGTCGTTGCCGGTGAGGATGCCGTCCTCAAGGCTCTCCAGCTGGTTGGCGCCGAAGGCCTGGGAGGCGTAGCCGGTGACCGGCGACCACATGGGGCCGTTCTTGTAGGTGCGCTTGTACTTCAGGTCGTTGAGACCGGAGGAGCCGGACGCGGTGGAGCCGGTGACCGGGTTGCCGTCGACGATGATGTCGCCGCGCGGGGTGGAGTAGCGGGCGATGGTGACGCGGCGGTTGGCGGGGTCCTCGCGGAGGGTGTCGGCCTTGACGTACTGGAGCCAGTTGTCGCGCAGCAGCAGGGTGAGGACGAGGAGGCCGCAGAAGATGGCGATCCGGCGCAGGGGCTTGTTCATGAGGGGCGGACCACCTGGGTCATCTCGGCGTCGGGGTTGGCCGCGGGGGCCGGGGCGGGGCGGCGGGCGGTGTCGCTGATGCGGATCAGCACGCCGATGAGGGCCCAGTTGGCGATCACGGAGGAACCGCCGTACGCGAGGAACGGCATCGTCATACCGGTGAGCGGGATGAGGCCCATCACACCGCCGGCGACGACGAAGACCTGGAGGGCGAAGGCGCCGGAGAGGCCGACGGCGAGCAGCTTGCCGAAGGGGTCGCGGGCGGCGAGGGAGGTGCGCACGCCGCGCTCGACGATCAGGCCGTAGATGAGCAGGATCGCCATGATGCCCGCGAGGCCGAGCTCCTCGCCGAAGGTGGCGAGGATGAAGTCGGAGTTGGCGGCGAACCGGATCAGGTCGGAGTGGCCCTGGCCGAGGCCGGTGCCGAGGGTGCCGCCGGAGCCGAACGCCCACAGGGCCTGCATCGCCTGCTCGGAGTGGCCGGCGACGCCCTGCCGGGAGAGCGTGTACTCCTTCATCGGGTCGAGCCAGGCCTGGACGCGCTGCTGGACGTGCGGTTCGAAGCTGGCCACGCCGACCGCGCCGGCCGCCGACATCAGCAGACCGAAGACGATCCAGCTGGTCCGCTCGGTGGCGACGTACAGCATGATGATGAACATTCCGAAGAACAGCAGCGAGGTACCGAGGTCGGTCTCGAACACCAGGATGAGGATCGAGATGAACCAGACGACCAGGATCGGGCCCAGGTCGCGGCCGCGCGGCAGGTAGAGCCCCATGAAGCGGCGGCTGGCGAGCGCGAGGGCGTCCCGCTTGACCATCAGGTAGCCGGCGAAGAACACCGCGAGGACGATCTTCGCGAACTCACCGGGCTGGATGGTGAAGCCGCCGACGGAGATCCAGATCTTGGCGCCGTAGACGTTCAGGCCGAGGCCCGGGACCAGCGGGAGCAGCAGCAGGAAGAGCGCGGCCACCATGGAGATGTAGGTGTAGCGCTGGAGTGCTCTGTGGTCCTTGAGGAAGATCAGGACGACGATGAACAGGGCGATGCCCATCGCGGTGTAGAGCAGCTGGTTGGTGGCCTTGCCGCCGGAGACGTGGATCGACTGGAGCAGCTTGGACTGGTCGAGTCTCCAGATGACGACCAGGCCGAGGCCGTTGAGCAGGGTGGCCAGCGGCAGCAGCAGCGGGTCCGCGTAGGGGGCGAACTTGCGGACCACGAGGTGGGCGACGGCGGCAAGGAGGCCGAGGCCGAGTCCGTAGCTCAGCAGTCCGGCGGGGACCTTGTCGTTGATGGCCAGGCCCACGTTGGCGTAGGCGAACACCGGGATGGCGACGGCGAACACCAGGAGCGCGAGCTCGGTGTTGCGCCGGCTCGGTGTGCCGATGGAGCCGATCGTGGACGTGTGGTTCGTCGACGTGTTGGTAGTACTGCTCATCGTGTGACGGGGCCTCTCACGGCTTGCCTGCTACTGCTTACCGCACAGCGAGACGACCTTCTGCTCATCCTCCGAGAGGGTGGGGCCGGGGCTGGGGGTCGCTGAGGGGGACGGGGACGGTGACGCCGTGGAGGACGCCGAGTTCGACGGTGTGGGCGAGGCCTTGGACGTGAGAGAGGTCTTGGTGGTTCCCGTGGTGCCTCCGGCCTCGCCCTGGCCGGTCTTGGAGCTGGTCTTGGACTCGGCGGCGGTGCGCTCGGACTCCTTCTTGCAGGCGGATGCCTGCACGGCCAGTTCCTGGACCTTCGACTGGGCGTCCTTGAGGCCGCCCTCGGCGATGGTCGCCTTGACCTGCTTCTGCTGGTAGGGCGGCAGGTACTTGAGTTCGATCTCGGGGTGGTCCGTCTCCACCTTCGACAGTGACACCCAGGCCAGGTCCTGGCTGATGCCCTGGTAGAGCGCGACGTGCTCGCCGTTGGCGCCGACGTAGTACTGGGTCTGCGTCCAGCGGTAGCCGCCGTACAGGCCCCCGCCGATCACGGCGAGGGCGAGGATGCCGAAGAAGGATCTCTTCAGCCACTTGCGGCCCGTGCGGGGCTTGACGAAGTCGTCGTCGGTGTAGTCGCCGAAGCTGTCGGTCGGGACGTAGCCGGTGGTGTCGCCGGAGCCGGGCGGGCCGAACTCGCCGCCGCCGCCGTGTCCGTGCCCCTGCCGGCCGAGGTTGGCGGCCCGGCCTGCCGGGGTCTGCATGTAGCCGTTGTCGTGCAGGTGCTGCTGGTTCTCGGCGACGGCGCCGACCACGACCGGGGTGTCGGAGAGCTGGCCCGCGAGGGTGTCGCCGGTGTCCAGGTCGAGGACGTCCGCGATGATGACCGTGATGTTGTCGGGGCCGCCGCCGCGCAGCGCGAGCTGGATCAGCTCCTGCACGGTCTCCTGCGGGCCCTGGTAGCTGGCGAGGGTCTCCTCCAGGGTCTGGTGGGAGACGACCCCGGAGAGCCCGTCGGAGCAGATCAGGTACCGGTCGCCGGCGCGGACCTCGCGGATCGACAGGTCGGGTTCGACGTGGTCGCCGCTGCCGAGGGCGCGCATCAGCAGCGAGCGCTGCGGGTGGGTGGTGGCCTCTTCCTCGGTGATCCGGCCCTCGTCGACGAGCCGCTGCACCCAGGTGTGGTCCTGGGTGATCTGCGTGAGCACGCCGTCCCGGAGCAGGTAGGCGCGGGAGTCGCCGACGTGCACGAGGCCGAGCCGCTGGCCGGTCCACAGCAGAGCGGTGAGGGTGGTCCCCATGCCCTCCAGCTGCGGGTCCTCCTCGACCATGGCGCGCAGCTGGTCGTTGGCGCGCTGCACGGCGTGGCCGAGGGAGGTGAGGATGTCGGAGCCGGGCACGTCGTCGTCGAGCGTGACCAGGGTGGAGATCACCTCGGAGGAGGCGACCTCGCCGGCGGCCTGGCCGCCCATGCCGTCGGCGATGGCGAGCAGGCGGGGACCGGCGTAACCGGAGTCCTCGTTGCCCTCCCGGATCATGCCTTTGTGCGATCCGGCGGCGAAGCGCAGTGACAGACTCATGCGCACCTCGCCCGTCGGCTCCGGGTACATCCGCACGGTGCCCACCCTCCGGTCGGGAGCGCGCGAAGGACCGGCGTCCGGTCCGCCGCCGCGTGCTCGCTCCGCTCGCGCCTACTCATGATGTAGCACTACTTCCGCAGCTCGATGACGGTTTTGCCGATGCGGATCGGCGCGCCCAGCGGGATCGGCGTGGGGGTCGTCAGCCGGGACCGGTCCAGGTAGGTGCCGTTGGTCGAGCCGAGGTCCTCGACGATCCACTGGCCGTCGCGGTCCGGGTAGATCCTGGCATGACGGCTGGAGGCGTAGTCGTCGTCCAGCACGATCGTGGAGTCGTGGGCGCGGCCGAGGGTGATGGTCTGACCCTGGAGCGCGACCGTCGTACCGGTGAGGGTGCCTTCGGAGACGACCAGCTTGGTCGGGGCGTTACGGCGCTGGCGGCCGCCGGCCGCGGGCTGCTGGCCGCGCTGCTGCGGGGGTGCGGCCTGCTGGCGGGCGGCCGGCTGCTGCCGGCGTCCTTCTTCCCTACGCGATCCGCGCTGGGTGACGCGCGTACCGAACAGGTCGCTGCGGATGACCTGCACGGCCACGATCACGAACAGCCACAGTACGGCCAGGAAACCCAGCCGCATGACCGTGAGGGTCAGCTCTGACATTGCCCCCGCTTCACCCTTCGGCTTGCCGGTAAATGATGGTGGTGCTGCCCACGACGATCCGCGAGCCGTCGCGGAGCGTAGCGCGGGTGGTGTGCTGCCCGTCCACCACGATGCCGTTGGTGGATCCGAGATCCTGGATCGTCGAGGGCGTTCCGGTCCGGATCTCGCAGTGCCGGCGGGAGACGCCGGGGTCGTCGATCCGCACGTCGGCCTCGGTGCTGCGGCCCAGCACGAGCGTCGCGCGGGAGATCTGGTGGCGGGTGCCGTTGATCTCGATCCAGTAGCGGGTGCGGGCGCCGGGCGCCGGGGCGCCGACGGGACCCGAGGGCGGCCGCTGGGCGGCCGGCTGGGTCGGCTGCGGGTACCCGTAGCCGCCGGGGCGGCCGCCGGGCGGCGGGGCGCTCGGCATCGGCGGGGCCGCGGCGCTCTGCTGCGGCTGGCCGTAGCCGCCGGCGCGCTGCGGGGCACCGCTCGCGGGGGCGCGCTCGGGGGCCTGCTGGTTGCTGGAGGACGCGAGCGTGCGGCTGCGCACCCGGTACAGGCCGGTGTCGAGGTCGTCGGCCTTCTCCAGGTTGACCTTGATCGGCCCCATGAAGGTGTAGCGCTGCTGCTTGGCGTAGTCGCGGACCATCCCGGCGAGCTCGTCGCCGAGCTGCCCGGAGTAGGGGCTGAGCCGCTCGAAGTCCGGCGCGCTCAGCTCCACGATGAAGTCGTTGGGTACGACGGTCCGGTCCCGGTTCCAGATGGTCGCGTTGTTGTCGCACTCACGCTGCAGCGCGCCGGCGATCTCCACGGGCTGGACCTCGGACTTGAACACCTTGGCGAAGGTGCCGTTGACCAGACCTTCGAGACGCTGCTCGAACTTCTTCAGGACTCCCACAGGGCACCTCCTCTGTCGCCTTGCCCGTACTGCCTGCCGTTGCCGTTACCGCTCACTGATCGTATCTACGCGCCCGGCAATCAGCCGGTTCCCCCAGCGGCCCCCCTTCGAACTCCTCGGCGTGCTTCTCCTGCCCAGGATCGCGTTCGTTCTGCCAAGGATCGTAGAGGTGGCCCACGACCAGTGTCCCGCACCTGACTGTGGACCCGATCCGTCTCCTGGACAGATGGGCTCGACCGGTACGAGGTTGATACGTGAACGCAGACCGCTCGGTACGTGGTCACCAGGTGGGCGCTGCCCCTGGATAAGGGATGTGAACCCACCCTGCCCCACGTGCTAGTGTTCTCGATGTCGGAAGGGGCCAGCCCAAAGGAAATAACGGGGCTGAAGCCGGAAGACACACCCAATGCGCGGGTGGCGGAATAGGCAGACGCGCTGGATTCAGGTTCCAGTGCCCGCAAGGGCGTGGGGGTTCAACTCCCCCCTCGCGCACAGAGAGAAACCGACGGAACGGGCTCTCACCAGTGACGGAAGTCACGGTGGGGGTCCGTTTCTCGTTGTGCGGTGATCGTTTGGCGACTGTGAGGCATCGCACGGCCTTGGCAAGGCATACGGAAGGCCCCGACTCGTGAGCTATCTCACGGGTGGGGCCTGTCTTCGTTGTGCTGCGGTGCCAGGGGCCGGTTTGCTCTACGCAACGGGTGCCAGGTGCCCCGTCGGCGTCCAGGTCTTCCGCTCTTTGGTCGGCCGGCGATGGTGGGTGCGGCGCCGCGGGCGTTCGCCGCCGAGGGCGAGAGTGTCCAGCCACTTCCTGATCTTGCGGCGGTTGGCGTGGGCCAGCTGGAAGGCGAGCAGGATCGTTTGCGCGGCGATCCCACGGATGCGGCGGGAGCCTGCGGACTCGATGCCCTCGGCGAGGGGGTTCTTGGCGTAGCCGTTGTAGCCCTCGACGCTGTTGCGGAGCCGGAAGTAGACCTTCTGCCATTCCGGGCCGCCGTACTCCAGGGCCTGCCAGTGCTTGGCACCGGCTTCCGGGCTGACGGTGATGGCTTTCTGGCGGCAGATCTTCAGCGGGCCGACTGGGCTGGGCTCGGGGTCGACAAGGGGGAGGTGGATGCCGCGGCCCATGGTGTGCTGCTTGATGGTGCACTGGGCCTTGCCCGCTTCGGCGGGGCACATCATCCGCTGGTAGCCCTCGTCGTCGGCGTTCTGCTTGGGCATGAGGCGGTATCCGCGGCGGGCGGCGATCAGCCGGACCCATGTCTCGCGGTCGATGCGTTCGGCGTGCAGGTCGATGGTGGCGTTGATGAGGGGCTCGGGCATGGACGGGCAGTACCAGCGGCCCTCGACGAGGATGGCGCCCTGCGTGCCACCCTGCCTGCCGAGCTGGTCTGCCCGGTAGTCGTAGACCGGCTTGTAGCCCATGGCCCGGACGGGAAGCTGCCACTCCTCAGGCTCGGAGTTGTTGTAGGCGCGGTCGCCGGCCAGGTAGCCGGGCTTGTAGCCCCGGTCCCGGAGTCGGTCGAGGATCTTCAGGCCGTTGTAGGCGGGACGCTGACCGGGCTTGTCCAGGGCGACGCCGAGGACGAGGGCCGGGAGGACGTCCGGGTTCGGGGTGCCGTTGTCGAGGAGTACGGCGTCGTGTTCGGCGTCACGGGTCACGATGAGGTGGGCGTCGAAGCCGAAGAGGTACTTCTTCCGGAGCGAGGTCTTCTTCTTGTCCTCGGCGGCCTGGGCCTTGCCCGGTTTCGCGGGTGGAGGAGTCGGGCGCATGGACTCGGACACGGGTGCGTCGGGGTCCCGGTGGTCGCCGTCGCGCACGTACCAGCCGGCGTCCGGGTCGGTGGCGAGCTCGGGGCCCTTCGTACGGCGACCGCGGGAGAACGTGCGGACGGGGGTGGCATCGATGCCCAGGGAGACCTCTGCCAGTTCGCTCAGAAGGGTGTGGAGGGGCCGTACGGAGGCGTCCAGCACGAACTCGGTGAACAGGGCCAGCCGCCGTTCCCGCTCCGCCAGGTCGTCGATGTCGGCTGCCGTCGTCAGGGCATTGGCCTCTGCGCGTGAGAGGTGACCGTTGGGCGGCAGAGGGGAGGGGTTCATCGCGTCTTTCATCGCGTGGAAGAGGCGCCGGACGACGGCGTAGGCAGCCTCGAATCCCTGGTCGTGGTCCTCGTAGTCGGGTACGCCGAGCAGGGCGCGCAGGCGGGGGCTGATGCGGAAGTACAGGATGTCGGTGACCCGTTCCAGGACGATCTTCCCGCCGGTGTCCTGGGTGCAGAGGTGCAGGCCGATCAGAAGGCTTCTGAGGTGCAGGGTGCGGTGCCGGCCGCGCGGGAGGTGCACGAACTCCTCAAGCAACGGGACGAGTTGGCTGTTGTCGACCTCGCCGATTGCGATCTCCACGTCGGTGTCGTCGATGAATCTGCGCTCGTCCCGCATCGACAGAAGGCGCTCGTGCCGATCGCTGGGCATACCCCGAGGAGCTGTCATCCGCTGCCTCGCAACAGGCGTGCGGCTTCCTCTGCGGGGACAGGGGTGAGGAACGGCAGGATGCGTGAGAGGCCGTGGAGGGTGTCGACGCCTGCTGCGGCCACGATGACGGTGATGGGAAGCCGCTCTTCGAAGAGTTCGACCAGCCATGTGGACCGGAGACGGCCCATGACGAGTCGGGGGACGTCCGGACTGGGCTGAGCGCGGGCCAGGAAGTTCGTGACGGTGTTGGTGCCACGACTGTGGCAGTTGGGGCGGAACAGGTACCGCGCGGTGCCTGAGGCGTCGAGGCGGTCGGCGGCGGAGGCCAGAACCCCTTCCCAGGGACGACGGCAGAGGATCTCCCGTTTCCGCGGCCCGCGGGTGACCACGACGGCCGGACCACCGGTACCCGAGGCCCGGCGGACGTCATGGACCCGTAGGGGGATGGCCTCGGGCGAGTCAAGACCGACACCGAGCCCGAGCGCCATGAGGGTCTTGCAACCCCATCGCAGTTCCTCGGTGGGCTGTCCGCTGGCCCAGCCCCACAGATCCGCGATCTCGGACCGGCCGTAAGGGCTGTTGGGAATCGAGGCCGACAGCTTGGCGGGCTTCCCCGTCCGGCATTCACCGCCCAAAACGACTTCACTGAGCCGCAGAAGCCGGGACCGGTAGTTGCCCCTGGTGGTCTCCTTCACGGTGGGGCAGCCCACCGCGATGAACCGCTCGATCACCTCCCGGACCAGCCACACTTCTGCCTTGCCGGGAAGGCCCTCACCGTTGCAGAAGAGCGCCAACTGGGCCAGGGCCGAAAGCAGTTCGCGCGCTTGGTAGGGCAGCAGCGGATCGGCGAGGCGGACCACACGGCGCACCTCATCGCCGACTCGGCTCCACCCCGCGGGGGAGCCGGACGGGCCGTAGGAATCAATCCGCTGACTCATCACATGCCGCCACACCAGCACCCCGGCGGGCGGAATGCTATTCGAATAACATGTAGCTGCGGCAGTAGTCCCGCGCGACCGGGGAGGACCGGATGGGTCAGACTTCACCTCATGCCCCAAGGAGATGCCCGCCGTCTGCCGCCGCGCGCTTACTGCGCCCGCGGCACGTGGCCTGAGGCCGTCATGGAGGAGCATCACGGGGCGCGCGTCGCCCAGGCGCTGGCCTTCAGGCTCCAGACGGCGATCACCGAGAAGGGCTGGTCGGCCGCCGAGCTGGCCCGGCGCAGTGGGGTCGCCCGCTACACGATTGCCAAGGCGCTGGCCGGCGAAGCCTGGCCTGACCTGCTCACCATCGCCAATCTGGAAAAAGCTCTGGAAGCGGACCTGTGGCCGGGGCGGGAAGTGTGACGGCGGCGGCCATTGGGGCCGAAAGAAGGGCTGTTCGAGGCTGAACACGAGGCGGTCATCCCTTCGAGCGAAGGGCAGGACCATATTTCGCAACGCGCTACCGGCGGCACGAGGCCGTCCGTAAAATACAGCGAGGCACGAACTGATCCGGCTCTGTGGAAAGTTCTCGGGAGGTTCGTCGCTGTAGGCCGCCACCGCGGAAGAAATTCCAGGTGGCGGCCGTCTTTTGTTGTGTAGAATCGATGTTCGAGTTTGCTCTACAGGTTCTGTCGGATCCCGGTGGCGTGCTGGTAATTCGAACCCGGGTGCTTTACGAGTTCACCGGCGCGCACGAGCTCGTCCATGGTCACGCGAACGCTCTTCGTCTTGGTGGGGACGCCCAGGGCTTCTGCCATGGAACCTGCCTTCCAGAGTCGCTGCGGATCCTGGCGCATGAGCTCGCGGATGCGGTCCTTTCGGGTCTGGCCCTGGCCGTTGGGTGCTGTCAGTTCGTTTTCGTCCTCATCGTCCAGCGACTGCTGCCGCTGGTCGGGGATGCCGCTTCGCTTCCACTCCTCCGCAGTGTCCTTGTGCTTCTTCAGCTGGCGCATCAGGCGCAGCTCCTGGCGCACCTTGTAAAGGTCCTTCTGTAGGTCCTCTTCCTTCTCTTCAAGCCTCTCGACGTACGTGTCCGGGTCGCCGGCAAACGCTTCCCATGGAACGTCCTCAATCATTTGTGAACCGTACCTATGACAGGGCATCTGTAACCTTCTTCGCAAGGGGTATTTCACTCGAACTGGCGACATGATCAATTACCTTTGCCGTTTGGGTTCGAAGATGCTCGAAAAGCCCCTATATGTACACCGACGTGTTACCTTGTTTGCTGTAACGTTTCCGCTCTGTGGTTTCCTGGTGCCGACCTGTGCTGTCATGGGGGGTGGCTAATTTCCTTTCCGGTTTATTAGGTTGTTTCTCCTGTTTCTGTGAATTGACTTTTCGGAGTGCGAGGTACCTCTGGGTTCATGTCTTTGTGGGTATCCGATGCCGCCCTGGGTATGGGCATACCTGGCTATGGCCGGGAAGTCCCACTTCACCTGCATATGCCTGACGAGGTCCGGGCTTCCTGTCATGGGTAGGGCGGACGGGTAGGCAGTGTTGTCCAGAGCCCCCCAGGTGGCTGCCCGTTCGACTCTCCTCGGCTGCAGAGGGGGCAGAGGGGGACGTGGGGTGCGAGCGTTTTGCAGGACGCCATCTCGGGCATAGGGCGTGAGCAGTTCGCGGGCACATGTGCATGTCCATCTGCTTTCCCTGGTGGTCTGCTGCAGGGGCTCGCCACGCCAGGCTGACTGCCTGAGGGGTAGGCGAGGGTGGTCCATCGGGCATGAGCATGCGCACAGGCGACAGGGAATGACAGGTGCCCCAGCGGGAAGGAGAGGCCACCTGGGGACGGATAGCGGCGGTATTGGTGGCTTGGCTGCGCTGCACTAGCGCGGCGCCCTGTCGCGGGTGCCATGCGCGAAGACCGATCAAGAGGCCGGGGCGGGGGAGAGCTCGGAGACCGGTTCGGAGATGAGCCGCCAACTATTGCAAGGTGTGCAGCGTGTCCTTGTGCCTGTCGTGCTTGCGGCCCTGCTGATGTGCCCCTGCCTCCCTCCGTCGTGTTGTGCCTGGAGGAGCCAGACGTGCGAGGAAGCTGAACGCCTGGGTTGCCGAGGGCACAGGTCCGCACGCCCTGTGCGCGCAGGAGGCCGCTCGTCGCGCAGGTGGCAGCGAAAGGGCAGCCACGATCAAGGACGATCGGGCCACCGGCACGAACGCGCTGAGTCGCGGTGTGGCCGAACGGACCGTCAGGCGCTCTTCGAAGTCATCCGGGCTCCGCTGCGGCGCTGTGACGCCGGCCATTCGGGGCCGTAGCCGAGGCGAACCACCATGTGCGCGTGAGCGGGGCCGACGTCTGCCGGCGCCAAGATTTACTCGCGCAGGTCCGACCACTCCAGCGTCTGACGCAGGGGTGATGCCCGGTCGCCGTGCGTGGTGGCCAGGACCAGGAATCGTTCGGGGGCCTGGCCCGGGGGGGCGGCCGGGGGGGGGGGGGGGGGGGGGGGGCCGCGGGGTTGCCCGGGGGGGCCGGGGCACCCAAGCAAAAGAA
>NZ_JBIBHY010000010.1:214218-470397 GCF_042957285.1 Streptomyces sp. NPDC008092
CCCCACCCGGGCGGGGGGGGGGGGGGGGTGGCCGGGGGGGGGGGGGGGGGCGCGGGCCCCCGCCGGGGGGGGGGGGGCGGGCGGGGGGGGGGGGGGGGGGGGGGGCGGCGGGCCGCCCCGCGACGGGTTGCCGCGTGGGCGCGGATGCACCAGATCAACTTCCCCGTGACGTTTAGATACTGACGACCCACCAGGCATGGGGCACTGTCGCGCTCACGCCATCAGGGGACGTGTGTCCGATCGACTACTCGTGCGCCCCCACGTATCGAGCCGCCAGGGTGGGCTGGTTGCCACCTGTGACCATGGCAGCCTCAGCGGCGAGCAAGGCGTCGAGGGTGACCGCTTCGCCCTCCAGTCCGGGCACACACACGGTCTCTCCCAGACGGAGCCCGGCCAGACTGGCCGCCGCCACGTCTTCGGGCGACATGGCCCAGGGAAGGTCGCGGCCCGCACCGCCGTTCCAGTCCGTGGCGACGATTCCGGGGCACACCACCTGGACGCGGATCGGGGTGTCGGCCAGTTCACCGGCGAGCGTGCGGGTGAAGCCCAGGGTGGCTGCCTTGGCGGCGACATACAGGGTGCGTCGGGGCACCCGCGGATCAGTGATGCCCGCGCTGAAGGCGAGGAGCGAAGCGACGGTGACCACAGTCCCCTCACCCGCGGCGAGCATTCCGGGTAGTGCGGCGCGGACCAACTGGATGGGGGCGACGGCGTTGAGGGTGAGCAGGGTGTGGATGTCGGCTGGGTCGACGTCGATGAGCGGGGCGTAGCCGCCGGCGCCGGCGTTGCTGATCAGCATGCGTACATCCCCGGCGGCCAGGCGGTCGGTAACGGCAGCGATGCCGTCCGTGGTGCCCAGGTCGGCGGGCAGCACCTCGACGGCTGCACCTCGGGAGCGCAGTTCTTCGGCGAGGTCCCCGAGCCGATCGGCACGACGCGCCACCAGGACGAGGTCGTGGTCAGCCGCCAGAAGTCGTGCGTAGGCGGCGCCGATACCGGAGGAGGCGCCAGTGATCAGAGCGATGGTGCGAGTCATGCGGCCAAGCATGCTCAAGCATTAGCGTCGTGTCAAACACTTGATAGTTGTGAAGTGTCGTACTCTTCTCCGCGTGGCAGCAAATGACGAGGATCCCGTCGGGCACGACGCGTTGGACCGGGTGAGCTGGGCGCTGCGCCGTGCGGAGTTGGCCGTGCAGGCACTCAAGGAACAGCGCCTGCGTCCCCTGGGCATGGTGGCCGCGCACTACACACTCCTGATGTCAGTGCACGCCGAACCAGGACTGGCCGGCGCCGAGCTGGCCCGCCGCCTCAACGTGACCCCCCAAGCCATCGCCTCACTGGTGGCACGCCTGGAAGGTCGTGGACTACTGGAACGGCGCGAGCACCCTCGCCACCGACATGTGCAGGAACTGCACCTCACCGACGCCGGCCGGGAGGCGTTGCGCGCAGCCGACGAAGTGATCGCTGACATCGAGCGGCAGATCACCGACACCCTTGGCGGGGACGAGTCCACGCAGCTACGGACACTGCTGGACCAGGTAGCCAAGACGGTTCGCGACGTCTGAAAGGGGCCGCGGCGCCGGCCAACTCGTTGCGCGAGCCGCGACCCTCACCCCACCACCGGTACCGGTTCGCCTGACCCACGTGCCGTACAGCGCGTCAGGCGCGGCGGGCAAAAGCAACAGCGGAGCAGGC
This sequence comes from Streptomyces sp. NPDC008092, assembly GCF_042957285.1. Classification (NCBI taxonomy): domain Bacteria; kingdom Bacillati; phylum Actinomycetota; class Actinomycetes; order Kitasatosporales; family Streptomycetaceae; genus Streptomyces; species Streptomyces sp. NPDC008092. The sequence goes on from NZ_JBIBHY010000010.1 coordinate 215,914, forward strand.
TCACCACGACATTGGCACAGAACCTCAGGGGATCAGGCGCGTGTACGGCGTCGGCCAGAGTGTGCACCTTGGCCGACCCGTCGCCCCTTGTCCTACGGCACCAGGATGATTTTGCCCGTGGTGTGGCCCGTCATGATCTGGCGATGAGCGGCGGCGGCTTCCCGCAACGGGTAACTGCCGGCGATCAGGACACGCAGTCGCCCAGCCCCGGCCTCTTCCGTGAGCCGCAGGCGGGCGGCGGCGCGGATTTCCGTGCCGGGGTCCGCGCCGGGCCCGCCCCCGAGGAGCTTGATGCCGGCCCGGCCCCCGCGCTGGAACGCAGCGATGGTGGCGATTCGGGCCCGGTCCGCCACGAGTTCCGTCGAGACGTCCACCGCTTCGTCGGTGCCGACCAGGTCGGCCGCCGCGTCGACGCCGTCAGGCGCTGCCTCCCGTACGCGGTCGGCCAGACCGGGCCCGTACGCGACCGGTATCGCTCCGAGGTCGCGCAGCAGGTCGTGCTTGGCCGGGCTTGCCGTCGCCAGGGCAGTGGCACCGCGTGCGACAGCCAGCTGCACGGCTGTCAGGCCGACTCCTCCCGCGGCTCCGTGGATGAGCACCGACTCACCCTTGCGCAGGCCGATGGCTTCGAGAACGTGCACGGCGGTGACGCCGGTGACCATCAGGCCTCCGGCCTGCTCCCAGGAAAGAGCGGCGGGTTTCGGCACGACCGATGAGGCCGGTACGACGAGTTCGGCGGCGTACGCGCCGGGCGCGCGATAGGCGATCACCTCGTCACCGACCGCTATCGGACCCGCGGGGCCGCTCGCGTGTGCACCCACCGCGGTCACCACCCCGGCCGCCTCGGCGCCGAGACGCATCGGCAGGTTCGCGGGATCGGTGCCGAAGGCGCCGCTGTACATCTTGTGATCGAACGGGTTGACGCCGGCGGCACGCACCGCGATGCGCACCTGGCCCGGCCCGGGATCCGGGACGGCTTCCTCGATCACCGACAACACCTCGGGGCCGCCGTACGCGCCTGCTACTACTACTTCGCTCATGGCACAGGGCAACACGCCTCTGGACGGGCTCATTCCCCCCTCCAATTTTTTTACCCCGGAGATTCATATCCAGGGGATAGTTTCTTCCCCCCATCGTCGGTGGACATCATCTCCCCTCCGGCGAATCATGGCTCCAGAACCGCCCGTTGGCGGGTCGAGAGCGACAAGGGGACAGGTGCCATGGTCGAGACTGTTGCATTCAGGAACAAGGCAGTAGAAATAGCGGGACACCTCCACCTGCCGGACGACTTCGATGAAGAAAAGAAGTACCCGGCCCTCGTCGGCATTCACCCGGCCGGCGGAGTGAAGGAACAGACCATCGGCCAGTACGCGAAGCGGCTGGCTTCCCACGGATTCGTCACCGTGGTCTACGACTCCTCCTACCAGGGAGAAAGCGGCGGCCAACCGCGCCTCCTGGAAGACCCGACGACCAGAGTGGAAGACGCCCGCTGCGCGGCGGACTTCCTCACCACTCTCCCGTACGTCGACACCGAGCGGATGGGCGTCTTCGGTATCTGCGCCGGCGGTGGTTACGCGATCAGCGTGGCGCAGACCGAACGTCGCTTCAAGGCGGTGGCCACGGTCAGCGCGGCTCCGATGGGCGAAGGCTCCAGGGCCTTCCTGGGGCACCCGTCCCCGGTGGCCGAGCAGATCAAGACCCTGGAAATGGTCGCCCGGCAGCGCACCGAGGAGGCGAGGGGGGCAGAACGGATCTACGCCCCGTTTGTCCCGGAGACGCTGGAGGAGATCGACGACAACACACCGGACCTGCTGCGTGAGGGGTACGACTACTACCGGACCCCGCGTGGTCAGCATCCCCGTTCGAAGGGCCGTTTCCTGCTGACCAGCATGGACAAGATGTTCGCCTTCTCGGCGTTCGATCAGATTCCGGAACTGCTGACGCAGCCGATGCTCCTCATCGCGGGCAGCAAGGCGGACACCAAGGTGTTCAGCGACCAGGCGTACGAGCTTTCCAACGGCCCGAAGGAGCTGTTCGTCGTCGAAGGTGCGACCCATATCGCCATGTACGACGTGCCTGAGTACGTGGATCAAGCGATCACCAAAATGGTGAAGTTCTTCGCCGTCCTTTAGCGGTTGACCCAGAAGGGCAAAAACTTGCCGGGAAACCGGCCCCGCCGGAGAAAGTCATTCGAGCCGGTACCGAGCGCCGTTTTCCTCATGCCTCTCTGGACCTCTTCCCCTCTTTTGTCAAACCGATCCATTCCCGCAAGGAGTGAAAGTGTCCGACTCTCCGAACCTCGCCCTCATCCGCCGGGTGTACGAATCCCGGATGGCGCCGGAGGTGACCAGTGAGGTGATGGCGCCGGACCTCGTCTGGGACATCACCCCCGGCTTCCCGAACAGCGGCGTGTACCACGGCTGGGACGACGTGGCGAAGAACTTCTTCGGCAGCCCCATGCCGAACATCGCATCCTTCGGCGCGGTGCCCGAGGAGTTCTACGCGGACGACGAGGGCCACGTCTTCGTGTTCGGCCACTACCACGCCGAGACGCAGGCCGGGGACAAGGCCGACATCCGGTTCATCCACCTGTGGACCGTCCGCGACGGCAAGGCCGTGAGCATGCGGCAGGCCGCCGACAGCCACATCCTCCAGGAAGCCCTCAAGGGCTGAGGCCCACCCCCCAGTACCAGGAGACCCTCCATGGCGAAGATCCTCTTCGTGATCACCGCGTCCGACCACTGGACGCTGGCCGACGGAACCCGCCAGCCGGCCGGCTTCTGGGCCGAGGAAGCAATCGGCCCTTACCAGGTCTTCAAGGAGGCCGGATACGAGATCGCGGCGGCGACGCCCGGCGGCGTGCCGCCCACGGCCGACGCCCTCAGCCTGAGCCCTGAGTTCAACGGCGGCGAGGAAGGGGCCGAGCGCATGCGGACCGCACTGCGGGAGGCCACCGAGCTGGCGCACCCGATGCGCATCGAGGACGTGAACATCGACGACTACGTGGCCGTGTTCTACCCCGGCGGCTGGGGCCCGATGGAGGACCTGCCCGACAACGCCGAATCCGGCAGGCTGCTCACCGAGTGGCTCGCCTCCGGCAAGCCCGTGTCCCTGGTCTGCCACGGCCCTGCGGCGCTGCTGGCCACCATCGGCCCCGACGGGACGTCCCCGTTCGCCGGCTACCGCCTGACCGGCCTGTCCAACGCGGAGGAGAAGCAGAACGGTCTCGCCGACCGCGCGAAGTGGCTGCTGCAGGACCGGCTCGTCAACGAGCTCGGGGCGGACTACCGCGAGGCCGAACCGTTCTCCCCGCACGTCGAAGTCGACCGCACCCTCTTCACCGGTCAGAACCCGTACTCGGCCGTCCCCCTGGCCCATGAGCTCGTCAAAGCACTGAGCTGACAACCCGGCGGTGCTCTCCGTGGGTGGCCAGGTGCGCGCTCGCGTACCTGGCCACCTGCCCCGTTCCAGGACCGACCACGAACGCGAGGGGATCGTCACCGCTGGCCGAACAGACAGGGGATAGATCTGACCCCCTCACCGGATGCGGCGTTTGTGCCAGGCTGGAGGTCATGAACCGCAACCCGCATCTGAACGAGCTGGGTGAGTTCCTCAAGGCCCGTCGGGCCGAGCTCAGCCCCTCCGAGGTCGGCCTCCGCGGCGGGCAACGGCGACGTGTGAAGGGTCTGCGCCGTGAGGAAGTGGCACTCCTCGCCGCGATCAGCACCGAGTACTACACCCGGATCGAGCAGGGTCGGCTCCAGGCATCGGCCCCCCTCCTTGAGGAGATCGCTCAGGCGCTCCGCCTGGGCGACGACCAGCGCACCTACCTCTTCGACCTCGCGGCGAAGGAGAGGGTGCGCCCGTCCGTGTACCGCGATCGCCAGCAGGTGGATGAGCAGTTGCAGCGCATGCTGGACGATCTCACCGCCTCCCCCGCCTTCGTGATCGGCCGGTGCACCGACATCCTGGGCTGGAACCGGCTCGCCGCCGCGCTGTGGACCGACTTCGGGCGCTACCCCGAGCAGGAGCGTGTGTTCGTGCGGCTGCTGTTCACCGAACCCTGGATGCGTGAGCTGTACGTCGACTGGGAGGAAGTCACCCGGCTGGCCATCGCCCAGTTGCGCATGGAGAGCGCGCGCTACCCCGACGACCAGCCCCTCACCGCACTGGTCGAGGAACTTTCCGCCCGTGACGCGCAGTTCCGGCAGTGGTGGACCGAACACGACGTGGCGATGCGGGGCAAGGGCATCAAGAAGCTGCGCCACCCGGTGGTGGGCGAGCTGACGCTCGACTGGAACACGCTCACCTGTGGTACGGACCCCGACCAGCACATCATCGTGTGGAACGCCGAACCCGGCTCCCCGTCCCACGACGCGCTGCGCCTCCTCTCCTCCTGGACCGCCGACCAGAAACCGACGACGTCCGGCACCGCCAACTGAGCCCTCGCTCACATGCTGGGGCCGGGGGGGGAAGGATGCGTCCCCGGTATGACCGCATCCCAGCCAAGAACCTTCCCCTTTTCCAGGCGTACGCGAGCCGGAAAGGTCGGACACCTCAACGACCGTATGGCAAACAGCGAGGTGCTTCGAATGAAGGCTGTAGGTTTCACGGAATTCGGTGGGCCGGAGGTGCTTCAGGTTCTTGAGCTGCCTGTCCCGGATGCCGGTCCGGGCGAGGTGCGCATCCGGGTGAGTGCCGCGACCGTCAACGCGGTTGACGCCCTTCAGCGCAGCGGACCCGCCCGATCCCCCGACGCCCGGCCGCCGTTCGTTCCCGGCATGGAAGCCGCCGGCGTCGTGGAGCAGATAGGCACGGGTACGGACACGGACCTGAGCGTCGGTGACCACGTGATGGCGATCGTGCTCGCCGACGGCTCCCATGGCGCCTACGCCGAGCACGTCGTGGTACCGGCAGAGTCGGTGGTCCGCGCCCCGCACGGCGCAAGCGACGTGCAGGCCGCGTCGCTGCCGATGAACGGCCTGACCGCGCGGCTGGCGCTGGACACGCTCGGCCTGGAGGCCGGGCAGACCGTCGCCATCACCGGAGCGGCCGGCGCGGTGGGCGGCTACGCCGTCCAGCTCGCCAAGGCGGACGGCCTGCGGGTGGTGGCCGACGCGTCGGAGCAGGACGAGACCCTGGTCAAAGAACTGGGTGCCGACGTCGTCCTCCTTCGCGGCGCCGAGTACCCGGACCGGGTACGTGCCGAGGTACCGGAGGGCGTCGACGGACTCCTCGACGGCGCGTCGCTCGGCGCACTCACCGCTCGCGCGGTGCGTGACGGCGGCCGCGTGGTGACCCTGCGCGGCTACGACGGTCCCGGCGAACGAGGCATCGTCTACGAACCGATCGTCGTGTTCCGCTACGCCCTGGAGCGTGCCAAGCTCGACCGGCTGAGGCAGCAGGTGGAGGAAGGCCGCATCACTCTTCGGGTCGCCAGGACGTTCCCGATGGAACAGGCCGCCGAGGCGCATCGGATCCTCGCTGCGGGCGGTGTGCGGGGCCGACTGGTCCTGACGTTCTGATCCGAGACACGTATGGGCACGGGGCGGAGGCCCGCACTGCCACCTCACGGCTGTGGCCGGACGTCGTACGACGTCCGGCCACAGCCGTGAGGTGGCAGTCCGAACCGGATCACCAGGTGGATCCTTCGAGAGGAACCACATCATGCTGGTACAGGCTCCGGAAGCGGACCCGTACTACACGGCGAACGCGTTCACGCCCGTCAGCTCCGCCGACAGCTCCCACAGCCGCGCCGCCTGCCCGGGGTCGATCGCCCAGTCCTTCACACCGCGCATCTCACCGTCGGCGGGAGCGGGGTCGGCGACGTCGCAGTCCTCGAGGTAGAGACCGCCCAGGTCGGCCAGCTGGGGTGAGGTCGCCGCCCAGACCTGCGTGGCCGCGCCCTGCTGCGGGGTCTTGAAGAACTCGGGGTTGCGCAGCGCGCCGTCCTCGTCGAACCAGCCGAACTCCACCTTCTCCTCGTCGGGCACGTGCCGCAGGAGCGGCGTGATGATCACGCCGGGGTGGAGGGCGAAGGCGCGGACGCCGGAGTCCTTGGCGAGTCTGTCCAGGTGCACGGCGAAGAGCACGTTCGCAGTCTTGGCCTGCCCGTACGCCTGCCACTTGTCGTAGCCCTGCTGCCACTGGATGTCGTCCCAGCGGATGCCGGACATGTGGTGGCCGCCGGAGGAGACGGAGACGACCCGTGCGCCGCCGGGTTCGAGAGCCGGCCACAGGCGGTTGACGAGAGCGAAGTGGCCGAGGTGGTTGACCGCGAACTGTGCCTCCCAGCCAGGACCGACCCGGGTTTCTGGGCATGCCATGATCCCGGCGCTGTCGATGACGAAGTCGACCGTCCTGCCTGAGGCGAGGAACCGCTCCGCGAAGCCCCGCACGCTCTCCAGATCGGCGAGGTCCAGCTCGCCCACCTCGACGCCGGAGACCCCCTCCAGCGCACCTCGGGCGTCCGCGGGCCGACGCGCGGGGACGACGACACGTGCGCCGGCCCGGGTGAGCGCACGGGTGGTCTCCAGACCGATGCCCGAGTAGCCGCCGGTGACGATCGCCAGCTTGCCGCTCAGGTCGATGCCCTGGAGGACGTCGTCGGCGGTGCTCATGGCGTCGAAACCGGAGCCGATCTTGTGCTGTGCAGTGGTCATGCCGAAACACTCCTGATCAGAGCAGAGGAGAAATTCTGAAATGCGGTGAGGGTGTTCAGTCGCTTCTCTCGGGGAGGAGCGGTCCGCGACGGCCGAGGGCCCACACGAGGAGTGCGACGCAGCCGAGGCCGACGCCGGTCAGACAGACGGCGGTCCAGCCGCCGGCGGACCACAAGGCGGAGGCGACCGCGGAGCCGACCGCGCCGCCGAGGAAGTTGCAGGTGACGAAGGCCGTGTTGAGACGGCTTCGGGCCTGGGGCGCGAGCGCGAACAGTCTCGTCTGGTTGAGGATGCTCACGCCCTGTACGGCGATGTCGAGCAGCACGACGGCCACGACGATCCCCGCTACGGATCGGTCGGCGAAGGCCGCGACGACGAACGAGACCACGATCCCGGCCCATCCCCATCCGGTCGCCGGCATGGACCGGCCACGGTCGTGGAGCCGCCCCGCACGCCGGGCGGCCAGCGCCCCGGCCAGGCCGATGAGGCCGAAGAGGCCGATGGCGGAGACCGAGTAGGAGAACGGCTGCGCGCTGAGCAGGAAGGTCAGCCCGGTCCAGAACATGGTGAAGACGCCGAAGGCGGTGGCGCCGAGGAACAGGGTCCAGCGCACCGCGCGCTCCTGCCGGATCACCTGCCAGACCGAGAGCAGCAGCTGCGGGTAGGGCAGGTGGACCTTGGGGGCGAGTGGAGGGATCGCGCGGCGAAGGAACAACGCGAAGGCGACAGAGACCGCTGCGGCAGTGAAGTAGACGGAGCGCCATCCGACTGCGTCCGCGATGAGTCCGCTGATGGTGCGGGAGGTGAGGATGCCGATGAGTAGCCCGGAGACCACCGTTCCCACCACACGCCCGCGGTTGGTGTCGTCGGCGAGGTCACCGGCGAGGGGGGTGAGCAACTGGCCGCTGACGGTGGTCAGGCCCAGAAGGGTCGTCGCGACCAGGAGCGAGCCGATGGACGGAGCGAGTGCGCAGGCGATGAGGGCGAGGGCCGCGCAGAGCATCATCCCGGGGATGAGCCGGCGCCGGTCGAGGACATCGCCGAGCGGCACCAGCAGCAGGGCACCGGCCGCGTAACCGATCTGTGTGGCTGTCACGAGCCAGCCTGCCGACGCGGTGGAGGCGTTCAGGTCGCGCCCGATGAAGTCGAGCAGCGGCTGTGCCCAGTAGAGGTTGGCGACCGCGGTGCCGCCGGCGATCGCGAACAGCAGTGTCAGGCCGCGGCTCATCGTGTTCCTGTCCCCTGCGGCGGGGGCGCTCGCGCTGAGCGGCGTGGGGGTGTCCGGCTTGGCCATGGGCGGGTGTCCAGGTGAGTACGGGCCGACTGATGGCGCCGCCGGGGTGAGGCGGGCCCGTTCAACGGCACGGTGGAGGCTTTGGCGGTCGGCCGGCCTTTCGGAGCAGGGCCGGGCTAGGCCTGTTCCAGGGGTAGCCAGCGACCGTCGGTGGCCAGGTGCTCGGCTTCTGCCGGACCCCAGCTGCCGACGTCGTAGCGGTGGGGCGCACCGGGCACGTCGAGGACGGAGCCGACGATGCGCCAGAGTTCTTCGACCATGTCCATGGTGGTGAAGCGGCGCGGGTCGCCGGTGATCGCGTCGGCCAGGACATGGGTGTAGGCGACGGAGTTGCTTCCGGTGAGGTGGGCGAAGTCGACCGTTGCGGCGACCTGGTCGACCTCGTCGGCCTCTCCCTCGTGCTGGGCGAGCAGATCGAAGGTGACGCCCGCGCGAGGGCTGATGCGGAAGCGCAACAGGTTCGGAGGGGCCTGCTGAGCGCCGGCGGTGTGGTAGTAGCCCTCGACGGGTCGGTGGAGTTCGACGACGATCTCGATGGCGGTGGCCGCCATCGCCTTGCCGGCCCGGATGGTGAAGGGAACCCCGGCCCAGCGGTCGAGGTTCACCCACGTGCGCAGGGCGCAGTAGGTGTCGGTGGTCGATCCCGCCCTGACGCCCTGGACGTCGAGGTAGCCGTCGTACTGACCGCGTACGAAGTTCCCGGGCCCGATGGTGCGCACGGCGCGGAGGGCTCGGATGCGTTCGTCGAGGACGTCCGCGGCCGAGCCCGTGCGCGGTGCGTCCATGACGAAGTAGGCGAGCATCTGCAGCAGGTGGTTCTGGACCACGTCGCGCAGGCAGCCCGTCGCGTCGTAGAAGCCGCCGCGGTCGGCCACGTCGAAGTCCTCGGCCATGGTGATCTGGACGCTGCGCACGAAGCGGCGGTCCAGGACGGCGTCGACGGCGGTGTTGCCGAAGCGGAACGTCAGAAGGTCCTCGATGACGTCCTTGGCGAGGAAGTGGTCGACGCGGCGCAGCCGTTCCTCGGGAAAGTGCCGGGTCAGTTCGCTCTGCAGGGCACGGGCGGAGCGCAGGTCGTGGCCGAAGGGCTTCTCGACGACGAGCCGGGCGTTGTCGGCCAGACCGGCTTCGGCCAGTCGCTGGGCGATGACGGGATACGTGGACGGCGGCAGGGCGACGCAGTGCGTCAGGAAGCCGTACGCCCGGACCCGGCCGGCGAGTGCGGTGAAGGTCGAGGGGTCGCCGTAGTCGACGCGGGCATAGCGCAACAGCGCGGCGAACTTGTCGAACACACCCTCGTCCAGGGGGACTTCGGCGGCACTCAGCACATCGCGCGCATGCCGCCGCAGCCGTTCGTCGTCCCAGTCGCTGCGGCCGACGCCGATGACGGGCACGTCGAGAAAGCCCTGGAGGGTGAGGTCGTACAAGGCGGGCAGCAGCATCTTCTTGGCGAGGTCGCCGGTGATGCCGAAGAGGACGAGGGCATCCGCGCGGGGGGTGGGGGTCGTCATGGTCGCTCCTGAGAACGTGAGGGGCCTGAGCGGGGTGTCGTGCGCGGTCACTTGACGCCGCGTACGCCCGCGAGGGAGGCGACGGCGAGGGCCGAGCAGATGGCTCCGACGACGAAGAGGGGCGGATAGTCGTCGCCGGAGCCGACGATGAGCGAGCCGTACAGCGGGATGAGCATCTGCGGGACGACGAGGGCCAGGTTGTAGACGCCCAGCTCCTGCGCTGCGTGCTCGGGGTCGGGCAGGACGCGGCTGACCATGGGCAGGTCGACGGAGAGGTAGCCGCCCTGGGCGACGCCGATGAGCACCATGCCCGTCAGGAAGACCCCGAAGGAGTTGTCGATGCACATGACCAGGAGTCCTGCCGCCGACGCGAGGGCGGCAAGGCGCAGCCAGGGCTTGAGACGGCCGGTACGGTCGTCGAGCATTCCGAAGAGCAGTGAGGCCATCAGTGATCCGGCGCCGAGCAGCAGGGTGGACTGGAAGACCCTGCCGGCGGTGCTGTCGCCGGCGTATCCCACGCGGTCCGAGACGATGTACGTCTGGTACGTGAGGATGATGAAGACTCCCGAGAACATCAGGAAGCGGCTGGCGAAGGCCCAGGCGTAGGCGGGATAGCGGCGCGGGTTCACATAGAAGCTGGAGAAGAACTCCCGCGGGCCGAAGGGCGGGAGGGTGCTTCTGTCGGCGGGCGCATCGGAGACCACGGCGACGAGCAGCGCCGCACCGGCCACCCCGATCAGACCGGGGACCAGCAACATCAGCGCCGGACTGAAGTCCAACAGGCTGACCAACAGGGTCGCGGCGACCATCCCGACGGGCATGGCCGGGCCCATCAGACCACTCACCCGGCCCCGCATTCCCGGTTCGATCCGCTCGGTCAGCACGGCCTGCGCCGCCATCAGCGTGCCCGACCAGCCCGCCTGTGCCAGCACCCAGCCCACGACCAGCAGCCACACCGTTCCGCCGAGGCCGATGCAGGCAAGTCCGGTGAGTCCGACGAGCGGGCCGATCACCAACCAGGTCCGGCGCTTGCCCAGGCGAAAGGTGGTGCGGTCGGACAAGGCGCCCAGGAGCGGAGAGGCGATCGCCGCCGCGAAGGCGCCGACGGACAGCACCGTGCTCAGGGTGGAGACGCGTTGACCCTCGCCGACCACATCGCGCACGCGCAGGGCCATGCTGACGGTGGGCGGCGACATCACCGCGATGTAGGCGCCGTAGTAGGCAGCGACCAGCGCGACTGGAAGCCATATGCCTGCGCGTGCTGCGGTCGCGGGACTGAATGCCGTACGCGGCGGGGGTGTGGTCCTGGTCATCAGTGACTCGCTTCCTTCGGCCCGAGACCCGACAGGGCGACACAGCCCGCCGGCGAAGTGGCCGCCGGCAGTGGCCAGAAGCGCTACGACCGACGCGGTCCTGCGTCGGACAATAAATTTCCCCCTGCCGAGAAATAAGTAAAGAGGACGCTTTCCCTCCCCGGTACCGGCCAACCAGGGGATGAATTCCTCCCCCCTTACGGCGATGCCCGCTTCGCGGCCGACGGCTATCGTCAGTGGCGCGACGCCGGCGAGCATCAAGAATTTCCCGATGTGAGAATTCCGGTGTATTGCCGCGCCCGAAAAGGTCACGTAGAACCCGGCTTCAGGAGGCGGCAATGGCCCAAGACGTGGGCGAAGAAGTGACAGACGTCCAGCCGGCAGCGGGAAATCGGCACAGAGTGCGGGTTTCCATCGGCGCGCTGCTGCTCGGCATGCTCATCTCGGCCCTCGATCAGACCATCGTCTCCACCGCGCTGCCCACGATCGTCAGTGACCTCGGCGGAATGAACCACCTGTCCTGGGTCGTCACCGCCTATCTGCTCGCTTCCACTGCCGCGACGCCGCTGTGGGGCAAGCTGGGCGACCAGTACGGGCGCAAGAAGCTCTTCCAGGCCGCGATCGTGATCTTCCTGATCGGGTCGGCGCTGTGCGGCCTCGCACAGAACATGTCCCAGCTGATTGCCTTCCGAGCCCTGCAGGGCCTCGGCGGCGGTGGCCTGATGGTCCTGTCGATGGCCATCGTGGGCGACATCGTGCGGCCCCGGGACCGGGGCCGCTACCAGGGACTGTTCGGTGCCGTCTTCGGCGCCACCAGCGTCCTCGGGCCGCTGCTCGGAGGGCTGTTCGTGGACCATCTCAGCTGGCGCTGGGTCTTCTACATCAACCTGCCCGTCGGCGCCGTCGCCCTCCTGGTGATCGCCGCCGCACTGCGCATCCCGGTCCGGGCGGTGAAACACCGGATCGACTACCTCGGCACGCTCCTCATCGCGTCCGTCGCGACCTGCCTGATCCTGGTGACCTCGCTCGGCGGCAGGACCTGGGGATGGACGTCGGCTCCGCTGATCGGAACCGCGGTCCTGGGCGCCGTACTGCTCGTGTGGTTCCTGCTCGCCGAGCGCAGCGCCGCCGAACCGGTGCTTCCGCTGAAGCTGTTCCGTATCCGTACGTTCACGCTCTCCTCGGCGATCAGCTTCGTGATCGGCTTCGCGATGTTCGGTGCGATGACCTACCTGCCGACGTTCCTGCAAGTTGTCCGGGGTGTGTCGCCCACCATGTCGGGCGTGCACATGCTGCCGATGGTGCTCGGACTGCTGCTGACGTCCACGCTGTCGGGCCAGGCCGTCTCCCGTACCGGGCGCTGGAAGATCTTCCCGGTGCTCGGCACCGCCATCACCGCCGCAGGGCTGTTGCTTCTGCACCGGCTCACAGAGTCCTCCGGCGACCTCGGAATGAGCCTGTACTTCTTTGTCTTCGGCTTCGGGCTCGGCCTGGTCATGCAGGTGCTCGTCCTGATCGTGCAGAACGCGGTGTCGTACGAGGATCTGGGCGTCGCCACCTCGGGGGTGACGTTCTTCCGGTCGATCGGCTCCGCGTTCGGCGTCGCCGTGTTCGGCACGATCTTCACCAGCCGGCTCGACGACAAGCTGCACGACGTGTTCACGGGCTCGGCGCAGTCGCAGTCGGCCGCCGCGCTTGAGTCCGACCCACGTGCCATGGCCGGGCTCCCGCCCGAGCTGCGCCCGTCCGTGCTGCACGCGTACGCCACGTCGATCACCGACGTGTTCTTCTATGCGGCCCCGATCGTCCTGCTCGCCTTCGCCCTGACCTGGCTCCTCAAGGAGGACAGACTGCGCGGCTCGGTCACCGCGCCCGACATGGCGCAGACCCTCAGCGTCCACCCCGTGCACCGCTCCTCACGTGAGGAGGTACAGCGAGCCCTGTCCGTACTCGGGTCGCGGGACGGACGGCGCGGCATCTACGAGAAGATCACCGCCATGGCCGGATACGACCTGCTGCCCGCGTCCAGCTGGCTGCTGCTGCGGGCACTGCGACCGGAGGAATCGCTGTCACCGACGCGGCTCGCCCAGTACAGCCAAGTGCCGTTGCCGGTGATCGAGGACGCCCTGCAGCAGATCGAACAGCGGCGCCTGGCCACACGGGAGGGCATGGACCTGTTCCTCACCGACGCGGGGCGCGAGGCTGCGGCAAAACTCTCGGCAGCCCGCCAGGCCTCCTTCGCCGAACTGCTCGGCGACTGGTGGGGACCCGACCGGCCGACGGATCTGGTCGAACTGGTCGAGGAGCTGTCCTCACAGCTGTCGGGATCAGACGGGGAGCGGCCGCAGACGTCGGTGCCCAGGGACCACGCCCGCCGCACATGATCGCCGGGGCAGCCCGTGTCTTTCGGGCTGCCGCTCACCGGGCCGGCTGATCCGAACCCGCAGTCCACGACGCCAGGAAACGCAGTCCGTCGTGGGACGGGGTCCCGGGCTCGGCGGTCGCGATCACCAGCTTCTGCGCGGGGGCGGCGGTGCAGGTCAGGCTGTCCCAGTCAAGGGTGAGGTCGCCGGCAACCGGGTGACGCACCCTCTTGGTGCCCATCCGCAGGCCGGTCATCTGCCGCCCTGCCCACCACTGCCGGAAGTCGGCGTCGGCCACTGACAACTCGCCGACGAGTGCGGCCAGTTCGGGGTCGCCGGGGTGCCTCGCGGCCTCCAGCCGCAGATGGGCGACACAGGTCCGTGCGCTCGTCCTCCAGTCGAGGTAGAGCTCCCGGAAGGCGGGGTCGGTGAAGAGCATCCGGGCGTAGTTGCGCTTCTTCTCGGGGACCCGGCCGAAGTCGGTGAGCAGAGCGGCTGCCAGGGCGTTCCAGGCAAGGATGTCCATGCGACGGCCGAAGACGAGCGCGGGCGTCTCCGTCAACTCTTCAAGAAGACGCTTGAGCTGCGGATGGACCTTCTGCGCCGCCCGGCGCCGCGGTTCGCGCTCGCCGCTCGCGGCCAACTCGAACAGGCGGTCACGCTGATCGTCGTCGAGGTGCAGGACACTGACGAGTGTGGCGAGCACCGACCTCGACACCGGGCCACGCCCTTGCTCCAACCGCGCGTAGCGGTCGGTGCTGATCCCCGCGAGCTGGGCGACCTCCTCACGGCGCAGCCCCGGTACCCGCCGGGCTTCCCCGGACTCGGGCAGTCCGACGGTACGTGGGCTGAGCTGCGCCCGGCGCACCTTCAGAAAGTCTCCCAGGTCAGTCAAAGGTACGTTGCTGTACATAGCAGCCAGTGTCGCAGCACACCACCGGAAAAAGAGGGGGAGAATTTCCTCCCAGGGAACGGCTTTCACCTTGTGCAGTGGTCCCGGGCCGGCTCTTCCGGCTCCCCGATCAGGAAAACGACCGGATTGCGACAGAACCTGAGCGGGGGAATGATCGCGTCCGCCCCGGTCGGGAGTCCGCGTTGCTGCAGGCACCCGGCGGTCAGAGGCGGGGTCGGTGGCCCTCACCGGCCTCGGGTCCGCCGAGCCGACCGGCGGCCCGCGAGGCGAGGGCGCGCAGGCCGTCGTACGACGGCGTGCCGGGCTCCGCCGTCCAGACGACGAGTTGCTGGTCGGGATCGGCGCTGCCGGTGAACGTGTCCCAGTCGAGGACGAGTTCGCCGACGACGGGGTGGTGGAACCTCTTCGCGCCCAACTTGCGCGACGGCACGTGACGGCTTCCCCACCACTGACCGAAGTCCTTGTCCTGCATGGAGAGTTCGCCGACCAGGCTGTTCAGTCGCGGATCGTCCGGGTGTTTCGCGGCCATCGTGCGCAGATGCGCCACGCTGCCGCGCGCGACGGCCCGCCAGTCCGCGTACAGCGTCCGCATGAACGGGTCGGTGAAAAGGATGCGGACGCAGTTACGCCGGTCTTCAGGCACCCTCGCGAAGTCGGTGAGCAGCGCGGCAGCGAGCGGATTCCACGCGAGGATGTCCATCCGGCGACCGATCACCACACCGGGACTCGCGGTGAGATCGTCGAGCAGGCGGCGCAACTGGGGTTGCGCCTTCTGCGCGGCCCGTCGGCGGTGTCCCGCCCTGCGCCGGCCTGCCAACTCGAACAGGCGGGCACGGTGGTGATCATCCAGACGCAGGACATGGGCGAGAGCGGCCAGCACCGACGCGGACGGCTGGATGCGGCCCTGCTCCAGCCGTGTGTAGTAGCCGGCGCTGATGGCGGCGAGCAGGGCGACCTCCTCCCTGCGCAGGCCGGGCACACGTCGGCCCCCGGTGTCGGGCAGACCGGCGGTGCGCGGACTCAACTCGGCCCTCCGAGCCTTCAGGAATTCTCCCAGCTCATTCAGACGCGCCTCGCTCGTCATGACAGCCAGTGTGACACCGCTCGGTCTCCGGGAGGGGGGTAGGAATCTCTCCCCTGGATAAGTGATTCTGCGGATGAAACTCTCCCTTCGCGGGGTCGCGCGAAGACGGCAGAGAAAGTCGGACGGTGAGCCTCGGGATGAATTGCTTTCCGAATATCACCGCCGGATGTCACCTCCTTCAGCAGCGGCCTGAATCCCCCACGCGAAAACACGCTAGGAGTACCATCCCATGTCCGAACGGAAGAAGTTCGCGCCGCCGGTCATCCAGGAGTTCGCCCCCAAGCTCGCGGAGGTGACCGACCTGGTCCTGTTCGGTGACATCTGGGAGCGGCCGGGCCTGTCCCCGCGTGACCGCAGCCTGGTCACCGTCACCGCTCTCGTCGCCCTGTACAGGACCGACCAGCTCGGCTTCCACCTCGGCAAGGCGCTGGAGAACGGTGTCACCAAGGACGAGCTGATCGAGGCCCTCACCCATCTGGCCTTCTACGCCGGATGGCCCAACGCCATGACCGCGATGACGCAGCTCAAGGAGATCGTTGAGAACGCCGACCAGTCCGGCTGACGCCTCTCCGCCCGGACGCACCCCACTTGACGTTCTTCCCCCACACGCCTCCGCCGCACGGGCCGGTGAAATCACCACACCAGAGGGACGACATCCCATGGAACTGCTGAAGCCGCCTCCCACCATGAAGCTTCCCGCCGAGTGGTTCACCGGCGCCGCCTACGCCGACGTGATCCACCGCGGCGAGGAACCCTCCCGGATACGGGCCAACATGGTCCGCTTCACTCCCGGCGCCCGCACCGCCTGGCACTCCCACGCCCTGGGCCAGACCCTCTACATCGTCGAGGGCATCGCACTGGTGCAGTCCCGCGGCGGTGACCTCATCGAAGCCCACCCCGGCGACGTCATCCACACGCCCTCGGGTGAGGAGCACTGGCACGGTGCCGCGCCGGACCAGTTCATGACCCATCTCGCCCTCTGGGAGACGGACGACGCCACCTGGCTCGAACACGTCACCGACGACGTCTACAACGGCCCGCGCGTCAGCACCCGTACCCGCCCCTGACACCACGACAGACACGACAAGAGCTGGGAAGGCACCATGCGAGCAACCATCATTCACGCGCCGGGTGACATCCGGGTGGAGAACGCCCCCGAGCCCAAGATCACGGCTTCGACGGACGCCGTCATCCGCACCGTCGCCGCCTGTGTGTGCGGCTCCGACCTGTGGAGCTACCGGGGTGTCCTGCCGGTCGCCGAGCCGCAGCCGATCGGCCACGAGTACGTGGGCGTCGTCGAGGAGGTCGGCAGCGACGTCTCCAGCGTCAGGCCCGGCCAGTTCGTCATCGGCTCGTTCGTCGCCTCGGACAACACCTGCCCGATCTGCCAGGCCGGGTACCACACCTCCTGCCAGCACGCGCAGTGGGTCACCGGCGCCCAGGCCGAGTACGTCCGAGTCCCCCTCGCCGACGGCACCCTGGTCGCCACTCCGGAGCAGCCGGCCGAGGAACTGATCCCGAGCCTGCTGACCCTGTCCGACGTCATGGGTACCGGCTGGTACGCGGCCAAGGCCGCCGAGGTCAGACCCGGTTCGACCGCCGTCGTGGTCGGTGACGGCGCGGTGGGCCTGTCCGGGGTCATCGCCGCCAGGGAACTGGGGGCCGAGCGGATCATCGCCATGAGCCGGCACGAGGCCCGGCAGAAGCTGGCCCTGGAGTTCGGCGCCACCGACATCGTCACCGAGCGCGGTGCGGAAGGCGTCGCCCGTGTCAAGGAACTGACGAACGGCATCGGCGCCGACTCCGTACTCGAGTGCGTCGGCACGCAGGAGTCGATGCACCAGGGCCTGCAGTCCGCGCGCCCGGGCGGCAACGTCGGCTTCGTCGGCTTTCCGCACGGCACACAGATCGACGGCCAGGAGCTCTTCTTCTCCCACGTCGGCCTGCGCGGCGGCCCCGCCCCCGTACGCGCCTACCTTCCCGATCTGATCGACCGCGTCTTCAGCGGCCGTATCAACCCGGGCAGGGTCTTCGACCTCACCCTGCCCCTGGACGAGGCGGCCGAAGGCTACAAGGCCATGGACGAACGCCGCGCCATCAAGACGCTGCTGCGTCCCTGACCGGACAGCCGGCCATGACCAGCGCAGCGATCACCACCGTCGAGGCGTACTTCGAGGCCTTCGGCACACGCGACACGGAACGCATCCTCTCCTACCTCGCACCCGATGCGACCTGGACGATCCCGGGCGACCCGGCACTGACCCCCTGGGCCGGGAGCCGCACCGGGCCGGAGGAGATCCGGCAGTCCCTCACCGCGTTCTTCGCGGCCGTCGAGCCGCTCGCATTCGAACTGGGGACCATGGTGGAGGCCGACGGGCGGGTCCTGGCACCGGGCCGGTACGCCTCCCGGTTCCATCCCTCGGGACTGGTACTCGAAAGCGAGATGATCCTGCGTTTCACCGTCACAGACGGCCTGATCACCGACTATCGCGTCTTCGAGGACTCACTCGGCATCACCCGGACCCACCTCGGTGAGCCGCCCACCGCCACCCGCACCTGACCACGGGTCTTCCGGCAACCCGCTCGACGAACCTGACGGGCTTCTCTCCCACCGGATCACAAGGATTGGAAGACACCGATGACGACCTGGACGAGCGACGAACTCGACCGCATCGCCAAGTCCGACGAACTGGAGATGGCCCCGCTCCGGCGTGACGGCACGCTGCGCGAGCCGGTGCCGATCTGGGTCGTCCGCGACGGTGACGACCTGTACGTCCGCTCCTTCCGCGGTAGGGACGGCGGCTGGTGGCGCACCGCCCGCGCGACCCACATGGGACACGTCCGCTCCGGCGGGGTCGACAAGGACGTCACCTTCGCCGAGGTGCCGGACTCCGGGACCAACGACCGCGTCGACGCCGCCTACCGCAGCAAGTACGGCCGGTTCGGCGGCGCCTACGTCGATCCCATGGTGGCGGCACGCTCCACGACGCTGCGGCTGCTACCCAGATGACCAGGACGATCCCGATCAAAGCCGCTGAGCCGCCACCACCGGTCGGCCCCGCACAGGAGTAAGTGTCATGCTCGGTCTCGAACTCGTCGTCGTCCTGGGTGCGGCCGTGCTGGTGGGGAACGTCCTGGGACAGCACTTCCGTGTCGCACCCCCCGTCGTGCTCCTGGTCGTGGGCGCCCTCATCGGTCTCGTCCCGGCCGTCCGCCAGACCCAACTCCCGCCCGAAGTGGTCCTGTTGCTCTTCCTCCCCGTACTGCTGTACTGGGAGAGCCTGACCACGTCGATGCGGGAGATCCGGACGAACCTGCGCGGCATCGTCCTGCTCAGCACGGTGCTGGTGATCCTCACCGCAGGGGCTGTGGCCGTCGCCGGGCACGCACTCGGGCTGCCTTGGGGGCCGGCGTGGGCCCTCGGCGCGGCCGTGGCGCCCACCGACGCCACAGCGGTGAGCGCCCTGGCAGGTTCCCTGCCGCGCCGTCAGATCACGGTCCTGCGTGCGGAAAGCCTCGTCAACGACGGCACCGCGCTGGTGATCTACGGCCTGGCGGTCGGTTTCACCGTGGGCGAGGAGCACCTCACCCTTCCGTATGTCGGCGCGCTGTTCCTGCTGGCCTACGGGGGCGGGGCCGCGGTCGGCGTCGCGGTCGCCTGGGTCAACATGAACCTGAGACGCCGGCTGGAGGATCCCCTGCTCGGCAACCTCGTCATGATCCTGGCGCCGTTCACGGCGTATCTGCTGGCCGAGCTGATACACGCCTCAGGTGTCCTGGCGGTCGTGGTGAGCGGCCTGATCATGGCCCAGGTCGCGCCCAGCCTCATCCGGGCCGAGCACCGACGCCAGGCACTGGCCTTCTGGCCGCTGGCCACGTTCATCATCAACGGCGCCCTGTTCGTCCTGGTCGGAGTGGAACTGCAGTACGCGCTGCGCCACCTGAGCCGGGCCGACCTCAGGGACGCCCTCATCGCGATCGCGGCGGTCAGCGTGGTCCTGGTCGCTGTCAGGTTCGTGTTCCTGTTCTCCTCCACGTACCTGGTCCGCGCGATCGACCGGCGTCCCGAACAGCGACTGCGGAGGATGAGCGACCGGGCACGAGTGGTCAGCGGGCTGGCGGGCTTCCGGGGCGCGGTGTCACTGGCGGTGGCACTGTCCGTGCCGGAGACCCTCGACTCGGGTGAGCCGTTCCCCGGCCGGGCTTTCATCGTCTTCGTCACCTCCGGCGTCATCGTGGTGACCCTCGTGGTGCAGGGGCTACTGCTGCCGGGCGTGGTGCGCTGGGCCCGGCTGCCCCGCGACACCTCCGTCGACGAGGAACAGATCCTCGCCGAGACGACGGCGACCGAGGAAGCCATCAAGGCACTGCCGCAGCTCGCGACCGAACTGGGCACGACCCCCAAGGTCATGGAGTGGCTGCGGCAGGAGTACGAGGCCAACCTGGCGACCGTACGAGCAAGGGGCGCGGGCAGCGACGACGATCCCGCCCTGCTCCACAACCGCCACTACACCGACCTTCGTCTCGCCCTGATCGGCACGAAGCGCGCGACCGTCGTCCGCCTGAGGGACGAGTCTCAGATCGACGACACCGTGCTGCGCCGGCTCCAGGCGGCCCTGGACAACGAAGAGGTCAGGCTGGCGGGAGGCGAGCAGGTGGAGTAGGCGCAGCGTACAGCCGGCCTCGCCGATCCAAGCCCCCCGAGAAGGAGTCCTTCAGCCATGACCTCCGGCCTCATCGACGTCCACGCCCATCTCCTCCCCGACTTCTACGTCCAGCAGGCGACTGCGGCGGGCCACGCCCACCCCGACGGCATGGGCGGCTGGCCCGCGTGGTCCGTACGAGACCACCTGGATCTGATGGACCGCAACGGCATCGAGACCGCGATGCTCTCCATGTCCTCTCCCGGCGTGCACTTCGGCGACGACAGGGCGGCCCGTCTCCTCGCCCGGCGTGTCAACGAGTACACCGCCGAAGTGACGCGCGACCACGGGGGCCGCTTCGGCAACTTCGTATCGCTTCCGCTGCCGGACGTGGACGGCGCGTTGGAGGAGATCGCCTTCGCCTTCGACGAACTGGGCGCCGACGGTGTGGCGTTGCTGACTCACACCCACGGGGTGTACCTGGGCGACGCACGCCTCGACCCGGTGTTCGCGGAGCTGGACCGTCGGGGGGCCGTGGTCTTCCTGCACCCCACCTCTCCCGTGTGCTGGGAGCAGTCCGCCCTCGGCAGGCCGCGTCCGATGGTGGAGTACATCTTCGACACGGCCCGCACCGTCACGGACCTGGTGATGGCGGGCGTCCTGACACGTCACCCGGACCTGCGGGTGATCGTCCCGCACTGCGGTGGCGCGATCCCGGTCCTGGCCGACCGCATCAAGGAGTTCATGCAGCTCTTCGTGCCTTCGCAGGAGGCACCCCCGCTCGACGCCGTGCAGCAGCTGAGCGCCCTGTATTACGACATCGCGGGTACGGCCTTCCCACGCCAGGTTCCCGCGCTGCTGAAGCTGGTCGGCCCTGACCGCGTGCTCTTCGGCAGCGACTACTGCTGGACGCCTGCGCCGCTGGCCGACGCCCACATCGCGGCGATCGACGCGGCCGAGCCACCGGCGGAAGGTGCCACGTGGCGATCACTCACCGCAGCGAACGCCCGGCGCCTGTTCCCGCAGGCCCCGCGCTGAACGGGGAGCGCCGCCACTCAACGCGATCACGCACGCGACGGCGCCGGCCCGATCGTGGACGCCAGGTGACGCAAGGCGTCGGAGGTCGGGCTGCCGGGCTCGGCGGTCCACACGACGAGTTGCTGCCCGGGGTCCTCGGCGCACAGGAAAGTGGAGCGTTCGAGGACCAGGTCACCGGCCACGGGATGGCGAAGCAGTCTGGTGCCGCCGGCCCGCGCGGCGACGTCATGCGAGGTCCACCAGAGCCGGAACTGCGGATCCAGCGCGGAAAGCTCCTCGACAAGCGCTGTCAGCCGTGGGTCGCGGGGGTCGCGCCTGCTGTCCATGCGCAGGTGGGACACAGCCAGACGGGCCATGGACTCCCAGTCCCGGTACAGCACGCGGATGGCGGGTTCGGTGAACACCAGGCGCACGTAGTTGCGCTCTTCCTCGGGGACACGTCCGAAGTCCATCACCAGAGCCTCGGCCATGGCGTTCCACGCCAGGAGATCCGTGCGGTGGCCGATGACGAATCCCGCGGTCAGGGTCAGGTCGTCGAGCAGGTGCCGCATCTGCGACCGGACCTCCTGCCGAGTGTTCCGGCCGGCCGTGGGCGGGGCGGTCTTCCCCGCCAGGGTCAGGAGGTACTCGCGCTGGTCGTCATCGAGGCGGAACACTTGCGCGAGCACCTCCAGGATGGCCCCCGACGCCTGGACACGGCCCTGCTCGAGCCGGGTGTAGTAGTCGGTGCTGATCGCCGCGAGTCGGGCGACCTCCTCCCGGCGCAGGCCGGGAACCCGCCGGGGCTCAGCGGTGTCGGGCAAACCGGCCGTGCCCGGACTCAGCTGTGCCCGGCGCGCCTTCAGGAAGTCCCCCAGTTCTTCCCCGCCCGGCTTGCGTCGCACATCCACAGCTTCGCATGCTGTTGCGATCCTGCAGAGTAAACACCCAGGGCACCAGTGGTACGTCCTCGCTCCGCCCGATCTACCCGACGCCTTCGGGGACACGGACGACGAAGTGAACGGGGGAGCGGTTCGGTCGCGGACGTAGTGACGTAAGCGTTGTCTCCGCTTCTTCACTGAAGCCATGAATTCGGCACTCATGCACGGTCACCCAACCCTGTACAGGGGAGGGATTTATCCGGGGAAGATTCCTTACCCCCTTGGGAGATCGAGCGCGGGGTACAGTGATTGAAGGATCGAAACCTGAAATACAGGAATAAACGCCGAAATATTCGGCTCAAAAACAATACCCAGGAGGAAGAATGCACACGCGAACGCTCGGGCGCGACCTGCAGGTATCCGCCATCGGCCTCGGCGCCATGGGCATGTCCCAGAGTTACGGTCCGAACCCCGGTGACCGGAGCGACATGATCGGCGTGCTTCGTGGAGCCGTCGATCGGGGGGTCACGTTCTTCGACACCGCAGAGGTGTACGGACCATACGTCAACGAGGAACTCGTCGGAGAGGCCCTCGCTCCGGTGCGCGACGAAGTGGTTATCGCCACCAAGTTCGGATTCCGCATCGAGGACGGTTCGGTCGTCGGACTGAACAGCCGGCCCGAGCAGATTCGCTCCGTCGCGACGGCCTCCCTCAAACGGCTCGGGGTCGAGAGGCTCGACCTCTTCTACCAGCATCGCGTTGACCCGGAGGTGCCGATCGAGGACATCGCGGGCACGGTGGGCGAGCTCGTACGGGAGGGCAAGGTCCGCTGCTTCGGGCTCTCGGAGGCCAGTGCGGAGACCATTCGGCGTGCCCATTCGGTCCACCCGGTGACGGCGGTGCAGAGCGAGTACTCGCTGTGGACCCGGGACCCCGAGCCAGAGGTCCTGCCGACGTGCACATCGCTCGGCATCGGATTCGTACCCTTCAGCCCGCTCGGCAAGGGGTTCCTGACCGGGACACTGGACGCCTCGACGCCGTTCGCGGCCAACGACGTCCGCACCACCATTCCACGGTTCACAGCCGAGAACCGGACGGCGAACCTGGCTCTCGTCGAACACATCAAGTCGCTCGCGCAGGGCAAGAGCGCCACACCGGGGCAGGTGGCACTCGCCTGGCTGCTTGCGCAGCATCCGTCGATCGTTCCGATTCCGGGAACCCGGCGCAGTGCGCGCATCGAGGAGAACGTCGGTGCCACGCAACTGCCGCTGTCCGCCGACGAGCTGGCCGACCTCGACGAACTCGCCGGCCGGATCGGGATCCAGGGAGACCGCTACAACGAGCACCACATGTCACTCTTGGACAAGTAGCCAACGGGGACATGTGCGTCGTGGCCTGCTCGATGAGCAGGCCGTCGACTTCAGCGGTCCGGTGGATCGCGTTCCTTGGCCCTTCGCTCAGCCCTCGCCGGAAGCGGCGGCCCGGATGGCAGGGGCGTCAATGCCCCACGACGTGACGAATTCGGGTACCACCTCCACCCAGTTGGGACCGAACCCTGGCCCCAGCCCGTCCCCACCCTCCGTGTGCAGGACGGTGGTCCCCTTGATGAGAATCCCGCGCGGCTGCCGGGTCCGCGCATCCGCGACGTCGTCGACCACCAGCGCCGCCTGCGGGTTGGCCTTGAGGTGACGGACGTACAGCCGCTCCTGGCCACTCCCTTCGAGCACGCGCCCGCCGATCTTGATCACCTCCTGCTCTGGATCGAAGTGGAACCTGATCGGCACCACATGCGGCTTGCCGGACCTGCTCGCCGTTGCGAGCCGTCCCAGGAAGTGTTCCCACAGGTAAGTGACTTCCTGTGCGTTGAATCTACTCATGTCGATCTCCGGTTTCGTTGGTTGTCGTCGACTCCCTCGGAGCTCATTCCGAAGATCCGGACCGCCGGCATGCCGGACGCCGGGAAGGGCGGGCAGGGGCCGAACCCTCGGCCCGCCATCGGGCGTCGGCCGTGCCGACGCGGACCGGTAGGCCGACATCAGGTGTGCCCCCAGGCATGCACGGGAGAGGCACACCGTGGATCTCTACGGGCGCAGGAGCACCTTGCCGCGCGCATGGCCGGACTCGCTCAACTCGTGAGCCTTGGCGGCGTCGGCGAGCGGGAAGCTCTGGTCGACGCGCACGCGCAGCCGACCCCCGGCGGCGCGGCGGGCATAGTCGGTGAGCTGCGGCCCGAATCGCCGACCGCCGATGGAGAAGGTGACGCCCAGTTCGAAGGCCCGGGGGTCGTTGGTGGTGACGATGCGGTCGGTGGTGCGGCCACGCAGCTCTACGGAGACATCCAGCGCATCGATGCCGGCGACGTCGTAGACGGCGTCGATGCCCTGCGGCGCGACGTCGCGGACCCGGTCGGCGAGGTCTTCCCCGTACGTCACGGGAATCGCGCCGAGAGAGCGCAGGAAGTCGTGGTTGGCCTCGGACGCCGTACCGATCACGTTGGCGCCCCGGGCCACGGCGATCTGGACGCCGACGGAGCCGACCACGCCCGCGGCTCCATGGATCAGCAGGGTCTCGCCCAGGCCCACCGCGAGCTCGTCCAGCACGCGGTCGGAGGTCTCGGCGGCCACGGGCAGCGCGGCGGCCGTCTCCCAGTCCAGGCCGGCCGGCTTGGGCGCGAAGTCCGAGGCCAGGGCGTACTCGGCGTAGGAACCGGTGTCGGTCCAGACCATCACCTCATCGCCGATCGACACACCGGAGACACCCGCGCCCACCTCGTCGACGATGCCGGCTCCTTCCAGGCCGGGGACAGCCGGGAAGGACACGGGGCCCATCTGCGGGGCCCAGCCGCGGCGGATCTTGAAGTCGACGGGGTTGACGGCGGCGGCCACGATCTTGACGCGCACCTGCCCGGGCCCGGCGTGCGGCTCCGTCACCTCCGCCAGCCGCAGCACCTCCGGACCGCCGTACTCCTTGAAGGAGATCGCCTTCATACCTGCCACTTCCCGTCGTACGGATGCCTCGGGCCGCCGCGACAGCGGCCGCTCGCCCACAACGCCTCCAGACTCAGGCGTGGCGGCCCGGCCGCCGCTGTCCTTTCGGGTGGTTCCGACTAGCCGAAGGGACGGTCCGATCGGAGGGCTGCCTGCTTACGCTGACAGACATGGACCTGATGGCCGCAGTCGAGCTGATCCAGGCGCCGCTGTCCGAGCACCTGGCGCGTATGTCAGCCGCTCTGGCGGAGGCGATTCCGCACCGGGCGATCGCCCAGCTGGCCGGCAACTGCTCGCTCGCTCCGTTCAAGACCTTCGGCGAGTCCCCCGGCCGGCCCGACGCTCTCATCACGGCCACCGACGTCGCCGCGCTGCGGCCGCTGATGCCGGCGAAGGGAAGCTGGCAGGGGCGGGCGCGGATGGCCGGCGTCGATCTGCCCGTGCTGGCTCTGGCCAGCGACATCACGGGGCAGGGCGCACTGCTGGTCGTCGTACGAACCGAGGACACTCCCGTACCGGAGGAGCACCTGGCATCCGCCCAGGCACTCTGGGACCTGGTGACCGCGTACCGGGAGGGGCTTCGCAGCGAGGCGCTGCCCGGGTCATTGGCCGCGTCGCGCGCCGCGGCTGCGGCACGTGCGGTGGCCATCGCCGAACTCCGCGATGCGCACGGGGCCGCGTTGACCGCTCTGCTCGGCGTCCTGCGCGACCGCACCCTGGACGACGCGAACGCCCGTACGCGCGCCGTCGACCTCGCCGTTTCCGCCCTCGCCGAGCTGCGGTCACGGGTCGAACTCGACCGCGCGCTGATGGAGGAGCGGGCCGGGGACGCCTTCGAGCGGCTGGCGGTGTCGCTGCGCCGGATCCTGCGCGCCCGCGGCGTACAGCTGGAGCTGGGACCGCCCGGCGCGGAGGAAGGAGCCGACCGGCTGCTGCCCGCCGACGTCACCCACACGGCACTTGCCGTGGTCCGCGCTACCGTGCACGCGTCACTGGACGATCAGGTTCACGGTCCTGACGGTGACGGAGGACACCGTGTCCACATCGGCTGGAAGGTCGGCACGAACGAACTGCGCGCCACCGTGCGGGACGACGGGCCCGGCACTCTCTCTCGTGATGCTCTCGACGCCCGCCGTGTCACCGAGCGTCTGGCACCGCTCGGGGGCCGGCTCGACGTGGACGCCGTGCCGGGCTGGGGCACGACGGTGACGCTCGTACTACCTCTCGCATCGCCCAACGCACCCCGCCAGGACCCGCTGACGGTGCTCGGCGCACGGGAACTGGAGGTGCTGGAGCAACTGGCCCAGGGCCACCGCAACCGCGACATCGCCCAGACACTCAACATCAGCGAGTCGACGGTGAAGTTCCACGTCGCCAAGATCATCGGCAAACTGGGCGTCAGCACCCGCGGCGAGGCGGCCGCACTGGCCCACCAATGGGGCGCCGCATAGCCCGCTGTCATCGGCGGTGACCCAGACCGGCCACCGCCACGCCCCGGCCGCACCCAGCAACACCATGTGAATCGGGTGCGCCACGAGGGTTTGGCACCTCCCATTCCAGAGCTACTGGAATCTCTGCAATTTCTTAGACCCACTTCTGGCCCTCATGGAGGAATCATGCTCAAGTTCGGCAGCCTCGACCAGTCCACTCAGTTCCTCGACCAGCAGAAGGAGAGAACCGGCCCGGTCACCATCATCAACACGTTCGTCGCCCCGGAAGGCAAGGAGGACGAGGTGCTGGCCGCCTGGACGGACGACGCGGTGTTCATGAAGGCGGCGGGGGGCCTTCTCTCGGCTCAGCTGTACCGCGGCATCGGCGGTAGCCGGCTCTTCACCAACGTCGCGGTCTGGCAATCGACCGAGCACCTCCGTGCCGCGTTCGGCACACCGGAGTTCGCCATGCATTTGGAGCACTACCCGGTCGGTACGGTCGCCTACCCGCATCTGTACCAGAAGTTCGCTGTCGAGGGCGTCTGTGAAGGGGAAGAGTGACCGCTCCCCGATTTCGTCCCGCCGTTCGGCATGCAGTGCCGAGGCGACGGAGAACTCGCGCCACGACGCCGGTACATTCCCTGTGTACGAGCGGCCAGTGCCCGAGTGATCGACGTGGTCCCCGAAACCGGTCAAGTTGTAGTCGAGTTGGGTGAAGATCCCCTTGGCACGCCAAGCCGCGTGGTAGGCGCTCAGAGCCAGGCGCCGAGACTGATCAGTCCGCGATGCACGAGACGTTCAATGAAGGGGTTGGGCCGGAGCGAAGGCCCGTACGCCAACTCCGTCACGTCCATGTGCCACGGCCTGCGCCGGTGATCGAGGAATCGGATGTCGAAGATCCAGTCAGCGATCTCGTTCGCTGAATACTCACGGTTCAGGAGCTGGTCTGCGGCATACACGGCGGCCGCTACCCGAAGGGAATCGGTCCACGGCCTTCTCCCTTTCCTCAGCCGTTGTGTGGTGCCCCTCGGGGAGCGAACCGCATACCGAAGGAGCGGATCACCTCGGCGCACCATCGACGGGGAGAGGAGCGGGATCAGCACGGCCGCGAGCGCTACGAGCCGTCTGTCCTCGTGCGTGGGCATTCCGTCGAGCCACGCGTTGACACGCGCCTGCAAGGTCAGAACGGAGCCGTCACTCACCGGCGTCGGCTGGCACATGTTCAGCGCATAGCCGCACTGCTCCTTGAGGTCGTGCGTCCACTCACCCTCATCGGTCCAGTTATCGCATGCTCGCTCAGGAGGGGCGTCATGCCGGAAATGGACGGTGTCCCAGCAGGCTTGGCATTCGGTCACCAAGTACACGGCGTGCTCAACGCACGCGAACGACCACGGAAGCTTCCAGCGCAGCAGCCAGCGCGTGCTGTTGTCGCCCCGTAGGCACCTAGGGCACCAGCGTGCCTGCGAGCGGAGGAACCACGCCCCCTTGTGCCATTGCTGAACAGCCACACCGTCGGTCGAGAGCAGCGGCAGATGCGGCAGCGCATTGCCGGCATAGCGTGCGAGGGTCATCGCGTGCAGGCACTTGGCGTCGACCCCGGCCACTTTCTCCATCCGCCGAGCCACAGGATCGGATAACCGCATCTCGGCCGCAGAAAGCCCACCGAGCCGGTCTAGGTGAAGCTCCCGCAGAAGCGGCTTCATCTCGAAATCCTGCTGATGGGCGAGCTCGCCGATCCAGCTGGTCAGCGACTCTCCGGGGATCGGCTGAGGCGCTGAGACGGACAGCGGCCGACGTGGTTGGCGACGCTGCTGCGCCGTCTTCTTCGCAGTACTCACGATGCGAATCTGTGCCAGGTGCGCCCTGCTGAACCGCGGCTTGAGGGCTGACCACCAGTGTGAGTGAGCGAAGGACGTCTCCGTTTACCAGGTCCCGATCATCCGCGTCACCCATTGGGAGGTCTTCATGGTGTTATTCGAATAGCACCATGGAAGCGTTGGAGCATGAACGACGCCCACCTGGACGACTACGACGTAGTACGCCCCGTCGTCATCGACTCCTCGAAGCACCTGCTCCTCCTGATCCCGTCCGAACCCGAACAGGAAACCTGCTGGACCCTGCCGACGGTCCCCATGCGTTCCGGTGAGACCTGCCGCCGGGCGGCAACTCGCCATCTACGGAGCGTCGCTCACTTCCCCGCGCTACGTATCTCGCCGCTCGTCGGCCGGCTATCCCGCAGGGACGCACCGCAAGGTGCTCAGTACGTACTCGTCGTACGTCCTGCAGCGGAAAGATGGCCGCCTTCCATCCACTTCGCGCTCGCCTCGGAAGCCTGTTGGTGGACAACGACCGGGTTGCGGTCAGCCGGAGTGCAGGTCGAGCCCGCTGAACTGCTCGACTTCATGGACGGCTACTGGGGCGGGTGGCTGCCGGACGGAGAGGTCTCGCTTGAGTAGCGGTCCGACTTGGGCCACTGATTCCGGCCTGGACTACGCACCCGGGTGCGCTCGTCATCTCGTACATCGCCCCGCAAGGAGAGCACGCAGTGACCGTGCACGCCATAGAGATCATCCTGACCCGCACTATTGAGGCTGCCGAGCTCAGGGCTGCGCAGAAGGAAAGCGCCCTGCTGATGGCTGCTTCCGGCGACCGGAAGCGGCTTGTGGTGCTGGTGACCGCCAAGAACGAACGCCGGGCCGTGAGGAAAATCTGGAGACGGTTGGAAGAGGCGCTGCCTATCGACGTGCTCTGCAGTCTCTTCCCGGACTCCGATGGCAAGTACCTCATGAGCATCCCCATGAGCGAGGAGGTTCAGGATCGGATCCAGCGGCTTGCTGCCGTCGAACGGAAGACTCCGGAGGAGTTCCTGCATCGTGCGATTGCGCAGGCATTGGTGCGCGACCGGTCCACGCGTCGGGCGCAGTTGGAATGTCGGCTCAACGAGCTGCTGCGTACCTACAGTGCCGAGGAGGTTACCGAGATGGCGGCGCGAAAAATCGAAACGTGAGTTCTTCCGGTGTGCGTCCGCATACTGCGACCCATTGAGTTTTCTCAGCGGAATCGGGCGCTCGCCTTACGGGCACGCTCGACCCGCCCGACGGCTCCGGTCATGTTCAGGCGGTACTGGATCATCTTCTCGCTGACTCCGAAGCGCACCGCAGCTTCAGGCTTTGTGAATCGACCTCTTGCGACGGCGAGTGCTGCGTCTTCCGAGACCAGCAGGGCACCAGCGAGGAACTGGGCTTCGTCCTCGATGTCCTGATCCCAGAGACGGCAGCCCCGGTCATCCAACGCCGGGGTCGGGCGGTGATGGAGGAGGCCGTGCGAGGCCTCGTGGGTGATGTTGCTGCTGATTCTGCCCTTGGAATGGCCGTCGTTGTGCACGATGGTCCGCTTCAAACCTGCGAAGACGGTGACCGCGGAGAAGGCATCGGGCTCCCTGGTGAGCAGATGAACCGCGCCTTGCGATGCTGTGGCCATGCTGGACAGGTCGATGACGGGTATCGCCAAGTGATCTGCAAGGACGAAGGGATCGAGGCGGTCAAGAGCTCCAAGGTGGAGCTCTGACCGAACTTCGAGGGCGAGAGAGTTGGCTTCGGTCTTGAAGCCCCGTCGAAACGCCATGTTGCCTTAGTCCTTTTGACGCAGCCGTTCGTAAGTGATCTTGATGACTTCCTCCAGTGCGGCGGCAGACTCCGGTGAGAGGTTGCGGTCGCTGCGAAGGTAGGTCGAGATCATTGCCAGCGGTTCGGCCGCCGGCCGGTCCTCATCCTCGGAGCGGACGAAGTCGTCCGCATCGAGACCGGACCACGCGCACAGTGCTGCAAGCCCATCCACGTCCGGCCGTTTGCCCTGGGCCATCCGGGTCAGAGTGGAGGCGCTCACCCCTGAACCGGCAGCCACCTGCTTCCAGTTGAGGCCTCGCGCGAGCCGCGCGGCGTCCAGGGCCGCATAGAAGCCTTCAGCATCGAACCATCCCTTTTTGCCCATGGAGTCTCCTGCTGATTGCAATCTCGCAATCGAGCGTCTATGTTGTAACTGTTCGACTCTAGCAATCGAGAGTCGTTCCTGCAATTATGATCAAGGAGAGTGGAGCGTGGGCAGCACAGTAGAACAGGTGGATGCGCAGTCTCCGGGCAAGGGACACGCGGTCACCATCACGGTCAACAACAAGACCGTGGAGATCACCGGCCCGAGAGTCACCGGCCTTCAGATCAAGGAGGCGGCGATCGCCCAGGGCGTGGAGATCGAGCTGGACTTCCAGCTCTCCCAGGAGCTGCCGTCAGGCGAAACCCGCATCGTCGGCGACACCGATGTGGTGACCGTGAACAAGAACTCCGTCTTCACCGCCGTCGCCGGCGACGACAACTCCTGAGGACGGCACAGCGTGACCCCGGTGGTGAGCAAGGCTATCGATGAGGTGCGCGCCGCCTTCCCGGACGCGGCAATCCGCGTCCGGGAAGAACCGGACGGCGGTGCGGTCGTCCTCGTGGAGGAGATCGATCCCGGCGCGCAGTACAAGCAACGGTCCACATGGATCGGCTTCCGGATCACATTCCAGTACCCGTACTCGGACGTCTACCCCCACTTCGTGCGCGGGGACCTCGCTCGCGTCGATGGAGCCCCTCTTGGAGAGGCCATGACCTCGACCACCTTCGAGGACCGTCCCGCGGTGCAGATCTCCAGGCGTTCCAACCGCCTCGACCCCGCCACGGACACCGCCGTCATCAAACTCCACAAGGTGCTGACATGGCTCCGCAGCCGATGACCCGTCCCTGGACGCTGCGTATGCCTGCCGCCATGGCGTCCACGCTCCGTCAGCACCTGTTCCCCGGCGACGGCGACGAGCATGGCGCGGTGATCGGAGCGAGTGTCGTCACCACCGCTCGCGGCACCCGCCTGCTTGCACGCAAGCTGTACCTGGCCGAAGACGGCGTCAACTATGTGCCCGGGCAACGCGGTTACCGGATGCTGACCGCCACGTTCGTACGTGACCGCGTCCGAGACTGTCGATCCCAAGGCCTGGCGTACCTGGCTGTTCACTGTCACGGCGGCACCACACGCGTTGCCTTCTCAGGCACCGACCTTGCCTCTCACGAACGCGGATACCCGGCCCTGCGCGACATCCTCGGCTCGACGCCTGCCGGCGGCCTGGTCTTCGCCACCGATGCGGTCGCGGGCGACCTTTGGCTGCCCGACGGCGGACGAGCGGAACTCGAACGAGCCGTGATCACCGGATGGCCGATCAAGACCCTGTACCCCGAACTCCCGCCCCCTCCGACGTCAGATCCGACCTACGACCGTCAGAGCCGCGTCTTCGGAGACCGAGGGCAGGCCATTCTCGCAGCACAAAAGGTGGCCGTCGTCGGCGCCGGAGGGGCTGGCTCACTCCTCGTCGAATACCTCGCCCGTCTCGGGGTTGGCGAACTCGTGGTCATCGATCCCGATCGGGTCGAAGAGACCAACCTGCCCCGCCTCGCCGGGGCCCGAGCCCGCGACGCCCACACGTGGCTGACGGACCCCGCCAGGCCAGGATGGCTCCAGTCTTTGGGACACCGGTACGCCACTCCTAAGGTGAAGGTGGCCCGGCGCCTTGCGCGACAGGCCAATGGCCGCATCCGCGTCCACGCGCTGCACGCAGACGTCACTCAAAGCGCCATCACCGCGAACCTCGTCGACTGCGACTACATCTTTCTCGCCGCCGACTCGATGCAGGCGCGACTGGTCGTCAACGCGCTCATCCACCAGTACCTCATCCCGGGCGTACAGGTCGGCGCGAAGGTTCAGGTCGGGTCGGGAGGCGCTGTCACCGATGTCTTCAGCGTTGTACGGCCGATGGCCCCCGGCTTCGGCTGCCTCTGGTGTAACGGATTGATCAGTCCGGCCAAACTTCAGGAAGAGGCACTGACGGCTGAACAGCTACGACAGCAGCAGTACGTCCAAGACGAAACGGTCCACGCTCCCAGCGTCATCAGTCTCAACGCCGTTGCTTCAGCCCATGCCGTGGACGACTACCTGCACACCGTGACTGGACTTCTGCCAACGGAGTACGAGCCACGCTGGCGTCGATTCCATCCACTGGTACCGACCGCACCGCAACGCGTCCGATGCGACGTTCCCCGAGCCGACGCGGACTGTACTGAGTGCTCGGATAAGGGCCGTCTCGGTCAGGGGCACAATGCTTCGCTGCCTACCAGGTAGAAGGCATTGCCCGCAGTCCGGACGCACGCGGGCGGCAAGCCCCTGCGATAGCAGGATGACGGTCACGATGGGTTCTCGTTCAGGCTGGCGCAGCCCGGCTCTCTGAGCCCCCACCTGCATGGTGGGAAACGATCATCGAAGTGCAGGGAAGCGATCTTCAAGTGGTCGATGCAGTACCTGACCAGCGCATTTCGTCGGTTCCCCACAGAGAGATACCGATGAGACGGGTCTCCGCCGGTGACGGAAGTCACGGCGGGGGCCCGTTTCTCGTTGTCCGGTGAGCGCCCGGCGGCTGTGAGGTATCGCACTGATCCGGCCGGGCATCTGCGGGGCCCCGACGCGTGAGCCGTCTCACGAGTGTGACCTGTCCGGACAAGTCCGGGGCGTGCGTCTTTACCTGCCACTCAAGATCTCGTCGTGTACTGGTCATCTGTTCTTGGTCAACACCCTCCCAAAGAAACTTATGTTCACGGTCAAGCAATGGGCAAGAACAGTAACGGAGGACGTTGTGTCCCTGGATGTCCGTAGGGCTCGGCGGTTCGCCGCTCCCGCAACCGCCGCGGTCGCCGCTGTGGTCGTGACGATGGTGGTCAACCCGACGCTGGGCGCCTCGGCCTCGGCTCCGCAGGCCTCGGCCAAGGCCCCGACCGCCAAGAACGTCATCTTCATCAACGGCGACGGCATGGGCGCCGCCACGCGCCAGGCCGCCCGCCTGCACCTGAGCGGCCTGGGCGGCCAGCTCGCGATGGACAAGCTCCCCGTCTCGGGCCAGCTGACCACCGAGCCGGACGACCCGAAGGCCGTCGTCACCGACTCGGCCGCCGCGGCGACCGCGTGGGCCACGGGCGAGAAGACGTACAACGGCGCGATCAGCGTCGACGTGGACGGCAACCCGCTCGCCACCCTCGGCCAGCAGGCCAAGGCGGCCGGCAAGGCCACCGGCCTGGTCACCACCGCGCAGGTCACCGACGCGTCGCCGGCGGCGTTCTTCGCGAACACCGCCAACCGCTCGGCGCAGGACGAGATCGCCCGCCAGTACATCGAGGTCAGCAAGCCCGACGTCATCCTGGGCGGCGGCGAGGACTGGTGGCTGCCCGCGGGCAGCGCCGGCGCGTTCAAGGACCAGCCCGCCGAGGACCCGTCCGAGGCGAGCAAGGGCACCAAGGGCGACCTGATCGCCAAGGCGAAGAAGGCCGGCTACTCCTACGTCTCCAGCGCGGAGCAGCTCAGCAGCGCCAAGGGCGGCAAGCTGCTCGGCCTCTTCGCCAACGAGGAGATGTTCCAGCAGCGCGCCGAGGGCCAGGGCGACGTGTACAGCCCGGTGGTCGGCCTCTCCACCATGACCAGCAAGGCGCTGAGCACGCTGGACAAGAACAAGAAGGGCTTCTTCCTCATGGTCGAGGAAGAGGGCGTCGACGAGTTCGCCCACGCGAACAACGGCACCCGTGTCCTGCAGTCCATGCAGGAACTGGAGAAGGCGGTGGCCGTGGCCCGTGCCTACGTCGCCACCCACCCCGACACCCTGCTGGTCGTCACCGGCGACCACGAGACCGGCGGCCTGGCCGTCGAGGACACGGACGCCGCCGACGAGTCCGGCACGGGCATCTCCGCCGAGGACGGTCCGTTCAGCATCCGCGGCAGCGAGAAGAGCTTCTACATCGACTGGACCACGTCCGGTCACACCGGTGTGGACGTTCCCGTGACCGCGGCCGGCCCGCTGTCCGACCGCTTCACCGGCAAGCACGCCAACACCCACGTGTACGACGTGCTGCGCCAGGCCCTGACGCGCCGCTGACCGACGCGCTGACCACGGAGCCCCGGGGCGATCGCGCTCCGGGGCTCCGTTGCCGTTGCGGCGTGCGGCGGTGCCTTCGGAGGGTGCCTGGGGACGGACGGGCGGACCGACCGACCGGAAGAGCGAGCGTCATGCGCGGTGTCGCGCAAGGATCTGGCTGTGGTGGCTGTGGTGGCTGTGGTGGGTGTGGTGGCTGGTGGTCCGGGGGTCCGCCTGGTCCGGGGGCGCTGAGGCCCGGCGGGTGTCGTGCCGAGGGCGGGGTTCACTGCCGTACTCCCGCGAGCTCCGTCGCACCCCGTCGCAGGGCGGGCCACGCGGTGGCGACGGCGGCGGCCACGGCGAGGATCGCGCAGGCTCCGGCCGCCGCGCCCATGGCCGGCCACGGCAGCCGGACCGGGACCGGTGCCGACAGCAGGTGCAGGGCCCGCCACATTCCCGCCAGTTCGAGCACCGCGCCCAGCAGCCCCAGCAGCGCCCCGACCGCGACGACCGCCAGCGCCTCGGCGCCGACCAGCCGCAGCACCTGCCCCCGGGTGGCCCCGGCCAGTCGCAGCGCGGCCAGTTCGCGCACCCGGTCGGCTGTCGCCATCACCATGGTGTTGACCAGGGAGATCCCGGTGTAGACCAGCGCGATGCCGAGGACCAGGAGGAAGCCGAGCCGGGTGGTCCGGTCGGTCTGCGGGTAGGTC
This sequence comes from Streptomyces sp. NPDC008092, assembly GCF_042957285.1. Classification (NCBI taxonomy): domain Bacteria; kingdom Bacillati; phylum Actinomycetota; class Actinomycetes; order Kitasatosporales; family Streptomycetaceae; genus Streptomyces; species Streptomyces sp. NPDC008092. The sequence goes on from NZ_JBIBHY010000010.1 coordinate 250,697, forward strand.
GCCGCGACCCACTGGTCCGCGGTGCGCACCCGCCCGCCGTTCGCCCGGACCGCCTGCCGCAGCCCGGCGGCCACCGCGCCCGCGTCCGCGCCGTCCCTCAGGGCCACGTCGACCCGGTCGACGGCCGCGCCCGGGGCGTTGGCCGGGGTGACGTACACGCCGTTGTCGCCGGTGCCCGTCCGCAGCACGGCGGCGATGCGCAGGGTCCTGCGGGTGCCGTCGCCCAGCCACACCCGGACCCGCTGCCCGACGGTGTGCCGCTCCCACTCCTCGTTGACGACGATCGAGCCGTCGTCGAGGTCGGTGGTCCTGCCGGCGGCGAGCGGGAGGCGGGCGGTGGCCGCCAGCGCGGCCGGATCCGCGGTCCGGGCCTCGGACCTGATCAGGGCGACCCCGTCCTCCAGCACGTACACGGCGCTCGCCGAGGTCGCCGACACCTCGGTGCCCGGCACCGCGCGCAGCGCGCGGAGCGCCGTCCCGTCGAACCCGCCGCCTTCAGGGGGCGTGACGACGAAGGCCGCGGTGGTCCGGCCGCGGGTCTCGGCGGCCCGGGCCGCGTTCAGGGTGGCGGTGGCACCGAGCAGCGAACCGGTGAGGGCGACGGTCACCAGCACGGGCGCCGCGACGGCCGCCGTACGGCGCACCCCGGCGGCCGCGTGCTCGCGCACCAGCAGGCCCGTGGCGCCGGGGAGCCGGGCCGGGGCCACGGTGAGCAGCCGGACCAGCGGGCGGACCAGGACGGGCGAGAGCAGGGCGACCGCCGTGATCAGCACCATCGGCCGGCTCACATAGCTCTTGCGGTGCAGCAGGCCGCCGGGGTCGTCGCGGAGCAGCAGTACGGCCGCGGTCAGCAACAGGCCCGCACCGCACAGCCACCGCGCCCGCGTCATGGGGCTGCTCTCCACGTCCGCTTCGCGGAGTGCCTCCGTCGGCCCGGTCCGGCCCGCCCGCCAGGACGCGGTGGCCGCGCCCAGCAGGGCGACGAGCAGACCGGCCGGGAAGGCCGCGCAGTACGGCCAGGTGTGGCCGCCGATGCGGAACCAGTCCGGGGCGAGTCCGCCGTCGGCGGTCCAGCGGGCGAGGCGGGGTGCGGCGTACCTGCCGAGCGCGCAGCCCGCCGCCGAGGCGACCGTCCCGACCAGCAGGGCCTCGGCGAGCACCGTCCCGCGGAGCTGCCCCGGTGTCGCGCCGGCGGTGCGCAGCAGGCCGAACTCGCGGCGGCGCTGGACGACCGCGAAGGCGAAGGTGGACGCCACCACGAAGACCGACACGAAGGCGGTGACTCCGCCGGCGGTGCCGAACAGGGCGTTGAGCGCGGTCAGCGCCTCGCGGTCGCGGTCCGGATCCGGGTCGGCGAGGCGCCGGTCGTCGCCGGTGAGGACCTGTACGCCCGGGATGCCCCGCACCGCGTTCCGCACGGCCGCCGGCCGCGCGGCCACGACCAGCTGGGTGCTGCGGGGTGCCAGGCGCTGTGCCTGCGCGCCGGTGTAGAAGACGGCGTGCTCGAAGCCGCGGTCGCCGACCGTGCCGACGACGGTGACGCTGCCGTGATCCGTGCGCAGGACGCGGCCGGACTTCGCCCAGGTCCCGGTGACGACGACCTCGTCGGCGGTGCGCGGTGCGCGGCCCGAGGTGATCTCGTACGAGGCGAAGGCGGCGACCGGCCAGGGGTGACCGACGAGATCGGCGGGCCCGTTCCGCGCACGCACGACGAAGGTGCGGTCGTGGGTGACCTTGCCGAGCTTCGCCAGCTCGGTGACCGCGGCGGCGGGTACGGCCTGCGGCCGGGCGAGCCGCTGGGTGCGGGTGCCGATCGGGGTCGGGACCCGCAGGGTGTCGGCTCCCTTGACGACGACCGGGGCCGCCGCGAACCGCTCCGGGGCCCGGCGCGGGGTGTCCAGTGAGGAGGCGAGTGCCAGGCCCATCACGGTGAGCAGGGCCACGCCCAGCGCGAGAGCGGTGAAGCTGCCGACGAAGGCGGCCCGGCGGGCGCGCAGGGTGTACAGGGCGACGCTCAGCACGGTTGGGCCTCCGGCCGGGAGGGCTGGGGCTGGGGTTGGGGCTGGGGCTGGGTTTGCGGCGTGGACGGCTGGGTCTGCGGTCTGGAGGGCTGGGCCCTTGGCATGGGCGGCCGGGCTTTCGGCTCGGACGGCTGGGCCCCTGGCATGGGCGGCCGGGCTTCCGGCGTGGACGGCTGGGCCTCCAGCCTGGTCAGGTGGGTGGCGATGGTGGTGGCGGGTGCGCCGGTCAGTTCGCCGCCGACCCGGCCGTCGACGAGGAAGACGACGCGGTCGGCGTAGGAGGCGGCGACCGGGTCGTGGGTGACCATGACGGTCGTCCGGCCCTCCTCGTCCACCATGGCGCGCAGCAGCGCCAGCACCGCGTGGCCGGCCCGTGAGTCCAGGGCGCCGGTCGGTTCGTCGCCGAACAGGACGTCGGGGCGGGTGATCAGGGCGCGGGCCAGCGCGACGCGCTGCTGCTGCCCGCCGGACAGTTCGCCCGGCCGGTGCCGGGCGCGGTCGGCGAGGCCCACCCGGTCGAGGACCTCGCGCACCCGGGCCCGCGGGGGACGGCGCCCCGCCAGCCGCAGCGGCAGCGCCACGTTCTGCTCGGCGGTGAGCGAGGGCAGCAGGTTGAACGCCTGGAAGACGAAGCCGACGCGCTCCCGGCGCAGCAGGGTCAGCTTCGTCTCGCTCAGCCCGGTCAGCTCGGTCCCGCCCAGGGTCACCGATCCGGACGTCGGCCGGTCGAGGCCCGCCGCGCACTGCAGCAGGGTCGACTTGCCGGAGCCGGACGGCCCCATGACGGCGGTGAACGTTCCCCTCGGAAAGCCCAGGGAGACCCCGTCGAGCGCGGTGACGGCGCGGTCGCCTGAGCCGTGACGTCTGCTGACGGAGCGCAGGTTGATGGCGTCTGTGGCGTCCGTGGTGTCTGTGGCGTTCGTGGCGTTCGTGGCGTTCGTGGCGTTCGTGGCGTTCGTGGCGTCCATGGCGTCCATGGGTCCTCGCATGTCGGTTCGGCGGCGGGGGTACGGCCACGAAACCGTCCGGGGGCGGGCCGGCGCAGTGCGGCAGGACCGAGAGCCGGGGTAGGGCCAGGCATACCCCTGTTCCGGCGGCTGGACGGATGGCCGCGTCCGCTGCCCGCCGCCTACGGTGACCGCATGCAGCCCCGTCCCCGCAGCGTCTGGCAGGCCATGGCCGGGCCCGGCTTCCTGATCTCCTCCTGGCCCTGGCGGGCCGCCGGTTACCTGCTGACCGGCGCGGTGACCGGAGCCGTACTCCTGGTGGGGCTGGTGGCCGCGGTCGCGGTCGGCGGCGCGCTCGCCGTCGTCCTGGTCGGACTGCCGCTGCTGCTCCTGACGTTGCTCGCGGGCCTGCCGGTGGCCCGGCTCGAACGGTGCCGGCTGCGGCTGGTCGACCGGGAGCGGGTGTACGACCCTCATGTCCGGCCCTCCGCTCCGGGACTGCGGGCGTGGCTGGCGACCCGGCTGCGGGAGCGGGCGACCTGGCGCGAGCTCGGCCATGCGCTGCTGTTCGCGGGCCTGTTGTGGCCGGTGGACGCGCTCGCCGTGACGCTCGCGCTGCTCTGCCCGCTGTCGATGGCCGCCGCCCCGGTACTGCTGGCCACGGTCGGCGGCGGCCGGGAGACGAAGGTGCTGAAGGCGTGGACGGTCACCGGCTGGCCGGCCGCGTTCGGCATGGCGCTGGCCGGGGTGCTGCTGCTGGCCGCCGGCGGCTATGCGGTGGGCGTGGCGGCCGGTGCGCGGGCCGGTCTGGTCCGGTTGCTGATCGCGCCGCGCGAGGCCGAGCTGGGGGACAGGGTCGTCGAACTGGCGCGGTCCCGGGCGCGGTTGGTGGACGCCTTCGAGGCGGAACGGCGGCGCATCGAGCGCGATCTGCACGACGGGGCCCAACAGCGCCTGGTCGCCCTGTCGATGACCCTGGGCCTGGCCCGCCTGGACGCCCCGCCGGGACCGCTCGCCGACCAGCTCGCCAAGGCCCAGCGGGAGGCGGGCGAGGCGCTCGCCGAACTGCGGGAGATCGTGCACGGGATCCATCCGAAGGTGCTCGCCGACCACGGCCTGGAGGCGGCGGTGGCGGATGCGGCGGATCGCACGGGTGTTCCTGTGGACGTCGGTTTCCGGTTGCCGGTGCGGCTGCCGGAGCCGGTCGAGGCGGCCGCGTACTTCGTGGTGCGGGAGGCGCTCGCCAACGTCGACCGGCACAGCGGTGCGGGCCGTGCCGAGGTGACCGGTGGGCACCGGGACGGCCGGCTGCACCTGGAGGTGCGCGACGACGGCCGCGGCGGTGCGGCCGCCGGGGCGGGCAGCGGCCTCACCGGACTGGCGGACCGGGTGTCCGTGCTCGATGGCAGACTCTCCCTGTCCAGCCCGCCGGGCGGACCGACCCTGCTGCGTGTGGAGTTGCCGTGCGAGCCGATCGACCTCTGCGCGTAGTCCTGGCCGAGGACGGCGTGCTGCTGCGGGAGGGGCTCGCGGGGCTGCTGGCCCGGTTCGGCCATGAGGTGGTCGCCGCGGTGGGGGACGCGGAGGCGCTGGTCGCGGCGGTCGAGGAGCATGCGCCCGACGTCGTCGTGACGGATGTCCGGATGCCGCCGGGCTTCCAGGACGAGGGGCTGCACGCGGCGGTGCGGCTGCGCGCGGCCCGGCCCGCGTTGCCGATCCTGGTCCTCAGCCAGTACGTGCAGCGCAGTTACGTCGCCGAACTCCTCGACTCCGGCGACGGATCGGGCGTCGGGTACCTGCTCAAGGACCGGGTGGGGCAGGTGGCCGAGTTCGTCGCGGCGCTGGGGGAGGTGGCCGGCGGGGGGACGGTGGTCGACCCCGAGGTGGTACGGCAACTGCTGCGCCGGCGCCGGGATCCGCTGGAGCGGCTGTCCCCGCGCGAGCGGGAGGTGCTGGCGCTGGTCGCGGAGGGGAAGTCGAACGGGGCGATCGCGAGGGAGCTGGTGGTCTCCGAGGCGGCGGTGGGGAAGCACATCGGGGGGATCCTGGCGAAGCTGGACCTGCCGCCGACGGAGGATTCGCACCGGCGGGTGCTGGCTGTGCTGGCGTATTTGAGGGCGTGACCTCCTTCTTTTCGGGGCGCGGTGGCTTTGCTCCGGGAGTCTTCCGGGATGTTTTCGGCTGCGGGTGCGTCGTGGTTGTTCGCGCAGTTCCCCGTGCCCCCAAGAAGGTCGGGTCACTGGTCCCACCTGTTCGGGGGCGCGGGGAACCGCGCGAACAACCCCCACCGCCCCGCAGATGTGCGACGACGGCTGCCCACCCTCCCCAAACCACCCCGAAGTTATCCACAGGGTCTGACGGCTTTCGGCCCCCACCTGTACCGTCTCCACGAGTTGATGTTCGTGCGTGTGCGTGCGTGGAGTACGGGGGAGGCGGTCGACGTGACCGGAGTGGAAGAGCCGACGGCGGCCGGCGGGCGCAAGCTGCCCGCGCCGAAGGGCTTTGCGCAGTGGCCTTCGCAGGGCTCCCCCAAGGAGGAGGGCAAGGCGCTGCGTTCGGCGGTGCCGCGCCGCAGCCATGACGCCCTGGACCTGGACGGCTCCCGTCCCGACGCGGTCCGCGCGGTCGAGGAGTCCAACCGGGACCGCATCCCGGAGCTGATCCCGATAAGGGTCGGGAGAATGGCGGCCAGCCCCTTCGCGTTCCTGCGCGGCTCGGCCGGCCTGATGGCGCACGACCTGGCCCGCACCCCGATGACCAGGATCGCCACCCAGATCTGCGGCGACGCCCACGCGGCCAACTTCGGCCTGTACGGCGACCCTCGCGGCGACCTCGTCATCGACCTGAACGACTTCGACGAGACGGTGCTCGGCCCCTGGGAGTGGGATCTGAAGCGGCTCGCCGCCTCCCTGGTGCTGGCCGGCCGGGAGGCGGGCGCCGACGAGGACATGTGCCGCAAGGCCGCGGGTGACGCGGCCGGCGCCTACCGCCGCACCATGCGCCTGCTGGCCAAGCTCCCGGTGCTGGACGCGTGGAACGCGATCGCGGACGAGGAGCTGGTCTCCCACTCCGACGCCCACGACATGATCGGCACCCTGCGCCGGGTTTCGGAGAAGGCCCGCGCCAACACCAGCGGCCGGTTCGCGGCCCGCTCCACCGAGCCCACCGAGGACGGCGGCCGCCGCTTCGTGGACGCCGCGCCGGTGCTGCGCCGGGTCCCGGACGCGGAGGCGGAGGCGGTCACCGCCGCCCTGGAGCACTACGTGACCACGCTCTCCGAGGACCGCCACCCACTGCTCGCCCGGCACACCCCGCACGACGTCGCCTTCCGGATAGTCGGCACCGGCAGCGTCGGCACCCGCTCCTACGTCGTCCTCCTCCTCGACCACCGCGGCGAGCCGCTGATCCTCCAGGTCAAGGAGGCCCGCCCGTCCGCGCTCGTCCCCCATCTCGCCACGGCCGGCTTCGAGACGCCGGCCGTCGACCACGAGGGCCGCCGGGTGGTCCTCGGCCAGAAGCGGATGCAGGTGGTCAGCGACATTTTGCTCGGCTGGACCACGGTGGACGGCCGCCCGTTCCAGGTCCGCCAGTTCCGCAACCGCAAGGGCAGCGTCGACCCGGCCGCTCTGTCCCCCGACCAGATCGACGACTACGGACGGATGACCGGGGCCCTGCTGGCCCGCGCCCACTCGCACAGCGCCGACCCGCGCCTGATCGCCGGCTACTGCGGCAAGAGCGAGGAGCTGGACGAGGCGATCGCCGCGTTCGCGGTGACCTACGCCGACCGCACGGAAGCGGACCACGAGGAACTGGTGACCGCGGTGCGGGCGGGACGGACGGCGGCGGAGCTCGGGGTGTGATCCGCGTGACAGCCCGCCCCGGGCGGCCTGCCTCCGGCCTCGGACCGACGGCCGTCGGAGAGGTGCCGATGTTCGGAGAGGTGCCGATGTTCGAAGAGGTGCCGATGTGAAGTACGTCGAAATAGACGAGGGCGCGGCAGCGGTCTCCATCGACCCCGGCCCCTATCTGGCGCGGCTGCCGGAACTGGCCGTCGGGCTGCCGCCCGGCGCCCGCGCCTTCGCCACCGACCCGCGCCACTACGAGTTCGGCGGCCGCCGCTGCGTGAAGGACCTGCGCCCGCTGGACATGCGCCGCACGGCCCCCGCCGGCATGGAGATCCGCTTCCGCCACAACTGCTTCAAGCACGACGAGGACCTGATCGTCCGCTACACGGGCGTCTCCCGCTTCCAGACGGACATCCTGGGCGCCTGCGACCTCACCTCGCTCGGCGAGGTGATCCTCGACGAGATCCTCCCGCACCCCGGCGGCTGCACCCACGAGGTCGCCTGCCGCCCCGGCACTCTCGTCGTGGCCTGCACCGATCTGGTCGCCGAGTGGGTCCCGGCCACCGACGACGGCGACAGGCCCTAGGCTGGTCGGGTGACGACCCCGGAAGCTGAGCAGTCCCAGGCACCGCGGCCCGAGGAACGGCTGGAGCAGGCCGTGCGGGCCGCCGAGCAGGCGTTGATCGAGTACGAGATCGCGGTCGAGACCTTCCGCGTCGAGGTGGAGAACTTCTCCCGCCTGCACGAACAGAAACTCGGCCCCCTCTACCTCCGCATCGAGGAGCTGGACGCGCGGATCGCCGAGGCCAAGGCCGCCCGCACCGGCGACCCCGAGGACATCCGCGCCGCCGAGGAGGCCCGGGCCCGGGTCCTGCCCATCCCCGGTGTCGAGGAGCTGCTGCACGGCTGGATGGACGGCGACGGCCTGTTCCCGGAGGCCGTCGCGATGCTCACCGAGCAGGAGGTCCGGCCTCCGCAGCGGGTCCGCCCCAGCGAGGAGGCCCGCCGGCTCTACCGCGAGCTGGCCCGCAAGGCCCACCCCGACCTGGTGCAGGACGAGGCCGAGCAGCAGCGGCGCGAGGAGTTCCTGAGCCGGGTCAACGCGGCCTACGCCCGCGGCGACGAGGCCCTGCTGCGCGAGCTGGCCGAGGAGTGGGCGGCCGGCCCGGTCCCGCCGGAGCGCAGGCCCAGCCGGGCCGAGGAGCTGTACGCCCGCCTGGAATGGCTCTCCGAGCGCAAGGAACTGCTCGGCTTGGTCGCCAAGGAACTGGAGAACGGCCCGATCGCCGGTCTGCTCCGGCTCGCCCCCGACGACCCGGACGGCCTGCTCGACGAGATCGCCGAGCGGCTCCGGAAGGACGTGACCGAACGCGAGGCGGAACTGGCGGCCCTGCTGACCCAGGAGTAGTCCTCCGCTCCGGTCGGGTAGCGTCGGGGACATGAACTTCGCAGCGCGTGTGCCCACGGTCGAGGTCGCGGACCTCAAGGACGGCGACTTCCTGCTGGACGTCCGCGAGGACGACGAATGGGAGGCGGGCCACGCGGCCGGCGCCCTGCACATCCCGATCAGCGAGTTCGTGGCCCGCTACGGCGAGCTCACCGAGGCGGCCCCCCAGGACGCCCGCGTGCACGTCATCTGCCGCTCCGGCGGCCGCTCGGCCCAGGTCACCATGTACCTGGTCCAGCAGGGCATCGACGCCGTGAACGTGGACGGCGGCATGCAGGTGTGGCAGGCAGCGGGCCGTGAGGTCGTGACGGAGACCGGCGAGTCGGGGTTCGTGGTCTGAGAAGGCCGTGCCGAAGCGCCCCTGCAGGGGCGCGGGGAACGGCGCGACCCGCCCCGTCCGGCCCGCGGATCACATACGACCGAGCGCTCCCTTTCCCATGCCCTACCCCAGTGGATGCGCGGCGAGCAGATCCCCCAACGCCTCCTCATGGAGCCCGGCCGCCCCGAGCGCCAGCTCGATCTGCTTCGCCCACGCGTGATACCGGTGCAGGGCGTACTCCGTGTCGGCGCCGAACCCCCCGTGCAGGTGCTGCGCGGTCTGCACCACCCGCCGCACCCCCTCGGCCGCCCAGATCTTCGCCACCGCCACGTCCCCGGCGGCCGGCAGCGCCCCGGACGCGCCCGACGCGATCCGCCACGCCGCCTGCCACAGGGTCGCCTCCATGGCCCGCAGGTCGATGTACCGGTCGGCGGCCTGCACGGCCACCGCCTGGAACGTGGCGATCGGATACCCGAACTGCTCCCGCTTCCCGGCGTACTCGCCGGTCATCCGCAGCACCCGCTCACCCATGCCGAGCGCCAGCGCACACGTCCCGGTCACCAGCAGCTGCCGCAGCCACTCCCAGGCCCCCTCCGCCGTCACCACGTCCCGCCCCGCGACCCGCGCCGACGCCAGCCGCAGCTCCCCGAGCCGCTCACCGCTGGTCGACACCTGCTCGGCGACCGTGACCCCGGCCGCGGCCCCCTCGCCGCCCGGTGCCACCAGCGCCAGCACGCTCCGGTCCGACTCGGTGCGCGCCGGTACGACGACGAGGCCGGCGTCGTACGCCCACGGCACCGCCGTCTGCACCCCGTCCAGCACCCAGGTGCCGCCGTCCCGCCGCGCGGTCACCGCCAGTTCGGCGGGGTCGTGCCCGGTGCGTCCGCTCGCGGCGACGGTCAGCACCGGTTCGCCCCGCCCCGCCCGCGCCGCCAGCCGGTCCCGCAACTCCGCCGTCCCGTACTTCTGCACGGCCGCCAGGGCCGCGCTGTGCTCCAGCAGCGGCACCCTGGCCAGCACCTTCGCCGACTCGCGCAGCACCAGGCAGAGCGCGATGGCGTCCAGACCGGCGCCGCCGTACTCCTCGCCCAGCAGCAGACTCAGCAGATCCGCGCCCGCCAGCCTGTCCCACAGTTCCCGGTCGAAGCCCTCGGCCACGGCACCGGTGGTCAGCGCCGGGCTCGGCACCGCGTCCGGCGCCACCCCGGCGAACACCCCGCGCGCCGCCTCGGCCGCCGCCAACTGCTCCTCGGTGAAGGTGAAGTCCACGGTTCTGTCCTCCCGGCGGGTCCCCGCTGATCTGACGGTCCGTCAAGATAGAACAGGTTCTAGAAGAAGGGAACCCAAAACCCCTGCGGTCACCAGCTCTTCCCGTCGTAGGCTGACGGCCGCTGTCCGCCGATGGGGGACGGACACACGAGGGAGGACACATGGGGATCCGCAGCCTGACCCGTACCGAGGCCGAACGCCGGGCCGCACTGATCACGGTCGAGCGGTACGACGTGGACATCGACCTCACCGCACTCCCCGACGGAACGGAGCTCCGCTGCGTCTCCACGGTCACCTTCAGCTGCTCCGAGCCGGGTGCGGAGACCTTCGTCGACTGTGCGGCCGAGGTCCGCGCCGCCACCCTGAACGGCAGCCCCCTCACCCCCTCCGGCGACGGCCGGATCCCGCTGCCCGGCCTCGCCGCGCACAACGTGCTGCGCGTCGAGAGCGTCCAGGCCGACACCGTCGCCGGTGAGGGCGTGCACAAGGCCACCGACCCCGCCGACGGCGAGGTGTACGTGTGGACGAGCTTCGAGCCCGACGAGGCCCGGTTCGTCTGGGCCTGCTTCGACCAGCCCGACCTCAAGGCCCCGCACGCCTTCACCGTCACGGCCCCGGCCGCCTGGACCGTCCTCAGCAACTCCGGTGACCCGCGGATCGAGGAGCAGGGCGCGGCCCGCCGCTGGAGCTTCCCGGACACCCCGCCGCTGTCCGTGTACAACACCGTCGTCAACGCCGGCCCCTTCCACGGGATCCGCCGCGAGGCCGACGGCCACGACCTCGGCATCTACGCCCGCCGCTCGCTCGCCGAGATCCTGGAACGCGACGCCGACGAAATCTTCACCCTCACCCGCCAGGGCCTCGCCTTCTACGCCGAGGCCTTCGCGATGCCCTTCCCGCAGCGCAAGTACGACCAGGTCTTCATGCCCGAGTTCGGCGGCGCGATGGAGAACTACGGCTGCGTGACCTGGTCGGACTCCTTCCTGCGGCGGGCCGAGCCGACGCCCGCCGAGCGCGAGCTGCTCGCGGTGGTGCTGCTGCACGAGATGGCGCACATGTGGTTCGGCAACATCGTCACCATGCGCTGGTGGGACGACCTCTGGCTGAACGAGGCCTTCGCCGAGTTCGCCTGCCACTGGGCCGCCGAGGGCGCCACCCGCTACACCGACGCCTGGGCGGGCCACCTGCTGGGCGGCAAGGTCAGGGCGTACCTCTCCGACCAGGGCCCTGTCTCGCACCCCATCCACCAGCCCATCCACGACGTGGCCCAGGCCGCGTCGATCTTCGACAACATCACCTACCCCAAGGGCGCCTCCGTTCTCCTCCAGCTGATGACCTACGTCGGCGAGGACCGCTTCCGCACCGGCATGGCCGCCTACTTCGCCCGGCACGCCTGGGGCACCACCACCCTCCAGGACCTGATCGACGCCCTCGCCGAGGCCAGTGGCCGCGACCTGACCGGCTGGCGCAAGGCCTGGCTGGAGAGCGCCGGCACCGACCGCTTCACGCTGGAGCACGACGGCGACACCGTCACGCTGCTCGCCGACGGCAGCCCGCGCCCCCAGGTCCTCGCGGTCGGCGCGTACGACCGCGCGGGCGACGCCCTGGAACGCACCGCGCTGGTCCGCGTCGAGGTCACCGAGGCCCGCACCCCGGTCACCGGCCTTCCCGCCACGTCCGACCTCCTTCTGGTCAACGACGACGACCTCACCTTCGCCACCACCCGCCCGGACCCCGCCGCCCGGGATGCCCTCTTCCGCGCGGCGGGCCGGCTGCCCACCGCCATCTCCCGGGGCGTGGCCGCCACCACGGTCTGGGACATGCTCACGTCCGGCGAGGCCACGGCGGCCGAGGCCGGCCACTGCCTCACCGCGGTCCTCGCGGCCGAGACGTCCGACGCCGTGATCGAGCCCTACCTGACCCTCGTCACCAACATCGCCGAACTCTGGGCCCCGCCCGCCGAACGCCCCGCGCTGACCGTGGCCGTGGCCGCGGCCTGCCGGCAGCTCGCCGCCGATCCGGGCCGTCGCCGGGTCGCCCTGCGCGGCCTCGCCCGCACCGCGACCGGCGCCGAGGACCTGGCCTGGCTCCGCGAGCAGGCCGGCGACGACGTCGACCTGCGCTGGCGTGCCCTCGTCCGCGAGGCCGAACTCGGCGGCGACGTCAGCGCCGAGTCCGCCGCCCTGCTCGAACGCGACACCGACCCCGACGCCTGGGTCCGCGCCCTCACCGTCCGGGCCGCCCTGCCCGACCCGGCCGCGAAGGCCGAGGTCTGGCAGCGGCTGGTCATGGACCGCGAGGTGCCCGTCGCGGCGGTCTCCCAGGTGGCGGCCGCCTTCTGGCGCCCCGGCCAGGACGCCCTGCTCGCCCCCTACGCCGAGCGCTACCTGGCCGCGGTCCCCGAACTGCACCAGGGCGGCATGATCCCGGCGATGACCTACGCCTCCCATCTCTTCCCGCCGTACGCCGTCGATGCCGCGTACCTGGAGAAGGCCCGTCGGGCGGCCCGGGAAGCCGCCCCCGTCGTCCGCAACACCCTCCTGGAACGCGCGGACGCCGTCCGCCGCATGCTCGGCGCCCGGGTCGCGAACGCCTGACCCCGGGCGGGGAGGCCCGGTCGGCGAAGGCCGGCCGGGGTCCCGTCCGATCGTTCGGTTCCGGTCGATCCCATGGTCGCCGTGCCCGTGCCGACGATCAACCCCTGTGGAAAACCTCGGGCGGGACCTGTGGAAAACTCGCGGAAGCGTGGCTGGTGGGCACCCTGGGGCACTGTGTGACCTGGGGTGATATCGAGCTGTGGGCTCGGATGCCCTGGATCGGAAGGATCGACGGCCGAGCCCGGAGTGGCGCCGGAGTGGTCCCGGAGTGGTCCCGGAGTGGTGATGGCCACGCCGTCGGCCTGGTCCCCGGGGCTGCGCCCGGTGGCCGGTGCTGAGTACCGTTCCGTGCGAGTGCCGGGCAGCGGCACACCGGGCGGCGCCCGATCGGCGGCCGCCCGGACGACGCGGCGGAATCGGGGAACGGGGCGGCATGGACGACGCGTACGACGAGGGCGTGGACGCCCGGCACGGGCCGGACGCCCCGAGCGGGACGCGTGCGGAGCCGGAGCCCGCCCCACCGGCCCGCCCGGCCCCCGGCCCCCCGGCCCTGCCGGCAGAGACCGGTGCCCTCCCGCGGACCGGCGTCGCCGCCCTGTCCCCCCGCTACCAGGTCGGCGCGGCCCTCGCCCTCGCCCTGGTCGCGGTCACCGCCTGTGTGCACCTCGGGATGGTGTTCCTGAGCCTGGCACCGGCGAACACGGTGACCAAGCAGCACGGCAAGGCGATCGAGGGCTGGGTGTACCCGGAGTTCGAACAGAACTGGAAGCTGTTCGCGCCGAACCCGCTGCAGCAGAACATCGCCGTTCAGGTCCGCGCCGACGTGCTGCTGCCGGACGGCACCACGACCACCACCGGCTGGAACGACCTGTCCGCACAGGACGGCCGGGCCATCGACGGCAGCCTGGTGCCCAGCCACACCGTGCAGAACGAGCTGCGCCGGGCCTGGGACTTCTTCACCTCCACACACGGCGCCGACAACCGGCCGATCGGCCTGCGCGGCTCCCTGTCCGAGCAGTACCTGCGGCGGATCGTCGTGATGCGTATGTACAAGGGGGACGCCACGAGCCGGAAGGGCACCATCGAGCGCGTGCAGGTCCGCTCCAGCACCACCAACGTGACCCCGCCGAAGTGGAGCGGAGAGAAGGTCTCCGACACGCCCGTCTACCGGGTGCTGCCCTGGTGGACGGTCACGGCGGACGAAGCGAACGGCGGTGTGCGGTGAACCGTCTCGCCCTCTGCCTGTCCCGCGCCATCGCCCGGGTCACCGAGGCGGCGCTCGGCCCGTACCAGACGGCCGTCGTCCGCATCGGCTTCGCCGCCACCTGGCTGCTGTTCCTGCTGCGCGAGTACCCGCACCGCCAGGAACTGTACGGTCCGCACGGCACCTGGAGCTTCGACCTCGCCCAGCAGCTGACCGCCGACAACCACGCCTTCACGGCGCTGCTGGCCTCCGACAGCCAGGCCTTCTTCGAGGTCTTCTACTTCCTCGCCGTCGTCGCGAGTGCCCTGCTGCTGGTGGGCTGGCGGACCCGGGCCATGTCCCTGTTCTTCATGATCGGCGTGCTGTCCCTGCAGAACCGCAGCGTCTTCGTGGGCGACGGCGGCGACAACGTGCTGCATCTGATGTCCTTCTACCTGGTGTTCACGCGCTGCGGCCAGGTGTGGTCCCTGGACGCGCGCCGGGCGGCCCGCGTGAGCGCCGCACGCGCGCGTGGCGAACGCGTGGCCCCCGACGTGGCGGGCCCCGTCCTGTGGGCGGTGTCGGGTCTCGTCCTGCTCGCCGCGGCCCTCACCGGCCGCACCGGCGGCGGCTGGCTGGTCCCGGCCGTGCTGTGGGCGACCTGGGCGGGCACCGCCCTGTGGTGGGCGGCCGGCCGCCGGGGGCGCACGTCCGAGCCCCGGATCCTGCTCGACGTCGTCGCGAACATCCTGCACAACGGCGCACTGTTCGTGATCATGGCCGAGGCCTGCCTGATCTACGCCACCGCCGGCTGGTACAAGATCCAGGGCTCCCGCTGGCAGGACGGCACCGCCGTCTACTACCCGCTCCACCTGGACTACTTCTCGCCCTGGCCGGCCCTCGCCGACCTGCTGTCCGCCAACGGCACGATGGTGATGCTGGTGACCTACGGGACGGTCATCGTGCAGGTCGCCTTCCCGTTCACGCTGTTCAACCGGCGGGTCAAGAACGTGCTGCTGGCCGTGATGATGACCGAGCACGCGGTGATCGCGGTCGTCCTCGGCCTGCCCTTCTTCTCGCTGGCCATGATCGCGGCGGACTCCGTCTTCCTGCCGACTCCCTTCCTGCACCGGATCGGCGGCTGGGCGGCACGCGCGCGTGACCGTGTTCTCCGCCGGACCGGCCCCGAGCTGCCCGCGCAACGGTTCCCGGAGGCCGACGAACAGCCCCGCGTAGGCTTCGGGGCATGACCGACCCCCTGGACCACTGGGCGCGGCTGGCCGGCTCGGCAGTACTCCTCGACGGCTTCCACGCCCTCAAGCACGCGCTGCGCTTCGGCGCGCAGGTGCCGGTGGCGGTCACGGCGGACCGGGCGGCGGCGCTGGCCCTCGCCGAGGAGCTGGCGCCGGACGTCCGGGAGGCGCTGGCCGGGTTGCTGACGGAGGTGCCCGCGCAGACGTACGCGTCCCTCGTCCCGCGCCCGCACCCCACGGCCGTGGCCGCCCTGGCCGTACGGCCGTCCCGCGAGGCCAACCTGCGCGAGCTGGCCCGCGTCCCGCGCACGGCCCCGGTCGTGGTCCTCGACGAGCCGCGCAACCTGGGCAACGCGGGTGCGGTGATCCGCCTCGCGGCGGGCTTCGGGGCGACCGGCGTCATCACGACCGGCCCCCTCGACCCCTGGCACCCGACGGTCGTCCGCGGCGGCGCGGGCCTCCACTTCGCGACGGCGGTGGAACGGATGGCTGTGGCCGAGCTGCCGGAGGGCCCGCTGTACGCGCTCGACCCGGAGGGCGAGGACATCCGCGCGGTGAAGCTCCCCGACGACGCGATCCTCGCCTTCGGTTCCGAGCGGACGGGACTCTCGGCCGACCTCCGCGCGCGAGCCGACCACTTGCTGCGACTGCCGATGCGTCCGCAGGTGAGCAGCTACAACCTGGCAACGAGCGTGGCGATGACCTTGTACCACTGGAGCGCTTTGTAAGGGGGCTGGACCGAGGCGCCGCTCAGGGGCGCGGGGAACTGCGTGACCAGCCCCGACGGCGCCGCACCCGTCCAACGGTCGTCCGCTACCAAGGCGGGTACCGTTGCGGCGGCCAAAGAAGTCGCCGAGTCGGCGACAGCCAGGACGGGTGGCTGCCGCTGACGTCGGCCGGTCGCGCGCCCCGCGCGCCTACGCCTCCCTGCGCACCTCGATCACCCGGAACCGGTTCGCCACGAACGCCCCGTCGCACAGTGCGGCGTTCGCCGCCGGGTTGCCGCCCGAGCCGTGGAAGTCGGAGAAGGCGGCCGTCTGGTTGACGTACACCCCGCCCACCAGGTTCAGCGACAGCTGGGCCGCCTCCTCCAGGCAGACCTCCTCCACCGCGCTCTCCACGTCGGCGTCGACCGTGTACGCGCCGACCGTCATCGCGCCCTTGTCGCGGACCGTCCGCCGCAGCAGCTCCACGGCGTCGGTGGCGGAGTCGACGGCGACGGCGAAGGACACCGGGCCGAAGCACTCGTTCATGTAGGCGGCCTCGTCGTCCGGCTTGGCGCCGTCCAGCTTGACGATCACCGGTGTGCGCACGACCGCGCCCGGGAACTCGGGGTTGGCGATCTCGCGGGAGGCGAGGGCGACCTCGCCGAGTCCGGCGGCGGCCTCCAGGCGGGCCTTGACGTCGGGGTTGACGATGGCGCCGAGCAGGGCGTTCGCGCGGGCGTCGTCGCCGAGCAGACCGTCGACCGCGCGGGCGATGTCGGCGACCACCTCGTCGTACGTCCTGGGGCCCTCGTCGGTGCGGATGCCGTCGCGGGGGATCAGCAGGTTCTGCGGGGTGGTGCACATCTGGCCGCTGTAGAGGGAGAGCGAGAAGGCCAGGTTGGACAGCATGCCCTTGTAGTTGTCGGTCGACTCGACCAGGACCGTGTTGACGCCGGCCTTCTCGGTGTACACCTGTGCCTGCCGGGCGTTGGCCTCCAGCCAGTCGCCGAAGGCGGTCGAGCCGGTGTAGTCGATGATCTTGATTTCGGGGCGGGTCGCGAGCGTCTTGGCGATGCCCTCGCCGGGGTGTTCCGTCGTCAGCGCCACCAGGTTCGGGTCGAAGCCGGCCTCGGTGAGGACCTGGCGGGCGACCTGCACGGTGAGGGCGAGCGGCAGCACCGCGCGCGGGTGCGGCTTCACGAGGACCGCGTTGCCGGTGGCGAGGGAGGCGAACAGGCCCGGGTAGCCGTTCCAGGTCGGGAACGTGTTGCAGCCGATGACCAGCGCGATGCCGCGCGGGACCGGCTTGAACGTCTTCGTCAGCGCGAGCGGGTCGCGCTTGCCCTGCGGCTTGCTCCACTCGGCGGTGTCGGGGGTGCGGACCTGCTCCGCGTAGGCGTAGGCCACCGCCTCCAGACCGCGGTCCTGGGCGTGCGGGCCGCCCGCCTGGAACGCCATCATGAAGGCCTGGCCGCTGGTGTGCATGACTGCGTGCGCGAACTCGTGGGTCCGGTCGCTGATCCGCTTGAGGATCTCCAGGCACACCACCGCGCGCGCCTCCGCGCCGGCGTCGCGCCACGCGCGCTGCCCGGCCCGCATCGCCGGCAGCAGTGTGTCGACGTCGGCATGCGGGTAGGTCACGCCCAGCTCGATGCCGTACGGGGAGACCTCGCCGCCGGTCCAGTCGTCGGTGCCGGGCTGGCCGAGGTCGATGCGGCTGCCGAGGAGGGCGTCGAAGGCGGCCTTGCCCGCGGCCGCGTCCAGGCTGCCGTGCTCGCCGTAGGCCTTGGGGTGCTCGGGGTGGGGGGACCAGTACGCACGCGTGCGGATCGCCTCCAGCGCCTGGTCAAGCGTGGGCCGGTGCTTGGCGATCAGCTCGTGCACGGTGAGTTCGGCGGTCATGCGGGACCAACTCCTCGTCTGATGAGCTTCCCCTTGAAGCTCATGACCTGGGCGGAAACGGCCGGACAGAGTTAGAGTAACCGAACGATCGGTCGGGACAAGGGGGCCTGCCGCATCTGTGGAAAACCCCGTGCGGGAGGATCGCGCACATGACAGCACTCGACCTCAGCAGCACCGTGGGAGTCGTCGGCACCGGCACCATGGGCCAGGGCATCGCCCAGGTCGCACTCGTCGCGGGCCATCCCGTCCGGCTGTACGACGCCGTCCCCGGGCGGGCCGGGGAGGCGGCCGCGGCGATCGTCGCCCGCCTCGACCGGCTCGTCGAGAAGGACCGGATGACGGCCGCCGCCCGGGACGCCGCCCGCGCCCGGCTGCTGCCCGCCGGCGAACTCACCGAGTTCGCCGACTGCACGCTGGTCCTGGAGGCCGTGCTGGAGCGGCTGGAGGCCAAGCAGGAGCTGTTCCGGGCCCTGGAGGACATCGTCGGCGAGGACTGCCTGCTCGCCACCAACACCTCCTCCCTGTCGGTGACCGCCATCGGCGGCGCCCTGCGCAGCG
This sequence comes from Streptomyces sp. NPDC008092, assembly GCF_042957285.1. Classification (NCBI taxonomy): domain Bacteria; kingdom Bacillati; phylum Actinomycetota; class Actinomycetes; order Kitasatosporales; family Streptomycetaceae; genus Streptomyces; species Streptomyces sp. NPDC008092. The sequence continues at coordinate 268,745 of NZ_JBIBHY010000010.1, forward strand.
CCTCCCGCCTGGTCGGCCTGCACTTCTTCAACCCGGCCCCGCTGCTGCCGCTGGTGGAGGTCGTCTCCGGGTACGCCACCGACGTCACGTCGGCCACGCGCGCGTACGAGACCGCCCGCTCCTGGGGCAAGACGCCGGTCGCCTGCGCGGACACCCCCGGCTTCATCGTCAACCGCATCGCGCGGCCCTTCTACGCCGAGGCGTTCGCGGTCCACGAGGCGCAGGCCGCGGACCCGGCCACCATCGACGCGGTGCTGCGCGAGTGCGGCGGCTTCCGGATGGGCGCCTTCGAACTCACCGACCTGATCGGCCAGGACGTCAACGAGTCCGTCACCCACTCCGTGTGGCAGGCGTTCTTCCAGGACGTCAGGTTCGCCCCCTCGCTGGCCCAGCGCCGGCTGGTCGAGTCCGGCAGGCTCGGCCGCAAGACCGGGCACGGCTGGTACGACTACGCGGACGACGCCGAGCCCGTCGAGCCGCACACCGCCGAGCCCGCCGACCGCCCCGCCTACGTCGTCGCCGAGGGCACCCTGGGCCCCGCGGCCGAGCTGCTCGCGATGATCCGCGAGGCCGGCATCCAGGTCCGCGAGGAGGACGAGGACCACGGCACCCGCCTGGTCCTGCCCAGCGGCGGCCAGCTGGTCCTCGCCGACGGCCAGACCTCGGTGGAGTTCCGGGACGTCGTCTACTTCGACCTCGCCCTCGACTACCGCCGCGCCACCCGCATCGCCCTGTCCGCGGGCCACGACACCCTGCCCCAGACCCTCGGCGAGGCCGTCGGCCTCTTCCAGGCGCTCGGCAAGCAGGTCAGCGTCATCGGCGATGTGCCCGGCATGATCGTCGCCCGCACGGTGGCCCGGGTCATCGACCTCGCGCACGACGCCGTCGCCAAGGGCGTCGCCACCGAGGAGGACATCGACACCGCGATGCGCCTGGGCGTCAACTACCCGCTCGGCCCCTTCGAGTGGAGCCGCCGCCTGGGCCGCGACTTCGCCTACGACCTCCTCGACGACCTGCACCTGCGCGATCCGAGTGGCCGCTACGCGCCCTCCCTCGCGCTCTACCGCCACGCCTACGCCACCGAGAAGCGGGAGGGCGCCTCATGACCACCGCCAAGCGCGACACCTACACCCCCGAGACCCTGCTCTCGGTGGCCGTCCAGGTCTTCAACGAGCGCGGCTACGACGGCACCTCCATGGAGCACCTCTCCAAGGCGGCCGGCATCTCCAAGTCGTCGATCTACCACCACGTCGCCGGCAAGGAGGAGCTGCTGCGCCGCGCGGTCAGCCGGGCCCTGGACGGCCTGTTCGGGATCCTCGACGAGGAGCACGCGCGCGTGGGCCCCGCCGCCGACCGCCTGGAACACGTCGTACGCCGCATGGTCGAGGTGCTGATCACCGAACTGCCGTACGTGACGCTGCTGCTGCGGGTGCGTGGCAACACCGGCACCGAACGGTGGGCGCTGGAGCGGCGCCGGGACTTCGACCACCGGGTGGCCGACCTGCTGAAGGCGGCCGCCGCCGAGGGCGACATACGCGGTGACGTCGAGGTGCGCCTCGCCACCCGGCTGGTCTTCGGCATGGTCAACTCGATCGTGGAGTGGTACCGCCCGGACGGCCGCGGCGCGAGCGAGCGCGAGGTCTGCGACGCGGTCGTCCGGCTGGTCTTCTCCGGCCTGCGCGCACACTGACGCCAGTTGTCCTCAGCCGCCCTCAGCCGTCCTCCGGCTCCAGGTCCTCCTCCTCGAACACCAGCAGCGTGCGGGTGCTGAGCACCTCGGGGATGGCCTGGAGCCGGGTCAGCACCAGCTCGCGCAGCGCCCGGTTGTCGGGCGTGTGCACCAGGAGCAGGACGTCGAAGTCCCCGCCCACCAGGGCGATGTGGGAGGCGCCGGGCAGCTGCCGCAGCTGCTCGCGCACGGTCCGCCAGCTGTTCTGGACGATCTTCAGCGTGATGTACGCCGAGGTGCCCTGGCCGGCCCGCTCATGGTCCACCCGCGCGCCGAAACCGCGGATCACCCCGTCCTCGACCAGCCGGTTGATACGCGCGTAGGCGTTGGCGCGCGAGACATGGACGCGTTCGGCGACCGACCGTATCGACGCCCGGCCGTCCGCCTGCAGGATCTGCAGGATGTCCTGATCAATGGCGTCCAGCGGGCGAGCGGGCGGCAGCGCGGCGCGGTCCTGCGGGCCCTCGGCCATTTGTTCAGGTGCCATGTCCCCCCGCCTCCCTACCATGGACGTACTGCGTTCATTCCAGGTTGTGGAGAACCGTTTGTCCACAGCCTGGAGGTGCCTGTAGCCAAAATGTGCCGACGACCGAACAATCGGTAGGTGGGACGGGTCACAGGCGACCCGTCTCCCGTAGCCACCCCCACAAGGAGGTGCCGTCATGACGGTCATGGAGCAGCGCGGCGCATACCGCCCGTCGCCGCCGCCCGCCTGGCAGCCCCGGACGGACCCCGCGCCGCTGCTGCCCGACGAGCGCCCGTACCGCGTCCTCGGGACGGAGTCGGCCGCCAAGGCCGACCCGGAGCTGCTGCGCCGGCTGTACACCCAGCTCGTGCGCGGCCGCAGGTACAACGCACAGGCGACCGCCCTCACCAAGCAGGGCCGCCTCGCCGTCTATCCCTCCAGCACCGGCCAGGAGGCCTGCGAGGTCGCCGCCGCGCTCGCCCTCGAAGAGCGCGACTGGCTCTTCCCCAGCTACCGCGACACCCTCGCGGTGATCGCCCGGGGCGTGGACCCCGTCGAGGCGCTCACCCTGCTGCGCGGCGACTGGCACACCGGCTACGACCCCTACGCGCACCGGGTGGCCCCGCTCTCCACCCCCCTCGCCACCCAGCTCCCGCACGCCGTCGGACTCGCCCACGCGGCCCGCCTCAAGGGCGACGACGTGGTCGCGCTCGCCATGGTCGGCGACGGCGGCACCAGCGAGGGCGACTTCCACGAGGCGCTGAACTTCGCCGCCGTCTGGCAGGCCCCGGTGGTCTTCCTGGTCCAGAACAACGGCTTCGCCATCTCCGTCCCGCTCGCCAAGCAGACCGCCGCGCCCTCCCTGGCCCACAAGGCCGTCGGATACGGCATGCCGGGCCGCCTGGTCGACGGCAACGACGCGGCCGCCGTGCACGAGGTCCTCGCCGACGCCGTGCGGCACGCGCGCGAGGGCGGCGGCCCGACCCTGGTCGAGGCGGTCACCTACCGGATCGAGGCCCACACCAACGCCGACGACGCCACCCGCTACCGCGGCGACACCGAGGTCGACGCCTGGCGCGACCACGACCCGATCCTCCTGCTGGAGCGCGAGCTGACCGACCGCGGCCTGCTCGACGAGGACACCGTCCGGCGCGCCCGCGAGGACGCCGAGACCATGGCCGCCGACCTGCGCGAGCGCATGAACCGCGACCCCGAGCTCGACCCCATGCACCTCTTCGACCAGGTGTACGCCGAGACCACCACACAGCTGCGCGAACAGCGCGCCCTGCTCCGCGCCGAGCTGGAGGCCGAGCAGCAGGACGGCCAGGAAGGCGGGCCGCGATGACGACCGTCGCCGTCAAGCCCGCCACCATGGCGCAGGCGCTCACGCGCGCGCTGCGGGACGCCATGGCCGCCGACCCCGCCGTGCACGTCATGGGCGAGGACGTCGGCACCCTCGGCGGGGTCTTCCGGGTCACCGACGGCCTCGCCAAGGAGTTCGGCGAGGCCCGCTGCACCGACACCCCCCTCGCGGAGGCCGGCATCCTCGGCACCGCCGTCGGCATGGCCATGTACGGGCTGCGCCCGGTCGTGGAGATGCAGTTCGACGCCTTCGCCTACCCCGCCTTCGAGCAACTCATCAGCCATGTCTCGCGGATGCGCAACCGCACCCGCGGCCGGATGCCCCTCCCGATCACCGTCCGCGTCCCCTACGGCGGCGGCATCGGCGGCGTCGAGCACCACAGCGACTCCTCCGAGGCCTACTACATGGCCACCCCCGGCCTGTACGTCGTCACCCCCGCCACCGTCGCTGACGCCTACGGCCTGCTGCGCCGGGCCATCGCCTCCGACGACCCGGTCGTCTTCCTCGAACCCAAGCGCCTCTACTGGTCGAAGGACACCTGGAACCCCGAGCACCCGACGGACGTTGAACCCATCGGCCGCGCGGTGGTGCGCCGAACCGGGCGCAGCGCCACGCTCATCACCTACGGCCCGTCCGTACCGGTCTGCCTCGAAGCCGCCGAGGCCGCCCAGGCGGAGGGCTGGGACCTGGAAGTCGTCGACCTGCGCTCCCTGGTGCCGTTCGACGACGAGACGGTCTGCGCCTCCGTGCGGCGCACCGGGCGAGCGGTCGTCGTACACGAGTCGGGCGGGTTCGGCGGACCGGGAGGGGAGATCGCGGCACGCGTGACCGAGCGCTGCTTCCACCACCTGGAGGCGCCGGTGCTGCGTGTGGCCGGGTTCGACATTCCCTACCCGCCGCCGATGCTGGAGCGTCACCACCTGCCCGGCGTCGACCGCATCCTGGACGCGGTGGCGCGTCTGCAGTGGGAGGCCGAGGGCTGATGGCACAGGTGCTGGAGTTCAAACTGCCCGACCTCGGGGAGGGGCTCACCGAGGCGGTGATCGTCACCTGGCTGGTCCAGGTCGGCGAGGTCGTCGCGATCGACCAGCCGGTCGTCGAGGTCGAGACGGCCAAGGCGATGGTCGAGGTCCCCTGCCCCTACGGCGGTGTGGTCACCGCCCGCTTCGGCGAGGAGGGCGCCGAACTGCCCGTCGGCGCCCCGCTCCTGACGGTCGCCGTCGGCGAGGCCACCACCGTCCCCGAGGCGGAGGGCTCCGGCAACGTCCTGGTGGGATACGGCACGGGAACGCCTCCGGCGCGCCGCCGCCGGGTCCGCAACGCCGCCCCGGAGCGGGCCAACGGCACGGCCGACCGGGGCACCGCCCCGCAACCGCCGCCGCACGCCGCCGTCGTGGAAGCGGCCCCGGCCCTGCATGCGCACGTGCCCGCACCGCCCGCGCTGCTCACCGAGGGCCCCGTCCCGGTGATCTCCCCGCTGGTCCGCCGCCTCGCCCGGGACAACGACCTGGACCTGCGCCGGCTCTCCGGCTCCGGTCCCGACGGCCTGATCCTGCGCGCCGACGTCGAGGACGCCCTGCGGGTCAGCGCGGCCCGCGCCGCCGCCCCCGCCCCCAAGACCGCGCCCACCACCCCGAACGCCCCCGCCGGGACCCGCACACCCCTCAAGGGCATCCGGGGCGCCGTCGCCGACAAGCTCTCCCGCAGCCGCCGGGAGATTCCCGACGCGACCTGCTGGGTGGACGCCGACGCGACCGAGCTGATGCGCGCCCGCACCGCGATGAACGCGGCGGCGGGCCCGAGGATCTCCCTCCTCGCGCTCCTCGCCCGGATCTGCACCGCGGCCCTGGCCCGCCACCCCGAGCTGAACTCCTACGTCGACGTCGAGGCCCGCGAGATCGTCCAGCTGGACCACGTCCATCTGGGCTTCGCCGCCCAGACCGACCGGGGCCTGGTCGTCCCCGTCGTCCGCGACGCCCACACCCGCGACGCGGTGTCCCTGACCGCGGAGTTCGCCCGCCTGACCGAGTCGGCCCACGCCGGCACCCTCACCCCCACGGACCTCACCGGCGGCACCTTCACCCTCAACAACTACGGGGTCTTCGGCGTCGACGGCTCCACCCCGATCATCAACCACCCCGAGGCGGCGATGCTCGGCGTGGGCCGCATCACCCCGAAGCCCTGGGTCCACGAAGGCGAGTTGGCGGTCCGCCAGGTTGTCCAGCTGTCGCTGACCTTCGACCACCGGGTCTGCGACGGCGGCACAGCGGGAGGGTTCCTGAGGTACGTGGCCGACTGTGTGGAACAGCCGACGGTACTTCTCAGGACACTTTGAGCACCCCTACCTGAAGGGGCGCTGGGGGTACCCCCGGCCGAAGGCCGGGGGCGGAACTGCGCGATCAACCACGAACGACCCGCAGTCGCGCACGGACGATCCGCCCCCGCCCCTCGGGCGCCCATCCGCAACCACACCCTGCAGATCCCACGCCTCCCATCGGTTCCCCGTGATCAGAACGCCCCCCATACTCGAAAGGTGACCGCCACCGACCCCTCGCCCTACGACGCGATCGTGCTGGCCGGCGGCGCCGCAAGGCGCCTCGGCGGAACCGACAAGCCCTCCGTCCGAGTGGGCGGCCGCCCCCTCCTCGACCGCGTCCTCGCGGCCTGCGCCGGCGCAGGCCGCACCGTCGTCGTCGCGGCCCCCCGGCCCACCTCCCGCCCGGTCCACTGGACCCGCGAGGACCCCCCGGGCGGCGGCCCGGTCGCCGCCCTCGACGCCGGCCTGCGTCACACCACCGCCGCCTGCACGGTCGTACTCTCCGCAGACCTCCCGTTCCTCGAAGAGGCAACCGTGGACCGCCTGTTGTCGGCCCTGCACACCACCGGCGCGGACGGCGCCCTGCTCACCGACGCCGACGGCCGGGACCAGCCCCTGGTCGCGGCCTACCGCACCGCCGCACTCCGCCGCGCTCTCCCGGCCCTGGCCGGGGACGGTGGCACCGGCCTCACCGGCCTCCCCCTGCGGCGCCTGACCGCCGCACTGAACCTCACCCGCGTCCCGGACCCCCTCGCGTCCTTCGACTGCGACACCTGGGACGACATCGCCGACGCCAGGGCACGCATCAGGGAGCATGGGCACGTGTTGGACGAATGGATCTCCGCAGTCAAGGACGAACTGGGCATCGACCTGGACGTCGACATCCGCCTTCTGCTCGACCTGGCCAGGGACGCCGCGCACGGCGTGGACCGCCCGGCCGCCCCGCTGACCACCTTCCTCGTCGGCTACGCGGCCGCACAGGGCAAGGGCGGCCCCGAGGCGGTCGCCGAGGCGGCCCACAAGGCCGCCGCACTGGCCCAGCGCTGGGCGGAAGAGGCGGATGCCGCCACCCAGAAGCCGGGCACTGCCAAGCCGGGCATTGCCAAGCCCGCCACCGGCAACCCCGTCACCGACGGCCCGGGCTCCGGCAGCCCCGCCCCCGGGCCCGGCCGGTGACCGCCCCCGGCACCCGGTCCGGCACCCCCGCCGCCGCGGACACCGACGACGATCTCGACGTCGAGGAGGCGCTCGCCCTCGTGAGAGAGCCCAGAGAGCCCCGGCAGGACGCGACCGCAGCGCCCACCCCCCACGGCGAGCACGCCCACGGCGGCCACTCGGCCCACCGCCACCGCGCCACCCCCTGGCCCCAGGCCCGCGAGACCGCCGCCCGCGCCGCCCGAGCCGCCGCCCGGTCCGGAACCCGCCGCGCCCCCGTCTCCGTACCGCTGGCCGACGCTCTCGGCCTGACCCTCGCCGCCCCGCTGGACGCCCTCACCGACCTGCCCTCCTTCGACACCTCCGCGATGGACGGCTGGGCGGTCGCCGGCCCCGGACCCTGGGACGTCCGCGAGAAAGGCGTGCTGGCCGGACACGCGCAGCCCGAGCCGCTCACCGACGGCGAAGCGGTCCGTATCGCCACCGGCGCCCGGATCCCGGCGGACACCACCGCCGTGCTGCGCAGCGAGCACGGCCGTCTCGACGCCCAGGGCCGGCTGCACCCCACCCGTGAGGTGGTCCACGGCCAGGACATCCGCCCGCGCGGCCAGGAGTGCCGCAGCGGCGACCAGTTGCTGCCCGTCGGCACCCTGGTCACCCCGGCCGTCCTCGGCCTCGCCGCGGCCGCCGGATACGACACCGTCACCGTCGTCCCCCGTCCCCGCGCCGAAGTCCTGATCCTGGGCGACGAGTTGCTCACCGAAGGACTCCCGCACGACGGACTCATCCGGGACGCGCTCGGCCCGATGCTGCCGCCCTGGCTGCGCGCGCTCGGTGCCGAGGTCACCGCCGTACGCCGGCTCGGCGACGACGCCAAGGCCCTGTACAAGGCGCTCAGTTCCTCGACGGCCGAACTCGTGGTCACCACGGGCGGCACCGCCGCCGGCCCGGTCGACCACATCCACCCCACCCTGGAACGCATCGGCGCCGAACTCCTCGTCGACGGCGTCAAGGTGCGCCCCGGCCACCCCATGCTGCTGGCCCGCACCAAGGAGAACCAGCACCTCGTCGGCCTCCCCGGCAACCCCCTCGCCGCCGTCTCCGGCCTGCTCACCCTCGCCGAACCCCTGCTGCGCACCCTCGCTGCCCACCCGGCCCCCGAGCCGTACACCCTGCCCCTGGCGGAGGCGACGCACGGGCACCCGTACGACACCCGGCTCATCCCGGTCGTGCTGCGCGGCGACACCGCGGTCCCGCTGCACTACAACGGCCCGGCGATGCTCCGGGGCATCGCCGCCGCCGACGCGCTCGCGATCGTGGCGCCGGGCGGAGCACGGCAGGGCGAGGAGACGGAACTCCTTGACCTGCCCTGGGCGGCCGCGGGCATCGGAGTGTGTTTCACGTGAAACTTCCGGGCCATGACGCCATCGCCCGCCAGGCGGACGAACACCTGGTGACCCATCGGGTGAAACTCCCGACGAAAGTGGTGGAGCGCCCGATCCGCCAGGTCGCCAAACGGCTGTCCATGGCCCTGCTGGTGCTGGTCGCCACCGCGTTGATCGTCTACGCCGACCGGGACGGCTACACCGACAACTCCGACCGCTCGGTCGACCTGCTCGACGCCTTCTACTACGCGACCGTCACCCTCTCCACCACCGGCTACGGCGACATCACCCCTGTCAGCGACAGTGCGCGGCTCACCAACATCTTCGTCATCACGCCCCTGCGGGTGCTGTTCCTGATCATCCTGGTCGGCACCACGCTCGAAGTCCTCACCGAACGCACCCGGGAGGAGTGGCGCCTGAACCGCTGGAGGTCCGCTTTGCGGGATCACACCGTCGTCGTCGGGTTCGGGACGAAGGGGCGGTCGGCGATCCAGACCGTCTGTGCGACCGGGCTGAAGAAGGAGCAGGTGGTCGTGGTCGACCCGAGCTCCAATGTGATCGAGGCGGCCACCGCCGACGGATACGCGGGGGTCATGGGCGACGCGACCCGCAGCGAGGTGCTGAAGCGGGCCGAGGTGCACCGGGCGCGGCAGATCATCATCGCGACCCAGCGCGACGACACGGCCGTGCTGGTGACCCTGACGGCCCGGCAGCTCAACAAGACCGCGAAGATCGTGGCGGCGGTCCGCGAGGAGGAGAACGCGCCGCTGCTCAAGCAGTCCGGCGCCGATGCCGTCATCACCAGCGCCAGCGCCGCCGGGCGGCTGCTCGGGCTGTCGGTGCTCAGCCCGGCCGCCGGCATGGTCATAGAGGATCTCATCCAGCAGGGCAGCGGCCTTGACCTGGTGGAACGCCCGGCGGTCAAGGCCGAGGTCGGCAAGACGCCGCGCGAGACGGCGGACCTGGTGGTGAGCGTCGTACGCGGACACCGGGTGCTCGGGTACGACGATCCGGCCGTTGGCACCATCGAGCCGGCGGACCGGCTGATCACGATCGTGCGGGCCTCGCCGGGCAGCCGGGTCGCACCGGACGTACGGCCGCTGCCCCGCGCCTGACCGGGCGAGCCGCCGGTGACGTCACCGGCGGGGTGCGGACGGGCGGGGAGTAGCGTCGGCCGCATGTATGCGATCACGATTCCCGAACCTGGTGGACCCGAGGCGCTGGTGTGGGAGGAGGTTCCCGATCCCGTGCCCGGTGACGGCGAGGTGCTGGTCGAGGTGGTGGCCGGCGCCGTCAACCGCGCCGACATCATGCAGCGGCAGGGCTACTACGACCCGCCGCCGGGCGCCTCCCCGTACCCCGGTCTGGAGTGCTCCGGGCGGATCGTCGCGCTCGGCCCGGGTGTCTCCGGCTGGTCGGTCGGCGACGAGGTGTGCGCGCTGCTCGCGGGCGGCGGCTACGCCGAGAAGGTCGCGGTGCCGGCCGGGCAGCTGCTGCCGGTGCCCGAGGGCCTGGACCTGAAGCAGGCCGCGGCGCTGCCCGAGGTGGCCTGCACGGTCTGGTCGAACGTCTTCATGATCGCCCACCTGCGCCCCGGCGAGACCCTTCTCGTGCACGGCGGCTCCAGCGGTATCGGCACCATGGCGATCCAGCTGGGCAAGGCGGTCGGCGCCAGGGTCGCGGTCACCGCGGGCACGAAGGAGAAGCTGGACTTCTGTGCCGAACTCGGCGCGGACATCCTGGTCAACTACCGCGAGCAGGACTTCGTCGCCGAGGTGAAGCAGGCCACCGGCGGCGCGGGGGCCGACGTCATCCTGGACAACATGGGCGCCAAGTACCTGGACCGGAACGTGCAGGCGCTCGCGGTCAACGGGCGGCTCGCGATCATCGGCATGCAGGGCGGCGTCAAGGGCGAGCTGAACATCGGCGCGCTGCTGGGCAAGCGGGCCGCGATCAGCGCGACCTCGCTGCGCGCCCGTCCACTCGCCGAGAAGGCGGCCATCTGCGCGGCGGTGCGGGAGCACGTGTGGCCGTTGATCGTCCAGGGCCATGTCCGCCCGGTCGTCGACCGGGAGCTGCCGATGGCGGACGCGGCGCAGGCCCATCGGGTGGTCGAGGCCAGCGAGCACATCGGCAAGGTCGTGCTGGTCACCGGTTAGCGCCTCGCCACCCCGTAGTGCCTCAGCTCCGCCGTAGTGCCTCAGCTCGGCCGTAGTGCCTCAGCCCCGCCGTACCCGCAGGCCGACGAAGGCGAGGCCGAGCCCGAGGCCGATCAGGACCAGGCCGCTGCCGAGCGGAAGGATGTGCAGCATCGGCTCGGTGTCGTCCTCCTGGCCGGGGCCCATCGCCTGGCCGGCCTGACCGGCCTGGCCCGTCGGGTGCGGCTGGGGCGAGGCGGGAGCGAGGACGGCCTCCCGGGGCGGCTGTGCGGAGGCGCCCACCGGGCTCTCGGCGCCGCTCCCCGCGGGCTCCGTCGCCGTCCCTCCGCCGGGACCGCCCGGGTCGTCCGAGGCATCCGTGGGGCCGGGGTCGTCAGGGTCGTCGGGATCCTGGTCCTCGATCTTCGTCGCCGGTCCCTGGGGCCGCCCCGGTCGCATCCGGCCCTCGCCCGCCACGGTGCCGGCCAGCGACGGCCCGGGGGTGGCCGAGGCGCGGGCGGAGTCCGAGGGCACCGGCCCGGGGCCGTACCCGACAGCCGTGCCGCACGGCAGCAGGACCACCGCGAGGACGGACAGCAGACGGACGGACAGCAGACGTACGGACAGCAGACGTACGGGCGGCCGGGTGCCGGTGAGGGGAAGCCGCAGCCTTGGAGTCACGTCGGTGACCTCCTGGAGCACAGTCGTCGTCAGGGCCGACGAGCACCAGACTCACATTCGGCTGCAAAAACGGCATTTCTGATTCGACCGAAGGGGCTACGGCCGGTCCGAGGTGGTTCTCCGGGGTGGATCAGCCCCCATGGGGGGCACCACGGTGGTGAGGTGTACGGGTGCGAGAGAATGGCGGCATGGAGATGCCGAGGAACGAACGGTCGCCCGAGAATCCGCAGATCCTGGTCGTGGGCCAGGACGGGATGGCGCTCGGAGGCGGCAACGGGGACGAGGACTCCCGCGAGATCCCGGTGACGGAGATGGTGGAACAGCCCGCCAAGGTCATGCGGATCGGCAGCATGATCAAGCAGCTCCTGGAGGAGGTGCGCGCGGCTCCCCTGGACGAGGCCAGCCGGGTCCGGCTCAAGGAGATCCACGCCAGCTCCGTGAAGGAGCTGGAGGACGGACTGGCCCCGGAGCTGGTGGAGGAGCTGGAGCGGCTCTCGCTGCCGTTCAACGAGAACTCCACTCCCTCCGACGCCGAACTGCGCATCGCGCAGGCCCAGCTGGTGGGCTGGCTGGAGGGGCTGTTCCACGGGATCCAGACCACGCTGTTCGCCCAGCAGATGGCCGCCCGTGCCCAGCTGGAGCAGATGCGGCGCGCGCTGCCCCCGGGCGTCGGCCACGAGGGCGAGGAACACGGCCCGGCCGGCCGCTCCGGCGGGCCGTACCTCTAGGGACGCCGGGGTACTCCCGGGTGGTCCCGGGCACTCCCGGGTGCTTCCGGACAGTCCCGGATCGGATACTCCCGAAGCGGCGAAGGGCCCGGCGGACGACCGCCGGGCCCTTTCTACGTCCTCTCCTGCCGCTTCCGCGTCGTCTCCCGCCGCGGCCCGCGTCAGCCGGTCGCCGGGTTGCCCGTCGACACCTTGAGCTCGATGGTCGGCATGTCCTCCGGGGCGACGTCGGTGCCGGAGGACGGGAACTGCTCCATGACCGTGCCGTCGCCGTACGTGTTCTCGTCCACGGAGACGATCTTCATCTGCCATCCCGCGGCCTGGAAGCACTCCTTGACCGACTTGATGTACTTGAACTTGAAGTCCGGGACCTGGATCTTGTCCGGGTCGTCGTAGGACTCCTGGGGTTCGGTGCACTCGGTCTTCTCGACGGTCTTCGAGGTGTCCGGGCCGCGGTAGCCCGAGGCGTGCGAGGCCGCGGTGCTCGCGGTGCTGCCCCCGCCCCCGCTGCCCCCGCTGCCGCCGGTGTCGTCACCGCCACCGCCGCCGGTGTTCAGCGCCAGCGCGACGACCAGGCCGATCACCGCGACCAGCGACACCGCGATCGACCCGATGACCACCGGCCGGTTGCTCTTCCCGCCGCCACCGACACCACCGCCGCCACCACCGACACCGCCGCCACCGGCGGACGGCGCCTGGGGCGTGATGTTGTACGGCGGCGGCGTCGACGGCGCCGGCTGGGCGTACCCGGCCGGGGTCTGGTAGCCCGCCTGCTGCGGATAGCCGTAGGCGGGGGCGGGACCCACGGCCCCGTAGGGATGCGGTGCCGGTGCCGGCTGGTACGGCGTCTGCACCGGACCGGGAGGCGTCGGCGTCGCCTGGCCCACCGGCGGGAACACCGCGGAACCGACCCCGGCGCCGCTCTGCGTCGGCGGGAGGCCCGGGACGATGCTGGGCGCGGCCGGGTGCAGCGAGGCGGCGACCCGCAGGCACTCGTCGCGCATGGACTCGGCGGTCGGGAAGCGCTCGTTCGGGTTCTTCTTCAGCGCGCGGGCGACCAGCGCGTCCACGGCCGGGGGCAGGGCCCGGTTGACCGAGGAGGGAGCGACCGGCTCCTCCTGGACATGCGCGTAGGCGATGGCCAGCGGCGAGTCCGCGTCGAACGGCAGCCGCCCGGTGACCAGCTGGAACAGCATGATGCCGACCGAGTAGAGGTCGGAGCGCGCGTCCACGGCCCGGCCGAGCGCCTGTTCCGGGGAGAGGTACTGCGGGGTGCCGACGACCATGCCGGTCTGGGTCATGGAGGTGACCCCGGACTGCATGGCGCGGGCGATGCCGAAGTCCATCACCTTGACGACCCCGCGCTTGGTCGTCATCACGTTGCCGGGCTTGATGTCGCGGTGGACCAGCCCCATCTCGTGGCTGATCTCCAGCGCGGCCAGCACGTCGGCGGTGATCTTCAGCGCCTTGTCGGCGGGCATCGCGCCGAACTGCCGTACGTCCTCTTCCAGCACCGAGCCGAGCGGGCGGCCCTCGACGTACTCCATGACGATGTACGGCATGGTCGAGCCGTCCGACTCGTCCTCGCCGGTGTCGAAGACGGAGACGATGTTGGTGTGCGTGAGCTTGGCCACTGCCTGGGCCTCGCGGCGGAAGCGCTCGCGGAAGGCCTGTTCCCGGCCGAGTTCGGTGTGCAGGGTCTTGATCGCGACCTGGCGGTCCAGGACCGTGTCGTACGCCAGGTGCACGGACGCCATGCCGCCCTCGCCGAGCAGGTCGCGCAGCTGGTAGCGGCCACCGGCCAGAGCCCGCCCCGCGTAACGGCCGTGTGCGCCGTCCTGGCTCATTTTCCCCGTCCCCCGTCGGGTGCTGGGGCACCCCTGCTGATCGAATGTCCCATTCCTGGTCAAGTTCCCGGCCAAGTCTGCCGGAGGGCACTGACACGTCAAGCGCGATGCCCGTTCCGTGACCGTACGCGAAACAACAGCCGCGGAAGCGTTACAGCGCCCGTACGTCCGGTACACAGAATTTGCACGGCAGTGCGTGGTACGGGTTTGATGGCCGGTCCGTCCACGGGCCGGATCCCGGACCGACGGGTTGCGCGGAGGCTGTAGCGTGGCCGACGGAGACCGTGACAACACCGCGCGCACCGCGGGCAGAAACGACGGCGAGGACCGATGGCACAGACGCACAGCGCCCAGGGCCCGTCCGACCCCGAGGCGACTGGCGGCGGCATGTCAGACGCGCCGGAGATGTGGGGCAACCAGGGCCTGGTCGGCGACGGCCGGTACCGGCTGACCCACCGGCTCGGGCGGGGCGGTATGGCCGAGGTGTTCGCGGCCGAGGACGTACGGCTCGGCCGCACCGTGGCCGTGAAGCTGCTCCGTGCCGACCTCGCCGAGGACCCGGTCTCCAAGGCCCGCTTCACGCGCGAGGCACAGTCGGTCGCGGGGCTCAACCACCACGCGATCGTGGCGGTGTACGACTCCGGCGAGGACGTGGTCGGCGGCCAGTCCGTGCCGTACATCGTGATGGAGCTGGTCGAGGGCCGCACCATCCGCGACCTGCTGATCAACGCCGAGGCGCCGGGCCCCGAGCAGGCCCTGATCATCGTCTCCGGGGTGCTGGAGGCGCTGGCCTACTCGCACCAGCACGGCATCGTGCACCGGGACATCAAGCCGGCCAACGTGATCATCACCAACAACGGCGCCGTCAAGGTGATGGACTTCGGCATCGCCCGCGCCCTGCACGGCGCGTCCACGACGATGACGCAGACCGGCATGGTCATGGGCACGCCCCAGTACCTCTCCCCGGAGCAGGCGCTCGGCAAGGCCGTCGACCACCGCTCCGACCTGTACGCCACCGGCTGCCTGCTCTACGAACTCCTCGCGCTGCGGCCCCCGTTCATCGGCGAGACCCCGCTGGCCGTGGTCTACCAGCACGTCCAGGACATCCCGGTACCGCCCTCCCAGACCTCCGAGGGCGCCGCCCCGCCGGAGCTGGACGGCCTGGTGATGCGCTCGCTGGCCAAGGAACCGGACGACCGTTTCCAGACCGCCGAGGAGATGCGCGGCCTGATCCAGTACGGCCTGCAGATGCTGTACGACCAGGGCAGCCACACCGGCACCTGGAACACCGGCCCGGTCACCGTGCCCGACGGCCGGCAGACCCCGGCGGGCGGTTTCGCCGGTACGACCGTGATGCCGCACCCGGCGGCCGCCGCCGGGACCACCCAGATCCCGCAGCCGATCCTGCCGGGCGGCTACGGAGGCGGCGACGACGGCGGTTTCGAGGGGCACGGCAACAAGGGCAGCGGCCGCGGCAAGCTGTGGATCCTGGCCGTCCTCGCGGTGATCGCCATCGCGGCGGGCGTCGCCCTGGCGCTGAACAAGGGCGGTGGCAACGGGGACGGCGGCACGGGTACGACGCAGTCGCCGACCACCTCGCAGACCACCAAGGACGAGACCGCCAGCGCGAGCCCGTCCGACGAGGCCAGCGACACGGCCACGGACACGGCGACCGACACCAGCGGCTCGGGCAGCGACGACAACTCGAACTACACGCCGTCGCAGACCCCGTCGTACACCCCGTCCGAGACGCAGAGCAGCGAGCCGAGCGACGAGCCGAGCGACACGGCGAGCGCCTCGCAGCCCACCGACACCGAGAGCTCGCCGGACACGCCGCCCTCGGACACGACCGGCACGGGCGACGACGGCGGGACCGACGCCGGCTCGATCGCCGGCACCGGTGTCGGCGGCGGTTGAAGGACACCGACACCCTTCGGCTGACCGGCTGCTGCTGCCGATCTGCCGCTCCTGCTCCTCCTCTTGCTCCTGGTCTGTTCCTGCTGCTTTGCAGCTGGCTGCCGCTACTGCACGAACGCGTCGCACACCGCGTCGTACTCCCTGGTCCACCACACGGCGAGTGCCGAGGCGGCCGGGAACTGGGGGTCCGCGCGGGTGTCGCCGCGCTCGTAGTGCCAGCGCAGCATCCAGAAGTCGTTGAGCCGCTCCCACCACACGCGGTGCACGGCCGCCGCGAGTTCCGAGGGGGTGGCGCCGGCCGCGCGCCGGTACGCGCGCGCGTACGCCCGCACCTTCCGCAGGTCGAGCGCCCCTGCCGGGCGCACGAAGAAGATCGCGGCGGCGCGTACGGCCTCCTCCGCGCGGGGCTGCACGCCGAGCCGGTCCCAGTCGACGATCGCGGCGGGCGCGTCGCCCTTGTAGAGCAGGTTGAACGGGTGGAAGTCGCCGTGCACCCAGCCCACCGAGGCGCCGCGCGGCGGGCGCCGGGCGCTGTGCTGCTCCAGGAGCGCACGGCGTTCGAGCAGCCGGTGGCGGGCGAGCTCGTCGAAGGCGTCCGCGGGGCGGTGCCGGCTGACGTGGGCGAGCAGGTCGTCGATGAGCGCGAAGGTGTCGGTGGGGTCGGCGCTCTCCACGGGATGGGGGCTCGTGGCCGGGCGGGTGCGCCCCTTGGGGGGCATCACGCGCTCCAGACAGGCGTGCACGGCGCCGAGGAGCGCGCCGAGACGTGCGCACTCCCCGCGCGTGAGCTGTCCGCCGTGCCGGTGCCGGCCGTCGATCCAGGGGTGCAGCGCGTACGCGTGGCCGCCGACGACGGCGACCGTACGGCCGTCGCGGTCGGCGAGGGGCGGGGCGACCGGGACGCCGAGGGCGGCCAGCCGCAGGGTGGCCAGATGACGCCGTTCGATGGCGGCCGGGTCGGCGGTGTCGGGGTCGAAGTGGTGCTTCAGGAAGTAGTGGCCGCTGGTGGTGCAGAGCCGGTAGCCGCGGTTGAGCAGGCCCTGTTCGACCGGCTCGCAGGCGAGCGCGGAACCGGCGGCGTACCGCCGGAGCAGGGCGCCCAGAGGGGGCGCGTGGGGCATGAGAGGTGGTACACATGAGCGCGGCACGCGCCAGATGCTAGGGCAAGCGCCAGCGCTGTGAGCTGGGCGTTGTCACAGGCAGTCGCTGATGGTCGCTTTCGGTCATGCGATGGGCCGTGGCGAATGCAAGTGCGAAAAATGTGCCCCGGGAACATGCCGCGGGGCGTAGGTTCGCGGTGCCGTACTCGGCGCGCGCCCGGTCCGCCCCGACCAGACCGGACACCTCGATGTCTTCCCGTGGCCCCGGGCGGCGGGATAACGTGCCGTTGCTCCGGCCTCCTGCAAGGCTCTGACCAGCAACCTTCCGGCCCGCGTCGATTTACTAGGAAACCCAAGCAAAAAGTACTTGGATTTCCAAGCAAAAACGCAGGTCAGGAGGGGTTTCACAGAAATGTGGGGCACTGGGTAACGTGCATGTTGCAGGGCGCTCGCCGGGGCACCTGTCACGCCTGTTCCCGGCCGAGTGGCACCCACCCCGTGCCACGGGTGTCGGAAACAGGTGAGCCGCACTGGTTCACCCGGCAACCCCGGGGGCCGGACCGACGGAGGAGCACACGTGACCGTGGACAGCAGTGCCGCGAGCGAACCGCGACGCAGCGCCGCAGGCAAGGCCGGTACCACCGGCAGCAAGGCCGGCACCAAGCGCACCACTCGCACCGCCTCTCGCACCACCAGCACCACCACCAGCACCGCCTCTCGCACCACCACCCGCAGCAGCGCGAAGAAGAGCACCGATCCCGAGCTCGTCCAGCTGCTGACCCCCGAGGGCAAGCGCGTCAAGAACGCCGAGTACGACGCCTACGTCGCCGGGATCACCCCCGACGACCTGCGCGGCCTGTACCGCGACATGGTGCTCACCCGTCGCTTCGACGCCGAGGCCACCGCCCTGCAGCGCCAGGGCGAGCTCGGCCTGTGGGCGTCCCTGCTCGGCCAGGAGGCCGCCCAGATCGGCTCCGGGCGGGCCACCCGCGAGGACGACTACGTCTTCCCGACCTACCGCGAGCACGGCGTCGCCTGGTGCCGCGGGGTCGACCCGACCAACCTGCTGGGCATGTTCCGCGGCGTCAACCACGGCGGCTGGGACCCCAACAGCAACAACTTCCACCTCTACACGATCGTCATCGGCTCCCAGACGCTGCACGCCACCGGCTACGCGATGGGCGTCGCCAAGGACGGCGCGGACTCGGCGGTCATCGCCTACTTCGGCGACGGCGCCTCCAGCCAGGGCGACGTCGCCGAATCGTTCACCTTCGCCGCGGTCTACAACGCCCCGGTGGTGTTCTTCTGCCAGAACAACCAGTGGGCGATCTCCGAGCCGACCGAGAAGCAGACCCGCGTCCCGCTCTACCAGCGCGCCCAGGGCTTCGGCTTCCCCGGCGTCCGGGTCGACGGCAACGACGTGCTGGCCTGCCTCGCGGTCACCAAGTGGGCGCTGGAGCGGGCCCGCAGCGGCGAGGGCCCGACGCTGGTCGAGGCGTACACCTACCGGATGGGCGCCCACACCACCTCCGACGACCCGACCAAGTACCGGGCCGACGAGGAGCGCGAGGCCTGGGAGGCGAAGGACCCGATCCTGCGCCTGCGCCGGTACCTGGAGGCCGCAAACCACGCGGACGAGGGATTTTTCGCGGAACTCGAAACCGAGTCCGAGGCGTTGGGCAGGCGAGTGCGCGAAGCGGTACGGGCCATGCCGGACCCGGACAACTTCGCCGTCTTCGAGAACGTGTACGCGGACGGGCATGCGCTCGTCGACGAGGAGCGAGCCCAGTTCGCCGCCTACCAGGCGTCGTTCGCGGACGTAGAGGGGGCCTGACCATGGCAGCGGAGAAGATGGCTCTGGCCAAGGCGATCAACGAGTCGCTGCGCCGCGCCCTGGAGTCGGACCCCAAGGTCCTCGTCATGGGCGAGGACGTCGGCAAGCTCGGCGGTGTCTTCCGGGTCACCGACGGCCTGCAGAAGGACTTCGGCGAGAGCCGCGTCATCGACACCCCGCTCGCGGAGTCCGGCATCGTCGGCACCGCGATCGGCCTCGCCCTGCGCGGCTACCGCCCGGTGGTGGAGATCCAGTTCGACGGCTTCGTCTTCCCGGCGTACGACCAGATCGTCACCCAGCTGGCGAAGATGCACGCCCGCTCGCTGGGCAAGGTCAAGATGCCGGTCGTCGTCCGCATCCCCTACGGCGGCGGCATCGGTGCGGTCGAGCACCACTCCGAGTCCCCCGAGGCGCTCTTCGCGCACGTGGCGGGCCTGAAGATCGTCAGCCCCTCCAACCCCGCCGACGCGTACTGGATGATGCAGCAGGCCATCCAGAGCGACGACCCGGTGATCTTCTTCGAGCCCAAGCGGCGCTACTGGGACAAGGGCGAGGTCAACACCGAGGCCATCCCCGGCCCGCTGCACAAGGCCCGCGTGGTCCGCGAGGGCACGGACCTGACCCTCGCCGCCTACGGCCCGATGGTGAAGCTCTGCCAGGAGGCCGCCGACGCGGCCGCCGAGGAGGGCAAGTCCCTGGAGGTCCTGGACCTGCGGTCCGTCTCCCCGATGGACTTCGACTCGATCCAGGCCTCGGTCGAGAAGACCCGCCGCCTGGTCGTGGTCCACGAGGCGCCGGTGTTCTTCGGTTCGGGCGCGGAGATCGCCGCCCGCATCACCGAGCGCTGCTTCTACCATCTGGAGGCCCCGGTCCTCAGGGTCGGCGGTTACCACGCCCCGTACCCGCCGGCCCGCCTGGAGGAGGAGTACCTGCCGGGCCTGGACCGGGTGCTCGACGCCGTCGACCGTGCCCTGGCGTACTGAGGAGAGGGTCGTGACGACGATGACGGAAGCGTCCGTACGCGAGTTCAAGATGCCGGACGTGGGCGAGGGGCTCACCGAGGCCGAGATCCTCAAGTGGTACGTCCAGCCCGGCGACACGGTCACCGACGGCCAGGTGGTGTGCGAGGTCGAGACCGCGAAGGCGGCCGTCGAGCTTCCCATCCCCTACGACGGCGTGGTCCGCGAGCTGCGCTTCGCCGAGGGCACCACGGTGGACGTGGGCACGGCGATCATCTCGGTGGACGTGACGGGCGGAGCACCGGCCGTGGAACCCCCCGCGGCCCCGGCCCCGGCTCCCGCCTCGGCGCCGGAACCGGAGAAGAAGCCGGAGGGCCGCCAGCCGGTCCTCGTCGGCTACGGCGTGGCGGCCTCCTCCACCAAGCGCCGCCCGCGCAAGGGCCCGGAGACCACGCCCGCCGAGGCGGCGGTCAAGGCAGCGGTCCAGCAGGAGCTGAACGGCCACGGCCCCGCTCCGGTCGCCTCACCGGTCCCTGCCCCGGCGGAGGAGCGCCCCCGCCCGCTGGCGAAGCCGCCGGTGCGCAAGCTGGCGAAGGACCTGGGCGTCGACCTGGCCACGGTGATCCCGTCCGGCCCGGACGGCGTCATCACGCGCGACGACGTGCACGCGGCGGTGACGGCCGTGACGGCGGTGACGACGGGGACGGCGGTGGTGCCCGTACCGGCGACCGCGCCGCAGCCGGCGGTCCCCGAAACCGCCGCCGGCCCCGCAGTCGCCCCGCACGACACCGCCCGCGAGACGCGCATCCCTGTCAAGGGGGTCCGCAAGGCGACGGCGGCGGCGATGGTGGGGTCGGCGTTCACGGCGCCGCACGTCACGGAGTTCGTGACGGTGGACGTGACCCGCACGATGAAGCTGGTGGAGGAGCTGAAGCAGGACAAGGACCTGCAGGGCCTGCGGGTCAACCCCCTCCTGCTCATCGCCAAGGCCCTGCTGGTCGCCATCAGGCGCAACCCGGACATCAACGCGTCCTGGGACGAGGCGAACCAGGAGATCGTGCTCAAGCACTACGTCAACCTGGGCATCGCCGCGGCCACCCCACGCGGCCTCATCGTGCCGAACATCAAGGACGCCCACGCGAAGACCCTCCCGCAACTGGCGGAGGCGCTCGGCGAGCTGGTCACCACGGCCAGGGACGGCAAGACGTCACCCGCCGCGATGCAGGGCGGCACGGTGACCATCACCAACGTCGGCGTCTTCGGCATCGACACGGGCACGCCGATCCTCAACCCGGGCGAGGCCGCCATCCTCGCCGTCGGCGCGATCAAGCTCCAGCCGTGGGTGCACAAGGGCAAGGTGAAGCCGCGTCAGGTCACCACCCTGGCCCTGTCCTTCGACCACCGGCTGGTCGACGGCGAGCTGGGCTCGAAGGTGCTGGCGGACATCGCGGCGATCCTGGAGCAGCCGAAGCGGTTGATCACCTGGGGGTGACCCCGCAGAGCACCGGCAGAGGGGCGAGAGTGTGACCTCCGGTCACTTTCTCGCCCCTCCCGCATGCGCGAGGAAGAGGAAGGGGCGCGCGCCGGGACCCGGCCCGTGGCCATCGCCCCACGACGAATGGCGAAGGCCCGCCGACGAAAGGCGAAGGCCCGCCGACGAATGGCGAAGGCCCGCCGCACGAGGCGCGGCGGGCCTTTGTCGGGTCGGTCCGAGCTGCGTCAGATCGTCGCGAAGCCGTAGTTCAGGAGCTTCGTGGCGTCCGTCGCGCGCTGGGTGATCGAGGAGGAGGCGAGGACGGTGCCGATGACCGTCTTGCCGTTGCGGGTCGCGGCGAAGACCAGGCAGTACTTGGCCTCGGGGCCGGAGCCGGTCTTGATGCCGATGGCGCCGCTGTAGCTGCTGAGCAGCGTGTTGGTGTTGGTCCAGGCACCCATGGTGCGGGTGGAACCGGTCTTGGTGATCGTCTTCGCCGTGTAGCTCTTCGTCTTGACGACCGTGCGGAACGTGGAGTTCTTCATCGCGCTGCTGGCGATTTTCGTCAGGTCGCGCGGCGTCGAGTAGTTGTTGCCGTTGCCGATGCCGTCGAAGGAGTCGAAGTGGGTGTTGGTCAGACCCAGGCTCTTCGCGGCGGTGTTCATCTTGGAGATGAAGCTGGCGACGCGCTTGGCGCGGGTGGTGCCCGAGCCGTACGTGTCCGCGAGCGCGTAGGCGGCGTCGCAGCCGGAGGGCAGCATCAGCCCGTACAGCAGCTGGCGGACGGTGACCTTGTCGCCGACGATCAGGTGCGCCTGGGAGGCGTTGTTGGCGACGACGTAGTCGCTGTACGCCTTCTGGATCGTGACCTTCTTGTCGAGGTTCAGGTTCGACTGCGCGAGCACGACCTTGGCGGTCATGATCTTCGTGGTCGAACCGGTGGACAGCTTGGTGTCCGCCGCCTTCGTGTACAGCGTCTTCGCGTTCGCGTTGTTCATGACGTAGCCGCCCTTGGCCACGATCGTGGGCTTGGTGACAGCCTGCGCGGGCGCCGCGGTGAGGGCCCCGGTCGCCAGCAGCGCGCCGGACGTGACGGCAACGGCGGCGGCCTTGCGGAGGCGAGTGCCCTTAATACCGGTAATCAACTGAAATACCCCGAGTCGAGTCGAGTCGTAATGCCCCTGGCGTGCGGCCGAGTTGGGGGTGCCGAAGCGAATGGGGCCGCACGTGTGTGACACGTAAGTAGCACAGATGGTTGTGCGGTTGCTGAGGGCGATCTACATCACGTCCGGATGGTGGACGAACAGGCTACTTGCGTACGTGTTGTATCTAAGCTGTAGGCATGAGCCTGGCCGTCAAGCAGCCCCCCGCCGCCGACCGTGTCTACTCCCATGTCAAGCAAGGCGTCCTGGACCGCCACTACGAAGGCGGCGCGCTCCTCACCGAGGGCGAGCTGGCCGAGGCCGTCGGGGTCTCCCGCACCCCCGTCCGCGAGGCGCTGCTGCGCCTGGAGGCCGAGGGACTGATCAAGCTCTACCCGAAGAAGGGCGCCATGGTGCTGCCCGTCTCCGCGCAGGAGATCGCCGACGTGGTGGAGACCCGGATGCTGGTCGAGGAACACGCGATGCGCAAGGCCGTACCCGCGTCGGCCGCGCTGTTGACCCGGCTCCAGGAACTGCTCGACCGGCAGAAGGCCGAGGCCGCCGCCGGTGACCTGGCCGCCGCGGCCGTCACCGACCGCTGCTTCCACGCCGAGATCGTCCGCGACGGCGGCAACGGGATCCTCTCCCGCCTCTACGACCAGCTGCGCGACCGCCAGCTGCGGATGGGTGTCGCGATCATGCACGCGCACCCCGACCGCATCGCCAAGTCGCTGACCGAGCACGAGGAGATCCTGGACGCGCTGCGCGCCGGGGACGCGGAGCGCGCGGTCGAGCTCGTGCACCGGCACGTCGACTGGTTCGCGCACCTGGCGCGGGGTGAGGTCCGATGAGCCGCGGCAGCGCGTCGCTGCCCGGCGACCCTCCGGGCGGCCGCCGGGCCGTCGCCGTCTGGTGCATAGGCGTCTCGGTCTACTTCGTCGCCGTCATCTTCCGCACGTCCCTCGGGGTCGCCGGCCTCGACGCGGCGGACCGTTTCCACGTGGGCGCGTCGGCCCTGTCCACGTTCTCGATCCTCCAGCTGCTGGTGTACGCCGGCATGCAGATACCCGTCGGCCTGCTGGTCGACCGCCTCGGCACGAAGAAGATGCTGACCATCGGCGCCGTGCTGTTCACCGCCGGGCAGCTGGGCTTCGCCTTCTCCCCGTCGTACGGCACCGCGCTCGCCTCGCGCGCGCTGCTCGGCTGCGGTGACGCGATGACGTTCATCAGCGTGCTGCGGCTCGGCACCCGCTGGTTCCCGGCCCGGCGCGGGCCGCTCGTCGCCCAGCTCGCCGGTCTGGCCGGCATGGCGGGCAACCTCGTCTCCACGCTGGTCCTCGCCCGGCTGCTGCACGGCATCGGCTGGACCCCGGCGTTCGCGGGCAGCGCGCTGGCCGGTGTGGTCGTCCTGGTCCTCGTCTTCCTGTTCCTGAAGGACCACCCCGAGGGGTACGAGCCGGAGCCCTTCCCGCACCAGGGGGCGGCGTACGTACGGAAGCAGATCGCCGCGTCCTGGCGGGAGCCGGGGACCCGGCTGGGCCTGTGGGTGCACTTCACCACCCAGTTCCCGGCGATGGTGTTCCTGCTGCTGTGGGGGCTGCCGTTCCTGGTCCAGGCGCAGGGCCTGTCCCGCGCCACGGCCGGGGAACTGCTGACCCTGGTCGTCCTCTGCAACATGGTGGTCGGGCTCGTCTACGGCCAGATCGTCGCCCGGCACCACACGGCGCGGCTGCCGCTGGCGCTGGGCACGGTCGGGGCGACGGCCGTGGTGTGGGCGGCGACGCTGGTGTATCCGGCCGACCGTGCGCCGATGTGGCTGCTGGTGGTGCTGTGCGCGGTGCTGGGCGCGTGCGGGCCGGCGTCGATGATCGGCTTCGACTTCGCGCGGCCCGCGAATCCGCCGGAGCGGCAGGGGACCGCGTCCGGGATCACCAACATGGGTGGTTTCACGGCCTCGATGACGACGTTGTTCGCGGTGGGTGTGCTGCTGGATGCCACCGGCGACAACTACTCGGTGGCCTTCTCGTGCGTGTTCGTGCTGCAGGCGCTGGGGGTGAGTCAGATCCTGCGGTTGCGGGGGCGGGCGGTTCGGCGGGAGCGGGAGCGGCTGGTGGCGAGCCGGGTGGAGACGGTGCACGTGCCGGCGTGAGTTTTTTCTCCCACCCACGCACCACCCGTTCACCGTCGGCAGAGAGGCCGGGCGACCCGCGGGGGCGACCATCGCCGGCGGCTTTCCGCACGACGCCTTCCGCCTGCGGCGCTGCCTGCCCGGCTTTCTCGCGGGGTTTCCCCGCGCCGCCTTCCCGCGCAGTTTCCCCGCGCCGCTCTCCCGCGGGGTTTCCCCGCGCGGCTTTCCTGCGGGGTTTCCCCGCGTGGCTTTCCTGCGGGGTTCTCCGCGTGGGTTCTCCGCGTGGCTTTCCTGCGGGGTTCTCCGCGTGGGTTCTCCGCGCGGCTCTCCCGCGCAGCCTCCCCGCGTGGCTTTCCTGTGCGGTTTCCCCGCGCGGCTTCCCGCCCCGGAGTCAGGCCTTCGTCGGTACGAGGGTCAGGTAGGCCAGGCCCAGTACGCCCCGGTACGTCAGCCAGGCTGCTCGGTGGGTGTCCAGGCGGGCTCGGGTTTCTGTTGCCAGGGGGTGGGCGGGGTTGGTCGCGAGCCATACCTCCGTGTCTGCCTGGTACGCCGACTCGAACTCCTCCCACTCGTCCAGGCTCGCCGTCTCGATCCACTCGGGGCGGAAGCCGGCGGCCACCGCGAGGTCGACGAGAGTGGCCAGGTCGTGGTGGTCGGAGGGTGACGCGCCCGGCCACATTCCGGCGAGCTCCGCCTCGGTCGGGGTGCGCTGCCAGAAGCCCTCGCCGAGCAGGACGCGCCCGCCGTCGGCCACCAGCCGCCGCAGCTCCCGCAGGGCCGGCCCGAGATCGTCGCCCAGTGCCTGGCTCGCCCCGAGGCACAGCACCACGTCGGCCGGGCCCCGGCCGGTGCCCATCGCCGACTCCTCGGCGAACTCCACCCGGCCGGCCAGCCCCCGCGCTCCGGCGGCCCGCCGCCCCCGCTCCAGGTCCGCCGCGTTCACGTCCACGCCGACCCCGTGCGCCCGCGGTACGGCCGCCAGCAGCCGGAGCATCAGCTCGCCCCAGCCGCAGCCGATGTCCAGCACGCTGCCGGGCTGCACCCCCGCGAGGCGCCGGACCATCGCGGTCGCGCGGGCCTCGGAGAGCGGGCCGTGGAAGGTGAGCCGGGTGAGGCGGGGCGGCAGGTCGTCCGGCAGGTCGTGCTGCGGTGCGGTGGCAGTGGTCATGCCGGGAAAGATAGGTCGTGACGGCCACCGAGGGGCACCGAATTACCGGCGCACCCCCGCGTACTCTTTTCCCGCTTTTTTCCGGTCTTTTACTGCGTGACCGTGAAGTTGCGCAGGATCGCCGTCGTCAGCTCCGGGTCGCCCTCCGCCTTCACCCGGTCCGCGACCGCGTCCGGGGTGGTGCGGCCGCAGGCCAGGCGGACGTAGGTCTCCCAGTCGAGGGTGAAGACGGCGGCGGGGCCGAGCGCCGGCGTGGTCTCCAGGCTGCCGCGGCCCTGGATGTCGATGCGGATCGTGCGCAGGAACTCGACCGGCCCGTGCACGTCGAAGATGACCGCCGAACTGCGCGGCGCGTCGGAGTCGTTGGCGACCACCCGGGGCAGCTCGCCGAGCAGCACGTCCCGGGCGACCAGTGCGCCCGGCGAGTCCAGGTTGCCCGGCCGGCCCAGCGCCGCCCGCAGGTCCTGCTCGTGCACCCACACGTTGAACGCGTGGTTGCGCATGGCCTCTTCGAGGGTGATCTCCTTGCTCATCGGCCCCCGCACGAGGTGCCCCGGCGCCCGCGACTCGTTGCGCAGCTGGCGGTTGCGGCGGATGACCGTGTACTCCAGCTCCGAGGTCATCTCCGGCGCCGTGTGGTGGCGGCGCACGTCGACCTGCATCTCCGTGTAGCGCTGGTGCTCGTTGGTGACGTGGTAGAGGTCGCGCGGCAGGGTGTGGATGGGGCGCGGGTCGCCGAGCATCTCGTTGTCCAGGCCGATGACATGGGACACCACGTCCCGCACCGACCACCCCGGGCACGGTGTCCGCCGGTTCCACTCGCCCTCGACAAGCGGCGTCACCAGCTCGGATATCGCTTCGATGGAGTGGGTCCACGCGTCGGCGTAGGGCTGGAGGGTGGGATGCAGACTCACGGAACGGGACCCCTCGGCGGTCGGTACTCGGGCAGGTGGTGGCGGCGCTGCCAGTGGGAGATGGCTGCTGTCGGCGGGTGTCTTGAGACGCTAAGTTACGCTGCTGTGAGGCACCCCGGCAGTGCTTTCGTGTGACGATCGTAGGCCCGTGTGGACGACTCGAATGCCAGGACGGTGGTAGTGTGCGCGCCTCGCTCATCCAGATCGACGTAAACGAGGGCGAATCCGTCGAATCCCGTCGGCAGCGCGTGACCGCACTGGTGCGCGAGCAGGGGGATGCCGATCTCGTCGTACTGCCCGAGCTGTGGACGACGGGCGCGTTCGCCTACGAGCAGTTCGCCGCCGAGGCCGAGCCGCTCGAAGGGCCGACGTACGAGGCGATGGCGAAGGCGGCGAGCGACGCGGGCGTCTGGCTGCACGCCGGCTCGATCCCCGAGCGCGACCCGGAAGGCCCTCTCTACAACACGGCTCTCGTCTTCTCCCCCTCCGGTGAGCTGGCCGCGGCCTACCGCAAGATCCACCGCTTCGGCTTCGACAAGGGCGAGGCGGTGCTGATGGGCGCGGGACACGAACTGGTGACCGTCCGGCTGCCCGGGACCACGCTGGGCGTGGCCACCTGCTACGACCTCCGTTTCCCCGAACTCTTCCGCGGACTCGTCGACGCCGGCGCCGAGACGCTGGTGCTCTCGGCGGGCTGGCCCGAGCGGCGACGCGCGCACTGGACGCTGCTGGCCCAGGCGCGGGCGGTCGAGAACCAGGCGTTCGTGCTCGCGTGTGGAACGGCCGGGACGCACGCCGGGGTTCCCCAGGCCGGTCACTCGATCGTGGTCGATCCGTGGGGCGAGGTGCTGGCCGAGGCGGGCGCCGGCGAGGAGATCCTCACCGTCGACCTCGACCCGGCCAAGGTCGCCGCGACCCGGGAGCAGTTCCCGGCCCTCAAGGACCGCCTGCTGGGCCTCGAACCTCCCCGGCGCCGGGGACCCCGGCCCTAGTCCTCCTCCCGCTCCTTGTCGGAGAGGTGGATCACGCACACCGCCACCGCGATCAGCAGCGCCGGGTCCGCGTCGTCCCGCACCACGTCGACGCCGTAGGTCTCCCGCACGTGCAGCCAGCGCCGGGAGACCACGGCCAGCAGCTCACCGTCGTACTCGACGGCGAACTCCCGGTCGAGGATCTTGCCGCTGACGTCGAGCTCGGTGCCGTCGACCAGGCGCACCCGGTAGTGGTTGCGCAGCAGCGACAGCCGCTTGCGCCTGATGGTCGCCAGGGGCTCGCCCTCGCGTTCGATCACCATCGTGTCGCGCAGGGCGAACATCTTCTGGTGGAAGTCGACGAGCACGCGCCCGTGCCGGTCCTTCAGCTCGAACGTGTCGCGCACCCGCATGGCCTTGCCGTCGACGAGGAAGACCTTGTCGCCGTGCTCGTCCTCGATCCAGTAGTCCTCCCCGAAGCCGAGGAGCCGGTCGCGTACCAGGAATCTCATGCGGTTACCGTTCCCCGGTCCGGCGTGATCATCACTGGACCGCGGCGAACGAGGGCCACCGCCGCCACCGGGCCGGTCCCGTGCGCGCCGCATCCCCGGCCGGCCGGGGGCTGGAATTCATCGGGCCAAAAGGTGTCCGGCACATGAACTACCCCCGTCTGCGGACAAGTTGCCCAACCCTTCGGGCGGGTCGCGAGTCGGACGTTGCGTAAGGCGCCCAGCTCTGAACGTCCCTTTCGGAGGTTTCGCCCATGCTCTCTCGCCCCACCCGCAGCCGGGTGATCCGCACCGCCTCGGCGGCGGCGCTGGCCCTCGGCACGGCCCTGGCCCTGCCGCTCACCCTGGCCGGCACCGCGGGCGCCGCCACGGCGCCGGCCACCGCCTCGGTCAACCAGTACGACTGGCAGCTCACCTACCAGGCAGCCGCCGGGCAGACCAACAAAGCCGTCGTCACCGCGTCGCTCACCGCGGACCGCACGGGCATCACCTACGTGATCGAGGACGCCGTGCCCATCAGCGCGGGCCACGACTGCGTGTACCCCGACAGTTCGGACCACACGACGGTCTCCTGCACGGTCACCAACGTCGACAGCCAGGACCCGTACGCCGCCCTCGTCGTCAACCTCGGCGACGGCAACGACATGGTCGCGTACAAGAACTCCACCGATCAGATCTACTACTACGCCGAGATATCCCTGGGCTCCGGCAACGACCGGGCGGCCGACTACGGCCGCCTCGACGGCGCCTACGTCTCCGGCGGCACGGGCAACGACACCATCACCGTGGGCAAGGAGGGTTTCGCCTGGGGCGGCGACGGCAACGACACGGTCAACGCGAGCGGCGGGGACAACATCGTGCAGGGCGGCAAGGGCGACGACGTGCTGCGCGGCGGAGCCGGAGCCCAGTACCTGTCCGGCGACGACGGCAGGGACACCATCACCGGCGGCACCGGCGCCGACACTCTCTACGGCGGCAAGGGCAACGACGTCCTGTACGGCAACAGCGGGAACGACAAGCTGTACGGGAACAGCGGCAACGACAGGCTGTACGGCGGTCCCGGCCGGGACACGCTCTCCGGCGGCCCCGGGACCGATGTGACCCGCCAGGACTGACGGCCGGGGCGACGAGCGCGGGAGCGCCGCGGGGATTGTCAGCCGGGGATGGCACTCTTGATTCATGAACCACGCATCCCCGGCGCCCACCCCGCGCCGTGCCCGCGTCCGTGCCCCCGAGCTGATCGGCAAGGGCGGCTGGCTGAACACCGGCGACAAGCAGTACACCCTCGCGGACCTGCGCGGGCGGATCGTCATCCTGGACTTCTGGACGTTCTGCTGCATCAACTGCCTGCACGTCCTCGACGAGCTGCGTGAGCTGGAGGAGCGGCACCGGGACACCGTGGTGATCATCGGGGTGCACTCGCCGAAGTTCGTGCACGAGGCCGAGCACCAGGCGGTCGTCGACGCCGTGGAGCGCTACGGCGTGGAGCACCCGGTGCTCGACGACCCGGAGCTCGCCACCTGGAAGCAGTACGCGGTCCGGGCCTGGCCGACGCTGGTCGTGATCGACCCCGAGGGGTACGTCGTCGCCCAGCACGCCGGCGAGGGCCACGCGCACGCGATCGCGCGGCTGGTCGAGGAGCTGGAGGCGGAGCACGCGGCGAAGGGCACCCTGCGGCGCGGGGACGGCCCGTACGTGGCGCCGGAGCCGGAGCCGACCGCCCTGCGCTTCCCCGGCAAGGCCCTGCTGCTGCCCTCGGGGAACTTCCTGGTCAGCGACACCACCCGGCACCAGCTGGTGGAGCTGGCCGAGGACGCGGAGACGGTCGTACGGCGGCTCGGCTCCGGCACCCGCGGTTTCACCGACGGCACGGCGGACACCGCCTCCTTCAGCGAGCCGCAGGGCCTCGCGCTGCTCGACGACGGCTCGGTGGCCGTCGCCGACACCGTCAACCACGCCCTGCGCCGCCTCGACCCGGCCACCGGCGAGGTCAGCACCCTCGCCGGCACCGGCCGCCAGTGGTGGCAGGGCTCCCCGACCTCCGGTCCGGCCCGCGAGATCGATCTCTCCTCCCCCTGGGACGTGGCCGTCTTCGGCGGCAAGGTGTGGATCGCCATGGCGGGCGTGCACCAGCTGTGGACGTACGATCCGGAGACCGGGACGGTCGCCGTCGCCGCCGGCACCACCAACGAGGGGCTGGTGGACGGACCGGCGGCCGAGGCCTGGTTCGCGCAGCCGTCCGGTCTCGCGGCCACCGCCGACCGCCTCTGGCTCGCCGACTCCGAGACGAGCGCCCTGCGCTGGGTCGACCCGGACGGGCACGTCCACACGGCCGTCGGCACCGGCCTCTTCGACTTCGGCCACCGGGACGGCGCCGCCGACCAGGCCCTCCTCCAGCACCCGCTGGGCGTCACGGCGCTGCCCGACGGCTCGGTCGCGGTGTCCGACACCTACAACCACGCGCTGCGCCGCTACGACCCGGCGACCGGCGAGGTCACCACGCTGGCGACGGACCTGCGGGAGCCGAGCGACGCGGTGCTGGCCGGCGACGAGATCGTGGTCGTCGAGTCGGCCCGCCACCGGCTGACCCGGCTGCGGCTGCCCGAGGAGGCGGTCCGGGTGGAGTCGGTCGCCCACCGCACCCGGCGCGCGGCGACCGAGGTCGCCCCGGGCAGGCTCCGGCTGGACGTGGTCTTCCAGGCCCCGACGGGCCAGAAGCTCGACACGCGCTACGGCCCGTCGACGCGCCTGCTCGTGTCGTCGACCCCGCCGGAGCTGCTGCTCAAGGGCGAGGGCGCCGACACCGACCTGTCGAGAGAGCTGGACCTGAACCCGGCGGTGACGGAGGGCGTCCTGCACGTCTCGGCGATGGCCGCGTCCTGCGACGACGACGAGGCTGGGGGCACCTCCCGGTCGAAGACTGGGGGAGAATACCCGGCCTGCCATGTGCACCAGCAGGACTGGGGGGTGCCGGTGCGGATCACGGAGGGCGGTGCCGACCGGCTGCCCCTGGTACTTGCAGGAATGGACGAGCAGCAGCCCGCCTAAGGGGCGCTGGGGGAGGAACTGCGCGCTCAGCCCCCACGCACCCGCAGCCGAAACACAACCGGCTACCGCCGTCGCGGAACCAGCTTGAACACCGCGACCCCGGCCGCCACCAGCGTCGTGGCCGCCACCACCATCGCCATGCTGTTGATCCACAGCCCGGTGGCGGCCAGGGTCGCACCGCCCGCGCCCGCCGTGCCCGCGCCGATCACTCGTCCGTACATGTCGTTTCTCCCATGAGGGTTAGGTAGCGACCCACTTCTCCTCGCTGCGGCGCACCAGCCCCCACAGCGAGGTGAAGTAGACGGCGTGCTGGAAGAGGTCGTAGAGCATCTCCGGGATCATCACGGCGGCGACCAGGACGGCTTTCGGTCCCGCGCGCCGTACGGAGACGGTCTTCTCGACGATGAAGATGAGCCCGATCGCCGTCCAGAACGGCGACAGGCCCGGCCAGCCGTACAGCGAGGTGTACGCGGCCATGTAGGTCAGGTAGACCAGGAACGAGAGCGCGCCGAAGCCCATCAGGAACTGCTGCATGAAGTAGCGGGCGGTGACCCGGGTCCAGCCGTAGTCGCGGAGGTTCTCCAGCGCGCCGCGCTGCCAGCGGAGCCGCTGGTGCCAGAGTTTGGGGAGCGTCGGCATGACCTCGGTGGTGACCGCGCAGCCCGCCGGGGACATGGCCCGGTAGCCGAGGGTCTTGACCGCCTTGGTCATCTCGTCGTCCTCGGTGAGCGAGGCGAGGCTGTAGTAGCCGGTGCCGCCGCCGAGTTCGCCGGCGCGGCGGGCCGCGCGGACCTCGCGCAGCACCCGGGCGCGGAACATCGTGCCGGTGCCGGTGAGGACCTGCGCCCTGCCGCCGGTGCGCTCCAGTTCCCACGCGTAGCGGTGGAACTCCATGCGCTGCAGCAGGCCGAGGAAGCCGCCGCCGTCCTCGCCGTAGAAGACGCCGCCGACCGCGCCGACCTTGCGGTTGAAGGTGGCGAGCGCGGTCTCGGCGAACCAGGGGTTGAGGACGGTGTCGGCGTCCTGGACGAGGAGCAGGTCGCGGTCGTCCAGGTGCGGCAGTACCCAGGCGATGGCCTGGTTGAGGGCACCGGCCTTCTTGTGGGTGTTGCCCTGGGTGGGGAAGACGTGGGCGCCGTGGGCGGCGGCGACGGCGGCCGTGTCGTCGGTGCAGTTGTCGGTGACGACGACGATCAGGTCGGGGCGCCGGGTCTGTTCCCAGAGGCCGTCGATCGCGGCGGAGATACGTTCCTGCTCGTTATGGGCCGG
Source organism: Streptomyces sp. NPDC008092 (assembly GCF_042957285.1). Lineage (NCBI taxonomy): Bacteria > Bacillati > Actinomycetota > Actinomycetes > Kitasatosporales > Streptomycetaceae > Streptomyces > Streptomyces sp. NPDC008092. The sequence continues at coordinate 300,987 of NZ_JBIBHY010000010.1, forward strand.
GATCAGGACGGCGAGTCTGGGTCTGTCGCCCGGTTCCTCGGGCGCGGCGTGGGCACGGCGCGTGGCGTGACGGCGCACGGCTCGGTACCCCCCTGTCGTGAAGACCTCGGTGGGTCCGGAAGCCGATGTTCCGGACCCGTCGGTGATCGACAGTCTTCACGAAATCCCTACAACTCCGGTAGTTGAACGCTGTAACGGATTGCTCACGGTTGCCTGTGATGACCCTGTGGGTGGTGCTGTGTCCGTTACGCGCCGTACCCACCGTCATGGGCACCTGCCCCCGGCCACCCTCCAACTCCCCCCCGACTAGCCTTCCAGGAACGCCACCAGCGCGTTCGCCAGCAGGAACGGGTCGTCGGCGCCGCACAGTTCGCGGGCGCTGTGCATGGAGAGGATGGCCGTGCCGATGTCGACGGTCCGGATGCCGTGGCGGGCCGCGGTGATCGGGCCGATCGTGGTGCCGCACGGCATCGAGTTGTTGGAGACGAAGGTCTGGAACGGCACCCCGGCCTTCTCGCAGGCGGCGGCGAAGACCGCGCGGCCCGAACCGTCCGTGGCGTAGCGGTTGTTGACGTTGACCTTGAGGATCGGGCCGCCGTTGGCGCGGGGGTGGTGCGTCGGGTCGTGGCGCTCGGCGTAGTTGGGGTGGACGGCGTGGCCCATGTCGGAGGAGAGGCAGACGGTCCCCGCGAAGGCTCGCGCCCGGTCCTCGTACGACCCGCCGCGCGCCAGCACCGAGCGCTCCAGCACGCTGCCGAGCAGCGGACCGTCCGCGCCGGTGTCGGACTGGGAGCCGGTCTCCTCGTGGTCGAAGGCGGCGAGGACGGGGATACAGGGCAGCTCCGGGCCGCCGCCCGTCGCCACGGCCGCCAGCGCCGCCGTACCGGCGTGCACGGAGAGCAGGTTGTCCATCCGGGGACCGGCCATCAGCTCCTGGTCGCGGCCCAGGTAGGCGGGCGGTTCGACGGGGTAGGTCATCAGGTCCCAGCCGGTGACCGAGCCGGCCGGCAGGCCCGACTCCTGCTCCAGGAAGGCGATCAGGTCGCCGTCGCGGACGTCGTCGCCGAGGCCCCAGACCGGCTGGAGGTGGCGCTGCTTGTCGAGCTTGAGGCCCTCGCTGCTGACCGAGCGGTCCAGGTGGATGGCGAGCTGCGGCACCCGCAGCAGCGGCCGGCTCACGTCGACGAGGCGGGTGGAGCCGTCGCGCAGGCTGAGCCGGCCGGCCAGGCCCAGGTCCCGGTCGAGCCAGGAGTTCATGAGCGGTCCGCCGTAGATCTCCACGGCGACCTGGCGGAAGCCGTGCGCCCCGGTGTCGGGGCGCGGCTTCACCCGCAGGTTGGGGGAGTCGGTGTGGGCGCCGACGATCCGGAACGGCGTGTGGGGCGCGGCGCCCTCCGGGACGTACCAGGCGATGATCGCGCCGCCGCGCAGCACGTACTTGCCGCCGGAAGTGCCGTCCCAGGCATCCGTCTCCATGACCTGCCGGAAACCGGCCTTCTCCAGCCGCTCGCCGGCGTTCGCCACGGCGTGGTACGGCGTGGGGCCGGCCGCGAGGAAGGACATCAGGTCGTCGGTGTGGCCGCGATCGAAGCGGGAGGGTTCGCTCATGTCCTTCACCTTAACGACGTACGGTGGCCCGCTCCCCGGAGAGGGAGCGGGCCACCGTGGCGGAACCGGGGCCGGTCAGAAAGCGGCCTCGTCCAGCTCCATCAGGTCGAGGTCGACGTCGGCCGCGACCTTGCGGGCCAGGGTGACGCCCGGCAGCACGTTGGCCGCGAAGAACTTCGCCGCCGCGATCTTGCCGGTGTAGAACGCCTTGTCCTTGTTCGAGGCCGTCTCCAGCTTCTCGGCGGCGATCGCGGCGCCCTTGAGCAGCAGGTAGCCGACGATCACGTCGCCGGAGGCGAGCAGCAGGCGGGTGGTGTTCAGGCCCACCTTGTAGATGTTCTTGACGTCCTGCTCGGTGGCCGCGAGGTCGGTCAGCATCAGGCCGACGATCGCCTCCAGCTCGACGGCCGCCTTCGCGAGGTGCTCGCGGGCGCCCGCCAGCTCCTCGCCGCCGGTGCCCAGCGCCAGGAACTTCTTGATGTCCTCGGCGAGGGAGTTCAGCGCCGCGCCCTGGTTGCGGACGATCTTCCGGAAGAAGAAGTCCTGGCCCTGGATGGCGGTGGTGCCCTCGTACAGGGTGTCGATCTTGGCGTCGCGGATGTACTGCTCGATCGGGTACTCCTGCAGGAAGCCGGAGCCGCCGAAGGTCTGCAGCGACTGGGCGAGCTGCTCGTAGCCCTTCTCGGAGCCGTAGCCCTTGACGATCGGCAGGAGCAGGTCGTTGAGCGCGTGCTCGGCCTTCGGGTCCTCGCCGTTCGCCTCCTTGACCGCGATCGCGTCCTGGACCGAGGCGGTGTAGAGGACGAGGGCGCGCATGCCCTCGGCGTACGCCTTCTGCGTGATCAGCGAGCGGCGGACGTCGGGGTGGTGGGTGATGGTGACCTTGGGCGCGGTCTTGTCCAGGAAGTTCGCCAGGTCCGGACCCTGGACGCGCTCCTTGGCGTACTCCAGGGCGTTCAGGTAACCCGTGGACAGCGTGGAGATCGCCTTCGTGCCGACCATCATCCGGGCGAACTCGATGATGCGGAACATCTGGCGGATGCCCTCGTGCTTGTCGCCGATCAGCCAGCCCTTGGCCGGGTGGCGGTCGCCGAAGGTCATCTCGCAGGTGTTGGAGGCCTTGAGGCCCATCTTGTGCTCGACGTTCGTCGCGTAGACGCCGTTGCGCTCGCCCAGCTCGCCGGACTCGCCGTCGAACAGGTACTTGGGCACGAGGAAGAGGGAGAGGCCCTTGGTGCCGGGACCGGCACCCTCCGGCCGCGCCAGCACGTAGTGGAGGATGTTCTCCTCCATGTCGTGCTCACCGGAGGTGATGAAGCGCTTCACGCCCTCGATGTGCCAGGAGCCGTCCTCCTGCCGGACCGCCCTGGTGCGGCCGGCGCCGACGTCCGAACCCGCGTCGGGCTCGGTGAGCACCATGGTCGAACCCCAGGTCCGGTCCACGGCGAGCTGCGCCCACTTCTTCTGCTCCTCGGTGCCCTCCTCGAAGAGGATGCGGGCGAACGCCGGGCCGGAGGAGTACATCCACACGGCCGGGTTGGCGCCGAGGACCAGCTCCGCGTACGACCAGATCAGCGACGGCGGGGCGGTGGTGCCGCCGATCTCCTCGGGCAGGCCCAGGCGCCAGTACTCGGAGTCCATGAAGGCCTTGTAGCTCTTCTTGAAGGACGCCGGGACCGGGGCGGTGTTGGTCTCCGGGTCGAAGACCGGCGGGTTGCGGTCGGCGTCGGTGAAGGACTCCGCCAGCTCGTTCTCGGCGAGCCGGGTCAGCTCCTCCAGGACGCTCTTCGCGGTGTCGGTGTCCATCTCGGCGAACGGGCCGGTGCCGTACAGCTTGTCGCGCCCGAGCACTTCGAACAGGTTGAATTCGATGTCGCGGAGGTTGGACTTGTAGTGCCCCATGGTGACGCTCCGTATCCGGATCGGCGAGGCACTGAATCCTCGCGCAAGCTTTCACATACCAACGAGTAGCTCCGATGATGCTACCCGTCGGTAATAAGACGCAACCCCCATCGGGTGAAGTGTGAGAAGGGTCTACCTTCCCGCAGACCCCGCGTGTCTCGGTAGGCTTGCGCGCATGTATGGATACGGCCAGTCCATGGACGGTGGGGCCGCTCAGCAGCAGTACGCCTCGTCGCAGCAGCAGATGGCCGGCGGGCTCGGCGGGTACGGCCAGCAGCCGCCGCTCTACCCCGAGCCGTCCCCGCCCTCGCTCGCGGACGCGGTGCGCGCCTTCACCACGGGCCAGGTGACCGCCGAGGACTTCCAGCAGGTCTTCGCCACGTCCAAGGTGTACTGCCCGCGCGGCGACAACCCCGGGTTCCTGGCCCTGCACAACACCCAGCAGCCGGTGATCCCGATGTTCACCTCGCTGAAGGAGCTGCGCCGGTACGCCGGCAAGGAGTCCAAGTACTTCGTGATCACCGGCGCGGAGGTCATCGACCTCCTCCCGACCGGCTACGGCTTCGTCCTCGACATGGAGGGCGAGCACCGGATGGTCTTCGACGCGAAGGCCGTCGAGCAGATGGTGGACTTCGCGATGCGGCGGATGTACGGGTAGCCGCCGGACTCCGGGGAGCATCCTCCGGAGCATCGCCCTCCGGATACCGCCCTCCGAAAACCCACCCCCTCATTGTCACAGCCATGCCATAGGCTGCCTCCAGGCAGCCGCGCCCCGTACGCAACCGCTCTTCCGCGGTCGTGCACGGATGCCGCGCGGCGCTCTCATCCACCCGGCGAACCCGGGTTCTCACTGGGGGTTTCATCACTGTGCGCATGCGCAGCACTTCGGTCGCGACAGCGCTCGCGGTCGTCTTCAGCTCGGCGGCGCTGAGCGTCGTGGCGGCGGGGACCGCCTCGGCAGCCGCCACCACAGTCACCAACATCGGCGGGTTCGTCGTGGACGGCGCCCACCAGCGGGTGTTCGTCGGCGACGCGGCGAACGGCCGGATCCTCGCCTCCGACTACAGCGGCGCCCTCGTCGACTCGGACACCGGCCTCGGCAGCGTCAGCGACCTGGTCCTGTCGGACGACGGCAGCACCCTGTACGCGGCCCTGCCCAACACCCACCAGATCCTCGCCCTCGACCCGGCCACGCTGGACGTGAAGACGACGTACAGCATCCCGACCGACACCGGCCCCCGCCACCTGGCCTTCACCGGCGGCAAGGCCTGGTTCTCGTACGGCGACCAGTGGGACGGCGACATCGGCTCCATCGACCCGTCGGTGGACCCGGCGGGCGGGACCGACCCGGTCGCGATGGCGCAGTTCCCCACCGAGGGCACCTCGGTCGGCCTCTGGGGCCAGGCGCTGCTGGACACCGACCCGAACCGGCCGGGCGTGCTGGCCGTCGGCCAGACCGGCATCTCCACCGACTCCATGGCCGTCCTGGACGTCTCGGACGGCGCCCCCAAGGCCACCGCCTGGTACTTCGGCGACTACACCCTGAACCAGGGCATCGGGGACATCGACCTCGTCCCCGGCGCCGACCAGGTGCTGGTCAACGGCACCGACCGGGACGCGTGGGCGGACGGCAAGTTCAGCAAGGCCGGCTCCTACCCCGGCGCGCAGGGTGCCGACATCGCGCCGAACGGGCTGGTCGCCCAGTTCAATTCGGGCAAGGTCGCGGTCTACCGGACCGACACCACCACGCCGCTGCGCACCTACAGCCTCGGCACCTCGACCGACTACGTCACGGGCAACCTGCGCTGGGCGCCGGACTCCTCGCGGATCTTCGCGCTGGCGTCGAACGGCGGCTCCTTCACGCTCAAGGTCCTGAGCCAGCCGACGCTCAACGTGCCGACGCTCACGGTCAACGCCCCGAGCTCGGCGCCCCGCGCCAAGAAGCTCACCGTCACCGGCAAGCTCTCGGCGACCGTCGCGCTGCCCGCCGGTGTCAAGCTCTCGGTCACCCGCACCGACGTCGAGAGCCCCAGCGGCAAGGCGCTCGCCGCCGTCACCGTCAAGGCGGACGGCACGTACTCGTTCACCGACACCCCGCCGGCCGGCGGCACGGTCACCTACAAGGTCAGCTACGCGGGCGACGCCGACCACGCCGCGGCCACCGCCTCCGACAAGGTCGCGGTCTCGCGCGCGGGTACCAGCCTGAGCCTGAACAACAACGGCAAGCTGTACAACTACGGCGCCGACGTGAAGTTCACCGCGCACCTGGGGACGACGTACAAGAACCGCTCGGTCAAGATCTACGCGGACCCCTTCGGCGGTGACAAGGGCAAGAAGCTGATCAAGACCGGCAAGGTGGACTCCCACGGGAACATCGCCGCCTGGGTGGACATGACCCGGGACACGGCCGTCTCCGCGGTCTTCGACGGGGACGCCCGCTACGCGCCCAAGACCGTGAAGGTCACGGCCTACGCGCGGGTCAAGATCTCCACCTCGCTCTCGAAGTACTACAAGACGGCGAAGATCGGTTCGACGTCGTACCGCTGGTTCCACAAGAACACCAGCCCGGTGTTCAACACGACCATGACCTACTACCCGGGCCGCGAGCACCGCCTGGACCTGGAGGTCTACTACCAGGGGCAGTGGTACGAGACGGACTCCGAGTACTTCAGGCTCGGCACGAACGGCAAGACGTCCGTGCAGTTCAGCGCCCCCGGCGAGTCCGGCATCCGGGCGCGGATGCGTTCGGTGTACGTCAACGGCTCGTCCGGCGACACCGTGAACTCCACGACGTACGGCGCGTGGAACTACCTCTACTTCAGCAACTGATCCACGGCTGATCCGCCGATCGGGGGATGACCGGGCCCGGAGGGAATGTCCTCCGGGCCTTCTCCGTTGGGGGTAGCAGAAAGTTCAACGCTCAACTAAACTGGGCGCACAAGGAGGAGCCAACATGCCTGCAGTGACTGTCGAGAACCCGCTCACCCTGCCTCGGGTGGCCGCACCGGCCGACGCCGTGGCCCGTCCCGTGCTCGCCGTCACGACCGCGCCGAGCGGTTTCGAGGGCGAGGGTTTCCCGGTGCGCCGGGCGTTCGCGGGAATCAACTACCGCCACCTCGACCCGTTCATCATGATGGACCAGATGGGTGAGGTGGAGTACGCGCCGGGCGAGCCCAAGGGCACCCCCTGGCACCCGCACCGCGGTTTCGAGACCGTCACCTACATCATCGACGGGATCTTCGACCACCAGGACAGCCAGGGCGGCGGTGGCACCATCACCAACGGTGACACCCAGTGGATGACGGCCGGCTCCGGTCTCCTCCACATCGAGGCTCCGCCGGAGTCCCTGGTCGTGTCCGGCGGTCTCTTCCACGGCCTCCAGCTGTGGGTGAACCTCCCCGCCAAGGACAAGATGATGGCGCCGAGGTACCAGGACATCCGCGGCGGCCAGGTGCAGCTGCTGACGACCCCCGACGGCGGTGCGCTGCTGCGCGTCATCGCGGGCGAGCTGGACGGCCACGCCGGCCCCGGCATCACCCACACCCCGATCACGATGATCCACGCGACCGTCGCCCCGGGCGCCGAGGTCACGCTGCCCTGGCGCGAGGACTTCAACGGCCTCGCCTACGTGCTGGCGGGCAAGGGCTCGGTGGGCGCCGAGCGCCGCCCGATCCACCTCGGCCAGACCGCCGTCTTCGGCGCGGGTTCGTCCCTCACCGTCCGCGCGGACGAGAAGCAGGACTCGCACACGCCGGACCTGGAGGTCGTGCTGCTCGGCGGAGAGCCGATCCGTGAGCCGATGGCCCACTACGGCCCGTTCGTCATGAACACCAAGGACGAGCTCATGCAGGCCTTCGAGGACTTCCAGAAGGGCCGCCTGGGCACGATCCCGGCGGTGCACGGCATGACGGAATCCGGCCCGCAGGCGTAACCGACGATCCCCCCGAGAGGCCCGGCGCATCCCACGCCGGGCCTCCCGCCTTTCAGCACCTCGCTGATCTCGCCTCCACACGCCCGAGTGGTCCACCGCGCCTCCTCGGCCTCGCTTCGTCCCCGCCCGAGTGGTCCGCCGCGCCTTCGGGACCTCGCTCCTTCATCGCCCGAGTCGTCCCACCTGCCGTTTCGACCTCGCCTCTCCATCGACCGAGTCGGGTGGTGGGTGGGCGAAGGTCCAGGGGGTCCAGGGGGCGGAGCACCCTGGTGCGGTGCGTGGAGGCGGGTTCACCCGGGGGGAGGTGTACGGCGGGGCATCTGTCGGCCTCGCATGGTCCGCTAGGACCTGTGCAGCTGTTGCCCGAGCCCGTGCGCCGTTTCGCCGCGTGGTGTGCGGTGCTGCTGCTGGCCGCCGGAGTGGGGTACGTCGGCATCCGGCTCTGCTCGGAGTTCCGCACCGCGGTGACCCCGGTGCTCCTCGCCCTGCTCGGCACCGCCCTGCTCGGCCCGCTGTACCGACGGCTCGTGCAGGTCGGCGTGCACCGCTCCCTCGCCGCCGGACTCACCTGCGTCGCGGTCGTCGCCGTCGCCGGCGGTGCCGTCTACATCGTCGTCGCCGCCCTGGTCGACACCGGCGACCAGATCGTCGCCTCCCTCAAGCAGGCCGCGAAGTCCCTCGCCCGGCACTTCGGCGCCGCCGGGACCTCGGTCGGCGACCTGGCCGGCAGCGCGAAGGAGCTGCTCGCCAAGTTCGGCGGGACCGCCGCCTCCAACGTCATCAGCGGGGTGAGCGTGGTGGGCGAGGGCCTCGCCATGGCCGTCCTCGCGCTGCTGCTCGTCTTCTTCTTCCTGCGCGACTCGGACCGGGTCGTCGGCACCCTCAGGGCCGTCGCGCCCGGCTCCAGCGCCGACGTCGTCGAGGCCATGGCCCGCAGGGCCTTCGAGGGCATCGAGGGCTTCATGCGCGGCACCACCGTCATCGCGTTCATCGACGCCGTCTGCATCACCGTCGGCCTGCTGGTCCTCCGCGTACCGGGGGCCGTCGGACTCGGCGCGCTCGTCCTCGTCGGCGCCTACATCCCCTACCTCGGCGCCTTCATCTCCGGTGCCGTCGCCGTCCTGGTCGCCCTCGCCGACCGCGGCTTCGTCATCGCGCTGTGGGCGCTGGGCGTCGTACTCGCCGTACAGGTGCTGGAAGGACACGTGCTGCAGCCCATGATCCAGAGCCGGACCGTGCAGATGCATCCGGCCGTGGTGATGCTGACCATCACGGCCGGCGCCTCCGTCGCCGGGATCCTCGGCATGCTGCTGGCCGTACCGCTCACCGCGGCCGCCTTCGGGGTCGTACACGAACTGCGCGCCCGTTACGCCACCGGTGGGACGCCACCGGCCGACGCCACCGGCTAGGACCTGCCGGCCTCGTACAGTTCGAACCAGATGCTCTTGCCCTGCCCGCGCGGGTCGACGCCCCAGGCGTCCGCCAGGATCTCGGTCAGGACCAGGCCGCGGCCGGAGGAGGCCAGTTCGCCGGGCCGGCGCTTGTGCGGGAGGTCGTCGCCGGCGTCCGTGACCTCGACCCGCAGCCGCCGTTCGGGGGCCCGGCCGGAGACCTCGGCGAGCAGCAGCGCGTCCGCGTCGGTGTGCACGAGGACGTTCGTGAGCATCTCGGAGACCAGCAGCACCGCCGAGTCGACCTGGTCGGGCGAGCCCCAGTCGTGCAGCAGCTCGCGCACGTGCTGGCGGGCCTCGGCGACCCGCTCCGGCTCGTCCTGGGCCACCGACAGCAGGGTGCGGCGGATCCGCGGCCGTACGGCCAGCGGCTCGTCGCCGCGGTCACCGCCCGGCCGGGACAGCAGCAGGACCGCTATGTCGTCCTCGCGGCGGTCGGCCAGCGGCCCGGTGGTGTGGTGCGAGGAGGGCCCGTGCACGGCCTGGACCAGGCCGTCGGCCAGCTTCTCCAGGTCGCCGTCGCCGTGCTCCTCCATGATCGCCCGGATCCGCTGCCAGCCGCTCTCGATGTCGTGGCCGCCGGTCTCGATCAGGCCGTCGGTGCAGATCATCATGGTCTCGCCGGGTTCGAGGGCGAACCGCGTCGTCGGGTAGTCGGCGTCCGGGTCGATGCCGAGCGGCAGCCCGCCCGCCGTCGGCCGCCGCAGCACCGTGCCGTCGGCCATCCGGATCGTCGGGTCGAGATGGCCCGCACGGGCGATCTCCAGCACCCCGGTCGCCGGATCCGCCTCGACGTACAGGCAGGTCGCGAAGCGCAGGTCGGCGTCGTCCTCGGCATAGGTGATCCCGTGCAGGAAACGGGAGGCCCGGGAGAGCACCGCGTCCGGGCGGTGGCCCTCGGAGGCGTAGGCGCGCAGCGCGATCCGCAGCTGGCCCATCAGGCCCGCGGCCCGTACGTCATGGCCCTGGACGTCGCCGATGACCAGGGCGTGCCGGCCGGACGGCAGCGGGATCATGTCGTACCAGTCGCCGCCCACCTGGAGTCCGCCGCCGGTCGGTATGTAGCGGGCGGCCGTGTCCATGCCGGGTATGTCGGGGCCCAGCGTCGGCAGCATGGACCGCTGCAGGCCGTCCGTCAGCTCCCGCTCCGAGTCGGCGATCCCGGCCCGGGACAGGGCCTGCGCCAGCATCCGGGCCACCGTGGTGAGCACGGACCGCTCGTCGGGGGTGAACGACACCTGGTAGGTGAAGCCCGCCATCCAGGCGCCCATGGTCCGCCCGGCCACCGTCAGCGGCAGGAAGGCCCAGGACTGCCGGCCGAAGCGCTCGGCGAGCGGCCAGGTCACCGGGTAGCGCGACCTGTACTGCTCGGCGGAGGAGAGGTAGACGGCCCGGCCGGTCCGGGCCACCTCGGCCGCCGGGTAGTCGGTGTCCAGCGGCATGCTGCTGAAGGGGCTGTCCTCGTCGATCTGCTGGCCGTGGTGGCCGATCATCATCAGCCGGTCGCCCTTGACCCCGAAGACGACCAGCCCGTCCGGCGAGAACCCCGGCATCGACAGGCCCGCGGCGACCCGCAGCACCTCCTCCGTGGACCGCGCCTCGGCCAGCGCCCGGCCCGCGTCCAGCAGGAACGCCTCCCGGGAACGCCGCCAGTCCCCGGTGACCGGATGCTGCACGGCGGTGCCGGGGGACGGCTCGGAGACCTCCTGGATGGTGCCCGTCACCCGGTACACGCGCTCCTCGGAGTCGTACACCGGCCTGAAACGGCTGCGCACGGTACGGATCAGCCGGCCCCGCTCGTCCATGACCCGCAGCCGCACCTCCCCGAGGGTGCCCTCGACCGCGGCCAGCCGGGTGATGCTGGTGTTCTCGTTCCAGTCCACGGGATGGAAACGGGACCGGACCAGGGCCTCCGACAGGACGGACGGCTCGGCCGGCAGCCCGATCAGCCGGGCCGCCTCCGCGTCCGCGGTGACCAGCCCGGTGGCGGTGTCCCAGTGCCACAGCCCGGTCGCGAGGGCGGCGAGGACGTCCTCCACGGCGGGCAGGGGCTCGCCAGTTCGCATTGCCCCACTTTAAGAAGATGAGATCGAAGACTGCCACTGTTTCCACAGTTTCCCGAGGGATAAATGGTGCGGGACAAATGGCGGGGGATAAATGGTGGGGAGCCGATCTTTGCCTGCCCGGTACCCTTGACGGGTCCGGGCCCCGTGCCCGTTCTCGCCGGGACGGCAGACCCGGCAGTCACCACCTCTCTCGAAGGACGATGAACGACGATGCATCGGTACAGGTCCCACACCTGCGGCCAGCTCCGCGCCTCTGACGTCGGCACCGACGTCCGGCTCAGCGGCTGGCTGCACAATCGGCGCGACCTGGGCGGCATCCTCTTCATCGATCTGCGCGACCACTACGGCATCACGCAGCTCGTCGCCCGCCCCGGCACCCCGGCGTACGAGGCCCTGGACAAGCTCTCCAAGGAGTCCACGGTCCGCGTCGACGGCCGCGTTGTTTCACGTGGAACCGAGAACATCAACGCCGACCTGCCCACCGGCGAGGTCGAGGTCGAGGTGAGCGAGGTCGAGCTGCTCGGCGCGGCTGCCCCGCTGCCGTTCACGATCAACACCGAGGACGGGGTCAACGAGGAGCGGCGCCTGGAGTACCGCTTCCTGGACCTGCGCCGCGAGCGCATGCACCGCAACATCATGCTGCGCACGGCGGTCATCTCCGCCATCCGCCACAAGATGGTCGCCCTCGGCTTCAACGAGATGGCGACGCCGATCCTCACCGCCACCTCCCCCGAGGGCGCGCGTGACTTCGTGGTCCCCTCCCGCCTGAACCCGGGCAAGTTCTACGCCCTGCCGCAGGCCCCGCAGCAGTTCAAGCAGCTGCTGATGATCTCCGGCTTCGACCGCTACTTCCAGATCGCGCCCTGCTTCCGCGACGAGGACGCCCGCGCCGACCGCTCGCCTGGCGAGTTCTACCAGCTCGACGTCGAGATGAGCTTCGTCGAGCAGGAGGACGTCTTCCGCCCGATCGAGCAGCTGATGACCGAGCTGTTCGAGGAGTTCGGCAACGGCCGCCACGTCACGTCCCCCTTCCCGCGGATCCCGTTCCGCGAGGCGATGCTGAAGTACGGCTCCGACAAGCCGGACCTCCGGGCCCAGCTGGAGCTCGTCGACATCACCGACATCTTCGAGGGCTCGGAGTTCAAGGCCTTCGCCGGCAAGCACGTGCGCGCGCTGCCGGTCCCGGCGGTCCAGGACCAGCCCCGCAAGTTCTTCGACCAGCTCGGCGACTACGCCGTCTCGCAGGGCGCCAAGGGCCTGGCCTGGGTCCGCGTCGCCGAGGACGGCTCCCTCTCCGGCCCGATCGCCAAGTTCCTCACCGAGGACAACGTCGCCGAGCTCACCAAGCGGCTCCAGCTGGCCGCCGGGCACGCCGTGTTCTTCGGCGCGGGCGAGTTCGACGAGGTCTCCAAGATCATGGGCGCGGTCCGGGTCGAGGCCGCCAAGCGCGCCGGGCACTTCGAGGAGAACGTCTTCCGGTTCTGCTGGATCGTGGACTTCCCGATGTTCGAGAAGGACGAGGACACCGGGAAGATCGACTTCTCGCACAACCCGTTCTCCATGCCCCAGGGCGGCATGGAGGCCCTGGAGAACCAGGACCCGCTGGACATCCTCGCCTGGCAGTACGACATCGTCTGCAACGGCGTCGAGCTGTCCTCCGGCGCCATCCGGAACCACGAGCCCGACATCATGCTCAAGGCCTTCGGCATCGCGGGCTACGACGAGGAGACCGTCGAGCGCGAGTTCGCCGGCATGCTCCGCGCGTTCCGCTTCGGCGCCCCTCCGCACGGCGGCATCGCCCCCGGCGTCGACCGCATCGTGATGCTCCTCGCCGACGAGCCCAACATCCGCGAGACCATCGCCTTCCCGCTCAACGGCAACGCCCAGGACCTGATGATGGGCGCCCCGACCGAGCTGGAGGAGACCCGCCTGCGCGAGCTGAACATCTCCATCCGGAAGCCGCAGCCGAAGTAAGGCACACCGGCACACCGGCACGCTGGCACACAAGCACGCAGGACCAGCACAGCTGAAGGAAAGGCTCGAAACCGGCGTCGGTTTCGAGCCTTTCGCTTGCGCACCGCGCATTCACAGCTCTCTCCGATGTTCGCACCGGCCCGGCCTTGTCTACGGTCCCTGACCATGACAGACACCCACACCCCCACAGATGCTCAATCCCCCGAGGAAAGAAGGAAGTTGGCCCGTCGTACGGTCCTGGCGGCGAGCAGCGTCGCCGTGACCGCGGTGGGCGTCGGCAGCGCCTTCGCGGCGACCGACGGCGCCACCGTCCCGGCGGCCGGCGCACGAGCCGAGGCCTCGCCCTCGTCCTCGGCCTCGGCCTCGGAGGGCGCCTGCTACACGCTCACGTCCGAACTGGTCGAGGGCCCGTACTACATCGACGCCGACAAGCTCCGCCAGGACGTCACCGAGGACCAGGAGGGCATCCCCCTGCACCTCACCCTCAAGGTGATCGACGCGGAGACCTGCAGGCCGCTGAGGAACGCGGCCGTGGACATCTGGCACTGCAACGCGTCCGGCGTCTACTCCGGGTACGAGGCGGTGGGCAGCGGCGGCGGTGGCGGCACCCCGCCGACCGGCACACCGCCCACCGACGCACCGACCGGCACCCCCACCGGGCCCCCGCCCGGCGGTGGCGGCGGCCACCAGGAGCCGACCGACGACACCCGTTACCTGCGCGGCACCTGGCACACGGACCGGCACGGACAGGTCACCTTCAAGACCGTCTTCCCCGGCTGGTACCAGGGCCGGTGCGTCCACATCCACGTCAAGGTGCACGTGGACGGCGAATGGACGGACGCCGGTTACGAGGGCGGCCACACCTGCCACACGGGCCAGCTGTTCTTCGACGAGAAGTCGGTACTGCTGTCGGCCGAGGTGGAGCCGTACGCGAGCAACACCACCACCCGCACCACCCTCGACGGGGACAGCATCTACCCGGACAACGGGCACGCGGGCGGCCTGCTCTACCTCAGGTACGACCGCCACCACATCGCCCGCGGCGTCCGCGGCCATCTGACCCTGGGCGTCGAACCGGACGAGACGAGCAACGGCTGACGGCCGTGGGACCCGTGGGACTCGCGGGACCCGCGTGACACGGGCGCCCGGGGACTCCCGAGGAGGACCCCGGGCGTCTCCGGCGCCCTCAGAACGCCGTCAGTCCGTCGCCGCCCGGCATGGTGCCGTACTTGGGTGTTTCCCTGCAGGTCAGGTGTCGTACCGGCCGTCCCAGGGCTCGCCGAAGCCCAGGTGGTCCGGGTAGAGCTCGGCCCATCCCCCGTCCTCGTCCTCCTTCGCCACCAGCCCGAAGAACACACCGTCCACGGTCAGCTGGAACGGGCGTATCGCGATGTCCGTGTACGTCCGCCTCGGCAGACTGCGCAGCATGCCCGCCAGGTGCGCGCGGGCCCGTGCCAGCACGGAACCGGCGCCCTCCGGATCGAGCTGCTGCTCGGCCCAGCTGCCCGCGCACCAGATCTGCGAGTCGCGGTAGTTGCCCTCGGAGTCGAAGAGATGCAGCACCGCGTACAGCCGCTTCTGCTCCTCCCAGCCCTCGTCGAGCCGGAACCCCTCGGGGAACGCGTACGTGACCGACGCCAGGAACTGTCCGCCGGTGTAGTGACCGATGGCCTCGGTACGGCCGTGGGGCTCGTAGGCGATCGGGATGAGCTCGGGTATTGCCATGGCGAAACCATACGGATGTGTAGTGGACATGCGGGAACGTGGGTGCAACCCCGTCGATATGTTCACCCGATTCTGCCGAAAATGCCACGGTGTCTGCCATCGGGTAGCAGTGACCCCGATCTGCTTATGGCGACCGGTTGTTCGACCCATCGCCCTTTAGGGCCACTTCCGAATGAATTGCGATCGTACGTACGGGCCTCGTACTACGGTCCGAGATTGTGAAACTGGTGGTCAGTGTGAAGCTGCTGCCGACGTCCTGGCAGGCGTCGGCCCTTGAGGCGACTCTGCGTGCGTGTAACCAGGCTGCCGCCCACGCGTCAGCGGTGGCTTTCGCGAAAGGCCTCAAGGACCGCAACAGTCTGCAAAGGGAGGTGTATACGGATCTGAAGGCGGCCTTCGGGCTGTCGGCGCAACCGGTGGTCCGGGTGGTGAAGAAGGTTGTTGACGCTTACGCCGCGCTGGAGGCCGCCTTGCGGGCGGGGAGGCTGGGGGCACCGAACTCCGTGCCGCACCGCAAAGCCATCAGCTCCCCGGTCGTCTTTCGAACGGAGGCGGCGCAACCCTTCGACGATCGTTGCCTGTCGTGGCGGTACGACGCGCGCACGGTGTCGATCTGGACTGTGGACGGGCGGATGAAGGGGATCCGGTTCGCCTGCTCCCCGCACCAACTCAAGACACTTGTGCAGTACCGCAAGGGCGAGAGCGACTTGGTGCAGCGGCGCGGCAAGTGGTTTCTGGTCGCCACCTGTGACATCCCGGAGCCCGAACCGTACGCGCCGTCCGACTGGATCGGTGTGGACCGCGGCATGGTGAACCTGGCAACCACATCGGACGGCAGCAACTACCAGGGGCGTCGGCTGGGACGCTACCGGCGCTGGCAGGCCCGTAAACGCGCCGAACTCCAGCGGAAGAAGACCCGATCGGCCATCCGCCGTGTTGCCCGTCGGTCAGGGAAGGAGAAGCGTCATGCCGCGCAGGTGAACCATCGCATCAGCAGGGAGATTGTGTCTTTCGCGCAACGCACCGGTCGTGGGATTGCCGTTGAGGGACTCGGCGGGATCCGCGAGCGGGTACGGCTACGACGCGACCAGCGAGGCACTCTCTCCTCCTGGCCTTTTCACCAGCTCGGGCGGTTCCTCGCCTACAAGGCCAGGCGAGGCGGGGTGCCGTTCCTTGAGGTGGACGCTGCCTATACCTCGCAGCGCTGTCCGCGCTGTGGTCATACCGAGCGGGCCAACAGGTCTGACCGGGACCACTTTCACTGTCGTCGGTGCGGGCTCGCTGGCCCCGCTGACGTCGTCGCCGGGGTCAACGTGCGTGATCGCGCGCGCTCGGCGTGGGTGTTTGTCACCGCACCCGCACCCTCCCCTTGAATCAAAGGGGGTTGGGTGGATGCGACCCGTGACCGTCCTGTCGTAGGGGGCAGTCGGGAGCGCGACGAAGTGTGCACCATCGAGGCCACAGAATCGGTCGTGCACGGCTGAGAAGGTGACGGCAACCTTTTCGATCTCCGTGACCACAGGAGGAGTGAGGCCTGCCCGAGCAGGCCCGTTCCCGTACTTCGGAAGTATGTAAGGACTCCCCCGTGGCCTCTGCCTCTCACCGTCGGTCCCTTCGCAAGCGCCGTGCTCTCGTCGTCTCCGCTGCCGTGATGGCGGCCGGGGTCGGTGCCGGTGCGCTCGTGCTGAGCGCGAACGCCACGTCGGCCGTGGACCTGTACCACCAGACGCTCGCCGCCAAGGACGGCTGGGCGTCGTCCGGTTCCGGTACGACCGGCGGCGCGAAGGCCGACTCCGCGCACACCTTCACCGTCTCCACCCGCGCCCAGCTGGTGAAGGCGCTGGGTTCGGCGAGCGACACCACCCCGCGCATCATCAAGGTCAAGGGCACCATCGACGCCAACACCGACGGCAGCGGGAAGAAGGTGACCTGCGCGGACTACGCGGCGGGCACCGGGTACTCGCTGAGCGCCTACCTGAAGGCGTTCGACCCGTCGGCGTACGGCCGCGCCAAGCTGCCCTCCGGCACCCAGGAGTCGGCCCGCGTCGCCGCGCAGAAGAAGCAGGCCGCGAACATCGTCTTCAAGGTCCCCGCCAACACCACGATCGTCGGCGTCCCCGGCACCAAGGCCGGCATCACCGGCGGCATGCTCCAGATCCAGAAGGTCGACAACGTCATCGTCCGCAACCTGACGTTCTCCGACACCGAGGACTGCTTCCCGCAGTGGGACCCGACCGACGGCGACGACGGCAACTGGAACTCCGAGTACGACGCGGTGACGCTGCGCGGGGCGACGCACGTGTGGGCCGACCACAACACGTTCACCGACGCCGGGCACTTCGACAGCCTCAACCCGAAGTACTACGGCCGTGAGTACCAGGTCCACGACGGCGAACTCGACATCACCAAGAGCTCGGACCTGGTGACCGTCGAGCACAACCAGTTCACCAGCCACGACAAGACGATGCTGATCGGCAGCAGCGACAGCGAACCGGGCGGCAAGCTGCGCGTCACCCTCCACCACAACGTCTGGAAGGGCATCGTCCAGCGCGCCCCGCTCACCCGCGTCGGCCAGGTGCACCTCTACAACAACGTCTACGACGTCACGCCCCTCAACGGCTACGCGCTGCAGTACAGCATCAACTCACGCGCCAAGGCCCAGGTCGTGGCCCAGAACAACTACTGGACCGTGCCCAGCTCCATCAAGGTCTCCAAGCTGCTCAGCGGCGACGGCACCGGCTCGGTCGCGGGCAGCGGCAACCTCGTCAACGGCACGACCACCGACCTCGTCGCCGCCTACAACGCCGCGAACTCCAAGAAGATCAAGACGACCGTGAACTGGACGCCGACCCTGACGGCGGGCCTGGAGACCAGCGCGAAGAACCTGCCGGCGGAGCTGGCGAAGACGGCGGGGGCCGGGGTGCTGACCGCGAGCTGAGAGATTCTCCGCGCCGGCTGTCACACATGCGGTGACGTACGCGTCAGAGAGGTGTCCGACACCTTGTGCACCTTGTGGCGAGGGGAGCCTGGTGCCGCCGGCCTGGTGGACGCCGCTGGGGCGGCCGGGGCGCTGGTGCTGGGGCTCGTGAGCTGACGGTTCGCCGGGGCTCAGTTCTGCGGGGTCGCGGCCTTCGAGCGGCGGACGCGGCGGCGCAGAGCCGGGCCCAGGCGGACCAGGAGGCGTTTGTCGATGCCGGTGACGCGGCGCTCCACGGCGGACAGCTGCTTGGTGGCGGCCTTCAGTTCCTTGCGGAGGGCGTCCAGCTGGCGGGTGGTCTCGGTGGCGCGCTTCTCGGCCGTGGTCAGCCGGGAGCGCAGCTCCCTGTTCTCCTTGGCGTGCTGCGCGGCCTTCGCGTCGGCCGCGGTGATCCGCTCGCGGAGCCGGCTGATCCGGTACCGCATCTGGCCGTCGTCGCCGCCGTCCCAGACCGGCATCGACGCGGGCAGGTCGAGGGCGGCCAGCCGGGCGTCGAAGGCGGCGCCGCCGTCGCCGTGGGAGTAGGTGTTCTGGAGGTCGTTGCGGTCGAGGAAGGCGATCATGCGCTCGAAGCGCTCGCCGTGGCCCTTGACCATGGCCGAGAAGTCGGCGTCCTCGTACAGGTCGCGCGGGTCGGTGCCGGCGTCCAGCTCGGTGAGCGAGCGGTGCGGGATGTCGAAGTAGCGGCACAGTTCGAGGGTGCGCGAGTCGTGGGTGAGGACGACGCTCGGGGTGCCGGCCAGCAGGGCGGCGACATTGCCGTGGATACGGGTGCCGTACGCGAAGTCGTAGCCGCGCAGTTCGTCGATCCAGGTGGCCGGGTCCAGCGGCATGCGGACCTTGTTCTCCTGGAGCAGGGCGTGGCTGAGCTGGAGCGGGAAGGGGTCGGTGTGCCCGGACTCCGGTGAGGTGTCGCCCCACAGCAGCAGTTCCGCGTCGACGGTGTTCTGCGCGTAGTACGTGAGGTGCGGGTAGCGCTCCCAGGCGTGCCGGGCGATGCCCGATATGTCGCCGACGGGTATCGCGTCCGGGGAGAGGTTGAGGGCGATGCGTGAGGCGGCGGTCAGCTCCGTGGCCCGGATCTCCGGGAAGGTGTCGCCGTACAGGAACATCGACGGGCAGCCGATGATGTCGACGTCGTGGAAGCCGAGGCTCCTGAGGTAGTCCGAGGTCAGCTCGCCGCGTACGCCGATGGAGGCGGAGCGGTCCAGGACCGCGCGGGCGAAGCGGCGGACCGAGTCGGCCATCGGGTTCAGCCACGTGGTGTCGTAGTCCGCGGGGGCCTGGGCGCCGACGCCGAACACCACGACCGGGATGGTGAGCTGCTCGATGAGGGTCGTCAGCCGGTCCAGGGAGGCCTGGAAGGTCGGGCGGAAGGCGTTGGCGAGCGGGACGACGAAGACGTCGTACTGCTCGTTGATCTCCGCGGCGCGACGGGCCGAGGGGTCGGTGCGGATGCCGTTGGAGGTCACCTCGGTGTCCGGGGTGGTCAGCATCTTGTGCGCCGAGTCGCTGAAGATCAGGTTCCCGGTGTTGGTCCCGATCAGGTCCTGGTGGATGAACTCCGCCGGAGTGGCGACACGGAACGGGCTCTTCCCGGAACGGATCAGGATTCGTTTCACGAACGGCACCCTATCCCGGAGGTAAATGCAGAGTGAAGGTGAAGTAAGAGACTGGTCGGTCTCTTGCCTGGGATTTACCTCACGCACGCCGAAGGGCCGGCGGGAGGGGGTCCTCCGGCCGGCCCTTCGGGGCGGGTGTCGGGTGGGTGGCTTACGCGGCGGTCTCGCCGCCGAAGCGGGTCTTGTACGTCTCCAGGTCCTCGTCCGTGAGCTTCGCGAACAGGACCGGGGGCACGGTGAAGGGGGTGCCGGCCGGGACGGCGGCCAGTGCCTTCGCCTCGTCGGCGGTGACCCAGGCCGCGGTGTCGTCGGCGAGGGCGAACGCCTCGCGCATCGTCTTCGCCGTCGCCGGGATGAAGGGCTCCGAGACCACCGCGTACAGGTGGATCAGGTTCATCGCCGTGCGCAGGGTCAGGGCCGCGCCGTCCTTGTCGGTCTTGATCTCCAGCCAGGGGGCCTTCTCCTCCAGGTAGGAGTTGCCGGCCGACCACAGGGCGCGCAGGGCCGCGGCGGCCTTGCGGAACTGGAGGGACTCCATGTGGGACTCGTACTCGGCGAGGAGCGCGGCGATCTCCGTGCCGAGCTTCGCCTCCGCCTCACCGGGCTCGCCGCCGGCCGGGACCTCCTCGCCGAAGCGCTTCTTCGAGAAGGACAGGACGCGGTTGACGAAGTTGCCGAGGGTGTCGGCCAGGTCCTTGTTCACCGTCGCCGTGAAGTGCTCCCAGGTGAAGGACGAGTCGTCCGACTCGGGGGCGTTGGCGATGAGGAAGTAGCGCCAGTAGTCGGCGGGCAGGATGTCGAGGGCCTGGTCGGTGAAGACGCCGCGCTTCTGCGAGGTGGAGAACTTGCCGCCGTAGTACGTCAGCCAGTTGAAGGCCTTGACGAAGTCGACCTTCTTCCACGGCTCCCGGACACCGAGCTCGGTGGCCGGGAACATCACCGTGTGGAAGGGGACGTTGTCCTTCGCCATGAACTCCGTGTAGCGGACGGTGTTGTCCACGTCGTACCACCACGACTTCCAGTCGCGGGTCGACGGGTCCTGGTCCGCCCACTCCTTTGTCGCGCCGATGTACTCGATCGGGGCGTCGAACCACACGTAGAAGACCTTGCCCTCGGCCGCCAGCTCCGGCCAGGTGTCGGCCGGGACGGGCACGCCCCAGTCCAGGTCACGAGTGATCGCACGGTCGTGCAGGCCCTCGGTCAGCCACTTGTGGGCGATCGAGGAGGCCAGCTGCGGCCAGTCCTTGTCGTGCTTCGAGACCCACTCGCGGACCTCGTTCTCCAGCTTGGACTGGAGCAGGAAGAGGTGCTTGGTCTCGCGGATCTCCAGGTCGGTGGAGCCGGAGATCGCCGAGCGCGGGTTGATCAGGTCGGTCGGGTCCAGGACGCGGGTGCAGTTCTCGCACTGGTCGCCGCGGGCCTTGTCGTAGCCGCAGTGCGGGCAGGTGCCCTCGACGTAGCGGTCCGGGAGGAAACGGCCGTCGACCGGGGAGTACACCTGGCGGATCGACCGCTCCTCGATGAAGCCGTTCTCGTTCAGGCGGCGGGCGAAGTGCTGGGTGATCTCGCGGTTCTCGGGGGAGGAGCTACGGCCGAAGTAGTCGAACGCGAGCGCGAAGCCGTCGTAGACCGCCTTCTGCGCGTCGTGCGCCTGGGCGCAGAACTCGTCGACCGGGAGGCCCTGCTCCTTCGCCGCCAGCTCGGCGGGGGTGCCGTGCTCGTCCGTCGCGCAGATGTAGAGGACGTCGTGGCCGCGCTGGCGGAGGTACCGGGAGTACACGTCCGCCGGGAGCATGGACCCCACCATGTTGCCCAGGTGCTTGATCCCGTTGATGTACGGAAGGGCGCTGGTGATGAGGTGTCGAGCCATCGGGGGCTGCTCCCAGGTCGCGGTTGCTGTAGCTGGTTCCTACAGGTGTGAACCTTGAAATCGTAGCCGACATGTGTATGCCGCCCGCTTCCCGTTTTATTGGGTGAGAAGCGGGCGGCATGGGGGTGGGGCTGCCTCGGTGGGGCTGTGCCGTGGGGGCTACGGGCGCCAGTCGATCAGGATGCCGTCGTAGAGCTCGGCGTCCGTGAGCTCCAGGGGGGTCGGGCCCGCGTGGAAGAAGGCCGCGTTGTCGGTCTTCAGCTTGCGGAGGTAGTCGAAGGCCTTGTTCTCGTGCTCGCCGAAGGCGACGAAGGAGAAGAAGAGCGAGGGGTGGGACTTCGCGGCGTCCGTGAGGGACTGGGTCGCGGGGGTCTTCGCGTCCGGGGCGCCGTCGGTCTGGAAGACGACCAGGGCGGGGGTGCCGGGGGCCGTGGCGCCGACGTTCTTGTCGTAGTGCGCGAGTACGGCCTCTACGGCGGCGTGGTAGCTGGTACGGCCCATGCGGCCGAGGCCGGCGTGCGCCTCGTCGATCGCGTTCTCGGGGGAGTCGGCGGTGAGGTCGGTGGTGCCGTCGACCTCGGTGGAGAAGAAGACGACGTGCACGGAGGGGGTCTCGCCGGCCGGGGTGAGGCGGGTGGCGAGGGCGAGGGTCTGGTCGGCGAGGGCCGCGGCGGACCCGTCCTTGTAGTACGCGCGCATGCTCGCGGAGCGGTCGAGGACGAGGTAGGTGACGGCTTGGGTGCCGGTGAGGCCGGCCTTGGCGAGGGCGGCGGCAGCGGGGGCCGCGGCCTCGGCTTCGCCTTCGGCCGTCGTGCTCCCGCCCGCACCACCCGTGACGGTTTCGTCGTCGGGTGCGGGTGACGCCTGTGGGGCGGATTCGCCGTCGGCGGCCGCGGTGTCGGTGGGGGCCGTGGCCTCGGCTTCGCCTTCGGCCGTCGTGTTCCCACCCGCACCACCCGTGACGGTTTCGTGGTCGGGTGCGGGTGGCCCCTGTGGGGCCGATTCGCCGTCGGCGGTCGCGGCGGGTTCCGGGGTGGTGGTCTCGGCTGTCGCCTCGACCGGTTCGGGGGTGGTTTCGGCTGCCGGCTCGGGCTCACGCTCGGGCTCGGGCGTTGCGGCCGCTTCGGCCTGCGGTTCGACGGTCGTCTCGGCTGCCGGCTCCGGCTCGGTCGCCGGTTCGGGCTCCGGCTCGGCCGCGGCTGTCGGCTCCGTGGCCGGCTCTTCGGCTGGCTCCGGCGTTTGCTCCGGCTCGGCCGCCGCTTCGGGCTCGGGCTCGGGTCCGACCTTGGCCTCGGCCTCTGCCTCGGCGTCGACCTCGGTTTCTGCCTCGGCTTCGACCTCGGCCTCTGCCTCGGCTTCGACCTCGGTTTCTGCCTCCGGCTCCGTCGACGCCTCCGGCTCGACCGTCAGCTCGGCCTCGACCTTGATCACCGGTGTCGGCTCGGGTGCCTCGGTCGTGGGCTCGGGCTCGGGCGCTGCCTCCGCCGCGGGCTCGGGCGTGGCCGGCGCTTCTGTGGTCGGCTTCTCGGTTGCCTCCGGGGCGGCCTCGGCCGTCGGTGTCGGCTCGGGGGTGGCCGCGGTCGACGTGGCCGTCTCCGGGCTCGCCTCCGGCTTGATTTCCACCTCCGGTTCGATCAGGCGGGTCGCCTGCTTCGGAACCGTGACGTTGTCGAAGGCCGCGGAGACCAGATCGTGTTCGTCGGTCGTTGCCGGGCGGGGCTCCGGGACTGCCGCCGATGCTTCCGGTTCCGGCGCCGGTGCCTGCTGCTTCGACTGCGAGGGGAGCTGGTCCGCACCCTCTGCCTCGGCAGGGCGCGGCTTTCGCGACCTGCCGAATGCGTTCCGCAGGAGAGTGAGAATGCCCATGTGCGCAACCCTTCGCGTGAGTTGATACCCGTCAATCGCTGGCCAGGACGGACACGTAAGGTTAGCGGCCCCAGGTTGCGATCTTGGGGAGGGTCGATGACTCCTGTCGGACGTGCGGCGGTCGAGTCCCGGCCTGTTCCCAAGCGCCCCTCAGCTGCGCTCAGTTCGTCTTCCGTTCGGTCGGCGGTTGGGCGGCGGTTGGGCGGGTGGGCCATCGCGGTCCCGATGTCACGCTTGTGTCAAGGATATGTGACGGAGAGGCAAAGCCGGTCAGTGCGGGGAGGCGATCGCCCTGGCCGCCGCCACCTCCTGGCGCAGCGGTTCCAGGACGCTGTCCGGTGGGCCCGTGAGGTCCGTGCGGACCGCGACGAGGGTCTCCGACCGGCGGACGCCCTCCGCCAGCTCGCGCAGTTGCAGGGTCACCTGATCGACCTCGGCCCGGTCCGGGGGCGGTGCCCCGTGCCGGACCCGGACCCGGGCGGCCGTCGTCGCGTCGACGATCCGTTCCACCGCGACGACCAGGGGCCACCAGGCCGACGCCCGGCGGCCGGTGGGCGGCGGCTCGGTCAGGGCGCGCTGGAACTCGGTGCGGACGACGGACAGGTCGCGGTAGAGGCGGCGGCGCAGCCGGGCGCGGGCGGCGGGGTTCACGCCCGCGTCGAAGGCCAGCTCGACATAGGCCGCGGTGTCCGCCACCGCGTCGGCCAGCCGGTCGCCGACCCGGGTGCGCCAGCTCTCCGGCCACAGCAAGTACCCGGCGATCAGCGCGATCGCGCAGCCCATCAGGGAGTCGAGGAGGCGGGGCAGGAGCAGGGCGGTGCCCTGGTGGTTCAGGTTGTCGGAGAGAAGCAGGATGACCGGGGTGATGGCGGCGGTCTGGAAGCCGTAGCCGCGGGGGGTCAGGGCGGGGACCAGCGGGGCCAGGACCATCATCACCGGCACGTCCCACCAGCCGCGCGGTACGACGGTGAGGACCGTCGCCGCCACCACCAGGCCCGCCACCGTGCCGAGCGCGCGCAGCAGCGCCCGGGAGAACACCGAGCCGAAGTCGGGCTTGAGGACGAAGGTGATGGTGAGGGCGACCCAGTAGGAGCGCGGGACCGGGACCAGGGAGACCAGGGCCTGCGCGATGCCGATGCACAGGGCGAGGCGGATGCCGTAGCGCCAGGAGTTGGCGGAGAGGACGACGTTGCGGGTGGCCCGTGCGGTGCGGATGCCGAGGGCGGCGGGGCGGCCCAGGCGGTCGTCGATGCCTCGGGGGTCGACATCGGGGGTGGTGGCGACCTCGGCGACGTGCCGCAGGGCGTGGTCGACGGCCCGGCCGGTCTCGTTGACCGGCGCGGGCAGGTCCAGCGCTATCGGGCCGGTGTAGCCGGTCTCGACGGCGTCGGCGATGTGCAGGACCGCCGCCGGGACCTCGGGCGGCAGCGGCTTTCCGGCGAGGCGGGCGAGCCGGACGGCGGGGGCGGCCTCGACCACCGGGGTGATCGCGTTCAACTGGGCGAGCATGCGGGTGAGTTCGCTGTTGCGGCCGTGGTACCGGGCGCGCCGGGCCAGGATCAGGTCGTAGGCCTCGTTCAGTGACTGGGTGACGGTGTGCCGGGCCCGGTCGTAGGCCTCGCCGTCGTCGCCGTCGCTCACGGCGAGCAGGTCGGCGACCGTGCGGTAGGTGGCGGCGACCGCCGCGCGTTCCGGTACGCCCGAGCGCAGCGGCCAGGCCAGCAGGGCGAGGAGCAGGACGAGCAGGCCGCCGCCGGTCATCAGCACCGGGGTGAGCCACCAGGCGCCGGGCAGCGGCAGGCCCGCGCCGATCACGGAGTTGAGCAGGAGCAGCAGGCCGGAGACGGAGGACACCGCGCCGATCGTCGAGATCATCCCGGAGAGCAGTGCGATGCCGGTGATGACGGCGACGGTGACCCAGCCCTGGCCGTAGACCAGCGAGCCGGCGGTGACGCCGACCGCGCCGAAGAGCTGCGGGACCGCGATGTTGAGGATCCGCATCCGGTAGGCGTCGGCGGTGTCGCCGATGACCCCGGACAGGGCGCCCATCGAGGCGAGCGCCCCGTACGTGGGCTGTCCGGCCGCGAGCCCGGCGACGAGCGGGAGGCTCATGGCGAGTGCGGCGCGGGCGAGGGCGGCCCAGTTGAGGGGGGCGGCCTGCTGGGGCCGGAGGTTCCTTACCAGCCAGTCGGGAGGGGTGAGGCCGATGGGGAACTCGCGGGACATGCGCCCATTATCAGGGTCGGTGCTGGTGGAGCGTGATGTCGACGACCAGGGCCCGGTGGTCGGTGTCGGCCAGGTGCAGGAAACGGGCGCCGGTCGCCGAGAAGTCCCGGGAGACCAGGACGTGGTCGATCTGCGTCCCGAAGACGGCGGCGGTGGCCGCCGGCCAGCTGGCGGTGCGGGCGGCCCCGCTGAGCCGGGCGCCGTCGTCGAGGTGTCCCGCGGCCAGGATGCGGCGGAAGGCCGCGTGGTCCTGGGAGGCGTTGAAGTCGCCGGCGAGGATCGTCGGGGTGCGGGTGTCGGCGGCGGCGAAGTCGCGGAGCCGGCCCAGTTCCCGGCGCCAGAGGGCGACCTGGCCGGGCAGCGGGGGCATGGGGTGGGCGAGTTGCAGCCGTACGGGATGCCCGTCGACGTCGGCGACGGCGCCGGGCATGCCCATCGTGCCGGGGACGCCGTCGGTGGCGCGCAGCGGGAAGCGGGAGAGCAGGAGCGAGCCGGTGGAGCCTCCGGCGACGACGGCTGTCCGGTAGGGGTAGTCGGTGTCCCTCCGCAGTCTGGCCTGGCAGGTGTACTCGCACTCCGCCACGAACACGATGTCCGGTTTCCAGCGGCGGAGCTGCCGGACGAGGGCGGGGGTGCCGTTGCCGAACTCGACGTTCGAGGTCAGGACGCGGAGGCCGGCGAGCGGGGTGCCGGTCGGTGCGCCGCCACCGTCGCCCTGCGGCGCCACGAACCAGGTGAGCGCCGCGAGCACGGCGGTGCCCCAGAAGAGGCCGGGCCACCAGCGGGCGAGGAGGGTGAGGAGCAGGGCGAGGGAGGTGGGGACCAGCAGCCAGGGGAGGAAGGCGAGGAGTTGGGGAACCGGGGTGACGGCGTCGGTGTCGGCGATCCGGCAGCCGACGATGGTGGTTGCCGCGAGGAGGAGCAGGGCCGCCACGGTGGCGGCGAGGCCGCGGGCACCGTCTCGGGGGCTGCCGCCCCCGGCCTCCCGCTTCGGCCTGAACGGCCTCGTCCTCGATCGCCGGACGGGCTGACGCGGTTGCTGTCCGGCCTTGGGGCTCGGGTTCGGAGCCGGGTCCGGGTTCGGGGCGGGCTGGGACGGTTGCCGGCCGGCCTGCGGGTGTGTCACTTGCCCGAGATTACGAGTCTTCGTCCACCCGTGCCAGGAACTCCCCCAACGCCCGGTTGAACTCCTCCGGGCGTTCCAGGTTCGGCATGTGGGCCGCCGCGTCGATGATCCGGAGCGTGGAGTCGGGGAGGAGGGCGTGCATCGCCTCGGCGTCGGAGACGGGGGTGTACTCGTCGTCCGCGCCGACCACGACCAGGGCGGGGACCGTCGCCGCTGCCAGCAGGGGGCGGTAGTCGGGGCGTTCGGCGCGGCCGCGCAGGGCGGCCGCGGCGCCCTCGGGGGGCGTGGCCGTCATCATGCGGTGGACGTGGGCCTTCACGTCGGGGCGGGCGTCCGGGGCGACCATCTTCTCCAGGACCTCGTCGGCGTAGCCGCGCATGCCCTCGCTCAGGAGCCGGTCGGCCATGGCGTTGCGGGCCCGTCTGCCCTCCGGGGTCTCCGGGTCGGGGAAGGTGTCGGCCAGGACCAGGCCCCGGACGCGTCCGGGGCCGAGGCGGTCGTAGCACTCCATCGCGATCTGGCCGCCCATGGAGAGGCCGGCGATCACGCAGGTCCTTATGTCCAGTGCGTCGAGGAGTTCCTCCAGGTCCGCCGCGAAGCGGGCGAGCGGGGTGCTGCCGGGGGTGACCGGGGAGGCGCCGTAGCCGCGCAGGTCGGGGACGACGACCCGGCGGGCCGGCGCGAAGGCGGACACCTGGGGCTGCCACATCGTGCGGTCGAAGGGGTGGCCGTGGACGAGGAGGAGAGGGGTGCGCGGGGTGTGCGGGTTGTGTGGTTCTTGCTGGTCATTGTCGTCGTATGCGAGGAAGGGGGGCATGTGGACGACCCTAGGGAGCCGCAACTCCTCGGTGCAATAAAATCTTTGCCCTCGGTGCAATGTGCAATGCGCAATGGGAGAGGGGGGACGGTGGACGACTTCCGGGGGATCGCCGACCGGATCGCGCTGGACATCGCGAGGGGGCGGCTGCGGGCCGGGCAACGGCTGCCTCCGCAGCGGGCGTTCGCGCGGCGGCACGGGATCGCCGCCTCGACCGCCGGGCGGGTGTACGCCGAACTCGTGCGGCGCGGGCTGGTGGTGGGCGAGGTGGGGCGGGGGACGTTCGTGCGGGCCGCGCAGCCCGTGCCGCAGGGGCGGGCGCTGGTCGAGGGCGGTGCCGCCCGCGTCAATCTGGAGCTCAACTACCCGTCCGTACCGGGGCAGTCGGAGCTGCTTGCCCCGGCCCTCGCGCCGCTGCTGCGGCCCGACGCGCTCACCGACGCCCTGCGGCCGGCCGCCGCCGACGGCACCCCGCACGCCCGGGAGGCCGCCGCCGAGCTGCTCGCCACCGGCGACTGGCGGCCCGGCCCCGGCCGCGTCCTCTTCACCGGCAACGCCCGGCAGGCGATCGCCGCCACCCTGGGGTCCCTGGTGCGGCCGGGCGGCCGGGTCGGGGTGGAGCCGTTGACGTATCCGCTGGTCAAGGAGATCGCCGGGCGGCTCGGTGTCACGCTCGTCCCGGTGCGGGCGGACGAGGAGGGGCCCGTCGTCGAGTCCGTTCGCGCCGTGCACCGGTCCGCGCCGCTCTCCGCGCTCTACCTCCAGCCGACCCTGCACAATCCGACGTCGGTGACCGTCCCGGCCGAGCGTCGGCTCCAACTGGCACGGGCTGTGACCGACTTGGGGCTTCCCGTCGTCGAGGATCGGATCTGGTCGTTTCTGCACGACGGTCCCGAGCCGCCGCTCGCCGCCCTCGCGCCGCGGCTCGTCCATCTCGTCGACGGACTCTCCAAGCGGGTCGCGCCCGGTCTCACCGCCGGGTTCGCCGTCGTACCGGAGGACCGGGTGGACGCGGTGGCGGCGGCGGTGCGGTCCGGGGGGTGGAGCGCGGGGACGTTCGCGCTGGAGGCCGCGGTGCGGTGGATCGGGGACGGGACCGTGGCGCGGCTCGTGGCGGCCAAGCGGGAGCAGGCCGCACGGCGGCAGCGGCTCGTCCGCGAGGCGCTGGCCGGGTTCGCCGTACGGGCCGATCCCCACGGCTACTTCGCCTGGTGGGAGCTGCCCGAGCCGTGGCGGGCGGACGGTTTCACGGCGGCCGCGGCCGCCCGCGGGATCGCCGTCACGCCCGGTACCGCCTTCCGCGTGGACCCGAAGCGGACGCCGGACGCGGTACGGCTCGGGCTCGCGTCGGCCGCGGAACCGGAGCTGGCGGGGGCGCTGCGGACCCTGGCCGCCCTCGCGGCGCACGGCCCGCGGTAGCTCCCGCCGGCTGCGGTTCCGGCTGCGCGGCAGCCCCCGGTGGTTCCGGCTGCGCGGCAGCCCCCGGTGGTTCCGGCTGCGCGGCAGCCCCCGGTGGTTCCGGCTGCGCGGCAGCCCTCGGCGGAGGGTCAGTCCAGCAGGCCGTCGTAGTCCGGCAGCTTGTAGGTGGTGTCGGCGTACCCGCCGGTCAGGTCCGTCGTGTTGTTGCCGATGTTGGCGATGATGTCGTAGCCGTTCGCCTCGATCGCCTTGCGCTGCGAGGTCTTGAAGTCCGCGACGGACTCGGTGAGCAGCTGGGCGACCGTGCGCGCGTAGAGGCCGTCGACCGTGTAGCCGACCGACTTGAGGTTGGCCTTGGTCACCACGTTGTACAGGTCGCTGCGGGCGCTGACGAAGAACACGCTGACGCCCTTGGCGTGCGCGTCCTGGGCGAGGGCGAGCACCGGCGGGGTGGCGGGGATGGTGAGGCCGCCCTCGAAGTAGGTCTCCAGCGAGGTGTTGTCGATGTCGAGGACGATCGCCTGCTTGGCGCCGGAGGTGTTGGCGGCGGCGCGGTCGTCGATGTAGGTCTGCGCGGGGCCGGTGACGGCGGCGACGTCGGACAGCCACTGGGCCTCGGTGACGGTCGAGTCGGCGGCCTGCGCGGGCAGTGCGGCGGCGAACGACAGGGCGAGGCCGGCCGTGAGGACGACGGCGGCTCGGCGCGCGGTGGGACGGTTCATCGGGTGGGGGCTCCTCGGGTCGCGTCGGCGTCGGCCGCCGGTGTTCCGTACCGGTGGCCGTCGCCCAGCCACGGTGGTCGGCCGGTGCGCCCGCCGGGTGACACCCGGAGAAGCAGCCGGTTACATGACTGGCATGTTCTGGTCAGGAGTCTGTGAATCGGCCCTGAGGGACGCGGAATCGGCGTCGGCATCGGCCGTACCGGCGGCCGCTCGCCGCGTCTCCTCCGGCCCGGACCGGCGCAGCCGTCCGCCGGCCCAGGCCGCCGCGGCCACCGTCAGGCCGAGGGCCACGAGCAGCCAGGCGACCGTGCGCAGGGTGGACGTCAGGGCGTCGTAGACGGCGGCCGCGGCCGGGTGCGAGACGTCCGGCGGCAGGTCGGCCAGGGTGAGCCGGCGGCCGACCACGAGAGCGAGGCCGAGCAGGGCGCCGCCCAGGGCCGTGCCCAGCGCGGTCGCCGTGACGGCACGGCGGCGGCGGACGGCGAGGGCGATGCCGCCGACCGCGAAGACGACGGCGGCGACGGGCAGCCAGAAGCCGGCGACCTCAAGCACGTGGAACCCCTTCCGGAGCCGGTCCAGTTCGGCCGCCGGCAGTACCGCGACGGCCGTGTGCTGGACCGGGATGCGGGCCGCGAGCGGCACATGGTCCTGGGTGAGCTGGTCCTTGACCTGGGCGGTGACCGGCGCGAGGTCGACGGTCACGGGCTCCTCGCGCTCGCCCTGGAGCGCGCGCAGCACGGCGTCGTGGGTGGCCCGGTTGCCGGCGTCCCAGGCCAGCCGGAACGCCCGGGTCTGGGTGAACGACCGGACCGCGTCGCGCACGAACGGCGCGACCGTGCCGCGCATCGGCCGGCCGACGTCCACCTCGCGCATGATGCCGTCGCCGACGGTGTCCGCCACGGCGTCCCGGACGTCCGGGTCGTCGGCCAGCGGCGCCATCGTGCTGACGTACTGTCCGGTGTCCGCCAGCCCGTACGCCGCCCAGGCCGCGAGCGCGCCGAACGGCAGCAGCAGGCAGCCCAGCGCGATCAGCAGGGCCGACAGGGCGCGCCGGAGACCTGAGGGCGGCGCGGGCCAGGAGGACCCCGGGGGCACTGAGGGCACGCTTCCAGGCAAGCCCCTGAGGGCCGGTCAGGCGAGCGGGGCGACTGCATTCGGGGGTGCCGCGGGGCGCGGGACGGGCCGAACGGGCGGTACGCCGGTGCGGGCCCCCGGGAAACCCGGGACACCCCGGAAACCCTTGGGGCGCCGCGCTCCGGTGGAGGGTTGACCCGAACGGGTGTTTCCTGGTTTGGGAGCGTCGTCGGGCGCCCACGGCGCCTCGGCGACTGGTGAGGGGAAACAGGGGAACACGTGGACCCCGGCCGTGGGGGCCGGGGTCCACGCACAGCGCCGCGCGGCTACCGGATGCGGTGTCCGGCCGCGTCCTCGTGCGTGTAGAACCGGTAGAACATCACGATGAACGTCACCGCCGCGACCGCGAGCGCCATGGCGACGGACCGGAGGATCGAGTCGCCGCTCTGGCTGTACAGGAAGCCGAAGGCGATGCCGATGAACGCGGTCCACACCACGGCGTGCAGTTCCCGCCGCAGCCGTGGGGCGATGGTCAGCACGGCGAACAGCACCACCGCGAAGACGAGCGCGGTCAGGAACCCGAACAGCAGGTTCCAGCCGGTGATGGGCCCGCCCATGCGCCGGTTGGCCGCGGCCCAGTAGCCGTAGATCAGCCCGGTCACGACCGGTATGGCCACCCGGGCCCTGGCGTGCATCCGCGTACTGAACACGTCGGGCGTCCGGCCGCTCCGGGGCATACCGCCGGACGTGGGTGCCGCTTGAGCCATGAGCGTGCTCCTCTCACCTCGCCCCCACCTTCCAGAGCACACCTGCGGGTACCCCCTGGCAAGTCGGTCGGCACATTCCGTACGACGCTCTGTACGACGTGCGATGCGTCCGCGCCCGTGTTTCCCTGACTCTCGTGACCGACCACCAGGCCCTGCGGCGGCGCACGGAGCTGTGGTGGGCCAGGGGCCGGAGCATCTCCTGGGTGGCGCCGCTCCTGCTGCTCGCCGGGATCACGGCGGTCGACCTCAACACCACGGAGCGGTTCCGGATCGTCTCCTGGATCGTTCTGGTGCCCGGTATCGCGGCGGCGATCTGCGGGGTGTGGACGACGGCGGTCTTCGCGGTGCTGTCGGTCCTCGACTACGTCGCCGTGGACAGCGCCTGGCCCCACCAGTACCAGGCCGGGCTGCCCGACTTCATACTGGTCGCCTTCGCGGGGCTGCTGGCCATCCTCGCCTGCGCGGTCCGCAGGAACAGCGAGCGGCGGATGCTGCACATGCGGGACATCGCCGAGACGACCCGGCGCACCGTGCTGCGGCCGCTGCCGCCGGGGTGGGCCGGGCTGGACCACGCGGCGGTGTACCTGGCCGCCGACACCCAGGCCCGGGTGGGCGGCGACTTCTACGACATCCAGCCGGGGATGTACGGCACGCGGGTGCTGGTCGGGGACGTCCAGGGCAAGGGGCTGGGGGCGGTGGAGACGGCGGCGGCGCTGCTGGGGACGTTCCGCGAGGCGGGCTACCACGAACGGGACCTGGCGACGGTGGCCGACCGGCTGGAGACCCGGATGATCCGGCACCGGCGTCACACGGTGGCGCTGGGCCGCGACGACGGCGACCGCTTCGCCACGGCGGTCCTGCTGGGCTTTCCGCCGGACGCCCCGGACGTCGTGGAACTGATCAACTTCGGTCACGAGCCGCCGCTGGCGGTGGGGCCGACGGGGGTCCGCCCCCTGCCCCCGGGCGGCGGACTCCCCCTCGGCATGGCCGACCTCACCACCGCGACCGGCCCGCCGCCCACCCTCACCGTCTCCCTCGCCCCCGACGAGACCCTCCTCATCACCACGGACGGCGTGACGGAGGCGAGGAACACGGACGGCGCGTTCTTCGACCTCCCCCGGACCGCAGCCCTGGCCCCGGCCCCCGCCCCGACCCCCCTCGTCGCCCACATCCGCGACGGCGTGCTCCGCCACACCCGCGGCCGCCTCTCCGACGACACCACGATCTTCGCGATCCGCCGGACCCCCTAGAGCCACGGGACCACGACGCCCCGTCAGGGGCGCTGGGGGTACCCCCGGCCGAAGGCCGGGGGAGGAACCGCGCGACCGGCCACGACGGCGCGGTACCGATCGCCGTTGCGGCGGCGATCCGTGGGGGCAGTGGAGAAGTGCGGCGAAGGCTCGAAGGCTCAGGGAGCGGGGCAGGGAAGGTGGTGACGGTGTACCCCTCCGGGGGCGTACCGGTTGTTACCCGGCTCAAACATCCCCCGTACCCCCCGCTTTGCAAGCGCAGCCGTTACCGTGCTGGCGTAAGTGAAACCGGGGAACAAAGGGGGAGGGCCCGATGCCCGGAACCGTGCTGCTGATCGCGGCCTCGCCGACAGGCAAAGCGCGCATGGTGGACGCGGCCTCCGTGCTGTCCGTGCTCGCGGCCGTGCCCCCGGCGATACTCTCCGGCACCGAGACCGCGAACGTCGTCGAACTCGCCGACCCCCTGGAGCCGCAGGCCGTCCTGACCCGGCTGCGGGCCGCCGCGGCCGCCCCCGGCCCGCTCACCGTGTTCGTCACGGGCCAGCTCCACCTGGACCGCAAGCAGCGGCTGCCGCATCTCGCGCTGGCCCGGACCACGCCGGCCACCGTCCGTTACACCGGCCTGCCCTGGCACTGGGTCCGGGAGGAGCTGCGGCTGCGGCCGGCCGGCGCGACGACGCTGGTGCTGGATCTGCACGCGGACCCGGAGACCTGGGAGCAGTTGCACACGGTTCCGCTCGACTGCGGGCGGAACAACGCCGTGCACGGGCGGATCGCGCCGCCGCCCGCCCGGCGGGAGGTCGCCGCACCGTCGTACATGAAGGCCGTGGCGACCGTGCTGCGGAGCGGGCACCGGCCGGCGATGGCGGAGCTGCACCGGCAGGTGCTCGCGCGGCTCGGGGCGGAGGCCGCTTCCGGCTTCCTGCTCAGCACGCACACCCCGGACAGCGGGGATCCGCACGACGCCATCAGCACGGCCGTGCGGGAGGGGCGGCACACCGAGGCGGACGAACTCGCCGCCCGCTGGGAGCAGGCGGCCGCGCGGGCGCACGGACCGGCCTCCGAGGACGCCCTGCACTGGTCCGAGGTACGGGCCGACCTCGCGATGTTCGCGGGGGACGCGGCGCGCAGCTGCCGTACCTGGCTGACCGTGGCGCACGCCCGGCTGGCCGCGGGACAGCCGGCCGACGCGCCGGCCGTGGAGTCGGCCGCGGACCGGGCCCACCACCAGTGGGGCGCCATCAAGGACACGGCGCGGGCCCGTGAACTCGGGCCCGCGCTCGCGGAGTTGCGACTGAGGGTGCCGGGCCGCCGGGAGGGTGCGCTGGAGAACGTCCAGCAGCAGCTGCGGCAGCTCCAGACGCATTAGACGTTCACGGCGGGCGGCCGCGCGAACCGATGTGGTTCGTGCGGCCGCGCGGCACTCAAGCGTGGGTCAGTCGCTTCGCCGACGCATGAAGGAAACCGTCCTCGCCGTGTTCTGGTCGAACGGGCGGGCGGGGAAGGTGAATTCTCCCTTGATCACCTCGGGTGCGCCGTGGGTGGCCGTGGTCACGCCCGACGAAAAGGCGACCGCGAGAATCTCGGCCAGCATGCTGTTGGTGCCGGCTTCCGGGAACGGCATGATCGCCTGAAACGCGTCGTGCTCGTAGGGCTCCAGCCAGTCCCGATCCGCGGCCACAGTCAGCCAGTCCCCGTCGGACCGGATCTGGATGTTCTCCGCACCCAGGATCAGAGCCTCGGTGGCGATCATGCCGGCAAGCTCGACAGGGTCGTAGGTACCCGAGCGAAAGAACATGCTCTCATTCGTGCGCAGGTAATCCGTCACGTCGATCGAGGTGATGTCGTCAGGGCCGTATGGCACTCGCACTGGTTATCGGTACACCTTCTGTTTTTGCGGGTCGTAGGTCACAAGGCCATGATCCTGCGCCAAGGAGACGAGCGGGGCTGCGATCTCGTCTTTCCGAGACCAGGCGATGGCAACGAGAACACATTCCCCGTTGGAGTAGACGGGTGAGGACCAGGGGGAGTGTTCCGCGTTCTGTTCCGATAGGTCGGGGTAAGCCCGCAGAACGTCGCGACGGAAATCCGATACCCTCGGGTTCTCCGCCACGACTCCTGACTCCCCGTCCGTCATGGCGTCGTATTTCTGGTACGCCACTTCCGCGTCGATTTCTTCTTCCTCGTACCAGAACGCCAAGTCGTAGCTCATGCTTTCCCCTCGTATGGCACAGTGTGGGTGCCGCACGTGCTCGGCACCCACACTGTTTCAAGTCGGTTGACTAATTGTCCAGATGCTCGCGCGACTTCATACTACCGGGCGGGATCCAGGAGTCGAACACCCCTACGAGCTTTATACCGTCCTTGGTGGTGACGGTATTTCCGGGAGTGTTCAACCAATCGTCGAATTTCTTCTGGTCCGGGTTGCGCTTGGCGGTTGCGCCCTTGGTCTCGATTCCGTACCATTGACCGTTTATTTTGACCAGTCCGTCGAACTTGCGAACTTTGAAACCAGGGACTTTTACCGCGACCTCCTTACGGATGACTGTCGCACCGTCCAACTCCAGGTTCTCCCACGTCGTCAGTTCGTCGTTCGAGCCGTCGCGTCCTTCTTCACCGTTACGTCGGGCGTACTTTCCCTTGGCGTTCCTGGGAGCTATGCCACCCGACTCAAGGATCGACGTCTCGGATTCGTACGCCCCCCGCCGCCATCCGCTCAGGCCGCCGATGACAGTCACGCCCAGCTGCTGGGCGAGTTCGTCGGCTGCAGCGCCGTACAGGTCGGCGAGTTCGTCGCAGCCCTGCTGGCGGAGCATGTACTCGGCGCGGTAGAGGCGGTAGGCGGGGCGGACGGGGAGGTACTTGTCGAGGAAGGCGCCGGCGCCGCCGTTGGCTCCGGTGACGGCGTCGTAGGCGTCGCCGAGGAAGTCGAAAGGCGACTTGAGGCCTTCCAGGAAGCCGTCACCGAAGACTTTGAGGCCCTCACCAACGCTGTGGACGTGCCCGTCGCCGGAGCCCTGCGGAGTCATGCCGCTGGGGTCGGTGTAGAGGGTGGGTGCGTCGTTGGCGTAGGCGTAGGCCGAGGTGTAGGCGCTGTTGCGGTCGGGGGTTGCGGGGTCGGTGCTGGTGAAGCGGCCGGTGGTGGGGGTGTACTGGCGGGCGTGGAGGTCGAGGTTGCCGGTGGTGGGTTCGTAGCGGGCGCCGGTGTAGCCGGGCGTGCTCGCGGGGGCGCCGGCGGTGACGGTGTTGAGGGTGCGGGTGCCGTAGGGGTCGTACGTCCAGCGCTGGTAGAGGGTGCCGGTGCTGCCGGTGACGTCGACCGGGGAGCCCTGGGTGTCGTGGTGGTAGTAGAAGAGGGCGCCCGAGGCGGTCTCGGTGGCGGCGGGCTGGCCGAGCGGGTCGTAGCGGTAGGACTGCTTGATCGCTCCGGCGCTGTCGTACTCGGTGGCCAGTTGCGGGACCGATGCGCTGAGGTCCCAGTCGAGGCGGCCCTGGACGGTGCCTGCCTTGCTGGTGGTCAGCTGGTTGCCAGCACCGTCGTGGGTGTAGGTGTAGTTGTTGCCGGCGATGGTGGCGGCGGAGACCTGTCCGGCGAGGTCGTAGGTGTAGGTGTCGGCGCCGGCCTTGGTCTGATTGCCCTCGCCGTCATAGGAGAAGGCGGTGGTGGTGGAGCCGGTGGTGGTGGACTTCAGCTCATCGGCGTCGTCGTAGCCGTAGCTGGTACTGGTCGTGCCGAGCGTCGAGGTGAGGCGGTTGCCGACCTTGTCGTAGGTGTAGGTGGTGGCCCGGGCGGCGGGGCAGCCCACGTCGGTGGGCTGGGGGGCGCAGCCGGACGCCAGGCGGCCGACGTCGTCGTAGGTCAGGTCCCAGCCGCCGCTGCCGATACCCGCGCGGCTGACGTATTCGCGGACCGGTAGGCCGCCGGGGGACAGCGCGAGGGAGGTGCTGGTGACGGTGGTGCCGGACTTGGCGGAAGTGACCGCGGTCAGGCGTCCGTCGTGGTCGTACTGCCGGGTCTCGGTCTCGGTGTCGGGCAGGGTGGTGGTGGTCAGGTTGCCTGCGGCGTCGTAGGCGTAGCTGGTGGTCTTGGAGTCGGCCGTCATGGTCTTGGCGCGGCCGTCGTCGTCGTAGGTGTAGCCGATGGCGTTGCCGTCGCCGAGGGTGCGGCTGAGCATGTGCCCGGCGGCGTCGTAGCCGTAGCTGACGTCCGGGGTGGAGTCGGAGTAGTCGGTCTTGGCGAGCAGGTTCCGGGCGTCGTACGTGAGGGTGGTGGTGCCGCGTGGCGTGGTTGTGCCGTTCTGGTTGCCGTCGGCGTCGTAGGAGTAGGTGGTTGCCCGGTTCAGCGGATCGGTGACCGAGTGCAGACGGTGGTCGTCGTCGTAGTCGTAGGTGGTGACGTGGTTGTTCGCGTCGGTGCGCGTCTTCAGGTCGCCGACCTCGTCGTACCCGTACACCGTGCTGCCGCCGTCGAAGGCGCTCACCTTGGTCAGCCGGTCGAGGAGGTCGTAGCCGTAGGTGGTGACCCGGTCGTCGGCATCGTTGACCCTGGTGACGTTCCCGTTCGCGTCGTAGTAGGCGTTGGTGGTCGCGCCGTACGAGTCGGTGACGGTCTTCTGATAGCCGTCCGGGTTGTACTCGTACCAGGTGGTGTAGTCGTCCGGCGTGGCTCCGGCGACATTGCCCCGGGGGTCGGTGGCCGAAGAAAGCCGGCCGTCGGCGTCGTAGGTCCAGCTCTCCTCGTAGCCCAGCGGTGAGGTGGTGCTGAGCATGTTGCCGTCGGCGTCGTAGTCGTAGGTGGTCGTCTTGGTCAGCTGGTCGGTGGTGGTGTGGAGCCGGTTGTTCTTGTCGTAGGTCGAGCTGACGCTCTTGGTGTACGGGTCGGTGACCTTCGTGACGTTGTCGTTGGCGTCGTACTCGTAGAGGGTCGGCTTCTTCAGCGCGTCGGTGACCTTGACGGGCCGGTTCACGGCGTCGTAATCGGTGGTCACGTACGCGCCGGTCGGGTCCGTGACCTTGGTGCGGTTGCCGGCGTCGTCGTACTCGTAACTCGTCGTGTAGGTGACCGGGTTGGCGCCGGGAAGATTGCCGCGAGCGGACACAGTGCTGCTCAGCCGGCCCAGCTTGTCGTAGTTC
Organism: Streptomyces sp. NPDC008092; assembly: GCF_042957285.1. Classification (NCBI taxonomy): domain Bacteria; kingdom Bacillati; phylum Actinomycetota; class Actinomycetes; order Kitasatosporales; family Streptomycetaceae; genus Streptomyces; species Streptomyces sp. NPDC008092. The sequence continues at coordinate 338,513 of NZ_JBIBHY010000010.1, forward strand.
CAGACCGTTTTGTTCTGGAGCGGGTCGGTCTCCGAGGTGACATTGCCGTACGTGTCGAAGGTCCGGATGATCGATTTGTTGAGTGCGTCCGTGGTCTTGGTGAGGTTGCCGGCGTCGTCGTACTCGTAGCGCGTGAAATTGCCCGACGGGTCCTCGACGGACTTCAGTTGCTCGGCGCCGTTGTATTCGTATGTGGTAGTTCGGTTCAGCGGGTCGGTGACAGACTTCAGCAGACCGCGCCCGTCGTAGGCGTAGTTGGTGGTGTACGCGGCCGGGTCGGCACCGGACACATTGCCGCGCGGGCTGGTCCTGGTCAGGATGCGGCCCGCGGCGTCGTAGGTGAAGGTGGTCTTCTCACCCAGCGGAGTCGTCACCGACGTCCGGTTGCCGGCGCTGTCGTAGTCGTACGTCGTCTGGTTCCCGCGCGGGGTGGTGACGGTATGCAGGGCGCCCAGCGCGGTGTACGTGTACGACGTCTTCCCGCCCATCGGGTCGGTGCTGGTGGTCAGCTGGTTGGACGCGTTGTAGCCGTACGACGTCGTGTAGGTGCGGCCGTCGGTGTGGCTCTTGACGTTGCCCGCGCTGTCGTAGGTCCAGCTCTCGGAGTAGCCGAGTGAGCTGGGTGCACTTCGGGAGAGCATGTGCCCGGCGCTGTCGTACGTCATCGACGTGGTGTTGCCGCGCTGGTCGGTGATGTCGACCGGGCGCAGCTTCTGGTCGTAGTCGTACGAGACGGTCTTGCCGTAGGGGTCGATGCTCTCCATCAGCACGTTGCCGGAGTACAAGTCGGTCCACACGCCCCCGTCGGGTGCGGTGGTGTACGACTCGTGGCTGCTGTCGTCCGTGTCGTCCCAGGTGAAGTCGGTGGTCTTGTCGTTCTGGTCGGTCTGGGTCTTGATCCGCCCGTCCGGGTAGTACGTGTTGGAGACCGTGCCGCCGGCCGGGTCGGTGTACGAGGACAGCCGCTTGTCCGCGTTGTAGGCGTAGTGGGAGGTCCGGCCCGCCGGATCCGTGACCGAGGTCAGCAGGCCGCCGTCGTAGCCGTAGGAGACCGATGTCGTGTCGGGGAGGTCCACCTTGCTGAGCAGGCCGTCGGCGTTGAACGTGAAGCCGGTGGTGCGGCCCGCCGCGTCCTTGACCGAGGACAGCTTGCCGGAGGTGTAGGTCAGGGTCAGGCCCTGGCCCGCCTTGTCGACCACGGATGTCAGCTGACCGGAACCGCTGAACGTGCGTCTGGTCTGGTCCGGGGTGGTGAGTGTGTAGGTGCTGCCGCTCTTGGCGAGCTTCGCCGTCGACGCGGCCGGTGTGGTGTACGTGCCGTCACTGGCCTGTGTGAAGACGAAGCTCGCCCCGTCGTCGGCCTGGTAGGTCACCGAGCCGGAGGAGACCGTCAGCTTCGAGTCGAACGGTGTCGCCCAGCCGGGGCCGAGCAGTCCGCTCGTGGCGGAGTCGGAGCGGTAGGTGCGGTCCAGGGACACCTGGGTGCCGACGCCGGTCATCTTCGCGTCGGTGAGCCGCTCGTAGAACATGCCGGTGGCCGTGTCGACCGGGTCGGCCCGGTGCGCCTGCCCGTAGCAGGAGCAGATGCCCGCCTGCGCGCCGGGGATGCCCGGCGTGTAGAAGGCCGTCACCAGCGGGGAGGTGGTCCCCCTCGGACTGTAGGTACCGTCCGCGCCTGTCATGAAGAAATAGGCGTAGTACTTCTTGCCGTCCTGGAGAAGACCGCCGAGTTTGTTGGACATCCACCAGAAGCACTGGTCGGCCGGGTGGGAGTCGGCCGGCCACCAGCCGTAGCACCAGGCGCCGTTGTCCGGGGTGTTGCCCACCGGATTGTCGGTGGCCTTCTTGACCTCGTGCTGGTAGACGTAGTTGCCGTTCTCGTCCAGGAGGTACATCCACAGCCCGGAGTACGAGGAGGCGGTGGTGCCGGCGGCGAACTGCAGATATCCGCCGATCGTCAGGGAATCCGGATAGGCGACGGCGGTGGAGGACACCCAGGCCGGGTCGGCGGTGGTCGCGGCGGCCAGGGTCGTCGCTCCGCTCATGGCCGAGGGCTTGGCGGCGGGCCCCTGCTTCGGGAGCTTCTGCGGCCTGCTGTGCGGCTTCCGGGTCGGCTTACCCGGACCCTTGCCGTGAGAATTCCGGAACTTTCCCATCGGCGACAGGCCGTCCCTGGACTGCTTCACCTGCTCGCGCCGCTCGGAGAGCGTCATGGCCTTGGGCGGCTTGGGCAGGTCCGCGGCCGTCCGGGTGGCTGCGGCGGAGGTGGCTGCGGCTGGGGAGGCGGCGGGGCGGTCGGGGAGGGCCCAGGCCGGTACGACGCCCGCGATGGCTGTCAAGGCCAGCGCCAGGGCCGTTATGAGCGATCTTCGTGCTCGTGTGTGCACTGTGCATCCCTTGTGTGGAGGCGGTGAACAGAGCGCCGGGGATGATCCTTGATCAGTTGCACACGTGGCCTAACGTGCGGCTTGCGCAGATGGCCGAAACGAGCAAGCGGACTGCCGCTTCCGGTCGTGAAGTGGGAGGTCGGCCGGAGTCCGGGCGGGCCTGCGACCCCGAATGTGGCGTGAACACATCACTGGGGGTCGTGATGAAGCAGGGGTTGACGGGTGATGAAAGGCGGGGGTCGCCGGCCCGGGGACGCGTCCGGCCACGGCGAGGTGTCCGGCCACGGCGAGGTGTCCGGCCACGGCGAGGCGTCCGCGGGAACGCCTCGCCGCCGGACCGGCGGTCGGCTCAGGCGTACGCGTCGAACGTGATCGCGCTCGGCTTGGCCTTGTTGAGGTGGTCGTCGAACTTGGCGTCCTGGAGCGGGAAGTTCGCGTCGCCCCAGTCGGAGGCGTTCAGGATGTCGCGGAGGTTGGACGCCATGTTGTCCCAGGTGAGCAGGTTCTCCTGGTGCCAGGCGGCGTCGTCGTTCTCCGGGGTCTCGCCCCACTTGGCGAACCGGAAGTCGTGGGTGCTCAGACCGTCCTTGTGGTAGACGACCTGGACGCGCTGGCTGCTCATCGGCACGTCGGCGACCGCCTCGGTCTCGAAGTCGCCGTGCTGGGAGGCGGAGAGGTACGACGGGTAGTCGGCGCCCTGCTTCACCCAGACGACGATGCACTCCCAGTCGTGGCGGTGCCCGATGCCCGGGGAGGCCTCGTCCTTCTCGAAGTAGCTGGCGTAGATGATCCCGCACCAGCCGTTGTTGCACTTGGCCCGCGAGTAGGTGTTGGCGTGGTCGAGGTGGCCGGTGCGGCAGCTGCCGGTGACGGAACCGGTCGGCTTCAGGCCGCCGTTGAGGTTGCCGTCGGGGTCGATGGCGGCGGCCGGGTAGCAGCTGTCCGTGTCGTAGTCGTACAGCGGCTCGAAGAACTTCTGGAACGTGGTCGCGTTCTCGGGGAGGTTCTGGAGCACGCCCGCCGAGGCGCTGAAGGGGAGGGCGAGGGTGAGCGCGGCGGCGCTGCCCGCGACGGCGGCGGCTCGGCCGAGGCGGCGGGTCCTGGTACGGGACATCGGGGGGCTCCAGTCGACGATCCGGTGTTCGGTGTTCGGCGTTCGGTGTTCGGCGTTCGGTGTTCGGTGTTCGCTGTTCGGGTGTGCGTCGGGGTGGTCCGTTGGTACGGTCCTTTTCGTCCCGGACATGACATCCGGGTGCGGACCAAGAGTGGCAAGCCGAGCGTGCGATGGAAGGGCTTTCTGCCAAACGGGGGGCGGCAATTCGCGGAACTGATCAACGTGCGCCCGCACAGGAAAGCCCCCGGCGAGACCGGGGGAGGATCTCGCCGGGGGCGTTCGTGGGGTGGGGGCGGGCCCCTAGCGGCCGGCGGCGTGCGGGGCGGTCGCCGTGCTGGGGGAAGCGGGGGAGTCGTCCGTCGCCCGGGCCGGGCCGGCGTTCGCGGCGGTGATGAGTGCGGCCACGGCGATCACGGCCGCCGCGACACTCCGCGCGGTGGGGGTCCCCCCGATCGAGCGCACTCGGGACCGGGGGCGTGCGGTGATGCGTGCGGATGTGCGTCCGAGCACGGCGACCTCGCAACAACAGGGGCGGGTTAAGCACGTTTAATTCGCGGTTTAACCTAGGGGTTGGCAGAGCGCAACGGCAAGGGGTCCAGGGGGAGTTGGGGGTAATGACAGGATGCAGGAACGGGACGATCCGGAGACCATCGGGCGGCGGGTGCAGCAACTGCGCACCGAGCGGGGCCTGACCCAGCGGCAGTTGGCCGAACCGGCCTACACGCCCGCGTACATCTCCACGCTGGAGGCCGGGCGGGTACGGGCCTCCGACGAGGCGCTGCGGCACATCGCGGGCCGGCTCGGCGTCGGCTTCGAGGAGCTGGCCAGCGGGCGCCCCGCCCACCTCGCCACCGATCTGAGGCTGCGGCTCACCGAGGCGCAGCGCACCCTGGCCAACGGCGAGGCCGAGGCGGCCGCCGCCCAGTACGCGGACCTCTTCGCGGAGGCCGAGGCGCACGGGCTCGCGGTCGAGCAGGCCACCGCGCTGCTCGGGATGGGCGAATGCGCCCTGGACACCGGTGACCTGGGGCAGGCCAGGGAGTTCTTCGAGCGGGCCGAGCTGTGGACGGCCGACGAACCGCTGCCGGTGCGCGTCCCGGCGATCCGCGGCCGGGCGGTCAGCCACTACCTCGCCGGTGAACTCCGGTACGCCGTCTACCTCCTGGAGACCACGCTCGACGAGCTCAACCGCAGCGGCCTGCACGACCCGGACGCGCTCCTGCTCCTGTACGCCTCCGCCATCGGCCCGTACATGGACATGGGCGCGCACGCCCGCGCCGCCCAGGCCGCCGAACTCGCCCTCGCCCTCGCCCCGCAGGCCGGCGACCCCGCGCTGATCGCCCGGATGCACCGCTCCGTCGCCCGCACCCTCCTCGCGGAGGGCCGGGTCGCCGAGGCCGACGCCTCCCTGGCCAAGGCCGCCGAGCTGTACCGCCAGCTCCAGCTCCGTACCGAACTCGCCAACTGCCACTGGATGCGCGGCTACGTCTACGCCCAGAACGGCGAACTGGAGCGTGCGGAGAAGGAGTTGCGGGAGGCTCTGGCGATGCTGTCGGAGACCCGGGCCGCCCTGTACCGCAGCCAGGCGGCGGTCGAACTGGCCGACGTCCTGCACCGCCGGGACAAGTCCGAGGAGGCCGCCGAACTCCTGCACGACGTGCTCGGCGACTTCTCCTCCGAGCGCGGCGCGGTCCACTCCGCCGCCGCGCACCGGCTGCTCGGCATCATCGCCGAGGACGCCCGGGACACGGAGGCGGCGGAGGAGCACTACGTACGGGCGCTGAGCCTGCTGGAGCGGGCGGGCGCGGCGGGCGACCTGGCGGACCTGTGCCGGCTGCTCGGTGACCTGCTGCGCCGCACCGGCCGGGTGGAGGCGGCCCTGGACGCGTACCGCACCGGCCTCGGCCACCGCACGGCCCCGGGCACCACGACCCTGGGACCGGCACCGGCCCAGCCGCCGCTGTAGGACCGCCTTTCCGTTCCGCCGTCTGTCGCATGATCCGCGCGACAGGCGGCGGAAATGGCGTGCTTCCTGCATCCGGGCGCTCGATATGGCGGCGAACCGCCGATCGGCTTCTACAACAGTCTCGTCAGCGAAGCCTTCGCGACGCCACGAGCTGAGGGAGAAGACGATGACCGACCACGGAGCCGACCTGCTGATCCGCGCCGGCGCGGTGCACACCCTGGTGCCCGGCCAGGCCCCGCAGCGGGCCCTGGCGGTGCGCGGCGACCGGATCGCCGCCGTGTCCGCCGACCCGCACGGCCTCGACCACCTGGTGACCGCGGAGACCGAGGTCCGCGACCTGCCGGACGCCACCGTGCTGCCGGCCTTCGACGACACCCACACCCACCTGGTCTTCGCCGCGCTCGGCGCCCAGGACGTCCCGGTCCACCTGGCCCGCACCATCCCCGAGTTCCTCGACCTGATCCGGCAGCGGGCCGCGGTCACCCCCGAGGGCGAGTGGATCCGCACCACCACCAACTGGCAGGAACTGAACCTGGCCGAGCGCCGCATGCCCACCGCGGCCGAACTCGACACGGCCACCGACCGGCACCCGGTCCTGGTCAAGCGCGGCGGTCACAACGACGTCGTCAACAGCTACGCGCTGCGCCTCGCGGGCATCACCGAGCACACCCCCGTACCGCCCGGCGGCACCATCGGCCGCGACGCCGAGGGCAGGCTGGACGGCCGCCTGATCGACAACGCCCTGCACCTGGTGGAGCGCCTGGTCCCGGCCCCCGACCGGGCCGAGCGCATCGAGGGTCTCCGTATCGCCTCCCGCGACTACGCCGCCACCGGCATCGGCACCGTGCGGGACTGCGCGGTCACCCCCGAGGACTACCGGGTGCTGCGGGCCGCCCGCGCGGCGGGCGCCCTGCACACCAGGGTGCGCGCGCTGATCTCCGCGCTCGGCATGACGAGCGCGGCCCAGGTGGCGGACCTGCTCGACGTGATGGAGGAGTGGCGGGACACCTCCGACCCGCGGCTGTCCGTGTGGGGCGTGAAGTTCGGCCTCGACGGCGGCCTGGAGGCCGGCGCCACCGAGGAGCCGTACGCCTGCGACCACTCCTTCTCCGGGATGCTGATCTGGGAGCCGGACGCGCTCGTCGAGGCGGTCGAGGCGGTGGTCAGGCGCGGCTGGCGGGTCGGCACCCACGCCTACGGCGACCGGGCGGTCCGTGTCCTGCTGGATGTCTACGAGCGCGTCCTCGACCGCAATCCCGGTCTGCCTGCCGGCACGCTGGTGATGGAGCACGGCGGCCTGGCCGGCGCCGGACAGCGCGCCCGTGCCGTCGCGCTGGGCATCCCCGTCACCGTCCAGCAGCCGCTGCTGCACGACACCGCCGAGGTCGAGGAGGGCTTCTGGGGCCCGGAACGGGTCGCCCGCCTCTTCCCGGCCCGCGCCTGGATCGACCTGGGCGCCCAGGTCAGCGCGGGCTCCGACTTCCCGGTCGGCCAGTTCGGCGCGATGCGCTCGGTGTGGGGCCTGACGACGCGGCAGACGGTCATCGGCGTGAAGGGCCCCGAGCACGCGATCTCGTACGAGGAGGCGCTGACCCTGCACACCACCCAGGCGGCCCACCTCACGGGCGAGGACCGCGTCCGCGGCACCCTGACCCCGGGCCGCTGGGCGGACTTCACGGTGTGGGACCGGGACCCGGTGACCGCCTCCGGCGAGGAACTGCGGGACCTGAAGCCCGTTCACACCTTCGTGGGCGGGACCATGGCGCCCCGATAGGGGCGCTGGGGGTACCCCCGGCCGAAGGCTGGGGGAGGAACTGCGCGACCAGCCCCCACCGGCCCGCACCCGAAACACAGCTTTCTCTGTGCTGTCCGACAGTTCTTCTGACTAGCGTCGCCCGAGTGCACCCCCCACGGACGGCAACCGACGGCCTGCGTCTCCTGACAAGGGCCGTCGTCCACGTCGTCCTCGGCGGCTCCGCCCTCCTCGCCATCGCCACCGTCGCCTCGGTCCTCGGCCCGACCCTCGCCCTCGACCTCTACACCCCGCCCGTCGCCGCCTGGTGGACCGTGTTCACGGCGATCGCCGTCCAGGGCGTCCCGTTCCTCCTCCTCGGCACCGTCGTCTCCGCGGCGATCGGCGCCTTCGTCCCGGAACGGGTCTTCACCCGCCTCCTCCCCCGCAACCAGGCCCTCGCCGTTCCCGTGGCGGGGGCCGCCGGCGTCGTCCTCCCCGGCTGCGAGTGCGCCTCCGTCCCCGTGGCCGGCAGCCTGATGCGCCGCGGGGTGGCCCCGGCCGCGGCCCTCGCCTTCCTCCTCTCCGCGCCCGCGATCAACCCGGTCGTGCTGGTGGCGACCTCGATCGCGTTCCCCGGCCAGCCGAAGATGGTGCTGGCCCGGCTGCTCGCCTCCCTCGGCACGGCGGTGGTGATGGGCTGGCTGTGGGCGCGGTTCGGCCGCGACGACCGGCTGCGCCCGCGCCCCGCCGCCCACGGCCCGCACGCCACCGGCCCCCGCGCCTTCGTCACCGGCCTCCAGCACGACTTCCTGCACGCGGGCGGCTTCCTGGTGCTGGGCGCGGCGGCCGCGGCGACCTTCAACATCGCCGTGCCCCGGTCGGTCCTCGACGTCTTCACCGGTTCCGCGTGGACGGCCGTACCCCTCCTCGCGGTGCTCGCCGTCGTGCTGTGCGTGTGCAGCGAGGCCGACGCCTTCGTCGCCGCCTCGCTCGGCGCGTTCCCGGCGACGGCCCGGCTGGCGTTCATGGTGGTGGGCCCGATGGTCGACCTGAAGCTGATCGCCCTCCAGGCGGGCACCTTCGGCCGGGGCTTCGCGCTCCGCTTCTCCTCGGCGACCTGGCTGGTGGCGCTGTCGGCCAGCGCCCTGGTGGGGTGGTGGCTGCTGTGAGGCGCTACGGCGGACCCGTCCTGCTCTGCCTGGTCGGCGCGGCGGCCCTGCGGATCACGCTCTTCGGCGACCTGTACCTCAGGTACGTGCAGGCGGCTCTGCGCCCGTACCTGATCGCCTCCGGCATCGCCCTGATCCTGCTGGGCGTGACGACGGCGGTACTGCGAGCACAGCGGGGCCGTACGCCGGCCGGCGAGCCCGAGAGCGGGCATGAGAGCGGGCATGAGAGCGAGCCCGAGAGCGGGCACGAGAGCGGGCATGAGAGCGGGCACGAGAGCGAGCCCGACGTCGCCGACGACGGCCACGGCCACGGCCATCACGGCGCCGCCGGCCCGCGCATCGCCTGGCTGCTCACCCTCCCCGCCCTCGCCCTGCTCCTGTTCCCTCCCCCGGCCCTCGGCGCGTACAGCGCGGGGCGGGAGGCGGCGCAACGGGCGGCGCAGGGGGTCGGGAGCTTCCCGGCGCTGCCGGCCGGGAACCCGGTGGAGCTGAGCCTCGCCGGGTTCAGCTCGCGGGCGATCTACGACAGCGGGCGCTCGCTGACCGGCCGTACCGTCCGGATGACGGGCTTCGTGACGCACGGCTCCGGCGGCACCTGGTACCTGACCCGGCTGATGGTCACGTGCTGCGCCGCCGACGCGACCATCAGCAAGGTCGGGATCCGGGGCGAGGACGCGCCGCCCACCGGCACCTGGGTCACCGTCACCGGCGTGTGGCACCCCAGGGGAAAGCTCGGCTCGGCCGCGGCGTGGCCGCCCGCGCTGGACGCGATGTCGGTGAAGACGGTGCGGCAGCCGGCGGACCCGTACGAGACCCGGAGCTAGCTGCTAGGCCTGTGCCCGCCCCTTCTCCCGTACCTGCGCGAGGCGCTGGACGCCGATGTCGAGGGCCTGCCCGGTGGTGTCGTCGGGGAGAGTGCCGAGGGCGCCGGCGGTGAGGACGATCGCGTCGTCGCCGACGCGGACGACGGCGATGTCGAGGGTGAGGGTGGTGGGCTCGTCGGTGGCGGAGGGCTGCGCGGTGAGGGTCATCCGGAGTCCCTGGCGCGCGTCGCCGAGGTCGTTCGGCAGCCCGGTGTCGGTGATCCGGACCGCCTCGGTACCGGCCGCGGTCGTCTCCGCGGTGAACTGCCCGCAGGTGCGGGGCAGGGTCCGCAGCCAGGCCAGGGTCCGCTCGACGTCTGCGGAGCGGCTCGCGTCGACCTGGTAGCGGAGCTGGGCCGCGTCGTCGCCGTCGTCGAGGGCGGTGGCGGCCTGCGGGCCGGCCGGGGTGCCGAGCAGTTCGTCGGTGTACAGGGCCTCCAGGAGGCGCTGGCAGTCGGCCTGGCCGGTGGCCGCCTTGAGCAGGCCGTCGTGCCAGGTGGCGGTGCCGTCGGTCGCCGTCCACGGCACGCCCAGGTCGCTCTCGTCGATCAGCGCGGCCTGCGCCTGCTCGATGGTGAGCGGCGGGGTGCCGGACGAGGAGGCCGGACTGGTCGGGGCGGCCCGCTCGGCCGCGGTCGCGCCGGCGGACGGGGCGGAGACCGGGGCGGACGCCTCCGGCGGCACGGCGGCGGTGCAGGCGGAGACGGCGGAGGCGGCGAGGAGGCCGACTACGGCGAGACCGGAGGCGATGGCTTTCATTCGGGGGCCTCTCCAGGACCTGGACTCGTGGGCAGCGCAACGCACGAGCGCGCAACGCGTGCTCCCACGTGACCACCTCCCGCCCCCGCCCACCACCGCTCCGGTCCGTCCGGGTGAGTCCCCGGCGGCGGAGGCCGGGTCGGGCGTGTACTCGGTGCGCCGGAGGAGATCGCCCGCCGGTGCACCACACGCAGCGGAAGCCGATGTGACCGGGGCCGCTATGTGAGGGCCGCGTTCGCCTCGCGGAGTTCCGTCAGGGAGGTGCGGGCCAGGTCGGGGAAGGTGCGGTCGTTCGCCGGGGTGATCCAGCGGGTGAAGGCGGCCGAGAAGGCCTGGGCGCCCAGGTGGGCGGCGAGGGACGCGGTGGGGTCGGGTACGCCGCGCTCGTGGAGGGCCGTGGCGAGGGTGGTGGTGAGGTTGAGGCTCTTGAACGCGGCGCGCTCCCGCAGCTCGCTGTGGCTGCCGACGACCTCCATCAGCCGCGGGCCGAACACGCGCTGCTCCGGGGTGAAGGAGGCGGCGAGGGCGTCCAGGGCGGCGGCGACCGTCTCCAGCGGGGTCGCGGTGGCGGGCGCCGCCGCGGCCCCCTCGGCCAGCAGGCGGCCGTGCTCCTCTTGGCCGGCGAACAGCACCTCGCGCTTGTCCGGGAAGTGCCGGAAGAACGTCGTCTTGGTCAGTCCGGCCCGCTCGGCGATCTGGGCGACGGTGGTGCTGTCGTACCCCTGCTCGCCGAACAGGTCGATCGCGGCTTGCACGAGGCGCAGTCGTGCGTTGGGTTCCCATCGGGCCATGGGGACAGCCTAGGTGATGTGACTCGGTACCGTCACGGGGGTATGGTGACGGTACCAAGTCACATCACCATTCCTTCCGTCCTGGGGAGAGTGCTGTCATGCGTGTTTTCGTCACCGGTGCGAGCGGTCACATCGGCTCCGCCGTCATTCCCGAACTGCTGCGGGCCGGGCACGAGGTCGTCGGCCTCGCCCGGTCCGAGAGCTCCGCCGCGGCCGTGAAGGCCCTGGGCGCCGAGGTGCGCCACGGCGACCTGGCGGATCTGGACGGCCTGCGGGCGGCCGCGGTCGACGCCGACGCCGTCGTCCATCTCGCCTTCGACCACGCGGCGATGGCCGCCGGGGACATGGCCGGGGCGGCGGCGGCCGACCGGACCGTGGTGCAGGCGTTCGGCGAGGCGCTCGCCGGGACCGGCAAGGCCCTCCTGGGCATCGGCATGGGGCACGGCGACGGCAACGAGCATCTCGGCGCGGCGTACAGCGCCAACCCCCGGATCGCGACGGGGCGGCTGTTCGGCGATTTCGCCGAGCAGGGGGTGCGTGCCGTGCTCGTCGGTATCCCGCCGGTCGTGCACAGTGCGCGGGACCGGGGCGGGTTCCTGCCGATGCTGATCCGGATCGCGCGGGCGACGGGGGTCTCCGGCTATGCCGGGGACGGGTCGAACCAGTGGTCCGCCGTGCACACGCTGGACCTCGGGCGGTTGTACCGGCTGGCGTTGGAGAAGGCGCCGGCGGGCGCGGAGCTGCATGCGGCGGCCGAGGAGGGCGTCACGGTGCGCGAGATCGCCGGCGTCGTCGGGCGCCGGCTGGGGGTGCCGGTGGAGAGCGTCCCCGCGGAGCGGCTCGCCGGGCACTTCGGGTTCTTCGCCGGGCTGATCTCGCTGGATGTGCCGGTGAAGAGCGGGCGGACGCGGGAGTTGCTGGGCTGGGAGCCGGTGGAGCCGGGGCTCGTCGCCGACCTGGAGGAGGGGCACTACTTCAGGAGCGAGTGAGGCGGGGCGCCTAGAGTCGGGGCTGACGGAAGGAGATCCACCGTGACCGGTCAGCCCATCCCCGTGATCATCGACTGCGACACCGGTGTCGACGACGCCCTCGCCCTGCTGTTCGCCGTGCGCCACCCGGGTCTGGAGCTGCGGGCGGTGAGCTGTGTCGCCGGGAACACGGACGTGGACGGGGTGGTCCGGAACACCCTGACCGTGCTGGAGCGGGCCGGGGCCGGGGACGTTCCCGTCGCCCGGGGTGCCGAGCGGCCGCTGATCGAGGCGGCGCGGTCGGCACGGCATGTGCACGGGTCGGACGGGATGGGGGACCTCGGGCTGCCCGCGCCGACCCGCCGCCCCGCCGACGTCGACGCCGTCACCCTGCTGCGCCGCGAGATCCTCGGCTCGCCCCGCCCGGTCACCCTCGTCCCCACCGCACCGCTCACCAACATCGCCCTGCTGCTGCGCACCCACCCGGAGGTGACCCGGAACATCGAGCGGATCGTGTTCATGGGCGGCGCGGTCGCCACCGGGAACGCCACCCCGGTCGCCGAGTTCAACGTCTGGCACGACCCCGAGGCCGCCGCCGTCCTGCTCACCGCCGGAGTGCCGATCACCATGTACGGGCTGGACGTCTTCCAGCGGGTCGTGGTGCCGGGTGCCGAGGTGCGGCGGCTGCGCGCGAGCGTGGAACCGGGGGCCCGGCTCGCCGGGGAACTGCTTGCGCACCGGCCGTCCGCCCCGGACCCGGACGGCGACGCCCCCGACGGCGACGACCCGGACGGCGGCCTCGGTGACGCGGGCGCCGTCTGTGCCGTCGCCGATCCGGCCGGCCTGACCACCCGGCTGCTCCCGGTCGAGGTCTCCCTCGCCCCGGGCCCCACCCGGGGCCAGACCGTCGTCGACCGCCGCCCCCGCCCCGGCGAGGCCGAGATCCACGGCGGCGCCCGCGAACAGGCCCTGGTGGACGTGGCGTTGGACGTCGACGTGGAGCGGTACGTGAAGCTGTACCTGGAGACCGTCGGCGGCGGGACCCCGGCCGGCTGAGGGCACCCTTCTCCGCTGCTGTGGGAGGGGGCGGGAGCCGTCGGCGCCTGTGCACCGCCTTTGTCCCGGGCCGATCCCGAACGTCAACTGTTCGTAACCGAGGAGGAGTTGGGGAACCCGGGCGCTGTGGTGGACCTCATCGTGGGCGAGAGACGGACCGGCACGACGCCCCGGGGGGAACCATGCCGAGACAGCGGAACCCGATACGCGCCTGCCTGGCGCTGACGACCACGACCGCCATGGCGAGCCTGGCCCTCACCCAGATCGCCACCACCGCCACCGCCGCAGCCACTACCGCCATCGCCACCGCGAACACCGCAAGCCGCCCCGCGTCCTTCGCGGCCGGGGCCCACACCCTGACCCTCATCACCGGCGACCGGGTCACCGTCGGCGCCGGGGGCCGGGTCCTGGGCGTGCAGCACGCCAGGGGGCGGGAGCACGTGCCCGTGCAGACCCGTACCGTCGGCGGCCACACGCTGGTCGTGCCCACCGACGCGGCCGCCCTGATCGCCGCCGGGAAGCTGGACCAACGGCTTTTCGACATAACCGAGTTGAACAAGGGCACGGAGCGGGCGGACCAGCGCGACGGCCTCAAGGTCATCGTCGGCTACCGGGGCACGGCCGCGGCCGCCCGCGCCGAGGTCGGGGCCGCGGCCACCGTGCGCCGCACCCTGAAGTCCCTGGACGCGCAGGCGGTCCGGGCCCCGGAGCAGGACCCGGGCAGGCTCTGGGACGCGGTGACCAACGGCGACGAGGCCGCGCCGGGCGTGGCCCACGTCTGGCTGGACGCGGTCCGCAGGGTCAGCGACGACAAGTCGGGGCCGCAGATCGGTGCGCCCACGGCCTGGAAGGCCGGCTACACCGGCAAGGGCGTGAAGATCGCGGTGCTGGACACCGGGATCGACGCCGATCACCCGGATCTCGAGGGCCAGGTGGTCGCGGCGAAGAACTTCTCCCTCTCCCCCGACGCCGACGACCACCAGGGCCACGGCACCCACGTCGCGTCCATCGCGGCCGGCACCGGCGCCGGGTCGGCGGGCAGGTACACCGGGGTCGCACCGGGGGCGAAGCTGCTCAACGGCAAGGTGATGAACGACGACGGCAGCGGCGACGACTCCGCCATCATCGCCGGCATGGAGTGGGCCGCCGACCAGGGCGCCGACATCGTCAACATGAGCCTCGGCGGCACCGACACCCCCGGCACCGACCCGCTGGAGGCCGAGGTGGACAAGCTCTCCGAGGAGAAGGGCATCCTGTTCGCCGTCGCCGCCGGCAATGAGGGGGAGTTCGGTGCGGGCACCGTCGACTCGCCGTCCAGCGCGGCCGACGCGCTCTCCGTGGGAGCCGTCGACGGCAAGGACAGGCTCGCCGACTTCTCCTCCACCGGCCCGGTCTCCGACGGCTCCGTGAAGCCGGACGTCACCGCGCCCGGCGTGGACATCACCGCGGCCGCGGCCCCGGGCAGCGTCATCGACAAGGAGGAAGGGGAGAACCCGCCCGGCTACCTGACCATCTCCGGAACGTCGATGGCGACCCCGCACGTCGCGGGCGCCGCCGCCATCCTGAAGCAGGAGCACCCGGACTGGGGGTACGCCGAGCTCAAGGCGGTGCTGATGGGCTCGGCGAAGGCGGGCGCCTACACGCCGTACCAGCAGGGCACCGGGCGGATCCAGGTCGACAGGGCCATCACGCAGACCGTGTTCGCCGAGCAGCCGTCGCTGTCCTACGGCATCCAGCGGTGGCCGCACACCGACGACACCCCGGTCACCAAGCGGCTGACCTACCGCAACACCGGTACCGCCGCGGTCACCCTGAAGCTGACCTCGACGGCCCTGGACCCCGACGGCGGCAAGGCTCCGGCCGGCTTCCTGACCCTCGGCGCCACCTCGGTGACCGTCCCGGCGGGCGGCACCGCCTCCGTCGGCGTCACCGTGGACACCAGGGTGGGCACGGTCGACGGCGCCTGCTCCGGGTACGTGGCCGCGACCGGCGGCGGCCGGACCGTGCGGACCACCGTGGGCGTGCAGCGCGAGGTGCAGTCGTACGACGTGACGCTGAAGTTCGTGAACCGGCCCGGGCAGTCCCCGGTCCACCTCACCACCCTGACCGGCTACTCCGGCGTCGGTGAGGGGCTCGACTACAGCTCCCAGAGCACGGAGGAAACCGTGACCCTGCGGGTGCCCAAGGGCAAGTACGTCCTCGACTCCGTCAGCATGAAGAGCCTCACCTCGGACGCGGGCGGGATCGACTGGCTGGCGCAGCCCGTGCTGAACGTCACCAAGGACGTCGGCGTGACCGTGGACCTGAACCGGACCAGGGCCTCGGACATCACCGTCCCGGACGGTGCCGCCAAACCGTCGGACGCGGGCATCGGCTACCAGTACGCTGACGCGGTCGCCGACTTCGCCGTGCACACCACCTCCTTCGCCGGCCTGCGCGTCGCGCACCTCGGCCCGGCCGTCCGCAACCTCACCGAGCGCTGGACCGGGCAGTGGACGCGGGGCGCGAGCAGCGAGTACGACATCTTCACCACCGCCGAACCGACCGCGTTCAAGGCGCTCACCAAGCACTACGCGGCGAGCGGACTGGCCACGGTCAGGGCCCGCCTCGGCAGCTCCGTCCAGGGCCGCACCGGCGCGGTCACCCTGTTCGCGGAGACCGCGGGCGGTACGACCGTCACCCGGCCGGTCGCGCAACGGCTGCCGGGCACCCGCACCCTGCACCTGTCCGCGGGGAGCGGCGTCTTCTGGACGGCGAACTTCGACCAGTACGCGGCCGAGCCCGACGAGTACGGCGACCCGGTCAGCGCGGCCCACTACGTCACCGCCGGCGGCCGGACCTACCAGGGCGGCCGGACCTACACCAGCACGTTCGGCGCCGCCGTGATCGCCCCGCTGCTCACCGCCGACTACGGCCTGGACCGCGACGGCAACGAGATCTCCGGCGAGATCCCGTTGTTCTCCGACGGCGCCGGGCACGCCGGTTCCTCCGACTTCTCGTCGGTGCGGACCACCCTCTTCCGGGACGGCGCGAAGGTCGGCAGCAACAGCGACCCGCTGTTCGGCCTGGAGGTGTTCAAGGTGCCGTCCGCGAAGGCGTCGTACCGGCTCTCCACCTCCGTGAAGCGCCCGGCGGCCGTCGCGCGGACCTCCTCGCGCATCGACGCCACCTGGACCTTCACCTCGAAGAAGACGTCCGGGCCGACCGCCCTGCCGGCCTCCGTCCTGCGGATCGCCGCGCGGACCGACCTCACCGGCCACGCCCCGGCCGGCCGCAGGGTCACCGTCCCGGTGACCGTCCAGGGCTCGGCGGCCGGCAAGAACCTCAGGTCCCTCACCGTGTGGGCCTCCTACGACGGCGGCCGGCACTGGACGCGGCTCACCGTCGCCCACGGCAAGGTCACCTACAGGAACCCCGCCAAGGACAAGGCGGTGTCCTTCAGGTACCGGATCACCGACAGGAAGGGCAACGCGTCGGCGGTCACCGTGTACGACGCCTGCTTCGGCAAGTGAGCGGGGCGCTCCGCTGGAAGTGCCGATACAGGCCGTCTGCCGGCTGCAGCGCCGTCGTGGCTGGTCGCGCAGTTTCCCGCGCCCCTAAGGGGCGCGGGGACACCTGTACCCGGCGGGATCAGGCGCGGGTCGCCTTGCGGCGCCGGGTCGCGACGACGATCGCGCCGCCGCCGGCCAGCAGCACGGCCGCGCCGCCGGCGATGTAACCGGTGCTGGAGCTGGCGCCGGTGTGGGCGAGGTCGCCGCCACCGCCGGAGTTCGTGCTCGGGGCGGACGCCGGGGAGGTCGTCGAACCGGACGGGGAGGGGGACGCGGAGGCGGTGCCGGTCGCCGAGGTCTCCGAGGGCGTCGGCTTGGCGGTCCCTGCGGCCGGCGGGGTGGACTCCGGGGCCGAGGCGGTGGGCGTCGAGGACGCGGGGGCGGTCGGGGACGGCGAGGACGACTGCGTCGTCGAGCAGTCCTTGGTGCCGCCGTTCCAGGACGCGATCAGCTTGTCCTTGATGACCGCGTGGTCCGGGCCGGCCGGCAGGTCGCCGTGCTGGAAGCCGTCGTTCGCGTCCGTCTTCCCGTCGAACTTCGTGGCGCCCCGGTAGAGGTCGATCTGCGCGAAGCAGCCGGCGTCCGGGACCGCGATGTCGAGGGAGTCGGTCTGGCCCTGCTTGACCGTCACCGAGTCGAAGTCGACGAAGATCTGCTGGCCCGAGGTGGCAAAGGAGGGGCCGTGGGCGATGTAGGAGGCGAGCGAGGCGGTGCAGGACGCGGCGTCGGCGGCGGCGCGGACCTTGAGGTGGACCTTGCCGTCGTCGCTGACCTTCAGGTTCTGGTCGTCGACCTTCACGGAGTCGAAGAAGTTCGAGCCGTCGATCGAGAACTGGCACTTGTCGGTGCCGGTCTCCGTGCCGGCGCCGGTGCCGGGGCTGTAGTGGCCACCGGACTTCCAGCCGTCACCGCCGGGCGTGCCGTTCGCCCAGGCGCCGGACGCGCCGGCGACGGAGGCGGCACACAGGGCGAACGACGCGAAGCCCGTCCCCAGCAGGCGACGCGCGGTGACATGTCTGGCTATGGACATGGATATCCCATCGTGAATGTTCGCGGAATGCGAAGAAACACTGGGCCCATTGGTCACATGCGC
Source organism: Streptomyces sp. NPDC008092 (assembly GCF_042957285.1). NCBI lineage: Bacteria > Bacillati > Actinomycetota > Actinomycetes > Kitasatosporales > Streptomycetaceae > Streptomyces > Streptomyces sp. NPDC008092. The sequence goes on from NZ_JBIBHY010000010.1 coordinate 355,965, forward strand.
CACAGCGTGCGCCCATGGTGGTTCGGCGTGCTGAACCCTGTCAACCTGCCGTGATTCAAGGTCCGTTGGGGGGTCAGCACAACTCCCTCACACAAGGAATGATCCCCTCCGGGCGGTGTGAAGGTTCCCTTTCTCGGCATTATGGACAGGCTTCCGGTTGGTCCCTCCCCGTCCGAAAGGAAGGAACGCGCGTGGTCGACCTCTCCTCCAGGAACCCCGACTGGTGGCGTCAGGCCGTGATCTACCAGGTGTATCCGCGCAGCTTCGCCGACGCGGACGGCGACGGGCTCGGTGACCTCAAGGGCATCACCGAGCGGCTGTCCCATCTGGGCGCGCTCGGCGTGGACGCCCTGTGGCTCAGCCCGTTCTACCCGTCCGAACTCGCCGACGGCGGCTACGACGTCGCCGACTACCGCGACGTCGACCCGCGCCTCGGCACCCTGGACGACTTCGACGCGATGACCGCCGAGGCGCACCGGCTGGGCCTGAAGGTGATCGTGGACATCGTCCCGAACCACACCTCGCACCTGCACCCCTGGTTCCGGGAGGCGCTGCTGTCCGGCCCCGGCTCCGCGGCCCGGGAGCGCTACGTCTTCCGGCCCGGCCGCGGCGCGCACGGCGAACTCCCGCCCTCCGACTGGCAGTCGGTGTTCGGCGGCAGCGCCTGGCGCCGGGTCCCGGACGGCGAGTGGTACCTGCACCTCTTCGCTCCCGAGCAGCCCGACCTGAACTGGGAGCACGAGGAGGTCCGCGCCGACTTCCGCACCACCCTGCGCTTCTGGTCCGACCGGGGCGTGGACGGCTTCCGCGTCGACGTGGCGCACGCCCTGGTGAAGGACCTCGCCGAACCGCTGCGGGACGTCGCGGAGTTCGGCCCGACCGGCGAGGAGGCGCTGGAGCGCGTCGCGCCGGGCACGCACCCCTACTGGGACCGCGACGAGGTGCACGAGATCTACCGCGACTGGCGCAAGATCTTCGACACCTACAGCCCGCCCCGCACCGCCGTCGCCGAGGCCTGGGTGCCGGACGCGCGGCGGGCGCTGTACGCCCGCCCGGACGAACTCGGCCAGGCCTTCAACTTCGAGTACTTGCAGACCCCCTGGGACGCCGAGGCGCTCCGCGAGGTCATCACCGGCTCGCTCGCCACCGCCCGCGCGGCCGGCGCCTCCGCCACCTGGGTGCTCTCCAACCACGACGTCGTACGGCACGCCTCCCGGCTGGCGCTGCCGCCGGGCACGGACGAGAACGCCTGGCTGCTGTCCGGCGGCCGTGCGCCGGGCGTCGATGTCTCCCATGGCCTCAGGCGCGCCCGCGCCGCCACCCTCCTCATGCTCGCGCTGCCCGGCTCGTCGTACGTCTACCAGGGCGAGGAACTGGGTCTGCCCGAGGCCGCGGACCTGCCGGTCACCGTCCTCCAGGACCCGATCTGGGAACAGACGGGCCACACCCGCAAGGGCCGCGACGGCTGCCGGGTGCCGCTGCCGTGGACGGCGGACGGGCCGTCGTACGGCTTCGGGTCCGGCGGTTCCTGGCTGCCGCAGCCGGAGTGGTTCGGGTCGTACGCCGTCGCCGCGCAGGCCGGTGCCGCGGGCTCCACCCTGGAGCTCTACCGCACCGCGCTGCGGCTGCGCCGCAAGCTGCTTGACGGCGAGACGCTGACCTGGGGCGAGGCGCCCGCGGGCGTGCTGCACTTCGCCCGGACGGAGGGCTGGCGGTGCGTCACGAACGTGTCGGACGCACCGGTGCCGCTGCCGCCGGGCGAAGTGCTGCTGGCGAGCGTGCCGTTGCCGCATGACGGCACGCTGCCGCCCGATACCACGGTGTGGCTGGGCGCTTGAGGGGACTCAGCCGGCGGTGGGGGTGGCGCCCGGGGTCACGTTCACCGCGTTGGTCTGGGTGTTGCCGGCGGCGTTGCCGTCGGCGTTCCCGGTGCCGACGCCGGCGCCGCTGCCGGTGAAGCCGCTCTCGCCCGGGAGGGCCGGCGGGCTGGTCGTGCTGTTGACCGGCGGGGTCAGGACGACCTGCGGCTGGCCCGCGGCGGGCGGGGGCGGGGTCAGGTCGACCGCGGGCAGCTTCGGCGGGGTGGTCTCCTGGAAGAGGACCGACGGGAAGTCGACCAGGCCGGTCTGCTCCATCACCGTGATGTGGTCGAGCACCGTGGCGTTGGCCTGGTCGGCCAGGATCCGCACCAGGGTGTTCCGGGTGGTCGAGCGGATCTTCGCGATCGTGTTGAAGATCGAACCGTGCGTCACGCGCAGGATGTTGGCGAAGTCCGTGTCGAACTTCTTGCCGGTGTCCGCGGTCAGGGTGTTGACGAACCCCTGCTGCTGCGGGGAAGGCAGGTCGGGGATGGTGATGTTGAGCATGGGCGCGATCTTGCGGCAGCTGGCGTCCAGCGCCGCGTGGCCGTCGATCAGGTGCTTGCTCGCGGTGATGACCGCCTGGGACTGGCCCTTCTTCAGGCCGAGCTGTCCCACGGGGTACTCCCACAGACCGGCCGCCCGCACCTTCACCACGAAGTCCCGGTCGCCCTCGGTCAGCGGGCCCCACTGGGTGTTGGCGATGATGCGGGTGGTGTCGCTGGACACGGTGTTCAGACCCAGCATGCTCGGGTAGGCGAGTGCCACCAGGGTCATGCTCAGGGCTCCGCCCACGAAAAGCGTTCCCGTCGCGTTCCGTGAAAAGCGCACTGGTGCCTCCTGCCGGTCGGGGTCCCGCGCAGGGGCGGGGTCGGTTCGCAGAGGAGTACGGACCGGGGGGCCTGCCGAAACCTTTTGGTTTGGTAAAGAGCTTGTGAGGGCCGACCCTGCCCGGGGCGCCGACTTCCCATGACTTGGCCAGGAGAAGGTGATGGTTTCCCCTGCTCGGAGTGGTCATGACAAAGTCGGGGGCAGGCTTCGCCGCATGCCCCCACAGTCATCCCCCCGCATCCCCCGCCTGCCCAACGGATCGGCCGGCCGGGGCCCCGCCGCGCGTCCTGCCCTGCCCGTCCTGCCCTACCGCAAGCCCACCAAGGGCCGCGACTACTGGGTCTTCGACGACGTCCTGCCGGACGTGGACGCCGTACGGGAGCGGTGCCTGGCCAAGGACGACTGGGTCCAGGGATACCCGTACACCTCGGAGACCTGGCCCGGACTGCGCACCATGCCCGGCCTGGAGCCCGCCGAACTCGCCGTCGTGGAGGAGCTGGTGAGGAAGGCGACCGGCGCCGGGAAGCTGTGGGTGCAGCAGGCACCCGGCGGCGGCACCCTCAACCACAACTGCGTCCAGGTGGTCGGCGAGGGCGAGAGCGAGCCGCGCCCGCACACCGACTCGCGGTCGCTGTGCCGGTACGCGGCGGTGCTGTACCTCAACCCCGGGGTGGCCAAGGACTGCGGCACCGCGTTCTACCGCCAGTCGCTGCCCGGCGGCCGGCTCGGCGGCAACATCGTGCAGGCCCCGCACAACAACCTCGTCGAGGCGCTCGGCACCCGGTTCGTCCCGGGCGACCACTTCGAGGAGGACGTCCGCGTCCCGCACAAGTACAACCGGCTGCTCCTCTACAACGCCAACCTCGTCCACAGCGCGACCGGTTACGCCGGGAAGACGGTGGAGGAGAAGCGGATGACGGCGGTCTTCTTCTGGATGGCGTGAGCGGCCGCTGGACGGTGGCGTGAGCGTCCGCGTCCGTGACCGCCTCTGTAACAGCGGGCGTGACACGACCACGACGGGCCCGTGACGGCGATCTCCGAACTTCCCTTCCCGGGCCCGCATCGAAAGGGGTGTCCGGCAGAGAGCCGGGAGGACACCGCCGCTGGGGGAGAACCCATGTCGAAGCTTCGCAACCGCCGCACGAACGTCCGCAGGACCGCCGTCGCCGTCACCGGCGCCGCCGCGCTGCTGGCCCTGCTGACCGCGTGCAACGGCACCGCGAGCGGCTCCGTCAGCGCCGACGGCGGTTCGGCGGCCCCGGCCGCGGGCGACTCCACGTCGGCGAACGGTTCGACCGGTGGCTCCGGCAGCGGCAGCGGTTCCGGCACCGGCAGCAGCGGGAGCACCTCGGGCTCGTCGGCGTCCGGCGGTTCGTCCGCAACCGGGGGCAGCTCCGGGGCCAGCTCCTCCTCGGGCGGTTCCTCCTCCGGGGGCTCCTCCGCCACCGGCTCGGTGCCTACCTGCCAGGCCTCGCAGCTCGGCTACTCCTGGGCCGACCCGGGCAGCGGCACCGGCCAGCAGAAGCACGCGGTCGTGGCGTTCACCAACAAGAGCGGCCACTCCTGCACGATGTACGGCTTCCCGGGCGTCGACCTGGTCAACAGCGGTCAGAAGTGGTCGCTCCCGCGGACGAACGCCACCCCGAAGCGGGTCACCCTGGCGAACGGCGCCTCCACCAGCTTCCCGATCACCTTCCTGGTGCCGGCGCAGGGCGAGTCCACCGACTTCACGCCGACCACCGTCGTCATCACCGCGCCGAACCAGCGCACCTCCTACGACCTGCCCTGGCACGGCGGTGCCGTGGTGCTCCAGGACGGCGCCACCCACCCGGGCAGCTTCATCGGTCCCGTCGGCCAGTGACCACGGGCCCGCGGGCTCACCCCGCGTCGCGCACGCAGCGGAAGCCGGTGTGGCCGGTGGAGCTGTCGGGGGTGTTGGCGGTGCGGGCGGCGACCCGGTAGCGGTTGCAGTAGGAGGCGTGGCAGAGGTGGGAGCCGCCGCGGATGACGCGGGCGCCGCCGGTCTCCGCGGGGCGGCCGTGCTCGGTGGTCCACCAGTCGGCGCACCACTCCCACACGTTGCCCGAGGTGTTGTACAGGCCGTACCCGTTGGGCGCGAAGGCGTCGACGGGCGCGGTCCCGCGGTACCCGTCGGCGGCCGTGTTCCGGGTCGGGAAGGTCCCGCGCCAGATGTTGCACCGGTACTCGCCGTCCGGGTCCAGCTCGTCCCCCCACGGATAACGGGCCTGCTCCAGGCCGCCCCGGGCCGCGTACTCCCACTCCGCCTCGGTGGGCAGCCGCTTGCCGGCCCAGGAGGCGTAGGCGGCGGCGTCGTACCAGGAGACGTGCACGACGGGATGGCGGCCGAGTCCCTCGAGACCGCTGCCCGGTCCGGCCGGCTCGTGCCAGGCGGCCCCCGCGACCGCACACCACCAGGGCGTCTCCGGCGGCCGGGGCGCCCCCCGGCGCAGCGCGGCGGGCAGGAACCCGGCGAAGACGTACGACCAGCCCAGCCGTTCGGCGTCGGTGACATGGCCGGTGTCGGCGACGAACGCGGCGTACTCGTCGTTGCTCACCGCACACGCGTCCACGAGGAACGGCGCCACCCGCACGGCCCGCACCGGCCCCTCCCCGTCCGCCGGGAAGCCGTCGGCGTCCTCGGCGCCCATCAGGAACTCACCGCCGGGCAGCGCGACCATGCCGGTGTGCGCGGCCGCGGCGTCGCCCGGGGTGGGGAGGGGCCGTACCGGCAGCCCCGCGGACACGGCGGGCGCGCAGCAGGCGGACGGCGGCGGCTGGGTGGGCTCCATGACCGGAGTGTGCCGCAGGCACCTGTGACGGTGGCGGCGGGGGCGTCGGTCCCGGGGCGCCGCGGATCAGCCGGGGAGTCCGCGGATCGCGGCGGCGACGCCGGGCGGCCGGGAACCCCGGCACGGCTCGCCCCGGTGCGCCGGATGGTCTCCGCGGTCAGGCAGGACCGGCCATAATCGAGCCATGGCACCGTCCTCGGTCTCCGAAGTCCGCCGCGCGAAATTCGCCCGCCGACTGCCGAGGGAGCTCTCCGGACTCCGCGGCCCTTCGCACGGCAGGGTGCAGTTGCCGCTCCACCTGGCCTGGTCCGGCCTGACCGAGTTCGACCTCGACCGACCGCGCCTGCGCATGAGCTGCTACCGCATCATTCTGGGCGAAGGACTCCACGACGATCTGATCCACTACCTCAACCCACAGGTGCTCATCAGCGTGTGGCCGACTCTGCGCACCCTGATCAGCAGGGATCTCCGCGACGTCTGGGAAGAGGCGTTTCCCGAGCTTCCCCGCGGGACACGGGCCGCTGCGTGAAGGCCACCGATCTGCATCGGCGTCTGCTCGCCGATGTCCTGTCCGTCGGCACGCCCTATCCATTGGCGCTGACCGGCGGCTACGCGGCTCAGGCCCACGGTCTCGTCGAGCGCCTCAGCCAGGACCTGGAACTCGCCACCGAGAACCCGTCGGCGATGGAAGACATCGCCGACACCGTCGCGGCCGGTCTGCGCGAACGGGGCTGGGACGTCAGGACACTGGAAACGGACCCGCTCTCCGCTCGGCTGATGGTCGCGGATGCCGCCTCCGGGGAGGAATGTGAGGTCGACGTCCTCAAGGAGGCGTTGTGGCGCCCGCTCGTGCAGACGGAACTCGGCCTGACGCTCTCCCTCGAAGACGTGGTCGGCACCACGGTCCGGGCGTTGGCCGACCGTGGCCTGGCCCGTGATCTCATCGACGTCCATGCCACCGCGGACCGATGGAGCCGACTCGATCTCGAAGACCTGGGCCGCCGTCATGCACGGGACACCTTCGACCTCACCGACCTGCAGTCCCGGTTGACCGGTGCCGACTGGATCGACGACACGGAGTTCGAGGCGTACGGGCTCGACGACCAGGCGATCGCCGAACTCCGCCACTGGGCCCAGACCTGGGCGGACGACATCGCGGAACGACTGATCGAGGGCCGCCCGCCGGAGGACTGACCGCCGGAGGACCGACCGCCGCAGGACCGACCCCCGGCACGGTCATCCGTCCGCCTGCTGCCGCTGCTCCGCGGCCCGGGTCCGCCACAGCGACAGGCCCTCGATGCCGAGGCCGGTCACGACCAGCAGGGCGCCCAGCCAGAAGAGAGGCCGGACGTGCCGCTCGACGCCGCCGAACAGCACCAGGCTCACGCCGAGCACGGGCAGGAACACCTCGGCGGCCTTCCCCCAGCGGCCCTTCCGGGCGTGCCCGACCGCGGAGACCGAGCCGAGTACGAGCATCAGCACCATCAACGCCATCGCGATCCGCATGCGTGCAGTGTGCCGTGCCCCGCTGTCACGTGGTGAACATGACAGTGAGGGGCGGAGCCGGGGCGGGCGTTCCCGGTGAGCTAAGGTGACTCGCTTTTGTCGCGTACCTATGGGGGGTCTGATGCGGCGAATCACCACGGCCGCGAGTGTCGTCACCGTCCTCGTGCCGCTCGTTCTGGCAGGCGCTTCGACCGCGTCGGCCGCGACCAAGGGGTCGCTCACCGTCAAGACGCTGGACCGGAGCGGCAAGCCCGTCTACGCACAGGTGGCGGTCTACAACACGAAGACGAACGACTTCCGTTACATCGAGGGCAACAAGAAGACGTCGCTGCCCAACGGCAGTTACGAACTCGCCACGTCCTTCGTCGGCGGCAACAACGAGGACGCCGTCGTCGGCGGCCACAGCGTGCGGGTCTCCGGGGCCACGACGACCACGTTCGACGGCCGCAAGGGGCGGGCGGTCAACGTCTCGCTCAGTCCCAGCCCGGGCGGCGGATACGACCACTCGGTCAGCGCGGCCGTCTGCGCCACCGACAACGGCCCTGCCGAGATGAGCATCTCGGCAGCGGCGGGCGACCTCTACGCCATCCCGAACACCAGTACGGCTTACGAATTCGCCTACGGCACCACCTACGAGCCGCGGTCGGCGAGCGGCGGCGACTTCTGGCTGGCGTCCGGCACGCACAGCCGCGGCGTGCCGTCCGGGGTGTCCGCGAAGCTCACGAGGTCCGGGCTGACCACCCTCAAGGTGTCCGCGCATGCCGGCCCCGACAGCGGCGACGCGGACTTCTCCTTCCACGGCGAGCCGACGGGCGCCGGCAGCTGCTCGTGGTCCTCGAACATCCTGGACTTCCAGCGTGAGCTGCCCGACTCCTTCGGCGTGCACGTCCCGGCCGGCCAGTGGTACGTGAGCCAGCAGAGCCACGACTACATCTACAGCGGGTCCCGAAAGTACGCGGCCGGAAAGACGACCTCGCTGTCCCTGGGCCACGCGGTCTGGGGCCCGGGCGGGCGGCTGCCGTACACCTGGTACCACCAGCTGTACTTCGGCGACGACAACCTGTTCATGGACCCCAAGCTCACGGGCGGCGGCATCCTCGCCTCCGGCAGCGTGAAGCTGACCCATGCGGGCAAGACGCTCTACTCGCACACGTACAGCCCCTCGACGCAGCTCGACCCGCATCCGCGGATCCCCGAGTCGGGCTGGTACACCCTCACGGAGACCGCACACCGCGGCGGCCTGCCGGCCGGCTCGCTGTCGACCTCCGCCGGCCTCACCCTGCGCTTCTACGCGGACGCCGGCAAGAACCAGCAGGTCCGGAACTACATCACCCGGTTCTGGCCCGAGGCGCTGGACAGCAGGAACCAGGCGGCCGCCGGGTCGACCACGACCGTCGACCTGGGCATGCAGCGCAACGGCACGGGCGACGGCACGATCCGTCAGCTGTCGGACGGCGTGAAGTCCGTGCGGGCCTGGTACACCACCGACAACGGCGCCCACTGGAAGGCGACCACCGCGAAGCTGTCCGGCGGCAAGTGGACCGTCGCCGTCCACAACCCGGGCTACGGCGGCCGGGTCGGCCTGCGCTCGACGGTCACCGACACCCACGGCGACAGCTCGACGACCACGGTGTACAACGCGTACGCCGTGCGCTGAGGAACCGCCGTCAGGCCGGCTGCCACAGTTCGATGCGGTTGCCCTCCGGGTCGGTGACCCAGCCGAAGCGGCCCACGCCGTCCATGTCCTGGGTCTCCGCGTCGACGGCCGCGCCCTTGGCACGCAGCTGCGCGAGCATCGCGTCCAGGTCGCCGACCCGGAAGTTGAGCATGGTCTGCTGGGCGGGGGAGCCGAAGTAGTCGGTCCCGGACTCGAAGGCCGCGAACACCGTCGGCCCGGCCGCCTGCTGCCACAGGCCGTGGTCGTCGATGTCCAGGCCCAGGCAGTCGCGGTACCACGCCTGCTGGGCCGCCGGGTCGGTGGACCGCAGGAAGTAGCCGCCGATTCCAAGCACACGTTCCATGCCGCCATCCTGCCAAGGAGGGAGACGGCTCGCACGTGTGAAGTCGTGGGGCGCGCGGTACGGACGTAGGTGCAAGCGTGCCGTGTCGGTCGTCGGGAGTCGTCGTGAGCAGTGTTGCCATCGTGGGGGCCGGGCCCGGGCTGGGGGCCGCCGTCGCCCGGCGGTTCGGGCGGGAGGGGTTCGGCATCGCCCTGCTGGCGCGGGACGGCGAGCGGCTCGGGGCGCTGGCCGGGGAGCTGGCCCGGGAGGGCGTCCGGGCCCGCGGGTTCGCCGCCGACGTCAGGGATCCGCTCGCCCTCGCGGAGGCGCTGGCGCGGGCCGCCGAGGAGCTCGGGACCGTCGAGGTCCTGCAGTACAGCCCGGTACCGCAGCGGGACTTCATGCGGCCCGTCCTGGAGACCACCCACGCGGACCTGGTCGGACCCGTCGAGTTCTCGGTGTACGGGCCCGTCGCCGCCGTGCAGCAGGTGCTGCCGGGGATGCGGGAGCTGGGGCGGGGGACGATCCTGCTCGTCAACGGCGGTACGGCCGTCATCCCGCACCCCGACCGGGCCGGGACCTCCGTCGCCTTCGCCGCCGAGAGCGCGTACGGGCATCTGCTGCACGACCGGCTCGCCGGGGAGGGGATCCACGTGGGGCAGTTGGTCATCCCGGGGGCCATCGTCGTCGGGCATGCGCGCAAGGACCCCGCCGTGCTCGCCGACGCGCTGTGGGGGATGCACCGTGACCGGCACGGGTTCCGGCACTACGCCGACGACCTCGACGGATAGCCCCGGGGAGGCAGGGGACGGCGGGGAGGGCGAGGCCCCGTCGGGCGGGACGAGTCGATCTGCGCGAACATCATTTGTGGGTCAATATGGTGTTCGGCCCGATTGCTCCTCTCAGGGAGTCAGCGATGGCTAAAGGGGGCCAGCGATGGCTGTGGAAATTCCTCCTCTCCTCAAGCCCTCCCGGCTCAGAAGCCGTGGAGGCCTGCTCGGTGAGTGCCTGGCAGAGTTTCTAGGGACCTTCGTCATCCTCGCGTTCGGAGCCGGTGTCGTGGCGATGGCCGTGGCTGCGCTGCCCGGGTCGGGTCGTGCCGCGACCCCCACGACGATCTTCCTGGCCGCCGGCGACTGGCTCCTGATCGCCTGGGGCTGGGGCCTGGCCGTCACCTTCGCCATCTACGTGGCCGGCGGGGTCAGCGGAGCCCATCTGAACCCGGCGGTGACGCTCGCGTTCGCCGTGCGCCGCAGGTTCCCCTGGGCGAAGGTGGTGCCCTACTGGGTGTCGCAGGTGCTGGGCGCCTTCGCCGGGGCCGCGCTGGTCTTCCTCGTGTACCACGACGCGATCAACGCGTTCGACGCCGCGTCGCAGCCGCCGAAGGTGGGCGGGCACACCGAGGCCACCTTCTCCATCTTCGCCACCTTCCCGGCGCCCTACTTCCACGGCGGGATCTGGGGGCCGCTGATCGACCAGATCGTCGGTACGGCCTTCCTCGTCATGTTCGTCGTCGCGGTCGTCGACCTGCGCAACACCGCCGTCGGGTCCAACCTCGGCCCGTTCGTCATCGGCCTGGCCGTCGCCGCCATCGGCATGTCCTACGGCGCGAACGCCGGCTACGCCATCAACCCGGCCCGTGACTTCGGTCCGCGGGTGCTCACCTGGCTGGCCGGGTGGAAGAGTTACGCGTTCCCGGGGAACGGGGCGACGTTCAGCGGGTACTGGTGGATCCCGATCGTCGGTCCGCTGGTCGGCGGTGTGATCGGCGTGCTGGTCTACGACCTGTTCATCGGCGACGTCCTGCACGCCCGGCTGAAGCTGGGCGAGCTGCCCGAGCCGGGCCGGACCCGCCCGACCACCGACGAGTAGGCGCTACTTCCCGGAGCCCTGCTCACCCAGGCGCTGCACCAGCTCCTGCGCCTTGGAGACCCCGGTGTCGATCTGCTCGGTGTACTTGCCGTCGGTCCGCTCGTCGACCAGGTCGCCCGCCTTCTCCAGACCGGTCCCGATCGCGTCACCGTGTTCCTCGGCGACGTCCTTCGCCTTGTCCGCCAGGTTCTTGAGCCCGTCGATCCCACCGATTCCATCAAACATGCGGAAATCGTCCCCGCCGAAGACGAGCTGCGACAAGCCGGCGCCCGGCGCATTCGGCGGGGCGCGGACGGAGCGCCCCGAAGAAGCGCCCCCGAAGGGGCGCTGGGGGTCCCCCCGGCCGAAGGCTGGGGGCGGAACTGCGCGACCAGCCACGACGGCGCCGCGGACGGACGACGGCGCACGGCGCATCAGAAGGCGGCCGGCGCGACAGCGGAGCCGGCGCCGGAATCCGGCATACCCACGCCGTTCACGTCGTTTTCCTGCGTTTCCGCGCGAAGTCCGGTCCCGAGGCTGATCCTGATCCTGACTCGGCAGGCACGCGACGCACACACCCCGGGAGACGACGACATGAGCACCAGCCCCCTCCTGACCGGCCTCAGCGACCGGCTCGCCGAGCTGCGGGCGCTCTACGAGGACCTGCACGCGCATCCGGAGCTGTCCTTCGCGGAGGAGCGGACCGCGGCCGTCGTCGCGGGGCGCTTGCGGGAGCAGGGCTGGGAGGTCACCGAGGGGGTCGGCGGCACCGGGGTGGTCGGGGTGCTGGCCAACGGGGAGGGGCCGGTCGTGCTGTTGCGGGCCGACATGGACGCGCTGCCGGTGCAGGAGGAGACCGGGCTGCCGTACGCCTCGAAGACCGACGGGGTGATGCACGCGTGCGGGCACGACCTGCACGTCGCCTGTCTGCTGGGGGCCACCGGGCAGCTGGCCGCCGGGCGGGACGGCTGGCGCGGGACGGTGGTCGCCGTCTTCCAGCCGGCCGAGGAGGTCGGCGGGGCGCCGAAGATGCTCGCGGACGGGTTCGCCGAGCGGTTCCCGCGCCCGGACGTGTGCCTGGCCCAGCATGTGGCGGCGGCGCCCGCGGGGCTGGTCGGGACCCGGGCGGGGGCGCTGATGGCGGGCGCGGACAGCATGCGGGTCACGCTGTTCGGGCGGGGCGGGCACGGGTCCACGCCGGAGGCCACCGTCGACCCGGTGGTGCTGGCCGCCGCGGTGGTGATGCGGCTTCAGACCGTCGTCTCCCGGGAGGTGGGAGCGAACCAGCAGGCCGTCGTCACGGTCGGCTCGATCCACGGCGGGACCAAGGAGAACATCATCCCGGACAGCGTCGAGCTGAAGATCAACGTACGGTCCGCCACGGCGGCCGTCCGGGACCGGGTGCTGGCCGCGGTCGAGCGGATCATACGGGCCGAGGCCGCCGCCTCCGACGTGTCCAGGGAGCCGGAGATCGTCCCCATCGACTCCTTCCCGGTCACCCACAACGACCCCGCCGCGACCGCGTCCGTGCAGGCCGCGCTGGCCGGTGAATTCCCGGGCCTCACCTTCGAGCTGACCTCACCGGTCCCCAACAGCGAGGACTTCGGGGCCTTCGGTACGGCCCTGGGGGTGCCCTCGGTCTTCTGGTTCGTCGGCGGTGCCGACCACAAGCTCTACGAGGGCGTCGACCTGGAGGCCCTGGTCCGCGACGGCATCCCGCCGCAGATCCCCTCCAACCACTCCCCGCACTTCGCCCCCGTCCCCGACCCGACGATCGGGACGGGCGTCCGGGCGCTCCTCGCGGCGGCGGCCCACTGGATCGCCCCCTGACACCCCGTCCGGTCCTTCACGGGCGGGGCGCCGCCTGGTCCAGGGCCGGGCGCAGGTCCGCGCGGCGGCGGATGCCCAGCTTGCGGTAGGTGTGCGTGAGATGGGTCTCCACGGTGCGGCGGGCCAGGTGGAGGAGGGCCGCGATCTCCACGTTCGTGCGGCCCTCGGCGGCGAGTTCGGCGATCCGCCGCTCGCTGCCGGTGAGGGAGGCGGCGCCGGTACGGCGCCTGGGGGAGCGGGCGCCGCCCTTGCGCAGGATCTCCTCGGTCAGCTCCGACAGCCGTACCGCGCCCTGCCGTTCGGCGTGCTCGGCGGCCTCCCGCAGGCAGTCGCGGGCGCGGGCCCCCTCACCGGCGGCGGTCAGCTGGCGGCCCAGCGCGATCAGGGCGAGCGCCGGTTCGGTACCGGCCGGGCCGCCGTCCCGCAGCAGCCGTACCGCCTCCTCGGTGAGCTCCAGGCCACGGCGGCCGCCGGTCGCGGTACCGAGGACGCGCAGCGCCCGGCCGACGGTGCGCGGGGTGCCCCAGACCCGGGCCAGCCGCAGCTCCTCCTCAGCCAGGGCGATGGCCTCCAGCGGGCGGTCCAGGGCCAGCCGGCACTCGGCGGCGGCGGTCCGCCAGGGGGTGACCACCGGGCTGATCACGTCACGGGCCGTCTGGCGGCGCCCGCACTCCAGGAAGTCGTGCAGCGCGGCGGCCGGGTCACCGGTGGCGGCCCGCACCACGCCCCGCGCGAACAGGAACCGGTTCAGCTCCCAGGAGTCGGGTGCCTCCCGCAGGTCGATCCCGGCGACCAGGCCGGCCGCCCGGTCGCCGCGGCCGGTCTCCACGAGCGCGATCAGCGCGTGCGCGTGGGCGTTGGACGGCGTGACCGCGTCGGGGACGGCGGCCGGGCGGGTGTGGTCGGCGCGGGCCGCCGCGATGTCCGTACGGCTGTTGAGCAGCGCCTGGTGCATGGGGTGCAGCAGGTCGGGGCGCTGCCCGGCGAGGCCGCGGTCCACCAGCCGGTCGGCCTCGTCGAGTTCGTCGGCCCACTGGGCGACCGTGGCGGCGGTGCCGACCAGGAAGGGCTCGGTGAGCGGGTCGGCGGGTTCGGCGAGCAGGGTGCGCAGCTGCCGCATGGCGTCCCGGGCCGAGGTGAGGCCCGCGGAGGCCGCGTGCCGCACCAGCAGGGCCTGGCCGGCCGGGCCGACCAGCTCCGGGGAGCGGTCGGCGGTCTCGGACAGCCGCCGGTAGACCTCCTGCCGTACCTCCTGGTCCTGGTCGGACAGGAGTACGGAGGCGGTGTGCAGGGTGCGGACCAGGTCGGGGTGCCCGTCCAGCTCGCCGTTGACGGAACGGAGCAGTTCGACGGCCTTGCGGGTACGGCCCCGGCCGGTCAGCGCGGTACCGAGGGCGACGGCCGCGCGCACCCGGTCCTGCGGGGCGGCGGGCAGCCGGACCGCCTCGGCCAGGCGGGGTATCGCGGCGGAGGAGCGGGGCGCCGCGTACTCCAGTGAGCCCAGCTCGGTCAGCAGCCGCTGCCGGTGGTCGTCGGGGAGGGGTTCCTCCAGGGCGCGGCGCAGATAGCCGACGGCGTCCGCGGTGCGGTCCTCGTGGAGGGCGACGGCGGCGGCGTCCCGGAGCAGGGCGGCCGCCCAGGGGTCCTGCACCGGTCCGGTCGCGAGCAGTTGGCGGGCCACGGCCTCGGCGGGCGCGTCCTGGCGCAGCATCGCCTCGGCGATCGCCCGGTGGGCGGTGCGGCGGCGGGCGGCGGGGACCCCGGCGAGGACCGCGTCGCGCAGCAGGGGGTGCGGGAAGTGCGGGCGGCCGTCGGCGCCCAGGGTGAGCAGGCCGAGGTTGGTCATGGCGGTGAGCCAGCCGGCCACCCGGACGGGGTCGGCGTCGGCGAGTTCGGCGAGGAGCGGGGTGACCTCGTTCTCCGGCAGGCAGGTGCCGGGGTCCTCGTCCAGCACGGCCAGGGCGCGGGCGACCTCGGTGGTGGCCGGCCCGGCGCTGTCCAGCCACCACTGGACGGCGGCCGGGTAGGCGCCCGGGTAGAGGGCGGCCGTCGTCTCGGGCACGTCCGGGTGCCGGCTCTCGCCGAGGTCGTCCAGGAGGGCGCCCAGCAGCAGCGGGCTGCCGGCCGCCGCCCGTACACAGGCGTCGACCCAGAACCGGGACGCGTCCGGGAACCGGACCCGCACCCGGGCGGCGGCGGCCGCCGGGGCGAGGGGCGCGAGGGTGTGGGTGCGGACCAGTGCCGGCGGCAGGGTGTGGGCGAAGCCGGGCGTGGGCGGATCGAGGTCGTACTGGCTGCGCTCGCTGACGACGAGGAGGATCGGTAAGCGGTCTATGTGCCGGGCGGACTCCACGAGCCAGCGGTGCGAGGGGGCGTCGGCGAGGTGGACGTCGTCCACGACGACGAGGAGCGGTGCGGCGTCGGCGTAGGCGCGCAGCACCCGCCAGAGTCCGGCGGCGGTGGACCGCTCGTCCCCGTCCACCGCGAGTTCGGCGAACTCCGGTACCGGGCCGAGGAGTTGCAGGACGGTCGCGAAGGAGATGGCGGTGTCGCCGGGTGAGCAGCGGGCCCGGAGGACCTTCAGGCCGAGGGCGGCCGCCTGCTCGGCGGCGGCCTCCAGGACGGTGGTGCGTCCGGTTCCGGTGGCGCCCCGGAGCAGCACGAGCCGGCCGCTGCCGGCGAGCGTGCGCCCGGCTTCCTCGGCCATCAGGTGCATGGCGGCGGCGAGTTCAGGGGACGGCTGGGTCATGCCTGGCTCCTCGCGGTGCGCTGGTGGGTCCGGCGGGTTCGGCCGGTTCGGGGGGTTAGAGGTGGTGGGAGCGGGAGAGGTTGTGGGGTGGCGGGGGTGGACGGCGGGTTTGTTGCAGGGGCTGCACATTTGATACGGGGCTGTGGATGTGGCTTGCGGCGCCTGGGGTTGTGGGTGCGCTGCGGGCCGGTGGGGGCTGGTCGCGCAGTTCCCACCGGCCCTTTTCGGGTGGGACCGGTGGACCCACCTTCCTGGGGGCGCGGGGAACTGCGCGACCAGCCACAACGCACCCGCAGCGCACCCACAACCCCAAGCACCCCCACCCGGCCCCTGAACATCTCGTGGTCCTTCTCGTGGTCCTCCACGATTGTCCTTGCCCCTTTGGCCACAGCAGGCTGGGTACTACCGCCCGTCACGGTTCCCGCAGAGGCGACGGGCACGTGGACATAGGGGAAGCGGTTGGTCAGCAACAGCTCATTCGCGTCGGTCGGCCGCACGCCCGTCGCGGTGTTCGCGCCGGACCCCATCTCCCGCGAGGGCGCGCTCAGCCAGCTGCGGCGCCATCCGGAGGTCGAGATACGCGAGGAGTCCGAGACCGGGCCCGGCACGGTGGCGCTGCTCATCAGCGACAGCCTCGACGAACCCGAACTGACCCGGCTGCGCCGGGTGGTGCGCAGCGAGGGCGCGCGGGCCGTACTCGTGGTCGGGGCGCTGCGCGAGACCGAGCTGCTCGATGTGATCGAGTGCGGGGTCGGGGCCATCGTATGGCGCCACGAGGCCACCGAACTCCGCCTCGTGCAGGCCGTGCTCGCGGCCGCCCGCGGCGACGGGGACCTGCCCGCCGACCTGCTCGGCCGGCTCATCAACCAGGTCGGCACCCTGCACCGCAGCGCCGCCGGCCGCCCGGGTGCCCCGGCAGCCGGGCTGTCCGCCCGCGAGGTGGACGTCCTGCGGCTGGTCGCCGAGGGCCTCGACACCGGTGAGATCGCCAGCAAGCTGTCCTACTCCGAGCGCACCGTCAAGAACGTGATGCACGGGCTGACCACCCGACTGCATCTGCGCAACCGGGCCCATGCCGTCGCCCATGCTCTGCGGGAAGGCTACATCTGACCGATCGGGCAGCTGACACCGGCTCAGGGGCAGGCCGGTCTGCCCGGCCGTGCCTGCGGGGGCGGCCGGGGCGAGGGGCAGGATGGGTGTGTATGCCGAGGGGTCCGTGCGGGTCCGTGGGGTGGTGAGTACGGCGTGATCCACGAGGTGGACCAGGTGCTGCGGAACCTGCTGACCGGCGGTGCGCTGGAGGGTTCCGGCATCGAGGTCTCCTTCGACGCGCCGACCCGCGACTGGTCGGCCCGCCGTAACGGCCCGGTGATCAACAGCTACCTGTACGACATCCGGGAGGACGTCAACCGGCGCCAGCGCGGGCACGTCGACATCCGTGACGAGCGGGACGTCGTGGTCAAGCGCCGCCAGCCGCCCCGGTGGTTCCGGCTGTCGTACCTCGTGACGGCGTGGACCAAGCGGCCCGAGGACGAGCACCGGCTGATCAGCGCGGTGCTCGCGACGCTGATCCCGCGGGAGCTGATCCACCCGTCGGAACTGCCCGGCTCGCTGGGCGCGCTGGGCCTGACGATCCCGCTGTCGTGCGCCGGCATCCAGTCCGAGGCGCGCTCCCTCGCCGAGATCTGGTCGGCGCTCGGCGGCGAACTCAAGCCGTCCCTGGACGTCGTGATCACGGCCCCGTTCCCGGCCTACCCCGAGTACGACGCCGGTCCGCCGGTCACCGAGGGCGCCGCCGTGCGGGTCCGCGCCGGGGTCGAGGACACCGCGCCGGTCCTTGAGGAGCGGGCCCACCGGCCCGGCCAGGTCGCCGAGGCCGCGGCCGCCCGGAGGGGCCGGGCGTGACCCTGGACGTCTCCCTGGGGCCGGCCGCCGCGCTGCTGACCCGGCTGTCCGCGCTGCGCGACCGGGTCGCCGCCCTCGTCGCCCACCGCTCCGCCGACGACCCGACGGCCGGCGACCCGCTGCGCGGCCTCTACCTCTCCGAGGAAGCGGTACGGCACCTGCTGCGCCCCGAGCCGGAACCGGCCGGACTCCCCGCGCTGGCCGACGGTTTCACCGACCCGCTCGCCGCCCTCGCGGCCCGGCTGCGCCTCGCCCCCCTCGACACCACCCTCCTCCTCATCGCCCTCGCCCCCGACCTCGACCGCACCTTCGAGCAGCTGTACGGCTACCTCAACGACGACGTCGGCCGCCGCCGCGCCACCGTCGGCCTCGCCCTCGACCTGTACGGCGCCCCCGCCCACCTCGCGGCGGCCCGCGCCCGCTTCCACCCCACCGCCCCGCTGCCCGCGCTCGGCCTGCTCACCGTCGAGGAGCCCGAACGCCCCTTCCTCAGCCGCTCGTTGCGCGTCTCCGACCGGGTCCTGGCACACCTCCTCGGCGACGACACCCCGGACGCGGCGCTGACCGGACACCTGCGGGAGCCGTCGCACGGCAGTGCGCCCGCGGACCCGGAGTTCGTCCGCCGGCTGGCCGCGCGGCTCGCCGCCGGGCCGCTCTTCGCCTTCCTGCGGGAGCGGCGCGAGGGCGAGGGCCTCGGCTGTGCGACGGCCGCGCTGCGGCTCGCCGGCCGGGCGGCGCTGCACTACACCGGGCCCGAGGAGCGGATCCCGGAACTGCTGCGGGAGGCCCGCCTGAGCGGGCGGGCGATCCTGGTCGACGGCGACCAACCGGGGCCTTTCCTGCGGGCGTTGGGCGCCGACGCCGCCGCGGACGTCACCGTGCTGGTCACGACCGCCCGCCCCTACGACCCCCAGTGGTGCGACCACCGCGACCCGCTCGTCCTCGACGTACCCTCCCGGCGCGCCGCCGCCCTGGACGCCTGGGCTGCCGTACTGCCCGGCGACCCCGGCTTCGACCTCGCCGCCACCGTCGCCCCGTACCACCTCGGCGGTGAGCGCCTCACCCGGGCGGCCCGCGCCGCGCAGGACCTCGCCGCCTTCGACGGCACCCCGCTGGCCGCCGCCCACCTGCGGCTGGCCGCCCGGCAGCAGTCCGCCTCCGGCCTCGAACAGCACGCCCGCCGGATCCGGCCCGCCGTCGACTGGCACGACCTGGTGCTGCCCGACCGGCCGCTCACCGAACTGCGGGAACTCGCCCTGCGCGCCCGCCACCGCGACCGGGTGCTCGGCGACTGGCGGCTGAGCGCGGGCGGCGGCCGGGGGCGGGGCGTGCTCGGTCTCTTCGCAGGCGAGTCGGGCACCGGCAAGACCCTGTCGGCGGAGGTGGTGGCCGCCGAACTCGGCCTCGACCTCTACGTCGTCCAGCTCTCCTCCGTCGTGGACAAGTACATCGGCGAGACCGAGAAGAACCTCGAACGGATCTTCACCGAGGCCGACCGCACCGACGCCGTGCTGCTCTTCGACGAGGCCGACGCCGTCTTCGGCAAGCGCTCCGAGGTCAAGGACGCCCACGACCGGTACGCCAACCTGGAGTCGGCCTATCTCCTCCAGCGCCTGGAGGCCTTCGACGGCATCGCGCTGCTCACCACCAACCTGCGGGCCAACATCGACGAGGCCTTCACCCGCCGCCTGGACCTGGTGATCGACTTCCCGTTCCCGGACGAGGAGCAGCGCCTGGCGCTGTGGCGGCTCGGGCTGGCGCACGTGCCGAGCGAGGAGGGCGTCGAACTGCGTCCGCTGGCAGCCGAGTTCGAGCTGGCCGGTGGTTCCGTCCGGAGCGCGGTGGTGACCGCGGCGTACCTCGCGGCGGGCCGGGGCGAACCCGTGGGCGCGGCGGACCTGCTCGAAGGGGCGCGGCGGGAGTACCGCAAGGCGGGGCGGCTGGTGCCGGGTACGTGGGGGTGAGCGGCGCGAGGGGGGTGTGCGTCGTCGGTCGGCTGCGGCGCCGTCGTGGCTGGTCGCGCAGTTCGCCGCGCCCCTTTCGGGGCGCTTCAGTTCGGGGTGCTCAGTCGCCCGACGGGTGGACTATCTGCCACTCCTGGTCGTCGTCGTTCGAGCAGTAGTACAGGGTGAGGTTGGTGTCGTTGGTGCCGGTGCTGTAGCCCGCGACGTCCAGGCAGAGGTTGTTGCTGGCGAAGTTGCGGATCCAGTAGGCGCCGCTGGGCTGCTTGTCGATCCACCACAGCTGGTTGTCGGCCTTGGTGCCGTCGCACTTGTACTCGGTGATCGGCGCCGACAGCCGGGCCGAGCCGTAGTCGGGCAGGTCCATGCACAGCTGGTCCTTGGCATTGCGGATCTGGAAGAGCGCGGCCGAGCCCGGGCCGCCCTTCGGGTACCGCACCTCAAGGTTCCACAGCTGGTTGTCGTTGGTGGTCCCGTCGCAGGTGTACTCGCGCACCGGGCCGTTGCTGGTGCCGTCGCCGTAGCCGGGGACGTCCGCGCACTTCTTGGTGGTCGTGTTGCGGAGCAGGATGTTGTCCACCGGCACGACCGGCTTCGGGGCCTTCTTCTTCGTCGCCTGCGGGGCCGGCTGGGACTGGCCGCCGCCGCCCGCCTGGGTGTCGGACGAGCCGTTGCCGTCGTTCGCCGGCTGCTGCTCCACCGGGGTCGGCGAGGGCGCCGGGGCGGCCGCCAGGGGTGCGCTGGCCGTGGGGCTGGGGGCGATGCTGCTCACCGCGGCTTCCACGGGCTGTTCCTGGGCGAGGGTGCCGACCTTCGGTTTGTAGTTGAACCAGATCAGGGCGAAGGTGACGGCGAGGGCCAGCAGGGTGCCGAAGAGGGTGGCGAGCCAGCGGGGCAGGAAGCCGCGCTGGATGTAGGTGCCGTCCACAGGCTGTGGACCGACGCCCGACCGCTGCACGGTGAGGGCGTACGGCCGCTGCTCCTTGGGTCCGAACCAGATGATCTTCCGGGGCTTGAGGGTGGCCCTGACGAAGGCGGCGCGGCCCGGTTCGATCTGGACGTTGCTGGGGTGCAGGTCGTAGGCGAGCTGGTCGCCGTTGTCGCTGCCGCTGACGGAGGCGGTGAGCTTCGTGTTGCCGAGGTTGTCGATGGCCAGCTGGGGGCGGCCCCGGAAGCGGCCCTTGACCGTCGGCGGCACGAGTTCGGCCCGGATCTCGGTGAAAGGGGTGATGGTGAGGTTGCCCTCGGGGACGGTGACCGCCTCGGGGTGCTCGGTGGGTGTGACACGGATGGCGTAGGGGTTGGGGCCGGCCGTCGCGTCGGGGGTGCGGGGCGGGGCGAAGGTCAGCTCCACCGTGCCGGTGGTGCCCGGGTAGAGCCGGAGCGTGGCGGGCTCGATGGTCGTCCAGGGTGCGACGGGGCCGACCGGTTCGAAGCGGTACTCGTCGACGACGTCACCGGTGTTGCGAAGCCGCAGGCGTACACGGGTCGAGGCGCCCGGGTCCACGGTCGCGGAGGCGGGTTCGAGGGAGGTCCACAGCGTCATGGCGTCACCGTCAGCTTGAAGGCTTCGAGCCAGAGCGTGTTGTCGAGGGTGCCGACGAAGTCGAGGTCGTTGTTGGGAGTGCGGGCTCCCTTGCACCACTGGTCGCCCCAGTCGTGGTCGCGGACCTTCGCGTAGTTGCAGCCCTGGCCGCTGCCGACGTTGAAGGCGAAGCCCTCGATGTAGGGGTCGGACGCCTTGGTGCTGCCGATGTAGTTGTCCTTGCCGTCGGCGATGATCGCCGTCCAGTCCGGGTTCCACGTGCCCTGGCCGTTGGTGGACTGGGGGTCGTACTTGAACCAGTTGGCGGCGGAGCCCTGGACGCCGTACACCGCGAGGTTGACGGCCTTGATCGGCAGGTTCTTGCCGACGGTGCCGGACATCGTGCCGTCGCAGACGGGCTTCTGCCAGCCGGTGCCCTGGACGTAGGAGCGGTAGCAGATGTGCCGTCCGGCCGGGTCGTCGGCGGCGAGGCGGTTGACGGCGGTCGCCGCGGTGTCCTGCTTGGGCTTGGCGGTCACGGTGGCCGTCGCGCCCCCGCCGCCCCCGCCTCCGCCACCACCGCCGTTGCCGTTGCCGTTCCCGGTGTCCGCCGGGGGCGCCGACGAGGGGGTCTCGGTGGGTGCCGGGGGCGGGGTCGGGGTGACGGTCGGGCTGGGGGCGATGCTGCTCACCGCGGCTTCCACGGGCTGTTCCTGGGCGAGGGTGCCGACCTTCGGTTTGTAGTTGAACCAGATCAGGGCGAAGGTGACGGCGAGGGCCAGCAGGGTGCCGAAGAGGGTGGCGAGCCAGCGGGGCAGGAAGCCGCGCTGGATGTACGTCCCTTCGACGGGCTCCGGCTGCACCCCCGACCGCTGCACGGTGAGCCGGTAGGGCCGCTGCTCCTTGGGCCCGAACCAGATGATCTTCCTGGGCTTCAGCGTGGCGTCGACGAAGGCGGCGCGGCCGGGCTCGATCTGGACGTTGCTGGGGTGCAGGTCGTAGGCGAGCTGGTCGCCGTTGTCGCTGCCGCTGACGGAGGCGGTGAGCTTCGTGTTGCCGAGGTTGTCGATGGCCAGCTTCGGGCGGCCCCGGAACCGGCCCTTGACCGTGGGCGGGACCAGCTCCGCGCGCAGCTCGGTGAAGGGCGTGATGGTGAGGTTGCCCTCGGGGACGGTGACCGCCTCGGGGTGCTCGGTGGGCGTGATCCGGACCGCGTAGGGGTTCGGGCCCGCGGTGGCGTCGGGGGTGCGGGGCGGGGCGAAGGTCAGCTCCACCGTGCCGGTGGTGCCCGGGTAGAGCCGGAGCGTGGCGGGCTCGACGGTCGTCCAGGGGGCGACCGGGCCGACCGGTTCGAAGCGGTACTCGTCGACGACGTCACCGGTGTTGCGAAGCCGCAGGCGTACACGGGTCGAGGCGCCCGGGTCCACGGTCGCGGAGGCGGGTTCGAGGGAGGTCCAGAGGCTCACGTCAGGACGCTAGTCGGGGGGAACCGCCCGGGCACCGGTCATAGGGGCAGAGTTCGGTGCCCGAGAGGGGCAGACCGTGGTGTCCATCGGTTCCGCCTCGTGGTCGCCGGTGGAGGCGGGGAGCGCAGAAAGGTCCGCGCCCGACGGCACCGCGGCCGTGCACCGGGCCGGGAGGGGCGTCGTGCTCATGTCCCTCGTGCACGGTCGCGTAGCAGTACACGCCTCGGCAACCGAACCCGCCTCCCATGCTTTCCCGTGGGGGGCCGGCGGTGTCTCACTTCTTGACTCGCAAGGCCCGCAGCAGCGACTGCGTCCTGCTCAGGCCGGGGGTCCGGTCGAGCTGCTTCTCGCTCTCGGGGGTCCACCAGCCCAGCGCCTTCCAGAACTCCAGGGCCTCCGGGGGGAACAAGTGCTTGAACTCGTCCCTCTCGATGGCCATGTCGGGAGCCTTGGCGGTGCTGTGGTCCTGTTCCATGACCCGGTGATGCCGGCCGGTGTACTGCTTGAGCACCTTTTCCACGAAAGCGGGGCCCGAGATGTCGGGGGCCAGGCCAGGGAGATCCCCTTCGATGACCTCGGGGCCGTACTTCTCCTTCATATCGTTGAAATGCGCCGGGAGCTTCCTGAGGAGTTCGCCCATGAATTCCGAACCGGGCGCGAGGATGAAGTTGTTGCCCAGAATCCCCTTGTCGTAGCGGGCGTCGGCCGCCGCGTTCAGGTCCTCCGCGGTCGGGTCCTGATCCGTTTCCTCCCGGCCCAGCGCCGAGTTCACGCTGTTCTTGTCGCGCAGCCGCGGGGCGAGCAGGGGAATGTCCGTACTGCGCATCAGCACCTCGGGTGCGGTCTTGAGCTGTATGGAGCCCGGCGCGACGTCGACGTCCATGTACACGCCGCCGAACTCCGCCATCACGGTGTAGCGCAGGATGTCGGAGGCCAGGTTGAGGGCCTTCTTGCTCTTGGCGTCCTTGTAGAGCCGGTAGTTCTCCGTGCCCGCCTTCGCCTTGACCAGCTTGTCGCTGTCGGCGCGGATCTTCAGATGCTTCCCGAACGTCTTCTCAAGGCCCTTGAGCGTGGAACTGCCCGCGTCGGTCCACAGGGTCATCGTCCAGTCGCTGTCCTCGACGTTCTCCTTCCACGCGTTCAGGTTGGCGATGACGGAGTCGCCGGGTTTGCCGCCGAGCCAGATGAAGTGCAGGTCCCGCGGCACCTGGACGCGGCGCGCCGACTGCGGCTTGTCGGCCCCGTCCCAGACCTGCTGGACGCTGACGGCCTGGGCGTCGAAGCCCTGGCGGCTCAGGCGGTTGAGCAGCAGGCGGTAGATGTCCGCCCGGTCCTCTTCGGCCAGGTGGCGCACGTAGTCGGCGAGCAGGTCGTCGTCGCCGGAGAAGAGTTCGTTGTTGTCATGGTCGCGCATTCGGAGACTCTGGCCGCGTGCCGACTCGCCGGTCTCCTGACGCTCTTCTGTCCCCGTCTCTCCTCCAGAGGCCCGCTGCACCGTCGTGAGGACGTGCGGCCCTTGTGCCGGACCCCCCGCGGTCACGGCCCGTTGCACAGCCGCGGGTCCGCCCATGGGCGCCCGAGTCAGGCTCTGGCTCGCCCTGTGGAACTCCCGGCCGTGCTTGTTGACCAGCTCGTCCCGGAGCGCCTCGCCCGGCGACACGTCCGTCGGCTTGGTCCTGTCGCCCGTCTCACCCTCGGAGACCTGGCCGTCGCTGGTCGAGGGCGCCCGCTGGACGACCGCCCCGATACGGTCCGTACCGTCGGCGGTCTCCTGGGCCACTGCCCGCTGCACAGCCGGCGCCGGTCCGCTCATCACGCTCCGAGCGACCTGGCGGGCCTCGGTCTCGGCCCAGTCGCCGGGATCGGAGATCCGGAGGCCCGGTACCTGCTCGGTACCGGGTACCTCGCCCCGCGCCTGCTGGCGGGTGTGGTGCAGCTCCTCCGCGAGGACGGTCTTGTCCTTGCCGTCCCAGACGATGTGCGAGCCCGAGGCGTACGCATCCGCCCCGATCTCCGCCGCCGAGGACAGCGCCGCCGGGTCCGAGTGCATGCGTACGGAGCTGAAGTCCTCGCCGCCGAACCTGCCCTCCATCTCGTGCTTCAGCGGCCCGGCCAGCGGCTGCCCCGGCGAGCGCAGTACGTCGTGCACGGCGGACCGCTGCACCGACGGGCCGTTTCCGCGACCGGCGCCGTGCCCATGCTGTTCCTCGCTCAGGGCGCGGGCCACCGCGGCATTGCCCGCCGCTCGCTGAAGGGCCGGCATGCGTTGCGCGGGCGTGATCGGCGCCACCACGGGACGGGCCCGCTCCGCGTCGCTGCCCCGCTCGTCCCGTGTTGCGTGTGCGCGCACGGCCTTCCCTTCGCCTTCGGACAGCTGACCCTCCACCCCTACCGGACCCCGATGGCCGGCGGAAGGCCCGAACGGGCAGGACCACGGGCAGGGTTGTGCCGCGCGCCGCGGCGCCGCGGTGGCGTTGGCCGGCGGCCCGGCTCGCGGACAGGGCGGCTAGGGCGGTCTTATGGACCTGACCGCGCGGACCGCGCGGCCCATGGCCCGGCCGGACTGCCCGTCCGGGCAGCGGGCTTGCCCCCGGCACGGCACCGTAGGACGTTTCCGCGGACGCGCTTCGCGCGTGAGGGTGGGAAGCGTTCCTGTCTCGTACCCCGAGGAGAGCAGAGCATGCCGTCCTACCTGTCGCCCGGCGTCTACGTCGAGGAGGTGGCCAGCGGCTCGCGCCCCATCGAGGGGGTGGGCACGTCGGTGGCGGCCTTCGTGGGCCTGGCCCCGACCGGTCCGCTGAACGAGCCGACGCTGGTGACCAACTGGACGCAGTACGTCGCGTCCTTCGGAGAGTTCACCGACGGGTACTACCTCGCCCACTCCGTCTACGGCTTCTTCAACAACGGCGGCACGGCGGCCTACGTGGTCCGCGTCGGCGGCACCCGGGAAGAGGCCGAGGGCACCCTCAACGCGCCCGCCGCCGTCGGGGGTCCGGCCGCCCAGGCCGCCCTGCCGCCCGGCGAGGCCAAGCAGCTCGGCACCTTCACGGTCAGCGCCATCGCCTCCGGCGACCTGAGCGTCGAGGTCGCCGACCCGGAGGGCGAGGGCCCCGCCGAACGCTTCAGGCTGGTCGTCAAGGACGCCGGCAAGGTCGCCGAGACCTTCGACGTGACCGCGAAGAAGGGCGGCCGCAACTACGTGGTCACCCAGGTCAAGGAGCGCTCCAGGCTCATCACCGTGACCGAGGCCGCGCCCGCCGCGCAGCTGGCCCGTCCGGAGAACCAGACGGTGGCCCTCGCGGCCCCGACCCAGACGCCGGCGTCCGCGTCCCCCGTCGCGGGCGCCGGTTCGCACCCCGGACCCGCCGAGTACCTCGGCGACTCGGCCGACCGCACCGGCTTCGGCGGTCTGGAGGCCGTCGACGAGGTGTCCATGGTGGCCGTCCCCGACCTGATGGCCGCCTACCAGCGCGGCGCGATCGACCTGGAGCAGGTCAAGGCCGTCCAGCTCGGCCTGATCGCGCACTGCGAGCTGATGGGCGACCGGGTCGCGGTCATCGACCCGCCGCCGGGCCTCAACGCCCGCCAGATCCGGGTCTGGCGCCAGGAGACGGCCGGCTACGACTCCAAGTACGCGGCCCTGTACTACCCCTGGATCAAGACCTTCGACCCGTCCTCCGGCCAGTCCCGGCTGATCCCGCCGTCCGGCCACGTGTCCGGCGTCTGGGCCCGCAACGACGCCGAGCGCGGTGTCCACAAGGCCCCCGCGAACGAGGTGATCCGCGGCGCGGTCGACCTGGAGCTCCAGATCACCCGCGGCGAGCAGGACCTGCTCAACCCGATCGGCGTGAACTGCATCCGCGCCTTCCCGGGCCGCGGCATCCGCATCTGGGGCGCCCGCACCCTCTCCTCCGACCCGGCGTGGCGCTACCTCAACATCCGCCGGTACTTCAACTACCTGGAGGAGTCGATCCTGATCGGCACCCAGTGGGTGGTCTTCGAGCCCAACGACCACAACCTCTGGGCCCGGATCCGGCGCAACATCTCCGCGTTCCTGGTCAACGAGTGGCGCAGCGGCGCCCTGTTCGGGCAGCGGCCCGAGGAGGCGTACTACGTCAAGTGCGACGAGGAGACCAACCCGCCGGAGTCGGTCGACGTCGGCCGCGTGATCTGCGAGATCGGCATCGCCCCGGTCAAGCCCGCCGAGTTCGTGATCTTCCGGCTGGCCCAGTTCAGCAGCGGCAGCGGCGAACTCCAGGAGTAGCGGGCCCCGGGCCCTCGGTCCCCAACCCCCCTGATGTCACGGCACCTTGAGAAGAACGGGCAGTAACACATGAGTCTCCAGCCGGGTGACGCCCTCACATCGCACAATTTCGGCCTGCAGATCGACGGCGTGATGGTGGAGTACCTCGCCGAGGTCAGCGGCCTGTCGATGGAACAGGACGTCATCACCTACCAGCAGAACACGCCGGACGGGAAGAACCACGTCCGCAACCTGCCGGGCGTGAAGAAGAACGGCACCTGCACGGTCATCCGCGGTATGACCCAGTCGTCGTCGTTCACCCAGTGGATCAACGAGTCGATCAACGGCCAGATGGCCACGGCCCGCAAGAACGCCTCCATCATCATGATGGACTTCGAGAACAACCCGGTGAAGCGCTACAACCTGCGCAACGCCTGGTGCAGCAAGATCGACACCAGCACGGTCAAGGCGGGCGAGGCGTCCGCGCTGACCGAGTCGGTGACCATCACGTTCGAAGAACTGGTCATCGAGTAATGAGGCGTTCGGCCGTCAGGGCCCAGGGCGTGGGGGCGCCGCTCGCACCGGAGGCGGCGGCGCCCCAGGCCCCCCAGCAACCGGAGACGCCCGTCGAGGTGCTGCGCACGGAGTTCCCGTTCCAGCTCCCGCGCGGGTACGTCGACGAGCAGGGCACCGTCCACCGCGACGGCGTGATGCGCCTGTCCACGGCGCGGGACGAGCTGATCCCGCTGCGGGACGTCCGCGTCCAGGAGAACCCGGCGTTCCTGTCGGTGGTGCTCCTCGGCCGGGTCATCACCCGCCTCGGCACGCTCGCGCTCGTCCACGACGGGATCGTGGAGAACATGTTCGCCTCCGACCTGGCGTTCCTGCAGGACTTCTACCGCCAGATCAACGCCGAGGGACACACCCGGGCCGCGGTCAACTGCCCGCACTGCTCCGAGCCCTTCGAAGTGGAACTCGGCGGGAGCCGCCTGGGGGAATCGTGACGTACGCGACCGACCGGCTGCACGAGGAGATCGCGTACGTCGCCTACCACTTCCACTGGAACCTGGAGGACATCCTGGACCTGGAGCACGCCGACCGCCGCCGCTACACGGCGGAGATCGCGTCCCTGGTGACCAGGGCGGCGGCCTCCGCAGGGGCGGAGGGCTGACCGGTGGGGCTGTGGGATCGGGTACGGGGGCGCGGACGCGGGTCCGGGGCCGGAGAGTCCGGGGCCGGCGAGTCCGGGAACATGCCTGACGTTCCCGTGGAGACACCGCGCCGTCCCGTGGTGGCGGCCGCCTGGTCCGGGCTGCCGCCGATCCAGCGTGCGCTGGGAGCGGGCGGGCCAGTCGCGGACGCCGGGTTCGGCGGCCGGTTGCCGACCTGGCAGAACCCGTCGTTCATGGGCACGCGCTCGCACGCCGTCCTGGACGGCGAGTCGAGCGCGGGTCTCGCCGGTGGCGGCCGTGCCGGAACCACGGGTGCGGGGGCCGTGTCCGGCCTCGAACGCCCGGCGCAGGCACTGCCGTTGGCGGGACCGACGGGAGCGGCGCGACAGGCGGGACCGACGGCGGGCCGGCGGGCGGCGATGCCGGTGGTGCCGTTGCGGGCGGTCGGAGGTGGTCCCGCGGGGGCTGCCGACTCGTCGAGGTCCGCCGGGTCTGCCCGAGCGGCTGGTCCGGTGGCGCCGGCGGTACAGCGGGTTCCGCTGGCGGGGCGGCACGGTGGTGGTGCGGCCGCGCAACGGCCGGGGGCGACGCCGGGAGCCGTACGGAACGGGAACAGCGCGCCGGGCCCGGCGGCCCCGCCGACCGCCCAGGCCAAGGGACCGGGACCAGGACCCGTGTCTGCCGTGCAGCGGTCGGTCACGCCGACGGCCGGCGCCTCGGCGGCGGTGCCGGTGCCCGTGCCGGTGGCGTGGGCACCGCAGCCGGCTCCGGTCGCCACGGCTCCGGCCACCGGTCCGC
The DNA here is from genome assembly GCF_042957285.1 of Streptomyces sp. NPDC008092. Lineage (NCBI taxonomy): Bacteria > Bacillati > Actinomycetota > Actinomycetes > Kitasatosporales > Streptomycetaceae > Streptomyces > Streptomyces sp. NPDC008092. Next base: position 384,471 of record NZ_JBIBHY010000010.1, read on the forward strand.
GCGTCGCGCCCGCACCTCCCGTCCCGCCGCGCCGCAGCGCGCTGACGACGGCGCCGGCGAGCACGTCGGTGACGGCGGTGCAGCGGCGTACGTTGCCGTCGGCACCGAGGGTGACGGCCGCCGGGGCGGCAGCGCCGACGCCGGCCGCCGAGGGTGACCGAGCCGGCGCCGGGACGGCGGCGGACGGGGTCGTTCAGCGGGCGGTCGAGAGCGGCGGCGGGGAGCCGGTACGGGTGAGCGGGGGCTGGCCGCGCCCGAGCGCCGCCGGCCGTACCTCCTCGGGCAGTGCCCCGCGCGCTCCTCGGGGCACCGCCCCCGGACGGGCGCCGGCACCTGCCGTCGTACAGCGGTCGGCGACCGGCGGCGGACCGGCAACAGCCCGCCCGAGCACGGCAGTTCCGGGTCCGGCCAGGGCGTCTTCCGGCGGCTCCGGTGGCGGCTCCGGTGGTGGTGGCGGTGGTGGTACGGCCTCGGTATCCGCGTCGCCCACATCGGTACGGACACCGCCTTCTGTCCCTTCTACGACCCCTGGACCGCCCTCGGTATCCGCAACCCCCACCCCGTCCGCCACGCCTCCGGGCGGCAGCGGGCCTTCCGGCATGCCCGGCGCAGGGGCGCCGACCCCTGTGCAGCGGCAGGCGGTGAGCGGAACCCGCACCCCGGTCTCGCCGGTCTCCCAGGTCTCCCCGGCCGTGCCCGGCAAGCCTTCGGCGGCCCCGGAGCAGCGGCCCGGCAGCCCCGGGGCGCCCGCCGTGCAGCGCAGTACCGGCACGGGCCCGGTCGCCCCGCACACCCCGCCGTCGCCGGAAAACGTTCGTACGGAGGCGAGTTCGGCACCGAGGCCCGCCACCGCCCACGGCACCGGAGCCGCTGGGGCTGCTTCGCCGTCTGCGGGAGCGACGCCCTCCGCCCCGCGCGCCTCGGCCGTCCCGCCGACCGCGCGGCCCTCGGCATCCCCGTCCGCGAGCGGTGGCCGCGAGGCGTCTGTGCAGCGAACGGCGAGGGAGGGCACCGGCGCAACCGGTGCCGTACGGGAAGCCCCCCGTCCGGCGGGGAGCGGAGCCGCCGTACCGGCTGCCGTGCCGATGCCGTCGGGTGAGCCCGGCCCGGCCACCTCGACGGCCGCGGCCCCGCCCGCTTCCGCGCCGGCTCCCGTTCAGCGTGCCGCGACGACCCCGGCCCCTCCTCGCCCCGGCCTCGGCGCTCCGCTTTCGCCCGCGGCGGCCGGGAGCGGTCGGCGTGAGGTGCCCGTGCAGCGGCGGACGGCGGAGGGCCCGCAGTCCTCTTCCGCCACCGTGCCGGATGCGCAGACCCCGCCAGGTCCGCGCGAGCGGGGACCCGCCCCGGCGTCCGCCGGTCCGGCCTCGGCGGCCGGGCCCGCTCCGGCGCAGGCTCCCGCTCCGGCTTCCGTTCCCGCCCCCGTACAGCGCACCGGTACGGCCACCCCCCGCGCACCCCGTCTCGGCCTCGGCGCCCCCATCACGGGCCCGGCCGCCGGCGCGGTTGCCACCGGGCCCGTCGGCCGCCGGACGGCTGTGCCGTCCGTGCAGCGGAAACCGGCGTCGAGTGGCTCGGCGAGCGGTCCGGCGAGTGGGTCTTCAGGTGGGTCTTCGAGCGGTTCTGCGGGTGGTTCGTCGGGTGGTTCTGCGGGTGGTCAGTCGGCCGCCCTTTCCCAGCCTGTGCCCGTAGTGACCCAGCCGACGTCCGCGGCGCCCCGTCCGGCCCCCGCGGCGCCCCGGCCGGTGCAGCGAGCTTCGGTACCCGGCCTGCCGACGACGACGCCACCGGTTCTTCCCGGCCCGGGCACGGCACATACTTCGGCGACGGCTTCACCGCCGACCCCCTCTTCCCCCTCCTCTTCCTCCGCATTCCCCTCTTCCTTCGCATCCCCCGCTTCCCTCTCTTCCCCCGTTCCCCCCTTCGTGCAGCGCACCGTGGCCCCCGCCTCAGCCCCCACCGCCCTTACCTCCACCTCCACCCCCACCCCTCCCCCCGCTCCCGGCCCCGGAGACCGCCACGCAGCCGTGGTGCAGCGCCGGACACAGTCGTCCTTCCCCCTGACCGCCGCCCTGCCGGTCAGGTCGGCCACCACCGTCTCCAGCACCGTCGCCACGCCCGCTCAACCCGTCCCGCTGCGCCCCACCACCCCGATCTCCGCCACCACCCCTCTCCCCGTCGCGCCCCTCGGCCGTCTCACCGTCCAGCGTGAAGCGCTCACCACCGCGCCGGCCGGCGGCCACCACCCCACGGCCCCGCTGAAAAAGGCGCCGGTCGCCCACACCGCGCGCGCCGTGGCCCCCCGGACCGGGACGGGCAGGCAGCCCCCGCCCCCCGACGACCCGCCGCCGCCCGGGTACTCCGGCACCGCCTCGGGCGCCGACGATCCGCCGCCCGGCTACACGGCGGTCGAGGCCGGCGGATTCGACCCGCGTGCCCTCACCGAGTTCCAGGTGGACGCCCTCGTCCACCGGATCATCGACCGGATCACCCGGCACGTCCGCACCGAACTCCGCCGCGACCGCGAACGCGTGGGCAAGCTCCGCGACTTCCGCCCCTGACGGCGACCGACCAAGACGACGACCGCGCACCCATTCCACAGAAAGGCCCCCGATGGATCGCCAGGACCCGGGAACCACAGTCTGGTTCAGCCTCTCCATCGACGGCGAGGACCTCGGTTACTTCAACGGGTGCGAGGGACTGTCGTCGCAGGTGGAGATCGAGCAGCGGCAGGAGGGCGGGAACAACGGGTTCGTGTGGCAGCTGCCGACCCGGGTCACCTTCTCCCACATCCGGCTGACCCGCCCGCTCACCCCGGACACCACGAAGGTCGCGAAGTGGATCTCGTCCGTGCAGACCGGGATCGAGCGGCCCACCGGGCAGATCACGGCGCTGCGCGCGGACGGCTCGGAGGTGGCCCGGTGGGGGCTGCTGGACGTGCTGCCGGTGAGCTGGCAGGGGCCGTCCCTGGACGCGGGCAGTCCGTCCGTGGCCACGGAGGTCCTGGAGATCGCCCACCACGGATTCACGGACTGAGAGGCGGACCAGCATCATGGCCAAGAGCAGCCGGGGCGCCGGCAAGAGCCTCGTGCGGGCCACCCTCGCGATTCACGAGCCGCCCGTGGGCACCAGCACCAGCCCGGGCGGCATCATCAAGACGTTCGGCTTCGAGTTCAACCCGGCGCAGCTGTCGATCGCCCGCCGGGCGGACTGGAAGTCGTCGGCGGCGCCGATCGAACGGGACGGCGCGCTCCCGGAGTTCCTCGGGACCCACCCGCGCGAGATGAGCGTGGAGATCTTCCTGGACCGGTCCGACGACCCGGACAGCAACGACGTGATGAAGAAGGTGGAGTCGCTGCTGGCCTGCTGCGAGGTCACCAGCAAGAGCATCGCCGCCAAGCAGCCGTCGCCGCCCTGGGTGGTCTTCCAGTGGGGCTCGTTCTCGACGGCCAACTTCACGGCGTACGTGGCCTCCGCGGACGTCTCCTACTCCCTCTTCGGGACCAGCGGGATGCCGATCCGGGCCAGCTGCCGGCTCCAGCTGCGTGAGATCCCGAGCAAGACCGCGGGACAGAACCCGACGTCCGGCGCGCTCACCGCGCAGCGCGTGCACCGGGTCGTCGCCGGGGACTCGCTGCAGTCGCTGGCCTGGCGGGAGTACGGCAACGCGGCCGCCTGGCGGGCGATCGCGGACGCCAACGACATCGACGACCCGGGGTGGCTGCCCACGGGGACGGAACTGGTGCTGCCGGCCGCCGAGGAGGTGCGGTCCTGATGGTGAAGCATGCCTTCTCGAACGTCATCAAGGTCGTCATCGGCGGCAAGGAGCTGACCGCGACCTCGGAGTACGGCCGCTATCTCGTCGACGCCCACGTGGACCAGGGCGTCGGGGTGCCCGCCGCCTTCCAGCTGACCTTCCGGGATCCGGACCGCCGGCTGCTGGGCAAGCTGGGCGTGCAGTTCGGCACCCCGGTGGTGATCACGCCGGTCTCCGACGGCCAGGGCACCGGCGACCCGCTGCTCACCGGCGAGGTCACGGGCCTGGAGGCCGAGTACGACGGCACCGGCAGCTACGCGGTGGTCCGGGGCTACGACTACGGGTTCCGGCTGATGCGGCAGCGCCGTGTGGTCGCCTACCGCAACCAGACCGCCTCCGACATCGCCCGCAAGCTGGCCGCGCAGGACGGGGTGCCGGTCGGGCGGATCCAGGCCACCAGGACCGTCTACGAGTTCATCAGCCAGTCGAACGTCACCGACTGGGACTTCCTGGCCCGGCTCGCCGACGAGAACGAGATGGTCATGTCGGTGGACGCCGACGGCAAGTTCCAGTTCGTGAAGCAGAAGAGCGCGTCCGGGGCGCCCTCCCCGCAGACCGACGGCGACAAGAGCCCGTTCGTGCTGGAGGCCCGGCACGACATCCTGCGGCTGCGCACCGCCGTCACCGCCTCCGACCAGGTGAACAAGGTCGAGTCGCGGGGCTGGGACGTCCGGACGAAGAAGACGCTCACGGCGACGGCGACCCCCGCCTCGAACACGGGCTACAGCATCGGCACCACCCCGGCCGCGGCGGCCGGCGAGTTCAAGACGTCCAAGCTGGTCGAGACGCGCACGCCGTACGACAAGCAGACCGAGGTGAAGTACGCGGCCGACGCCCTCTCCGACGACGTCACCTCGACGTTCGCCGAGATGGAGGTGGTCGTGCGGGGCAATCCCAAGCTGCGGCCGGGGGTTCCGGTGGCGCTCTCGGACGTCGGGGACCCGTTCGAGGGGAAGTACACGGTCACCTCCGTGCGGCACGTCTTCGGCGACGCCAAGCACTACGAGACCTGGGTGACCGTCAGCGGCCGGCAGTGGCGCTCGCTCTACGGCCTCGCCTCCGGTGGCGGCGGGGGCGCCGGCAGCGACCGGCAGCCGAGCGTGGCGCAGGCCCTCGTCACCGACGTGCAGGATCCGCTCCAGCAGGGCCGGGTGAAGCTCAAGTTCCCGTGGCTGGACGACACGTACGTCAGCGACTGGACCCGGACCATGCAGTGGGGCGGGGTGCGCGGCGGCGGGGTCTTCCCGATGGACGTCGGCGACGAGGTGCTCGTCGCCTTCGACCGGGGCGCCCTCGACCACGCGTACGTCATCGGCGGCCTCTACAACGGCAAGGACAAGCCGACCCGGGTCAAGGACGTGCCGCTGCACGACGGCATGCGCGGCCGGGCCACCCGGCACACCGTCTCCGACCGGGTCGGCAACCGCATGGACCTGCTCGACCAGCGGGGCCGCAAACAGGGCGTCCGGCTGGCCAGCGGCGACGACAAACTGACCGTGTTCCTGGACCGGCAGCAGACCGAGATCACCGTGGACAGCAAGGGCAGCGTCTCCATCAAGGGCAGCAGGTCGGTGTCGGTGGAGGCCGGCGCCAACCTGTCGCTGAAGGCGGGCGGCGCGCTCAGCATCAGGAGCGGGGGACCGCTCTCCCTGCAGAGCGCGGAACTCGTCGACATCAAGGCTCCCGCGGGCGCCGTCTCCGTGAACGCCGCCGCGGTGAACGTGATGGCGAGCGCAGCCCTGTCGCTGCGCGGCAACGCCGCCGTCGCGATCAGCTCCATGGTCACGGTGGGGATCCAGGCTCCCCAGGTGCCGGTCCTCGGCATGATGACGATGGGCGGACTGAACGTGATGGTGGTCCCGTGACCGGCCGGCAGATTTTTCCGGAGAGGCGGGTGCGGGGCTGATGGCAGAGCAGTTCGTCGGCTCCGGCTGGTCGTTCCCGTTGCGCATCGGGCCCACCGGCGGCATCGCCCTGGTCAGCGGCGAGAAGGAGGTGGAGGAGGCCATCCGCCTCGTCCTCTCCACGGCCCCGGGCGAACGCCCGATGCGGCCGGAGTTCGGCTGCGCCATCCACGACCTGGTCTTCGCGCCGGTCAACGAGCAGACCGCGGGCCGTATCCAGCACGAGGTGCACGCCAGCCTCGACCGCTGGGAGCCGCGGATCGAGGTCGAGGACGTCGAGGTCACCACCGGCGCCGACCCGAGCGTGCTGATGATCGACGTCCGCTACTCGATCCGCGGCACCAACAACCCGCGCAGCCTGGTCTTCCCCTTCTACGTCATCCCCTCCCACGACGAGCCGGACCTGCCCCCCGCCTCCCCGGACTCCTCCGAAAGCGACCGCTGATCCCGATGGCCCTGCCCTCCCCGAACCTCGACGACCGCCGCTTCCAGCAGTTCGTCGACGACGCCAAGCGCTACATCCAGCAGCGCGCCCCGGAGTGGACCGACCACAACGTCTCCGACCCCGGCATCACCCTGGTGGAGACGGTCGCGCACATGGCCGACCAGATCGTGTACCGGCTCAACCGGGTCCCGGAGAAGAACCACCTGGCCTTCCTGGACCTGGTCGGCATCACGCTCTTCCCGCCGTCCGCCGCCCGTACGGACGTGACGTTCTGGCTGTCGGCGGCCCAGGAGGAGCCGGTCCCGGTGCCGGTCGGCACCGAGGTGGCGACCCGCCGCACCGAGACGCAGGAGGCGGTCGTCTTCGCGACCGAGCGCGAACTGACCATCGTGCCCAGCGAGTTGCGGCACCTGCTGCGGCAGCAGAACGGCGCGGCCGTCGTCGACCTCACCCATGAACTCGCCGAGGGCAAGGACCTGTTGTGCTTCACCGAGTCCCCGAACCCCGGTGACTGCATGCTGCTCGGCCTGTCCGCCGCCGTCCCGCACTGCGCGGTCGCCCTGGACCTGGACAGCCGGGTCGACGGCGTCGGCGTGGACCCGCGGCAGCCCCCGCTGGTCTGGGAGGCGTGGACGGAGGACGGCTGGAAGGAGTGCGAGGTCGACCGGGACGGCACCGGCGGCCTGAACCGCCCCGGCGAGGTCGTGCTGCACGTCCCCGGCGGCCATGTCCTGTCCCGCAACGGCGGCCTGGAAGCCAGCTGGCTGCGCTGCCGGGTCACCGAACCCCACGCCGACCAGCCCTTCTACACCACCTCCCCGACGGTCCGGTTCGTGGAGGCCTGCACGGTGGGCGGCACCACGGCCACCGTCCACGCGGAGACCGTCGAGGACGAGGCGCTCGGCGAGTCCACCGGCCTGCCCGGCCAGCGCCTGCGGCTCGCCCACGCCCCCGTCGTCGGCGACACCCCGCCGCTCCTCCTCCAGACCGCCGAGCACGACGGCGAGGGCGGCTGGGCGGACTGGCAGGTCGTCCCGCACTTCGCGGCCTCGGGACCGGAGGACCGGCACCTCACCCTCGACGCGACGACCGGCGAGATCGCCTTCGGGCCCGCGGTCCGCGAACCGGACGGCTCGCTGCGCCAGTACGGCGCGGTGGCCCCGAAGGGCGCGGTGGTCCGGGCCCGCCGCTACCGCACCGGCGGCGGCCGGGAGGGCAACGTGGCCCGGGGGGCCGTACAGATCCTGCGCTCCTCCATCCCCTACGTCGCGGACGTCGTCAACCGGGAGGCCGCGCGCGGCGGGGTCGACGGCGAGACGGTCGCCGAGGCGAAGGTCCGCGCGCCGATCACGCTGCGCGCCCAGGAGCGGGCGGTGACCCTGCGCGACTACGAGGAGCTGGCCCGCCGCGCCGCGCCCGAGACGGCCCGGATCACCTGCCTGGAGGGCGAGGAGGGGGAGCACGGGTCGTACGCGGTACGGGTCCTGGTGGTACCCCAGGCGGTCTCCGACCCGGGCGGCCGGCTCCGCTTCGAGCAACTCGTGCCCGGCGACGCCCTGCTGGACCGCATCACCCGCTACCTGGACGAACGCCGGCTGATCGGCACCCGGCTCGCGGTCGGGCCGCCCTTCTACCAGGGCGTCACGGTCGTCGCCACCGTGCACGCCTTCCGCGGCGTGGACGTCGACCGGGTCCGCCGCCAGGCCCACGACGCCCTCTACCGCCACCTGGACCCGCTGACCGGCGGCGCGGACGGCAAGGGCTGGCCGTTCGGGCGCCCGGTGCAGTCCGGCGAGATCTTCGCGGTGCTGCAACGCGTCCCCGGCATCGAACTCGTCGACGAGGTCGTTCTGCACCCCGCCGACCCGCTGACCGGCAAGCGCGGCGACCCGACCGACCGCATCGACCTGGACGCCCCGTCCCTGGTCTTCTCCTACGACCACCGGGTGAGGGTGATCGGCGAATGACCGGCAACAACCCGGCCGGAGGCCTCCGTTGAGAGGGTCCATCGACGGCCTCGGCTCCTCCGTCCCGATCGGCGCGATGCTCCCCGCGGTCTTCGCCGACGACGACCTCGCGCTGCGCTTCGTCGCGGGCCTGGACGACGTGATCGCCCCGATCCCGAACGTCCTCGACTGCCTGCCCAGCTACTTCGACCCGGCGCTGGCCCCGCTGGACTTCGCGGAGTGGCTCGGCACCTGGGTCGGCGCCGAGACCGACGGCACGGAACCGGAGCCCCTGCTCCGCGCGGCCGTGGCCGCGGCCGCCTACCTGCACCGCATCCGGGGCACCCGCTGGGGCCTGTCCGAGACGGTCCGGCTGGCCTTCGGCGTGCCACCGGAGATCACCGAGAGCGGCGGCGCCGACTGGAGCGCCCGCCCGCTCGGCCCCTTCCCCGGCGCACCCCGCCCCGGCGTGCACGTCCACCTCGTGCTCCCCGACCCCACCCCGGCCGACGAGGTCCGCCTGGAACACCTCGTGGCCGCCGCCCGCCCCGCTCACATGCCCTACACGGTCCAGGTGACCGCGTCCGCCGAAAGGACCCCGCAGCGATGACGACCAACCGGAACTGCACGGAGTGCGGCACGGTCGCCGAACCGGGCCAGTCCTTCTGCGACGCGTGCGGCGCGGTCCTGAGCTGGACCGGCACCGACGAGAGCCCCGCACCGCAGCCGGCCGCCCCCGCCCCGGCCCCGGCCCCCGACTCCGCCCCCGCCCCCGGCTGGGACGCCTTCACCCGCAGAGACGGCGGCACCGGCCTCCCCCAGCGAGAAGCCCGGGCAACGACCACGGCAGCCCCCGACGGGATCCGGCAGGAAGCGGCCCCGACAGCGCCCCGCCAGGCCCACGGCGACCTGCAAGGCACGGCCACGGCAGCGCCCCTTCAGGGGCGCGGGGAACTGCGCGCCCAGCCCCCGTCCACCGTGACGTCACCCACGGCGGAGACCACCCCCGTCCCCACCCCCGTCCCCACCCCCCAGCCAGCCGCGGACGAAGACCACGACCGGGCCCGCCGCCTCCTCGTCCCGGTGAGCGAGCCCACCCCCGCTCCGGCCCCCCAACCCGTCGCCCCCGTCCTCCCCGGCCGCCCCACCCCCCAGCGCCCCGCCGCCGTCCGCGCCCCCGGCGAGGACCTCGGCGCCCACGGCGGCACCCCCTGCCCCTGGTGCGCCACCCCCAACCGCCCCGACCGCCACTTCTGCACCCGCTGCGCGATGCCCATGGCCGGCCACCCCGACACCGGCCTCGCGGCCCGCCGCCCCTGGTGGCGCCGCATCTTCGACTTCCGCAACAGGGAGACCCCGTGGGCGGGCGACCGCCCCCGCCTCCGCCGCACCTTCGACCGGGTCCTCACCTGGATCGTCGCCATCGCCGTCCTCACCGGCGTCACGGTCCTGGCGATCAACACACCCAGGGCGATCAGCGCCACCCGCGACCACTTCGCCAAGCGCGCCCCCGTCGACCCGGACACCTACCGCGCGTCCCGCGCGTACGCCGGGCACAAGCCGGAGCTGCTCTTCGACAAGCTGAACAACACGTGGTGGGGCCCGGGCATCGCCGGGGCGGGCGAGGGCGAGTGGGTCGAGGCGCACTTCAACGAGCCGGTCCGGCTCCTGAACGTCGTCATCACCTCCGGCGAGTCGACCCACACCGAGCAGCTGAACAAGTCGGCCCTGCCGCACCACCTGACGGCGACCATCAAGACCGCCGACGGCAAGACCGTGACCCGCGAACTGACCCTCGACCAGGCGGCCGGCGGCCAGACCCGCGACCTGCGGGCGGCGGACGTCGTCTCCGTCCGCTTCACGATCGACTCGTCGTACCGGGCGTCGGCCCGTACCCAGGTGGCCATCGCCGAGATCGAGTTCTTCGGCCCGTCGAGCGCGAACTCCTGACCGGCTCCGGCAGCGCCGGCACGTCGCGGCACTTCCGGCGGCGCGCTCAGCTCCTCATCAGGGACCGGTACACGGCCGTGGACCGGGGATTGCCGCGGCACCGCCACACGCCGTGCGGGCAGTAGTCGGTGATCGTCTGGTACAGCGGGCGGCTGCTCGCGAACCAGTCGAGCATCGAGCGCAGGTACGCCGGATCGTCGCCGTTCTCGTACAGCCCCCACTCGGGGTAGGAGACCGGTTTGCCGTGGGCCCGGGCGAAGTCGACCTGGGCCCGCAGCCCGTACGGCTCGGCGACCTGCTCCTGGAAGGACATCCCCCGCGGGGCGTCGTACGCGTCCATCCCCAGCACGTCCACGTACCCGTCCCCCGGATAGCACGTGGTCCAGGGGACGGCGTCCCGGCCCCGGTTGGGCGCGAAGTCGAACCGGAACCGGGCGCCCGGCACCGCCCGCATGGCCGTCACGATCCGCCGCCAGTACGCCCGCCAGGCGGCGGGGTCGGGGCCGCAGCGATGGGTGTACGTGTCCCCGTTCATCTCCCAGCCGAGCACGACGACGGTGTCCGGGGCGCCGGCCGAGACCAGCCGGCGGGCCAGGGCGCGGAAATGGACGTCGTACGAGCCGCCCGCCCCGAGCCGCAGTTGGCGGCGCACCTCGGCGTCCGGGACGTGCGCCTCGGTGTGTTCCAGCATCGGCACGTTGAGGACGAGGAGCCGGTCCGGCTCGGTCTGCCGCCAACGGGCCCACAGCCGGACGAAGTCCGGGGCGCCCTCGATGTTCCGCCACATGTCACCGGGCAGGTAGGTGTGCCCGACCCGGGGCCGGTCCCGCAGCCAGCTCCCGAGCGCCGCCACCCGCCGTACCCCGTCCGCGCCGTACCCGACGTACGCCCCGAACGGCCCGGGTGCGACGGGCCGCGGGGTCTCCGGCCGGGACACGGGCAGCAGCAGGAGGGCGGCCAGCACGGCGACCCACAGGAACCTCAGACGTGCCATGGGAGGCAGTCTGTCCGCTCCGCGCACGGCGGCCACGCCATGTGGTCATACCGTGACCCTGCGCGCTCGCGGCGTGCTACGGCCCCACCACCGGGATCCGCAGTGCGGGCGGGTGCTGTCGGGCCGTCGGGTTCCACAGTGCCGCCGGATCCCACATCGCGGTCGGGATCCACTGCCGCACCGGGGGTCCCAGGCGCGTCGGTGCCGCCTGCGGGGCCGGGGTTCCGTACGGCTTCGGGATCCTGTGCGGTTTCGCCGGCCGCCCGTGTCCCGGCCGCCCGTGTCCCGGCCGCCCGTGTCCCGGCCGGCGCTGCCCCGGCGGGGCGTTCCTCGGCTGCGCGGACGGCCTGACGGAGGCCGACGGCGCCGGACTCGTCGACGGAGCCGCCGGAGTGGCCGAATCGACCGGGACGGGCGGGGCGGCCGGGGTGCTCGGGGACGGCGTTGCGGGCACGCTCACGCCGTGGTGCCGCAGCCACGGCAGCGGCGGGACCTCGGAGCCCAGGTGCCGGGTGGTGCGGACCTCGAAGTGGAGGTGGGGGCCGTCCGCGTTGCCGGTGGAGCCGGCGGCGCCGATCCGCTGGCCCGTCGAGACGCGCTGGCCGCAGCGGACGTTGATGACGGACAGATGGGCGTACTGGGTGTAGTAGCCGTCGGGATGGCGTATCACGACCTGGTTGCCGAAGGCGTCGCCGCAGGTCGCGGAGACGACGCGACCGGGGCCGACGGCGTACACGGGCGTACCGGCGTCGACGGCGAAGTCCTGGCCGGTGTGCCGGTGTTTCCACAGGCGGCCCTTGGCGGCGTAGCGCGCGGAGAGCCGGTACCGGACGGTGGGCGCGGTCCAGCGGGCGGTGCGATCGGCGTGATCGGCGTGACGGGTGCGGTGGCCACCGTCGGCGCGGTCGGTGCCGTTCCTGTGAGCGGTGGCGGGCGGGGCGCTGCGCGGGCCGAAGGCGCAGTGGGCCGGGCGCTGGTCGGCCTTGGCGGGCGTGGTGAGGAACGCGCCGGTCAGGAGGAGCACCAGCGCGGCGGTGAGCAGCCGTAGATCATCCGTTCGCATCTTCGGATCCTCTGACGACCGGCCCGCCCGGAGGCGGCCCCACGCGCCCCGGCGCCGCCACTTTCGCCTGTTCGGATGATTCGGATGATCGGCCCGGCTCAGAGCCGGCTGTGGTGGCTCACGACCGCGCTCGCGAGCAGCGAGAGCCGGGCGCGCTGGGCGTCGGTGAGGTGGGCCGCGAGGCCCCGGAGCTGCCGGTCGGCGAGGGCCTCGCACTGCCGGGCCAGTTCCCGCCCCTGCGGGGTGATCGACACCAGGAAGCTGCGCCGGTCGTGCGGTGCCGGGGTGCGGCGGACCAGGTCCCGGCGCTCCGCGCGGTCGACGAGGCCGGTCATGCTGGACTTGTCCAGGCCCAGGTGCTGGGCGAGTTCCTGCATGCCGGGCGTGCGGTCGCGCAGCACGCCGAGCAGCCGCAGCTGGACGACCGACAGCCCGTGCTCCGCCGCGACCTTCCCGAGCGCGCCCTGCACCAGGAACGACAGCTGGGCGAGGCCGTCCACGAGCCCCAGGTCCTCGACGCCCTCGATGCTCTCGTTGCCTTCGTTGCCTTCGTTGCCTTCGTTGCCTTCGTTGCCTTCGTTGCCTTCGGCGTATTCGACGTATTCGCTGTCCGCGCCCGGCGGCCCGGCGGTTGGCTTGTTCTGCATGGTCCCATCCTACGGGCGTTAGTACGCGCCCCCAACTACTTGACTTGGTACGTGGTGCCAACTAATTTAATTGGTGCCACAAACCAAGGAGGAGTCATGCACGCTGCCGTGGTCCGTTCGTTCGACCGCCCGCCGCACTTCGAGGAGTTCCCCGCCCCCGAGCCGGGTGCGGGCAGGCTGCCGGTGGAGATGATCGCCGCCGGTCTGCACCCCCGGGTCCGCTCCGGGGCCGCGGGCACCCACTACACCAGCGACGGCCGCCTCCCCCTGATCCCCGGCGTCGACGGCGTGGGCCGGCTGCCCGACGGGCAGGTCGTGTACTTCGTCGCCGACGACGGGGACCCGGGCACCATGGCCGAGCGGACGGTCCTCGACCCGCGCCGGGCGGTCCCGCTGCCCGCCGGCGCCGACCCGGTGACCGTCGCCGCGGCCATGAACCCCGCCATGTCGTCCTGGGTGGCGCTGCGCCGCCGGATCACCTTCCAGCCCGGCCAGGGCATCCTGATCCTCGGCGCCACCGGCAACGCCGGCCGGATGGCCGTACAGGTCGCCCGGCACCTCGGCGCCGACCGGGTCGTGGCCGCCGGCCGCGACCCCGAACGCCTGGCACTGCTCGGCGGACTCGGCGCCACCGACGTGGTCCCGCTGGCCGGCGACCCGGACCGGGCCGACGCCCGGCTCGGCGAGGCCGCCGCGGACGTCGACGTCGTCCTCGACTACACCTGGGGTACACCCACCGAGCGCGCCCTCCCGGCCGTCCTCACCCGCCGTACCGACCGCAGCGCCCCGCTGGACTGGATCCAGATCGGCGCCACGGCCGGCCCGGAGATCACCCTGCCCTCGGCCGTGCTGCGCGCGGCGAACCTGCGGCTCATGGGCAGCGGCCAGGGCTCGGTCACCGCCCGCGGCATCGTCGCCGAACTGCCGTCCCTGATGACGGAACTGACCCGGGGCACCCTCACGGCCGACGCGCGGGAGGTGCCGCTCGCCGACGTCGAGGAGGCCTGGACCGCCCCCGCCGAGCCCGGCCGGCGCCTGGTCTTCACCACATCTCCCAGGTGATCGTCCCGGAACTGAACGCCCGCCCGCCGTCCACCCGTACCTCCGGGCACAGCACGCGTCCGCAGAACGGAGTCCCCCCGTGAACGCATCCGCAGCCATCGGCGTGACCGGCCTCGGCGTGATGGGCCGCAACCTGGCCCGGAACTTCGCCCGGCACGGCTACCCGGTCGCCGTCCACAACCGCACCCCGGCCCGCACCCGCGCGCTGATCGAGGAGTACGGCAGCGAGGGCGACTTCGTCGGTGCCGAGACCGCGGCCGAGTTCGTCGCCGCGCTCGAACGCCCCCGCCGCCTCATGATCATGGTCCAGGCGGGCGCCGCCACCGACGCCGTCATCGACGAGTTCGTCCCCCTCCTCGAACCCGGTGACATCGTCATCGACGGCGGCAACGCCCACTTCGCCGACACCCGCCGCCGCGAGGCCGCGCTGCGCGAGAAGGGCCTGCACTTCGTGGGTGTGGGCGTCTCCGGCGGCGAGGAGGGCGCGCTGCACGGGCCGTCGATCATGCCGGGCGGGTCCGCGGAGTCGTACTCCGTGCTCGGGCCGATGTTCGAGGACATCAGCGCCAAGGTGGGCGGCGAGCCGTGCGCCACGCACGTCGGCGCGGACGGCGCCGGGCACTTCGTGAAGATGGTCCACAACGGCATCGAGTACGCCGACATGCAGCTCATCGCCGAGGCCTACGACCTGCTGCGCCAGGTCGGCGGGTACGCGCCGGCCGAGATCGCCGACATCTTCCGGGAGTGGAACGGCGGCCGCCTCGGCTCCTACCTCATCGAGATCACCGCCGACGTCCTCGCCCACGTCGACGCGGCCACCGGCGCGCCCTTCGTCGACGTCGTCGCCGACGCGGCCGGGCAGAAGGGCACCGGGCGCTGGACCGTGCAGACCGCGCTGGACCTGGCCTCCCCGGTCACCGCGATCGCCCAGGCCACCTTCGCCCGCGCCGCCTCCGGCCGCGGCGCGCTGCGCGCCGCCTACGCCGGCCTGCCCGGCGGCACGACCCCACCCCTCAGCGCCACCGAGGCCGACCGCTTCGCCTCCCGCGTCGAACACGCCCTGTACGCCTCGAAGGTCATCGCCTACGACCAGGGCTGGACGATGATCCAGGACGCGGCCGCCGAGTACGGCTGGAAGATCGACCTCGGCGCGGTGGCCCGCATCTGGCGCGGTGGCTGCATCATCCGGGCGTCCTTCCTGGACCGGATCCGCGCGGCCTACCGGGCCGACCCGGACCTCGTCAGCCTGCTGGCCGAGGAGGAGTTCGCGAAGGAGATCGCCGACGCGCAGGTCCCGTGGCGGGAGACGGTCGCGTCCGCGGCCCGCCGGGGCATCCCGGTCCCCGCCTTCTCGGCGGCCCTCTCCCACTACGACACCCTCCGCGCCTCCCGGCTCCCCGCGGCCCTCCTCCAGGGCCAGCGCGACTACTTCGGCGCGCACACCTACGCCCGCGTAGACCGCCCCGGCGCCTTCCACACCCACTGGGCAACAGAGTCCCGCCTGGAAACAGAGGGCTGACCAAGCGCCCCGTAAGGGGCGCGGGGAACTGCGCGACAAGCCACGACGAACCGGCAGCCGACAACGCGCCCCATAAGGGGCGCGGGGAACTGCGCGACAGGCCACGACGGGCCCGCAGCGGACGACGCTCCGACACCCGTGCCGAGAGTGCCGCGAAATGCCGTCGGCGGTCTGCGACATCGTCGTGGCTGATCGCGCAGTTCCCCGCGCCCCTTACGGGGCTCTGACCGCCTCGGCCGGCGGCACCCGCAGAGCCTTCCGCGTCGGCAGCTCGATGGTGACGTACGCCGTCACCACCACCGTCACCGCCGCCGCCGGCAGCAGCCACACCGGCCCCGCCGGCCAGGGCCGGGACAGGAAGCCCTCGCCCAGCAGCGCCAGCGGCACCGCGGACAGCGCAACCCCCGAGACGAGTGCCGCAGCCGCGATCACCCCGGCCTCCCGGCGCATCATCGCGAGGATCTGCTTCGGCGTCGTACCGACCAGCCGCAGCGCCGCGATCTCCGTGCGGCGCTGGGCGGTTGCCGCGACCAGGCGGTTGGCGATGCTGAGCAGCAGGTAGCCGAGCAGGACGACGATGACGGCGAGGTTCACCCACACCTCGGGCGGGGTGTCCGCGCCCGCCCGGGGGGACGCGTCCGACAGCGCGAGGCCGGGGCGGGCGGCGGCCAGTGCGGCGAGCCCGCGTTCGGCGGTGGCCGTGCCGTCGGTGCGGACGAGGACGCTCTGGTCGAGCCCGGACGTGGTGTGTCCGGCGGCCAGGTCGTGGGAGAGCACGACCGGGCCGAAGCCGAGCCCGCGGTCGTAGACGGCCACCACCGTCGCCTCGACGGGCGCGCCGTCGCCGAGGAACAGCTTGACGCGGGCGCCGAGTCCGGCGTCGCGCGGCCCCGCGACCTCACTGCTGACGGCGACCGTGGCACCGGTCAGTCCGGTGAGGCCGCCCCGGGTCACGCCGAGGTCGAGGACGTCCCGCGCGGCGGGGGTGAGGATCAGCGCGGCGGCGGACTCGGTCTCGGTGTCGCCGAACATGCGGTACGGCCAGACGACGGTGGTGGTGCCGACGGGGGCCACCGCCCGTACCCCCGGCTGCCGCCGGACCTCGGCGAGCGTGTCGGCCGGCAGCCCGCCGAGGGCCGCCGCGCTCAGCCGGTACTGGCCCAGCGTCCCGGTGCGGGTGTCGTCCGCGGTCGCCGCCAGCACGGTGGTCTGCGTGAGCGTGTACGTCAGCACGAACACCACCGCCATGGCGAGCGGGCTGACCACTCCGGTGACGCGTTGCGCGTACGCCCGGACGTTGGACATGGCCAGCCAGGTCGGCGCGGACACCCCGGGGCGCAGCCGTCGTACGACCGCCTCCCCCGCCGCCCGGACCAGCGCGGGGCCGGCCAGGGCCAGGCCGATCGCCGCGACCATGCCCGCGACGGAGGTGCCGGAAGCGCCGATCACGGTGCGTTGCAGGAGCGGGGTGACGGAGAGGGCGCCGGAGGCGGCGATCAGGAGCAGGCCCGCGACCGTGCGGGGCCGGGAGGGGGTGCGGGGCTCGCTGCGGGACTCGGCGACCGCCTCGGTGGCCGGCATCCTCGACGTGCGCCAGGCCGCGCAGCGGGCCGAGAGGCGGACCGCCGCGAGGAGGAGCACGACGGTGACCAGGGCCGGGAACGGGCTGCGGGTGAGGGGGAGTTGGTCGGGGAGGACATCCCGGTGGACCAGCAGGGTGCGGAAGCGGTCGGCCAGCAGATAGCCGAGGGCGACGCCCGGTACCAGGGCGACGACGGCCACGGCCGTCGACTGGGCCGCCGCCAGTCGCCGGATCTGCCGCGGGGTCGCGCCGACGGCCCGCAGCAACGCCAGGTCGCGGCGCTGCCCGGCGATCGCCACGCCCAGCGCGCCGGTCGTCACGAACCCGGTGACCAGCAGGACGATCCCGGCGAGGGAGCTGGAGAGGAGGACGAGGAGGGAGCGGGCGGAGCCTGCGCCGGGAGCCACCGCCGTACCCCGGTCGGCGCCGGTGAGGACCTGCAGACCGGTCCCGGCGACCGCCGCGCGCACCGCCGAGGCGACCTGGCCGGTGGCGCCGGGCCGGGTGCGGAGGCCTATGAGATCGACGGTGCGGGTGCGCGCAGCGCCCGTCTTCGTGCTGTCGCGGGCCGCCAGTTCCGCCGCCCTGCGGTCCGTGAAGTAGACGCCCGCGTCCGGGGCGTGGACCAGGGCCGAGACGCGGTAGGCGGTGGCCGCGCGGCCGTTCGCGGTGACGCGGACCCGGTCGCCGACGGACAGGCCGGTCGTCGCGGCCACGGCGACCTCCGCCGGGGCCGCCGGGGCCCGGCCCTCGACGCGGGCGCCGGCGAGCAGTTTCGTCGAGGACCAGCCGTGCCCGGCCGCCGCCGGATCCTGGCCGTCGGCCGGCGGGAGCAGACGGCCCCGCGGGTCCGTCACGGCGGCCGGGAAACCGAGGTCGCCGACCGCGAGCGTGACACCGGGCAGCCTCGCCAGGCGGGCGGTGAGACCGGCCGGGACGGTGGCCCGTTCGGGGAGGGCGATCGGCAGGTCGCCGGAGACGCGGTACTCCTGGTCCGCGGCCACCACGACATCCGCGCCGCCGAGGCGGCCCGGGGGCAGCTGGGAGCGGAGCCCGGACTCGGCCAGCACCCCGGTCGCGGTGATCAGTGCGGCGGCGCCCAGGACCGCGCAGGCCACGGCCAGCAGCGAGGCGATCCGGTGTGCGGCCATCCGCAGGGCGAAGCGGAACAGGGCGAAGCGGAACATGGCTAGCGGTCTCCCAGTGCGGCGAGTCCGGCGGCCAGTCGGCTCGCCTCCGGGTGGTGCAGGGCTTCGACCACCCGGCCGTCGGCCATCACCAGTGCGGTGTGCGCACGGGCCGCGGCGGCCGGGTCGTGGGTGACCATCACGACCGTCTGGCCGAGGTCGTCGACGAGCTCCCGGAGCAGGTCGAGGACCTGGTGGGCACTGCGCAGGTCGAGCGCTCCGGTCGGCTCGTCGGCGAACACCACCGCCGGGCGCGCGGCCAACGCCCTTACCAGCGCGGCACGCTGCTGCTGGCCGCCGGAGAGCTCGGCGGGGCGGTGGTGGAGCCGGCCGGCCAGCCCCACGCGTTCGACCAGGGTGCGGATCCAGTCCCGGTCGGGGCGGCGGCCGGCCAGCCGCAACGGCAGCGTGACGTTGTCCTCGACGGAGAGGGACGGGATCAGGTTGTAGGCCTGGAAGACGAAACCGACGCGCTCCCGGCGCAGTTCGGTGCGCCTGGTCTCGTTCAGCCCGGCGATCTCCCGGCCGTCGATGCGGACGCTGCCCGTCGTCGGCGCGTCCAGGCCCGCCGCGCAGTGCATCAGCGTGCTCTTGCCGGAGCCGGAGGGGCCCATCACGGCGAGGAAGGTGCCGTGCTCCACGGTGAGCGACACGTCGTCCAGGGCCCGTACCTCGCCCGGGTACGTCTTGCCGACGCCCGCCAGTGCGATGGCCGGAGCCCGGCGGGCGGTGTCCGCCACGGGCGCGTTCACGGGCGCGTTCACCGGCGGCCGCGCAGCCGGCGCACGACCAGGGTGCCCGCGCTGAGCAGGGTCACCACGCCGCAGGCCACGTTGATCCACGGGTCGGTACCGCCGTACGAGGTCGCCATGTTGGCGGCCGCGCTCAGGACGAGCAGGGACCAGAGCAGGGCGCGGGTGAGGTCCACGCCGTCGGCCGGCCCGCCCCGCTGGTCGGCGGGCGGTGTGCCGGTGAGGCGGTACGGGTCGGGGTGGGCCACGGGAAACCTCCTGCTGGGGGCGGACGTCCTGGGTGGGTACGGGCCCCGACGCTACGGACCGCGGCCCCCGTCGGCCGATCCCGTGTGCTGCCGGATCGCAGGTACAGCAGGCTGTACTTTCCGTGGCTGCGGGGCTCGGCGAACTGCCGTACGCCCTAGGGTCGTCGGTGTCGAGAGGAGGGGCCGCGGATGGCTGTCACCGGCACCCGGCCGGACCGCGCGGACGCGGACGGCGAGGGCGGGGGCGAGTTCGGGCGTGAGGGG
Source organism: Streptomyces sp. NPDC008092 (assembly GCF_042957285.1). NCBI lineage: Bacteria > Bacillati > Actinomycetota > Actinomycetes > Kitasatosporales > Streptomycetaceae > Streptomyces > Streptomyces sp. NPDC008092. The sequence goes on from NZ_JBIBHY010000010.1 coordinate 403,848, forward strand.
CCGACAGCCGTCGCCGGGCGGACGGTGCGGGCCGCGGGCGGGGCGCTCGCGGAACTTGTCGGCGGCCTCGGTACGGCCGCCCTGGCACTGGCCCTGCTCCTGCTGCTCGCGGCCGCCGCGGTGACCGCACCCCTGGGCGCCGGACTGCTCCTGGCGACTCCGCTGCTGCGCGCGCTGCACGCCCTGGCCGGCCGGGAACGCGAACGGCTCGGCCGGCGCGGCCCCGAGGTCGTCGCGCCGGAGCCGGCCCCGCCGGCCCGGCTGCGGCTCGCCCTCGCCGACCCCGCCACCCGGCGGGAACTGCGCTGGCTGGCCCGGCACGGCACGGCCGGCCTGCTGCTGGGCCTGGCAGGGGTCCTGCTGCCGCTGTCCGCCGTACGGGACACGGCGTTCCCGCTGTACTGGCGGTTCCTGCCCGGGGACACGACCGCCACCTCCTTCGGCTACGGCGTCGCGCACTCCTGGCCGGCCGCCTTCGCCGTCTGCGCGTTCGGGATCGGGTCGGCCGCCGTCATCCTGGGCCTGGGCCCCGGCATGGCACGGCTCCAGGCGGAGCCAGGACGGCGGCTGCTCGCCGCCGGACCCGGCCAGGACCTCTCCCTGCGGGTCGCGGAGCTGACCGCCACCCGGGCCGCCGCCCTCGACGCCCACGCCACCGAACTGCGGCGCATCGAGCGGGCGTTGCACGACGGCACGCAGAACCGGCTGGTCTCGGTCACCGTGCTGCTCGGCGCCGCCCGCCGTCAGGTGGCGCGGGACCCGTCGCGTGCCGACGAGATCCTGGAGCGCGCCCAGTCCGCCGCCGAACAGGCGCTGGCCGAACTGCGGACGGTCTCGCGGAGCATCCTGCCGCCGGTCCTGGACGACAGGGGGCTCGCGGGGGCGCTGTCCGGTCTCGCCGCCGACTGCCCGGTGCCCTGCCGGATCGACGTGGACGCACCCGAACGCTGTGCCGCCGCCACCGAGGCGACCGCCTACTTCGTCGTGGCCGAGGCCCTGACCAACGTCGCCAGGCACAGTGGCGCCCGGTCGGTCACCGTGACCGTCCGGGCCCGGGGCGGGCGGCTGCGCCTGGCCGTCGCCGACGACGGCCGGGGCGGCGCCGAGGAGGCCGGCGGCTCCGGACTCACCGGCATCCGCCGCCGGGTCGCGGCCCTCGACGGCACCCTCCGCCTGGCCAGCCCGCCCGGCGGCCCGACAACCCTGGAAGTGGACCTGCCCAGTGGATCGTGAGACACCGGCGCCCGGCGCCGCGGAAGTACCCGACGGAGAACGCCGGTCCCTGCGGATCGTGATCGCCGAGGACGACCCGCTGCTCCGCGAGGGACTGGCCCTGCTGCTGCGGGCCGAATCGATGGACGTGGCCGCCACCGCCGGTACCGCGCAGGAGGCGCTGGACGCCGTCGAGGCGCACGCGCCGGACGTCGCCATCCTCGACGTCCGAATGCCGCCCACGCACACCGACGAAGGCATCCGCGCGGCCGTGGAGGCCAGGCGCCGCCACCCCGGTCTCGCCGTCCTCGTCCTGTCGGCGTACGTCGAGCAGAGCTTCGCCACCCGGCTGCTCACCGGCGGGGTGGGCGGGCTCGGCTACCTGCTGAAGGAACGGGTGGGCCGCGTCGAGGAGTTCCTGGACGCCCTGCGGCGGGTGGCGTGCGGCGGCACCGCGATCGACCCCGAGGTCGTCGCCCAGCTCTTCACCCGGTCCCGCCAGGACACCCGCCTGGAACGGCTCAGCCCGCGCGAGCACGACGTGCTGGCGCTGATGGCGGAGGGCCTCGGCAACTCGGCGATCGCCGAACGGCTCGTCGTCACCGACGGCGCCGTCCACAAGCACATCCGGTCCATCTTCGCCAAGCTCGACCTGTCCCCGGCCGACCGGGTGGACCGCCGGGTGGCGGCGGTCCTGCACTACCTGGAGGACGCCCGGGGCAGATCCCGTTGACGCACCTCAGACGCGGACGCCGAACATGAACGGCCCGCCGATGGTGGACATCGACTCGTAGCGGACGACCGTGCCGGTGCGCGGGGCGTGCAGGATCTGGCCGTTGCCCGCGTACAGGCCCACGTGGTGCAGGTCGTTGAAGAAGAAGACCAGGTCGCCGACCTGGAGGTCGGACGTCGAGTAGATCCTGGTGCCGATCGTCGACTGGGACTCGGAGGTACGCGGGATGGAGACGCCGGCCTGCGCGTAGGCCCAGGAGGTCAGGCCCGAGCAGTCGAAGGAGGACGGGCCGGTGGCGCCGTAGACGTACGGGGTGCCCAGCTTGGTCTTGGCGGCGGCGAAGGCGGCGGCCGCCCTGCCGGTCGCGGAGGTGTCGTTGCCGAGGTCCACCCGCTCGCTGGAGGAGCGGCTGGCCCGCTCCTGCTCGGCGGTGAGGGCGGCCTTCTCGGCGGCGGTCAGGCTGTTGAGCAGCTTCTGCGCCTCGGCGAGCTTGGCCTGGACCTCCTTCTTCTTCTTGCCGAGTTCGGTGCGGGTGGCGGCCAGGTCCTTGAGCTTGCCGGTGGCCTCGGCCCGCTCCTGGGCCAGTTCGCGCTGCTTGGCCTGGATCTTCTTCAGCGTCTCGACCTGCTGACTGCTCAGCTGGTCGAGGGTGGACGCCTTGTCCAGGTAGCTGTCCGGGTCGGAGGAGAGGAACAGCTGGAGGGACGGGTCGAGGCCGCCGCTGCGGTACTGGGCGGTGGCCATGGAGCCGATGCCGTCGCGGAGGTCGTTCAGCTCGTCCTGGCCGCGCGCGACCGACTCCTGCAGCGCGGATATCTGCTTCTGGAGCTTGTCCTGCTTCTCCTTGGCCCCGTTGAACTTCTCGGTGGCCTGCTCGGCCTCCTCGTACAGCTTGTCGACCCGGGACTTGACCTCGCTCTTGCTCGGCTTCTCGCTGGGCGCGGCGTTGGCCGCCTGTGCGCTCAGGGCAACGGCCGCAGCGGCGGCGGAGGTGAGCACGGTGACGCGGGCACGGCCCGGCTGCTTGGCACGACGGTGGGACGCCACGGAGGCGAGCTCCTTCCGAGCAGAGGTTCGGGCAACAGACCCTAATGACTCTCTTATGGTCAGTTCAAATCTTCGCATGAAAATTCTTGGCTGGAACTGGCCGGAGGTGACCGTCTCCTGACGGCACATCGAACGGAAAGGTCTGCTGGTTGTAAAGAACCTTGACAGTCAATTGGTCTAGTCCAAATATGGGCGTCCATGAGACGCACTCGTGCCCTGCACGCCCTGCCCGCAACCGCCCTGTCCGCCGCGCTCGTTGCCCTCGGGGCAGGCGCCGCGCACGCCGATCCGCACGCCGCCGCGCACCACGTGAAGCCCATGCCCGCCCACGTCGCGGCCCCCTACTTCGAGGCCTGGACCGGCGAGAGCCCCGCCGCGCTCGCCGCCGAGTCCGGCAACAAGTACCTCACCTTCGCCTTCCTCCAGACGCCCGCCGCGGGTTCCTGCACCGCCGACTGGAACGGCGACGCCACCCAGCCCGTCGACCCGGCGACCTTCGGCACCGACATCGCCGCCCTGCAGGCCCGCGGCGGCAACGCCATCCCCTCCTTCGGTGGCTACGCCGCCGACACCACCGGCACCGAACTCGCCGACAGCTGCACCGACGTGGACGCGATCGCCGGCGTCTACGAGAAGCTCGTCACGACGTACGGCATCAGCCGCATCGACCTCGACATCGAGGCGGACTCGCTCGCCAACGCGGCCGGAATCGACCGCCGCAACAAGGCGATCGCCAAGGCCGAGCACTGGGCCGAACGCACCGGCCGGCCGCTCCAGTTCTCCTACACCCTGCCGACGACCACCAAGGGCCTGGCGGACAGCGGGCTGGCCGTCCTGCAGAACGCCGTCGCCAACCACGCGCGCGTGGACGTCGTCAACATCATGACCTTCGACTACTACGACGGCGCCGCCCACGACATGGCCGCCGACACGAAGACCGCCGCCGACGGCCTGCACGCCCAACTCCACGCCCTCTACCCGCACAAGAGCGGCAAGGACCTGTGGGGCAGGATCGGCGTCACCGAGATGCCCGGCATCGACGACTTCGGCCCGGCGGAGACCTTCACCACCCAGAACGCCGCGACGGTCGAGCGCTGGGCCGCCGCCCAGGGCATCGACACCCTCTCCTTCTGGGCCCTCCAGCGCGACAACGGCAACTGCGTCGGCACCGGCGGCGCCAACGCCTGCTCCGGCATAGCCCAGGACCCCTGGTACTTCAGCCACACCTTCGCCCGCTTCGGCGGCCCGCGCCGGTAACCGCTCCGCCGGAAGTGCCGCGACCCGCCGTCTGCCGTCTGCCGTCAGCCGTCTGCCGTCAGCCGTCTGCGGCGCCGTCGCGGCTGGTCGCGCAGTTCCTCCCCCGGCCTTCGGCCGGGGGTGCCCCCCGCGCCCCTTCGGGTGGCGCGGGGCACCCGTCGGCCGGCGCGGGCCGGAGTCTTTGCCCGAACATGGCGAAGATCAGGTTCTCGGACAACGATCCGGCCACCGGGGCCGGTTATCGTCCGGACAGCCACCCCACATTCCGATCATCCCGTTCCCCGGAGCTCCATGCGCCTCAAGCAGGTCTCGCTCTCGGCGGCGATATCCGTCGTCGCCGGGCTGACCACCGCCACCGTCGGCCTCACCGGCCCCGCCGCCTGGGCCGACGGCACGGCGCCGCTGCCGCTGTCGCACTACGCGCACATGGTGGCCGACCCCGCCCACCAGCACCTCTTCTTCAGCCAGGGCGCCGGCTCGACCGGCATCCTGGTGACCGACCTGTCCGGCACCCCGGTCACCACCATCACGGACGAGCAGGGCGCCACCGGCCTCGCGCTCTCCGCCGACGGCTCGACCCTCTACGCGGCCCTCGCCGACGGAGACGCGGTCGCCGCCGTCGACACCGCGACGCTCACCGAGTCCGCCCGCTACGCGACCGGCACCGGCAGCGCGCCCGTCTCCGTCGCGGTGGCGGGCGGCAAGGTCTGGTACGGCTACGAGACGGCCGACGGCAAGGGCGCGATCGGCTCCGTCGACGCGTCCGGCACGGTGTCCACGCCCGCGCTGTCCCACTGGTCGGTCCCGCCGCTGCTGGCGGCCGGCGGCGGCGTGCTCGCCGCCGAGGAGCCGCTGCAGAACCTCAGCCATGTGGCGACCTTCGACGTCTCCACCGGCACCGCGACCGCCAAGGCCGACACGGACGTCTTCGGCGGCACCGCGACCGGGTTCCGGGTCACCGGCGACGGCGCCACGGTCCTGCTCGCCGCCGTCCAGCAGCCCGCGCTGGAGGTCTACCGCACCTCCGACCTGATGCGTGCCAACCCCGCCCCGTACTACACGGGCGCCGTGGGCCCGGCCTCCCTCGCGATCGACACCGACGGCACGATCGCCTCGGCCAGCACCGCGGGCCTCTACCTCTACGCGGGCTCCACCCTGACGGAGAACCACGTCACCCTCCCCTCCGGCACCACCGTCGCCCCGGACGGCCTGACGTGGGCCGGCGACGGCACCACCCTCTACGCCGTCACCGAGGACTCCGCCGGCGCCTACACCCTCGACGTCCTCGGCGCCGCGAAGCTCAGCGACACCACCCTCACCCTGGACCCGCCCCAGTACGCGGTCCCCACCCAGCGGTTCACCTTCACCGGCGCCCTCGCCACCAGGGGCTTCCTCCCGGCCGGCGCCGCCCTCCAGGTGACCCGCGACGGCGAGCCCCTGCCCGACACCACGGTCGGCGCCGACGGCACGTTCGCGGTCAGCGACACCCGGGCGGACGCGGGCACGTACACGTACCAGGTGTCGTACGCCGGAGACGCCACCCACCGTCCCGCGACGGCGGAGCTGAAGGTGTACGTGGCACGGCTGTCCACGACCGTCGCCGCCACGGAGATCGACTCGGCGAACCCGCACTCGGTCGTCATCAAGGGCACGCTCACCCCCGAACTGGGCTTCGGCAGCTTCCCGCAGGGCACCACGATCGACGTGTCCCGGATCGACGAGGACACCCAGGAGACCGTCCAGCTCCCCTCGGTGACCGTCGACCCGGTCACCCACGGGTTCACGGTGACCGACGCGCCGGAGGCCGCCGGGTGGTTCACCTACCGCCTCTCCTACGCGGGTGACGTCACCCACGAGCCGAGCGCCGACGACGCGAGCCTGACGGTCTCCGCCTACTCCCCGGCGCTCACCCTGAAGGCCCCCGCCACCGCCACCCGCGCCGCGGCCCTCTCCTTCACCGGCAAGCTCGGCGACGGGCCCTACCCCGCCGGCGAGACGGTCACCGTCAGCCGCACCGACGCGGCCCACACCACGGCCCCGGCGACCTGGACCGCACCCGTCGCGGCCGACGGCTCCGTCACGGTCGAGGACACCCCGGCCGTCGGCGGCGCGAACACCTACACCGTGAGCTACCCGGGCGACGCGGCCCACCGGGCGGCCACCGCCTCGGCGCTCGTCCAGGTGTCCCGCGCCAGGTCGACGGTCACGGTCACCACGGACAAGGCGACGTACGCCTACGACGCGACGGCCACCGTCACCGCCCACCTGGGCACCACGTACAACGGCCGTACGGTCTCGGTCTACGCCACGCCCGCCGGCGGCAAGAAGACGCTGCTGAAGACCGGCACGGTGGACAGCAAGGGCAACCTGAAGACGACGTACAAGCCCACCCGCAACACCGTCTACACGGCATCCTTCGCGGGCGACTACCGCTACGCCCCCGCCACGGCCACCCACTCCGCAGCCACCCAGGTGAAGATCGCGGAGAAGCTGGGCAGCTACTACACCAGCACCACCTACGGCGGGGTCACCTACCGCGTCTACCACCACACCGTGCAGCCGCAGGTGGTGGGCACGGTGACGCCGGACAAGTCCGGGCAGTGCATGAAGTTCCAGGCCCAGGAGTACTACAGCGGCGCCTGGCACACCATCGGCACGTCGTCCTGCTTCTCGATGGCCCCGGGCAGCACCGGCGTGACCCACCTGTCCCTCACCCACGCGGTGAACCAGCGGTTCCGGGTGCGGACGGAGTACGTCCACAGCGCCAAGGACACGAGCAACGCGGACACCTGGGGCGGCTGGCTGTACCTGACGGTACGGAACTGAGCCCCGCCCACCGCCGGTTCGGCCCGGGCGTCCACACCCTGTGGATGCCCGGGCCGAACCGTGTGCGGAGGCGCTAGGGGTTGACGACGGTCCCCCCGAAGGTGACGTTCAGCTTGCCGGACGAGGCGAAGGACCAGCCGAGGGAGCCCGAGTAGGAGGCGCACCGGGAGCCGTTGGTGCCCGTCCAGAACTGGTCGGAGCTGTCGGTGTCGCCGACCGTCTTGTCGTTGGAGCCGCTGACGGCGAACCGGCACGAGGTGTCGGTCCGGAACACCGAAGTGCCCTTGTCGAAGGAGAAGTTGCGCTCGGCGTTGTCGATGCCGACGTTGTTCGAGACGGTCATCGTGCCGGGGTTGCTGTTGTAGGTGAACCCGTGGTGGCCGTTGCCGTAGGCGATGTCGTGCCGCACCACGTGGTTCACGGCGATGTCGTCGCCGCCGAGCTTGTAGCCGTTGCGGTCGCCGTCCCCGCTCTGACTGCCGTCGCTCAGCGTGCCGTTGCCGTAGGAGAGCGAGTACTCGATGGTGACCGGCCCGATGGCTCCCGTGTCGGTCTTCGTGTAGAGGTCCCAGCCGTCGTCGATGTTGTGGTGCGAGACGTCGTACCGGAAGACGTTCCCGGTGCCGGTGGTCAGCTTGGCCGCGAACCCGTCCGCGTCCTCGCCGTCGCTGTCCGCGTTGTCGTGGGACTCGGAGCTGACGACGAGGTTGTTCGCCGGCCACTGGCTGCTGGGCGTGCTGGAGGAGATCCGGCCGAGCTGGAGCCCCGTGTCCCGGTTGTACGCGGTCACGGTCCGCTCGACGACGTTGTTGCTGCCGCCGACGTAGATGCCGTTGTCGCCGGCGTGCTCGACCGTGAGGCCGTACAGGTGCCAGTAGTTGGCGTAGAGCTGGATGCCCCGGTTCGACGAACTCTCGCTCTGTGCCGCGAAGTCGAGGACCGGGGTCTCGCCCGGGTAGGCGGAGAGGGTGGTGAGCGCGCCGGAAGTGCCGTTGGCGCCGGCCGGGACGGTCACCGTGGCGGAGTAGGCGTACGTCCCGCCGCGCAGGTAGATCGTGCCGCCGGCGGCGATGCGGCTGATCGCCGAGGTGAGCGTGGTCGGCGCGGACTGGGTGCCGGCGGCGCTGTCGGTGCCGCCCGGTGACACGTACAGCACCGTGGACGCGGCCTGGGCGGGGCCGCCGGACAGTGCGACGAGCGTGCCGGCGAGCAGGCCGCCGGCCGCGATGACTGGTCTCACGTGCATCGTTCGTCTCCGTTCGTCTCCGTACAGCTCTGTGCGGGACCTTGCGGAAAGCGCTTTCTCTGCGAAGTTAGGAGGGTGGCGTGGGTGCGTCAATAGTCATGTATGTAAAGGCAGTTCATGAGTGTGTCCCAAGGGGACGTCTTTCGGCCAGGGGGCGCCATGGGAAGGTATTTCGACAGTGATCGGAATACGGGATTCGACCCCTCCGTTGTCCGGGTCATGGACGAGATCTCACGCAGGATCGACCTCGGCGCCATCGGTGTGTGGCGCCACGACAGGACCCCACCCGAACTGGCCGTCGCGCTGGAGGGCCTGGGCTACGGCACCCTCTGGCTCGGCAATGTGACCGACCCCGACCTCACCGAGGCGGAACGGCTGCTGGACGCCACCGACCGCCTGGTGGTGGCCACCGGCATCGTCAACATCTGGTCCAACCCGGCCGACCGGGTCGCCCGCGCCTACCGGCGCATCGCCGAACGCCACCCGGACCGCTTCCTGCTGGGCATCGGCGCCGGCCACCCGGAGGCGACGAAGGAGTTCGTCCGGCCGTACCAGGCCCTCAACGACTACCTGGACGTCCTCGACGCGGGCGGCGTCCCGCCCGCCCGGCGGGCGCTGGCGGCCCTCGGCCCGCGCGTCCTGCGCCTGGCCGGCGACCGTACGGCCGCCGCGCACCCCTACCTCGTCACCCCCGAGCACACCCGCCGGGCCCGCGACCTCCTCGGCACCGGACCGCTCCTCGCCCCGGAACAGAAGGTGGTCCTGGAGACCGACCCCGCCGAGGCCCGCAAGATCGGCGACGCCACGCTCGGCTTCTACCTGGACCTGACCAACTACGTCGGCAACCTGCGCCGCCTCGGCTTCGACGACACCGACTTCGCGGACGGCGGCAGCGACCGCCTCTTCGACGCGCTCGTCGTGCACGGCGACGCGGGCCGGGTGGCGGCGGGCCTCCGGGCCCATCTGGACGCGGGCGCCGACCACGTGGCGGTGCAACTGCTGCACGCTGCCGGCACCGACCCGCTGCCGGGGTACCGGGCGCTGGCGGGGGCGTTGGGGCTGGGAGGCGCGTCGGGGCCGGGGGGGCGGCCAGTAGGCGCGAGGGGCGGCCGGCAGGCGCGAGGGGCGGCCGGTAGGTCCGGGGGGCGGCCGGTAGGTCCGGGGGGCAGCCGGTAGGTCCGGGGGTTCGGAGCCCCTGGGCTCAGAGGGCCGGGCCAGTGGGCCCGGGGGCTCAGAGGGCCGGGCCAGTGGGCCCGGGGGTTCGGAGGGCCGGGCCAGTGGGCCCGGGGGTTCGGAGCCTCCGGGCTCAGAGAGCCGCGAGCAGGGCGTCGAGCGGTGCGGGTACCCGGCAGGGTTCCACCGCCTCGACGAGGACCCGGCCGTAACGGATCTTGCGGCCCGACGTCGTACCGAGGAAACGGCGGAACTGCTGCTGCGCGGTGCGGCCTTGCTGGGCAGGCTGGTTCAGGAAGGTGCGCAGCGCGCGGTGGTCGCCCTCGGCGTGGGCGAGTTCGGCGACCCGGGCCGGGCCGAGGGCGCGGACCAGCTCGTCCTCCAGGTCCGCCGCGCAGACGAAGACGCCGTCCGGTGCGGCGCCGGCCCGCTCCAGACCGCGGGTGTAGTACGGGAGTTCGCGTTCGTCGCAGAGCCCGGTCAGGCGCAGGCCGAGGCCGGTCGGCCCGAGGAGGCGGGCGTAGCGGCCGACGTTCATCGCCCCGCCCATCGGCAGCGCGCAGACCCCTTCGGCCGCCAGGTCCCGGCCGCGCCGGGCGGCCAGCGCGTCGACGGCCGCGAGGTCACTGGGACCTTCGAGCAGCACGGCGACCCGCACGGCCAGCCGCCCGGCGAGTTCCCGCACGGGCTCCTCGGGACCACCGCCGACCCAGGCACGGACGGCTTCCCGGAAGACGGCCATGCCCGGGGTGTGGGGCGCGTGCGTGAGGGGCGGCGGGGTGTTGGCTGGGTGGGGCGCGGGTGCGGGGGGTGGCGGGGAGTCGGCTGGGAGGGGCGCGTGCGTGAGAGGTGGCGGGGTGTTGGTCGGGTGTGCCGCGTCTGCGGGGTTGGAGGTGTCGGCTGCGTGCGCCGCGTCCGGCGTGTCCGTCATGGGGTGAGTCTCCGCCCGGGTCCGGCGGCGGTGCCACGGAATATCCGGGGCGCCGCCGCCCTCCGGGAGGGGGCTCAGACGATGCGGGCTCCGGTGCCGCCGACCCGGACGCGCGGGTCGCCCGCGCGCAGGGTGACCGTGAGTTCGCCGGGGCGGCCCAGGTCCTCGCCCTGGTGGAGGGTGAGGACGGCGTCCTCGGGAACCAGGCCGAGCTCACGGACGTAGGCGCCGAACGCGGCGGCCGCGGCGCCGGTCGCCGGGTCCTCGACGACCCCGCCGACGGGGAACGGGTCACGGACGTGGAACACGCCGGCCGACTCGCGCCACACCAGCTGCACGGTGGTCAGGTCCAGGCGGTGCATCAGCGCTTCGAGGCGCGCGAAGTCGTAGGCGAGGTCCGCGAGGCGGGCACGGGTCGCCGCCGCGAGCACCAGATGGCGGGCGCCGGCGAACGCGATCCGGGGCGGGAAGGCGGGGTCGAGATCGGCGGCCGGCCAGTCGAGCGCGGCCAGCGCCTCCGCGAGGTCGGCGGCGGCGATCTCCTCGGTGTGCGGCTCGACGCTGGTGAGCGTGGCCCGGAGCGTCCCGCCCTCCTCGGTCACCGCCACCGGCACGGTGCCCGCACGGGTGGCGAACAGCAGCTCTCCGGGGCCGGTCCGCTCGGCGAGCGCGACGGCGGTCGCGATGGTGGCGTGCCCGCAGAACGGCACCTCGGCCTTGGGACTGAAGTAGCGGATGGTGTACGCCCGTCCGGCCTGGCCGCCGAGTCCCTCCGGAGGTGCGGTCAGGAACGCGGACTCCGAGTAGCCGAGTCCGGCGGCGATGGCGAGCATGCCGGCGTCGTCCAGACCGGTGGCGTCCAGCACGACGCCGGCGGGGTTGCCGCCCTCGGGGGAGCCGGCGAAGGCGGTGTAGCGCAGGATCTCGGGCTGGGGCGCGTTCGTCGTCATGGTCGCGGCAACGTGGGGCGGGGCGAGGGCTATTCCTGGGCGCGGGGGGTGCTGTCCGGGCCGTCCTGCCGGTTGTGGGTGGCGGTGATGCCGGCGAGGACGAGATCGATGCCGTCGAGGAACTGCTCGCGGTCGTCGTGCCCGCGCACCTGGTCCGCGACGGCCCGGGTGAACGGGAACTCGTCGGGGTCGAGTTCCTCCCACGCCGTCGACACGCTGTCGAGGAACCCGGCGCGGTCCACGCCGGGCGGGAGCGCGCGGCCGATCGCGCCGTTCACGGCGTTCTGGCCGGCGGCGCCGAGGACGTAGTGCACCAGCGCCGAGGTCACCGTGAACCAGCTGCTCTCGGGCACGTCGAGGGCGCGGACCCGCTGACCGATGCTCTCGAAGATGCGCGGCGTGACGGTCCCCCAGGGGCTGCGGGAGAGCTGCGTGGCGAGCTGTGTCGCGAGCCACGGATGCCGCACGATCGCGTCGAACAACCCGAGCGCGACGACCCGGATCCCGTCCTGCGGCGAGGCCGGGGTCCCGGACTCGCCCGGCCCGTCCGATTCGTGCGGGCCGTCCGACCTGTCCGAGGGTGACTGCGGTGCCCCGGCGGCGGACCCGACGGTCACGGCGGCGGTGACGACCGCGTCCGTGGCTGCGGCGAGCAGTTCGTCCTTGTTCGCCACGTGCCAGTAGATCGCCCCGGGCCCGGTGGCGAGGCGTTCGGTCAGTGCCCGGAACGTCAGCCCGCTCTCGCCGGCCGTGTCGAGCAGCTCGACGGCGGCCTCGACGATGCGCTCGCGGGAGAGCGCGTCCGTGCGCCGCTGTGACCGGCGTGTCCGCGTTGCCATGGCGCCATCTTGACATGGCTGGAGCGCCGTTCCAACATGGAACGACGTTCCAGACTGGAACCTCGTTCCATTCCATCGGGTCGTCGTCGTGTCCATGTCCGCGTCCCGTGCGCGTCTGCGCCCGCGTCCGTGTCCGTGTCCGTGTCCGCAAGAAGCCGGCCCCGCCCTCCCCGAGGAGTCACCATGCGTACGCCCGTCACGATCATCGGAGCCGGACTCGGCGGCCTCACCCTGGCCCGCGTCCTGCACGTCCACGGCATCCCGGCCACCGTCTACGATGCGGAGGACTCCCCGGCGGCCCGCGCACAGGGCGGGATGCTCGACATCCACGAGAACAACGGCCAGCAGGCGCTCCGGGAGGCAGGCCTGTACGAGGAGTTCCGCGCCCTGATCCTGGACGGCCGGGAGGCGACCCGGGCGCTCGCCGCCGACGGCACCGTTCTCTTCGAGGAGGCCGACGACGGCACGGGGGGCCGACCCGAGGTGCTGCGCGGCGAGCTGCGCCGGATCCTGCTCGAATCGCTTCCGGCCGGCACCGTCCGGTGGGACCACAAGGCGGCCGCAGTCCGCGCCCTGGGCGCGGGCCGCCACGAGGTCACGTTCGCCGACGGCACCACCGTCGCCACGGACCTGCTGGTCGGCGCCGACGGCGCGTGGTCACGGGTACGGCCGCTGCTGTCCGCCGCCGTGCCCGAGTACACCGGCACCTCGTTCGTCGAGGCCTACCTCTTCGACGCCGACACCCGGCACCCGGCCGCCGCGAAGGCGGTCGGCGGCGGGGCGATGTTCGCGCTCGCGCCGGGGAAGGGGATCCAGGCCCACCGGGAGACCGGCGGGACCCTCCACACCTACGTCGCGCTGCGCAGGTCGCTGGAGTGGTTCGCCGGAGCCGACTTCACCGGGCCGGCCGCGGCCGCCGCCGCCCGCGTCGCGGCGGAGTTCGACGGCTGGGCCCCGGAGCTCACCGCGCTGATCACCGACGCCGACACCGCCCCGGTGCTGCGCCCGCTGTACACCCTGCCCGCGGAGCACCGGTGGGACCGGGTGCCGGGGGTGACCCTGGTCGGCGACGCGGCCCACCTCATGATCCCGAACGGCGAGGGCGCCAACCTGGCGATGTACGACGGCGCGGCACTCGGCAAGGCCCTCGCCGCCCACCCCGACGACACCGAGGCCGCGCTGACCGCGTACGAGCAGGCCATGTTCGCGCGCAGCGCCGCGGAGGCCGCCGACGCCGCCGACCTGCACGAGCACATGTTCGGCGACGACTCCCCGCACGGCCTGATCGCCATGTTCACCGGAGCCGTAGCCGGAGCGGGAGCCGTAGCCGGAGCGGGAGCCGGAGCGGGAGCAGGAGCCGGTCCGACCGCCTGACCGCCCAGGCGCGCCCGAGCTCAGCCCTCGCCCGAGCCTTCCCCCGTGCCTCCGCCCGTTCCCCCGCCCCGTACGAAGACCGGCTTGAGGTGCTTCTCCGGGAGGGCCTCCGGCAGTTGCTCCCAGTCCAGGACGTGGGAGACGACCCGGGCCGGGTCGACCTTGCCGGAGCCGGCCAGGGCGAGGGCGTCGGGGATGTGGGCGCGGACGTTGTCGCGGGCGATGCGGAGGGTGACGCCGGTGAGGTACATGTCGAGGAGGGGCAGTTCACCGGGACGGAAGTGGTTGCCCGCGGACTCGCAGATGCCCTCCGGGGCAAGGGACTTGACGGCGAGAGCCAGCTGGTCGACCCGGCCCGTCGCCTCCACCGCGATGTCGAAGCCGTGGTGGACGGGCGGGGCGAGGCTCTCGGCCGTGGCGGCGCCGAAGCCCCGGGCGATCTCCCGGTGCCCGGGGTCCGGGTCGACGTAGAGGACGGTGGACGCGCCCAGTGCGCGGGCGATGTCGGCGACGTACAGCCCGATGCTGCCGCGGGCCACCACCAGCACCCGGGCGCCCGGCCTGCTCCTCAGGTGCGGGGCCACCAGGCGCCAGGACAGCGACCAGTTGTCGCTCGCCGAGGCCATGGCCACCGGGTCGAGGCCGGCCGGGAGCGGCACGAGCATGGCGTCCGCGTACGGCACCCGGACCAGGTCGGAGAAGAGGCCGCCCCAGGCGCCGCCGATCGGGGCGCCGTACATCGCCATGTGCGGGACGGCCGTGCAGTGTGCGGTGCGGCCGGCCCGGCAGTGGCCGCAGTCGCCGCAGCTGACGGACCAGGGGACGACCACCAGGTCGCCGGGGCGTACGACGGTCACCGCGTCGCCGGTCTCCACCACCCTCGCCACGCACTCGTGCCCGAGCGCGAACGGCGGCTCTATGAAGCCGTACCCCGCCAGGATCGCGGTGTCCACATCACACGAGGTCGCCGCCACGGGCGCCACGATCGCCTCCCCGTCGCCGCGCAGCCTCGGGTCCGGGGCCTCGCGCCACTCGACGGTGTTGCGGGCCACGTAGGTCAGTTCACGCATCGGCCCGCGCGTCCTTGGCCAGCGCCACCAGGTCGGCATGGCGGACGACCGAGCCGCCCGCGCCCCAGGTACCGTCCGGCTGCTCGTGGACCAGGACCCAGACCCGCAGGGCGTCGGCCGCGGTGAGCCCGGCCGCCGTCAGGACGGTCCGGGTGGCGTCCTCGACCAGGCCGGCCCGGCGGCGCTCGGACAGCGTGCCCGCGGGAACCGTGACGTCCACGAGGAAGCGGGGCGCGTCGTCCCCGGCGGCGGTGGTCTGGGCGCCGTCGGGCAGTTCGACCAGGTAACTCCACGCCTGGGCGCGGAAGAAGGGCGTGTCGGGCGCGCCCTCCCAGCGCAGCAGGACGGCGGCCAGGTCCTGCTGGACGGTCCTGCGGCCCGCGTCGGTCAGCGAGCCGGGCGGGACGGTGAGCCGGATCAGGGGCATGGGTCTCCTCCATGACGAAGCAGCGGTTATGACGATCGTTATAGAGCGAGGTCACGCTAGACTATGACGAGCGTTATAGCCAGAGGGGCCGGAGGAGCCGGAGGGAGCGGGAGCTTGGCCAAGTCCAGTGCGCCGTCGCGGGACCGCATCGTGGCCGGGGCGGCCGACCTGATCAGCCGGCGCGGCCTGAACGCCACGAGCATCCGCGAGCTGGCCAGACACGCCGAGGCGCCGCTCGGGTCGACGTACCACTACTTCCCCGACGGCAAGCAGCAGCTCGCGACGGAGGCGGTGCGGTACGCCGGTACGTCCGTCGAGCGGCTGCTGCGCAAGGAGCTGGACGCGGGTCCGGTCGCCGGACTGCGCGCGTTTCTCGGGCTGTGGCGCGGGATCGTGGTGGCCAGCGGTTTCCGGGCCGGCTGCCCCGTCCTGGCTGTCTCCGTGGAGGAACCGCCCCCGGGCGACGAGATCCCGCCCGCGCTCGCCGCGGCGGCCGAGGCGTTCGACGGCTGGGAGGGGCTGCTCGCCGGTGCCCTGCGGGAGCACGGGGCCGACCCCGGCCGGGCCGCCGAACTGGCCACCCTTGTCGTGGCCTCGGTGGAGGGCGCGATCGCCATGTGCCGTGCGCAGCGGGACACGGCGCCGCTGGACCGGGTCGCGCGACAGCTCGAAGCGCTGATCGAGGCCGCGCTCACCGGGCCGTTCCGGGCCGGGCGGTGATCCCGGCGGCGATCACCGCCTCGTGTCAGGCGTTGAGCTGCTGGAGCGCCGTCGCCCAGTTCTCGATGTGATATCCCTTCGCCAGCCTTCCGTCGCGAACGGTGAACACGTCGATCGCCATGGTCCTGAAGGACTTTCCGGTCGGCGCCGCACCCCAGAATTCCTTGACCGGCGTCCCCGTCGCCTCTCCGCGCACGATCATCGTGTCGTCGACCACATGGATGTCGACGACCTCCCACGCCAGATCGGGCACGGTCTCTCCCATGGCCGTGAACACGTCGGCCAACTGGTCGCGCGTCAGGAATTCCTGGTTCGTGTGGTACGAGTGATAGTCGTCGTGGCACGCCTGGGCCAACAACTCCGGCACGTTCTTCTCGCCGGGCCTGTTCAGCGCCTCGTAGAGCGGCGCGGAGATCCTGCGCGCCTCTTCGACGGTCATGAACGATTCGTCGCTCTTGGTCATCTGGCCGTGCCCCTTTTCTCTTGCCGCACAAGGAGTCGTTCCGGGCCAATCGGCCCCGGACGACCGGAGATTCGACCGGAGGCTATCCCGGTCGTCGATTCCGGGTTCTCACCTGAATATGTGAGGCGGCAGGCCGGGCGAGGAACTCGAACGGGACCCGGCAAGGGGCGGCAAGGGCCTTGGTATGGCCGCGATATGGCCGTGAAATGACCTTGGGCGCGAGGTTCCGACGGAGTTGCCGCAGACCTCGCGCCCGTCCGTCGTGCCCGTCGTGCCCGGCGCGTCAGGCGGTGTGGCGCAGCCCCGTGACGAGCAGGCCGACCAGGCGGCGGGCGTCGTAGCGGGAGTCGTTCTCCGCGCCGATGCAGAGGTTGCCGACGCCGCGCATCAGCTCGTACGCCGTCAGGTGGGCGTGGATCTCGCCGGCCTCGGTCGCCGCGTCGAGGAGGCTGGTGCAGGCGGGGACGAGGCGGTCCAGGAAGTAGCCGTGGAGGGTGTCGAAGCCCGCCTGGTCGGAGTGCAGGGCGGCGGCGAGGCCGTGCTTGGTGGCCAGGAAGTCCACGAAGAGGTCGATCCACTCGCGCAACGCGTCGTACGGGGTCGGGGCGGTGGCCAGCAGTGCCGGGCCGGCCTCGGCGCAGGCGTCCACCTGGTGCCGGTAGACCGCGATGATCAGGTCGGCGCGGGTCGGGAAGTGCCGGTAGATCGTGGCCGTGCCGACGCCCGCGCGGGCCGCGATGTCGCGCACCGGCGCCTCCACGCCGGACGCGACGAACGCCGCCGCGGCCGCCTCCAGCAGCGTCGTCTCGTTGCGCCGGGCGTCCGCCCGCCGGGGCCGGACCGCCTGCTCCTCGTCCTTCATCGCGTGTCCTTCATCGCGTGTCCTTCATCGCGTGTCCTTCAACCGACGGGTGTCCTGCATCGGGTGTCCTGCATCGGGCGTCCTGCACGGGCGTCCTGTACCGGCGTCCTGCGTCGGGCGCCCTGTGTCGGTCGTCCATCGGCTGGTGTTCTCTCCGGCGTCACTCTATCGGGGCGTTGTCAAACGGGACAGTGTTCCGTATCGTCGGAGACATGAAACGGGACATCGTCCCGCTTGTGTTCCGTGAGGAGAATCAGCCATGCAGTACCGCACCTTGGGCCGTACCGGTGTGCAGGTCAGCGCGCTCGGGCTCGGCGCCATGAACTTCGGGGCGATCGGCCGGACCACCCAGGAGGAGGCGACCGCGATCGTCGACGCCGCCCTGGACGCCGGGATCAATCTGATCGACACGGCGGACATGTACGGGCAGGGCGAGTCGGAGGAGATGGTCGGCAAGGCCATCGCCGGCCGCCGGGACGACATCGTGCTGGCCACGAAGGCCGGCATGCCGATGGGGGACGAGCGCAACCACCGGGGCGGTTCACGGCGATGGCTGGTCACCGAGCTGGAGAACAGCCTGCGGCGGCTCGGTGTCGACCACGTCGACCTCTACCAGATACACCGCTGGGACCCGGCCACGAGCGACGAGGAGACCTTGTCGGCACTGACCGATCTGCAGCGCGCCGGGAAGATCCGTCACTTCGGCTCCTCGACCTACCCGGCGTACCGGATCGTGCAGGGCCAGTGGGCCGCCCGTGAGCACCGCCTGAGCCGGTACGTCACGGAACAGCCCAGCTACTCCCTCCTCCAGCGGGGCGTCGAGTCCCATGTCCTGCCCGTGACCGAGGAGTACGGGATGGGCGTGCTGGTGTGGAGCCCGCTGGCCTCCGGCTGGCTGTCCGGCGCCGTGCGCAGGGGCCGGTCCATCACCACCAGCCGCGCCACGCTGCTGCCCGACCGCTTCGACCTCACCCTGCCCGCCAACCAGGCCCGGCTCGACGCCGTGGAGCGACTGGCCGCCGTCGCCGACGGGGCCGGGCTGACCCTGATCCAGCTCGCCCTCGGCTTCGTGACCGCGCACCCCGCCGTCACCAGCGCCCTCATAGGCCCCCGCACCCAGGACCACCTCAGCTCCCAGCTCGCCGCCGCCGACACCGTGCTCTCCGCGGACGTCCTGGACGCGATCGACGCGATCGTCGCCCCCGGCACCGACCTCGCCGCACACGAGAAGTACGACACCCCGCCCGCCCTGCTCGACCCGGCCCTGCGCCGCCGCTGACGGGCTCCCGGGCAGGCCGCCCAGCCCCGCCGCCCCCGGTCGCCCGCCCTCACCCGCCCTCATCTGCCTTCACCCGTCCTCACCCGTCCTCACCCGTCCTCACCGAACCGGGCGATCGCCGCCAGGACCGCCTCGTGCATCGCGGGACTGCCGGTGTGCCCCGCGTCGTCGATCACCTTCAGCTCCGCCTCCGGCCAGACCTTCGCCAGCTCCCACGCGGTCTTCAGCGGGCTGCCGATGTCCAGCCGGCCGTGGATCAGCACTCCCGGAATGCCGGCCAGCCGGTGGGCGTCCCGCAGCAGGCGGCCGTCCTCCAGCCAAGCGTCGTGGGCGAAGTAGTGCGCGCAGATGCGGACGAAGGCCGTCAGGGCGTCGTCGGGCCGGTCGCTGTAGGCGCCGGGACTGCCCAGCGCCTCGTGGGCGATGACGGCGTCCTCCCAGGTCACCCAGGCACGGGCCGCGCCGGCCCGGACCGCGGCGTCCGGATCGTTCAGCAGCCTGTTGTAGGCGGCGACGAGACTGCCGTCGCGGTCGGCCGGCGGCAGGTGGTCACGGAAGGCCTCCCAGGGGCCGGGGAGCAGGCGGCCCACGCCGCGGTAGAGCCAGTCGGTCTCCTCGGGGCGGGTCATGGTGACGCCGGCGATGACGATCTCGGAGACCCGCTCCGGGTGCCGTTCGGCATAGGCGAGGATCAGCGTCGAGCCCCAGGAGCCGCCGTAGAGGAGCCAGCGTTCGACGCCGAGGTGCTCGCGCAGCCGTTCCATGTCGGCGATCAGGTGGTCGGTGGTGTTCTGCGCGAGGCTGACGGACGGGTCGGAGGCGTGCGGCCGGCTCTCGCCGGAGCCGCGCTGGTCGAAGAGGACGACCCGGAACACGTCGGGATCGAACAGCCTGCGGCTGTGCCGCCGCCCGCCGCTGCCCGGGCCGCCGTGCACACACAGGGCGGCCTTGCCCGCGGGGTTGCCGCTGGTCTCCCAGTAGACCCGCTGCCCGTCCCCAACATCGAGGAGACCACGGGCGTAGGGCTCGACGGGCGGGAAGTCCTCGGGCATGGCGCTCTCTTTCCGGAAAGGGGCAGGAACAGCCAGTCATCTTCCCCGAGTTGGGGATTGGGGGTGGACCAGACCGCGAAGGACCGCGAAGGACTGCGAAGACCCATGAAGGCTCGGGGGAGGCTCGGGGAGGCCGCCGGGCGGTCGCCGTACCGGCGCGGGTACTCGGGTCGGTCTGAGTATCCGCACTCTGTTCGGCGCCGGCCCCCGGCCGGAACGCTGGGGGCATGGGACTCAAGAGGCCCGTTCTCCGGGCGGTGGTGCCGGCACTCGTGCTGGCCGGGATGTCGGTGGCGGCCTGGGCCGCCTGGCTGGGGTGGGACCAGGACCAGGACGTGCGGGCGGACGGTTCGGTCAGCGGGCCGTACGAGCCGTGGCAGGTCGCCGGGCTGGCGGTGACCCTGCTCGCGGCGGTCTGCTGCACGGCGGCCCGGGGACACAGCGCCGCGGCCGTGGGAGGTACGACGGTGGGGCTGACCCTGGCCGCCTACGTCGACTGGTCGGACGACGCCAGTGGGCTGTTCGTGGTCGGGGTGGCGCTGGTCATGGTGGGGACTTTCGTCGCCTCCGCCGTCGCCTCGGCGGTCGTGTCCGCCGCGACCGACCCGCTGCGGCGCGACCGGCCGCTCACCCGGTAGGTGAGGCGGGCCTCGCCGGTCACACGGAGAGTGGCTGTTCCGCCCAGATCGTCTTGCCGGTGGGGGTCTGGCGGCTGCCCCAGCGTTCCGAGACCTGGGCGACCAGGAGCAGGCCCCGGCCGCCCTCGTCGTAGACGCGGGCCCGGCGCAGGTGCGGGGCGGTGCTGCTGCCGTCGGAGACCTCGCAGATGAGGGAGGCGTCGCGGATCAGGCGCAGGGCGATCGGTCCGTCGCCGTAGCGGACCGCGTTCGTCACCAGCTCGCTGACGATCAGTTCGGTGGCGAAGACCGCGTCCGCCAGGCCCCAGGCCTCCAGTTGCTCGCAGGCCATCTTGCGGGCTCCGGCGACGGCGGCCGGGTGCTGGGGGAGCTGCCAGGTGCGGACCTTCGCGGTGTCCAGGGCGGAGGTGCGGGCGAGCAGGAGGACGATGTCATCGGCCGGGCGGTCGGTCAGGACCGTGCGCAGGACGTGGTCGCAGGTCTCCTCCAGGGAGGCGGCGGGGTCGGCGAGGGCCCGCCGGAGCAGGCCGAGGCCCACCTCGATGTCGTGGTCGGCGGTCTCCACCAGGCCGTCGGTGTAGAGGGCGAGGAGGCTGCCCTCCGCGAGTTCCACTTCGGCGGACTCGAAGGGCAGGCCGCCCAGGCCGAGCGGCGGGCCGGCCGGGAGGTCGAGGAAGCGGACGTCGCCGCCGGGGGTGACCAGGGCCGGCTGCGGATGGCCGGCGCGGGCCATGGTGCACCGGCGGGTCACCGGGTCGTACACGGCGTACAGGCAGGTCGCGCCGACGTCGCCGGACGACGCGGTCTCCGCCCGGCCGGACACCTCCGGGCCCTCCTCGCGGTCGAGCCGGATGACCAGGTCGTCCAGCTGGGTGAGGAGTTCGTCGGGGGCGAGGTCAACGTCCGCCAGCGTCCGTACCGCCGTGCGCAGGCGGCCCATGGTGGCCGAGGCGCGGATGCCGTGGCCGACGACGTCTCCGACGACCAGGGCGACCCGGGCGCCGGAGAGCGGGATCACGTCGAACCAGTCGCCGCCGACGTCCGCGCCGGACCCGGTGGGCAGATAGCGGTAGGCCACCTCCGTCGCCGCCAGGTCCGGCGGCCGGCCGGGCAGCAGGCTGCGCTGCAGGGCGAGGGCGGTGCGGCGCTCACGGGTGTAGCGGCGGGCGTTGTCCAGGCTCACCGCGGCCCTGGCGACGATCTCCTCCGCGAGCCGCTGGTCGTCCTCGGTGAACGACTCGGGCGTGCGGTGCCGCAGGAAGTGGACGAGGCCGAGGGTGACGCCGCGGGCCCGCAGCGGGACCATCAGCACCGAGTGGATCCGGTGCCGGGCGACGGACTCGGCGCGGGCCTGGGAGGTCCTGAGCCACTCCTGCATGCCCGGGTCGCCGGGCTGGTGGCGGGTGCCGTGGCCGGCGAGCAGCGTCCACATCGGGGGCGTGTTCACCGGGTAGCGGAAGGCGTCGCCGGGGTCGGCCACCGCCTCCGGGCAGCCCGCCAGCACCGACCGCTGGGCCGTCCGGCGCACGGCGACCGGTTCGCCCGGTGCCAGGAGCCCCGGCTCGTCGCCGAGGGCGACGGACTCCAGCAGGTCGACGGTGACGAAGTCCGCGAACCCGGCCACGGCCACCTCGGCCAATTCTTCGGCGGTGCGGGTCACGTCCAGGGTGGTGCCGATGCGCATGGTGGCGTCGTTGAGGACGGCCAGGCGGCGGCGGGCCCAGTACTGCTCCGTGGTGTCGAAGACGACCGCGGACAGGCCCTGCACCGTGCCGGTCTCGTCCCTCAGCGGGGAGAAGTACATCGACCAGGAGTGCTCCCTGGTCTCCCCGGGCGCCTGGGCGTGCTGTTCGTGGAAGACCGTCCGCCCGGTGCGCAGGACCTGCCGCTGCAGGCGGTCGTACTCGTCGAAGGGGAAGCTGGGCTCGATCTCCGACAGGGTCAGGCCCCGCATCTCCGCCGCGGGCAGGCCCATGATCCGGGCCATCGCGTCGTTGGCGGCGACGAACCGGGCATCGCGGTCGTAGATCGCCACCGGTGTGGGCAGCTGGGCGAGCGTGAGGTCCCACAGGGTCGCCGCCCCGGGCTGGTCGCGTCCGGCCACGGTCGTCTGCGGGGCCCCGGTCACCAGCCAGAGCGGCCTGTCGCCGGTGTCCGCGAGCGGGATGCCCTGGAGGCGGACGACGATCCGGTCGCCGTTGCGGTGCAGCAGCGCGACCTCGGTGGACCAGCGCTGTCCGTCGGCGAGGTGGCGGCGCGCGGACACGGGCAGGTCGGCGGCGAGCAGCATCCGCGCGGAACGGCCGACGACGTCGGCGGGCTCGTACCCGAGCAGCCGCCGGGCACCCGCACTCCACACCAGGACGGCCCCGTCGGCGTCGACGACGACCGCCAGGTCCTCCGGTACGCGACCCTCCATGGTGCCTCCGGCTGTCCGGGTACCCCTCCCAGGATCGCGCCGCCCGGAATCCCCTTCAACCGGCGGCCCGGCGAGATCGGCGTGCGGTGACGCCGGTGCGGAGCCGTCAGCCGGTGTCCTCGCGCAGGGCCCGGTCGATCGCGGCCAGCGCGCCGGTCAGCCGGTTGTAGTCGTCGGCCGTCAGCGGCCCGACGAAGAACTCCTCGACGACCCGGGCGTGCACGGCGACCGCGCCCAGGAACGTCGTAAGCCCTTCGGCGGTCGGTTCCACCAGGGCCACCCGCCGGTCGCCGGGGGACGGCACCCGCCGGACCAGCCCGGCCTCCTCCATACGGTCGATCAGCCGGGTGGTGCCGCTGCTGGTCAGCGTGAGGCCGTCGGCCAGCTGCCGCTGGGAGACCTCCTCGCCGGACCGACGGCAGAGCAGTATCAGCACTTCCAGCATGGTGTGGCTGATCCCGCACTCCCGGCGCAGCGCGGTGTCGATGCGCTGTTCCAGGCGGGTGGCGGACGTGATCAGCAGTCCGAAGTCCCGGACGAGCGGGCTGTTGGCGGCGCGGGCGGCGGCCTCGGCGTCGTGCTGGGGCGTGGAGTTCATCGCGACCGACCTTACTGTGACCGCACTTACTGCTTCCTCGAACACTGATCATCTGATTACTGAGCATTCGATTGCTGACTGGATGATGACTGACTAGATGATTGCTGACTAGTCAATTAAATCGTACGGTGGGTGCACCGCGAGCGACAGCTGGAGCGAGAGGAAGATCCGTGGATCTGCAGCACTGGCTCGGCCGAGCCACCGAAGCGATACAGGAGTGGGCCGACACCTTCGGCCCCTACCGGTCCCACCCGTCCCTCGACGTCGCCGACGACCGCTTCGCGCCGGTCTTCGCGGAGTTCACGGACCGGCTCAAGGACAACTACCCCTTCTTCCACCCGCACTACGCGGGCCAGATGCTCAAGCCCCCGCACCCCGCCGCGGTGGTCGGCCACCTCACCGCGATGCTGATCAACCCCAACAACCACGCCCTGGACGGCGGCCCCGCCACCGCGGCGATGGAACGCGAGGCGGTCGCCCGGCTCGCGACGATGTTCGGCTACGACACGCACCTCGGCCACCTCACCACCAGCGGCACCATCGCCAACCTCGAAGCCCTCTTCGTCGCCCGCGAACTCCACCCCGGCCGGGGCATCGCGCACAGCGCCGACGCCCACTACACCCACGGCCGCATGTGCCACGTCCTGGACATGACCAGCCACCCCGTCCGCACCGACGACCAGGGCCGGATGGACCTCGACGCGCTGGCGGACGTACTGGAGACCGGTGACGTCGGCACCGTCGTCGTCACGGCCGGCACCACCGGGCTCGGCGCCGTCGACCCCGTCCACGAGATCCTGCCGCTCGCCGAGCGGCACGGCGTCCGCGTCCACGTCGACGCGGCCTACGGCGGCTTCTTCACGCTCCTCGCCGGCGCCGACGGTCCCGAGGGGCTGCCGCCCGAGCCGTGGCGGGCGCTCGCACGGGCCGACTCGATCGTCGTCGACCCGCACAAGCACGGACTCCAGCCCTACGGCTGCGGGGCCGTCCTCTTCCGGGACCCCGAGGTCGGCCGCTTCTACCTGCACGACTCGCCGTACACCTACTTCACCTCCGGCGAACTCCACCTGGGCGAGATCAGCCTGGAGTGCTCCCGCGCCGGTGCCGCGGCGGCGGCCCTGTGGCTCACCTTCCGGCTGCTGCCGCCCACGCCCGACGGCCTCGGCAAGGTGCTGGCGGCCGGGCGCCGGGCCGCCCTGCGCTGGGCGGACCTGATCGAGACGTCGGACCTCCTGGAGCTCTACCAGCGCCCGCAGCTGGACATCGTCACCTACTTCCCGGCCACCGACCCGGCCGCCCTCACCGCGATCGACGCCGCCTCCGCCCGGGCCCTGGCCGACGGCATGGCCGCCCCCGAACCGGTCTTCCTCAGCACCCTCAAGGCCGACCGCGCGGCCTTCGCCGCCCGGCACCCCAAGATCACGGCGGACGCGGACGGCGCCCGGATCCTGCGCAGCGTCCTCATGAAGCCGGAGTCGGAGGACCACGTCGAGGACCTGCACGAGCGGGTGGAGCGGCTGGTCGCACACCCGAGCGGGCCGCGGGAGGCCGCCCGGTAGTCTGGCCGCGACCTACTGGAACAGGCGTACTCGACACGGCGTACTCGAACACGACGTACTCGACATGGCGTACTGAAACGCGGCTTCCTGCCAGACCGTTTCCTGCCACACCGTGTTCTGGCACGCGGTTTTCTGTTACGCCGACGGCGTCGACCGACCCTCCCCTTGTATGAGCGACTTCTCACCCAGTGGACATGACGCGTACACCGCCGTCGTCAGTGCCGCGCAGGCGGGCGACCAGCGGGCGCTCGACGTGCTCGTGGCGGACCATCTGCCCCTCGTCTACAACGTCGTCGGGCGTGCCCTGAACGCCCCCTCCGACACCGACGACGTCGTCCAGGACGTCATGCTCCAGATGGTCCGCGACGTGGGGCAGGTGCGGGACCCCGCCGCGTTCCGCTCCTGGCTGGTGGCGATCGCGATGCGCCAGGTGCGCCGGCACTGGCGGCTGCGGCGGGCGGCACCGCACCAGGCCGACGCCGAGTGGCTGGACGAGACCGCGCAACTCGCCGACCCCGGGGCCGACTTCGCCGACCTCACCATCACCGTGCTGCACCTGTCCGAACAGCGGCGCGAGACCGCCGAGGCGACCCGCTGGCTGGACGCGGAGGACCGCGAACTGCTCGCCGTGTGGTGGATGGAGGTGGCCGGTCAGCTCACCCGTGCCGAACTGGCCGCCGCCCTGGAGACCCCGCCCGCGCAGGCGGGTGTCCGGGTGCAGCGGCTGAAGGCCCGGCTGGAGGTCGCGCGGGCCGTGGTGCGGGCCCTGGAAGCGGTGCCGCGCTGCCAGGACCTGGACGGGATGCTGTACGGCTGGGACGGCCGGCCGAGCGGTCTGTGGCGCAAGCGGGTGGCCCGGCACACCCGTGAATGCCCGTTCTGCGACGGGGTGTTCGCCGAAGCCGACGTGGTCCCGGCCGAGCGGCTGCTCGCGGACCTGGCCCTGGTACCGGTCCCGCCGGTGCTCGTCGCGCTGACGGCGGCGGCCCTGCGGGCGGGCGGCGGCAACGCCACCACCGCCACGCACGCCACAATCGCCGCGCACACCACGCCGTTGGACCGCGCCACCCACGCCACCCGTACGGCGGAGACGACCAAGACGGCCAATGGGGCCAAGGCGCTCAACGCGGTCAAGGCGCTCAACGCGGTCAAGGCCGCCTCCGCCGGAAAGCTCGCCGCACTCCTCTCGCTGGCCGCCGCCGGCGTCGCCGGTGTCACGATCGCCACGGTGGCCCTCGCCGCCGGCCCGAGCGGGTCGGCGTCCCCCACGGCCGCCGCGCTCTCCGCGTCGCCCACCGCCCGCTCCGCGCCCCCGGCCGCGTCCGCCTCCCCCTCGCCGTCGTCCACGCCGGCCTCGCCGTCGAAGACCGCCGGCCCCCACGCCACCAAGAAGCCGGCGACCACCGCGGCGGCGGCCCCGAACCCCGCGACCGTCGACACGAAGCTCCCGGTCCGCGCCGCCTTCTACTACCCCTGGTACGACAAGAACCCGCACACCGACGGCGGCAGCCAGTACACCGCCTCGGCGGCCGACTACGACCAGGACGACCCGGCCACCGTCGACCGGCAGATCAAGGACATGCAGTACGGCGGCCTCCAGGCCGGCATCGCCTCCTGGTGGGGCGCCGGCAAACGCGAGGACAAGCGGATGCCGCTGCTGATGTCCGAGGGCGCCAGGCTGGGCTTCTCCTGGACGACGTACTACGAGAACGAGGCGTACGGGAACCCGTCCGCGACCCGGATCCACAGCGACCTCGTGTACCTGCGCAAGTACTCCGACCAGAAGACCTGGCTGCACATCGACGGCAAGCCGGTGATCTTCGTGTACGCGGCGGGCGGCGACGGCTGCGACATGGTCGACCGGTGGACCGAGGCCAACCGCACCGCCGGCTACTACGTCGTCCTCAAGGTGTTCGGCGGCTACCACACGTGCGCGAACCAGCCGCAGGGCTGGCACCAGTACGCGTCCAGCCTGGACATCCAGCAGGGCTACTCGGCGATCCTGTCGCCGGGCTTCTACAAGTACGACGCCGACGCACCGGTCGTCCCCCGTGACCTCGACCGGTTCCGCCGCGACGCCACGACCGTCGCCACCTCCGGCGCGCCCTTCCAGCTCCTCGTCACCTACAACGAGTGGGGCGAGGGCACGGCCGCCGAGTCCGCCACGGCCTGGGCGAGCCCCAGCGGCCACGGCGCCTACATGGACGTCCTGCACGACGTCTTCGCGGCCCACCCCCGCTGACGGGCCCGGCCAGGTCAGGTCGGGTTCCGGTCAGCCCTCGGCCGCCACCTGCCCGGCGAACCCGAGCTCGCGCAGTGCGGTGCGCAGCCGCGCCGCGGCGTCGTCGAGGGCGGCCTCGTCCGTCTCCAACCTGGCCCGGGAGAAGTCGAGTTCGGCCATGCCCCAGGCGGGCGCGACATGGATGTGCAGATGGGGCACCTCGAAGCCCGCGATGACCAGACCGGCCCGGGGCGCGTCCCAGGCACGCCGTACCCCGCGGCCGACCGCCTGGGCCACCGTGACGCAGCGGGCCAGCAGTTCGCCGTCCGCGTCGGTCCACTGGTCCACCTCGCGCCGGGGCACCACCAGGGTGTGCCCCGGGGTCAGCGGCGCGATGCTGAGGAACGCGGCGACCTCGGGGTCCTGCCAGACGAACCTGGCGGGCAGTTCTCCGGCGAGGATCCGGGAAAAGAGCGTCGGCATGCGGCGAGTATCCCGCGTGCCCCGGAGGGCCGTCAGGGGGTCCCGGTGCCCGGGTGCGGGCGTCCGGTGCGCAGCAGGAGCACGGCGAGGTCGTCGGTGTGGCCGCCGGCCGGCCAGGCCTGGTGGACGAGGCCGTCGATGAGGTGCTCCAGGTCGCCGACGTCGGCGCGGGCGAGGTGCTCGGCGAGACCGGCGGTGGCGTGGCCGACGTCGGTGCCGGGGCGTTCGACGAGGCCGTCGGTGTAGAGGGCGAGGACGGCGCCCGCCGGGAGCGGGCCGCGGGTGAGGGGGTAGCGGGCGCAGGCGTCGACGCCCAGCGGCGGGCCGGGGTCGAGGTAGACGGGGTGGGCCCGGCCGGCCGCCGGGCGCAGCAGCGGCGGTACGTGGCCGGCGCCGGCCAGGGTCAGCTCGTGCCGGGCCAGGTCGAGGTGGGCGTAGAGGCAGGTCACCAGGAGGTCGGGGGCCAGGTCGGCGAGCAGCCGGTTGGTGCGGGCGATGACCTGGTCCGGGGCGGCTCCGGCGGTGGCGTGGGCGTGGAGGGCGGTGCGGACCTGGCCCATCAGGGCGGCCGCGGCCATGCTGTGGCCCTCCACGTCGCCGATGACGGCGCCCGCGCAGGCGTCGTCCAGGCGCAGCAGGTCGTAGAAGTCGCCGCCGACGTCGATCCCGTGCCCGGCCGGCAGGTAGCGGGCGGCGACGGTGAGGCCGGGCACGGTGGGGAGGCTGCGCGGCAGGAGCGCCTGCTGGAGCTGGTGGACGAGGTGGTGCTGGGTGTCGTAGAGGCGGGCCCGGTCCAGGGACTGGGCGAGCAGACCGGACAGCGGGGTGAGGACGGCACGTTCGTCGGCGGTGAAGACGTGGGGGCGTTCGTAGGAGAGGGTGCAGCAGCCGACCGGGCGTCCCGAGATGACCAGGGGCAGGAAGGCCCACGCCTGTTTCCCGCTGATCTGCGGCAGCCGCGGGTAGCTGCGGGTCAGCTCGGCCGGGCTGCCGAAGAAGGCGGGGACGCCGCTCGCCAGGACCTGGCCGGCCGGGGTGACGTCGGTGTCGAGGGGGAGGGCGTCCAGGAGTTCGACGGTCTCGGCGGAGTAGCCGTGCTGCCCGGCGATCCGCAGGCGGCCCGCCTCGGCGATGCGGAGCAGGAGTCCCTGGGCGCCGAACCCCGGCAGGATCTGGTCCGCGATCAGCGCGACCACGTCCCGGGTGGTCACCGTCTCCGTGAGCCCGGCCGCGAGGTGGACCAGCTGGTAGAGGCGTCCGGGCGTGGTCGGGGCCGGTTCCGCACGCCCGCTCGGTGCGGGCGCCGTCTCCTCCCCGGCGGTGATGCGCACGCTGATGCCGCTGGCGTCCGGGTGGAGGTGGAAGGTCAGCCACCGGTCCGGCGGACGGAGCGCGCAGAAGGACACCGGCGCCCGGCTGACGACGGCCAGCCGGTACTGCTCCTCGTACCTCAGGTCGTCCAGCCACGGCAGGGACTGCCAGGGCCGGGTGCCGAGCATCCGGTCGGCGTCCCGGCCGAGCAGCCGCGCGGCCGGCGCGGACATGAAGGTGACCCTGCCCTCCAGGTCCAGGGCGAGGGCGCCCTCCGGGATCCGGTCGAGGTAGTCGACGGCGGCC
This sequence comes from Streptomyces sp. NPDC008092, assembly GCF_042957285.1. Taxonomy (NCBI): domain Bacteria; kingdom Bacillati; phylum Actinomycetota; class Actinomycetes; order Kitasatosporales; family Streptomycetaceae; genus Streptomyces; species Streptomyces sp. NPDC008092. Next base: position 432,844 of record NZ_JBIBHY010000010.1, read on the forward strand.
GGCGCGGTCTGGGCGGGGTGGTGCCGGGAGTGCACGGCCACGACACGCGGACGGTCGGGGAGGACGGGCGGCACCGGCGAGTCGTCCAGCAGCCGGGCCAGCGTGCGGGCGCTGGCGGCGATGTGGTGGCGTTCGCGGGTGGTGGCCCGGGGCGGGTGGTCGGCGGGCCACATCAGCACGACCCCGCCCCAGCAGCGGCGCACCCCGCGCAGCGGGACCGCGGCGAGCGCGAAGGGGTACGGCAGGACGGTCGCGGTCCGCGGGTACCGGCGCGCCATCTCGTCCTGGGAGCCCACCCAGACCAGGTGGTCCTCCTTGATCGCGTCGGCCACCGGAACGGGGGCGGTCAGCGGCAGCCGCTGCCAGGGCGCGGTGAAGTCCACGGGCAGCCCGCACAGCGCCACCAGGCGCAGCAGCGCGGCCGGCTCCTCGATCAGGTACACACCGCCGATCGCCGCCCCCGTCCGGCGCACCATGTCGGCCAGCGCCGGCCCCAGGGCATCGTCGACCGCGAGGTCACCCCTGGACCCTGCACCGAGCCGCATGACGTTCGTCCTCCGGTCGCGCGCGGTGAGCAGCGGACGCCGCACGGAGCCCTTACCGGTCCCGCTGAGGCGCCGTATGCCGTCAATTCACGACAATATGCGCATGCTTTCCCGCGGCAACAGCGACCGGGGTGACCTTGCTGCTCGGTGGCTGGGTGCCGGGCGATGGGCGGGTGCTGCTCGATGGGCGAGTGTCGTGCGATGGGCGGGCGTCGCTCGACGGGCGGGTGTCGCCGCCGCGCGCCTGCCGCCGATGTGCGCTGCCGTAGTCTGCCGGCGCCTGCGGCCCTCCCCACCGGGCCGGCTCTCCCCGCTGGCCCGACCCGGCCCGGTGCGAGGCGTGCGGGCTAGGATCCGGGGCATGGCTCTGACCGTGACCGACGTGGACCGGTTCGAGGCGGCCCGGCCGCGCCTGGCGGCCATCGCCTACCGCCTTCTCGGCTCCGCCGGCGAGGCCGAGGACGCCGTGCAGGACACGTACCTGCGCTGGCAGGCCGCCGACACCGGCCGTATCGAGGTCCCCGAGGCCTGGCTGACGAAGGTGCTCACCAACCTGTGCCTCAACCAGCTCACCTCGGCCCGCGCCCGGCGCGAGACCTACGTGGGCCAGTGGCTCCCCGAGCCGCTGCTCGCCGGCGACCCGCTGCTCGGCCCCGCCGACACCGCGGAACGGCGGGAGTCGGTGTCGTACGCGGTCCTGGTCCTGCTGGAGCGTCTCGCCCCGGCCGAGCGCGCGGTGTACGTGCTGCGGGAGGCCTTCGACTACCCGCACCGGGAGATCGCCCGGATCCTCGACCTGACCGAGGCAGCCAGCCAGCAGATCCTGCACCGGGCCAGGAAGCGCGTCGCGCAGGGCAGGGTCCGCACGGAGGTCGACGAGGCCGCCGCCCGGCGGATCATCGAGGAGTTCCTGGCGGCCGCCGGCACCGGCCGGACCGAGCCGCTCGTCCGGCTGCTCACCGAGGACGCCGTCGCGGTCGGGGACGGCGGCGGGAAGGTCCCGGCCGCGGCCAGGGTGTTCGAGGGCGCCCTCGCGGTCGCGAAGTTCATGCGGGGCCTGTTCAAACAGGGCCCGGCCCAGCGCGCCCTGGCCGGCGGCAGCGTCGAACTGCACGTCACGACCGCCAACGGCGGCCCCGCCCTGGTGGCGGTCGTCGGCGGCCGGGTCTTCGGCGTGATGTGCCTGGAGATCACCACCGACGGCATCGCCGCGTTCCGCAACCAGCTCAACCCCGACAAGCTGGAGCGCGCGACCCGGCGGTGGGCGGCGACGGACCACGGCGAACCCGTGCTCCGCCTCTTCTGACGCCCCCGCCCACTCTCATGTGAGCTGCTTCACACCGCCTTCCTGTCAGGAAACGGCGGGCCGTCCGGTTCAGGGGGCGACCCGCTGAAGAGCTGGATGACAGGAGCACGGACATGCAGCACCGCATCGTCGTCCTCGGCGCCGGATACGCCGGAGCCGTGGCCGCCGGCCGCCTCGCCCGGCGGCTGCGCCCCGAAGACGTCGCCATCACCCTCGTCAACGCCGAACCCGACTTCGTCGAGCGCGTCCGGATGCATCAGCTCGCGACCGGGCAGGAGCTGCGGCCCCGGCCCTTCGCCGAGATGTTCGCGGGGACCGGCGTACGGCTGAGGCTCGCGAGGGTCACGGCGGTGGACGTCGACCGCAAGACGGTCACGACGGTCCCCACCACCGAGCACGGCGTACCGGCACCGCAGGAACCGTCGGCACCGATGGAACTGGAGTACGACACCCTCGTGTACGCCCTGGGCAGCGACTGGAACGACCATGGCGTCCCCGGCGCCGCCGAGCACGCCGACCAGATCGCGAGCCGCCCCGGAGCGCTCCGGCTGCGCCGGCGCCTCGCCGCCCTCGAAGCCGGACAGCAGGTGCTCGTGGTCGGCGGCGGACTCACCGGTCTGGAGGCCGTGACCGAGATCGCCGAGGCCCGCCCGGACCTGGACGTCGCCCTCGCCGCCCGCGGCGCCCTGGGCGACTGGCTCTCGCCGAAGGGCCGTCGGCACCTGCGGAAGGTCGTCGACGGCCTAGGCGTCACCGTGCACGAGCACACCGCCGTCACGGCCGTGGCCCCCGGCCACGTGACCACGGCCGGGGGCGGGTCAGTCCCGGCCGCGGTCACCCTCTGGACCACCGGCTTCGCCGTCCATCCCCTCTCCCGGGCCACCACCCTGGAGGTCACCGGCGCGGGCCGGATCGTCGTCGACCGGACCATGCGCTCGGTCTCGCACCCGGACGTCTACGCGATCGGCGACGCGGCGATGGCGACGGGCCCGGCAGGCAACCCGCTCCGCATGTCCTGCGCCTCGGGCCTCCCGATGGCCTGGCAGGCCGCCGACGCCATCGCGGCCCGCCTGACCGGCGGAAAGCTCCCGGACACCCCGCTGCGCTACTTCAACCAGTGCGTCTCGCTGGGCCGCAGGCAGGGCCTGATCCAGTACGTCACGGCCGACGACCGCGCGGTACGGGCGGCCCTGACGGGCCGGACCGCCGCCCGCTACAAGGAACTGATCTGCAAGGGCGCGGCCTGGGCCGTGGCCCACCCGACGCTCGGCCTCCCGTCCCGGCGCCGCCGCCTCGTACCGGATCCGTCCCGCCCGAACACACCGGCCACGACCACGACCAAGACCGAGACCAAGACCGAGACCAAGACCGAGATCCAGACGCCGTCCTGACCCGCCACCAGGCCGGTGCCCCACCCGGGGCACCGGTCCCGGCCTCTGCCCCTGCGTCGACCTCGTCAGCCCTTCGGCCCCGCCGACTGCACCACCTCGAAGGACCACAGCGTCGACCCGGAAGCCGCCGGCTTCGGCCGCTCGCCCTCCGCACCCCCCTGGTGAGCGGCCTTCATCGGCCCCTCCATCCACGCCTGGAAGGACTCCTCGTCCTTCCAGCGCGTGTACACCAGGTACTGCTCGGTCCCCTCGACCGGCCGCAGCAGCTCGAACCACTCGAACCCGTCCGAGTTCTCCACGGCATGCGCCCGCGAAGCAAACCGCTTCTCCAGCGTCTCCCGCTGCTCGTCCGGCACGGTCAGTACGTTGATCTTCACTACGCTCATGGACCCATCCTGACGCAAGAGTGATCAGGGGGACGTGAGTGACTGGTACCTGTCCAGAGCCGGTTGAGCCGGTTGAGCCGGTTGCAACCGTTGCTCGTGCTTCCGTCTCCCTCCCCCTCCCCGCTTCCTGCCGACACGGGCGGCCGAACAGCCCCAAGGCGGCGGCGGAAGCCACGAAAAACTCAGGCGGAGGCGGCGGCCACGAAGAACGGAACGGCGCGTGATCAGGAGAGCGTGAGCGACCGGTACCTGTGTCCGGGCGCACCCTGCGGCCGGTGCGCGTGGTGAACCCTTCCGCATCTCCCCTACGTGGCCTGTGCAGTGCCCGCGGCGACCCCGTGGGCCCACCGATCGTCGACGGACAGGAACGGATGGACTCAATGACGAGATCTGGTACCGCGACGCGACCCCCGCTCGACCGTCCCACCCGCTCGCTCACCGGTCGCGGGCGCGCACTGGGCGTGGCGCTGGCCCTAGGCGCGTTACTCGCGTCGGGCGCGACAACGACCCTCGCCGCTCCGGCGGTTGCCGCGACGGGTGACGTCAAGTGCCCGTCCACGGACTGCGTACGCATCGCGCCCGCGGCCGGCTCCCCGGTCGCCATCGCCCCCGACAACGCCGGCGCGGTGTATCTGGCCTACTCGGGAGGCGATCTGCTCAGGCTCGACCTCGCCACCGGAGCGCTCGACACGGTCGCCACCGGTCTGGGCAACCTCCGCGGCGTGGCCGTCGCCGACGGCAGCGCCTACATCACCGGCTTCGACGGCACGCTCCAGCAGGTCACCCTCGCCACGGGCGGTCGCCGTACCCTGGCCGCCGGCCTGCCCGCGCTCTTCGGTGTCGCCCGCTTCGGCACCACCACCTATGTCACCGACACCAACGGGGAGATCGTCGCCGTCCCGGACGGCGGGACACCGCACGCGGTGGCCACGGGACTCGGCTTCTCCTACGGCCTCGCGTTCGACAAGGCCGGGCTCGCCTACACCGCGGACATGGGCATGGGCCGGATTCTGCAGACGAACGTGGCCACCGGTACGACACGCGTGCTGGCCGACGAGGCCTACGAACCCACGTCGATCTCGGTCGGCGGCGACGGCCTGGTCTACTTCCAGGTCGGCGACGAGGTGAAACGCGTGAACGCCGCCACCAGGGTCCAGTCCCACGTCACCGACATCGTCGGGATCAACACCTTCAGCTTCTCGCTGGCGGCATCCGGAGACGCCTACACCGCCGGCAACGGCGACGACGGTCTGTGGCGGATCACCGGCCTGACGTCGCGATGATGCGGTAGGCAACCCAGGAGCGGTCGCCATCCAGGGCTCCAACATCCTCCCCGGGGTCTGCCGAACTCCCGTCCCACCGTTGGCGCGACCGCGACCGCGACCGCGACCGCGACCACGACCACGACGACGGCGGCGACAGCGGCAGCGGCAGCGACAGCGGCGCAACAGTCACACCCGTAGCCACACCCGCAGTCACACCCGCCCCGAAGAATTCACCGAACTCACGTACAACCCTTACCCCTTGACGCGGGTCTCCTGATCGCTGGACTTCATTGACTCCGGCCGTCCGCCGGGAGGCGGGCGGCCCCCGCATGCCGCAGGAGACGACCCGCATGCACACGTTCCCGCGTCTCGCCCTCGCGACGGCCACCGCGGCCGCGCTGACGGGCGGTCTGCTCACCTTTTCGGCAGCGTCGGCGTCGGCCGCGGACTCCGTCAAGGTCGCCCGCGCCGACTTCAACGGCGACGGCATCGGCGACATCGCCACCTCCGCCACCACCGCCTACGTCAGCGGTCACAAGGGCGCCGGCCAGGTCGTCGCCCTCTACGGCTCCGCCTCCGGCGTCACCACCGCCAAGCGGACCACCCTCAGCCAGAACAGCCCCGGTGTCCCCGGCACCGCCGAGGCGGGCGACGAGTTCGGCTACGACCTGGCGTACGCCGACTTCAACGCCGACGGCTACGACGACCTCGCCGTCTCCTCTCCGTCCGAGAAGGTCGGCACCGACACCAACGGCGGCACCGTCACCCTGCTGTGGGGCTCCAAGAGCGGGCTCACCGGCAAGGGCGTCGACCTCAAGGACCCCTCGCCGAGCGGTCACGACTACTGGGGGCAGACCCTTGCCGCCGGTGACTTCGACGGCGACGGCAAGGCCGACCTGGCCATCGGCAGCTCCGCCGCCACCCTGTGGGTGTTCAAGGGCGGCATCGCGAGCAACGGCACCCCCGGCGGCCGGTACACCGTCAAGCCGCCGATCGAGCCGGGCACCGACTCCTACCCGTACGGCCCGATGCACCTCACCGCCGGTGACGTCAACGGCGACGGCCGTACCGACCTGATCGTCGACGGGTACGAGACGAAGACCAGCGACCACTGGAACACCAACTACTGGCTGCCGGGCACCGCGAGCGGCCTGACCGCCACCGGCGCCAAGGCCCTCAAGAGCGGCATCGTCACCGGCGTCGGCGACATCAACGGCGACGGCTTCGGCGACATCGTCAGCGGCGCCTCCTGGGACGCCAGCAGCGGCGGGACCGTCTTCCCGGACTCCGCCAACGGGGGCCGGGTGGCCATCACCTACGGCAGCGCCTCGGGCCCGGCCAAGGCCACCATGTTCAACCAGAACAGCGGCAGCGTCCCCGGCGCCTCCGAGAAGGGCGACGGCTTCGGCTGGGACCTCGACCTCGGTGACGTCAACGGCGACGGCTACGCCGACCTGGTCGTCTCCACGCCCAACGAGGACATCGGCAGCAAGACCAACACCGGCCAGGTCACCGTCCTCTACGGTGCGAAGACCGGGATCAACCTCGCCTCCGGCGCCCAGTCCTTCGCGCAGAGCACGGCCGGCGTCCCCGGCGACGACGAGAAGAACGACCTCTTCGGCGCCGACGTCAAGCTCGACGACGTCACCGGCGACGGCAAGGCCGACCTGATCGTCGGCTCGTACGAGAACGGCGGCGACGGCGCGGTCACCTACCTGCCGTCCAACGGCTCGAAGATCACCACGACCGGGTCCCGGGCCCTCTCCGCGAGCAAGCTGGGCGTGTCGACGACCGGTACCCCGCAGCTCGGCGCCATCTTCGCCGACTGACCCGCGGGCCGGGAGGGCTGCTCCCGACGGCGCACGGGCAGGGTAGGCCCACCGGTCGTCCGACCACGGGCCTGCCCGGTCCCGCGCGCCCGCTCCGGCACGCAGCACCGCCCGCTGCCCCGCCTTCGCACACCCGCGTACCCCGGCACCCGTGCCGCCGATCCCAGGAGCACCCTCCCCGTGAACGGACACCACCGCCGCCGCCTCGCCCTCGCGACGCTCACCGCCGCCGCGCTGACCGGCGGCCTGCTGACCCTCTCGGCCCCCGTCGCATCCGCCGCCGCGGCCCACGCCTACAAGGCCGACTTCAACCACGACGGCTACGGCGACGTCGCCTTCGCCGCCCCCTACGCCAAGGTCGGCGGCAAGAACATGGCCGGGTACGTCGTCGTGGTCTACGGCAGCGCCTCCGGACTCAACCCCGCCAAGCGCACGATCGTCAGCCAGAACACCGCGGGCGTCCCCGGCACCGCCGAGACCGAGGACTTCTTCGGCCGCGCGCTCGCCCCGGCCGACTTCAACAAGGACGGCTACACCGACCTCGCCGTCGGCGCGCCCGGCGAGGACAACGGCTCGGACACCGACGGCGGTTCGGTCACGATCCTGTGGGGCTCGGCGAGCGGCCTGAAGAACGGCACGACGGTCAAGGACCCCTCGGCCGCCAAGCACGAGGCCTGGGGCTCGGTACTGGCCGCCGGCGACTTCAACGGCGACGGCAAGGCCGACCTGGCCTCCGGCACGGCCGCGTCCTACGCCTACATCGTCAAGGGCGGCTTCACCAAGTCCGGCACCACCGGCGGCACGCAGAAGGTCCCGACCCCGGACAAGGCGGAGTTCGGCATCGACGCGCTCGCCGCCGGCGACACCAACGGCGACAAGAAGTCCGACCTCGTCCTCACGTACCGCACCGCGCTCACCTCCGACCCGTCCGGCAGCTGGTCCAAGGGCGCCGCCTACCTCGGCGCGTCCACCGGCGTGGTCACGACCAAGCCGCGCCCGCTGAACGGCGGCACCTCCCTCGCCCTGGGCGACATCAACGGCGACGGCTACGACGAGATCGCCATCGGCAACGTCTTCGCGAAGGACGACGACCACACCGGCACCCTCGGCGGCCAGGTCGTCGTCATCACCGGCAGCAGGGGCGGCCCGGTCAACGGCGACGCCCCCATGGCCGAGCTCACCCAGTCCGCCACCGGCGTCCCCGGCACCGACAAGGCGGACGACGGCTTCGGCGGCGCCGTCTCCATCGGGGACACCAACGGCGACGGCTACGGCGACCTGGCCATCGGCGTCGTCTTCAAGGACATCGGCGCGGCCGAGGACACCGGTCTCGTCGTCCTGATGAACGGCTCGGCCGGCGGCGTCTCCCGCACCGGCGCCCGCACGATCTCCCAGAACACCGTCGGGGTCCCCGGCACCAACGAGTCCATGGACTACTTCGGCTCGGACCTCGTGCTCTCGGACGTCACCAAGGACGGCAAGGCGGACCTGACCGTCGGTGCCGCCTTCGAGGACGAGGGGGTCGGCGCGGTCACCGCCCTGCGCGGCAGCGCCTCCGGCATCACCGCCACGGGTGCCAAGGCCTTCGGCCCGGGCACCTTCGGGCTCTCCCGCACGTACGGCGCGTTCGGCACCGGCCTCACCGGCTGACGCGCCCTCACCACGGTGACGCGGCCCCTGACGCCGCGTCACCTCACCACCTCACGGGGGAAATCCATGTCCAAGCGCACCACCCTGCTGCTCGCCACGGCCCTCACCACGGGCCTCCTCACCGCCCTGCCCGCCGCCACCGCGACCGCCGCCCCCTCGGGCCTGTCCGGTGACTTCAACGGCGACGGCTACCGCGACCTCGCGATCGCCGCACCCGTCGCCAAGGTCTCCGGCAAGTCCGGCGCCGGTTACGTGGCGGTCGTCTACGGCACGAAGAACGGCCTCGACACCACCAAGCGCCAGATCATCAGCCAGGCCACCACCGGCGTCCCCGGCAACCCGGCCTCCGGCGACTACTTCGGCGACCGGCTCACCACCGGCGACCTGGACGGCGACGGCTACACCGACCTGGTCGTCGGCGTGCACAGCGAGCGGATCGGCACCACCGACTCCTACGGCAACGTGACCGTCCTGTGGGGCGGCGCGAGCGGCCTCAAGGGCGCCAGCAACCTCTCCTCGCCGCTGCCGCGGTACCGCAACGAACTCGGCTGGGCCCTGGCGGCCGGCGACTTCGACGGCGACGGCCACACCGACCTGGCCGTCGGCAACAACTCCACGCCGTCCCTGAACATCTTCCGCGGCCCCTTCACCCGCAAGGGCAAGGCGGCCGCCCTGGTCGGCATCGACACCGTCGACCAGACCACGATCTACTCCGACAAGCTGATCGCGGGCGACGTCAACGCCGACGGGAAGACCGACCTGCTGGTCATGGGCCAGGAGGAGACCGCCTCCGGCGACTACCGCACCCGCAGCGTCCTCTACACCGGGACCGGCGCCACCGGCGGCACCCTCAAGGTCGGCAAGAAGCTCGCGGGCGGCTACGACGCGGTCGTCGCCGACGTGAACAAGGACGGCTACGGCGACATCGTCACCGGCAACTTCATGGAGAAGTCGGCCGACGAGCCCAACGGCGGCCTCGGCGGCGCGGTCACCGTGACCTACGGCGCGGCCGGCGGCCTCAGCAGCCGTACGCCGGTCCGGATCACCCAGGACACGGCGGGCGTCCCGGAGAAGGGCGAGAAGAACGACGGCTTCGGCTGGAGCCTGTCCGCCGGGGACGTGAACGGCGACGGGTACGTCGACATCGCGGTCGGCGCCTACGCCGAGACGCTCGGCACGAAGAAGCAGGCGGGCACGGTCACCGTGCTGCGCGGCTCGGCGAGCGGCCTGACCGGCAGCGGCGCCAAGCTCTTCTCCCAGGACACCGCGGGCGTCCCCGGCACCGCCCAGTCCCAGGACTTCTTCGGCTCCTCGGTCCGCCTCACCGACGCCAACCGCGACGGCCGCGCCGAACTGGTCGCGGGCGCCTACGGCGAGGGCCACGGCGCCGGCGCCGTCTGGCTCTTCAAGTCCACCACCGCCGGCGTCACGGCGGGCGGCTCCAGGACCTTCACCGGCACCACCCTCGGCGGCCCCTCGGGCACCGCCTACTTCGGCGACGTACTGGAAGGCTGACCATGCGCATCCGTACGGCGGCGACCCTCGCCGCACTCCTCACCGCGGGCCTCGTCCCGCTGGCCGGCCCGGCCTCCGCCGCGCCCGCCAGGTACGCGGACGACTTCAACGGCGACGGCTACCGCGACCTCGCCACCGCCGCCCCCGGCGCCACCGTCGGCGGCAAGGCGGACGCCGGCGCGGTCGTCGTCAGCTACGGCTCCAAGTCGGGGATCAAGGCCTCGAACCGCACGGTCGTCACCCAGAACTCGGCGGGCGTCCCCGGCACCGCCGAGAAGTACGACGAGTTCGGCTCGTCGCTCACCTTCGGCGACCTGAACCGGGACGGGTACGCCGACCTGGTCGTCGGCGCCGAGGGCGAGGACGGCGGAGCCGGGTCGGTGACCATCGTCTGGGGGAGCAGCAAGGGCCTGTCCGGCGGCCGTGCCGTCCCCGACCCGGCCCGGACGTCCCACACCGGCTTCGGCATGTCCCTCGCGGTCGGCGACTTCACCGGGGACGGCCGGGCCGACCTGGCCGTCGGCAGCACCGGCAAGGACGTGCAGATCTTCAAGGGCGGCTTCACGAAGACGAACGGAGCCGCGTCCCGGATCGTCCTCAGCACCCGGCTGCTGAGCGGCACGAGCCGGGGCGCGTGGGGGCTGGCCGCCGGTGACGTGAACGGTGACGGCACCGACGACCTGGTGATCAGCGGCACGGAGGACGGGACCTACGAGGACGGCGACCTGGTGTACCTGGGCTCCGCCGCCGCCTCGGGGCCGCAGCCGCAGAGGTTCCTGTACAGCGGCGGCTACCAGCGGGTGCTCCTCGGCGACCTCAACGGGGACGGGTACGACGACGTCGTCACCTCCTACTCGCCGGTGAACGGCTCCACGGTCGGACCCGGCAGGGTCCGCACCTACCTGGGCGGCCCGAACGGCGTGAGCGGCTCGCCCCAGGCGACGATCACCCAGGACAGCCCGGGCGTCCCCGGCAGCACCGCGGCGACGGGCTCCGAATCCTTCGGCGACGCCCTCTCCGTCGGAGACGTCAACGGCGACGGGTACGCCGATGTCGCCGTCGGCGCGGAGTTCGAGGAGGTCGGCGCGGCCTGGCAGACCGGCACGGTGACCCTGCTGCGCGGCTCCGCCGCGGGCCTGACGGGCACGGGCGCGACCCGGTGGACCCAGAACACCCCCGGAGTCCCGGACGCGAACGAGGACAACGACTTCTGGGGCACCGCCGTCCACCTCGCCGACCTCAACGGCGACCGCAAGGCCGACCTGGCGGTCGGCGCCCGGCACGAGAACGGCGGGCGGGGCGCCATATGGACCCTGCGCGGCTCCTCCGCGGGCCTGACGACGACGGGTGCGGTGAGCTTCACCGCGGCGCAGGTCGGCCTGCCGGGCACGTGGTCGCTGCTGGGCTCGGCGTTCGCGCAGTGACCCCCGCACAGGGCGTCCCTGAGACGCCCTGTGACGCCCCCTAGGGGATGTCACAGGTCTGCGGCAATGGCGGGCTCGGGTGCCCGAGCCCGCCACACGGATCTCCGGGACCAGGTACGTTCGAGGACGTGGCTGGATTCAGGAACGGACGCGGCGGCCGGGACGACCGGGCCCCGCAAGCGCGACCGCAACAACCCGCGTACGGGCAGCAGGCATCGCCCCAGAGCTTCGGCGGGCAGCCGGCGGGACCGTCGTACGGGTACCCGTCGGCCCCGCAGCCGTACCCGCAGCACGGCGGCGGGTCCGGCTGGCCGCAGGCGCAGGCGCGCGGCGGCCACCCCGGACAGGGCGGCGGCGACGGCCCGGAGTACTTCGGCGACGACCACGGCTACGGCGGCGGCGGATACGGCGCCGGCACCCCCGACCCGTACGCGGCGAACCAGCCGGGCCACACCCAGGCCTTCTCGGTCGACGAGGCCGGTGCCTACACGCAGGGCGCGACCTACCACGCCGGCTCGGCGGGGCCGTCCGGCCCGATCGGCCCGCGCCTGCACTGGAAGGACCTGCTGAAGGGGATCGTCCTCGCCCCGAACCAGACCTTCCTCCAGATGCGGGACTACGCGATGTGGGGCCCCGCCCTCATCGTGACCTTCCTCTACGGCCTGCTCGCCGTCTTCGGCTTCGACGGTGCCCGCGCGGACGCGATAAACGCCACCCTCACCAACGCGGTCCCGATCGTCCTGGTGACGGCGATCGCGATGGTCGCCTCCTCCTTCGTCCTGGGCGTGGTGACCCACACCCTGGCCCGCCAGCTCGGCGGCGACGGAGCCTGGCAGCCGACGGTCGGCCTCTCCATGCTGATCATGTCGATCACCGATGCCCCCCGCCTCCTCGTCGCCATGTTCTTCGGCGGCAACGCCGGCTTCGTCCAGCTCCTCGGCTGGGCCACCTGGGTCGCGGCGGGCGCCCTGCTCACCCTCATGGTCGCCAAGTCCCACGACCTGCCCTGGCCGAAGGCCCTGGGCGCCTCGGCGATCCAGCTGATCGCCCTGCTGTCGATCGTGAAGCTGGGCACGTTCTAGCCCCGACGCACGACGAAGGGCCCCGGCAACCGTGCCGGGGCCCTTCACACGTCTCCCAGACCTCTCGCCGAGGTCCTCAGGCGTCGAGAACCTGCCCGTCCCTCTTCACGACAGGAGGCAGCACAGACCACGGAAAGTTGATCCAGTCATCGGTCCGCTTCCACACGTACTCGCACTTCACGAGGGAGTGGGACTTCTCATAGATCACCGCGGACCGCACCTCGGCGACCGTTTCGAGGCAGAAGTCGCGGACGAGCTTCAGCGTCCTGCCGGTGTCGGCGACGTCGTCCGTGATCAGGACCTTCTTGTCGCTGAAGTCGATGACGTTGGGTACGGGGGCGAGCATGACCGGCATCTCCAGGGTGGTGCCGACCCCGGTGTAGAACTCGACGTTCACCAGGTGCAGGTTCTTGCAGTCGAGGGCGTAGGCGAGCCCGCCGGCGACGAAGACACCGCCGCGCGCGATGCTGAGCACTATGTCGGGCTCGAACCCGTCGTCGGCGATGGTCTGCGCGAGCTCGCGCACGGCGACGCCGAACTGCTCGTAGCCGAGGTTCTCCCGTACGGGGCTGCCGCTGCTCATGTCCGGTTCCTCACACCTGCGTCCGATGGAAATTGAGGTAGGAGCGGGAGGCGGTGGGCCCGCGCTGCCCCTGGTAGCGGGAGCCGTAGCGCTCACTGCCGTAGGAGTGCTCGGCGGGGGAGGAGAGCCGGAACATGCACAGCTGCCCGATCTTCATGCCCGGCCACAGCTTGATGGGGAGGGTCGCGAGATTGGACAGCTCAAGGGTCACGTGCCCGCTGAACCCGGGGTCGATGAACCCGGCGGTGGAGTGCGTGACGAGCCCGAGCCGCCCGAGCGAGGACTTGCCCTCCAGCCTGGACGCGAGATCGTCGGGCAGCGAGATGACCTCGTACGTCGAGGCGAGGACGAACTCACCGGGGTGGAGGATGAAGGGCTCGTCGCCCTCGGGCTCCACGAGCCGGGTGAGGTCCGGCTGCTCGACGGAGGGGTCGATGTGCGGGTACCGGTGGTTCTCGAACACCCGGAAGAAACGGTCCAGCCGCACGTCGATGCTCGACGGCTGCACCATGGATTCGTCGTAGGGATCGATCCGTACCCGCCCGGCGTCGATCTCGGCCCGGATGTCCTTGTCTGAGAGAAGCACGCCCCGAGGATACGCAAGGCGCGCGGACCCGTGAAAACCGTGACGAGTCCGCGCGCCCGCGCTGCTGCTGTTTCTTCCTCTTCCGCTACTGCTGCTTCTCGAGTGCGACCGGCACGACACTGCGCAGCCGGGCGCACTTGGGACACCGCACGAGCCGGCCGGGGCCGAGCCGCTCGGCCTGCTGCATCGGGAACGAAGCGGTGCTGAACACGTGCCCTTCGGCACAGCGGACGACGGTGCGTTCCATCAAGTCCCTTAAGTCCCTTCCCCAGGAGCCGCGTCGGGCTTACTGCCGTGACGACGGAAAGCCACATTACGGGATCAAAGGGACGGCTCTCCAGGCGGCACTCCGGCCTACCGGGCCCCTCTCCCACACCCCCACCGTACGCCCCAACTCCGGTCGCCCGCACCCGGATCCCATCCCCCTGCCAACCCCCGAAACGCACACGAACCCCACGGCCCGAGCACCGGGGGTCCGCCATGAGGTACAGTGAGCGAGCGTTCGGACACCGACTCCGTCGGCGTCTTACGCGGGTGTAGTTTAATGGTAGAACATCAGCTTCCCAAGCTGAGAGCGCGAGTTCGATTCTCGTCACCCGCTCCAGAGAAAAGCCCCAGGTCATTGACCTGGGGCTTGCTTGTTGTCTAGTCCAATTCGAGGGTTCCGTGCCCTCCGCGTGCCCTAAGTCGCCCCCAGGTGGGCGCCGCAGAGACCCCAAGTCGCCACTCCGGCAACACTGACGTCAAGTCATCTCGAATGGCGAGACGCATTTTCTGTGACCCGCGTCACCACATTGCGAGGTGCGTGTGAAGTCGCCTTAGCAAAGGGGAAGTTCGCGGCGAAGGGGTGGCCGGACTGTGGATGGGGGGCGTTGGGCTTCGCTCGCCGGAAGTGCTCACTCGAACAGGGTGCCGTGCTGCGGGCTTCGGCCGGGTGGCTGTCCTAGAGTCGCAGCGATCTTCCCGAAGGGCTTCGCCATCGGGATTCCGTGGGCCTGGTGGTGGAGTGGGGAACTGGTCAGGATGCGGTCGCTGAACTCGGGAGACGCGAGGCCGGTGGTCCTGCGGATCGGATGGAGGGTCCGGCTCCGGGCGGCCGGGGCGCCGCTCGCTCATCGAGGCTTCCGGCTGCACTTCACCGCTCGGCTGTTGTCGTGGACGGGCTCGGCGGTCGCTCCCCTTGCTCTCGCGTTCGCGGCGCTCGGTGTGGGCGGTGGTCCGCGTGCCCTGGGCGTCGTACTGGCCGCCGGTGTCGTCCCGCAGCTCGCGCTGCTGCCGGTCGGGGGTGTCGTCGCAGACCGGCTCGACCGTGCCCGGGTGATGGTGTGGTCGAACCTCGCCTGCGCGCTCGCCGAGGCGCTGGCCGTCGTACTGCTGGTGTCCGGTGCGGCCCAGGTGTGGCAGCTGGCGGTGATGGCTGGGGTGTGCGGTGCGGCGGGCGCGTTCTTCGCCCCGGCGGCGGACGGGGCGGTCGCCGAGGTCGTACCGGCCGGGCAGCGGCACACCGCGAACGCGCTGCTGAAGTTCGGGCAGAACACGGGGAAGGTGGCGAGTCCGGCGTTGGGCGGTGTCCTGGTTGCGGCGGCGGGGCCGGCGTGGGCGATCGGCTGGGACGCGGTCACCTTTGTCGCGTCGGCTGTCTTGTTCGCGCGGGCCGGGACTCTGCCCCGGGCCGCGCGGTCTCGGACGCGCTTCGCTGTCGACCTGCGTCAGGGCTGGTACGAGGTGCGGTGCCGGCGCTGGCTGGGGGTGCTGGTGTGCCAGGCCGCGCTGATCGGGCCCGCGTGGCTGGCCGGCTACCAGTTCCTCGGCCCGCTGTACGGGCAGCGGTTCCTCGGCGGCGCGGGGCTGTGGGGGATCGTCGTGTCCGCGTTCACCGGCGGGCTGATCGCCGGGGCGGCTCTGGCTCTGGTGTGGCGGCCGTCCGGTGCCGGGTTCACCGTGTGCGCCGGAACCGGTGCGCTGGCGCTGCCTCTCGCCGCGATAGCCGCACGCATACCGATGCCGGTGCTGGTGGCCGCCGCCCTGCTGGCGGGAACGGGGCTGGAGATCGCTGTGATCGTGTGGGCCTCGCTGTTGCAGGAACGAATCCCGGGCTACCGGCTCGGCCGGACCCTGGCGTACTCGACGTTCGGGCAGACCCTGCCCGTGCCCGTCGCCTACCTGCTCACCGGCCCAGCGGTCGAGTCACTGGGACTGCGTACGACACTGGCGGCGGCTGCCGTACTGATCACGGTCGCCGCAGTGCTGCCGTTGGCGATCCCGCAGGTGCGCGCCTTGAAAGTGGCTCCGGCCGGTGGGGTCGAGCCGATGCCTTCCGCACGCGCCACTGTGTAGCCGACGGCCGCTGACTGGCGCAGTCGGCGGTCCTCGAAGCGAAACGGGAAGAGGTCACCCGCACGGCCTAATCCACGACCGCGGGCGTCGTCGTCAAACACGGCACAAAGAGTCCGAGTCAGGCACTGGCTCCCGGACAACCTGTGATCCCGTAGCCCTACGGCGAGGAGCGACGATGAGCACCCCGGAACTTTGCGCGACCCAGACGGCCCACGAGTCCTCCCATGGTCACTCAGCGGAGACGGCCACCCACAGCCCATCGGTTGGCGGACAGACCGGGCTCGCACTCGTGCCCACCTCGACCCCGCCGTGCGACGCGTTCGCCAGAGTCGGCCTCTCCTACGATTGCGGCGGTCACGAGTCCGAAGTCCATCACTCGGATTCCGCGCCGATCGTCCTCTCGGACCGGCCGGGGGACGGCATCGACCTCAACGGCCGGCTGGTCCGCTGGGATGCGGAACCCGGCCACCCAACGGAATTCGAGATCGTGGTGGACCTCGGAGTGGAACTGCTGGAGCTGAAGACGCCGTCCCCTGTCCGTGAGGCCCAGACCCAGCTGTCCCGCCTGACCGACAGACTTGACCTACTGGCCGACCAACTGGCCGTCCTGCAGAACGAGCAACTCCGTCAGGCCGTGATCGACCCGGCGACCGAACTGGGCAGGCTGCTTGCCGACCATGGCATCCGCGTACTGGTGGCCGACGGGCCGAACGCCCAAGCCCTGGAGGAACCGCTTCTGGTCGAACTCGAAGACGACGCTCGCGACACTCTTCTCCTGCCACCAGGTGCCCGGGTGTCCGGCATCCTCGAACACGTCCGCAAGGCCATCCACCAGCGCGAAGCCAATCGCGCGGCGGGACGACCCGCTTGGGCCGAGCCCGCGTTGCCGTCGCCATCACGTCCGTTCCGCACGTGAACGCGAAGGGCGAGGTCGAGAGCGAAATGATCGCTTACCTCGCCGCACATGATCTTGTGTCGGAGTCCTTGCTGGCACACCGAGTTCGCAACCCCATGCGTGAGCGGCCTCGATAAAGCTCATCGCGGAGGCATGGACGACGTGACTGTTGTTCAGGCGCCGGGCACAACACGCAGGTCGGCGAGCAGAGTGCGGATACGGTGCTCGATCTCGTCGCGGATGGGGCGTACGGCGGCCATGCCCTGCCCGGCTGGGTCGTCCAACTGCCAGTCCAGGTAGGTCTTGCCGGGGAAGACGGGGCAGGTGTCGCCGCATCCCATCGTGATCACCACATCCGATGCCTGGACAGCCTCCGTGGTCAGGACCTTGGGGGTCTCGGCGGAGATGTCGATGCCGACCTCGCTCATCGCCTCTACGACGGCGGGGTTGACCGTGTCCGCAGGGGCGGAGCCGGCCGAGCGGACTTCCACCGCGTCCCCGGCGAGGTGGGTGAGGAAGGCGGCGGCCATCTGGGAGCGGCCCGCGTTGTGGACGCAGACGAAGAGGACGGAGGGGCGGTCGGCGGCGGGAGTGCCGGTCATGGTGATGTCTTCCTGGGTGGTGGGTCAGTGGAATGTGGGGGCGGTGAGTTCGGGCTCGCCGTGAACCGTCGGTGTGTCGGGTCGTGTGGGGGCCGGGCGGCCGAAGACCGCCGCCACGAGCACCAGGCCGAGTACCGCGCCACCGGCCTGTGCGGCCGTGAACGGGGCGACCGACGCGGGTGCGATGCCGGCGAAGGTGTCCGTGAAGGCCCTACCGATCGTCACCGCCGGGTTCGCGAACGACGTCGACGACGTGAACCAGTACGCGGCACCGATGTACGACGCCACCGCCACCGGGGCGAAGCGGTCACGGCCGGCTCGGGCCAAGCCGAAGACCACGAGGACGAGGCCGGCAGTGGCCACGGTCTCACCCACCAGCAGGTGACCGGCCGAGCGGTCGTGCGTCGACCAGCGCACCAGCGGCTTGCCGAACATGGCATCGGCCAGGACCGCACCCGCGATCGCCCCCGCGATCTGGGCGGGGACGTACGCGGCGACGTCCCGCCCGCCGAGCCCTTTGTCGCCTGTGCGCCGGTCGTGGAACCAGGCCGCGAGCGTGACGACGGGGTTGAAGTGGGCGCCCGAGACGGGACCGAGCAACGTGATGAGGACGCCGAGCCCGAAGACGGTGGCCAGGGAGTTGGCGAGCAGCTGGACGCCGACGTCCCGGGAAAGTTCGGTGGCCTGGATGCCCGAGCCGACCACGACCGCGACCAGGGCGGCGGTGCCGACGGCCTCGGCCAGGGCGCGGCGTCCCAGGTAGGCGCCCGTCATGCCGGTGTCTTCGCGATCGTCGGGGTCGTGAGGAAGGCGGAAAGCCGGTCGAGGGCCTTCGGGAGGACCCAGTAGTAGACCCAGGTGCCACGGCGCTCGCAGTCGATGAGTCCGGCCTGCCGGAGCAGCTTGAGGTGGTGGGAGATGGTCGGCTGGGACAGGTCGAAGGCAGGGGTCAGCTCGCAGACGCACACCTCGCCGCCCTCCCCGCGTGACGCGATCATCGACAGCAGGCGGAGCCGGACCGGATCCCCGAGGGCCTTGAAGACCTTCGCCAGGTCGGCCGCCTGGTCCTCGTCCAGCGGCGAGGAGGTCAGCCCCGGGCAGCAGGCCGTGTCCTGGCCCAGCACCTCAAGCTCTTGATTCGACATGCCTCTATGTTGACGTTCTTCGATCCAAGGCGCAAGGTTGCATCAATGAACGTCAATGCAGGCCGTTCCGGGGCGTCGCGATGCCCCGTCTCACCCAGGGGTGACGTCATGAGCGAGCAGTCCACCGAACTGCGCGAAACAGTCCGGCATCGGTATGCCGCGGCAGCCGTGCAGGTGACCGAGGGTGCCGCCGCCTGTTGCGGGCCGCAGCCGGTCGAGGTCGACGAGAACTTCGGCGCCACCCTGTACGCCGACGACGAGCGCGCAGTCCTGCCCGCCGAGGCGGTCGCCGCCTCCCTCGGCTGCGGCAACCCCACCGCGGTGGCCGAACTCCGCGAGGGCGAACGGGTCCTGGACCTCGGTTCCGGCGGCGGCATCGATGTCCTGCTCTCCGCCCGCCGGGTCGGCCCGACCGGCAAGGCGTACGGGCTGGACATGACCGAGGAGATGCTCGCCCTGGCGCTCGCCAACGCGAGGAAGGCGGGCGCGGCCAACGTCGAGTTCCTCAAGGGCACCATCGAGGCGATCCCGCTCCCCGCGAACACGATCGACGTGGTCATCTCCAACTGCGTGATCAACCTGTCCGTCGACAAGCTCGCGGTCTTCGCCGAGACCTTCCGCGTCCTGAGGTCCGGCGGTCGTATCGGCGTCTCCGACGTCGTCGCCGACGACACCCTCACCCCCGCACAGCGCGCAGAGCGCGGCGACTACGTCGGCTGCATCGCCGGCGCCCTGTCCTTTGCCGAGTACCGCGAGGGCCTGGCGGCCGCCGGGTTCACGGACATCGAGATCACCCCCACGCACCCGGTCGCCGACGGCATGCATTCCGCCATCGTCCGCGCGGCCAAGCCCTCCGGCGCCGTCGAGGAGAGCCGTTCAGCTACGACAGCTGGTTCGTGCTGCGGTGTCTCCGCGTGCTGCAGCTCGGACGAGCAGGCCGACGACCCCTCGACCACGGTGGCCGAAGCCAAGACCGCTGCTGGATGCGGCTGCCAGGGCTGAACAGGCACTGCCAGACGACACCGCAGCCGCAGCCTCATGCCTTGCGTACGCCTCGCTGAGGCGCCGCTTCCCGGAGCTGTGCGCGCACCTCGGCGTCGATCCCCTTCGCCAGCTTCCGCTGGTGCTTCGCCGTCGAGTGCTGGTAGATCAGCTGGGCGCGCTCCGAGGACTGACCGGCGCGGACCATGAGGTCCTTCAGCTTGGCGCCGGTGTCGGCTGCCAGGGTGTTGCCGGTGTGGCGGAGGTCGTAGAAGCGGAAGTTGGAGGGCATGCCGACCTTCGTCCGGGCCTTGCGCCACTTGCGGCCGAAGGTCGAGCGGCGGAAGGGTGCGCCCTTCTCGCCGACGAAGAGGAGGCCGTCCGGACCCTTCTCCGCGAACCACTGGAGGTGTCGGCGCAGCTCCGGGAGCAGGAACTCCGGGAGGTGGACCGTACGCTTGCCCGCCCTGGTCTTGGGGTCGCCCGTGACGCGTCTGCCGTTGGTCAGCTCGGGGGAGGCGAGCGTGATCCGCAGGGAGCATTCGTCGAGATCGACACTGCGGCGGCGCAGCTCGGCCAGTTCCTCCGGGCGGAGTGAGGCGAAGGCGCCGAGCAGGACCATCAGGCGCCAGCGGGGCCCCATGGCATCGGCGAGGTCGAAGACCTGCTCGATGGTGGCGGTGGGGCGTTCGTCGGCCTCCTCCTTGCCGGCGCCCTTGATGCGGCACGGGTTGCTGCGCAGGATGTCATCGTCGACCGCCGTCTGCAGGATCGCCTTGAGGAGGCGGTACGACTTGGCGACCGTGGTGGCGCCCGTGGCCTTGAGGCGCTCGGCTCGCCAGGTGCGTACCGAGGGCGGCGTGATGTCGTCCAGGTCCTTGCCGCCGAAGGTCGGCAGGATGTGGAGGCGGAGCAGGCCGTCGTAGCGGTCGACGGTGGTGGGGGCCAGGCCGCGCTCCTCCATCCAACGGAGCGCGTACTTCTCGAAGTTCACCGCGCCGGCGTCGGGGTCGCGCCAGACGCTGCGCTCGATGTCGGCGCGAACGAGGTTGAGCCACTCCTGGGCGTCCGTCTTGGTGTCGAACGTCTCCGGCGCGGTGTACCGCTGCCCGTCGGGGCCGATGTAGCGGGCCTGCCACCGGCCGGACGGAAGCTTGCGCGTCGTGCCGAACTCGCGCCGCCGCTGCGGCTTGCGACCTGCCATCAAGCCGCCTTCCCGTAGCGGACACGGACGCGGCGGACCGGCTCTACGGTGCGTGCCTCGATGTACTCGGCGATCGCGCTCTCGGGGATGCGGACCGGGCGGCCGAGTTTGACGTAGCGGATACGGCGTTCGGCGATGAGGCGGCGGACGAAGCGCTCGCCCGTGCCGAGGAGTTCGCCGGCCTCGGCGACGGTCAGGAGGCGGTCAGCCATGGGTGGTCACCTCCGGGGTGGTGCGCTGAGCGTGGTTGAAGGCAGGAGGCATTACGGGTTCGTGCAAGGGCGAGGGTCCTTTGCGGGCGATGCGGTTCGACGGCTCGGAGCAGGTAGCGGTCCGGTTCGGGGCGGGCGGGCCTAGGCGGCGTGGCTCCCCTGGAGGAGGGCGAGTGGTGAGACGCGGAGGGCCTGGGCGAGGGCGACGAGGTCGTCGATGTCGCAGCGCCGGTGGGCGCGTTCGATGCGGGACAGCATCGTGTTGGACATCGGGCGGCCGAGGGCGGTGACGCGGGCGGCGAGCTCGCCTTGGGCGAGGCCGCGTTCGGTGCGGAGGATTTCGATGGTGCGGGCGGTCCGTATTCCGGCCGGACCGATTTCCAGGGATCGTGCTGCCATAGCTCCCATTGGTAACTCTCATTCGCCGGTTTGGGTAACCGGCGATCGTCGGCTATGTTGCGCCCCGCCGTGCGACGGGAGTCGCCGTCGGGATGGGTTCCGGGTACTCCGGCGGGTGGTGGCTGAGACCGTCAGACAGGCTTTCTGACGTGGGGTGTTGTGTTGTAGCTCGGGCTCCGACGGAGGTCAACAGCTTCCCGGTGTGATCCTTCTGGCTCGGCCTCGCGGGCAACCTATTTCGGCAACGGCCAATCTGGGATTACCCTTTTGGAAATGTCCCGGAGGACGTGTTCGCCGTCAGCTGTCTGATTTCTCGGCGGAATGCTGGACTTCTGCGGCGTTGATGTGGCTGTCTTGGCTAGGCGAAGCAACCAGCCCCCTGCCTGCGCAGGCCCTCAGCCCCTCGGGGCGAGGCTGCATCGCCTCTCTCCCTCCGCGCACCGCCCGACCAGGGCCCGCGCCCCCTGCCCGACCTCCCTAGGAGCCGCCGCCCCATGAGCTACGACGCCCGCGAGTGGGTGTGGGACCACAGCCGCAGCAAGGGCACCGCCCGCATGGTGCTCGCGCTGATCGCCGACCGCTGCCTCGACGGGCGCTGCGTCGTCTACGCCTCCGTGCCCACCCTCATGAAGCGAGCCAACGCCTCCCGTACCGCCGTGCGTGACGCCCTGGCCAAACTCGTCGCCATCGGCGAGCTGGTGCCGCTCGCCGACCGCAAAGGACCACGCGGGGAGACGTACTACCACCTCCCGGTCGCCGCCGAGTTCCTCGCTGAACAAGGCGAGGTGGGGGACCGGAATCCGGCTCTCGCGGGGGGTCGGATTCCAACCCTCGGGGGGTCGCAATCCGACCCTGTCGAGTGCTTCGAGGGGGGACCGGAATCCGAACCCGGGGAACCGAATCCGGCCTCCCGGGGGTGCGGATTCCGACCCGCTGGGGGTGCGGATTCCGACCCCCAGAACAGAAGAGAACCGAAGGTGAACGGTAAGTACAGCAGCAGCTCTGCCCCGCTCATCTCCGCCACCGAGTGGCAGATCGACGAGGCCGCCCGTACCTGGCTGCGGCTCCACGGCCACCTCGACCGACTCGACGAGCACGGGCTACACGCCGCCGACGAGAAGTGGCGCACCTACCGGGCCACATGGGCACCCCGCACCGCCGGCGCATGGGCCGCCGACTGGCGCGCCTGGATCGCCCGGGAACGCACTCCCGCTCCCGACCGCCCCAACCTCTACGCCCTGCCCGGCGGCACGCCCTCCCCACCAACGCCCGGCATGACCCGCTCCGAGGCACACATGGCCGCCCTGCTCGCTGCCCTCGACGACCGAACCGGAACGGAGTGACCCGCCCTTGGACCGACGCGAAGTCGCCGCTGTCCTCGCCTACACCGGCCGCCTCGACCCCCGCACCATCGTCACGGGCACAGGCGAGGCCCGTGACCAGATCGCCCAGTGGCAGGAGCTGCTGGACGACGTCCCCTTCGCCACCGATCACGGCTGGGACGTCCGCGAGGCGATACGGACCCACATCCTCGACTCGCCGTACCCGATCCTCCCCGTGGACATCGCCCGTAGATGGCGGGCTCACCGACGCGACCGACTCGATCGGCACACCGACCCCACACCGGCTGCCGACCCGGACGATCCGGTCGCCTGGCGAGCTGAGCTGCTCCGTGCCCGGCATGCCGTTGCGGCGGGAGTGGCCGCCCCCTCTACGCACCGGCAGATCAACCGGGGCGGCCCATCCCGCCATGTCGAGGAACGCCTGCGCGAGGTCGGGTCGTGCATCCCGCCGGCCGTCCGCGCCGAGCTGGCCCACTACCGTCCTACCCGCGCTGCCCGCGATGCCGCCGTCGTCCAGGGCATGCCCGACGCCCTCGGCGTCCGGTGCGAGTGGTGCCACGCACCCGCAGGCGCCCCGTGCCGCCAACGGCGGGCGGGCCCGGACGGCGCTGCCAGGGGAAACGCCGTACGCGCGACCCCACACCCGTCACGCATCGACCTGGCTGCGGTCAGGGCGGACGGAAGGCCGATTGCGTGACGCGTCGGCCTTGCTCATCGCCGTAGCCGCGTAGTGCCACGACCGCCGGTCCCCGACCAGTCGTATGCGACGGACGAGGATGTCCCGGCGAGCACCACGGGGACCGTGTCCCAGCGACTGAGCGTGCGACGGGCGGGGACCGAGCGTCGGTCCCCGCGCTCGTCTCTTTGCGGGGACCGTGGCGATTCCTAACTGGTGACCGACGGGGACCGGTCCCAGCGAAAGAGCAGGTCAGATGGCCTTTCCCTGCGGTCCCCGGAGCGTCCCGACAACGGGGACCGTCTCGTCGGGGACCGGGACCGGGACCGTGCAGCGGAGCGGGACGGTCCCCGTGACGACGTGTCAGGGGGACCGTCCCCGGTGAACGTCGACTCCCGCTCCCCGACGCGTTCGGGGACCGGGAACCGCAGCGCGCAGGGGACCGGTCCCGCTGCTCACTGTGCAGCCACAGCTCACGACTCGGCCGCTCCACCTCAACAGCCCGTCCCAGATCGCATCCCACAACAACCGAAACGCTCAGCGGCTGCGCCCGACCGACTCCCATCAGCCTGCATCCCAGTAGTCCAGCTCCCACCACCAACACATCTCGGAGGACCGCTCGTGCACGACCAACACCAGGAACACCCCGCTACCCGCCAGGAAGCGATCACGACACCGACCTCAGCCGGAGCAAGTTGTCCGGTAAGGAGTCCTTACCGGGCCTCCGCCCCAGGGGAGACGGAGGCAGCCAGCGCCGAGGGGGCGCCGGGGGCGTTCGGCCCGGGGGTGCCGAACGAGACAGGGGGCTTCAAACCGCCGTCGAACAAGCGTCAGCGCCCCGCACCGCGTCGCCGCCTGCGTGACAAGAAGCTGCGCGAGCGCCGCGTACACCCCCGTTACAACGACGACGAGTTCGCCCTCGTCCAGAACGCCGCTGCCTTGAGCCGCATGTCACCCGGCGGCTACGTCGCCGAGTGCGCGCTCGCTGCTGTCCGCGCCGAGGACCCCACCGCCGCCGTCGCCGACTACCGCGCCTTGGTAAAGGCCCTGATGGCCGCCAACGGACAGCTCGGCAAGATCGGAAGCAACCTCAATCAGCTCACCCGCCACCTGAACCAGGACGGGTCCTGGCCCCACCCCGACACCGTCCAACGACTCCTTGAGCGCGTCGAGGCGTCCATCGCCGACCTGGACACTGCCGTCGCCCAGATCACAGAGGCGCGCTGAGCCCTGATCCCGAAGATCATCCTCGGCAAGGGGCCACACGCCGTATGCCGGACGATCGGCTACCTCTTCGGCAAGGGCCGGGCCAACGAGCACATCGACCCGCACCTGGTGGCTTCCTGGAACGACTTCGCCCCTGACCCCGGCCGCAGCCCCCACCGCGACCCGAAGAAAGTGGAGAACCAGCTCGCCGCACAGCTCGACCAGCCCGTGCAGATGCTTGGCGACAAGGCCCCGAGGCACACCGTGTGGCACTGCCCCGTCCGCGCCGCCCCCGAGGACCCGATCCTCACCGACTCCCAGTGGGCGGACATCGCCCGTCGGATCGTGGGCGCCGTCGGCATCGCCCCCGAAGGGGACGAGGAAGCCTGCCGCTGGGTGGCCGTCCGCCACGCCGACGACCACATCCACATCGCCGCCACCCTTGTGCGCCAGGATGGCCGGCGTCCCCGCCGCGATCACGACCAGCGTGCCGTTCAGCGCGAATGCCGCCGGATCGAAGTCGACTATGGGCTACGGCAATTGAAGCCAGGCGACGGAACCGCCGCCAAGCGGCCCACCAGCAAGGAGCACTTCAAGGCCAAGCGCCTGGGGCAGGACACCGCGTCCCGTGACGTCCTGCGCCAGCGAGTCCGCCGTGCCGTCGCTGCCGCGGCCGACGA
Source organism: Streptomyces sp. NPDC008092 (assembly GCF_042957285.1). Classification (NCBI taxonomy): domain Bacteria; kingdom Bacillati; phylum Actinomycetota; class Actinomycetes; order Kitasatosporales; family Streptomycetaceae; genus Streptomyces; species Streptomyces sp. NPDC008092. The sequence continues at coordinate 458,086 of NZ_JBIBHY010000010.1, forward strand.
GGCCGAGTTCTTCGCCCTGCTGGAGGCGACGGGTGTGGCCGTGCGTCTCAAGCTCGGCCCGTCCGGCGACGCCCTCGGCTGCAACTTCGCCCTGCCCGGCGACACCAACGACAAGGGCGAGCCGGTGTTCTACTCGGGCTCCACGCTCGCCCCCGACCTCTCCCTCCCCAGGATCCGGAAGCGTCTCGCCACCACCAGCCCCGAACCGGTCCGTATCCGGCCGGGCAACCCGTGGCTCCAGGCCACTGCTGCCGTCGAGCGTATTCCCCGCCACCTCACGAACGGGGACGATCGCACGGCACAAGGACAGCTCGTCGCGCTCGGTGCCGCCCTGGATCTACTGCCCGCCACCGCACCGGCCGTGCTCAAGGTCGAACTGGAACAGGCCGCAGCCGCCTTCGAGCGTGCCACCCGCTCCCGGATCGCCGCCGACCTCGACAGCGCCCGCGTCCTGCGTCGCAGTGTCCAGGTGATCTGGCGCGACCGGCCCCAGGACAGGGACGGCGCAGGGTTCGCGATGCTCCTGGATGTCACGCTCACCGCCGTGGCGTTCGCGATGCACTGGCACCGAACCCGTCGGCACGCCCAGCAGGAGGCAGCGGCGGAGCAGGCCCTTCTTCATCTCCGGGGCGCGTATGCGCTGGTCGCCGAGCCGGTCCTGACGGGCCTCGCACGGCGCTCGCCCGGGCTGCAGACCAAGCGTCGCTTCGCACACCACCTCCGGGAGGCCATACCGGAACACGCCGAGCGCATCCTCGACGACCCCGCCTGGGACGCACTCGCCACCGTGCTCGCCGAGGCGGAGGCTGCGGGGCACAACGCAGCCACGGTCATCGACCAGGCGCTCGGCGAGCGCGCCCTCGACGACGCACACAGCCCTGCACGCGCACTGACGTGGCGCATCCGCCGACTCGGCGAGCGCCACGCGCCCGGTCCACGAGCCGAAGCAGCCAAGGCGCGCACCGGCACGCAACGCCTCGCTCGCCCCACCCCTCCCGTCCAACCTTCGCCGCAGCCGGCACGGCGGCGCTGATCAAGCGGGAGCGGACAGCTTCGGAGCGAGCAGATCCAGTGCCTCCACCCAGCGGAAGCGGTCCGCCCCGCCCCCGGCCTTCGGACGGTGCGGCTCGTACGAACCGATCAGCACGCCCATCTCACGCAGTCCGTCCAGGCTGCGGCCGTACGCGGGGTGGGCGGCCTGAGCCGAGTTCACGTACGGCAGGACGGCTGCGGGGATACCCATGCCGTACGCCTCACACAGGATGCCCAGGGCGAGGGTGTCGGAGATGCCGTTGGCCCATTTGTTGATCGTATTGAAGGTGGCCGGCGCGACAGCGATGGCGTCCGCCGGCGGGAGGGGGCGGGCCTCGCCGGGTGTGCGCCAGGCCGAACGGATCGGATAGCCGCTCTGGGCCTGGATCGCCTCGGTGTCGAGGAGGCCGAGTCCCTGGGGGGTGGCGACGACGCCGACGTCCCAGTGCCGTTCCTGTGCTGCGTTGATCAGTTTGCCGACGTCTCCGGCGATGCCGCAGCCGCAGACGACGACGTAAAGGAAGGGCTTCTTCTGCGGGGCGGTCGGTTCGGTCACCTATGGGCTCCAGGACGCTGAGTGTCTCGATGCACTGCCAGTTGGTTCGCGAGTTCCCGAGGCCCGATCTTGCTGAGGGCCCAGAGGCTGCTGATTCGCCGGGATCGGTGCCAGAGCGCGTCGTTCGTATCCACAGGGGCGTGGAAGAACAGCACGGGGATGCCTGCGTCGTCGAAAGGACGCGCGTCGAGGTAACGCAGACCGCCGGTGCCGCACAGGTAGCCGGTGCTGCCGGTGGCCGCGGCCAGGTCGGCAAGGCGGTCGGACCGGCCTGGGCGGGCCGGGATCTGGCTGCTGTCGATCACTTCGCCTGACCAGCCGAGTGCGGTGAGCAGGGCCGTCGTCGACATCTTCGCGAGGTCGGCTACGTGGTCGGAGACATCGAATGCGTCCGAGACCGCGCCGAGTACCTCGGACACCGCATCCCAGTGGGTGCTGCGACCGTAAAACTGGCGCATGAGCAGTTCGACTCTCCGTCGAGCCCGACGCTGATCGACCAACCGTGCCTGTCGTATCAGCGTTGGGCGTCCATGAGGAAGGTGAACAGGGAGGGTGAGCCACTGTTGCCGCGCAGGGTCGTTCAGGGCGGCCAGCCGGGCTCGATGTTGGTAGTCGCGCCGGGCGAACTGCACGTCGTCCAGGACGATCCAGCGATCGGCGGCGAAGAGCTTCGCCAACGTGGACAGCCGTGGGAACAGGTTCGGCTGATGGATCGCGCAGACCCCTCCCGGCGGCGGGCCGGCGCAGGGTGGCTCAGTCGCTGATGAGGCGGCTGTCGAACCCGGCGCCCAGGAGGCGCTCGTAGGCGTCATGAACATCCCCTGGTACTTCCTGCTCGACGGCGAAGCCGAGCTTCGGGTACTCGATCACCCGTTGCAGGTCACCGACGAGCATGTCGACGACGAGCTTCTCGTCGCCGATGGACTTGATGTAGTCGTCCAGTTCCAGTGGCTCGGAGGCGCACACGACCTCCACCTCGGGCCACAGCTTTCGGCAGGTCGCGTAGGAGCGGCGCTCCATGTACGGCTTGGAGATCAGCAGCAGTGAGTCGACCGTGATGCCGGCTGCGGAGAGCAGCTCACGGGAGAGGGTGATGTTCTGGCCAGTGTTCGCTGCCTTCGTCTCGACCAGGATCGCCTCGTCTGGCACGCCCAGGCTCAGCGCGTGCTCGCGGTAGTGGACGGCTTCGCCGCGCGGGAAGCGGGCTCGGGTGGTGGGGCTGTTGCCGCCGCTGAAGACGAGGACCGGGAAGAGACCGGCGCCGTAGAGGTCAGCGGCCGTGGTGGCCACTCCGAGGTCGTGGCTGCCCAGGCCGATCGCCGCCGAGCAGGGCCGCGGCTCGTGTCCCATCTGGTGGTAGTTCCAGATCAGCGTCGCGTCGTGGAACTGCTCGTCGGTGATCTGGCGCTGCTCGTGCTCCGGCACTGGCACTCCCTGGCTCATCCTTGCTGGCCCTTTCGGATGCCCTCGATGCTGCGCAGCTGGTGGCTCAGCGCGTACTGGCGGGCCACCTGTGCCGCCTGGTCGAGGACGGACAGCCCATCATTCCGGGTCGCTGCATCCGACAGAAGGATGTGCCCGTACGCGGTGTCCACCCGCACCCGCTGCATGGGGGAGTCGAGCGTGCCGGTGGTGCGTGCGATGTCGATGCAGTGCAGGGCCTGGGTCAGGTTGCCGGCACCGCGATGGGCCAGGGCCAGTTTCTGGTGGGCGACCGACCAGTCCTCCGGCTCGCCGAGTTCCTCGAACTCGCGGGTGGCGGCTGTCATGACCGTGGTGGCGTAGGCGTTGTTGCCCTCCTTGCTCAGGGCCGTCCCGATCCACAGGCGTGCCCGGGCCCGGTCACGCCTGCTGAGGCGCTCGTCTGCGGCGAGCTGCTCGTACCAGCGGGCGGACGCGTCGAGCTGGCCCGACATCTCCTGTACGACGGCGAGGGACAGCTCGATCTGGGCCAGACGACGGGGGATGTCGAGTTCGGAGAACATGGCGCGCGCGGTCAGGTAGGACTGGCGTGCAGACAGTGGACCTAGGATCGCCCCTTGGTCACGCTGCACATCACCGAGGAGCACGAGGGAACGGCCGTACAGGTAGAGGCCCTTGTCGTCGAGTTCGTGCGGGTCGTGGCCGCCCAGCCAGCGGTTCAGCAGGGTCGAGGCGAAGGGGAAGTCCTGGCGGCTGACGCAGACCACGGCGCGTTCTATGTCCTCGGTCCAGGTCTCGTAGTCCGCCGGCCGTGCGGCCTTCCGCTCAGGGAACAGCAGCGCGTCGAACCGAACATGGGCGGCGGTGTCCGCGCGGGACAGCGCGGTGTCGAGAATGGCCTGCGTATCCGGCCGTGGCTGGGTCTCAGTGCCGAGGCTTTCCCACTTGGCCACGGTGCGCAGCGCGACACCGAGGTGCTCGGCGAAGGCGCGGGTGCTCATGCGCAGGGCGGCGCGCAAGGCACTCGCCTCCCGACCAGTCCACTGCTGCACGCTGACCACGGACGACCTCCCTCTGTCACGTATGGAAGCACTCTCAGTGATGGCCTGGGGCGCGAAGTGCAACGGAAGTGCAACAGCAGGTCATTTCGAGGCCGTACGTCGCGGCCGACGCTGTGGTCATGGACGACGAACTCATCACCGAACGCCGCCCCGTCGCCTTCCCGCAGGTGTTCGGCTACCTGCGGCACATCACCGGTGGCCTGCCCCGCCACGCGGCACTCGTCGACTGCCTCACCGAATACTGCCGTCGGCACGAACTGACCCTCGGCGGCGTCTTCACCGACCGCGACGCCACGGTGGTCATCCGCTCAGCCGCCTTCGTCGGGCTGGTCGACGCCCTCCAACTGCCTGACACCTACGGCGCGGTCGTCCCTGCCCTCAGTCACCTCGGCCCCAAAGGCATCGGTGCCGAGCGAAGGCGGCAGATAACAGCAACAAGCACCCGCCTGCTCGTGGTTCGATCCTTCACATCGACGAGGGGTTCCGAAACATCCCCGGGCACAGGCGCCGGCGTCCGGCCACGGGGGACCACATGACGTCCGTTCGTGACGCACTGCGACGTGCGCCCATGGTCGAAGATGCGCCCGGACTGCGTCTGCTGAAGGTCGGCGACGGCTGGGATCTGGTGCGAACCTCCGCCGAGGTCGGCCTCCTGGTCCTCGCCCACCTGCGGGCGACCGGCGCCCCGATCGGTCCGGTGCTCTACGACAGGACCAACGGCCGCCTGTACTACGCCATCGCTACCGGCACCGCAGGACACTGGCACGAGCTGCCGGTACGGCACCTCTCTGCCAACTCATGGCTCGTCGCGCCCGGTCTGGAGATCCTCGACGGTTGGTTCGGCGGCTGGTGTGAGCTACCCGACGACGACACCCTGACCGATGCCGCCGCCCTCCGCACCGCTCTCCGGCACCCGTACGTCATCGCCGCCGCCGAAGAGGGACACTCCGGTGCCTTCCACTAGCGGCCAGCACCCGGCAGCACCCCCGGCCCTCTACCTCGACAGCGAGGGGACACCCGTGACGACCCACCCCGTCTCACCGAACACCGTCCTCGCCAATGCCCTTCTCCGCACCGAGGACGTCCTGACCCCACGCATCCTGGCCAGTCCACGTACGCGGATCGTGCTGGTCGTCGGCACCCAGATCAACGGCACCCCACACATCGGCACCTCACTGGTCCAGTCACTCACCTTCGCCATGGCAGCACGGCTGCGCGACCGCTTCGGCATCCCCGTCGAGGTCGTCTTCAGCGCCCTCGACAACGCCCCGTACGAGTTGGCCACCGACCCGGTCAGCGGCCACGCCTACCAGCGCGCCTACGCCCAGACCCTTGGTGCGGAGGCGCTCACCGATCTCGTGGCCGCCCTCTACCAACCCCTGTTCACCGCCCTGTCCCGGCGCCTGGGTATCGCGCATCGAGTGGAGACCTACAGCCAACAGCAGGCCGGCGACCACTTCCGCCGCACCTGGCTGCGGCTGCTCCCTCGCCTCGACGCCGCCCGCTGGTGGCTGGCCCCGTCCACCGGCACACCCCACATACGGGTCCCCTGCCCGCGCCCCGGCTGCGGCTGGGCCGAGAAGCACGCCGAACGAACCCGCGTCCACCTCACCGACCGCGAGGCGGCCGACATCGAGGCCGTCTGTCTCCACCACGGCCCTTACCGCACCACCATCACACCCATCACCGGTGGCTACCTCGACCTGGCCACCCTCTACCGCAACCTCGTCAAAGAACTCGCCCTCACCAGCGAAAAGGCCGACGGAACCCTGCACGTCATGGTCAAAGGCGGCGACTGGGTCTTCGGCTCCCTACTCATTGACGAGGCGCTCCAAGCCGTCGGCCTCACCCGCGCCCAGCTCCCCGCCCGTCTCTTCTGCCCGCAGGTCGTCACCGACACCGGCGCGAAACTCTCCAAATCCCTCATCCGCGAAGGCCGTGCCCCCTTGCCCGAGGGCGCCTCCGACTGGATGCTCGACACCCGGCAGTGGCCTGGCACCGTGGCCGAGTACGCCGACCAGCTCCTGGCCATGACCGAGACACTCCTGTCCGACCCCCGTCACTTCTTCCGCTCGTACACGGCCGCCGAGATCAACCGCATGATGACCGCCCAAGCCCCCCGGAGCCTTCCCGCCTCATGAGCAGCACTTCCCGCGTCCGCGAACTCAACCTCTACCGCCAGTACTTCGACCTGGTCGCCGCAGGCGCCAAGACCATCGAGGTCCGGGTCAAATACCCCCACCTGGCAGACCTCACGGCCGGTGACGTCATCCGCTTCCGCATCAAGGGCACGGACGAGACGTGCGAGGTCGAGGTCAAGCGGGTCACTGAATACCCCGACTTCGAGGCTCTCCTCGACGGTGAAGGTGCCTTCACGGTCAACCCCACGGCTACCCGCGACGAGCAGCTCGCCAACATCCGGGTCATTTACCCACCCGAGAAAGAGGCCCTCGGCGCTCTCGCAATCGAGATCGGCCTTCCTGGTTGATACACCGGACTCGGGCGATGTTGAGCCCCGCTGCTGTGAAGAACGTGCCACTTGCGGCAATCTTCACCGTCAAGAATCCCTCGTAGAACGTCGTGCCCGGCGCACAGCACGCCAGTCCTGCACCATAGAAACAAGTTCACGCCATGCCCGGACGACGTTTCCCAGGTCTAACAGGAGTTCCCGGAACTGCCGAAGCAGTACGCGCATCACAACAAGGCCGATCGCCGTCACATCCCAAGCCCACCCACCCCATCGGGATGCCTCCTCACCCTCAGACACCAGGCTCCCCGATACGTGGACTGAAGTCTTTACCCGCATGGGTAAATCGCCTGATCTTGAGCTGCTGGGGATGCCGGGCTGGGCATCAGGCTGCCCGCTGTGGAGATCGAAGTCAGCCTGCTGGGAGCAGGCTTAGGCGGACGTCTCCACACCGGTGTCTGCGAGCTACTTCGACTGCGGTCGAAGGCCGAGCTGAGCGATCCGTCTCGACCCTGGTGACTACCGTCGGCCGGCCAGCACGCGGACGTTTTCCAACAGAGCATGGAGCAGGAACGGCGGCTCTGCCCCGACTGTCCGCGTCGTCTCAAGGTAGGTGGCCGCGTTCTTTCCGTCGATGCCCTCGCCGACTCGGATGAGCTCTTGGCGGCGCTCCTCCCAGGTCGGCCAGTGCTGGTCGAGGTAGGTCTCCAGGGTGTCCTCGAAGACGGTGTACCGGCCGGTCGAGTCGTCGGTGGGCTGAGAAGCCGGCGTCGCGCCCAAGTACTGGAGAAGGTTCGCGTTCTTGGCCCGGTTCGCCCGCGCCTGCTGTTCGAACTTTGCCTCCTTCTCCTGGCGCTGATGCGGAACGAGGTGGCTCACCGACTCCCGCTTGCGCTCCTCCATTCCGGAGTCACCGTCGAACACCACATAGCACGGCACGCCCAAGGCGCGGAAGAGCGCATCGGAGATCATGATGTTGTCCTTGCCATTCACCTCGATGACGCTGATGCCCTCCGCGCCCAGGTTGATCCCGGACCGCTCGGCGCAGCCATTGATCACTCCCTCGTCCCCGCGGCCCTCGACCAGCACCACAACGTGGGCGAAGAAGCCCTCAGCCAGCGCACCTCCCAGCGTTCCCTCGGTCCTGCTGCGGATCGACTTCTTATCTACGAGTCCGTCGAGGGCCCGGCAAAGGTCCTCCTCCGTGGCCTGCCACACCTCGGTAGCGGGATGCTCCACACCGCCAGCGCGGCAAAGACGGCGGATCTGGTGGTAGCCCTTCGGGTCGATGAAGACCGGATTATGGGTCGCGTACATGACCTGCGTACGCCCTTGCGGCGACGCGGCGACCAGCTCGCGAAGCACCTTCGCGAAGGTCCGTGCCTGAGGGGGATGCTGGAACAGTTCGGGCTCCTCGATCGCCAGGCACAACGTCCGCATCCCGTCAGCCGGACGCCTTCGATCAGCCAGGTACTTCAGCGCCGCGATGATCAGAGCGCGCTGAAAGCCGTGCCCTTGCCGGTGCACCGAAGTGTGGGCCGCGCCATCTCGGATGCTCACCTGGAAGGTGGTTCTGGCCGGCCTGGGCGCCTGCACCGTGGGAGTCACTACCACCTCACGTCCGGTGGTGAACTTCGAGACCTCTTCGGAGAGGGCGGCCGACACTTCGTCCAGCACAGGTCCATAGACCTTGGCGTGCACCTCCTGCCGGGCTAGATGGGCATTTTCCTCGATCTCTCCGAGCTGCTCGTTCGCCTGCGAGCGGTCCACCGCGTGGTCGAGGATGCGGCCGAGTGCCGTGGCCTTCTGATCGTCAGCCTCCTCGTACGCCCGCAGGTCGGCGGAGACGAACACGAAGTCGATCAGTTGGGCGAGCCTGCTCTGCCCGGCGAAGCCGAAGAAGTGCGTGTCTTCAACCTCGGCTTCGGTGAGTCGGTTGCGGTTGTCCAACTCCCAGGAGAGCATCGCGTCCAGGACTTTGTCCTTGGTGCCGGCGGACGGCAGCCCCAGGCTCGGATCGCTCTCCCTCAAGTGGTCGTAGGCGCGGCGAAGTTCCATGGCCTTCTCGTTCTTGCGTACCTCCTCGAACGGTGCGTACGCGAGCGCCTTGCCCGTGATCTTGTCCTCGCCGTTCTGCCAGGTCCGCCACACGCTCACGCTCGCGGCGCCTTCGGGCGCGTACCGCCCGAGGGTCTGACGGTCGTGATCGGTGAGCCCGTCGAATTCCACCTCCACGGAGATGCGGCCGTCCTCTGCCGCCGAGTGGATGTCGTCGTCGCTCAGGGCCACCCCTTTTTCGCCGTTGAAGAACCAGTCGAGCGCTCGGAGCACGGTGGACTTGCCAACCCCTGTCGGGCCGATGAAGGAGGTTATTTCCTCGAAGGACACGTCCACCTTGTGCAGACAGCAGAAGTTCTCGATGCGCACTCGCTTGATCTTCACAGTCGTCCTGGACGTTTGGTGCGGACGGGGTATTTGTATCCCCGTGTGACGTTTGTGGACGCTAGCAGTCGACCTGACGCCTCATCAGTCGAATTCCCGAGATGAGTGATTTTCTGAAGGATGGGACCTCTGAGTCTCGGAGCCCTGGGGTAGCTCTCAGTGCCTCTAGCCTCCGACACCAGGCTGCTCGCCGCGGAGACCGAAGTCAGCATCACCTCTGATGCTTTTCGTGATCTCCCGGAACGGGCCGCCGACAGTCAGGCGGCCTGCTGCCTGAGGGGCCGCGGTCGGCGGGATTGAACAGCGAACACGCGCCTCCCTGATCGCATGTTCAGCACCGGGCGTTCCTCACCCACGCATCTCCACCGGGCGCACCCGGCTGCACGGGCTTGGCCTCGGCGCTCTGGGAGATTTCCGTCTGCCCTCGCTTCTTCCAGCCCGGCGTCACGGCGGACGGCGATCCTGTCAGCCTCACCCGGCGCCAGCGAGTGAATGAGTGGATGTCTGTCTTACGGGTGATAGATGTTGAGGAAGGTCGCCCACGTCGCACCGCCCGAGGGGGTGCCGCGTCAGTGCCGACGTCGACGTGTTCCGCCACGGATCGTCGCCGGGCCTCGCACCGTACGTACAAGGTCACGCCACGCGCGGACGATGGACCCAACATCCGACAGAAGTCCCCGGATCTGCCGAAGCAACAAGCGAGCAACACCCAGCCCCAAGGCAGCGGCGCATCCCACGGTGAACCACCGCATCACACAGCCCCCTGACCTCAGGCGCTAAGCTCCCCTAGATCGGCACCGGGGTCAGTGCCCAACTGGTCGCACTGCACGCTCCTAAGCCACGGTGTGCCTGGCATCCCTGACACCAGACTGCTCGTCGCCGAGGTTGAGGTCTGTAGGGTCGAGACGACATTTCGTGGCTGTCTGGACGTGCAACTGAAGCTCGGCGGCTATATGCGACCGCAACGGCTGCGTTGAATCTTGCTGCGTGTCATCAGGCGTAGATCATCAGGGAGGCCGTTCCGGCTCGTTGGCCAGCCCTACTGCGGCGTCGTGCCCATAGCGTGCCCATAAGAGCGGACAACCACGGTCAACAGTGGCTCCTCCGGCCCTGGCGACGCTGCCGTTGAATCGGCGTATGACCAGGTCAGAAGCAATGCGGCCGCCCAAGCGCCGTCGCTTCCCAAGCTGAGAGCGCGAGTTCGATTCTCGTCACCCGCTCCATGTTGAAACCCCAGGTCAGCGACCTGGGGTTGCTGTTTTTCGAGGGCTCCCCGACGGATTTCGCCCCGTTGAGCTTGCGAAGATCGGGCACGTGGAGGGCACGAGTGCTTGGCAGGACCCGCACAGTGACCGCTCACGTGTGCTGAAAGACGCCGCTGGCCTGCGGTTTCATCGCATCTGTCGACGGCGTAACGGTGTCTGAGCCCTCAGCCTGCCGTTCCCTCGGCGGTGACATCGGAACGCTTACGAAACCCTGACCAGGCGCGCGGGTCCCGGGATGTCTGCCGAGGAGCGTGCCACTCTCGTTCTGCTCGTCTCCGAACAGGTAGGCGGCTCCGTGGTGTTGGGAAGCGGTCGCCACGGACGGGGAGCCCCGGGCCGTCCGGGGCTCCCTGCGTACGCGCCGTTGTCGAAACCGGTGCGTACGGCTCGATGGCGGACCACGTCCCGGTGGCTCACCGCCAGACGTCGTCATGCGGATCGCCGCCTGTGCGGCGAGGGCGAGCTGGAGGGCAGGCCGCGGTGGTCCAAGTGGAGCAGGGGCCCGCCGGAGACGGCTTCGAGTGCCGAGGCCCGCGGATGGGACTGCCGTGGACCCGGGTGGGAGCGGCCCCGGGTGCGGGGCAGCCGCCCGATGCGCTGCGGCGCCGTCCGGGTACGGGCGGTGGCTTTCGGCACGGCGGTCGCCCCAACAGTCGGTACGGGCTTCAGTCGCTCCCGCGCAGGTATCCCGCTAGCGGTGCTCGGGGTTCTCGAAGTCGCGGCGGCAGCCGGCGTCCCAGGCGGTGCGCTGGTTGCCGTAGGCGGGGATGCCGTCGAGGTCCTTCAGCGCCCGGGCCAGGTGGAGCAGGTTCCAGGTCATGAAGGTGGTGTTGCGGTTGGTGAAGTCGTTCTCCGGACCGCCCGAGTCGGGATCGAGGTACGACGGTCCGGGGCCGGCCTCGCCGATCCATCCGGCGTCCGCCTGGGGAGGGATGGTGTAGCCCAGGTGCTGCAGGCTGTAGAGGACGTTCATGGCGCAGTGCTTGACGCCGTCCTCGTTGCCGGTGATCAGGCAGCCGCCGACCCTTCCGTAATAGGCGTACTGGCCGGCGTCGTTGAGCAGGCTGGAGCAGGCGTAGAGGCGTTCGATCACCCGCTTCATCACGGAACTGTTGTCACCCAGCCAGATGGGGCCCGCCAGCACCAGGATGTCGGCCGCCAGGACCTGCGTATACAGGTCCGGCCAGGCGTCCGTCTCCCAGCCGTGCTCCGTCATGTCGGGCCACACACCCGTGGCGATGTCGTGGTCCACCGCCCGTAGGACATCGACTCGTACCCCCTGCGCGTCCATGATGGCGGTGCTGCGGTCGATCAGCCCCTGTGTGTTGCTCGTGTCCGGCGACCGTTTGAGGGTGCAGTTGATCACCAGGGCACGCAGGTCGTCGTACCGGGCCGGCGGTGCGTCAGTGGCGGGCGACGAAGCGGTCACACGGTCCTCCCAGAGCCTGCCGCCGCACGGTGTCCGGCGGCGCGTCCACATCCGGATCCAGCGTGCGGGCCGATCGAGGCAGGCGCCACCACAACGCCTCCGAACGGCCCCGGCGGTGCTTGAGCTACGGCGTGGGTCGGTACCCGCCATCGGCCTCCGGACGGCGGCCGATGAGTGGCCGGGCGGGCGGAACGTGCCTAAGTAGCTCATGCGAAGCAGCGGTTGCCGGATGGGGGCGATCCCGCGTGTCCTTCGACGCGTTCAACCGGCCCGGCGCCGCAGGGACTTCGGACGGCGGCTTTACCGCATGGGTGGTGTGGGGTGGTACGCGGCACGCCCGGATCCCGCCGGATTGCCGAGGATGGGCATGTGGCGGAGCGCGGTCGCGGGCGGACGTCGGCGCCTCACGGGGCGCGATCCCGCCCACATGCCCGATCAGCGTTCCGTTCCGCCGGCTCAGCGCTTCCCGACAGGAGAGCTACACCCTTCACCTCCTGCTGGGGTGCGGCCTCACACCTGAGGCATGAGTATGGAAGTCAGGAGGGGCCTTCCCCCGTGAAGGTGGGCACGCGGTTATTGATCACGCGGCGAGCGTGAGTTTAGCGGTGTGGTGTCGGTGTTCGTATTCGTTGGGGCTG
>NZ_JBIBHY010000011.1:0-385828 GCF_042957285.1 Streptomyces sp. NPDC008092
TCCTGCGACCCCGGACGCCTCTACCTCCCCACGATCATGGACCCCGTCTACGGCTACCAGGTCACCAACGTCGAGGCCTCCATGTCCTCGCCGTCCTCCCTGCTGCACTGGACCCGCCGCATGATCGAGATCCGCAAGCAGAATCCTGCCTTCGGACTGGGGTCCTACACCGAGCTGCAGTCCTCCAACCCGGCGGTGATCGCGTTCCTGCGCGAGTACGAGGACGATCTCGTCCTCTGCGTGCACAACTTCTCGCGGTTCGCCCAGCCGACGGAGCTGGACCTCAGGCGCTTCAACGGCCGGCACCCGGTGGAGCTGTTCGGCGGGGTCCGCTTCCCCGCGATCGGCGAGCTGCCGTACCTGCTCACCCTGGCGGGGCACGGCTTCTACTGGTTCCGGCTGCGCGCGGAGCCTGCCTGACCGGCGCACCTGGTGGTGAGCGCCCCGCAAGGGGCGCGGGGAACTGCGCGACCAGCCCCCACCGGCCCGCAGACGAAGAACCGCACACCCAGCGGAGCGCGAAGGCACAGTCCACCCCGGGCGGCGCCGGTCGGTTTCCTCCGGCCCGCCCGGGGCACGCATCACTAACGCCCCCGACGACCGGGGAAAGGACGTACCGCCATGGCGGAAACGGTCAGCCCCTCCACTCCCGCTCTCCTCGCCTCGCTCGACCCCCTGCTGCGCGAGTGGCTGCCCCGGCAGCGCTGGTTCGCCGGCAAGGGATCCCCGGTCACCGGCTTCTCCCCGGTGGCCGAGACCGAACTCCTGCCGTCGGACGCCCGGCTGGGCCTGCACCATCTCCTGGTCCGCGCCCACCAGCCGCCCGCCCCCGCCGAGGCCGGCGACTGCTACCAGCTCCTCATAGGCGTGCGCGAGGCGCTGCCGCCCCGGCTGGCGCCCGCGCTGATCGGACACCTGGCCGACGGCCCGCTGGCCGGGCACACGGTCTACGACGCGCTGTACGACCCCCGGCCCGCCGAGGTGCTCCTGGAGGCCCTGCGCACCCGGGCCCGCATCGGCGGCCTGCGCTTCGAGCGCGACCCCGGTCAGGAGATACGCGACGGGCTGGTGGCCCGGCTGCTGACCGCCGAGCAGTCCAACTCCTCGGTCGTCTACGGAGATACGTTCATCCTGAAGCTGTTGCGCCGGGTCGTGCCCGGCGTCAACCCCGACCTGGAGATACCCCTGGCGCTGGCCCGCGAGGGCTGTGCCCGGGTGCCCGCACCGACGGCCTGGCTGCAGGCGGAGCCGGCCGGCGGGCCCGGCGAGCCGTACGTCCTCGCCGTCCTCCAGCCCTTCGTGCGCGGCGCCACCGACGGCTGGGAGCTGGCGCTGCGCGAGCTGGCCAAGGGCGAGGACTTCACCGCAGAGGCGCGGGCACTGGGGCGGGCCACCGCCGAGGTGCACACCGCACTGGCCCGGGCGCTGCCCACCGTCACCCTGGGCCGCGCCCAGCTGGAGCCGCTGGCCGAGGGCATGACCGAGCGGCTGGCGGCGGCCGTGCAGGCGGTGCCGGCGCTGCGGCCGTACGAGGACGGGCTGCGGTCCGCCTACACCGCGCTGGCCGACCTGGCCGCCGAGGGCCGCACCTGGACCGCCCAGCGCGTCCACGGCGACCTGCACCTGGGGCAGTGCCTGCGGGCACCGTCCGGTGAGTGGTCGCTGATCGACTTCGAGGGGGAGCCGGCCCGCCCGCTGGCCGAACGCCGGATGCCGCAGCCGCCGGTGCGGGACATCGCCGGGATGCTGCGCTCCTTCGACTACGCGGCCCACTCGGTGACCCCGGCCGCCCCGGACTGGGCGCGACGGTGCCGGGCGGCCTACTGTTCCGGATACGCCGAGATCACCGGCGCCGACCCGCGTACCGATCCCGTCCTGCTGCGGGCCCACGAGACCGACAAGGCCGTCTACGAGGTCGTCTACGAGGCCCGGCACCGCCCCGACTGGCTGCCCGTCCCGCTGTCGGCCGTACACCGCCTGGCCACCCCCGACCCGACCTGATCATCCCCGGGAGACGCGTCCGTGACCTCCAAGAACCCCGTGTCCGTAGCCGCCGGCGACCGTGAACGGCTGCTGCACGGCACCCATCACGACCCGCACTCGGTGCTGGGCGCGCATCCGGTCCCGGGCGGGATCGCCGTCCGCGCGTTCCGCCCGTACGCCCGCGCGGTGACGGCCGTCGCGGGCAAGGACCTGCGGGCCGAACTGCACGACGACGGCGACGGCTTCTTCTCCGCCCTGCTCCCCCTCTCCGAGGTGCCGGTCTACCGGCTGCTTGTGGAGTACGACGGGACGGTCCGGGAGACCGAGGACGCGTACCGCTTCCTGCCCACCCTCGGCGACCTGGACCTGCACCTGATCGGCGAGGGCCGGCACGAGCGGCTGTGGGAGGCGCTCGGTGCGCGTCCGGCCGTCCACCAGGGCGTGCCGGGCACCCGGTTCGCGGTGTGGGCGCCGAACGCACGGGGCGTGCGGGTGGCCGGCGGCTTCAACTTCTGGGACGGCACCGGGTTCCCGATGCGCTCGCTCGGCTCCTCGGGGATATGGGAGCTGTTCCTGCCGGGCATCGGCGAGGGCGAGCTGTACAAGTTCGAGATCACCCGCCCGGACGGCTCCCGGACGCTGCGGGCGGACCCGATGGCCCGCCGTACCGAGGTGCCGCCGCAGACGTCGTCGATCGTGACGGTGTCCCGGCACGAGTGGGACGACGCGGAGTGGATGGCGCAGCGCGGCGACACCCCCGTCCACGAGGCGCCCTTCTCGGTCTACGAGGTGCACCTGCCGTCCTGGCGCCCCGGCCTCAGCTACCGCGAACTGGCCGCGCAACTGCCCGCCTACGTCCGCGACCTGGGCTTCACGCACGTGGAGCTGATGCCGGTCGCCGAGCACCCCTTCGGCGGCTCCTGGGGCTACCAGGTCACCGGCTTCTACGCGCCGACGGCCCGGCTCGGCACCCCCGACGACTTCAAGTACCTGGTGGACGCGCTGCACCGGGCGGGCATCGGGGTGCTGATGGACTGGGTGCCGGCGCACTTCCCGCGGGACGACTGGGCGCTGGCGGAGTTCGACGGCCGCCCGCTGTACGAGCACGCGGACCCGCTGCGGGCCGCGCATCCCGACTGGGGCACCCTGGAGTTCGACTTCGGCCGCCGCGAGGTACGCAACTTCCTGGTCGCCAACGCCGTGTACTGGTGCGAGGAGTTCCACATCGACGGCCTGCGCGTCGACGCGGTCGCCTCCATGCTCTACCTCGACTACTCGCGCGAGCCGGGCCAGTGGACGCCGAACGAGCACGGCGGCCGGGAGAACCTGGACGCGGTCGCGTTCCTCCAGGAGATGAACGCGACCGTCTACCGCCGTGCCCCGGGTGTCGTCACCATCGCCGAGGAGTCGACGGCCTGGGAGGGCGTGACCCGCCCCACCGACACCGGCGGGCTCGGCTTCGGCCTGAAGTGGAACATGGGCTGGATGCACGACTCGCTGGAGTACATGTCCCACGAGCCCGTGCACCGCAAGTACCACCACCACGAGATGACCTTCTCGATGGTCTACGCGTACAGCGAGAACTACGTCCTGCCCATCTCCCACGACGAGGTCGTGCACGGCAAGCGCTCGCTCGTCTCCAAGATGCCCGGCGACTGGTGGCAGCAGCGCGCCAACGACCGTGCCTACCTGGCCTTCATGTGGGCCCACCCCGGCAAGCAGCTCCTCTTCATGGGGCAGGAGTTCGCGCAGGGCGCGGAGTGGTCGGAGGCGCACGGCCCGGACTGGTGGCTGCTCGACCCGGAGTACGGTGCGGCGGCCGACCACCGGGGCGTGCGGGACCTGGTCCGCGACCTCAACTCGGTGTACCGGGCGACCCCGGCCCTGTGGCAGCGGGACACGGCACCCGAGGGTTTCCAGTGGATCGTGGGCGACGCGGCGGAGGACGACGTGTTCGCGTTCCTCCGCCTGGACGCCGAGGGCACACCGCTGCTCTCCGTCTCCAACCTCTCCCCCGTGGTCCGCGACTACCGCCTGGGCGTCCCGGACGAGATCCCCGCCTGGCACGAGACCCTCAACACCGACCTGGCCCGCTACGGCGGCAGCGACGTCACCAACCCCGACCCGGTCAAACCGGAGCCGCAGGGCAGCCACGGCCGCCCCGCGAGCATCCGTCTGACCCTGCCGCCGCTGGCTACGGTGTGGCTGCGGCCTGCCTGAGCCCGTCCGGCAGGCCGCCGGTGTACAGCACGCCCAGCCGCTGGGTGGCCCGGGTCAGCGCCACGTACAGGTCGCTGGTGCCGTAGCGGGCCGGTTCGACGACGAGGACGGAGTCGAATTCGAGTCCCTTGGCCTGGCGCGGGTCGAGCAGGACGACGGTCCGCGTCAGGTCGGGCTCGGCGCCGGCGGTGACGCCGTCCAGGCGGGCGGCGAGGGTGCGGTGCAGGTCGCGGGGGGCGATCACGGCCAGCCGGCCCTCGGTGGGGGCGAGTTCGGCGACCGCCTTCTCGACGGCGCCCGGGAGGTCGTCGTACGCCTGCCGGATCCACGGCCGCACGCCGGTCGAGCGGACCGAGCTCGGGGGCTCGAAGTCCGGGTGCTCGGCGCGGACCACGGCCGCCGCGAGGTCCATGATCTCGGACGGGGTGCGGTAGTTGACGCCGAGGCGGGTGTGCTCCCAGCGGTCCTCCACGTACGGGTGGAGGATGTCCGCCCAGGAGCCGACGCCCGCCGCCTCCGCGGTCTGGGCCGGGTCGCCGACCAGGGTCATCGAGCGGGTCGGGCTGCGCCGCATCAGCAGCCGCCACGCCATCGGCGACAGCTCCTGCGCCTCGTCCACGATGATGTGGCCGAACGCCCAGGTGCGGTCGGCCGCCGCCCGCTCGGCCGCGCTGCGGAAGTCCTCCTCCTCGTGGCGCTCGGCGAACCGCTCGGCGTCGATGATGTCGTGCGCGGACAGCACCTCGGAGGAGTCGGGGTCGCTGTCCTCCTTGTCGTCGAACTCGTAGGTGCGGGAGGCGTAGGAGACGTCGAGGACGCCCTGGGCGTAGGCGATCTGGGTCTCGCGCTCGCGCTCGGCGCGGGCCCGGGCGACCCGTTCGTCCACGCCGAGCAGCTCCGCCGCCTCGTCGAGGAGGGGCACGTCGGAGACCGTCCAGGTGCGGGTCACCGGGCGGCGGATCGCGGCCGCGTCCGCGTCGCTCACGTACCCCTCGGGACCGGCGAGGAAGTCGGCGACCAGGCGCTGCGGGGTCAGCCGCGGCCACAGCTGGTCGATGGCGGACCAGACCTCGGGGTTCTCGGCGAGTTCGTCGCGGATCTGGGTGATGTCGGAGGGGTCGAGCAGGCTGCTGCCGTCGAAGGGGTCGGTGCCCACGCGTTCGGCGTACAGGTCGGTGAGGGTGTTGAGGATGTGGCCCTCGAAGTGCTCGCGGGCCACGTTGTGCGGGAGCCGGGCGGCGCGGGTGCGCTCGCGGGCCATGTTGACCAGGCCGTCGTCGAGCATCAGCACCTCGCGGTCGTGCTCGATCGTGAGGACCGGGTCGGGCAGTGCCTGCCGGTCGCGTACGACCGCCGCCAGCACGTCGGCCATGTCGGCGCGGCCCTTCACGGCGGCCGCCTCGGGGGTGTCGGACGCGGTCGCCTTCACACCGGGGAACAGCTCGCCGACCGTCGCCAGCAGCACTCCCGTCTCGCCCAGCGAGGGCAGCACCTCGCCGATGTAGCCGAGGAAGGCGGGGTTCGGGCCGACGATCAGGACCGCCCGCTTGGCGAGCAGCTCCCGGTACTCGTAGAGGAGGAAGGCGGCGCGGTGCAGCGCGACCGCCGTCTTTCCCGTCCCCGGCCCGCCCTCGACCACCAGGATCCCGCGGTGGGGCGCCCGGATGATCTCGTCCTGCTCGGCCTGGATGGTCTGCACGATGTCGGTCATCCGGCCGGTGCGGGCCGAGTTGAGCGCGGCGAGCAGCACCGCGTCGCCGGACGGGTCCTCGTGGCCGGTGCGCTCGCGGTCGCCGAGGTCGAGGAACTCGTCGTGCAGGGAGGCGACCCGGCGGCCGTCGGTGGCGATGTGCCGGCGGCGGCGCAGGCCCATCGGGGTGTGGCCGGTGGCCAGGTAGAAGGGGCGGGCGACCTCGGCACGCCAGTCGACGAGGACCGGGGTGCGCTCGGCGTCGTCCAGACGCAGCCCGATCCGCCCGATGTGGTACTTCGTGCCGGAGGTCAGGTCGATGCGGCCGAAGCACAGGGACCCGTCGACGGCGTTCAGCGCGGCGAGCAGCCCGGACCGCTCGGCGACCAGGATGTCCCGCTCCAGGCGGGCCTGCATCGGCTTGTCGCCGAGGGCGAGGGCGTCCGCGACCGAGTCCTCGGTGTCGCCGCGCAGGGCGTCCACCCGTGCGTACAGTCCGTCGACGAATTCCTGCTCGTGACGCAATTCATCGTCCGGAAATTCGGTGTTTGACAATTCCACTCCCGCCCGGATATACTGTGCCCACTGAACTTCTCCGCGACTTCATCGACTTCGCCTCGACCTGAAGTCGCGAACTCTTGAATATACGCAAAGAAATCCCCCGGACGCAATTGTCCGGGGGATTCTTCGTATTACCGGTCGGTTCAGCGCAGCATGTCGGGCAGTGCGTCGGCCAGCTCCTCCAACAGCCGCCGCTTGGGCCGGGCGCCCACCATCGACCGCACCGGCTCGCCGTCCCGGAACACCATGAACGTCGGCATCGACAGCACCTTGTAGGCGTTCGTCGTCTCCGGATTGGTGTCCACGTCCAGCTGCACCACCTTCAGCCGTTCGCCCTCCTCCGCCGCGAGGGCCGTCAGCACCGGGCCCATCTGCCGGCACGGCGGGCACCAGTCGGCGGTGAACTCCACCAGCACCGGCAGCTCCGCCCCGATCACCTCCGCCGCGAAGTCCGCGTCCGTCACCTCGGCCACACCCGCCGCCTTGATCATCGCCCGGTCCCTCCCAGTTCGCAGACCGGCTCCGGGCCCCCCGGAGCCAGCGCCTCGACGGCCAGCACTCCCCCACTCTCGGCTTCGCTCGAGCGGGGGGACCCCCATCGGGCCCGCTCGGCCCGCTCCAGCTGGGCCCCGACGGTCGCCCGCACGGCCTGCAGCTCGCCGATGAGCGAGTCCAGCTCCGCCAGCTTGCGCCGGTAGACCGCGAGCGACGCCGGGCAGGCGTCGCCCTCCGGGTGCCCGGCCCGCAGACACTCCACGAACGGCCGGGTCTCCTCCAGCTCGAACCCGGCCTCCCGCAGCGTCCGGATCTGCGTCAGCAGCCGCAGATCGCTCTCGTCGTACGTCCGGTGCCCGTTCCCGGCCCGCCGCGCGGGCAGCAGCCCGCGCGCCTCGTAGTACCGCAGCGCGCGCGTGGTGGTCCCGGCCCGTGCGGCCAGCTCGCCGATTCGCATGCCTACGACGGTAGGACTTGACGCCGACGTCAAGGCAAGCTCGGTTCGACGCCCGCGGACTCCTCGACCTCGAGCAGCGAGGCACTGTGCCGCTCCTCGTCGAAGGCCCTGCGCCCGCCCCGCAGCCCGAACAGCCGCTTGGCGAGGGCGATGTAGAGCACGGCGAGGATGTTCAGCACGAGGGTCGCGATCTTCAGGTAGCTGACCTTCTCGGTGAGCTCGAAGATCTCCAGCGGCAGGAAGGCGGCGGTGGCGATCACCGTCAGGTACTCCGCCCACCGCTTGGCGTACCAGAGGCCGACCGCCTCGACGAGTTCGATCAGCGCGTACGCCAGCAGCAGCCCGGCCACCAGCAGCAGCGTGGAGTGCTTGTACCCGAAGGCCTTCTGGATCGACCCGACGACCGGTGAGTGGTCGAGGTCGTAGTGGAAGTGCTTGAAGACCGGCCGGAACGTGTCCAGGTACTCGTTGAAGAGCCTGCGCACCGCGTCCTGGCTGTTGCTGAACTTCCACACCGCGACCGCGACCAGCACGATGAACACCCCGCGCACGGCCCGCTCGATCGCCAGGAAGCGCAGGATGAACAGGTCCCGCAGCACCTTCCCGCGCGGCACCAGCGGAGCGTCCGCGGCCGGCCCCGAGCCGTGCGGCTCGCCGAGCGCGAAGTCCCCGCAGCGCAGGCAGCGCCAGGCGTCCCCCACCGCGGTCTGCGCGTGCAGCCGGACCCGCAGCCGCGGATCGTCCGGGGCATAGGTCACATGCCCCTTGCGTGCGCAGTGCCGACGGTCCCAGTCGATCGCCATCCCCCGTGCCTCCAAATGCTGATGTGCCGTTCCCGTTGAACAGGAACGGCACGTTAGTGGATACGTCTGACAGGCGGGACCGAGGGGGTGGACCGGGCGGCTGGACAACGGGGGGAGTTTCCAGCCGCCCGGAGAACGGTGACCGGACGGCCGGCCCGGGTTCAGGCCGAGCCGGACGTCCGGCGGCTCGCACGGCGCCCCGTCAGGGGCGCTGGGGGTACCCCCGGCCGAAGGCTGGGGGAGGAACTGCGCGACCAGCCCCCCACGCACCCGCAGCCGACGACGATGGCGACTACGCCTTCGCCAACTCCTCCCGCTGCTCAGGAAGGTCCGGCGCAACCACCGGCTCCCCCTCGTCCAGCAGCGTCTTCTCGTCGAACGGCAGCTCACCCGCGAGCACCCGCTGCACCCGCCCCTTGTCGATCTCCTTGGTCCAGGTGCCGATCAGGACGGTCGCGACCGCGTTGCCCGCGAAGTTGGTCAGCGCGCGGGCCTCGCTCATGAACCGGTCGATGCCGACGATCAGACCGACGCCGTCCACCAGCGCGGGCTTGTGCGACTGGAGGCCGCCGGCCAGCGTGGCGAGGCCGGCGCCGCTGACGCCCGCCGCGCCCTTCGAGGCCAGCAGCAGGAAGAGCAGCAGCGGGATCTGCTCGCCGACCGACATCGGCGTGCCGAGGGCGTCCGCGATGTACAGCGACGCCATGGTCATGTAGATCATGGTGCCGTCGAGGTTGAAGGAGTACCCGGTCGGGACGGTGATGCCGACGACCGGCTTGCTGATGCCCAGGTGCTCCATCTTCGCGATGAGCCGCGGCAGCGCGGACTCGGAGGAGGAGGTGGAGAGGATCAGCAGGAACTCGCGGGCGAGGTACTTGAACAGCAGGAGGATGTTGAGCCCGGAGACGAGCCGCAGCACCGTGCCCAGCACCACAAAGACGAAGAGCAGGCAGGTGACGTAGAAGCCGAGCATCAGCACGGCCAGGCTCTTGAGCGCGTCCAGGCCGGCGGACCCGACGACGGCGGCGATCGCACCGAACGCACCGATCGGCGCGGCCCACATGATCATGCCCAGGATGCGGAAGACGAGCCGCTGGATGTGCTCGATGCCCCGCAGCACCGGCTGCCCGGCCGACCCCATGGCCTGCAGCGCGAACCCGGCGAGCAGCGCGATCAGCAGCGTCTGCAGCACCTGGCCCTCGGTGAAGGCGGAGACGAACGTGGTCGGGATGATCGACAGCACGAAGTCGACGCCGCCGAGCGCCTCGGAGTCCACCTGGGCGTGCCCGGTGGCCTTGAGGGCGTTGGTGATGTGCAGCCCGTCACCGGGGTGCAGGATGTTGCCGACCACCAGGCCGATGGTGAGCGCGACCAGCGACATCACCAGGAAGTAGCCGAGTGCGATGCCGCCCACGGCACCGACCTTGGCGGCCTTCCGTACGGACCCGATCCCGAGCACGATCGTGCAGAAGATGATCGGCGAGATCATCATCTTGATCAGGCTGACGAAGCCGGTCCCGAGCGGCTTCAGCTCGACGCCGGCGTCGGGCCAGACGAGCCCCACGACGATGCCGAGGGCCACCGCGGCGATCACGGCGATGTACAGGTAATGGGTGCGGTCCCGCTTCACAGCGGGTGCGGCAGGTGCCGTATCGGGGGTGCTGGCTGCGGCCACGGCTGCCCTCCTTGACGTCTTCGTCGGTACCACCGGCGTGCGGCTCACGTCCGGGCGATGTGGGGGATGCCGTGACTATCTCCCGCTCTGTGAGGGCGGTCACCCTTCCGTTCATTGAGTTCATGCCCGACCCGGGAGGCACACTGCTGACATGCGTTTTCCGTCCGCTCCCCGCCCCCGCAGCCTGGCCGGCCAGCTCTTCGCCATGCAGGCCGTGCTGATAGCGGTCGTGGTCGCCGGTTACGCGCTGTTCACCTACGTCAGCGACCGCCACCAGGCGGAGGAGGCGGCGACCCGGCAGGCGACGGCGGTGGCCCGGTCGGTCGCCGACTCCCCCTCCGTCCGCGCGGCGATCCACACCGCGGACCCCACGGCCGAGCTCCAGCCGTACGCCCTCCAGGTGATGCGCGACACGGAGGTCGACTTCATCACGATCATGACCCCGAACGGCATCCGCTGGACCCACCCCGACCAGACCCAGATCGGCAAGCACTACCTCGGCCACATCGAGGCGGCCCAGCAGGGCCACACCTTCAGCGAGACCTACAAGGGCACCCTCGGCGCCTCCGTGCGCACGGTGACCCCGGTGGAGGAGAACGGCCGGGTGATCGGCCTGGTGAGCGCCGGCATCAAGGTGGAGGCGATCAGCCAGCGCGTCCAGGAGCAGGTGACGGCGCTGCTCGGGGTGGCGGCGAGCGCGCTGCTGCTGGGCGCGCTCGGCACGTACGTCGTCAACGCGCGCCTGCGCCGCCACACCCACGGCATGAACGCCGCGGAGCTGAGCCACATGCACGACTACCACCAGGCGGCGCTGCACGCGGTGCGCGAGGGGTTGCTGATGCTGGACGGCCAGTACCGGGTGGCGCTGATCAACGACGGGGGGCGGGAGCTGCTGGGGGTGGGCGCCGAGGCGGACGTGATCGGGCGGTCGGTGGCCGAGCTGGGCCTGCCGGCCCCGCTGACCGGCGCGCTGCTGGCCTCCGAGCCCCGGGTGGACGAGGTGCACCTGACGGCGGACCGGGTGCTGGTGGTGAACACGTCCCCGGTCTCGGGCGGTGAGCGGCGCGGCACCGTGGCCACCCTCCGGGACGTCACCGAACTCCAGTCGCTGATGGGCGAGTTGGACTCGGAGCGCGGCTTCACGCAGGCGCTGAGGTCGCAGGCCCACGAGGCGGCGAACCGCCTGCACACGGTGGTGTCCCTGATCGAGCTGGGCAGGGCCTCGGAGGCCGTCGACTTCGCGACCGCGGAGCTGGAGCTGGCGCAGGCGCTGACCGACCAGGTGGTGGCCGCGGTCAGCGAACCGGTCCTCGCCGCCCTGCTGCTGGGCAAGACCGCGCAGGCGAACGAGCGGGGCGTGGAGCTGGTGGTCTCGGACGAGAGCCGGCTGGATGACGGTTTGCTACCGGAGAGCCTGTCGGCGCGCGATCTGGTGACGATCCTCGGCAACCTGATCGACAACGCGGTGGACGCGGCCCAGGGGACGGTCAGGGCGCGCGTGACGGTGACCGCGTACGCGGAGGGCACCGAGTTGGTGATGCGGGTGACGGACACGGGCGCGGGGGTCGACCCCGCCCACGCCGAGCTGGTCTTCCAGCGCGGCTTCTCGACGAAGCCGGCGGGACCGGGCGGGCGGGGGCTGGGGCTGGCCCTGGTACGGCAGGCGGTCGTACGGCTGGACGGCACCCTGACGGTGACGGAGGCGCCGGAGGGCGGAGCGGTGTTCGAGGTACGGCTGCCGTTGCGGGCGTCGGTGACGGGGGGCGGGGCCGGATGACCGGGGATCCGATCAGAGTCCTGGTCGTCGAGGACGACCCGGTGGCCGCGGACGCGCATGTCCTGTACGTGGGCCGGGTGCCGGGGTTCGTGGCGGTGGGCAAGGCGCACACCGGGGCGGAGGCGCGCCGCATCCTGGACCGTACGCCGGTGGACCTGCTCCTCCTCGACCTGCACCTGCCGGACGTGCACGGCCTGCAGTTCGCGCGGTCGTTGCGGGCGGCGGGCCATCAGGCGGACGTCATAGCGGTGACGTCGGCACGGGACCTGGCGGTGGTCCGGGAGGGGGTCTCGCTGGGTGTCGTCCAGTACGTCCTGAAGCCCTTCACCTTCGCGACCCTCCGCGACCGGCTGACCCGGTACGCGGAGTTCCGGGCGGCGGCGGGCGAGGCGAGCGGCCAGGACGAGGTGGACCGGGCGCTGGCCGCCCTGCGGGCACCGACCCCGGCGGCACTGCCGAAGGGGCTGAGCGCACCGACCCTGGAGCGGGTGACGGTCGCGCTGCGGGAGTCACCGGAAGGGCTGACCGCGGCCGCGCTGGCGGAGAGCGTGGGGATCTCGCGGATCACGGCCCGGCGGTATCTGGAGCATCTGGTCGAGGCGGGGCGGGCCGGGCGGAGTCCGTTGTACGGGCAGGTGGGGAGGCCGGAGTTGGTCTACCGGTGGGGGCGGCGGTGAGCCTCTCGGCCTGGGCGCGGGCTCGGGTGGCTTCGGTGGGGCGTCGGCGGCTTGGGGGTAGCCAACCCGTGCCTCGGTGACGTGATGGGCGCCTTCACGGAGGTCAGCCGTGCTCGCGAGCGTCCGGTACGGCGTCAGGCCCGAACTCGTCCCGGTCTCGCCGGCCTCATGTACAGGAGCACCTGCGCCCCGAGCCCCACCACCGCGAGCGCCTCCAGCACCGACATCCCGACCAGCAGCCCACCACGGTCCCCGCCCGCCCAGAACACCACCAGCGCCGCCAGCGGCACCGCACAGAACGCCGTCAGGTCGATCACGGCCTGGATCGTCTTGCGGGTCCGCCGCCGCACGTCGGTCCGGTGGTAGGCCTCCCAGCCGAAGGTAGTGAAAACCCCGTCCGCGGCGGCCAGTTGCGCCAGACGCGGCCCCAACTCGTCCCGCACGTAGTACCCGATCGCCGAGATCTTCTCGTCGTTGACCAGGTACGTCCACCCGAGTACGACACACACCGGCGGCAGCGCCAGCAGCATCGACGCCTGCTTCGCCTGCGCGGCCGCGGCGATGACGGCGGCCACCACGCCGAGCGTCACGTACAGCAGATTGTCCCGGAACCCGATCCGCGCCTTCTGCTCGTCCTTGACCGTCTGGTACTCCGCGAGCAGCAACTGCCCGACGGTGACGCCTTGCTCCGGCATGCGAGCCCCTCCCCCGACGCCCCGGTCATCGCCCCGTAGCGTCGCACACATTCCCGATCACGGGTTGTCACGATTCGGACCCCGACATGGGTCCCCATCGCATCGACCGGTGAGCGGATGGCTTCTGCGGGAGCGGGTCGGTCAAGCGGCGAGGCCGTGCTCCGGGACAAGGTGACAGCGCCAATGGGCGGGAAGACCGCTGTTGCCGACCAGTGCGTGAAGTATCAGGACGGCTTCGCTCCCTTCAGGCCTTCAGCCGGCGCGGGTAACGTCGAGTCGGTCGGCGGTGACGTGGCGGACTGCGCCCTCAACCACACTCCGCTGTCGGACGCCCCTACGCCAAGGCGTGGGCACAGCGCAGGAAGGCAGAACCGACACCGTGAAGCTCCTGATCGTGGTCGCTTGTCTGGGTGCCCTGCTCTCGGCCGGCGGCACAGTACGGGTCGTGCTGCGACGGTTGAACATCCGCAGCCGGCCGGTGTTGACGTGCGCCGAGTTCGGTGGTGCCGAGCCCGGCACGGCGGTGATGCTTGTCGGCCGTACCGCCGCAGGCCCGGTACTCACCGCACCGCGCAGCCGCAGGCCTTGCGTCGGATATCACTCTGTTCGCATCCACAGCCGTGTGATCAGCAGCAACGCCGAGGAGACCACGAGAGTCGTCGGTCCCGCAGGGGGCGACACCACACTCTACGGCGACGGCGCGCGGGTCTTCCTCGCCGAACAGGTCCGGACGCGCAAACTGTTCATGGGAAATCTCCCGATGATGTTCATGGCCAGGCAGTTCGAGGATCCACGCAACACCGCGAGCAATCAGCGTACCGAGCAGGAGTTCATCGTCCCGGCAGATCGAGCCGTCGTGGCGGCCGGAGTGGTGGCGGTGACCACGGGTGATCCCTGCGAGCGGTTTCTGGACCGGGGCCACTGGACGGACGGCTCCACGCAAGGCGGCATCGATGCCCTGCTCCGCAGATTCGCCAGAGAAGTCGTCCTGGCGGTGATCGGTACGTTGGCGTTCGCGGGAGCCGCGATCCAGCTCACCTACCTCGCCGCTCGCTGACCGTCCGCTGTAGCTCGTTCAGATGATCACCCCCCCTGCGACCACCGCCTCCCGCGCCTGCAACACCGTCAACATCGCCACCGCACCAGCCACGCGACTTGAGCGCGGATAAGCCGCACCCATCCACAACTCCTGACAGTGACTCACGCCACTCCTCGTCTGCACCGTCACCGGCATGACCGAGGACCGGTACCGACGGGCGAGGCCCTCAACAGCGTCCGGATACGCCGCCCGCCCTGGGCGAGCCCTTCGATCGATCAGGGTTGCGCGATGTTCGCAGGAGACCTGGTAAGACTGCGCGCGCTGCGCCCCGAAGACGCTGAACACCATTTCCGGTGGCGCAATGACCCCGAGGTGGTGCGCCGGGCCGCAGGCGGAGACCCCTTGTTCGGCCCGGTCACAGCGGAAGCGATTCGGATCGGCTTCGACACCATGCTGCGACTGATCCCCAAGGAGTCGGCCGTGTTCACGGTCGAGGACCTGGCAGGCGGAACCGTGACAGGCATGGTCGACTACCGGGATCTCGACCCCTACGCCGGGATGGCCGCGCTCGGAGTCACCATCGGGGAACGGGGGTTCTGGGGCCGGGGCTACGGCAGTGACGCACTGCGGCTGCTGGTGGGCCACCTGTTCGGTGCGTACTGCCTGAACCGGCTGGAGCTGGACACCTGGAGCGGCAACGAGCGCGCCGTGCGCGCCTTCACCGGGCTGGGCTTCCGCGAGGAAGGCCGCCGCCGGCCGGCCGTATTGGTGCAGGGGAAGCGCTACGACCGCGTGCTCTTCGGAATGCTCCGCGAGGAGTGGGAGGGCCCGGAAGAACCCTTCTGCGGCGAGGGCGCCGACTGCTTCCGCCTCGGTACCGGCCCCCAAGGCAACCCCTACCAGGCCGTCGCGGGTCAGGAGCACACCTACCTCACCGACACCCGCGAAGCCCTCCGCGCCCTCATCCGCAACATCAAGGCCGGCAGAGCCGACCACCTGCTCTGACCCACGCCCCCGATCGCCAATCCCCTGCACGCACATTGACCTGACTAGACCACTCCACTTACCTTCACACGGCAAGAGAGACGAACCCCCAGGCCACAGCGCAGTGGCCGCCGAGGAGGTCGTGCCCGTGCGCCCCACCGCCGTCAGCATCGTTGCCCTCGCCCTCGTCACCGCCGCCGCCTCGCTCACCGCGTGCAGCGGCGGATCCGGAAGCAGTCCGGACACCGTGAAGGTCTCCTTCAAGCAGTCCATGGACAACTCCGTCAAGGTGACGGACACGTATCTCGCCGACATCAAGAAGCAGTTCGAGAAGGAGTACCCGGGGAAGAAGGTCGAGCTCGTTCCCATCAAGGCCTCGGACGCGGACTACTACACCAAGCTCCAGCAGATGCTGAGGTCCCCGCGCACCGCTCCCGACCTCGTCTACGAGGACACCTTCCTCATCAACTCGGACATCACCAGCGGGTACCTGAAGCCCCTCGACTCCTATCTCGCCAAGTGGCCGGACTGGGGGCAGTTCATCGACACCGCGAAGTCGGCGGCCAGAGGCGAGGACGGGAAGACGTACGGCGTCCCGGACGGCACCGACACCCGCGGACTCTGGTTCGACAAGCGGGTGTTCGAGAAGGCCGGGCTGCCCACCGACTGGCAGCCGAAGAACTGGGACGACGTGCTGGCCGCCGCCCGGACGATCAAGAAGAAGGTCCCCGGTGTGACGCCCCTCAACGTCTACACCGGCAAGGCCGCCGGCGAGACCGCCAGCATGCAGGGCTTCGAGATGCTGCTGTACGGCACCAACGACGGGACCGGCGACCCGCTCTACGACAAGACGAGCAAGAAGTGGATCGCCGGGAGCCAGGGGTTCAAGGACGCGCTGTCGTTCGTCGAGACCGTGTACAAGGACAAGCTGGGGCCGGACGTCTCCGACGCGCTCGACCCCAACTACCGGAACACCGTCTGGGGTGAGCTCATGCCCCAGGGCAAGCTGGGCATCAACCTCGACGGCTCCTGGCTGCCGCAGAACTGGCTCCAGGGCAGCGGTCACGAGTGGCCCGACTGGTCGACGCAGCTCGGTCTCGCCTACATGCCGACCCAGCACGGTCAGGCCCCCGGCAAGGTGAGCATGTCCGGCGGCTGGACCTGGGCCGTCCCCGCCAAGGCCGGCAACCCCGACCTCGCCTTCGACTTCATCAAGACCATGCAGACCAAGGCGAACGCCCAGAAGTGGTACATCGCCAACTCGGGGATCGCGGTGCGCAAGGACGTCGCGAGCGACCCGTCGTACACGTCCGCCCAGCCCGGCATCAAGTTCTTCACCGATCTCGTCGCCAGCACGCACTACCGGCCCGCCTACACGGCCTACCCGAAGGTCTCCACCGCCATCCAGGAGGCCATGGAGAGCGTGACCACCGGTGACGCGTCGGTCGACAAGGCCGCGCGTACCTACGACTCGAACCTCAAGGACGTCACCGACGGCCAAGTGGTCACCCGGTGAGTCAGCCGGTGAGGCGACCCGTGGTCGCGCGGCGCATCGCCCGCGGCCTCCCGCTCACCCCCGCCCTGGTCCTGATCCTCCTCTTCCTGGGCGGGCCGATCGTCTACTGCGCCTGGATCGCCTTCACCGACCTCCAGCTCACCGGGCAGGCGCACTCGTCCTTCGTCGGTCTCGCCAACTTCCGCAGGGCGTTCCGGGACGACGCCTTCCTGAACGCCGTCTGGCTGACCCTCGTCTTCACCGTGCTGTCCTCGCTCGTCGGCCAGAACACGCTGGGGCTGGCGCTCGCCGCGCTGATGCGGCGGGCGTCGAAGCCGGTGCGGACGCTCACCGGGGGGATCGTGGTCACGGCGTGGGTGCTGCCCGAGGTCGTCGCCGGGTTTCTGCTGTACGCCTTCTTCCGCAGGGAGGGCACGCTCAACGCGATCCTCGACTTCCTCCATCTGCCGTCCCAGAACTGGCTGTTCACGCTGCCGATCCTCGCGGTGTCGTTCGCCAACGTGTGGCGGGGCACGGCCTTCTCGATGCTGGTCTACTCCGCCGCCCTCGACGAGATACCCAACGAGATCGAGGAGTCGGCGGAGGTGGACGGCGCCGGCGGCTGGCGGCGGATGTGGCACATCACGCTGCCGATGATCCGGCGCTCCATCGGGACGAACCTCATGCTCAACACCCTCCAGACGCTCTCCGTCTTCGGGCTGATCTGGGTGATGACCCGCGGCGGGCCCGGCGACAGGAGCCAGACGCTGCCCCTCTTCATGTACGAACAGGCCTTCCAGAACAGCATGATCGGGTACGGGACCGCGGTCGCCCTGCTCCTTCTCCTGGTCGGTTCGCTCTTCTCCGTCGTCTACATGCGCCTACTGCGCACGGAGGTGTGAACCGGACCATGTCCCGCCGTCAACGACGCTCGCACCGGCTCGCCGCCGACCTCGGGCTGCTGATCGTGGCCGCCGCCTTCGTGCTGCCGCTCGCCTGGGTGGTCCTGTCCGCCGTCGATCCGCACGCCGGCCTGCGGGTCAGGATCCCGGACGGGTTCACCTTCGGGAACTTCGACGCGATCCTCACCCCGGACATCACCTACACCCCGCTGCTCAACAGCCTGGTCCTGTGCGGCGGCGCCACCGCGCTCACCGTCGTCTGCGCCGCCCTCGCCGCCTACCCGCTCTCCCGCTACCGCTCCCGGTTCAACCGGCCGTTCCTGCTCTCCATCCTCTTCGCCACGAGTCTCCCCATCACCGCGATCATGGTGCCGGTGTACGCGCTGTTCGTACGGATCAACCTCATCGACACCATGCAGGGCACGATCCTGTTCTTCGCCGCCTCCCAGCTCCCCTTCGCCATCTGGCTGATGAAGAACTTCATGGACGGCGTCCCGAAGGAACTGGAGGAGGCCGCCTGGACGGACGGGGCGGGCTCCGCCCAGTCGCTGGTGCGGATCGTGCTGCCGCTGATGGGACCGGGCCTCGCCGTCGTCACCGTCTTCGCCTTCGTGATGATGTGGGGCAACTTCTTCGTCCCGTTCATGCTGCTGCTCTCGCCGGACCAGATGCCCGCCTCGGTCAGCATCAACGACTTCTTCGGCAACCGCGGCATGGTCGCGTACGGCCAGCTCGCCGCCTTCTCCGTCATCTACTCGACGCCGGTGATCCTGCTGTACGTGCTGGTCGCGCGGCGGCTGGGTGGTGGGTTCGCACTGGGCGGCGCCGTCAAGGGATGAACAGGTCGACCGTACGGTCGAATCCGTACGTTCCCACCATCCGTGTTCCTGGCCGAACGGACCGTAGTCAGTTCCCGCGCGCACCCTTACCTTGGCGGCTGTGCGCCGACCCCCAGCTCTGCCGAACCAGCCAGGTCCCCCCTTCAACGCCCCCGCCGCCCGCAGACTCCGGGCCGCGCTCTGTATGGGACCCGAGCACGTGGCGTACGACTTACAGGCCTCGTACGGCATGCCGTACGCCACCCCGAATCTCGTACTCGCCTGGGAGGGCGGGGAGTTGGTGCCCACCAGTCCCGAACTGACTGCCCTTGCGGGAGTGTTGTGGTGCACCCCGGGCGAACTGATCGGCCGCCCGCGGACCTTGCGCGAACACCGGATCGCCCGCGGCCTGGCCCCGGAGGACGTGGCGGCGGCCCTCGGTCTCGGTCTCCTGCCGTACCTGAAGCTGGAGGAGGACGAGGAGTGGCGGGGCACCGACCGCCTGACCGCCGCCCTGGCCGGTTTCCTCCACCTCTCCCTGCCGGACGTCATCACGCTCACAGGGAAGGAGGAGGAGCTGGCGGAACTGCTGCGCGGCGCGGTCACCACCACCCGGCGACAGCCCTACGTCCGCCAGGTGAGCAAGCTGATCCCCCTGGACAAGCGACTCATCGAACACACGCTCGACGAGCTGCACGATTCGTACCAAGCGCAACTGGCGACAACGCTGTCATGGAACGACTTCACCGCAACCAACCGGATACAGAAGCTGGGCGAGGACTTCCTGGCCGGGATCGTCACGCACTTCTGGAACGCAGCAAAAGGGGGCACTTCTTGAACACCCCCGACTGAAAGCGCCCCAAAGGGGCGCGGGGAACTGCGCGACCAGCCCCCACGCACCCGCAGTTCCGCTACAACCCCAACCGCCCCTTAGAAAACCGACTCCGCCTCGTCCATCCGATCCTTCGGCACCGTCTTCAACTCGGTCACCGCCTCCGCCAGCGGCACCATCGCGATGTCCGTCCCCCGCAGCGCCGTCATCCTCCCGAAGTCACCCCGGTGCGCCGCCTCCACCGCATGCCACCCGAACCGCGTCGCCAGGACGCGGTCGTAGGCCGTCGGCGTGCCGCCCCGCTGCACGTGTCCGAGGATGACCGGCTTGGCCTCCTTGCCGAGCCGCCGCTCCAGCTCGTACGCCAGGGCCGTACCGATGCCCAGGAAGCGCTCGTGGCCGTACTGGTCGATCTCGCCCTTGCCGTAGTCCATCGTGCCGTCGGCGGGATGGGCGCCCTCCGCCACGCACACCACGGCGAACTTCTTGCCGCGGGCGAAGCGCTCCTCGACCATCTTGACCAGGTCGGCCGGGTCGAAGGGCCGCTCGGGGAGGCAGATGCCGTGGGCGCCGGCCGCCATCCCGGACTCCAGGGCGATCCAGCCCGCGTGCCGGCCCATCACCTCGACGACCATCACCCGCTGGTGCGACTCGGCGGTCGTCTTCAGCCGGTCCATCGCCTCGGTGGCGACGCCCACCGCGGTGTCGAAGCCGAAGGTGCGGTCGGTGGAGGAGATGTCGTTGTCGATGGTCTTCGGGACGCCGACGACCGGGAGGCCCGCGTCGGACAGCATGCGGGCCGCCGTCAGCGTGCCCTCGCCGCCGATCGGGATCAGCGCGTCGATGCCGAACTCCTCGACCATGTCGGTGGCCCGGTCGCACGCCTCGCGCAGCCGGTCCCGCTCCAGCCGCGACGAACCCAGGATCGTGCCGCCGAGGGCCAGGATGCCGCTGACCGCGTCCAGGTCGAGGGTGCGGTAGTGGCCGTCGAGCAGGCCCCGGAAACCGTCCTCGAAACCGATGACCTCGTCGTCGTACTGGGCGACAGCCCGGTGCACCACCGATCGGATGACGGCGTTCAGGCCGGGGCAGTCGCCGCCTGCGGTGAGAACTCCGATGCGCATGGTGGTGTGTCTCCTGCTCGCTGTCGTTACCGGTGAGCCGATCCGATTGTTTCATGCCGCGCGAGCGGGTGAAGTCCTGACGGGCGCCTTAACCGGCGTCGGGGGTACTGTCAAGAGGGTTCCGCTCACCCTGGTGGGCGATTTTTGTGCGGCTACAGAGACGGCTAGAGAGACGGAGTGCACACGTGACGCGCAGCGTGTACGTGACCGGGATCGATCGCGGCGACGGCCGTCAGGTCGTCGAGCTGGGCGTGATGGAGCTGCTGACCCGGCAGGTCGACCGGGTCGGTGTCTTCCGCCCCCTCGTCCACGACGGTCCCGACCGCCTCTTCGAGCTGCTGCGCGCGCGGTACCGCCTCTCCCAGGACCCGGCGACCGTCTACGGCATGGACTACCACGCGGCCTCCGCCCTCCAGGCCGAGCGCGGTGCCGACGAACTGGTCTCCACCCTCGTCGACCGCTTCCACCTGGTCGCCCGCGACTACGACGTCGTCCTCGTCCTCGGCACCGACTACGCCGACACCCAGTTCCCGGACGAGCTGTCCCTCAACGCCCGGCTCGCCAACGAGTTCGGTGCCTCGGTGATCCCGGTGGTCGGCGGCCGCGACCAGAACGCGGAGTCCGTGCTGGCGGAGACCCGCAACGCGTTCCGGGCGTACGACGGTCTCGGCTGCGACGTGCTGGCGATGATCGCCAACCGGGTCGCCCGGGAGGACCGGGACGAGATGGCCCGGCGGATCGACGGGCGGCTGCCGGTGCCGGTGTACGTGCTGCCGGACGAGCCCGCGCTGTCCGCGCCGACGGTCGCCCAGATCGCCCACGCGCTCGACGCGAAGGTGCTGCTCGGCGACGACTCGGGGCTGGCCCGGGACGCGCTGGACTTCGTCTTCGGCGGCGCGATGCTGCCGAGCTTCCTGCCCGCCCTGACCCCGGGCTGCCTGGTCGTGACCCCGGGCGACCGCGCCGACCTGGTCGTCGGCTCGCTGGCCGCGCACAGCGCCGGCACCCCGCCGATAGCCGGCGTGCTGCTCACCCTCGGCGAGCGGCCCACCGACGAGATCCTCACCCTCGCCGCCCGGCTCGCCCCCGGCACCCCGGTGATATCCGTGCCCGGCAACAGCTTCCCGACCGCCGCCCAGCTGTTCTCCCTGGAGGGCAAGCTGAACGCGGCCACCCCGCGCAAGGCGGAGACCGCGCTCGGCCTGTTCGAGCGGTACGTCGACACCGCCGGGCTCAACAAGCGGGTCTCGGCGCCGAGCACCGGCCGGCTCACCCCGATGATGTTCGAGCACAAGCTCCTGGAGCAGGCGCGTTCCGACAAGCGGCGGGTGGTGCTGCCGGAGGGGACCGAGGCGCGGGTGCTGCATGCGGCGGAGGTGCTGCTGCGTCGGGGGGTATGTGACATCACACTGCTCGGACCCGTCGACCAGATCCGCAAGAAGGCCGCCGACCTCGGCATCGACCTCGCCGACGCCCAGCTGATCGACCCGGCCGCCTCCGAGCTGCGCGACGCCTTCGCCGAGCAGTACGCCCTGCTCCGCGCCCACAAGGGCGTGACGGTGGAGCTGGCGTACGACGTGGTCGCCGACGTCAACTACTTCGGCACCCTGATGGTGCAGGAGGGCCTGGCGGACGGCATGGTCTCCGGGTCCGTGCACTCCACGGCGGCGACCATCCGCCCGGCCTTCGAGATCATCAAGACCAAGCCGGGGTCCTCGATCGTCTCGTCCGTCTTCTTCATGTGCCTCGCCGACAAGGTGCTGGTCTACGGCGACTGCGCGGTGAACCCGGACCCGAACGCCGAGCAGCTCGCCGACATCGCGGTCCAGTCGGCGGGTACGGCAGCCCAGTTCGGGGTGGAGCCGCGGATCGCGATGCTGTCGTACTCCACGGGCACGTCGGGTTCGGGGGCGGACGTCGACAAGGTGCGGGAGGCGACCGAGCTGGCGCGCTCGCGCAGGCCCGACCTGAAGATCGAGGGGCCGATCCAGTACGACGCGGCCGTGGAGCCCTCGGTGGCCGCCACCAAGCTGCCGGGCTCCGAGGTCGCCGGGCAGGCCAGCGTGCTGATCTTCCCGGACCTCAACACCGGCAACAACACCTACAAGGCCGTGCAGCGGTCGGCCGGCGCGATCGCCGTCGGGCCGGTGCTCCAGGGACTGCGCAAGCCCGTCAACGACCTGTCCCGGGGCGCCCTCGTCCAGGACATCGTCAACACCGTCGCCATCACGGCGATCCAAGCCCAGAACTCCAACGAGAAGGCGTTCCAGCAGTGACCAGCCCCACCCGTGTCCTCGTCCTCAACTCCGGCTCCTCGTCGGTGAAGTACCAGCTGCTGGACATGCGGGACAGCAGCCGGCTGGCGGTGGGGCTCGTCGAGCGGATCGGCGAGCAGACCTCCCGGCTCAGGCACACCTGCCTGGACAGCGGTGACTCCCGCGAGGCGGTCGGGCCGATCGCCGACCACGAGGCCGCCCTGAAGGCCGTGGCGGAGGAGCTGACGAGGGACGGCCTCGGGCTCGACTCGCCGGAACTGGCCGCGATCGGGCACCGGGTGGTGCACGGCGGGATGTTCTTCACCGAGCCGACGGTGATCGACGACGCGGTGCTCGCCGAGATCGAGCGGCTGATCCCGGTCGCCCCGCTGCACAACCCGGCGAACCTGACCGGGATCCGCACCGCGCGGGCGCTGCGCCCGGACCTGCCGCAGGTCGCCGTCTTCGACACGGCGTTCCACACGACGATGCCGGAGTCCGCGGCGCGTTACGCGATCTCCCCGAAGATCGCCGACCGGTACCGGATCCGGCGCTACGGCTTCCACGGCACCTCGCACGCGTACGTGTCCCGGGCGACCGCGCGGCTGCTGGGAAAGACACCGGAAGACGTGAACGTCATCGTGCTGCACCTCGGCAACGGGGCGTCGGCGTCGGCCGTCCGGGGCGGCCGGTGCGTGGACACCTCGATGGGCCTGACGCCCTTGGAGGGACTGGTGATGGGAACCCGTTCCGGCGATCTGGACCCGGCCGTCATTTTCCATTTGGCACGAGTTGGCGGAATGTCCATGGACGAGATCGACACTCTTCTCAACAAGAGGAGTGGTTTGTTCGGTCTGTGCGGTGACAACGACATGCGGGAGATCCGGCGCCGGATCGACGAGGGCGACGAAGAGGCACAACTCGCCTTCGACATCTACATTCACCGCCTGAAGAAGTACATCGGCGCGTACTGCGCCGTCCTCGGCCGGGTCGACGCGGTGGCCTTCACCGCGGGCGTCGGCGAGAACGCGGCCCCGGTGCGGGAGGCCGCCGTGGCGGGCCTGGAGGGGCTGGGGCTCACGGTCGACCCCGAGCTGAACGCCGCCCGGTCGGACGAGCCGCGGCTGATATCGCCGGCGGCCGCGCGGGTCGCGGTCGCCGTGGTGCCGACCGACGAGGAACTGGAGATCGCCACCCAGACGTACGCACTGGTGGGTAGCGGATCGACGCCGGCCGGAAATAACAGCTGAGCACATTAGCGCCCATTTGTATCTTCCACCAGACGGAATATTCCGTAGCGAAACAAACCGATAGGATCGCCCCCATGCGCCGTTCGAAAATCGTCTGTACTCTCGGCCCCGCGGTCGACACCCACGAGAAGCTCGTCGCCATGATCGAGGCGGGCATGAACGTGGCCCGGTTCAATTTCAGCCACGGCTCCCACGCCGAGCACCAGGGGCGGTACGACCGCGTCCGGGCCGCCGCCAAGGAGACCGGCCGGGCCATCGGCGTCCTCGCCGACCTGCAGGGCCCGAAGATCCGTCTGGAGACCTTCGCCGAGGGACCGGTGGAGCTGGAGCGCGGTGACGAGTTCGTCATCACGACCGAGGACGTCCCGGGCGACAAGACCATCTGCGGTACGACCTACAAGGGCCTGCCGGGCGACGTCTCGCGCGGCGACCAGATCCTCATCAACGACGGCAACGTCGAGCTGAAGGTCCTGGACGTCGAGGGCCCGCGGGTGAAGACGATCGTCATCGAGGGCGGTGTCGTCTCCGACCACAAGGGCATCAACCTGCCCGGCGCGGCCGTCAACGTGCCCGCGCTGAGCGAGAAGGACGTCGAGGACCTCCGGTTCGCGCTGCGCATGGGCTGCGACATGGTCGCGCTGTCCTTCGTGCGGGACGCCAAGGACGTCGACGACGTCCACAAGGTGATGGACGAGGAGGGCCGCCGGGTCCCCGTCATCGCCAAGGTGGAGAAGCCGCAGGCGGTGGAGAACATGGAGGGCGTCGTGATGGCGTTCGACGCCGTCATGGTGGCCCGTGGCGACCTGGCCGTCGAGTACCCGCTCGAAAAGGTCCCCATGGTGCAGAAGCGCCTGATCGAGCTGTGCCGGCGCAACGCCAAGCCGGTGATCGTGGCGACCCAGATGATGGAGTCGATGATCACCAACTCCCGCCCGACCCGCGCCGAGGCCTCCGACGTCGCCAACGCGATCCTGGACGGTGCGGACGCGGTGATGCTCTCGGCGGAGTCCTCCGTCGGCGCGTACCCGGTCGAGACCGTGAAGACGATGTCGAAGATCGTGTCGGCGGCCGAGCAGGAGCTGCTGAGCAAGGGCCTGCAGCCGCTGGTCCCCGGCAAGAAGCCGCGCACCCAGGGCGGTTCCGTGGCCCGTGCCGCGTGCGAGATCGCCGACTTCCTCGGCGGCCGCGGCCTGGTCGCCTTCACCCAGTCCGGCGACACCGCCCGCCGCCTCTCGCGCTACCGCGCGCAGCAGCCGATCATCGCCTTCACCACCGACGAGAACACCCGCAACCAGCTCACCCTCAGCTGGGGCGTGGAGTCGCACGTGGTGCCGTTCGTGAACACCACGGACGAGATGGTCGACATGGTCGACCAGGAGCTCGCCAAGATCAACCGCTTCAACGCGGGCGACACGGTCATCATCACGGCCGGCTCGCCCCCCGGCGTCTCCGGCACCACCAACATGCTCCGCGTCCACCACATCGGCGGCATCAACAAGTGACGCCCCGATAAAGGGCCTTGTACGACACCGAGGGCGCTCCCTGTGGCAGGGGGCGCCCTCGGTCTGCCGCCGTCGGATCACACCGCCGGCGGTGCTCCGACCGTCTCCCGCAGCCAGGCGTTGCCGCCCAGTTCCGGATGGGCGGCAACAGGCCCCGGCCGCGGGGCTGCTGCGCCGCGTCGGCGTGTTTCCGCGCGGGAGGCGGGCAGCGCACAGCGCGGCTCGTGGAGTGAGCCGAAATCCCCCTACGGGCGTGCGGTCGACACGCCCCTCCCCCCGGGACTTGATCACCCTGCCGGGCAACGGGACTTTACGAAAGTCAGATCAGCGCTTTAGATCCTCATTGGATTCCGGTCCGGATGACCGGCTCCGGGCAGAGCTGTGCCCCGCCGAGTCGATACTCGGCGGGGCACGGCCCTCTTGTGCGGCTCCCGGACGGGTCTGTGGTGCGGCTCAGCTGGTGCCGTCGGTCGTGTAGACGTGCATCCCGGGGATGTGCAGGGTGCCGCCGAACTGGGCCGCCTGGACGACCTTCACGTTGGTGAAGTAGATCAACGGGATGTTCAGCGGCGGCGGGTTGTCCGGGTCGAACGTGATCGGGATCAGACCGAACAGGTTGCCCGAGATCGACTCCGTGTACATCGTCGTGGCGCCGCCGGTGATCTTCGACGTGGAACCGGACGCGCCCTGCACGTGGTACGTCTTGCCGATCTTGGTGTCCTTCACCGTCTGGTGCAGGTCACCGATGTCGGTGCCGCCCGAGATGACGTACTTCAGCACCTTCTTCGTCTTGCCGCTGGCCGTCTTCACCTCGACGATGCCCTGGTAGTCGGCACTCTTCAGCGTCAGCGAGCTGGCGTTCAGGTACCAGGGGTCGTCCGCCACCGCCACCTTGTTGTCGACACCGCTCACGTCCTCGGTGGCGGCGTTGCAGTCCTCGGCCGACGTGCTGGAGGTCGCGGACGGGCTCGCCGAGGCGGTGGAGGTGGCGGCCTCGGCCGCCTTGGTGACGTCCTTGGTGGCGTCTCCGGCCGCCTTGGTCGCCGTGTCGGTGGTGTCCTTCACCGTGTCCGTGACCTTCTTGGCGGTCTTGGACACGGTGTCGGAGCCGGTGTCGTCGCCCGACGAGGACGAGGACGACGAGTCGGAGGACGCCGAGGCCGACGGCGAGGGGGTGGCGCTCGCGGTGGAGTCCGACGAGGACGAGCTCGTCGTGCTGCCGCCGCTGAGGATGCTGCCGATCGCGTCCCCGATCGAGTCCAGCAGGCCGCCACCGCTGCTGCTGCTCGCGGAGTCGGACGGCGACGGGGTCGCCGTGCTGCCGGAGTCCGACGAACCGGAGGACCCCGACGAGTCCGAGGAACCCGAATCGCCCGAGGACGAGGACGACTTGGACGCGGACGGTGTCGGCGAGGCGGCGTCGTCGGAACCTGAATCCGACGAGGACGACTTGTCCGACGACGACGTCGAGTCCTTCGTGCCGGCCGATGCCGTGGCCGACGGCGTGGCCGAGTCCGTTGCCTTGTCGCTCGCACTCGCCGAGGCGGAGGGCGACGCGGAGTCCAGGGCGGAGACGCAGTCCTTGTAGTCCTCGGCAAGGCTCTTCGACGACGCCGACGACGTGCTGTTGGTGTCGGCGATCGCGAGCGAGGACGTGAACCCGAAGCCCATGAGCACGGCCGTCGGCATCGCCACGGAAGCTATCGCCTTGCCCGCCGGCATGTGGAACCTGGTGAACAGCGGCTTCTTGGGCGCCGCATGCCGCGGCCCGGTTCTCACACGGGACTCGTCCACATCAGTCCCGTGGGTCACCTCGTCAGCCGGCACTGTGCCTCCCGTTCGCCCCGTTCACCGGGCTCGTTCCTGACAGGTCGTTCTCTCCCAGCGCCGCAGGGGCCTGGAAGGTGCCCCCGTCGCCCACGCCGTCCGGGCCCGGGTGGTAGGCGGCCTTCTCCGGGGCGTCGTCCCCGGCCGGCGGCACATCGCCCTCCGGCTGCGGCTGCTTGGGCACACCCGGCCCCCAGGCCACGGCCATCGCTCCGCCGATCAGGGCGAGCACGAAGCCCATGACGAAGCCACCGAAGTTGGAGACGGGGAGGGACACCAGCGCCAGCAGGATCGCGGCGACTCCCGCGAACGTGCGGATGTGCTTCTGGAACCAGAGGCTGACGCCCAGGACGACGAGCAGCACGCCGATGATCAGGGATCCGGCGCCCGCGGTGGTCGACATCGCCACCGTCAGGCTGCCGAGCTGGAGATGCGCGTACGGGAAGTACATGATCGGAAAGCCGGCGAGCAGGATGTACAGACCGGCCCAGAACGGCCGCGTGCCCCGCCAGGCGCGGAACTGCAGCCTCCGGCGGGTGAACTGGCCGGGTACGGCGGCAGGGGTCTCGGCGCTCATGGAAAACAGCTCCCTGGTGCGGCGTTGCTGTGGTGGTGATGCTGTGTGGTGCGGTGGTGATTCCTTGTACCGCGCGTGAAGACCGTGGGCGGAAGGTGGACGGGCGGGGGTGCCGTCGGCTCCCCCGCCCGTCACGGAGTGCTTAGTAGCACTCCGCGCCCGAAGTCGAGATCGACATGTGCAGACCGCTCAGCTTGAAGGTTCCGGCAGTGGTGGCCCACGCCGTCTGCTTCACGCCGGTCAGCGAGGCGTGGTCCGCCTCCTGCCCGAACCCGTTCGGGTTGGCCAGCCCCTTGTTGACCTCGTCCTGCTTGATGCCAGGACCCTTGCTCATGCTTCCGGCGGCGACACCGATGTTGATGTTGGTGAACGTCGCGTCCGCGGTGAGGTCGTCGAGGTCGATGTACAGCTTGGTGGCCTCGACCGGCTTCTTCGCGTCGGTGCCCGCGTGCAGGATCAGGCTGACGTTCCCGAAGAACGGCACGTTCGGCGTGACCACGGACTGACACAGGTTGGTGATGGTCGCGCTGTTGAACGCCGACACCGCCACCGGGTGAGTGTTCGCCTTGGTGGCGCTGCTGCCCATGTCGACAGCACCGTACTGCTCGAAGCCATCACCCTCGAGAGAGTCGGCCGAGACCTTGAACTGCTGGCCCGACACGCTGAACGACGCGGCGAGAGCGCCCTGCGCGAGGGCGACACCTATACACGCCGTGGCGGCGACGCTGGGCACCATGACCACAGCGAACCGCTTCCATCTGGTCCCGCCACGCACCTGGGACTCCATATTTCCTCCTTCTCGGACGTACATCTCCTGGCCCGGTATCGCCCCCAACGGCGGCTCGGCCGGGCAGGGATGGGAGAAGTGCTACGTCCTCGGAAGGGGAGCGCCCGTACTCGGAGGCACGAACGCACCTCGATCACCGGCGATCACCCCCGAGCGACAACCACTGGTCGCGCCTGACACGCATCACGCACAACCTTGCTGGACAGGCTTCGCGGTGAGGCGAAGACCCCCCTGCCCAAGAGCCGGCTTCACTGCCGCCGACTCTGCTCGGTGGGGACCCAGATGAACCCGCGGCCCGATTGGCTGTCGGGGTACGGGAATGGACCGAGCGTCGCCGATCGTGGTGCATTCTCGGCGCCCGCACAAGGGGCTTCGTTACTCGGGAGTAACGGGCGGATAACCGAAGGACGACCCACCGGTCTCGGAGAGCGACTCTGGGTGGCATCCGGGGGCAGAGCAAAGCGGTTGATCGATGGACGAAACCAGACAGACCAACGGCCCTGATTTACTCCGAGTAACAGCGGCCGCGATTACCAAGATTTGGTAAAGAGCGGCCGCCGTGGCCCCGCCTCGGCAAATCTTTCACTCGCGCATCACAGGACGTGACGTTTAGCGACTGGTCAGAACCGTGTTCAGACCGTTGCCTAGAACAGCGCGCGCGCGAGCGCCCTGCGTGCTCCCACGACCCGCGGGTCGTCGGTGCCCACGACCTCGAAGAGCTCAAGAAGCCGTCGCCGTACGGCATCCCGGTCGTCCCCGGCCGTCCGCTGCACGGTCTCGATCAGCCGCCCGAAGGCGTCCTCGACATGCCCGCCCACCAGATCCAGGTCGGCGGCCGCGATCTGCGCCCCGGCGTCGGCCGGCTTCTCGGCCGCGTCCCTGCGCACCTGCTGCGGGTCCATCCCCTGCACCCGCTGGAGCAACTCGGCCTGCGCGAGCCCCAGCTTGGCCTCGCTGTTCGCCGGGTCGTCGCTCAGCACGTTCTTGTACGCCTGGACCGCGCCGCCGAAGTCACCCGCGTCCAGCGCCTGGACGGCGGCCTCCAGGAGCGCGTCGTACGGGCCCGCCGGCACCACCCCGGGACCGGTCTGCGCGCCCGGCTCGGCGTCGGGGTCGACGACGAGGCCGGTCAGCCCGAACCGCTCCTCGGCGACCTGCACCAGCTGGTCCAGCGTCCCGCGGATCTGCTCCTCGCCGGCCGCGCCCTGGAAGAGCGGCAGTGCCTGCCCGGCGACGACGGCGAAGACCGCCGGGATCCCCTGGACCCCGAACTGCTGCATCAGCATCTGGTTGGCGTCGACATCGATCTTCGCCAGCAGGAAGCGGCCGTTGTACTCGACGGCGAGGCGCTCCAGGACCGGGC
Organism: Streptomyces sp. NPDC008092; assembly: GCF_042957285.1. Classification (NCBI taxonomy): domain Bacteria; kingdom Bacillati; phylum Actinomycetota; class Actinomycetes; order Kitasatosporales; family Streptomycetaceae; genus Streptomyces; species Streptomyces sp. NPDC008092. The sequence goes on from NZ_JBIBHY010000011.1 coordinate 29,789, forward strand.
TCAGCTGCTTGCAGGGCTGACACCACTCGGCCCAGAAGTCGATGACGACAGGGACTTCGGCGGACCGCTGGAGGACATCGCGCTCGAAGCCGGCTTCGTCGACGTCGATGACCAGGTCGGCCGGGGACACGGCACCGGCACCACCCTGCCGGGCCGCTTCGGCGCGCGTCTGCTCGGCCTTGGTCTTGGCCTCCTGGGCCGCCTTGACCGCGGCGAGGTCGACGACGCCGCTCATGGACATGTTCCGTGGCTGCATGCGTCTATCCTCCCCCGTTCCCGCGCGTGTGTGAAAAGCGTTGTGAAAGCCGGGCCGAACCTGTGTTCATCAACGGCCCCGGGTCCCCGCCCCACGCCGTGGTCGTCGCCCGTGCGGTCAGCCACGAGCTTTCGCTACGACCCGTAGCGTAATCCCATCCGGGACCTGCGCGACACCACTTTCCGGTGATCTCCCTCACGGCATCACGTGAACCGCCGGTTATGGTCGTGGGATGCAGAGCCGCACCCCCGCCGGACGTACCGGCCGCCCGCGCAGCGCCGCCGCGGACGCGGCGATCCTGCAGGCGACGCGGCAGGCGCTGGTCGAACTGGGCTGGTCCAAGCTCACCCTGGGAGACGTCGCCACCCGGGCCGGGGTTGCAAAGACGACCCTCTACCGCCGCTGGGCGGGCAAGAACGAACTCGTCGTCGACGCGGTGGCGGAGCTGTTCGACGAACTCGAACTCCCCGACCGCGGCAGCCTGGCGGACGACATCGAGGGCGTGGTGCTCCAGTTCGCGGCGATCCTGGACCGCCCGGAGGCCCGCAGCGGCCTGATGGCGGCGGTCGCCGAGTCGACGCGGGACGACGCGCTGCGGGAACGTATCCGCGCTTCCATCGTGGACCGGCAGAAGCGGCTGGTCCTGGAGGGCCGGGCCAGGGCGCAGTGCCGGGGCGAACTCCCCTCCGAGCCGGACCCGGAGGAGGCCGCCCGCACGGTGGACCTGATCTTCGACATGGTGGCGGGTGCGGTGGTCCACCGCACCCTGATGAGCGGCAAGCCGGCCGACGAGGCGTGGGTCCGGGACTTCACCCGGGTCCTGCTCCTGGGCCTGGCCGCCCAGCCGACCGAGACGCCCTAGCCCCACCGAGCCGGCCGAGGCGGCCGCTTCCCGACCCACCGGGTCGGGTGGTGGGCGGGCACAGGTTTTCGGGGGTCCAGGGGGCGGAGCCCCCTGGTACGCGGCTAGAACCCCGCCGGCTCCGTGTACACCCCCCACTCGTCCCGCAGCACCCCGCAGATCTCACCCAGGGTGGCTTCGGCCCGTACGGCGTCGAGCATCGGGGCGATCATGTTGGTGCCGCCCCGCGCGGCGGCCAGCATCGCGTCCAGGGCGGCGCGCACCGCGCCCTCGTCCCGGGCGGCCCGCCGGGCGTCCAGCACCCGGACCTGCTCCCGCTCGACCTCGTGCGAGACCCGCAGGATCTCCAGGTCGCCGGTGACGGACCCGGTGTGGACGTTGACGCCCACGACCCGCTTGTCGCCCTTCTCCAGCGACCGCTGGTACTGGAAGGCGGACTCGGCGATCTCACCGGTGAACCAGCCGTCCTCGATGCCCCGCAGGATCCCGGACGTGACCGGCCCGATCGGGTGCCGCCCGTCCGGATGAGCGCGCAGCCCCCGCTCCTTGATCTGGTCGAAGATCTTCTCGGCGTCGGCCTCGATCCGGTCGGTGAGCTGCTCGACGTACCAGGAACCGCCCAGCGGGTCCGCCACGTTGGCGACGCCGGTCTCCTCCATGAGCACCTGCTGGGTGCGCAGCGCGATCTCGGCGGCCTGCTCGCTCGGCAGGGCGAGGGTCTCGTCGAGGGCGTTGGTGTGCAGCGAGTTGGTCCCGCCGAGCACGGCCGCGAGCGCCTCCACCGCCGTACGCACCACGTTGTTGTACGGCTGCTGGGCGGTCAGCGAGACGCCGGCGGTCTGGGTGTGGAAGCGCAGCCACTGCGCCTTGTCGGACCGGGAGCCGTAGACGTCCCGCATCCACCGGGCCCAGATCCGGCGCGCGGCGCGGAACTTGGCGATCTCCTCGAAGAAGTCGACGTGCGCGTCGAAGAAGAAGGAGAGGCCGGGCGCGAACACGTCCACGTCCAGCCCGCGGGAGAGTCCCAGCTCCACGTAGCCGAAGCCGTCCGCGAGCGTGTAGGCCAACTCCTGCGCGGCCGTCGCGCCCGCCTCGCGGATGTGGTACCCGGAGACGGACAGCGGCTTGTACGCCGGGATGCCGGCCGCGCAGTACTCCATCAGGTCGCCGATCAGCCGCAGATGGGGCTCGGGCTGGAACAGCCACTCCTTCTGGGCGATGTACTCCTTGAAGATGTCGGTCTGCAGCGTGCCGTTGAGGACCGCCGGGTCGACGCCCTGCCGTTCGGCGGCGACGAGGTACATGCAGAAGACGGGCACGGCGGGCCCGCTGATGGTCATGGACGTCGTGACGTCGCCGAGCGGGATGTCCTTGAACAGGACCTCCATGTCGGCGGCGGAGTCGATGGCGACCCCGCAGTGCCCGACCTCGCCGAGCGACCGCGCGTCGTCCGAGTCCCGCCCCATGAGGGTGGGCATGTCGAAGGCGACGGAGAGGCCGCCGCCGCCGTTGGCGAGGATCATCTTGTAGCGCTCGTTGGTCTGCTCGGCGTTGCCGAACCCGGCGAACTGGCGGATGGTCCAGGTCCGCCCGCGGTAGCCGGTCGGGTACAGCCCGCGGGTGAAGGGGTACTCCCCCGGCCAGCCGATCCGCTCGAATCCCTCGTAGGTGTCCCCCGGCCGGGGCCCGTACACCGGCTCCACGGGGTCGCCGGAGAGCGTGGTGAAGTCGGCGTCCCGCTTGCGGGCCGCGTCGTAGCGGGCCTGCCAGCGTCGGCGGCCCTCGTCGATGGCGTCAGCGTCCATACCTTCGAATTTACTAGGACGTCCTAGTAAATGTCGATGGGAAACCGCCGCACGGGTGTCCGTACGGCGGTACCGCCCGGAGGCTGCGGACTAGGCCTGGACCTTCGCGGCCACCGGAGAACCCTCGGTGACCTGGGCGTCCAGCTCGCGGGTGACCTTGCGCTCCACGAAGAAGGCGGCGGTCGGGATGGTCCCCGCGAGCAGCACCCACAGCTGCTTGCCGACCGGCCACTTCGCCTTGGAGCCCAGGTCGAAGGCGAAGACCAGGTAGACGACGTAGAGCCAGCCGTGCGCGATGGCGACGACGCGCGTGACGTCGGCCGCACCGTCGATGTCCAGCCCGTACTTGGCGATCATGCTCAGGCACAGCAGCACCAGCAGCACACCGGTGACGTAGGCCAGGACGCGGTAGCGGGTCAGCACGCTCTTTTTCATGGGGACGAGCGTAACCACCCGTTCCGGGAGATCTTGCCGCGGGTCACTCCTGCGCGCAGGCGGGTTCAGTCCTCGTCGAAGTCGCTCGCGGCGACCCGCAGCGGCCGCAGCATCGCGAAGATCTCCCCGCACTCCTCGGCGTCGTACACCCCGAGCCCGAAGTCCATCGCCATCAGGTCGCGGGTGGCCGCCTCGACGACCTCGCGGCCCTTCTCGGTGATGGTGGCGAGCGTGCCGCGCCCGTCGTTGGGGTTGGGCCGCTTGTCGACCAGGCCGGACCTCACCAGCCGGTCCACGGTGTTCGTCACCGAGGTCGGGTGCACCATCAGCCGCTCGCCGATCTTCGACATCGGCAGCTCGCCGGCCTTGGAGAAGGTGAGCAGCACCAGCGCCTCGTAGCGCGCGAACGTCAGCCCGTACGGCTTGACCACCGCGTCGACCTCGGCCAGCAGGATCTGCTGGGCCCGCATGATCGACGTGATCGCGGCCATCGACGGGACGCTTCCCCAGCGCTGCTTCCAGAGGTCGTCGGCTCGGGCGATGGGGTCGAAGGGGAGACTGAGAGGCTTGGACACGCCACCGACCCTACCGGCCGGTCATATAGCGGTCAGCCGTGTCTCGGCTTTCGGTCACCTCTGCCGGGGCGTGCCGGTGCGACCACCGCGACACCGGCACGGCGCGGTCCGGAACAGCCGCTACGACACCGGCGCCACCAGCCTCCGGGACAGCCGCACGACACCGGCGCCACCAGCCTCCGGGACAGCCGCACGACACCGGCGCCACCAGCCTCCGGGACAGCCGCACGACACCAGCGCCACCAGCCTCCGGGACAGCCGCACGACACCAGCGCCACCAGCCTCCGGGACGGCCGCACGACACCGGCGCCACCAGCCTCCGGGACGGCCGCACGACACCGCAGCAACCCCCTCCGGTACAGCCGCTACGACGCCGGTCGCGCCGTCCGCCGGGCCGCCGCCGCCAGGCCGCAGCAGCAGAGCGCGCCCACCACCCCGGCGCCCGCCACGGCCGCCCGCACCCCCACGGCCTCGGCCGCCAGTCCCGCCAGCGTCATGCCGACGCCCTGCAGGGTCATCAGCCCGGCGCTGAGCACGGTCATGGCCCGGCCGCGCAGCTCCTCGGGCACGGCCCGCACGAACCACTGGTCCAGGCCCAGCGTGTACGCCGACCCGGCCCCGGCCGTCAGCAGGAGCAGCAGCGACAGGGCGAGGGACGGGTGCAGGGCATAGCCCAGGTACGGCAGCAGGGTGAGACAGACCAGCGGGAGGGCGATCCGCTCCCGGGCGGCCGGGCCGAGCCGGGCGCCGGCGTACAGCTCCCCGGCGACCGTGCCGACCGGCAGCGCGCACATCAGCAGGCCGAGTCCCGGGGATCCGGCGCCGAGCGCGTCGGCGTAGGGGGCCGCAAGGGCCTCGGGGACGACGGCGAACATCGCCGGGATCCAGAAGAGGAGGAGCAGGAGCCGGATGCGGCGGTCGGCGAGCAGCTGCCGGGTGCCGCCGCCCTCCCGGACCCGGGCCCGGGCGCGGGCCGGGCGGCGCCGGGTGCCGAGGCGGAGCAGGGCGGCCGAGGCGAGGAAGGTGGCGACGGTGATCAGCAGGGCGTGCCGGGGGGCGAGGACGGCGAGCAGCAGTCCGCCGAGGCCGTAGCCGACCAGCAAGGCGCTCTGCGCGACGATCCGCAGCAGGGAGCGGCCGAGCACGAACAGGTCGCCGCCGCCGAGGATGTCGGAGAGGGTCGCCATCCGGGTGCCGGCGAACACCGGCGAGACGACGGCGAGGGCACAGCGCAGCCCGAGCAGCACCCCGATGCCGGTCCCGGGCACCGCCATCACGGCCACGCACGCCGCGCACACCAGGTCGCACACCACCAGCACCCGGCGGGCCGGGAACCGGTCGGCGACCGGGGCCAGGAGCGTGCCGCCGACCAGGTAGGGCAGAAAGCCCAGCGCGAAGGTCAGGGCGCTGAGCAGCGGCGATCCCGTGAGGTCGTAGACCAGCACGGACAGCGCGATCTCGCTGACGATCACGCCGAGCATGGACAGCACATGGGCGGCGAAGACGGCACGGAACTCGGGCACGGCGAGGACCCGGCCGTAGCCGGCGGGTCGCTCCAGGGCAGGCGCGGACATGGACGGCAGCGTGCCCGTGCTCCGGCCCTGCGCTTAGAGTTTCGGCACCAGCCGAATCTTCACCCCCGAACGGTCCCGCCATGCCCTCCCGCCTCCACTTCGACGAGGACGACTTCCTCCGGTGCCGGTTCGCCCTGTCGCCGCTGTGGGAGACGCAGGAGGCGGTGCGCACCCTGCGGCGGCCGGACCGGCACGGCTACCACGCGCCCTGGCTGCGGCGGATCAGGGCGGTGGCGGCCGGTCTGGACCTGGCCCCGCTGTGGCTGCTGATGCCCCGGCGCGGCCACTCGCCCGACTGGCTGGTGGCGCCGCCGACCGGTCCGGCCGCCTCCGTCGAGGAGGAGCTGGCGGCCCTGCGGGCGGTGGACCCGGAGACGGCGCGGGCGGACACCGCGCGCTCGCTCGCGGACACGCCGGGCGCGCTGGAGTCGGCGACCGGCCGGGCCTGGCTGGCCGATCCGGCGCGGATGGTCCGGGAGCTGACGGACGCGCTGGAGGAGGCCTGGCGCGTCCTGGTGGCCCCGGACTGGCCCCGGCTGCGCGCCCTGCTGGAGGCGGACATCGCCTTCCACTCCCGGCGGCTCGCGGAGGTCGGCCTGGGCGGACTGCTGCCGGAGATCCACCACACCTGCGGCTGGCGGGCCGGCACGCTGACCGTGGCATCGCCGGGCGGCGCGTACGAACGGCGCCTGGGCGGGCAGGGCCTGGTGCTGATGCCGAGCGTCTTCACCTGGCCGGACGTGATCAGCTCCTTCGACCCGCCGGCCCGGCCCACGCTGGTCTACCCGGCCCGGGGCATCGGCGGCCTGTGGACCGACCCGGCCGCGGCCACGCCCGACGCCCTGGTACGGCTCCTGGGCCGGGGCCGCGCCACGGTCCTGGCCGCCCTCACCGAACCGGCCGCCACCACCGCCCTGGCCCACCGGCTGCGCCTGGCCCCCTCCTCGGTCTCCGCACACCTGGCGGCACTGCGCGACGCGGGCCTGCTGACCTCCCGCCGCTACGGCCACCAGGTGCTGTACGAGCGCACCCCGCTGGGCATCGCGCTGGCGTCGGGTCCGCGACGCCAATAGCGGTCCCCTGTCGACGAGTCCCGTCAAAACCTGCTGCGGCTCGGCAGCACCCCACGGGGTCAGCACCCCGAAGGATCAACGCCCCGAAGGATCAGCGCCCCGAAGGGGCGCGGGGAACTGCGCGACCAGCCACGACGGCGCCGCAGACGACAAACGGCGGACAGCCAACGGCGGACGGCGGACGGCAGATCACCGCGCTTCCGGCAGAGCGCCTAGCTACGGCCGACCCGCCTCAGATGATGCCGGACCGCACGCTGGGCCACCGGGCCGAGGTCCTCCAACGCGGCCACCAGCGCCCCGAGTTGTTCCAGGGCGCCCAGGGCCGCGTGGGCGCCGGCCGCGTCGACGCCTTCGTACAGCTCGATGCCGACGAAGGACGCGGCGACCGCGCGGGCGAGCCCGGCCGGGTCGGCGAACTCGCCGAACGGGGTGGCCGCGAGGACGCGGACGAGCACCTCCTCTATCTCGGCGATCCACAGGTCGAGCCCGGCCGCCGTGGCGGGCCCGAGCGCCTCGTGGGTCTGGGCGCCGGCCAGCAGCTGGCCGAGCAGGGCGACGTGCCCGCCCGTGCGTGCCTCCTCGTGGATCTGCCGCCCCACGGTGAGGAGTTCGGAGAGCGAGCCGACCGCGGCGAGGCGCGGGCGGAACCGGGCGACCGCCTGCTCGGCGCCGTACCGGCAGGCGGCGGCGAGGAGTTCGTCCACGGATCCGAAGTGGTAGAAGACCAGCGCCTGGTTGACGCCGGCCGCCGCCGCCACGGTACGCGCCGAGGTCTTGGCGATGCCCTGCTCGGTGAGCGTCCGCAGCGCGCCCTCCAGCAGCTTGTTCTTGGTCTCCAGGGACTTGGCGGTCTCCGGGCTCACGCGCGCGACTCCTCACGGACCGGCCGCAGTCCCGGCCGCACCCCGCGGCCCCGGATGTCGGTGTACGACGCCTCGAAGGAGCCCTGGTAGCCGAAGAGCGGTCCGAAGTACCGGTTCACGACCCGCACCGAGATCCGGAAGCGGCCGGCACGGTCGTCGTAGGACTCGCGCACCTCGGCGGTGGCACCGGCGACCTCGGGCACGCGGACGTCCACCGGCCCCTCCCTGAACCGGTGTTCGCCGGAGCGGATCAGCAGGGAGCCGTCGGCCTCGGCACGGAAGTGCAGCTCGCTGGCGAGGTGCTGGTGGGTGCCGAGGTAGTCGAGGATGCGGTCGCCCTGGGGGCCGAGCACCATCTGGGCGTCGAAGCGGCGGGAGCGGCCTGGCAGGTCGAAGGTGCGCACGAAGGTCACCGTCTCACGGCCGTAGGTGTCCGCGTAGGGCACATTCTCGATCTTGAAGGGCACGTTCCGGGCGGCCTCCGGCACCAGGATGTTGCGGGTGGCGCCCAGTGCCAGGAACGGCTTCACGAACGCCGGCCCGTGCCAGATGCGCTCCATCACGCCCCGGCCGGTGCAGGCCTCGCCGCTCGCCAGGCCGACCGAGAAGCGCCGTCGGAGCTCCGGGTGCAGCCGGTCGAAGTCCGGACCCATGACCGTGCGGAACATCGAGGTCACGACTGCTTCTCCAGGGTGTGCAGGACCCGGGGGGCGGTGACCCGGGCCGACGGGGTGCGCCGGCAGCGGCGGGCGGCGGGGGTGGTCGCGAGCGGGGCCGCGAAGAGGGCCAGCGAGAGGGCGACCACGAGCAGGAGCGGGACCAGGAAGGCGACGGTGGGCGAGAGGGCGCCGAGGACCGGGCCCCGGGCCAGGCCGGTGGCGCAGCCGGCGATCGTCAGCGCGCGGGCCGCCAGCTCCGCCAGCCAGTTCCGCCGCGCCCGTTCCGGGGTGATCCCGCGTTCCAGCCACAGCCGCAGCCGGTCGAAGGACCAGGCGGTCGCCCAGCCCATCAGCGGGCGGAGGACCAGCCGGTCGGCGAGCGCGCCGAAAGCGCCCCAGCGGACCCGGTAGTCGTAGCCGGTGAGGAAGCGGACGCCGTCGGCGACCGGGATGTAGCGCCAGTAGCCGCTGCCCTCGGCGAGCAGCGAGAGCGGGTGCGGGGAGGCGAAGCGCAGGGCCGAGGTGCGGGTGCCGTCGGGGCGCTCCTTCTCCCCCGCCGAGACGCCGGTGCCGGCGATCGTCAGGAACGGGAGCACGCGGGTGGCGTAGCGGAAGCGCTGCGGTTCGTCGCCCGCGCGCGGGAGGTGGTCGATCTCGGTGAACCTCAGGTCCCAGCGCTGGTGCCGGGCCGGGTCCTGGGTGCGGGCCCACAGGTCGTCGAGGTCGGCGCGGACGTGCGTCTCTATGTAGAGCCCCATCGGTGGTGTACCCCCGTCACCTGGTCCTTCGAGTGTCTTTTGAGCGAACGCTCAAACTCTCCGGTGATGACCGTACCGGGTTTTGAGCGATCGCTCAATTGCCGGGCAGAAGAAAACCCCGGCCGCGCGGGCCGGGGTTCGCTGCTGCCGGGGTTCGCCGCTGCCGCAGTCGGCTACTGGGCGAGGTGCTGCTCGACCGTCGCCACCTTGCTGGTGAGTCCGTCGGTGACGCCCGGCCGGATGTCCGCCTTGAGGACCAGGGAGACGCGCGGGGCACGCTCCTCGACGACGGCGACGGCCCGCTTGACGACGTCCATGACCTCGTCCCACTCGCCCTCGATCGAGGTGAACATGGCGTCGGTGCGGTTGGGCAGCCCGGACTCGCGGACCACCCGGACGGCGTCGGCGACATACTCCCCGACGTCCTCGCCGACGCCGAGCGGCGTGACGGAGAAGGCGACGATCATGCCTTCACCGCCCCTTCCTGGCGGGCGCGGGCCGCGATCACCGCGTCCTCGGACGCGCGGCGCAGCTTGCGCTCGGCGAAGAAGCCGCCGGTCGGCAGGACGGAGAGGACGAAGTAGAGGAGCCCGGTGCCCGCAGACCACTTGGCACGGTTCCAGGCGTCCGCCCAGAAGATCACGTACAGGATGAACAGGACGCCGTGGACCGCGCCCATCACGGGTACCGCGTTGAAGTCCGTGGTCCGCTTGAGCACCGAGCAGACGAGGAGGATCAGGAAGGACACGGCCTCCGGGGCGGAGACCAGGCGGAGGCGTCGGATGGCGGTGGCGGTCTTGATGTCCACGAGTCACCTTCGGTGGGAGAGACGTCCACTCTTTGTGAACGCGAGCACAAACGTTCTGCCATTGTGGCAAAGGGGCGGCACGGCCCCGGCGCGGGGGTGGCAGGCTGGGCCGGGCGACGAAGGGGGCGCGGGTATGCCGTTCGTGTTCTTCATGACCCTGCCGGGGCTGGTGGTGCTGCTCACCGTGGTGGCGTTCGTGGACCAGCTGCTGCTGCGGGCCGGGCGGGCCGGGGTGCTGCCCTGGCGGAACGCCGGCCGGCAGGGGCAGGTCTCCGCGACCGGCTTCGAGCAGCTGCACGCCGCGCTCTCCCCCGGCAAGCAGAACGAGCTCAAGGAGCGGCAGAGCGCGCTGGTGCTGCGCGACGACGAGGAGGACGGCGCGCCGCCCGGGTCCACGGTCGACCTCACGGCCGGTACGGCGGTGATACGCCTGCCCGGCGAGCGGCGGCGCCCCTGACGGCCGCACGCGCCGCACCCCTAGGGGACGGATCCGGGGTGATGTCCACCTTCGGGGCCTGTCGCCGCCGTCTGCCTGCGGCTACCTTCGCAGCGTGGCGATGTTCCGACTCCAGGGCAGCAAGGTGCTCGCCGTCGAGATGACCGGGGACGCCGTGAAGGCGAAGAACGGCTCGATGGTCGCGTACGACGGGCAGATGGCGTTCAAGAAGCTGAGCGGCGGCGGCGAGGGGCTGCGCGGGATGGTGACCCGGCGGCTCACCGGCGAGCAGATGACGGTGATGGAGGTGAAGGGGCACGGGACGTGCTGGTTCGCGGACCGGGCGTCCGAGATCAACCTGGTCGGCCTGCAGGGCGACAAGCTGTACGTCGAGTCCAGCAACCTGCTCGCGACCGACGCGGGCCTGCGCACCGGCACGACGTTCACCGGCCTGCGCGGCGCCTCCCAGGGCAACGGCCTGTTCACCACCACGGTCGAGGGCCACGGCCAGGCGGCGATCATGTCGGACGGCCCGGCGGTGGTGCTCAGGGTCAGCTCGCAGTACCCGCTGACCGTCGACCCGGGCGCCTACATCGCCCACCAGGGCAACCTCCGCCAGTCCTTCCAGTCGGGTGTGACCTTCCGCACGTTCCTCGGCGAGGGCGGCGGGGAGGCCTTCCAGATCCGGTTCGAGGGGGACGGCCTGGTGTACGTACAGCCGAGCGAGCGCAACACGATCGCGGGGGATGTGTGACATGGCCCTGCGCGAGGTGAACTCGAAGATGGTCGAGGCGACCGTCGTGCCTGGTCAGCGGCTGTTCAGCCAGCGCGGTGCGATGCTCGCGTACAAGGGCGAGGTGTCCTTCACGCCCAACATCCAGGGCGGCCAGGGCGGGCTGATGTCGATGCTCGGCCGCCGGGTCGCCGGCGAGGCGACCCCCCTCATGACCGTCGAGGGCAGCGGCACGGTCTTCTTCGGGCACGGCGGCCACCACGTCCACGTCATCACCCTCACCGGCGACACCCTCTACGTCGAGGCGGACCGGCTGCTGGCCTTCGAGGGCACGCTGCAGCAGGGGACGATGTTCATGGGTTCCCAGGGCGGCGTGATGGGCATGGTGCGCGGCCAGGTCACCGGCCAGGGCCTGTTCACCACCACTCTCAAGGGCCACGGCGCGGTCGCCGTGATGGCCCACGGCGGGGTCTTCGAGATCCCGGTCACCCCGCAGCGCCCGGTCCATGTCGACCCGCAGGCCTACGTCGCCCACCACGGCGACGTGCGCAACAAGCTGTCGTCCGCGCTCGGCTGGCGGGAGATGGTGGGCCGCGGCTCCGGCGAGGCGTTCCAGCTGGAGCTCAGCGGCAACGGCATGGTGTACGTGCAGGCGTCGGAGGAGAAGCTGTGAGCGCATACGGAGCAGCCGGACCGGCCGGGCCGGTCGTGTACGACCCGATGACCCTCCCCGTCGACGACAACGTCAACAAGTACACCTTCTGCGTGGAGCTCAAGAGCGGCCAGTGGTTCCTGCAGAAGGGGAAGATGATCGCCTACTACGGCTCGATCGACTTCAACGGCATCGGGCACGGCCGTTTGGACCGACTTGTCCGCACGTCTTTCCATTCGCCTCTGCACGCGAGCGACTGGGTGGTGGCGGAGGGCTCGGGCCGGATGCTCCTCGCCGACCGGGCGTTCGACGTGAACTCGTACGACCTGGAAGACGGCAACCTGACCATTCGCTCCGGCAACCTGCTCGCTTTTCAGCCAAGTCTCGCGCTGAAGCAATCAATCGTTCCCGGTTTTCTGACCCTTATCGGAACCGGAAAGTTTGTGGCCGCGTCTAACGGTCCGGTGGTGTTCATGGAACCCCCCATCCGGGTGGACCCGCAGGCACTGGTGGGGTGGGCCGACTGCCCCTCCCCGTGCCATCACTACGACCATGGGTACATGACCGGCGTGATGGGCGGTCTACGTGCACTGACAGGGCTCGGCGGGGCCTCCGGGGAGGAGCACCAGTTCGAGTTCGTGGGGGCCGGCACGGTCCTGCTGCAGTCCACCGAGACCCTGATGGCGGAGCAGGCCGCGGGAGCGGTTCCGCACGAGCCCGGAGTGCCCGGCGGAGGCGTTCCCTCCACAGGTCATTCACAGCAGCAGGGCGCACCGCGCCTTCCCGGACAGCTGGGGGACCTCCAGCGTCGCTTCGGGCTGTGAGCGGTAGTCTGCGGAGTGTGACATCGAACGCGTGCGCACAGTCACACCACCCTCACTAGTTCGCCTTTCAACATTTTAGGTAGACTTCATTCATGGAGACCGAGACGGCCACGCGCTGGCTGACCGATGCGGAGCAGTGCGCCTGGCGCACCCACCTGGAGGTCAACAGGCTGTTGACGTACCAGCTCGAAAAGGATCTGCAGCCGTTCGGCCTGACAATGAACGACTACGAGATCCTGGTGAACCTGTCCGAGTCGGAGGACTACCGGATGCGGATGAGCGACCTCGCCTCCGCCACCCTCCAGTCCAAGAGCCGGCTGTCCCACCAGATCACCCGCATGGAGAACGCGAACCTGGTCCGCCGCGAGAACTGCGAGTCCGACCGCCGCGGGCTGTTCGCCGTCCTCACCGAGCACGGCATGGAGATGATGAAGAAGGTGGCGCCACATCATGTCGCCTCCGTGCGACGGCACTTCATCGACCTGCTGTCGCCGGAGGCACTCATAGAGCTGGACAAGGGCCTGAAGCCGATCGCGGAACACCTGCGCGGGCAGCGCGGGCGCCCGTGACGACAGACAGCACCTGAAAGCGGCGGACGGGGGTTCAGGTCCCGTCCGCCGCTCGCTGTATGACGGGGTGCCCCGTCAGGGCGCCGGGGGAGGAACCGGGCTACCGGCCCCCACCGGCCCGCGGCCGGACGACGGCCCACACCCCTACGGCGGACACGGCGGCGGCACATCCCGCCAGGGCGAAGCAGACCGTCACGGGGACCCGCCCCACCAGCACTCCCGCCACCACGGACCCTCCCGAGCTGCCGGCGTTGACGGCCGCGTTCACCCACGCCCCGGCCCGCGTCCGCTCCCCCTCCCCCGCCATCTCGTCGGCCAGCAGATACGCCGTCGTCAGGGTCGGCGCCACGAACAGCCCCGTCACCGCCATGGCCACCGCCAGCGTCCGGACGCCGGGCGCCAGGCCCGCCGCGGCCAGGACCGCGCCCAGCCCCACCGTCAGCCACGCGAGCCGCACGCCGGCCGGGCGGCGCCACTCCACCGCCCCGTTCAGCAGACCGCCCGCCGCACTGCCGACGGAGAGCGCGGCCAGCACCCAGGGGACCGCCGCCTCGCCGTACGGCCGCCGCTCGGCGAACGCCATCACCAGCAGGTCGGCCGCGCTGAGCGCGAGGCCGAGGCCGACGGCCGCGATCACCGGGGCCGCCGGGAAGCGGCGGGGCCGCCGGCCCGGCTCCCGCTTCGGCGGCACCACACCCCGCACCGCGGGCGACGCCACGAACGCCCATGTGCCGCCCACCATCAGCACCGCGCTGAGCAGCACCCCGAGCGGCGGCGGACCGAACCGGAGCAGCAGGCCCACCAGCACGGGACCCGACACGAACAGCAGTTCCTCGGCGACCCCGTCCAGGCTGTACGCCCGCCGCAGCAGCGCCGGGTCGTCGGCCAGACGGCCCCACACCGCCCGCATGGTGGGGCCGAGGGGCGGGGCGCAGCAACCCGTGAGCGCGGCGACCGCGGCCAGCGCCGCCGCGGGAGCACCGGGCCGCCAGGCCAGGGCGGCCAGGGTGCAGAGCAGGGCGCTGTAGACCACGGCCATCGGCGGCAGGGCGCGCCGCGGACCGAAGCGGTCCACCAGGGTCGCCCGGACCGGCAGCAGGACGACCGTCGCGCCGCCGAACAGGGCCATCACCACCCCCGACACGGCGTACGAGCCGGTCGCCCGGGTGACCGACAGCAGGACGGACAGCGAGACCGTGCCGTAGGAGAGACGGGCCGCCAGGGCGGCGAAGAAGGTGCGGCGGGCCTGCGGGAGGCCCAGAACAGCGGCGTACGACGGCCGCCGGGCAGGCGAAGGACGCGATGAAGTCAACGCGGACATGAGTGAGTTCCTCGGGCAGAGGCGGAAGAGGGGACACCTGAGCGCGCCACGGCACGGGATGCTCACGTGCCGACGGCGACGCCGGGTGCGCTCTTACGCCAAGGAGAGGAACATGCGGGTCAAGGTAGCAGCACCGGCTGCTGCTCGGGGGTGGGGACGCTTACCGGCGCTTGCCGGGTGCCGCCGCGCCCACCCGTGCCGCCCCAGCGGCACGACTGCCCGCAGCTGAGTAGCTACGTCAGCTGCAGCGCCCCGTAAGGGGCGCGGGGAACTGCGCGACCAGCCCCCACCGGCCCGCGGCCGGGGGCGGCCCACGCCCCTGCGGCGGCTAGCCCTCCGTCAGACCCGACACCAGCTCGTCCGCCGCCCGGTAAGGGTCCAGCTCACCGGCCACCACACGCTCCGCGAGCGCGCCGAGATGCCGGTCCCCGTGCAGGTCCCCGATGCGTTCCCGAAGCGCCGTGACCGCGATCGTCTCGACCTCGTGGGAGGCACGGGCCAGACGGCGTTCCGTCAGGACGCCCCGCTCCTCCATCCAGGCGCGGTGCTTCTCCAGAGCCTCCACGACCTCGTCGATGCCTTCCGACCGTGCCGCGACCGTCTTGACGATCGGGGGGCGCCAGTCGCCGGGGCCCCGGGACTCGCCGAGGCCCAGCATGTGGTTCAGTTCGCGGGCCGTGGCGTCCGCACCGTCACGGTCCGCCTTGTTGACGACGTACACGTCGCCGATCTCCAGGATCCCGGCCTTGGCCGCCTGGATGCCGTCGCCCATGCCGGGCGCCAGCAGCACCACGCTGGTGTCCGCCTGGGAGGCGATCTCCACCTCCGACTGCCCGACACCGACCGTCTCCACCAGGATCACGTCGCAGCCCGCCGCGTCCAGGACGCGGATGGCCTGGGGCGCCGCCCAGGCGAGGCCGCCCAGGTGGCCGCGGGTCGCCATCGAGCGGATGTAGACGCCGGGGTCGGACGCGTGGTCGGACATCCGGACGCGGTCGCCGAGCAGGGCGCCCCCGGAGAAGGGGGACGACGGGTCGACGGCCAGCACGCCGACCCGTTTGCCCTGTTTGCGATAGGCGGTCACGAGCGCCGACGTCGAGGTCGACTTGCCGACCCCCGGCGAGCCGGTCAGACCCACCACGTAGGCATTGCCGGTCAGCGGCGCGAGCGCCGCCATGACCTCCCTGAGCTGCGGGGACGCCCCCTCCACCAGAGAGATCAGGCGGGCCACCGCACGCGGTCGGCCCTCCCTGGCCTGGGCCACCAGTGAGGAGACGTCCTGCATCACAGCTCCGTTCGCTCCGTTCGCTGCCGTTCGCCCGCGTTCGCTCGGCGAAACGTACTCAGGCCTTGGGTACCCGCACGATCAGCGCGTCACCCTGGCCGCCGCCACCGCACAGCGCGGCCGCGCCGACCCCGCCGCCCCGGCGCTTGAGCTCCAGGGCCAGGTGCAGGACGAGACGGGCGCCGGACATGCCGATGGGGTGGCCCAGGGCGATGGCCCCGCCGTTCACGTTCACCTTTTCGGTGGTCACCCCGAGGTCCTTCATTGACTGGACGGCGACCGCGGCGAAGGCCTCGTTGATCTCGATGAGGTCCAGGTCCCCGGCGTCCAGTCCCTCCTTCTTCAGGGCGTGGTTGATGGCGTTGGACGGCTGGGACTGCAGGGAGTTGTCCGGTCCGGCCACGTTGCCGTGGGCGCCGATCTCGGCGAGCCACTCCAGGCCCAGCTCCTCGGCCTTGGCCTTGCTCATCACGACCACGGCCGCCGCGCCGTCGGAGATCTGCGAGGAGGAGCCGGCCGTGATCGTGCCGTCCTTCGTGAACGCCGGGCGGAGCCTGCCCAGCGACTCCACCGTGGTGTCGCCGCGGATGCCCTCGTCCTTGCTGAAGACGACGGGCTCGCCCTTGCGCTGCGGGATCTCGACCGGGGTGATCTCGGCCTCGAAGACACCGTTCTTCTGGGCGGCGGCGGCCCGCTGGTGGGACAGGGCGGCGACCGCGTCCTGCTCCTCGCGGCCGAGGCCGAGGCGGGTGTTGTGCTTCTCGGTCGACTCGCCCATCGGGATGTTCTCCCAGGCGTCGGTGAGGCCGTCGTACGCCATCGCGTCGAGCATCTCGATCGAACCGTACTTGAAGCCCTCGCGGGACTTCGGGAGCAGGTGCGGGGCGTTGGTCATGGACTCCTGGCCGCCCGCGACCACGATGTCGAACTCGCCGGCGCGGATCAGCTGGTCGGCCAGTGCGATGGCGTCGAGACCGG
Organism: Streptomyces sp. NPDC008092; assembly: GCF_042957285.1. Taxonomy (NCBI): domain Bacteria; kingdom Bacillati; phylum Actinomycetota; class Actinomycetes; order Kitasatosporales; family Streptomycetaceae; genus Streptomyces; species Streptomyces sp. NPDC008092. The sequence goes on from NZ_JBIBHY010000011.1 coordinate 46,255, forward strand.
AGAGGCACACCTTGTTGATCGTGAGCGCCGGGACGCTCATCGGGATGCCGGCCTTGACCGCGGCCTGGCGGGCGGGGATCTGCCCGGCACCGGCCTGGAGCACCTGCCCCATGATCACGTACTGCACCTGGTCGCCACCGATCCCCGCACGGTCGAGGGCGGCCTTGATCGCGAAGCCGCCGAGGTCGGCCCCGGAGAAGGACTTCAGCGAGCCCAGCAGTCGTCCCATGGGCGTCCGCGCGCCCGCGACGATCACCGAGGTGGTTCCAGAGGTTCCAGAAGTCATGAGCTGCGAATCCCCTTACCGGCTGCACTGCCGAGGAGTGAACGAGGGTTTACTTCGAATGTATTGCGTGGCACTCCGTGCCGTCATCGGGCCGTCAGTGTGATCGCTGGCACGTTGCGTAACCATCGTCGTGGCGCTGCACTGAATCCATGCTGACGCGAATCGACCACATCGGGATCGCCTGCCACGACCTCGACGCGACCGTCGAGTTCTACCGGGCCACGTACGGCTTCGAGGTGTTCCACACCGAGGTCAACGAGGAACAGGGCGTGCGCGAGGCCATGCTCAAGATCAACGAGACGTCCGACGGCGGCGCCTCCTACCTGCAGCTTCTCGAACCGACCCGGGAGGACTCGGCGGTCGGCAAGTGGCTCGCGAAGAACGGCGAGGGGGTCCACCACATCGCCTTCGGTACGGCGGATGTGGACGGGGACGCGGCCGACATCCGGTCCAAGGGCGTACGCGTTCTGTACGAGGAGCCACGGATCGGCTCCATGGGGTCGCGGATCACCTTCCTGCACCCGAAGGATTGCCACGGCGTACTGACAGAACTGGTCACTTCGGCGGCTGTTGAGTCACCTGAGCACTGACCCTCGTACATATGGGCCGGTAGGGTTGGGGGCGGTCGTCCCTTCGCACGTTCGCAGGGCCGGGGCGGCCGCATGCCGGGGTCCGGGTTTCGGGGGACGAGCGTCGGGGCAGCAGCCCGTGCTCCGCCGTTGATCTGACACCATTCCCCGGGGGCCCCGTTCGGCGGATGGACGGAGCTCGTTCGGAGAAGGTTGCGACCAGGGGACGGATGGGACCGCGCAGTGCGGGGCTACGAGAGCCAGGAGCGAGAGCCGGCGGCTGACGTCGACCACCTCACTCGTTTCGAAGCCGAGATGAAACGGCTGAAGACCGAGCGGGAAAAGGCGATCCAGCATGCCGAGGACCTCGGCTACCAGGTCGAGGTGCTGCGCGCCAAGTTGCACGAGGCGCGGCGCACCATCATGTCCCGGCCCGCGTTCGACGGCGGTGACATCGGCTACCACGCCGAGCAGCTGCTGCGGAACGCCCAGGTGCAGGCCGACCAGATCCGCCAGGAGGCGGAGCGGGTGGCCGCGGAGGCCCGGGCGCAGACCCAGCGGATCCTCCAGGAGCACGCCGAGCAGGCCGCACGGCTCCAGGCCGAGCTGCACCAGGAGGCGGTGACCCGCCGCCAGCAGCTGGACCAGGAGCTGGCCGAGCGCCGGCAGACCGTCGAGTCGCACGTCAACGAGAACGTGTCGTGGGCCGAGCAGCTGCGCGCCCGCACCGAGTCGCAGGCCCGGCGGCTGCTCGACGAGTCGCGGGCCGAGGCCGAGCAGGCCATGACCGCCGCCCGGACCGAGGCCGAGCGGATCGCCACCGAGGCCCGTCAGCGGGTGACCAGCGACGCCGAGGCGGCCCGCGCAGAGGCCGAGCAGCTGCTGCTGCGTGCCCGCCGGGACGCCGAGCGGCTGCTGAACGCCGCGTCGACGCAGGCCCAGGAGGCCACCGACCACGCGGAGCAGCTGCGCAACTCCACCGCGACGGAGTCGGACAGCGCCCGCCGGCAGGCCGGTGAGCTGAGCCGGGCCGCCGAGCAGCGGATGGCGGAGGCCGAGGAGGCGCTGCGCAAGGCGCAGTCCGAGGCGGAGAAGCTGGTCACCGAGGCCGAGGCGAACGCCACGAAGGCGCTCTCCAGCGCCGAGGCCACCAACCAGCAGCGCACCCAGACGGCCAAGGAGCAGGTCGCCCGGCTGGTCAGCGAGGCCACCAAGGAGGCCGAGGCCACCAAGGCGAGCGCCGAGCAGGTCGTCGCGGACGCGCGCACCGAGGCCGAGAAGATCATCGCGGAGGCCTCCGAGAAGGCCCGCAGTCTCACCGCCGAGGAGAGCGCCTCCCAGCTGGCGAAGGCCGCCAAGACCGCCGAGGACGTCCTGAACCGGGCGTCCGAGGAGGCCAAGCAGACCACCAAGGCCGCCGCCGAGGAGGCCGAGCGGATCCGCACCGAGGCGGAGACCGAGGCGGACCGGCTGCGCGCCGAGGCGCACGACATCGCCGAGCAGCTGAAGGGCACGGCGAAGGACGACACCAAGGAGTACCGCGCCAAGACGGTCGAGCTGCAGGAGGAGGCCCGCCGGCTGCGCGGCGAGGCCGAGCAGCTGCGGTCCGACGCGGTCGCCGAGGGCGAGTCGATCCGCGCCGAGGCCCGGCGCGAGGCCGTACAGCAGATCGAGGAGGCGGCCAAGTCCGCCGAGGAGCTGCTCGCCAAGGCCAAGGCCGACGCCGACGAGCTGCGGCAGACCGCGACCACGGACAGCGAGAAGGTCCGCACCGAGGCCATCGAGCGCGCGACCACGCTGCGCCGGCAGGCCGAGGAGACCCTGGAGCGCACCCGCCAGGAGGCCGACCGGCTCCGCGCGGAGGCCCAGGAGCAGTCCGAGGCGATGCAGGCCGACGCCGAGCGGGCCGCGGCCGACATGCGCGCGGAGACCGAGCGGGGCGTGGAGGCCCGGCGCGCGGAGGCCGCCGGCGAACTGACCCGCCTGCACACCGAGGCCGAGGACCGGCTCACCGGGGCCGACCAGGCGCTGACCGAGGCCCGCGAGGAGTCCGGCCGGATCCGCCGGGAGGCCGCCGAGGAGACCGACCGGCTGCGCGGCGAGGCCGCCGAGCGGATCCGTACGCTCCAGCAGCAGGCCGAGACCGAGGCCGAGCGGCTGCGCGACGAGGCCGCCGCCGACGCGTCCGCGTCCCGCGCCGAGGGCGAGACCATCGCCGTACGGCTGCGGTCCGAGGCCGCGGCCGAGGCGGAGCGGCTCAAGCAGGAGGCCCAGGACACCGCCGACCGGGTCCGTGCCGAGGCGCAGGCGGCCGCGGAGCGGCTGTCCACCGAGGCGTCCGAGACGCTGGCCGCGGCCCAGGAGGAGGCGGCCCGGCGGCGCCGGGAGGCCGAGGAGCTGCTCGGTTCCGCCCGCCAGGAGGCCGACCAGGAGCGCGAGCGGGCCCGCGAGCAGAGCGAGGACCTGCTGGCCCAGGCCCGCAACCGGGTCGAGGAGGCGCAGGCCGAGGCGGTACGGCTGGTCGAGGAGGCGGACCGGCGGGCCACCGAGATGGTGTCGGCCGCCGAACTCCACGCCCAGCAGGTGCGGGACTCGGTCTCCGGGCTGCACGAGCAGGCGCAGGAGGAGATCACCGGGCTGCGCTCGGCCGCCGAACACGCCGCGGACCGCACCCGGCGGGAGGCCGAGGAGGAGTCCGACCGGGTCCGCGCCGACGCCTACGCCGAGCGGGAGCGGGCCAGCGAGGACGCGACCCGGATCCGGCGCGAGGCGGCCGAGTCGTCCGAGGCGGCGAAGGCGCTCGCCGAGCGGACCGTCGCCGACGCGATGACCGAGTCGGAGCGGCTGCGGTCCGAGGCCGCGGCGCACGCCCAGCGGGTGCGCACCGAGGCCTCCGACACCATCGCCGAGGCCGACCAGGACGCCACGCGCACGCGTGCCGAGGCGCGCGAGGACGCCAACCGGATGCGTTCGGACGCGGCGACCCAGGCCGACACCCTCATCACCGAGGCGCGCAACGAGGCCGAGCGGCTCCAGAACGAGACCATCACCGAGGCCGACCGGGTCCGCGCCGACGCCATCGCCAAGGCGGAGAAGCTGATCTCGGACGCCACCGGCGACGCGGAGCGGCTGCGGGCCGAGGCCGCCGAGACGGTCGGCTCCGCCCAGCTGCACGCCGACCGGACCCGCGCCGACGCCGAGCGGCTCAAGGCGGACGCGGAGGCGACGGTCGAGCGCCTGCTGAACTCCGCGCGCGAGGAGGCCGAGCGGACCCTCGACGAGGCCCGCAAGGACGCCAACAGGCGCCGCCAGGACGTGGCCGAGCAGGTCGACACGCTCATCAACGAGACGACCGCCGAGGCCGACAAGCTGCTCACCGAGGCGCAGCAGCAGGCGATGAAGACCACCGCGGACGCCGAGTCGCAGGCCGACACCATGGTGGGCGCGGCCCGCAAGGAGGCCGACCGGCTGGTGTCCGAGGCCACGGTCGAGGGCAACACGCGGGTGGAGAAGGCCCGTACGGACGCGGACGAGCTGCTCGTCGGCGCCCGCCGGGACGCCACCGCCATAAGGGAGCGGGCGGAGGAGCTGCGCGAGCGGATCACCGCCGAGATCGAGGAGCTGCACGAGCGGGCCCGCCGTGAGGCCGCCGAGACCATGAAGTCCACCGGCGACCGCTGTGACGCACTCATCAGGGCCGCCGAGGAGCAGCTCGCCAAGGCCCAGGCCAAGGCCAAGGACCTGGTCTCGGAGGCCAACTCCGAGGCGGGCAAGGTCCGGATCGCCGCCGTCAAGAAGGCCGAGGGGCTCCTCAAGGAGGCCGAGCAGAAGAAGGCCACGCTGGTCCGGGAGGCCGAGGAGCTCAAGGCCGAGGCGATCCGCGAGGCCCGCCGCACGGTCGAGGAGGGAAAGCGCGAACTGGAGATCCTGGAGCGCCGGCGGGAGAACATCAACGGCGAGATCTCCCGTGTCCAGGACGTCCTGGAGGCGTTGGAATCCTTCGAGGCTCCGTCGGCCGGCAAGGACGGTGGGGTCAAGGCGGGCAGTACGGTGGGGGCGCCCCGTTCGGGTGGCAAGTCCTCAGAGGGCTAGAAGCCGGGGCCGGTTCTGTAGTGTTCTGAGGCTTTTGATTAAATCTGCGGCAGAGGCTTTGGCAAGCGATCTCACAGCTAGCCACTCAAAAGGGGTGTCATTCTCCAGATCAAACACGTATCCGCTCGATGACACACCGCTTCGGCCCCTAGGATTCCCCCTATCACCTCACCGGTCTCTTTCGACAGGAACCCCATGAGCGACACTTCCCCCTACGGCTTCGAGCTAGTGCGGCGTGGGTACGACCGCGCTCAGGTGGACGAACGGATCTCCAAGCTCGTCTCCGACCGTGACAGCGCTCTCGCCCGCATCACCGCTCTGGAAAAGCGCATCGAGGAGCTCCACCTCGAGACGCAGAACGCCCAGGCTCAGGTAACCGACGCGGAGCCGTCGTACGCCGGCCTCGGCGCGCGTGTCGAGAAGATCCTCCGCCTCGCCGAGGAGGAGGCGAAGGACCTGCGCGAGGAGGCCCGGCGCGCGGCCGAGCAGCACCGCGAGCTCGCCGAGTCGGCGGCCCAGCAGGTGCGCAACGACGCAGAATCGTTCGCTGCGGAGCGCAAGTCCAAGGCCGAGGACGAGGGCGTCCGGATCGTCGAGAAGGCCAAGAGTGACGCCTCGCAGCTGCGCGCCGAGGCCCAGAAGGACGCGCAGTCCAAGCGCGAGGAGGCGGACGCCCTCTTCGAGGAGACCCGCGCGAAGGCCGCGCAGGCCGCCGCCGACTTCGAGACGAACCTCGCCAAGCGCCGCGAGCAGTCCGAGCGCGACCTGGCGTCCCGCCAGCAGAAGGCGGAGAAGCGCCTCGCGGAGATCGAGCACCGGGCGGAGCAGCTGCGCCTGGAGGCCGAGAAGCTGCGCACCGACGCCGAGCGCCGTGCCCGTCAGACCGTCGAGACGGCGCAGCGCCAGGCCGAGGACATCGTTGCGGACGCGAACGCCAAGGCCGACCGGATCCGCTCGGAATCCGAGCGCGAGCTGGCCGCGCTGACCAACCGCCGCGACAGCATCAACGCCCAGCTGACCAACGTCCGCGAGATGCTGGCCACGCTGACCGGCGCCGCGGTGGCCGCCGCCAGCTCCCCGGCGGAGGACGAGCCGATCTCCCGTGGGGTTCCGGCTCAGCAGTCCCGGTAGGCGTTAGCGACATCGCAAGGCCCGCACTCCCTCTTCTTCCCGGGGGGTGCGGGCCTTCGTCGTACGGGTGCGGGCCGGTGGGGGCTGGTCGCGCAGTTCCCCGCGCCCCTAAAAGAAGGGCACTGCGGCTGGCGCCCCTTCAGGGGCGCGGGGAACTGCGCGAGCAACCACACACGACCCGCACCCGGCCACCATGCTCAAGTGGCAGCCCCCGAACCCCCGTCTTAGCGTGGCCGCATGATCGAGCTGGCGGGACTGACCAAGCGCTACGGCGACAAGACGGCGGTCGACGACCTCACGTTCACCGTCAGACCCGGCACCGTGACCGGGTTCCTCGGGCCCAACGGTGCCGGGAAGTCCACCACCATGCGGATGATCCTCGGGCTCGACCACCCCACGGCCGGCCGGGTGCGGATCGACGGCAAGCGGTACGAGCAGCTGAAGGACCCGCTGACGTACATCGGCGCGCTGCTCGACGCGAAGGCGATGCACGGCGGGCGCAGCGCCTTCAACCATCTGCTGTGCCTCGCGCAGAGCAACGGGATCCCGCGGGCCCGGGTGGCCGAGGTCCTCGACACCGTCGGGCTGACGGCGGTGGCGCGGAAGAAGGCGAAGGGGTTCTCGCTGGGGATGGGGCAGCGGCTCGGGATCGCCGGGGCGCTGCTGGGTGATCCGCGGATCCTGATGTTCGACGAACCGGTCAACGGGCTCGACCCCGAGGGCATCCACTGGATCCGGACCCTGATGAAGTCGCTGGCCGCCCAGGGCCGGACCGTGTTCGTCTCCTCGCACCTGATGAGCGAGATGGCGCTGACCGCGGACCATCTGGTCGTGATCGGACAGGGCCGGCTGCTTGCCGACACCTCCATGGCCGACTTCATCCGGACCAACTCGCGGTCGTACGTCCGGGTCCGCTCCCCGCAGCGCGAGCGGCTGCTCGACGTGCTGCACGGGGCCGGGATCACCGTCGTCGAGACGGGGACCGGAACCCTGGAGGTGGAGGGCGGGAAGGCGGAGCCGATCGGGGAGCTGGCCGCGCAGAACGGGATCGTGCTGCACGAGCTGAGCATCCAGCAGGCCTCGCTGGAAGAGGCCTTCATGCAACTGACGGCGGAGTCCGTGGAGTACCACGCGCACGCCGACTCGCCCCCGGTGCCACAGGCCTGGGGCACCGGCTGGGACAAGGGAGCGTGACATGGCCGTCGTCACCCAGGTCGTACGGTCCGAGTGGACCAAGATCCGGTCCGTCGCCTCGACGGTGTGGACGCTGTCCCTGGCCGTGGTGGTCACCGTGGCCCTCGGGACGCTGCTCTCCGCGCTCGCGAACAGCCAGTTCTCCAACATGCCCGCCCGCGAGCGGCTCTCCTTCGACCCGACGAACATCAGTTTCGCCGGGATGACGCTCGGACAGCTGGCGATGATCGTGTTCGGGGTGCTCGTCGTGTCGAACGAGTACAGCACCGGGATGATCAGGGTCTCGCTGGCCGCCGTGCCGCAGCGGGCCACCTTCCTGTTCAGCAAGATCGCGGTGGCGGCCGGCCTGGTGCTGGTGGTCGGCATGGTGACCAGCTTCGCCGCCTTCTTCCTCGGGCAGGCCATGCTCGGCTCGCACCGGGCCCACCTCGGCGACCCCGGGGTGCTGCGCGCGGTCGTCGGCGGCGGGCTCTACATGACGCTCATCGCGATGTTCTCCATGGGCGTGGCCGCGATGCTGCGCTCCCCGATGCTGTCGCTGGGCATCCTGATGCCGTTCTTCTTCCTGATCTCCAACATCCTCGGCAACGTCGACGCGACCAAGAAGATCGGCCGGTTCCTGCCGGACCAGGCGGGCAGCCACATCATGCAGGTGGTGCCGAGAGCGGGCGACGACGTCCCGTACGGGCCCTGGGGCGGGCTCGGGATCATGGGGCTGTGGGTGATCGCCGCGCTGGCCGGCGGGTACCTCCTGCTGAAGCGGCGCGACGCCCAGTGACCGGCCCGGCCGGGCCGAGACTTTGCTTGCTCTTGGCCGGAACCGTCAGCGCCCCGATATCCTCCTAACCCTTACGGGGGGCGTCTGCCCCGCTGTCCTGATCCTTTCGATGGGTGCGGAGCATGATCGAGGCTGTCGGCCTGACCAAGCGCTACGGCGACAAGACCGCCGTGTACAACCTTTCCTTCCAGGTACGACCCGGAGCCGTCACCGGCTTCCTCGGGCCGAACGGCTCGGGCAAGTCGACGACCATGCGGATGATCCTGGGACTGGACAACCCGACCGCCGGTTCGGTGACCATTGGCGGCTTCCCCTACCGCAAGCTCCCGAACGCCGCCCGCCAGGTCGGCGCGCTGCTCGACGCCAAGGCGGTGCACGGCGGCCGGTCCGCCCGCAACCACCTGCTCTCGCTGGCCCAGCTGTCCGCCATCCCGGCCCGCCGGGTCGACGAGGTGCTCGGCGTGGTGGGCCTCCAGGACGTGGCCGGAAAGCGCTCCAAGGGCTTCTCGCTCGGCATGGGCCAGCGCCTCGGCATCGCCGCCGCGCTCCTCGGCGACCCCCAGGTGCTGCTCTTCGACGAGCCGGTCAACGGCCTCGACCCCGAGGGCATCCTCTGGGTGCGCAACCTGATGAAGTCGCTCGCCGCCGAGGGCCGGACGGTCTTCGTCTCCTCCCACCTGATGAGCGAGATGGCGCTGACCGCCGACCACCTCATCGTCATCGGCCGGGGCCAGCTGCTCGCCGACATGAGCGTGACCGACTTCATTTCGGCCAACTCCGCCGACTTCGCGCGGGTGCGCACCCCGGACACCGAGCCGCAGCTGCGCGAGAAGCTCAGCTCGGCGCTGACCGAGGCCGGCGGCCATGTCCTGCCGGAGCAGGACGGCGCGCTCCGGGTGACCGGGCTGCCGCTCCCCCGGATCAGCGACCTCGCGCACGAGGCGGACGTACGGCTGTGGGAGCTGTCCCCGCACCAGGCCTCGCTGGAGGAGGCGTACATGCGGATGACTCAGGGCGCCGTCGACTACCGGTCCTCGATCGACCAGAGGGCCGGCCTCCAGCAGCCCCTGCCGCCGGGCGCCCAGCCGCCGATGCCGGTGCCCGGGCAGGGCCAGCCGGGCTGGTACGCCCCGCCGCCGCCCCAGCAGGGCGGCCGGCCGTTCGCGGGGCCGTACGGAGCGCCGGGGGCGCCCGCCGCGCCCGGGACGCCCGGGAGCGGGTACGGCGCCCCGCAGGGCCCCTACGGGCCGCCTCAGGCCGCTCCGAACCCCTATGCCCAGCCGACGCCGGCAGCTCCGGCGCCCGCTCCCGCCCCGGCGCCCGCGGCCGCACCGGCACAGCCGGCCCCCGCCGCCGCTCCTGCCCCCGCGCCCGCCCCCGCCGACCTGACCAAGCCCGAGGACGCCCGATGAGCACCCACCAGCCTCCGCTGCCGCAGGCCGCCCCGTCCGCGCCCGACCGGCAGGCGGCGCCCGGCGGCCCGTACCCCGGCTACGTGTCGCCGATCCCGGTGGTGCGCACCAACCTCGGGCACGCGATCGCCTCCGAGTGGACGAAGATCAGGTCGGTGCGTTCGACGATCTGGACGCTCGGCGTCTTCGTTCTCCTCGTGATCGGCATCGGCCTCCTCGCCGGCGCCGTGGTCAGCGACTCCGCCTCCTCGTCCGACGACCTGTCCGGCGGCAACGCGCTCTCGCTCGGCTTCTTCGGGCTGCTGCTCGGCAGCATGTGCATCATCACGCTCGGCGTGCTGACGACCGCCTCGGAGTACGGCACGGGCATGATCCGTACGACCATGGTGGCCTGCCCCTCCCGCGCGCGCGTGCTCGCCGCGAAGGCGATCGTCTTCTTCACCGTCGCGTTCGTGATCACCCTCGCGGCCAGCGCGTTCGTGGCCATGACGCAGGTGTCGATGCTGAGCGACATCGCGCGGACGCCGACCGGCGGGGAATGGCTGAAGGGCACCGTCGGCGTCAGCCTCTACATCGCGCTGCTCGGGCTGGTCTCGCTGATCATCGGCTCGATCATCCGGCACTCCGCGGGCGCCATCACCATCATGATCGGTGCGGTGCTCGCCCCGCTGGTGATCGCGCTGTTCATGTTCTCCTCGTCGCTGGAGAAGGTGCGCAACGCCCTGTTCGAGTACTCGATCCCGAACCAGCTGAGCGTCTTCTACTCCAACTCCCTCAGCGACTCGGGCCCTTCGGGCTGGGACCCGCTGTGGATCATCCTGGGTGTGACGGCCGTCGCGTTCGCGGGCGCCTACGTGCTCCTGGAGAAGCGGGACGTGTAGGACGCACAGACCGTACGGCGCTCAGAACTTCGGCGCGTTCCGGGACCGCTGCACCCGCGTGGTGCGGCGGTCCTTCGCGTTCCAGCAGGCCTTGTGCCAGTGCCGGCGCTCGTCCACGCCCGAGTGCTCCGGCCAGGCCACCACGTGCGGGACGCCGGAGGCGATGACCTGGTCGCAGCCCGGGCAGCGGTAGGTCTTGCCGACCGCGCTGGCGCCCGCCACGTGCCGGACGCTCCACTCCTCGCCCTGCCAGCTCTCGGTGGACTGCCAGCCGCCGTAGCGGTCCGCGCGGTCGTCCTCGGCGCTCCGGCCGGACGAGGCCGCTCCGTTCGGGCCCTTGGGTCGGTTGCGACGCGGGGACACGGGACACCTCTCGGGGCTATACAGGAAGCATGGGCTGTGTCCAGCCTACGACGCGCGCACGGGGGTACGCGTAGGGCACGAACCCGCACAAGTCCCCCTCCAGGGCGACCCATTCTCCAGACAATCCGCAAATCTCTCCGCCAGGCCGTGTCCTCGGCACGTGTCAGACGGTTATGCCCGGTGGGGGAGCTCCGGGTCGGAGCCAGGAAAGCAGGAAGAAACGATGCGCGTAGGTAGTTTTGTGCTGGCCGCCCAGTTCCCGGGCCAGGGCCAGGGGGAAGCCCTGCACCGGGCGGTGCGCACGGCGGAGGTGGCCGAGGAGTCCGGTCTGGACGCGGTCTGGCTGGCCGAGCACCACTTCGTGCCGTACGGCACCTGCCCGTCGGCGGTCACGCTCGCGGCCTTGCTGCTGGGCCGTACCCGGCGGCTGCGGGTCGGTACGGCGGTGAGCGTGCTGCCCACCGTCCACCCGGTCGCCCTCGGCGAGCAGGCCGCGCTGCTGCACATGACGAGCGGCGGCCGCTTCACACTGGGCGTGGGCCGGGGCGGGCCCTGGGTGGATCTGGAGGTCTTCGGATCCGGCCTGGAGGCGTACGAACAGGGCTTCCCGGAATCACTCGATCTGCTGATGCGGTGGCTGCGCGAACCGGCCGTGTCGGCCTCCGGGCCGCGCTACTCGTTCCGTGAAGTCCCCGTCGTACCACGCCCGTCGGAGGCGCTGACGGAGGAGCCGGGGCCGGAGGTGGTGGTCGCCTGCACCTCCGCGGCGAGCATCCGGCTGGCCGCCGAGCGGGGGCTGCCGATGCTGCTCGGGATGCACGTCGGCGACGAGGAGAAGGCCGAGATGGTCGCGTTGTGGCGGCAGCACGCGCGGGCGGCCGGGCGGCCGGGCGACGAGATCGCCGCGGCGGCCCATGTCTCGGCCGGCGTCTGCCAGATCGCGGACAGCCGCACCGACGCCGCGGAGACCCTGACCAAGGCGATGCCGGGCTGGCTGAAACAGGGCCTGGAGGCGCACGTGACGGTGGACGGCCGGTTCCGCTCGATGCGGGATCCGCTCGCGTACACCGAACTGCTCTGCGGACTCCACCCGGTGGGTACCCCGCGGCTCTGCGCCGACCGGCTGGCCGCGACCTCCGAGCGGACCGGCATCTCCCGTTTCGCCCTGCTGACCGAGGGCTCGGGGGATCTGGCGGCCACCGAGGAGAACGTACGACGGCTGGGTGCCGAGGTACTGCCGCACCTCCGGTGACCTCACCGCCGCGGGGAGCTTGCCGCCCCAGTGACTGATGCACCTCCCGCGTGTGGAGCGGCAAGCAAGCGGCTCACTGCGTCAGCAGTGGCGGAGCACGGCGTCAGCAGTCCCGCAGTTCCGGGGACTGGTTCAGCAGCTGGTTGCGCACAGAGGTGAAGCGGGCCAGCGTCTCGTCGACCGAGGCGTCCAGCGGGAACACCGCCACACGGTGGCAGTTCTGGAAGGCCAGCCGCACACCGAAGTGCCGCTGCAGGGCGCCGCGTATGGCGTCACTCGCGAGCGCACGCAACAGCTGACCGCGTGCCTGCTCGTCCGGCGGGGGCGTCTGGTTGTCGGCGAACTCTCCGCCGTCCACCTTCAGCTGGGCCACCAGGGAGCTGATCATCTCCCACGCGTAAGGCAGGGAGGTCCGGACGCAGTCGACGAAATCTGCTTCGTCGACCTCGCCTCGCTCGGCCTGTTCGAGTAGGGCCGGTGAGACGTCGAGCGACATGGGTACTCCTCTCGCACCCCCGAACAGCAGGGGTTGGCGGACAGGTAAGGGAGTTCGCGATACCGAACACGCTGAGTACACAATCCGCGACCTCCCGTTTACTACGGTAGGCAACGGGCGGTGCCCCCACCAGGAGATTGCGTATATGCGACGGTCCCTTTAGGCACACAATCGGCCAGGTTTGAACAGGCGTGTGCAGGCGACTCTCCAGGACCGGTCGCGGGGGCCCCTCCCGGGGAGGGCGGGCCGGGCGAATCGCGTGGAGGGCGGCGCGTCGAGTAGCGTTGCCGACCATGCGTCTCGTCATCGCCCGGTGCTCCGTCGACTACGCCGGCCGGCTCACCGCCCACCTTCCCTCCGCTCCCCGTCTGATCCTGGTCAAGGCGGACGGCAGTGTCTCGATCCACGCGGACGACCGGGCCTACAAGCCCCTCAACTGGATGTCGCCGCCGTGCACCCTCAAGGAGGGGACGGGTGACGAGGACGGCGTCTGGACCGTCGTCAACAAGGCGGGCGAGAAGCTCATCATCACCATGGAGGAGGTCCTGCACGACTCCTCGCACGAGCTGGGTGTCGACCCGGGCCTGATCAAGGACGGCGTGGAAGCGCACCTGCAGGAGCTGCTGGCCGACCGGATCGAGACGCTCGGCGACGGCTACACGCTCATCCGGCGCGAGTACATGACGGCGATCGGCCCGGTGGACATCCTCTGCCGCGACGCCGAGGGCCAGACCGTGGCCATCGAGATCAAGCGCCGCGGCGAGATCGACGGCGTCGAACAGCTCACCCGCTACCTGGAACTCCTCAACCGCGACCCCCATCTCGCCCCCGTCCGGGGCATCTTCGCGGCCCAGGAGATCAAGCCCCAGGCCAAGGTCCTCGCCACCGACCGCGGCATCGGCTGCACGATCCTCGACTACGACGCCCTGCGCGGCATCGAGGACGACAAACTCCGCCTGTTCTGACCAAGACGGCCCGAGCCGCCGGCCCGGAAGAAAGCCGACGGCGGAAAACAAGTCCGCCGACGCGAAACAAGGCAGACCGACGGCCCGGAGCCAACCGCCCACGCCCCTTCCTCCCGCCCCCCCGACAAGCCCCACCGGCCACCCCGGTACCGCCGCAACGGCACTCACCCCCACGACGGCGACCGGCGCTGCCGGACCGGCCTGAGGCGGGCCCGGCACCGCCGGTACGCGCCGTCGTGGTTGCGCGCCGACGCGGCGGGTTCGGGGTGGGCGGGGGCGTGCCACGCGTGGCGCGTGACACGCCCCGGGTGCTCAGATCAGGGTGCCGGTCGTCGTTCCTGTGCCGCCGCTCTCCGACGCGCTCGATGTCGTGACGCTCGGGGAGTCGGATGCCGGGCCGCTGGCCGAATTCGTCGCGCCGGACGGCGAGGCGGAGTCCGAAGGCGCGCCGGAGGACGAAGTGCCCCCCGTCGGAGTGCCGGACGACGAGGACCCCCCAGTCGGCGTGCTCGACGCAGTTCCCGAGGACGACGGGGACGTCGCCGGCTTGCTCGTCGTCGGCTTCGTCGGCTTGCTCGACGTCCCGCCCCCGGAGGACCCCTTCGTCCCCGAGGCCGAAGCCGAAGGCGTCTCCGTGTCCGATGGTGGGGTCGGGTCGTCCGAGGTGCCCAGGGTGCCGTCGGGGCCCGGGTCGGTGGGCTTGGCGGTTGCCGTGCCGGTGTCGCCCGTGCCCGAGGTCTGGCCGGGGTCGGCGCCGAGGCCGCCGTCGCTCGTGTCCTCGCTCGCCGACGGGTTGACGCTCACGTTGTTGGACGGGTCGTCGGCGTTGTTGTTGGAGGTCATGCCGAGGGTGACCACGGTGCCCAGGACGGCCGTCAGGAGCACGCCCGCGCCCACCGCCACCAGGTTCCGGCGGGCCATGCGGACCAGGCCGCCCCCGCCGCCCTGGGACGGCGTCGGCTGCCCCGGGACCCTGTGGGTCACCAGCGTGTCCGAGACCGGCGAGTGGACCGCGGGGAAGGGCGTGGTGACCCCGCCGGCCGGGGATACGGACTCCTCGTGGCGGGCGTCGGGAATCTCGTCGCCCGCCATCGCGGCGACGACCGGTATGACCTCGCCCGAGAGGTCGGCCACCAGGGCGAGGGCCCGTCGGCCGGCCGTCGTACCGCGCTTGTCGGAGAGCGCCCCGCGCAGTCCGATCGAGGCCTCCAGCTCGGCCCGTGCCCGGTCCAGCCAGTCGGCGCAGAGCGCGAATATGCCGAGCTCGTGGTGGAAGTAGGCCTGCTCGCCGACCTCACCGGCGAGGCGGGAGGCCTCGGCCCCGGCCCGCAGGGCACGCTCCCAGGCACTCCAGTGCAGCCCCGCCGCGAACGCGGGCGCGGCCGTACGGGCCAGTCGTACCGGCGTGCTCTCCTCGTCCTCCGCCGGGGGCACCGTCTCGGGGACGACCGCCGTCAGGGCGGCGAGGACCGCGTCGGACTCGGCGCAGACCCGCTCCGGGGTGACCGAGGGGTGCCCGGCCCACCAGCCGTAGTGCTGGGCGGCGGTGAGGGCCTGGGCGGTCGCGTCGTCGGCGTATCCGGCGGCCTCCAGCTGCTGCAGGACGCCCGCGGCGAGCCGGTAGCGAGAGCCGACCGGGGAGACCAGTCCGCAGGCCGCCAGTTCGCCGAGGGCGGCGTCCGCGTGGGTGTCGCCGACGAGGGCCGGCAGATGCGCCTGGTGCGGCACCTCGCCGCCGAGGGCGACCGCGAAGCGCAGGGTGGCCCGGGCGGAGGCGCTGAGCCGGGAGGCGAGCAGCGGGGCGGGCGCGGCGGCCTCGCCGAGGGACGGGAGCGGGACCTCGTCGGTCGACTCGGCGTCGAAGGACGCCTCGACCGGAAGGTCGGAGAGCGCGGCAATGTCGGACAGTTCGGGCAGGTCGGACGCGAAGACGCCGAACTCGTCCACGGCGCCCGCGCTGGCCCGCACCTGGTCGCGCTGGCGCAGCAGCGCGCCCGCCTGGACGAACCGCAGCGGCAGGCCCTCGGACTCGAACCAGAGGTCGCCGGCCCAGTTGGCCTCCTCCTCGGTGAGGACGCGGCCGACCGCGCGCTCCAGGATGTCGACGCCGCCGGCCCGGTCCAGGCCGTCGAGGAAGACCTCCTCGACGGCGGAGTCCGCGGAGGGCGCCGGCACCTCCGGGGTGGCGCCGATCAGGAAGGCGCACTCGGGGGTGGCGTCGACCAGCTCGTCGAGCCCGCTGCCGCCGAACTCGACGTCGTCGAGGACGACGACCGCGCCGATCTCCCGGATCAGTTCGAGGAGCTCGTCGTGGCCCGGGCGGTACGCGGGTGCCTTGTAGACGGCGTGGAAGAGCTCGTGGAGCAGTTCCTCGGGCGTGCGGTGGAAGCCGTTGAGGCGGACCACGCCGTCGGGGGCGAGGTCGGAGCAGTCGTCGGCGACCAGGTCGAGGAGCGCGGTGCGGCCGGAGCCCGAGGGCCCGGTGAGGCGCACCGAGCGGCCGCGGGCGAGGAGCCGGACGAGCCGCTCGCGGTCGTCCTGGCGTTCCAGGAGCGGCAGCTCGGGCCCGGCGGGGCCGGGCGGCACGGGCGGCCGGACGGCGCGCTCGTACTCGGCGCGCTCGGCGGCGGTCCGCTTCTCCGGTCCGGTGGGACGTTCGGTCGGCGGGCAGGGTTCTATCTCGCTGCCGTCGACGGGATTGACGGTCAGCAGGAAGTCGCCGGCGACCAGCCGCGTGGTGCGGGCCGTCGCCGGGGCGCTCTGGCCGAAGTCGTTGGTGAGGGATTCCCTGGGCGGGCGCTGGCGCGGCGTGCTGCCGTCGCCGTCCTGGCCGTACCCCTCGGGTCCCGGGTTGATCGGGTCCATAGGTTCCTAGCCCCCCAAAAGCGTCGTGTGCCGTGAATACCGGCCCCTCCCGGCCTGTTGCACACCGCGCTGTCGCTTCTGGTCCGGGCCCGCGCTCGAAGGGTGGCAAGGGCGGCGGGCGACCGAACCTTAAACCTTCGCACAGTATCTACGACAGTCCGGGGTACCGCGCCGTCCGAGACATCACGGTCTCGTGAGGATTGCGTCTGACGTGCACATGCGCCTTGTCCGACCGGGTCACCCCCGTCGCCCGGTTCACACCGGATCGCCGCGTCCCGAGGGTTCGCCGCCGCACAGCCGGTCACCGCGACGCTGCCGCACAGCCGGTCACCACGGGCACTGCCGACCGCCCGTCACCACGGGCACTGCCGACCGCCCGCCTCCACGGCACTGCCGATCGCCGGTCACCACGGCGCGGCCTGCCACCGGTCACCGCGGCACCGCCGGCCGCCGGTCCCGGTGTCACACCCGGGGCAGCGACTCCACCCCGATGCCCCCCTCGATCGCCAGGATCCGGTGCAGCCTGGTGGCCACCAGCAGGCGCTGCATCTGCGGCGGTACGCCGCGCAGCACCAGGCGCCGGCCGCAGCGGCCGGCCCGCCGGTGGGCCCCCATGATCACCCCGAGTCCGGTGGCGTCCCAGGAGTCCAGCTCGGACAGGTCCAGCACCAGATCGCCGACTCCGTCGTCGACGGCCGAGTGCAGGACCGTACGGGCGTCCGCCGCGCTGCGGACGTCGAGGCGGCCCCCGACGACCAGCTCGGCGTGGTCGCCCCTGATGTACATATGCGCTCCCCGAGAGTGCGTGTCCTACTCCGTGAAAGTGTTGTCCGGTATTGCAACGTCTGACTGCGTTCGCCGGTCAGAGGTTGCCATCTGTAAGCGAACCGATACCGAATTCACCCCAGAGGGTGAAACCTCCGGGGTTTGTGCGTTCTGACAGCCGGTCAGAGGGTCTACGTACTGATGTTTCAGTACGTGTAGAAGCCCTGCCCGCTCTTGCGCCCGATGTCACCGGCGTCAACCATCCGGCGCATCAGCTCCGGCGGGGCGAACTTCTCGTCCTGCGACTCGGTGTAGATGTTGCTGGTGGCGTGCAGCAGGATGTCGACGCCGGTGAGGTCGGCCGTGGCCAGCGGGCCCATGGCGTGACCGAAGCCCAGCTTGCAGGCCAGGTCGATGTCCTCGGCGGTGGCGACGCCCGACTCGTACAGTTTGGTGGCCTCGACGACGAGCGCCGAGATCAGCCGGGTCGTCACGAAGCCGGCGACGTCGCGGTTGACGACGATGCAGGTCTTGCCGGTGGACTCGGCGAACTCCCGCGCGGTGGCGAGGGTTTCGTCGCTGGTCTTGTAGCCGCGGACCAGCTCGACGAGCTGCATCATCGGCACCGGCGAGAAGAAGTGGACGCCGACGACCCGTTCCGGGTGCTCGGTGGCGGCCGCGATCTTGGTGATCGGGATCGCGGAGGTGTTGGAGGCGAGCACGGCGTCCGGGCGCACGATCTTGTCGAGGGCGCGGAAGATCTCGTGCTTGACCTCCAGCTTCTCGAAGACCGCCTCGACGACAATGTCCGCGTCGGCGGCCGCGTCCAGGTCGGTGGTCGCGGTGATGCGGGCCAGGGCGGCGTCGGCGTCGTGCGCCTCCAGCTTCCCCTTGCTCACGAACTTGCCGTACGAGGCCTGGATCCCGCCCACGGCACGTTCCAGTGCCTCGTCGGTGACGTCACGCAGGACCACGTCCCAGCCGGCCTGTGCGGCGACCTGGGCGATGCCGGACCCCATCAGGCCGGCCCCGATGACGGCAAGCTTCCGTGCCACTCCGCTCCCCTTACACGCTGTTGAGGTATGCCTCTTGGGCGGGACCCTAGCGCCCGTCGGGGGCCGGGAAACCCGGTAAGTAATGCGTGTCACGGTCTCAGGACGTGAGACAACCGTCACGTCCCGTCAGGCGGCCCCGGCGGCACCGTCCGTTTCGCGCCACGCCCGGCGCGGTCCGCCGCCACCAGGGACACCTCTACGCTGGCTGCATGGTCAATCTGACGCGCATCTACACCAGGACCGGCGACCGGGGCACCACCGCTCTCGGGGACATGAGCCGGGTCGCCAAGACAGATCTGCGGATCTCGGCGTACGCCGACGCCAACGAGGCGAACGCGGTGATCGGGACGGCGATCGCGCTGGGCGGCCTGGCGGAGGAGGTCGTCGCGGTGCTCACCCGGGTGCAGAACGACCTCTTCGACGTCGGCGCGGACCTGTCGACACCCGTGGCGGAGAACCCGGAATTCCCGCCCCTGCGGGTCGAGCAGTTCTACGTCGACAAGCTGGAGGCGGACTGCGACCGCTTCAACGAGCGCCTGGAGAAACTGCGTTCCTTCATCCTCCCGGGCGGCACCCCGGGCGCCGCCCTGCTCCACCAGGCCTGCACGGTCGTACGGCGGGCCGAGCGGTCGACGTGGGCCGCGCTGGAGGTGCACGGCGAGGTGATGAACCCGCTGACCGCGACCTACCTCAACCGGCTGTCGGACCTGCTGTTCATCCTGGCCCGGACGGCCAACAAGGACGTCGGGGACGTCCTGTGGGTGCCGGGCGGGGAACGCTGACCCCCGGCACCCCCACACCTGCCTTCCCCGCCCTTCCCCTCCCCTCGGCGTCCGGTCAGGGTGCGGCCCTCCCGTCCGGCGGCTGATCCGGCGCGAGCGCGAGGTGTTGTCGTGTCTCGGCGAGGGGATGTCCAACGCTGAGATCGCGGGCCGCCTCGACATGGCCGAGGCGGCGGTGAAGACCCACGTCAGCCGGTTGCCGGGCCGGCCGGAGCCGTGCAGCCGGGTGCAAGCCGCCGTGCTGTCGCGGGAGTTGGGGATCGGGGAGCCGTATACAAGAGTGGTCCAGACCTATTGACCGGTGGTCCAGACCTTTCTATTCTCGCGGCACCATGGGCATGAAGGCTCAGTCATGCCCACGTCACCCCCGATCGAGAGGGAGGCGCAGCATGCGCTTCAGACACAGAGTCGCGGCAGGGCTCGCGACGCTGGTGCTCCCCCTGGCCGGTCTGGTCGGCATCGCGAGCCCCGCGCAGGCCGCGACGTCCGCCACCGCGACCTATGCCAAGACCTCGGACTGGGGTACCGGCTTCGGCGGCCAGTGGACCGTCAAGAACACCGGTACCACCACCATCAGTTCGTGGACCGTCGAGTGGGACTACCCGTCCGGAACCTCGGTCACCTCCGCGTGGGACGCGGACGTCACCTCCTCCGGCACCCACTGGACCGCCAAGAACAAGTCCTACAACGGCTCCATCGCCCCCGGCGCCTCCGTCTCCTTCGGATTCAACGGCGCCGGTTCGGGATCGCCGAGCAACTGTCTGCTCAACGGCGCCAGTTGTGACGGCGGCACCACCACCCCGGGCGACTCGGCACCCTCCGCGCCCGGCACCCCGACCGCGTCCGGCATCACCAACACCGGGGTGACGCTGAACTGGTCCGCCGCCACCGACGACAAGGGCATCAAGAACTACGACGTCCTGCGCGACGGCAAGGTGGTCTCCACGGTGACCACCACCTCGTACACCGACTCGGGCCTGACGGCCGGCACCGACTACTCGTACACGGTCCAGGCCCGCGACACCGCGAGCCAGACCGGACCGGTCAGCGGCGCGGTCTCCGTCCACACCACGGGCGGTACGACCACTCCCCCGACCACCGGCTCCAAGGTCAAGCTCGGCTACTTCACCGAGTGGGGCATCTACGGCCGCAACTACCAGGTGAAGAACCTGGTGACGTCCGGGTCCGCGGCGAAGATCACGCACATCAACTACGCCTTCGGCAACGTGACGAACGGTCAGTGCGCGATCGGCGACGCCTACGCCGACTACCAGAAGACGTTCACCGCCGACCAGTCGGTCAGCGGTGTCGCCGACACCTGGGACCAGCCGCTGGCGGGCAACTTCAACCAGCTGCGCGAGCTGAAGGCCAAGTACCCGAACATCAAGATCCTCTGGTCCTTCGGCGGCTGGACCTGGTCCGGCGGCTTCGCCCAGGCGGCGGCCAACCCGACCGCGTTCGCGAACTCCTGCTACAACCTGGTCGAGGACCCGCGCTGGGCCGACGTCTTCGACGGCATCGACATCGACTGGGAGTACCCGAACGCCTGCGGTCTGAGCTGCGACACCAGCGGCTCGGCGGCCTTCAAGAACCTGATGTCGGCGCTGCGCGCCAAGTTCGGTTCCAGCAACCTGGTCACCGCGGCCACCACGGCCGACGGCTCCGCCGGCGGCAAGATCGACGCCACCGACTACGCGGGCGCCTCCCAGTACGTCGACTGGTACAACGTGATGTCGTACGACTTCTTCGGCGCCTGGGCCACCACCGGCCCGACGGCCCCGCACTCCCCGCTCACCTCGTACTCGGGCATCCCGACCGCCGGCTTCGACACCGCCGACGCGATGGCCAAGTTCAAGGCGCAGGGCGTGCCGGCGAGCAAGCTGCTCATCGGCATCGGGTTCTACGGCAGAGGCTGGACCGGCGTCACCCAGGACGCACCGGGCGGCACCGCCACGGGCGCGGCGACCGGGACCTACGAAGCGGGCATCGAGGACTACAAGGTCCTCAAGACGTCCTGCCCGGTCACCGGCACCATCGCGGGCACGGCGTACGCCCACTGCGGCAGCAACTGGTGGTCGTACGACACCCCGTCGACGATCGCCGGGAAGATGAGCTGGGCCAAGACCCAGGGCCTCGGCGGCGCGTTCTTCTGGGAGTTCAGCGGTGACACCAGTGACGGCGAGCTGGTGAGCGCCATCAACTCCGGGCTCAGCTGACCCTTCGTCCCGCTCCCACCCCCCACCCCGTCGCGGGCGGCCTCCGGGCCGTCCGCGGCGGTGTTTCCCGGGGTCCCCCGCGGTCAGGCGACGTTGACCCTCCCCCAGACTTCGTCCGGGGGCACCCCCATTCAACGGGCAAGGAATCAGGCGACATTTACCCGTTGCCCGGGCGGGGCCGCCTCCAGCCAGGCGAGGAAGCCCGTCAACGCGTCCTCGCTCATGGCGAGTTCGAGGCGGGTACCGCGGTGGGTGCAGGCGAGGATGACGGCGTCGGAGAGGAGGGCCAGTTCCTCCTCGCCCTCGGGGAGGCGGCGGCCGGCCACCTCGATCCGGTCGCGTTCCAGGACCCGGCGGGGGCGGTAGGCGTAGGAGAAGACGCGGTACCACTCGACGCTGTCGCCGTTGTAGCGGGCGACGCCGTAGCTCCAGCCCTTGCCGCTGGTGTCGGTCTTCTCGGGGACGTCCCAGCGCAGCGAACAGTCGAAGGTGCCGCCGGAGCGCTGGATCAGTCTGCGGCGCAGGCCGAACAGGAAGAGTCCCACCACCACCAGCGCGACCACGATTCCGGCCACAGTCAGAGCGAGGACCATCGGCACCGACCTCCTCGTCTCTTAGGTAATGGAACGTAAAAAGACCCAGATCTACCTCAGCCGCGGCTGGGACCGGAGTGGCTCCGGTCCCAGCCGCGGCTGAGTTACGTCAACGCATACGTGCAGTGTGTCAGCGCGCGGTCGCCGCCCGCAGACGGACGTCGGCGCGCCGCTCGGCGGTGGCGTCGCCCTCCGCCTTCGCGCGCTCCAGCTCGCGCTCCTCGCGCTGGACGTCGATCTCGTCCGACAGCTCGGCGGTCTCGGCCAGCAGCGAGAGCTTGTTGTCCGCGAACGAGATGAAACCGCCGTGCACCGCGGCGACGACCGTTCCACCATCACTCGTACGGATGGTCACCGGGCCCGACTCCAGCACACCGAGCAGCGGCTGGTGACCGGGCATGACGCCGATGTCGCCGGACGTGGTGCGCGCGACGACCAGGGTGGCCTCGCCGGACCAGACCTGGCGGTCCGCGGCGACGAGCTCGACGTGCAGCTCAGCAGCCAAGGGTGGCTCCTCGGGTCACCACCCGGCAGGGGCGCCGGGTGTTGGGGTCAATTCTAGTAGGCGTGAGTGAGGGGGCGGGACGCGCCCGCCCCCTCACACGAAGAACACAATGAGTTCCGGAGAACTCACGGGGTTCAGGAGACGCCCAGCTCCTTGGCGTTGGCCTTCAGGTCCTCGATGCCACCGCACAGGAAGAACGCCTGCTCCGGGAAGTGGTCGTACTCGCCGTCGATGATCGCGTTGAACGCGGCGATCGACTCGTCCAGCGGGACGTCCGACCCGTCGACGCCGGTGAACTGCTTGGCGACGTGGGTGTTCTGGGACAGGAAGCGCTCCACGCGACGGGCACGGTGGACGGTGAGCTTGTCCTCCTCGCCCAGCTCGTCGATACCGAGGATCGCGATGATGTCCTGGAGGTCCTTGTACTTCTGGAGGACCGTCTTCACGCGCATGGCGGTGTTGTAGTGGTCCGCCGCGATGTAGCGCGGGTCCAGGATCCGGGACGTGGAGTCCAGCGGGTCCACGGCCGGGTAGATGCCCTTCTCCGAGATCGGACGGGAGAGCACCGTCGTCGCGTCGAGGTGGGCGAAGGTGGTGGCCGGGGCCGGGTCGGTCAGGTCGTCCGCGGGGACGTAGATCGCCTGCATCGAGGTGATCGAGTGACCACGGGTCGAGGTGATGCGCTCCTGGAGGAGACCCATCTCGTCGGCCAGGTTCGGCTGGTAGCCCACCGCGGAGGGCATGCGGCCGAGCAGGGTCGAGACCTCGGAACCGGCCTGCGTGAAGCGGAAGATGTTGTCGATGAAGAACAGCACGTCCTGCTTCTGGACGTCACGGAAGTACTCGGCCATGGTGAGGCCGGCCAGCGCGACGCGCAGACGGGTGCCCGGGGGCTCGTCCATCTGGCCGAAGACCAGGGCGGTCTTGTCGATGACGCCCGAGTCGGCCATCTCCTCGATGAGGTCGTTGCCCTCACGGGTGCGCTCGCCGACACCGGCGAACACGGAGACACCGTCGTGGTTGTTGGCGACGCGGTAGATCATCTCCTGGATGAGCACCGTCTTGCCGACGCCGGCACCGCCGAACAGACCGATCTTGCCACCCTTGACGTACGGGGTGAGCAGGTCGATGACCTTGACGCCGGTCTCGAACATCTCGGTCTTCGACTCGAGCTCGTCGAAGTTCGGGGCCTTGCGGTGGATGGACCAGCGCTCGCCCTCGTACTGCTCGTCGACGTTCAGCACCTCACCGAGGGTGTTGAACACCTTGCCCTTGGTGAAGTCGCCGACCGGGACGGTGATGCCGTCGCCGGTGTCGGTGACCGGGGCCTGGCGGACCAGACCGTCGGTGGGCTGCATGGAGATGGTGCGGACCAGGCCGTCACCCAGGTGCTGGGCGACCTCCAGGGTCAGCGTCTTCTTCTCGCCGGCGTTGGCCGGGTCGGCCACCTCGACGTGAAGGGCGTTGTAGATGTCCGGCATCGCGTCGACGGGGAACTCCACGTCGACGACCGGGCCGATGACCCGGGCGACGCGGCCCGTGGCCGTCGCGGTCTCAACAGTGGTGGTCATTAGCGGTCACTCCCCGCGGTCGCGTCGGCCAGGGCGCTGGCGCCACCGACGATCTCGCTGATTTCCTGGGTGATTTCGGCCTGGCGGGCCGCGTTGGCAAGACGGGAGAGCGTGTTGATCAGCTCGCCCGCGTTGTCGGTGGCCGACTTCATCGCGCGCCGCGTGGCAGCGTGCTTCGAAGCCGCCGACTGGAGCAGCGCGTTGTAGATACGGCTCTCCACGTAGCGCGGCAGCAGGGCGTCGAGGACGTCCTCCGCCGAGGGCTCGAAGTCGTAGAGCGGAAGGATCTCGTCGCCCTTGGCGGCGCCCTCCTCCGCGACCTCGTCGAGGCTGAGCGGCAGCAGCCGGTCGTCGAGCGCCGTCTGCGTCATCATCGACACGAACTCCGTGTAGACGATGTGGAGTTCGTCCACCCCGCCGTCCGCCGTGTCCGTCTCGATGGCCTCGATCAGCGGTGCCGCGACCTTCTTGGCGTCCGCGTACGAGGGCTCGTCGGTGAAGCCCGCCCACGACTCCACGACCTTGCGCTCGCGGAAGTTGTAGTGGGCCAGACCGCGGCGGCCGACGATGTACGTGTCGACCTCCTTGCCCTCCGCCTCAAGGCGCGCCGTCAGCTGCTCGGCGGCCTTGATGGCGTTGGAGTTGAAGGCACCGGCCAGACCGCGGTCGCTCGTGAGGAGCAGCACCGCGGAACGGGTCGGGGTCTCCGCCTCGGTGGTCAGGGGGTGCTTGGTGTTCGACCCGGTACCGACCGCCGTGACCGCGCGGGTGAGCTCGGTCGCGTACGGCGCGGAGGCCCGCACCTTGCGCTGCGCCTTGACGACACGCGAGGCGGCGATCATCTCCATCGCCTTGGTGATCTTCTTGGTCGCGGTGACGGATCGGATGCGACGCTTGTAGACCCGGAGCTGGGCTCCCATGAGTCAGGTCCCTTCCTTACGTCACTTGGCCGCGGCCGGGACGTCCTCGCCGAGAAGCTTGCCGTCCGAGGTCTCGAACTGCTTCTTGAAGTCGGCGATGGCGTCGGCAACAGCGGTGAGGGTGTCGTCCGACATCTTGCCGCCCTCCTTGATGGAGGTCATGAGGCCCTGCTCCTTGCGGTGCAGGTACTCCAGGAGCTCCTTCTCGAAGCGGCGGATGTCGGTGACCGGGACGTCGTCCATCTTGCCGGTGGTGCCGGCCCACACGGAGACGACCTGGTCCTCGGTCGACATCGGCTGGTACTGAGCCTGCTTGAGCAGCTCGACCAGACGCTGACCACGTTCCAGCTGCGACTTCGACGCGGCGTCCAGGTCGGAACCGAAGGCGGCGAACGCCTCCAGCTCGCGGTACTGGGCCAGGTCCAGACGCAGACGGCCGGAGACCTGCTTCATCGCCTTGTGCTGCGCGGAACCGCCGACTCGGGAGACGGAGATACCGACGTTCAGCGCGGGGCGCTGACCGGCGTTGAACAGGTCCGACTCCAGGAAGCACTGGCCGTCGGTGATGGAGATGACGTTGGTCGGGATGAACGCCGAGACGTCGTTGGCCTTGGTCTCGACGATCGGCAGACCGGTCATCGAGCCGGCACCCATCTCGTCGGAGAGCTTCGCGCAGCGCTCCAGCAGACGGGAGTGCAGGTAGAAGACGTCACCCGGGTAGGCCTCACGGCCCGGCGGGCGGCGCAGCAGCAGGGAGACGGCGCGGTAGGCGTCGGCCTGCTTCGAGAGGTCGTCGAAGATGATGAGGACGTGCTTGCCGTCGTACATCCAGTGCTGGCCGATGGCCGAGCCGGTGTACGGCGCCAGGTACTTGAAGCCGGCCGGGTCGGACGCCGGGGCGGCGACGATGGTCGTGTACTCAAGCGCGCCGGCCTCTTCCAGGGCGCCACGCACGGAGGCGATGGTCGAGCCCTTCTGGCCGATGGCGACGTAGACGCAGCGGACCTGCTTCTTCGGGTCGCCCGAGCGCCAGTTGTCGCGCTGGTTGATGATCGTGTCGACGGCCAGGGCGGTCTTGCCGGTCTGGCGGTCACCGATGATCAGCTGGCGCTGGCCGCGGCCGACCGGGGTCATGGCGTCGACGGCCTTGTAACCGGTCTCCATCGGCTCGTGCACCGACTTACGGGCCATGACGCCGGGAGCCTGCAGCTCCAGGGCGCGGCGGCCGGACGTCTCGATCTCGCCGAGGCCGTCGATCGGGTTGCCGAGCGGGTCGACGACGCGGCCGAGGTAGCCCTCGCCGACCGCGACGGAGAGGACCTCACCGGTGCGCTGCACCGGCTGCCCCTCCTCGATGCCGCTGAACTCGCCGAGGACGATGGCGCCGATCTCGCGCTCTTCCAGGTTCAGCGCGAGGCCGAGGGTGCCGTCCTCGAACTTCAGCAGTTCGTTGGCCATGGCCGAGGGGAGGCCCTCGACCTTCGCGATGCCGTCGCCGGCAAGGGTGACCGTACCGACCTCCTCGCGCGAGGCCGCGTCCGGCTTGTACGACTGGACGAAGTTCTCCAGCGCGTCCCGGATCTCCTCCGGCCGGATCGTGAGCTCCGCCATCTGGGTTCCCTGCTCTCCTTGTTGGGCCCGAAGTTTCACTTGGGGGGTCTGGGGGCGACCCCCAGGGATTCTTCTTGTACGGCCCAACCAGGGCCGTCGTGAGTACGTACTGCTTGTTCTCGACTACCGGGGTGCTAGCTCGCCATGCGGCGGGCCGCGTCCTCCAGCCGGTCCGCGATCGAGCCGTTGATGAGCTCGTCACCGACCTGCACCCGGATCCCGCCGACGACCTGCGGGTCGACGTCGAGGTTGAGGTGCATCGTGCGGCCGTAGAGCTTCGCGAGGGCGGCGCCCAGGCGCTGCTTCTGCGGCTCGCTCAGCGGCACCGCCGAGGTGACGACGGCGACGACCCGGCTGCGACGCTCCGCGGCCAGCTTGGACAGGGCCTCCAGGCCCGCTTCCAGGCTACGTCCCCGCGGCACGGTCACAAGGCGCGTGACCAGACGCTCGGTGACCGGCTTGGCGCGGCCGCCGAGCAGGCGGTGCAGCAGCTCGGTCTTCGCGGCGACGGTGGCCTTGCGGTCGGTCAGCGCGGCGCGCAGCCCGGTGCTGGAGGAGACGATCCGGCCGAAGCGGAACAGCTCGTCCTCGGCGTCGTCCAGCGTGCCGGACTTCTCCGCGGCCGTGAGGTCGGCGGTGTTCGCCAGCTCCTCCAGCGCGTCCACCAGGTCGCGGGGCTGCGACCAGCGGGACCGGACCAGGCCTGACACCAGGTCGGCGGTGGTCTCGGAGACCTGGCCGCCGATGAGGCGCCGGACCAGCTCGGCCTTGGCCTCGCCGGCCTGTGCCGGGTCGGTGAGGACCCGGCGCAGGCCGCCCTCGCGGTCGAGCAGCGCGGTGACGGCCGCCAGCTCGTCGGCGAGCCGCGTCGCGTCCACGGACGTGGAGTCCGTCAGCGCGTCGAGACGCTCGCGTGCGGCTGCCAGGGCCTCGCGGCTCGCTCCGTTCATCGGGCCGCCTCGGCCTTCTCCTCAAGCTCGTCGAGGAAGCGGTCGATCACACGGCTCTGCCGGGCGTGGTCCTCAAGGGACTCGCCGACGAGCTTGCCGGCCAGGTCGGTGGCCAGGTGGCCGACGTCCTGACGCAGCGCCTGCGCGGCGGACTTGCGGTCGGCCTCGATCTGGGCGTGACCGGCGGCGACGATCTCCTCACGCTGCCGCTGGCCCTCGGCGCGCATCTCGGCGATGAGCGCGGCGCCCTGCTCCTGAGCCTCCTGGCGCAGGCGCGCGGCCTCGTGCCGGGCCTCGGCCAGCTGCGCCTTGTACTGCTCAAGGACGCTCTGGGCCTCGGTCTGCGCGGCCTCGGCCTTCTCGATACCGCCCTCGATCGCCTCGCGGCGCTGCTCCAGAACCTTGTTGATGTTCGGAAGGAGCTTCTTGGCAAGGAAGCCGAAGACGATGACGAAGGCGATGAGGCCGATGACGAGCTCTGGGATCGGCGGGATGAGGGGGTTTTCGGCCTCCTCAGCCGCGAGCTGAACCAGGGGGCTCATATCAGTGCCTTTCGTCTATTGGTGCGCGACGGTCGGGTCAGGAGGCCGGGTAGACGAACGGCATGACCAGACCGATCAGGGCGAGCGCCTCACAGAAGGCGAAGCCGAGGATCTGGTTGGCGCGGATCAGGCCGGCCGCCTCGGGCTGACGGGCGAGGGCCTGCGTGCCGTTACCGAAGATGATGCCGACGCCGACGCCCGGGCCGATCGCG
This sequence comes from Streptomyces sp. NPDC008092, assembly GCF_042957285.1. Taxonomy (NCBI): domain Bacteria; kingdom Bacillati; phylum Actinomycetota; class Actinomycetes; order Kitasatosporales; family Streptomycetaceae; genus Streptomyces; species Streptomyces sp. NPDC008092. The sequence goes on from NZ_JBIBHY010000011.1 coordinate 74,261, forward strand.
GCGAGGCCGTAACCGATGGAGCCGAGGTTGCCCTTGATCTGGACAGCGGCCAGGGTCTCGTGCAGAACGGACATGCCGGTTCTTCCTTCTCTTTCAATGACCGGTGGGGGTTGGCCACCGGATGCCATGGGTGGTGGGGCGGGTTGGCGCTCAGTGGGACTCGGCGAGCGCGCCCTGGATGAAGCTGCAGGTCAGCAGTACGAAGACGTAGGCCTGAACAGCCTGGATGAAGAGTTCGAAGGCGGTCATCACGATGACCATCACGAACGACACGGCGGAGTAGGCGATACCGATGCCGTTCAGCATGTACCAGCTGGCGATCGTGAAGAGCAGCAGCAGGGTGTGGCCGGCGAACATGTTCGCGAAGAGTCGGACGGCGTGGGTGAAGGGCCGTACGAGCAGGTTCGAGAAGAGTTCGATCGTCATCGACAGCGGAAGGACCGCACCGAGCGACTTGTCGTAGCCGGTGAAGTTCTTGAAGGCGCCGACGAAGCCGTGCCGCTTGAAGGTCAGCGAGACCCAGGTGATGTAGACCAGGGCGGCCAGGACCGCGGGGTACGAGATGATCGCGGTGACCGGGAACTGGGCGAGCGGGATGATCGACCAGAGGTTCATCATCCAGACGAAGAAGAAGAGCGAGACGACGAACGGAACGTACTTCTCGCCTTCCTTCTTGCCGATGGTCTCGTAGACGACACCGCGCCGGACGAAGTCGTAGCCGGACTCGGCGATCATCTGGAGCTTGCCCGGGACGACCTTCGGGCGGGCGAAGGCGGCCCAGAAGAAGCCCACGATGATGATCGACCCGAGCAGCGCCAGCAGCATCGTCTTGTTGAAGTACAGGTTGCTGTCCGCGTCGCCGAAGAGCGGCTTGAACAGGAACGAGTGCAGGCCCGGAGCCGGGAAGCCACACCCGTCGAACAGGTGACAGCTCGTGTCGAAAGCGAGCGTCTGCGTCGGGTCAGCACTCACCGCGGGCTCCTTCATCGTGGCGCATGGATACGGCAACCTCGTTGTGTCGGCGCGGCGCAGGGCCGCGGTTCGGCACGGGACTGGTGTTACGGATGTGGGGGCGGCTGGGGGGCATCTCGCCTCGCGATTGAGCAGGCGTCAGCTCAGATGCCCGCGCCCGCGATGCCGCAGTTGGCACCGGACGATAGCAGCATCTCTCGTGCGCCTTTATCCCGGCCCTACCTCTCACGAGGAATGCCCGGTCTTCTCGGCCTTGTCGGCCTTGTCGGGTTCGACGTAGAGGATCTTGGCCTTCATGTGGGCGCGGGTCTGTGCCGCGATCCACGTGAGGGTGGCGACCACGAGCGCGATGGCGAAGGCCCGGGGGTTGAACAGCGTCGTGTTCTTGAACATGGCCATGAAGATGAACAGCAGCAGAAGCTGGGCCGCGTAGAGCATCAGGCCCATCATCTGGAAGAGCTGCGGCATGGATTTGGCCGTGCGCTGCAGGACGTAGAGACCGATCCCCATGAAGAGGATCACGATCACCGTGCCGACGACCGCCCCGATCGCCCCCTTGCCGCCCGCGATCACGCCGCTGACGACGGCTGCGAGCACGCCGACGGCGGCCGTGGGTACGGCGGCCTGGGCCAGGATCCGGGCGTCATTGGACGGCATGGCGGCAACTCCGCTTTCACAGGGGGGCAGGTGTCGTCATGGACGAGCGTAGTCCCGGTCGGAGGGTCGAAGACCTCACGCTGACGGACCGTCGCAGTCGGGTCCTTCGACTCTGTCCGGGGTTCTCGTGAACCGTATCACAAACTATTTGATGAGGTCTTTACCTGGTAGGTGTGCTCGCTGTCACACATGAGAGTGAACCTGCGCGTCTGAGCGAATACCAGGCCGTTGTGTCTGGTATTGGGGGTCTTTGGTCCCCCACGACTTGGCAATGCTCTAGTCAGATTCTTACCTTGGCAGGGTCAGCGGGAGGTCTCGGAGGCCCGCCGGTCCAGGAAGCGGGAACGGGGTCCGATGGCGGTCGCACCGTTGACCGAGGCCGCGGCCGAGCCGTTGACCGGGGCCGAACCGTTGGCCGTCGCCGAGCCGTTCAACGAGGCCGTCGCCGAGCCCTTCACCGAGGCCGCTCCCGCGGTCACCGGGGAGCGGTGCTCGTCGCTCGGCTTCTCCTGCTCCTCCGGTTCCTCCGGCTCCCCCGGCTCCCCCGGGGCGACGGACACCGCGACCTGGAGACCCGCCACCGCCGGCTCCTCCGCCGGCTGGAGCGCTCCGCGGCGCCGGTAGCGGGGCGGCACGAAGCCCTGCGCCCACAGCGGGGCACGCGGGGTGAACCGCGGCAGCAGGAGCAGCCCCAGGCCGACCGCGCTGAGGAAGACCACGCCGAGCACGATCCACATGGACGCCGAGTTCACCGAGTAGGCGAGCGCGCCGAAGCCGATCAGCGCCGACCAGAAGTACATGATCAGCACGGCCCGGCTGTGCGAGTGGCCGATCTCCAGGAGCCGGTGGTGCAGGTGCCCCCGGTCCGCCGCGAACGGCGACTGGCCGCGCCAGGTGCGCCGCACGATCGCCAGCACCAGGTCGGCGGCCGGCACCGCGATGATGGTCAGCGGCAGCAGCAGCGGGATGTAGACCGGCACCATCTGGTGGACGGTGTTGCGCTCGGACCCGGCGAACAGCTTCATCGCGTCCGGGTCCACCTGGCCGGTGACCGAGATCGCGCCGGCCGCCAGCACCAGGCCGATCAGCATCGACCCGGAGTCGCCCATGAAGATCCGCGCCGGGTGCATGTTGTGCGGCAGGAAGCCCAGGCACATGCCCATGAGGATCGCCGAGAACAGGGTGGCCGGGGCGGCGGCCTCGATGCCGTACGAGTACCAGATCCGGTAGGCGTACATGAAGAACGCCGCGGCCGCGATGCACACCATGCCGGAGGCCAGGCCGTCCAGGCCGTCGACGAAGTTCACCGCGTTGATCGTGATGACCACCAGCGCCACCGTCAGCAGGGTGCCCTGCCACGGGGTCAGGGCCACCGTGCCGACGCCCGGGATGGGCAGCCACAGGATCGTCAGACCCTGCATGACCATGACGCCCGCGGCGATCATCTGACCGCCCAGCTTGATCAGCGCGTCGATCTCGAACTTGTCGTCGAGCACGCCGATCAGCCAGATCAGGGCCGCGCCGGAGAGCAGCGCCCGCGGCTCGTTCGACTTCTCGAAGACCTCGTTGAGGTTGGACATGTGGTCGGCGACCAGCAGCCCCGCGCACAGGCCGAAGAACATCGCGATCCCGCCGAGCCGCGGAGTGGGCTCCCGGTGCACGTCACGTGCCCGGATCTCCGGCATGGCCCCCGCCACGATCGCGAACTTCCGTACCGGCCCTGTCAGCAGGTACGTCACCGCGGCCGTGATGCAGAGCGTCAGCAGGTATTCACGCACAGGCTTCCCCACATGTCTCGCTGGCCATCACAGCCCCACACCCTAGCGAGGGACGCATATGTATGGGGACTTCCGGGTAGCGACGATGGTTGCACGCAAGGCTGTGAGCCGGGCGTACGACGGGTGCACCGACGCTGCGCCTACCCCGTCTCACCCGGGATACGGCGGAAATCTACCGGTGAGCTCACGCACCTCGTCACGCACCCTCCCCGCCTCCGTGACTCCGCTCACCACGCCCGCCAGCAACGCCGCGATCCGGGACATCTCGGCCTCCCCCATGCCCTGCGTGGTGACGGCGGCGGTGCCCAGCCGCAGCCCCCGCGCGTCGCCGTGCGGCAGGGCACAGCAGTCCAGCACGATCCCGGCGGCCGCGAGCCGCCCCCGGGCGGCCTTCCCCTCGACGCCGAGCGGCGCGGTGTCGAGGGTGATCAGATGCGTGTCCGTGCCCCCGGTCGTGACGGCCAGCCCCGCCTGCGCCAGCCCGGCCGCGAGAACCCTCGCATTGGCGACCACCTGATGGGCGTACGCGGTGAACGCCGGTGTTGCCGCCTCGCCGAACGCGACCGCCTTCGCCGCGATGGAGTTCATCTGCGCGCCACCCTGGGTGAACGGGAACACGGCCCGGTCGAGGCGCTCGGCCAGCTCCGGCGCACCGCACAGCAGCATCCCGCCGCGCGGCCCGCGCAGCACCTTGTGCGTGGTCGCGCAGACGACGTCGGCGTACGGCACCGGGTTCGGCGCCGCTCCCCCGGCGACGAGCCCGATGGGATGGGCGGCGTCGGCGATCAGATACGCGCCCACCTCGTCGGCGACCTCGCGGAAGAAGGCGTAGTCGATGTGCCGGGGGTAGGCGATGGACCCGCACACGATCGCCTTGGGCCGATGGCTGCGGGCCAGCGCCCGCACCTGGTCGTAGTCGATGAACCCGCTCTCGGCATCCACCCCGTACCCGACGAAGTCGAACCAGCGCCCGGAGAAGTTGGCCGGCGAGCCGTGCGTGAGATGACCGCCGTAGGGCAGCCCCAGGGCCAGCACGGTGTCCCCGGGCCGCAGCAGCGCGGCATACGCGGCCAGCACGGCGGACGACCCCGAGTGGGACTGCACATTGGCGTGCGCGGCGCCGAACAGCGCCTTGGCCCGGTCGACGGCGAGCCGCTCGGCGACGTCCACGATCTCGCAGCCGCCGTGGTGCCGGGCGCCCGGATACCCCTCGGCGTACTTGTTGGCGAGCGGCGACCCCAGGGCGGCCAGCACGGCCGGCGAGGTGAAGTTCTCGGCGGCGATCAGCTGCAACGACGTCGACTGCCGGGCAAGCTCTCCGAGCAGGATCTCCGCCAGTTCCGGGTCCTGCCGCCGTAGCAGATCGCCCTCGAGGAGGGCAGGGGTGACCGACATGACGGGCTCCGGGCGGTCGACGGTGACGTATGTCCAATGTAGGCCCGGTATGGGGTGGTCGCGCGGTTTACGCATACGACCGTGGTTCCGGGGTTCTCGCTACCGGAGGGGTGGATGCGGCCGGTCGCGCGGCCGCGGGTGCGTACGGGTTCCTCGCGCAGTTCCCCGCGCCCCTCACGGGGCGCTTCGCCGTGCGCGGACCTACATCCGCGCCGGGACCCCGGTCAGCGCCGTGACCACCGGGTCCAGTGCCTCGTGTATCTCGTCGCCGATGGACTGGAAGAACGGCAGCGGGGCGCCGTAGGGGTCGTAGACCTCGTCCGCCTCGGCCGTGGGGGCCAGGAGCCAGCCGCGGAGGGCCGCCGCCGCACGGACCAGCGCACGCGCCCGGACGACCACGCCTTCCGACGTCGGCGGCAGCGTCGCCGGGTCTATCGCGCGGACCAGCCGGGTGAACTCCTTCAGCGTGAAGGTGCGCAGGCCCGCCGAGTGGCCCATGGAGATGACCTGGGCGCGGTGGTCACGGGTGGCGGTCAGGACCAGGTCGGCCCGGATCACGTGCTCGTCGAGCAGCTCGCGGCCCACGAAGCCGGAGGCGTCCGCGCCGAAGTCGGCGAGGACGGCCTCCGCGTTGGCCTCCATGGGCGCGCCCTCATGGCCCCAGGTACCCGCGCTCTCCACGACCAGCCCGCCGCCGAGGAAGGCGCCGAGCCGGTCCGTCACGAGATGACGGGTCAGCCGCTCGGTGATCGGCGAGCGGCACACGTTGCCGGTGCTGACGTGGAGGATGCGGAAGCTGTCGCGCGGCAGCCCCACGAACGTCGTCGTGATCTCCGCCGCGCTTTCCCCGTTGCCTATGCCACGCCCCGCGTCAGGGGCTGTCAATTCGCCACCTCAAGGTCGGGTACGACCTTCCGCAGCTCCTCCGCCGAGATCGCGCCCGCGCGCAGCAGCAACGGAACTTCGCGGGTGACGTCGACGATCGACGAGGGGACGTTGCCGGGGGTCGGACCGCCGTCGAGGTACACGGAGACGGAGTCGCCGAGCATCTCCTGCGCGGCGTCACAGGTCTCCGGGGAGGGGTGTCCGGTGAGGTTGGCGGAGGAGACCGCCATCGGGCCGACCTCGGTCAGCAGCTCGATGGCGACCGGGTGCAGGGGCATGCGGACGGCGACCGTGCCACGGGTGTCGCCCAGGTCCCACTGCAGGGACGGCTGGTGCCTGGCGACCAGGGTGAGCGCGCCCGGCCAGAACGCGTCGACCAGCTCCCAGGCCAGCTCGGAGAAGTCCGTGACGAGGCCGTGGAGCGTGTTCGGGGACCCGATCAGCACGGGGGTGGGCATGTTGCGGCCCCGGCCCTTGGCGTCGAGGAGGTCGGCGACCGCCTCCGAGGTGAACGCGTCGGCGCCGATGCCGTACACCGTGTCGGTCGGCAGCACCACCAGTTCGCCCCGGCGGACGGCGGACGCGGCCTCGCGCAGACCCGTCACGCGGTCGGTCGCGTCGTTGGTGTCGTATCGCCGTGCCATGTCTAGCGGGCCTCCTCGTACAGGTACATCTGGACCAGGTACATCTGGACTTCGGGAAACACTGCCTGCGGGGTGCTCACGGCAGCGCCTTGCGGGCGGTCGCGAAGCGGGGGCGCCTGTTGAGGTCCGGGTGGTCGGCCGCGTCGGCCCAGCCCCGCTCCTCGGTGAAGATCCACGGCACCTGGCCGCCCTGGGTGTCGGCGTGCTCGATGACGACGACACCGCCGGGGCGCAGCAGCCGGTGCGCGGTGCGTTCGATGCCCCGGATCAGGTCCAGGCCGTCCTCGCCGGAGAACAGGGCCAGCTCCGGGTCGTAGTCACGGGCTTCGGGGGCGACGTACTCCCACTCCGTGAGCGGGATGTACGGAGGGTTCGAGATGACCAGGTCGACATGGCCGTCGAGGTCGTGGAAGGCGTCCAGGGCGTCGCCCTGGCGCAGGTCGACCCGGGAGCCCGCCATGTTCTTGCGGGTCCACTGGAGCGCCTCCTCGGACAGCTCCACGGCGTGCACGCGCGAGCGCGGCACCTCCTGGGCGAGGGCGAGCGCGATCGCGCCGGAACCGGTGCACAGGTCGACGATCCGGGGCTCGACCACGTCCATGGCGCGCACCGCGTCTATGGCCCAGCCGACCACCGACTCGGTCTCCGGCCGCGGCACGAACACGCCGGGCCCCACCTGGAGTTCGAGGTACCGGAAATACGCCCGCCCGGTGATGTGCTGGAGCGGCTCGCGCTGCTCCCGGCGGGCGATGACCTCCCAGTAGCGGGCGTCGAAGTCCGAGTCCTTGACGGAGTGCAGCGCGCCCCGCTTCACGCCGTGCACGAACGCGGCGAGCTCCTCCGCGTCGTTGCGCGGCGAGGGCACGCCGGCGTCGGCCAGCCGCTGGGTGGCCTGGGCCACCTCCGCGAGCAGCAGGTTCACGCTGGTCCTCCGTGTTGTAACTCGTACGTGCGTACGTGCTGCGTACGTGCCTTACGCGGCCGCGAGCTTGGCGGCCGAGTCCGCGTCGACGCAGGCCTGGATCACCGCGTCGAGGTCGCCGTCCAGGACCTGGTCCAGGTTGTACGCCTTGAAGCCCACGCGGTGGTCCGAGATGCGATTCTCCGGGAAGTTGTACGTGCGGATCTTCTCGGAGCGGTCGACGGTGCGGACCTGGCTGCGGCGGGCGTCGGCGGCCTCCTTCTCCGCCTCCTCCTGCGCCGCGGCGAGCAGCCTGGAGCGCAGGATACGCAAGGCCTGCTCCTTGTTCTGCAGCTGGCTCTTCTCGTTCTGGCAGGAGGCGACGACTCCGGTGGGGATGTGCGTGATGCGCACGGCGGAGTCGGTGGTGTTGACGGACTGTCCGCCGGGCCCGGAGGACCGGTAGACGTCGATCCGGAGGTCGTTCGGGTTGATCTCGACGTCGACCTCCTCCGCCTCCGGCGTGACCAGGACACCGGCGGCAGAAGTGTGAATACGGCCCTGCGACTCGGTGGCCGGCACGCGCTGCACGCGGTGCACGCCCCCCTCGTACTTGAGCCGCGCCCAGACGCCCTGACCGGGCTCGGTCGCGCCGTTGCCGCCCTTGGTCTTCACGGCGACCTGGACGTCCTTGTAGCCGCCGAGCTCGGACTCGGTGGAGTCGATGATCTCGGCCTTCCAGCCGACGCGCTCGGCGTACCGCAGGTACATGCGCAGCAGATCACCGGCGAAGAGGGCGGACTCGTCGCCGCCGGCGCCAGCCTTGATCTCCAGGATGACGTCCTTGTCGTCGGACGGGTCCCGGGGGACGAGCAGAAGGCGCAGCTTCTCGGTGAGTTCGTCGCGCTGCTTGTCCAGCTCCTTGACCTCGGCGGCGAAGTCGGGGTCGTCGGCGGCCAGTTCACGCGCGGTCTCGATGTCGTCGCCGGTCTGCTTCCAGGAACGGAACGTGGCGACGATCGGGGTGAGTTCGGCGTAGCGCTTGTTCAGCTTGCGCGCGTTGGCCTGGTCGGCGTGGACCGACGGATCGGCGAGCTTCTTCTCCAGGTCTGCGTGCTCGACGACGAGTTCCTCGACGGCCTCGAACATTTTTGGCTCCTGATACTGCTACGGCGTGGGGAAGGAAAGGCGGGCGACCAAAAACGCCGGTCCCGGGCACGCCCCCGCAGGGACGTGGCCGTGGACCGGCGAAATGGGGCTCGCTACTTCTTGGAGCCGGCGGCAGCCTTGCCGAAGCGGGCCTCGAAGCGGGCCACACGGCCACCGGTGTCGAGGATCTTCTGCTTGCCCGTGTAGAACGGGTGGCACTCGGAGCAGACCTCGGCACGGATGGTGCCGCTGGTGATCGTGCTACGGGTGGTGAACGACGCGCCACAGGTGCAGCTGACCTGCGTCTCGACGTACTCGGGGTGGATCTCGCGCTTCAAGGTGTCTCCTAGATTTCGGGAGGGCACCGGGTCGCCACCGCGGGCTTGCGGGGCGTGAACCGGGGCCGACGTACCAGTCTGCCAGGGCTGGCCGTATCTCCCAAAACCGGGGGGCTTTGATCTTTATTCCGGGAGTGGGGGGGACGGTCGCGCCCAGGGCGGTGCCACGGTCTCGCCGTGCGCGAGTGCGGGTTCGTCGTGGCTGGTCGCGCAGTTCCCCGCGCCCCTTGAAAGCAGGTCGGCCGGCCCCACCTGTCTTTCAGGGGCGCTGGGGGTGCCCCCGGCCGAAGGCTGGGGGAGGAACTGCGCGACAAGCCCCCACCGGGCTGCACCCTCAGGACGACGTCACGACGCCCTTGGCCTGCCCCGTCGCCGTGCCCTTCGTCGCGGACGCCGGGATCGGGCGGTCGTTCTTCAGTGCCTTCCAGACCAGCTTCGCCTTCGCCTTCGCCACGATCACCCGGTTCGGGTTCGCCGGGTCGTACTCCACAGGCATCGTGACCATGTGCATGTTCTTGGAGTCGACGGACTTCAGGCCGTTCGCGAAGTCGACCAGGGAGTTCACCGAGCCGAGGTCGGAGTCGGTGGTGACCGCCTTCGTCGCGGTGTCCGCCAGGTCGTACAGCTTCTTGGGGCTGGTGAAGACGCCCACCTGCTTGATCTGGTCGACGAGGGCCTTGACGAAGGCCTGCTGGAGCTGGATGCGCCCCAGGTCGGAGCCGTCGCCGACGCCGTGCCGGGTGCGGACGAGGCCGAGGGCCTGCTTGCCGTCGAGCGTGTGGGTGCCGGCCGTGAGGTCGAGGTGGCTCTCCCGGTCGTCGATGGCCTTCGTCGTGGTGACCTGGACGCCGCCGAGCTCGTCGATGAGCTTCTGGAAGCCGGAGAAGTCGACCTCCAGGTAGTGGTCCATCCGGATGCCGGTCATCGCCTCGACGGTCTTGACCGCGCAGGCCGCGCCGCCCGTGGAGTACGCGGAGTTGAACATCACGCCGGTCGCGGCGGAGTGGGTGGTGCCGTGCGCGTCGGTGCAGGAGGGGCGGTCGATCAGGGTGTCCCGGGGGACGGAGACCACGGCGGCCTTCTTGTGGCCCTTGTAGACGTGGACGATCATCGCCGTGTCGGAGCGGGCGCTGCCGTCGTCCGCGCCGCCGCCGAGCTTCCGGTTGGCTCCGGAACGCGTGTCCGAGCCGAGGACCAGGATGTTCTCGGAGCCGTTGTCGACCTTGGTGGGCCGGTCGGTGCCGAGCATCTGGTTGATGTCGACGGTCTTGAGGTTGCCGTTGAGCTTGAAGTACAGGTAGCCGACGCCCGCGCCGCCGAGCACGAGGATGCCCGCCGCCGTCCAGGCCGTGACGGCGAGCGCCCGGCGGCCCGCCCCTCGGGGCCTGCGGTGGCCGGCGGCCTTCGTACCGGGCCCGGGTATGCCCGGACCGGGCGTGCTCTCGGCGGACATGGGCTCCTCTGTTCTCGTACGACTGCTCGGTTACCCCCTGCTTTCAGGGTCAGGCCCGGCGTACCGGGATCATCGGCACCTATCCGGACCATCGTCGCTCCGCCTGGTCAGACGGCGAAACTCGGGAAAGGGTTGCACAACGCAGTGTGCCCACCGCGTGGAGCGATGGGCACACCGAGTGATCGACACTCACCGGGCAAGTGGGGCGAAACCCCGCTCACCAGCCATGTCAGCCGAAGATGTCGTACTGCTGGAAACCGGTACCGAGCGACTTCCTTGTGCCGAAGATCTCACTGGTCGCCTTGCCGGTACCCGGGTACAGGTACAGCGTGCCGCCGGTCGTCCGGGCCAGGAAGTCGGCCTTGCCGTCGCCGGTGAGGTCGCCGACCGCGGCGAGGGTGTTGAACCCGGTCCAGCCGGAGCGGACCTTCACGCGGGCCGAGAAGAGGCCGGTGCCGGACTTGCCGGTGCCCTTGTACAGGTACAGGTCGCCGCCGCTGCTCTTGCGGGCCAGCAGGTCGGCCTTGCCGTCGCCGTTGAAGTCGCCGACGCCGCGCAGCTGGTTGTACTGGCTCCAGCCGCCGCCGATCTTGACACGGGCGCCGAAGGTGCCGTTGCCCTTGCCCGGGTACAGCCACAGCACGCCGCCGGAGTCCTCGGAGAGCACGTCGGGCAGGTAGTCGCCGGTGAGGTCACCGGGGATCACGATGGCCTTGCGGGTCTTCCAGTTGGTGAAGATCTTCGTCGACTTCCAGGAGCCGCCGGTGCCCGCGCTGTTCAGCACGAAGTGGTACCAGTAGACGTCACCGGAGGAGGCGTTCCGGTAGACGAGGTCCTGGAAGCCGTCCCGGTCGAGGTCGGCCTGCAGGACGACGTTGACGCCGCTCCAGTCGCCCGTGGAGATGCGGGAGGCGAGCGAGGTGCCCTTGGAGTCCAGCTCGTAGCCGACCTTGGTCGACGACTTGCGGGCGAACAGGTCGGCCTTGCCGTCGGTGTAGCTCAGGTTGGCGTCGGCGATCTGCGCGTAGACGGCACCGACGTAGGTGCTGACCTTCGTGAAGACGCTGTAGGAGCCCTGTACGACGCACTCGACGCCGTTGTCCGTGACACCCCAGGACACCACGCCGACGATCCGGCCGCCGACGACCAGCGGGCCGCCGGAGTCACCGTTGCAGGTGGCGGTGGAGCCGGTGTCGGAGCCGGTGGCGGGATTGCCCGCGCAGACCATGTGGCCCTTGATGAACAGGCTGCCGAAGTAGGCCGAGCAGGTGCTGTCGGACTGGATCGGCAGGGTGGCCGTCTTCAGGGTCTCGGAGATGTCGTCCGAGGTGGAGCTGGTGCGGCCCCAGCCGTAGACCTTGGCGCTGGTGCCGGCCTTGTAGGACGTCGTGTCGGTGTTGGTCGTCAGCCTGATCGGCGTGGCCTTGACCGGGGCGGCCAGGGTCAGCACGGCGACGTCGTTGTTGATGGTCGACGGGCTGTACGACGGGTTGTTCCACTGGCGCAGGACGGCGGTGGCGGTACCCCCGTGCAGGTTGGCGCTGCCGTCGCTGTTGCTGGTGGGCAGGGAGGCGGTGCCGGTGACGACGGCGCCGTAGTCCTTCCAGTCGTACGCCTTGCCGTTCTCGTCCTTGACGCAGTGCGCGGCGGTGAGGATCTTCGTCGGCGAGACGACCGAGCCGCCGCAGAAGAAGCCGATGTCGTCGCTCTCGTCGGTGGTGCCCTTGTCGTCGTAGTACCAGAGCTGCGCCATCCAGGGCGCCGAGGAGATGGTGGCCGTGCCACCACCGATGATCTTCGGCGAGACGGCGGAGCCGGACGACTTCGTGGTGCTGGTCGTGCCGGCCGTGGCGCCGGTGGCCAGGGCGCCGGCGATGCGGGCGTTCAGCGTGGCCTGCGAGGTCGCGTCGACGGACGGCTTGACCGTGGGCGCCGGCTGGGTGGCCGCGTTGGCGGAGGTCGAGATCAGTGCGGCCGCGACGGCAGCGGCGACCCCGGCCGCCGCGACGGGCAGCGCGAACCGTATACGACGTCTGTGGCGACCGCTCCCGGACGTGGGTGTACCCACCTAAGTCCCCCCTCGGGATCAGGAGTTCGTAATTCGGCCAACTGACCGAAGGGCGAGATCGTACACCGGGGAAGGAAACGCAAAGGTCCGCCCTTCGCGCTTTGCGGAGGGCGGCCCTGTTCTTTGCTTCACGACAAGCCTCAGTGGCCGTTGCCGAGCGTCGGGGCCGTGTTCGGAATCCGCATCAGGAATTCGGCTCGGTCGCCGGACCGTCGTCGCCCGGTCCCCGTGCAGGAGGGTGGTCTTGCGGCTGCTCCTCCCGTGGAGCCGCCGCTCATCGAGCGGACATGCCGAAGCGCAGCCCCGCAGCCGGGAGGCCTCCCGTGCCCGGTGCACAGGTGGGGCCGCACGGTGCCCCCGGTCGCGTTCGCCCACGGCATCGTGCGGAGGGAGCCGTGGGCACCAGGTCCGCAGGGCATACCGATGGAGAGGTTGGCCCGCGTGCCGTACAGGCTGGTGCCCCTGTTCTGCGCGGCAGTCGGGGTTCCCGGCATGCCGGCGCCGTTGCCGGCCTCGACCCACCGGTCGGCGACACCCGGCGCGCTGCACGGACCGAAGACCTGCACGGCACCCGCGTCGGCAACGGTGCCGATGTCCTCGCCCGGCACGCCGACGGCCATCACCAGGCTCGCGTCGGTCACGGTCGCCCCCGGGTCCCGGTTGACAACGGTCACCTGGGCACCCACGCGGTTTCGCCGTCCGCCAGCGGCGGGTCGACGACCGCGGCCGCCGCCCCGCAATCTCCTGTGGGAGCAGCAGGGACAGGACAGCGCGGCAAATGCGGGTACGGCAATTCTGCGCACGAGTTCCCCCCTCGTGTGGCTGCGGACACCAGATCAACTCCGATCACTTTCGCGAGCACCAGAAACGGAATACAAAGTCCCGTTTGTTTAGGGCAGGCAAAGTTTCGGCTATTGAAGTGAGAAAGGCCCGGGTGAATGAGTACGCGCACTCATGCGCGGCGCGGGGTGGCGGCCGGAGACTGCGCGCATGACACCCATCGCTGCCCCCATCGCCGCATTCGCCCACCCCCGGCGCCCCCTCGCGGCCGTCGCCCTCACCGCGCTGGCACTCACCGGCTGCGGAAACACCGGGTCGAGCGGATCGAGCGGCGGCGGGAGTGCCACACGGTCGGCCTCCGAGCAGGCGGCGTTCGCGGTGATGCTCGACAAGGTCGCGCAGCCGTGCACTTCGGCCACCAGGTCCGCTTCCGGACCTGCCGGCGAGGAACCGACCGGCCCGGAAGGGGAGCAGAGCCTCGCCCCCGGCGGGACCCCTCCGGACGAACCGATCGAGCCCGGCGCCCCCACGGAGGCGCAGTTGAGCGACCGGGACTGGTGCGCAAGCGTCCAGCACGAACAGCGCATCATCCGGGCGCTGCAGGCCGTCTCGGAACCCACCCCCGCCAAGGTTCGCAAGAGCCTGAACGGCCTCGGCTACATCGACGAGCGCATCCACGGGCTCAGGCAGGAAGGCAAGGTCACGCGCTTCCACCTCGACCTGCGTGAGAAGGGCGGCCGACTCTGCGAGGCGGGTGCGGCGGCGGGCGAGCAGACGGATGTCACCCCGTGCGTGGCTCCCGCGACCGGATCGTTCGCAGTCAAGAAGCTGTTGTCCGACGGGACGTGATCACCGGCCTGCCGCCGGGACCGGTTTTCGGCCGGTCCCGGTGGACCGGAGACCGCCACTACCGCGACCGGCCTCCTTTACCTCAGCAAAACAGAGGTAAAGGAGGCCGGATTCATGTGACTGGAATCAATACCCGAGGCAGGCCCGTGCCGTTTCGGGCATCACAGCGTAAAAGGCCGCCCCCCGCGGCTTGCGGGGGGCGGCCTTTTTTCCTTGCTCTACGACAGCGCTCAGTCGCCGTTGCCGGGCGTCGGCGTCGTCTTCTGGATCTGCATCAGGAACTCGATGTTCGACTTCGTCTGCTTCATCTTGTCGAGGAGCAGCTCGATCGCCTGCTGCTGGTCCAGCGCGTGCAGCACGCGCCGCAGCTTCCAGACGACCGCCAGCTCCTCGTTGCCGAGCAGGATCTCTTCCTTGCGGGTGCCGGACGCGTCGACGTCCACCGCCGGGAAGATGCGCTTGTCGGCGAGCTTCCGGTCGAGCTTGAGCTCCATGTTGCCGGTGCCCTTGAACTCCTCGAAGATCACCTCGTCCATGCGGGACCCGGTGTCCACCAGGGCGGTGGCGAGGATGGTCAGCGAGCCGCCGTCCTCGATGTTGCGGGCCGCACCGAAGAAGCGCTTCGGCGGGTACAGGGCGGTCGAGTCGACACCACCGGACAGGATGCGGCCGGAGGCCGGCGCCGCCAGGTTGTACGCACGGCCCAGACGCGTGATCGAGTCGAGCAGCACGACGACGTCGTGGCCCAGCTCCACCAGACGCTTGGCGCGCTCGATCGCCAGCTCGGCGACCGTGGTGTGGTCCTCGGCCGGACGGTCGAAGGTCGAGGAGATGACCTCGCCCTTGACCGACCGCTGCATGTCGGTGACCTCTTCCGGACGCTCGTCGACCAGGACGACCATCAGGTGGCACTCGGGGTTGTTGTGCGTGATCGCGTTGGCGATCGCCTGCATGATCATGGTCTTGCCGGTCTTCGGCGGGGCCACGATCAGACCGCGCTGGCCCTTGCCGATCGGCGACACGAGGTCGATGATGCGGGTCGTCAGCACGCCGGGGTCCGTCTCCAGGCGGAGGCGGTCCTGCGGGTAGAGCGGGGTCAGCTTGTTGAACTCCGGGCGGCCGCGGCCGTGTTCGGGCGCCATGCCGTTGACGGAGTCGAGGCGGACCAGCGCGTTGAACTTCTCGCGGCGCTCGCCCTCCTTCGGCTGGCGGACCGCGCCGGTGACGTGGTCGCCCTTGCGCAGGCCGTTCTTGCGGACCTGGGCGAGGGAGACGTACACGTCGTTCGGACCGGGCAGGTAGCCGGAGGTCCGGATGAACGCGTAGTTGTCGAGGATGTCGAGGATGCCCGCGACGGGGATCAGGACGTCGTCCTCGGCGAGCTGCGGCTCGGAGCCGCCGATCTCGTCACGGCCACGACGGCCACGACGGTCGCGGTAGCGGCCGCGCCGGCCACGGCGGCCGTCGCCGAACTCGTCGTCGTCCTGCGGGCCGGCGTTGCGGTCCTGACGGCCGCCGCCCTGCTGCGGCTGCTGCTGACGGTCCTGCCGGTCCTGCTGGCGGTCCTGGCGGTCCTGACGGCCGCCCTGGCCGCCGCCCTGCTGCTCGTCGCCCTTGTTGCGGCGGTCGCGGTCACGGCCGCGGTCACGGCGGTCACGGCGGCCACGGCCGTCGTCACCGGCGTCGCCCTGCTGCTGGGGCTGCGCAGGCGTCTCGGCCTTCGGCTCGGTCCGCGCCTCGGCGGCGACGGTCTCGGCGCCGGTGGCGGTGGGGCTGCCGGCCTCGGCGGTGGCCCGGCGACGGCGGCGCTCGGCCGGGGCGTCGTCCCCGTCGCGCTCGGCCTCGCCCGCGCGCCCGGCCGGCTGGCCGGGGATCTCGATCTGCTGCTGGGCCACGGCCTTCTCGGCGGGGGCCTCGGCGGCGTGCTCCGCCTTCTTCTCGGCGGCCTCGTCACCCGTGCGGGCCTTGGAGGTCGCGCGGCGCTTCGGCTTGGTCTCGGTGGCGGTCTCGGCCTTGGCGGGAGCTCCGCCCCCGGCCTGCGCCTCCTTGATGACCTCGATCAGCTGGCTCTTGCGCATCCGCGCGGTGCCCCTGATGCCGAGGCCGGATGCGACCTGCTGAAGCTCGGCCAGCACCATGCCCTCAAGGCCGGTACCGCGGCGCCGCCGGGAGCCGGCACCGGAGGCAGGCGCGGAGGCGTCCGTGGCGGGCGCGGCAGCGGTCTCCTCGACACGTGCGCCCATCAGATCGGTGGTGTCGCTCACGAAGGGTCCTTCCCTGGAGCGGACGTCGGCCTGTCTGGCTCGGCGACCGGTTGTGCTGTCCGGCTTTCGGTCCTTGCTTGTGTGGACCGTGCCGGGGCGGTGGTCCGCCTGTGCGGCGGAAGAAATATCTGGTGACGGCGCTTCCGACGAGCCGTGGCACCCGGTGTCACGTGGCGTGGTAGCACCTGTTCCGGAGCGTGCCCAGCGGCCCTCTCAGTGCCCGGGTACGGCGTACTGCCCAGGTACGTCATACAGAACGCTGAATGGCTTGGGAGACTCCCGGAAGAATGTCTGTCCCGGACGGGGACACGAAGCACCTCGCCATGGTGGGGTCGGGTGCAGACTTGAGGTTAACACTACCGGATCCAACAAACATTCCCCCTCTCCAAATCCGGCAATCGTGCGCGTCACATGTCACTGGAGGGCGCGAGCGGCAGCACGCTCGCTCCCTGAAGGTCGAGGTCGAGGCGGTTGGCGGCCCAGCCCGCACCCGCCAGGGCCTGCACCTTTTCGGCACTGCCGGCGTCGGCGAGCGCCATCACGGTGGGTCCGGCGCCGGAGATCACGGCCGGGATGCCGTCGGCGCGCAGCCGCTCCACCAGGGCCGCGCTCTCCGGCATCGCGGGGGCCCGGTACTCCTGGTGCAGACGGTCCTCGGTGGCGGGCAGCAGCAGCTCGGGGCGCCGGGTGAGGGCCTCGACGAGCAGGGCCGCGCGGCCCGCGTTGGTGGCGGCGTCGACGTGCGGCACGGTGCGCGGGAGCAGTCCGCGCGCGGTCTCCGTCAGGACCGGCTTCCCGGGCACGAAAACCACCGGAACGATGGAATCGCTGGGCTCCATCCTGATCGCCCGGGCGGCGCCGGACTCCATCCAGGAGAGCGTGAAGCCGCCGAGCAGGCAGGCCGCGACGTTGTCGGGGTGGCCCTCGATCTCGGTCGCGAGCTCAAGCAGGGCCGCGTCGTCGAGCCGGGCCTCGCCGCCTATCGTCACGGCACGCGCCGCGACGATGCCGGCGCAGATCGCGGCGGAGGAGGAGCCGAGGCCACGGCCGTGCGGGATGCGGTTGGCGCACACGATCTCCAGGCCGCGGGGCTGTCCGCCCAGCAGGTCGAAGGCGGTGCGCAGGGAGCGTACGAGGAGGTGACTCTCGTCGCGCGGCAGCGTCTCGCTGCCCTCCCCCGCGATGTCGATGTGCAGGCCGGAGTCGGCCACCCGGACGACGACGTCGTCGTAGAGCCCCAGCGCGAGGCCCAGGGCGTCGAAGCCCGGGCCGATGTTGGCGCTGGTGGCGGGGACGCGCACCCGGACGGCGGCGGCGCGGAACGCTGGACCGGCCATCGCTCGATGACTCTCCTTGAGCTGCGTGATGGTCGAATGACATTCGATAGGTACGTGGGGGACCCTCGGGCCGTGGAGACGGCGCGGCACCGCGCCATATGCGGAGGCATATGCAGCGGGCGGGTTCGGTACAGCCTATCGAAGGAAGGTTCTGTGGCGACATAGGGCGCACAGGAGGCGCACGATGCGTGTCGTAAGCCCCCTGTGCCCCCTCCGTAGGGAGTTCCCCGTCCGGGCCGCCCTCGGTGGTTCTCTAGGCGAGGCCCAGCCGATCGGCCGCGGCGGCCGCGTCGACCGGCACGGTGACCGGCTGCGGAGCGCCGGCGACGGCCCAGTCGGGGTCCTTCAGGCCGTTTCCGGTGACCGTGCAGACGATGCGCTGGCCGGGGTCGACCTTGCCCTGCTCGGCGGCCTTCAGCAGACCGGCCACCGACGCGGCGGAGGCGGGCTCGACGAAGACACCCTCCTGGGCGGCCAACAGCCGGTAGGCGCGCAGGATCTCACGGTCCGTCACCTCGTCGATGAAGCCGCCGGACTCGTCCCGGGCCGCGAGCGCGAACTGCCAGGAGGCGGGGTTGCCGATCCGGATCGCGGTGGCGATCGTCGAGGGGTCCTTGACGATCTCGCCGCGCACGATCGGGGCGCTGCCGGAGGCCTGGAAGCCCCACATCCGGGGGGTCTTCGAGGAGATGCCGTCGGCGGCGTACTCCTTGTACCCCTTCCAGTACGCGGTGATGTTGCCCGCGTTGCCGACCGGCAGGACGTGGATGTCGGGCGCGTCGCCGAGCATGTCCACGATCTCGAAGGAGGCCGTCTTCTGGCCCTCGATGCGCACCGGGTTGACCGAATTGACCAGCGCCACCGGGTAGTTCTCGCTCAACTCGCGGGCGAGGGTGAGGCAGTCGTCGAAGTTGCCGTCGACCTGGAGGATCTTCGCGCCGTGCACGAGGGCCTGGCCCATCTTGCCGAGCGCGATCTTGCCGCGCGGCACCAGCACGGCCGACACCATGCCGGCGCGCACGGCGTACGCGGCGGCGGAGGCGGAGGTGTTGCCCGTGGAGGCGCAGATGACCGCCTGCGCGCCCTCCTCCTTGGCCTTGCTGATGGCCATGGTCATCCCGCGGTCCTTGAAGGACCCGGTCGGGTTCGCGCCCTCCACCTTCAGGTGGACCTCGCAGCCCGTGCGCTCGGAGAGCACCTGCGCGGGCACGAGGGGCGTGCCGCCCTCGCGGAGCGTCACGACCGGCGTGGTGTCGGAGACGGGCAGCCGGTCCCGGTACTCCTCGATGATTCCGCGCCACTGGTGGGTCATTGCTGGTTACTCTCCTTCAACCCGCATGATGCTGGCGACACCCCGCACGGTGTCGAGCTTGCGCAGCGCCTCGACGGTCCCGGACAGGGAGGCGTCGGAGGCCCGGTGGGTGACGACGACGAGGGAGGCCTCGCCGTCCTTGCCGGTCTGCCGAACCGTATCGATGGAAACCCCGTGCTCGGCGAAGACGGTGGCGACCTGGGCGAGAACACCCGGTTTGTCGGCGACGTCGAGGCTGATGTGGTAGCGCGTGACGACCTCGCCCATGGGCGAGACGGGCAGACCGGCGTACGCCGACTCGCCGGGCCCCGTCGCCCCGCTGAGCCGGTTGCGGCAGACGGCGACGAGGTCGCCGAGGACCGCGGAGGCGGTCGGGGCGCCGCCGGCGCCGGGACCGTAGAACATGAGCTGCCCGCTCGCGTCGGACTCCACGAAGACGGCGTTGTACGCACCGCGCACGGAGGCGAGCGGGTGGGTCAGCGGAATCATCGCGGGGTGCACGCGGGCCGTCACGGAGCCGCCGTCGTCGGCGCGCTCGCAGATGGCGAGGAGCTTGATGGTGCAGCCCATGTTCTTGGCGGAGGCGAAGTCGGCGGCGGTGACCTCGGTCATGCCCTCGCGGTAGACGTCGTCGAGCCGGACCCGGGAGTGGAAGGCGATGCCGGCGAGGATGGCGGCCTTGGCAGCGGCGTCGAAGCCCTCGACGTCGGCGGTCGGGTCGGCCTCCGCGTACCCGAGCGCGGTGGCCTCGTCGAGGGCCTCCTGGTACCCGGCCCCCGTGGAGTCCATCTTGTCGAGGATGAAGTTGGTCGTCCCGTTGACGATCCCGAGCACCCGGTTGACCTTGTCGCCGGCCAGCGACTCGCGCAGCGGCCGGATCAGCGGGATGGCACCGGCGACGGCGGCCTCGTAGTAGAGGTCCTTGCCGTGCTGCTCGGCGGCCGCGTGCAGGGCGGCGCCGTCCTGGGCGAGCAGCGCCTTGTTGGCGGAGACAACCGAGGCACCGTGCTCGAAGGCGGTGGTGATGAGGGTGCGGGCGGGCTCGATGCCGCCGATGACCTCCACCACGACGTCGATGTCGCCGCGCTTGACGAGCGCGGTGGCGTCGGTGGTGACCAGGTCCGGGTCGATGCCCGCACGGACTTTGGAGGGCCGCCGTACGGCCACACCGGCGAGCTCGATCGGGGCGCCGATCCGCTGGGCGAGGTCGTCGGCGTGCGTCGTCATGATGCGTGCCACCTCTGAGCCGACGACCCCACAGCCCAGCAGCGCCACCTTCAGCGGACGCGTACGCATCATCCGACCTCGTTTCCTCATACCGTCTACGGTTGGACCAGTCTCACTCACCGGACGGGAGTTTCTACCCTTCGTCCGGATCGTGAGACATCTATTTCATTTTGCGGGGATGGCGGACAGGAGATCTTCCGCCTGCGCCATCCGCCCGTGCGATCCCCCGCACGACCCTCCGGTCACCCGGCCTGTCGTCCGGCCTGTCAGCCGGCCTTCATCCGACGTCGAGCCGGAGCAGATCCTCCTCCGTCTCCCGCCGGACGATCACCCGGGCCGCGCCGTCCCGCACCGCGACGACGGGCGGCCGGAGCACGTGGTTGTAGTTGCTGGCCATGGAACGGCAGTAGGCGCCGGTGGCCGGTACGGCGATGAGGTCACCGGGTGCCAGGTCGCCCGGCAGGAACGCGTCCTTGACCACGATGTCCCCGCTCTCGCAGTGCTTGCCGACGACGCGCGCGAGCATCGGGTCGGCGTCGCTGGTCCGGGACACCAGGGCGACGCTGTACTCGGCGTCGTACAGCGCGGTGCGAATGTTGTCGGACATACCCCCGTCGACCGACACATAGGTCCGCAGCCCGTCGAGGGGCTTGATGGTGCCGACCTCGTAGAGGGTGAAGGCGGTCGGCCCGACGATGGCCCGCCCGGGCTCCACGGAGATCCGGGGCGTCCGCAGCCTGGCGGCCTCGCACTCCCGCGTCACGATCTCGGTGAGCGCCTTGGCGATCTCGTGCGGCTCGCGCGGGTCGTCGTCGCTCGTGTAGGCGATCCCGAGCCCGCCGCCGAGGTCGATCTCGGGCAGCTCGACCCCGTGCTCGTCGCGGATGTCCTTGAGCAGCCCGACCACGCGATGCGCGGCGACCTCGAACCCGGACATGTCGAAGATCTGCGACCCGATGTGCGAGTGGATCCCGATGAGTTCGAGCCCGTCGAGCTGCAGCGCCCGCCGCACGGCCTCCGCGGCCTGCCCGCCGGCCAGCGGAATCCCGAACTTCTGGTCCTCGTGGGCGGTGGCGATGAACTCGTGCGTGTGCGCCTCGACACCCACGGTGATACGGATCTGCACCCGCTGCCGCGTGCCGAGCTCCTGCGCGATGTGGGCGACCCGCACGATCTCCTGGAACGAGTCGAGCACGATCCGCCCGACACCGGCCCCGACGGCCCGCCGGATCTCCGCCTCGGACTTGTTGTTGCCGTGGAAGGCGATCCGGTCGGCGGGCATGCCCGCGGACAGCGCGGTGGCCAGCTCCCCACCGGAACACACGTCCAGGTTGAGCCCTTCCTCGTGCAGCCAGCGCACGACGGCCCGCGACAGGAACGCCTTCCCGGCGTAGAACACGTCGGCGTCCGGCCCGAACGCGGTGCGCCAGGCGCGCGCCCGGGCCCGGAAGTCGTCCTCGTCGAGGACATAGGCGGGGGTGCCGAACTCCTCGGCGAGGCTCTTCACGTCGACACCGCCGACGGTGACGGCCCCGTCGGCGTTCCGGGTGACGGTCTGGGCCCACACCTTGGAGTCGAGGACGTTGAGGTCGGTGGGCGGGGCGGCGTAGTGCCCCTCGGGCAGGACGTCGGCGTGCCGGGGCCCGGCGGGGTGCGCGGAACGGCTCATTGCTCTTCGGACTCTCTCAGAGGTGATCGGGTGCGTCGATGCCGAGCAGGGACAGGCCGCCGGCCAGCACCGTCCCGGCGGCTTCGGCGAGGGCGAGCCGGGCACGGTGGGCGGCCGAGGGTTTCTCGTCGCCACGGGGCAGCACGGTCGGCAGGAACGGCAGCGCGGCGTCGGCGACGGTGACGAGGTGCCGGGCGAGCCGGTCGGGGGCGCGATGGGTGGCCGCGCCGGTGAGGATGCGGGGGTAGTCGGCGAGGGCGGTGACGAGACCGCCCGGAGCGTCGGGAACGTCGCCGGGCACGGCACCGAACCCGAGCCGCCCCGCTCCCCGCCCGACGGCCCGTACCCGGGCGTGCGCGTACCGCACCCGGAACAGCGGATTGCTCTCCCGCTGCACCAGATGATCGGCGGTGATCCGGGGCCGGTCGTGGGCGGCCGGATGCAGCAGCGCCCACTGGGCGGCGTCGGGCCCGAGCGGCGCCGGGTCCTCGGGCGCGGGCACGGGCCGGAGACTGGCGGGCTCCCCGTGATCGACCTCACCCCGCCCGCCCTGCGTCGCGACGATCCTGACCACCGCGTCGGCGACGACCTCGGCCCGGGCGTCGTACGGCACCCGGAGCGCGACGACCTGCCCGGCGAGGGCGTCGCCGTGGCCGTAGCCGGCCCCGAGGCGGCGGATCTCGCCGACCAGGGTGGCGGTCGGGGACGCGGCGGAACTGAGCGAGATGTTGAGGAACCCGGGCCCGGTGACGACGACGTCCTCGACGCCGGCGCACTCCGCGAGCAGCGGCACCAGGATCTCGGCGACCCGCACCGGCGGCTGCCCGGCGGGCCCGGCGAGCTGCAGCGCGACGTTGGTGGCGTAGTCCCCGCACCCACCGGGCCCGGGCGACGTCACCACGACCCGCTCCGGCACGGCCACACTGAGCTCCCCCGCGTCCACGGCACGGCGCACCGCACGCAGCACGGTACGAGAGAGCTCGACGGGGGTCACGGGACAAGCGTAGGGGAGGAAGGGGGTGGGTACGCGAGCCGGTTCGGGCAGGGGTCCGGCATGTGGACGGGCGGGCTGCGAGCGGGCCGCGGGCGGGCTGGCCGCCCCTGGGCCCCAGGGACTCCTGGGCCCCTGCTCCCTCTGCTCCCCCTGGGCCCTTGCGGGCCCGCGGGGGTCACGGGAGGGGCCAAGGGGACTCACTGGGGGCGGGGGCCGTCACGGACAGGCCCCGGGGGGTGTCACGGATACGCCTGGGGGGTGTCACGGACAGGCGGGGTCACCCCCGGGCCCGTTCCCCCGAGAACTGGACCTCGTCGCCGACGTCCCCGTCCTCCCCCTCCCTCTCTCCCTCGCCCCCGCCTCGCCGCCGGTCGATCAACTCCCGCACCAGCTGGACGAGTTCGGCGGGTTCGAAGGGCTTGGCGAGAAACGCGTCGACGCCGACGTCGAGACCGGTCTCGACCTCGTACTGCGTACAGGCGCTGACGATGGCGAGCGGAAGATCGCGGGTCCGGGGATCGGCACGCAGCTGAGCGGCGGTCCGCAGCCCGTCGAGCCGAGGCATCACGACATCCAAAGTGATCACGTCGGGGCGCACCCGATGAACGACATCCAGACACTCGGCACCGTCGGCCGCGGTCACGACCTCGATACCCTCCAGTTCGAGATTGACCCTGATCAGCTGCCGGATGACCTTGTTGTCGTCCACAACAAGCACCCGGCCCGACGCCCCTGGCACAACTTGAGAGTAGGTCCGGACCGGCCACCGCGTCCGGGTTTTCCCGACTTCCACCCCACGCGGGCGAGCACCCCGGGAAACCCGTTCCTGATCACCCCGACCGAGCTGGTAGTGTTCTACCCGTCGCCGCGAGCAACAGCTCAACGCCAGACGCCCCCGTAGCTCAGGGGATAGAGCAACGGCCTCCGGAGCCGTGTGCGCAGGTTCGAATCCTGCCGGGGGCACCTTGGATTAGGTGCCTAAAGACCCCGCCGCCAGCGTGTTTGCTGGATGCGGGGTCTTGTTGTTTGTGCAGGCGGATGCCGCCCGAAGCAGCCGTTTGCCAGTGATCACGTAATGACGACGTAATGATCTTGAAGGGTCTCTTTGCAGGCCAAGCACTCTTTCGAAGGACCCGGGCAAGGCTCATTATGGATCTAGGCACGCAAACGATCTTGTGATCTCATACTGGCGTGGATGGTGTCATCTCGGCCTTAATCGCCATTGCAGGCACACTGTTGGGCTCAGCTCTCACCTACGCGTTTCAGCGCAACGCGTCCGCCCGGGACCAACTGTTTGCGTCTCAGCAACAGCTCCGCTCGGACCGGATGACCGTCTACAGCGATTTCGCCGGAGCACTGACAGAGTTCCGGCGCGGGCAACAAGATCGCTGGCACCGCAGGAACGAGGATCCAGACGGCTCCGCTTTCACCGAAGCCCGCACGGAGGCTTACCGACTCCGCGGCATTGCCCTCCACGCGTTGTTCCGGGTGCAGCTCATAGCAAGCGCGAGGGCACTGGTCGATATAGCGCAGGACGCTTACGCCCTGACATCTGCCCTGCACAAGGCAGCCGACAAGACGGAGCTGAGTGCCCTCGGCTCGCAGGCGCGAGAGGTTCTGGAGCAGTTCGTCAAGCTTGCCTCATCGGACGTGCAGTAACGCCGAGGGCCCCGGATCTCTCCGGGGCCCTCGGCAGCCTGACCAGGCCAATTAATGGTCCTGGCGTCTAGATGTCCCCCTCCCCCAGCCCCTTCAGGATCCGGTCGTTCATCTCCTGCTCCTGGCCGTCGATGCACTTGGCGTAGATCTTCAGGAGGACGTCCACCGAGTGGCCAGCGCGAGCCGCCACCTCCGGTGCGGGAACGCCCGAGTTGAGCCACTGGGAGACACCCGCGTGCCGGAGGTCGTATGGGCGAGCGGCCAGGACGGAGGTGACCTGATCAGGCGGGAAGGCCAGGGCACGTGCTTGCTTCCATGCTCGCGAGTACGACGATGCGGCGATCACATTGCCCCGCTCGCTGGAGAACAGACGGCCGTCATCCGCCGTACCGAACTCCTTGATGTGGTCCTGGAGCAGCCGCACGAGCGGGGGCGGTATCGGCACGATGCGCACCTCACCGTCCGCCCGCTGCTTCAGGCCGCGCCGGTCGTGCGCCTCGCCGGAGTCGGTCCACGCCTTACCGGCGGTGGGCCGGGTCTCGGCCAGGTCGATTCGGCCCCAGCCCTTTTCCGGCAGCGTGCAGTCCGAGAGACGCAGCCCGAGCGCCTCACCGGGGCGCATGGCCGCGTAGTACAGGCAGCCGAAGAACGCCCGTAACCGCCGGCCGCTCGCCCGGTCGTAGCCACCGACGTACGTGACGGCCGCCAGCAGCTCCCGCGCCTGCCGAGGGTTGACCACGACCCGCCGGTCAACCTCCTGCAGCGCTCGCTTCCCCCTCTTACGCCGCACTCGGCTCAGCGGGTTCGAGGGCAGCGCCTCCAGCTCAACCCCGTATTCGAGGACGTTGAAGATCACCGCACGCCGCCGACGGTACGTCTGCGTCGCCGCAGGCTTGCCGTCGAGCTTCCGCGTGAGCACATCGATCAGGTCGTGCACGCGGGTGATCTCCTGGAGCTCCGCCACCGGCAGCGACGCTTTCTCAATCCATTTCACTGCCGCCGCGATCTCCTCGGGCCGCTCACGCTCCCTGCGAGGCGGAGGCAGGACGTACGAGCGAAGCGCCCGCCGCAGATCGGCCGGAGTAGGACGCCCACGGACCGACTTGACCAGCGCGGGCATGACCGTTGCCAGGGCGTCGGTCATGCTGTCCCTCTGCTTTGCCGACGCCTCGGGCCACCGAGCATTGATGTACTTGATCGCCAGTTCGAGCAGGGACAGAGCAGCCTTGCCCCCGCGCAGGGAGTCGGGCAGACCAGTCACCGTGTCGAAGGGCTCGCCCTTGTCCGCCGCCCGAAGCAGCTTGGCCCGGAAGCGATCGGCGAGAGCCTTGGTGTTGTGCGACTCGTGGAACGGCTCGCCGTCCACGGACCAGCGAACGAGGTACGTCGGTTTCTTCGCAGAGCGATTGATGCTCAGTTTCCAGATGACGACCTTGTACGACTTCACGACGCAGCCCCCTCCGCTCGCTCCTCCAACCAGTCGTTGAGCACGTCCCGCCGAACCCGGAGCTCCCCGTTCGGCAGCCGGATACAGGCAGGGGCGATGCGCAGTTCCCGCCAGCGGTAGAAGGTGCGCCGGGATATGCCGCCCAGTTCGTCGAGCACCTGCCGAACGGTGAGCAGTTCGGCCGTCTTCGCACGACCGTCACGCGCCACGACGACCACCGCCCTCCCGCACCGAAGCGGCCAGGAGTTCCCCCGCCGGCGAGTAGCCGCGCCCCGCATAACGCCACTGGCCAACCGTGACGGTCGAGACGTCAGCCAGGCCGAGGGAGGCCCGCTGCTGCTCCGCACGGTGGTCGGCACGAGCCTGCCTAAGAGCGGTCAACGTGGTCGAGTAGCGACGAGACTTGCTGGAGAAGTGGCCGCCGTACCCGAGCATGTGCGCCCAGCGACGAAGCCCGAGCGGCTCGAACTCCGGCAGGCCGCCCAACCACCAACACGTGCCGATCATGCGCAGCACGTGCGCCCGGACGGGCAGCATGACCATGCCCCGCGCGTCGTAGACCCGTCCGTCCACCGCGCCGGCGGACTCCGCTCCCTTCGTCGCGTACTTGGCGATGTAGCCCGCGACGGCTCCCGCGGAGGCTGGCCGCTCCCCCACATCCCGGCGGTACGAGGTGACGGGCCGTACGTCGACCTGCCCGCCGAACCGGAGCTCCCGCGGACCGACGATGCCCGCGCCCGGTGCCGTAAGCCGCACCCGACCAGCCACCACCGGAATGGCCTCCCCCAGCAGTGCCGCAGTCGCCCAGCCCGGCGCAGGTGAGTCGGGCCCTTCCGGTCCGTCGAGGCGGATCACGCCATGGAAGTGGACCAGGCCCCGCCGCTGGTACTCGGCGACTTTCGCGTACGAGAGTCGGGCGACTTCCCCGAACTCCGTACGCGACAGACCGGCCCGCCGAGCCACCTCCCGCCGCAGCTCCAGCCCGAACCGACGCCAGAGCCGACCGGCGAACGCGTGCCAGAGAACGGCGCCCGCATAGTCGTAGCAGCGCGGGCAGAGCGGTTCGCCGAGGCGAGGATCGTCGGCCGCGTGGCGCATACGGCATCCGACCGGCCACCCGTGCGGGCAGCAGTCCCCCGGCCGGCGGGGACGACAGGCCCGTACGAGCCCATCGCGTTCCCGCCGGGTGTGCACCGGACCGAAGCCGGGAGCGGTGAGCGTGGCGAACACGCGCGTCTAAAACTGCCGATCATCGTTGACACCTGGGTCTCTGATCACTACGGAGATCCACATGTCGAAGACACCCCCGCTCGATCGTGAGGCCAAGCGGCGCCTGGCCGTCATACGTCATGTCGAAGAGGTCACCGGCAACGTCGCCATGAGTTGCCGGTATTTCGGCATCAGTCGGCAGGCGTACTACATCTGGTATCGCCGCTACCAGGCCGAGGGCATCGAGGGGCTGCGCACGCGCTCCAAGGCGCCCAAGCACAGCCCGAACGCCACGCACGTCGAGGTCGTAGGGAAGATCATCTATCTCCGGCAGAATTACCACTTCGGGCCCGAGAAGATCGCGATGTACCTCAAGCGGTACCACGACGTCACGATCAGCAAGTCGGGCGTGTGGCGGATCCTCAAGCGCCTGGACATGGGCCGCCTGCCGGCCTCCCAGCGCTACAAGCGGCACGACCGCCGATGGAAGCGGTACGAGAAGCAGCTGCCCGGCCACCGGGTGCAGATCGACGTGAAGTTCATCGAGCCGCTCGCCTCCATGCTTCAGGGCCGGCGCGGCGGCCGTAACAAGTACTACCAGTTCACGGCGATCGACGACTGCACCCGGCTGCGGGTCCTGAAGATCTATCCGACGCTCAACCAGGCCACCGCCATCCAGTTCGTCGACTACGTTCTGCAGAGGCTGCCGTTCCAGGTGGAGGTGATCCAGACGGACAACGGAGCTGAGTTCCAGTCCGCTTTCCACTTCCACGTGCTCGACAAAGGCATCGGCCACGCCTACATAAAGCCCCGCACACCGCGGCTGAACGGGAAGGTCGAACGCTCTCACCGGATCGACGGCGAGGAGTTCTACCGGCTCCTGGAGGGCGTCATCATCGATGATGCCGAGGTCTTCAACGACAAGCTGCGCGAGTGGGAGGACTACTACAACTACCATCGCCCACACGGCGGCCTCGGCGGCCAGACTCCTTACGAACGCCTCAAGCAGAAGACCGCACCCCAGGCGTAAACGATCATCGTCGGTTGCACAACGAGTGGCAGGTCTTCGACCGCCGCTACCTTTCCGAGGCCTCAATGGCCGAGCTCTTCACCACTCAGCCAATCCCGCCCGAATCGCAGATCACGCCACAACCGGAACCGAAACGGCTGCCGTGACCACACCACTCAGAGGGACGTGACCCCGGAGTCGGCATCCCGCCGCAGATCAGCCGATCAATGCCGATCAACCCGCCGTGGCTCGTCGACGACCCAAGCCGATAGCGTGGCTGAGGCCGGTGGGGGTACAGCGAAGCACACGCGCGCCTGGTCGGTCGACGTACCCGCCGCCGTGGCTGACTGTCGTCGGCTGAGGTTCGTGCCACAACCGTGCCAGATTCAGGGGTCAGCCACGGCCAACGCCGGTGCTCTGTGGTCGAGTAGCCGCTCGCTTCCTCGGTCGGCAAAGCCGC
This sequence comes from Streptomyces sp. NPDC008092, assembly GCF_042957285.1. Taxonomy (NCBI): domain Bacteria; kingdom Bacillati; phylum Actinomycetota; class Actinomycetes; order Kitasatosporales; family Streptomycetaceae; genus Streptomyces; species Streptomyces sp. NPDC008092. Next base: position 102,717 of record NZ_JBIBHY010000011.1, read on the forward strand.
AGCTCAGGCTGGAGAACACCCAGCCTCTCTCCTAAAGTGGTTGTCCAGCCCGCTCACCGGTTCCACACCCTCTGGAACGCTTGGGCCGGGATGACCTCCAACGGGTCCTTTTCAGGGTCGATCGCTTGGTCGGTCAGGAAGCCGTGCTCGTCCTGGAGGTGCTCCCAGCTGTAGCGGTGAAGTTGGCCGGCCGACGTCAGCTCGGCTTGCTTGATGACGATCAGCTCGCCGCGGTTGGGTACGGCCTCGATGTACCAGAGGCCGCCTTCCTCGTCAGCGTGGTGGAAGTGGTGCCGCAGAGTGGCGTTCTCATCGAGTGCTCGGAAGTACGCCACGGTCTCTGCTTTGATGCGCTCCAGGTCAACCACGGGACCATCGTGCCAGCGAGCACGCGCCGTTGCACCGTTCTGACATCCACGAGTGACATCAACGGCGCCGCACGCCAGCACTCCTAGGCGGTCTGGCACGGCCAGCGTGACCAGGCGGCTCCCCGGCAGTGCCACGTAGCGATCGAACTCCTAATTCGGTGGTCGTCGTTGTTAGCAACGAAGTTCAACGCCACTGGCGACCAACCCCACCCAGTTGCGAAGCTAAAAAGACTCTGTATGGTTGGACTAAAGCGTTTCTGCCGTTATGGCATGCAAGTGGCGGTAACCATGTCAGGCGACACAGATACCTCGACACGAGGACTAAGAAATCGGATTCACGGAATCCAAATCGAACATTGCAGGTTCATCGTAGAAATCACGGTAGCAATGCTCGGGATCATCACTCTCATTTACCTAATTTACCAAACCAAAGCAACCGAGAAACAAGCTCAAGAAGCCGCCGATCAAGTTTCTGAGGCGCGCCTGGACGGCATATATCAACAACTTCTCGACTACGACAAATTTGTCAGTTCACCAGAGAACAAGCGCGTGAACTGGCTCATCGCAAATCCCCCCAGGAGACTTCAAGACATCAAAGATCCGGCGGAACGCCAGGAGTTTCTCGCCGTCGAACGGTGGGCTCTCGATTACTTCGACTACGTGTACACGACCCTCCCTGGGCTGCTTAATTGCGTCCCCAAGGACGGCCGTCTCGTGTTGCCCGGTTCTCCGGAAGAGCGACACACGTGCGATCAGTGGGTGGCCTGGAGTCAGACGATTTACGGGAACTTCCGGTACGATAAGACGTTGTGTGAAGTCCTCAAGGGTGACGAATCGACGTATGAAAAGAAATTTGTTAGAGCTATTCGCGAATCTCGGGCCTGCACGGACGGGTTATAGGGGTCCCCTCACTTAAGTGCGCATTATCCTGGTAAGTCACGCTGTCTGCTACACGACGGCGGAGTACAACAACCATGGCAACCCGGCCGACATAGGCCTTGAGGGCCTGTGCTAAGCATCCTGGAACGCAATGCGAAGAAAACATGCCACAGGCGTGCCAGATCGTACGCAGAACTAGGAACAGTGGGGAACCAAGAGGCGGCCCACGAGCACTGGATCACCTCAGCTTCCTTAAGCAGAGGGTGCATGCCATTCAGCCCCGCCAAGTGGCGGGGTGCCCAAACGCAAGGTGCTATGGAAGACATGGCGCGGACCACGGACTCTGCAAGGCTCCGCCGGCCCGCACGTCGGCGCACCGCGCGGTGGCTTCAGCGTCACCGCAACCGTCGAGTGCCAGCCCCCGGCCCGCCAGGTCCCAGCCGCGCTCATTGGGCCGGCCTGATGGTGGCAAGCCTCCCGGGGCTTGCTGCCTTGGTCGCGTTGCTCTTCACCTGGATGCAGGTCAATCAGGCCAGCAAGGAACTGGCGATCAGCGAGCAGGGGCAGATCACCAACCGGTTCAACGCCGCCATTAACAACCTGGGGTCAGCATCCTTGGACGTACGACTCGGGGGAATCTACGCATTGGAGCGGATCATGCATGATTCCGTTCGCGATCACTCCACCGTTGTGTCCGTCCTCTCCGCTTATCTGCGTACGCACGCCGCCGTTCAGGTTGGAGTCAAGAAGTCGGCTCCCGAATCAGGTAAATCATCCCCGCCCAAAGCGGACGTTCAGGCAGTAATGACTGTACTAGCCAATCGCGGCGCCGATCTCGACAAAGGACCCATTGATCTTAGACGCACTAATCTACATGACGTGCAATTAGACGGGCACCAAAACATGATCCCCTTCCGCGAGGCGGATCTATCAGATGCAGATCTCAGCGACTCTTCCCTCTCCAACCTGGACCTTCAGGGAGCAACACTGTGGCAAGTAAACCTGTCAGGAGCCGAAGTGAGAGGGTCCCGGCTCGACGAGGCTTTTATGGATGGAGCGAACCTCTCTTACGCAGATCTGTCGGGCTCACATTTCGACGGAGCGAGGCTATATGGAGCGCACCTATCAGGTGCACATTTCTGTGGCGAGCTGTTCGTAGAGCCCGCCCAGGGAAGCAACGGAGCTGTAGCGGCGCCTTCCGGCCTTAGTCCGCCGATGAACGAGTCCAAGCGATACAGCAGATCCCCCGCAGGTCAATGCGCGGACCTGCGCAACGCAGATTTCACCGACGCAGACCTAAGCGGCACAATCCTATCCGGCATGAATCTAGCAAGCACGATTCTCTGCCCGGGTCGGAATTCCTTCGGAGGTAGCTGCTCAAACTTGAATGGTGCGGTACTCAACAACTCGAACCTCGAAGGCTCATACCTATCAGGGGCAGACCTCGAAGGTGCTGACCTCACCCACGCCGACCTTACTCACGCCGATCTCACAAATGCCAACCTTACGAACGCTAACCTAACCGGGGCGAAGGTATCCGGTGCAAAGTTCGAGGGAGCCAGGCTGAAGGGTGCCCTTGGACTGCCGCTGCCACATTGAAAGGTGCTAAAGGGTGTTGCACAAGGCTGAGCGCGGGCAGTTCGGAGCGGGTGACGGGCCCGTCTGCTCATGACGCGAGGGCGAGGTTGTGCATGTGGGCGACGGCCTGGACCGCGTGATGGAGACCGTCGCCGCGCTGCCGGCAGTCGCGAAGGATCTTGTAGTTCTTCAGCCGGCCGATGACGTGTTCCACCCAGGCACGGACCTTGCGGTGCTCGGCGTTGTCGTCCTCCTCAGCCTGCAGCAGCGCCCGTCCCGGGCGTTTGCGGTGCGGCACCGCCATCCCGCAGTTGAGATAAGCACCGTCACCCAGCACGGTCGCACCCTGGCAGTGCCGGCTCAGCCCGGAGGCACGCCAGGCATGGGCGTCCGCGGTCGTCCCCGGCACCGGCCGCGCCGCCGCGATCACCAGCCGGGTGTCGGCATCCACGACGACCTGCACGTTCGCCGAAAACCGGTAGTTACGCGAGGAGGCCGCCACGCTCCGGTCCCGCAGCAGGATCAGCGTGCCGTCCACGATCCACAACCGGTCCGCCACATCCGCAGGGCGGGAGACGGGCTCAAGCGCGAGCAGGGGTCCCAGCCTCTGGACGACCCGGCACACGGTGGAGGAGGAGACCCCGAACAGTGGGCCGAACTGCCGCATGGTCAGGTTCGTGCGGTAGTACACCGCGACCATCAGCACCCGTTCGGCCAGCGGTAGCGACCACGGCCAGCCCCGCGACGTGCCGTTGCCGCCCCGCTCACGCGCCACCTTCAACAGACCCGAGAACTGCGCCAACCGCAGCCCCGTGAACGTCTCCACCCACACCGCTCAGCCCTTAACACCCCAGCCATACAAGGAAGATGACCAGCTCAGAGCCTTGTGCAACACCCTTTAGCCGGCGCCGGCTGTCCACCCCGTGGTTTTTTCGATCTTCTTGCTGTTCTCGGCCTCAGTTTCGTCATTCACCCCCGCGGCGGTGAATGACCTCCGGCGAGTTGTCGGCGCAGCGGCCACCTCGGCTACGGGGAGGCCCGCACGGAGCCAGTTCGTGATGCACGTCGCCCGGAGGTGATAGGGCTTCGGAGCCAAGGGCGAGGTCCCCTTGCCCGGCGAGGCCCCCTGTTCATTTGGGAAGATGCACCCGTTTTTGGCGGTACCGAACCCCTTCAGGTGCGCTCGGAGAATCGCCGCGAGTACGGGCGGAATTGGTAGTGGCCGGCCTGTGCCAGGCTCGCGTGACTTCAGACCCTGTTTCTGTTTGTCCTGCCGCTCTACGACACCCGGGTCTACGCCTGCTACTGCGGGCCCGGTGCTCAGTATCCGATCAAGAAGTCGCCCCGGCGGACCTGGGCGGAGTTCCTCCGGCTTCTCGGCGAAGCCATGGCGCGCGACTTGGACGAGCAGCCGGATACGTGGAAGACACTGATGGGATGTGTCCCGGACGACGTGAGCGTGCTGCGCGTTTTGGACGTCGTCGCATGGAACCGGGGCGGCAGGACCGGGGAACATACCTCTGAGCCCGCCGACTTGAGCGACAACCCGGAGAAGTGAGACGTGGCCGACGACCCTGCCCGGACGACGGAACCGCCCGCCCCGGTCACCGACCAGCAGATCCGCGATGCCCTCCGGGAGGCACTGCTCACGGTGTGGACCCAGGAGTCGGACCTGGTGAGCGAGGGTGTGAACGAACGCGCCGTCGTCGCCCGTGTTGCACTTGCACTGCAGGGGGCGATCACGTCCTGGGGCGGGCAGTGGCGCGTGGACGTCGAATACGACCGGTGGCATCATCCCGACTTCGGGGTGATCAGAAAAGCCCTGCGCATTGACGGCTTCGACGACCGCTTCCACGCGGCGGACCGCAGGCTCGTGTACCCCGATTTGATCCTTCATGACCCGCATGGTCGCTTCCAGGAGCGCAACCTGCTTGCTCTGGAGGCCAAGCGCGGCCGCCCCCGCTCTCGTGACCGCGAATACGACCTCGCCAAGCTCCGCGCCTACCTGCGTCAGCTGCATTATCGTCAGGCCGCTTACCTGGAGTTCGACGGCCGTGGCGGACCGCCCCGGCTGCAATGGTTCCAGCTGCGAGACGGCCAGGTTCACGCCGCCGGCGTCGAGGTCGGCGGGCCGGGCGATGCCGGCTGATCACGGCTGATCACGGCTGACGCAACGAGTCTGCTGCGCCACGGGCCCCGCCGGGCCACGGGCCCCGCCGGGCCACGAGGTTCGCCGGGCCGCGAGGTTCGTCCGGCTCGCGCGTTGTCAGAGGCTGCTGAGGAGTGCCAGGCGGTCGGCGCTGGTCGAGCTCTGGTCGGCGTAGTAGACGACGATCAGCTGGTGGGCCTGTGGGCGCAGCATCTTCTCGTAGTGCAGGTCGAGTTCGCCGACGAGCGGGTGATGGAGCCGGGTGAGGCCGGTGTCGCGGCGGCGGACCTCGCGGCGGGTCCACAGGGTGCGGAACCGCTCGCTGGCGACGGTGAGTTCGCCGATGGTCTCCAGTAGCTCCGGGTCGGCTGCGTCGACGTCGATCATGGCGCGCAGTCCGGAGACGGCCTTCGCGGTCATGTCGTCCCACTGCGGGTAGAGGCTGCGCATCTCCGGTTCGAGGAAGGCAGCCCGCAGCAGGTTGTGGCCGACGCCGAAGAAGGGGCACAGGAGTACGGCCAGCCGGTTCGCGGCGACGACTCGTCCGCTGGGCCCCTGGGCGTAGGCAGGGGTCTGCGGCCAGCTGTCCAGCAGTGGTTGCAGATCGCCCTGGTTCGTACGGGCGCGGCTGCGCGGCCTGCGGGTGGGCGGGGCGGGGTGGGCGAGGCGGTGCAGGTAGGCCACGGCGTCCTCGTCGAGCTGGAGGGCGCCGGCCAGGGCAGCCAGGATCTGGTCGGAGGGGTTGAGGTTGCGGCCCTGTTCCAGGCGCAGGTAGTACTCGGGGCTGATGCCGGCAAGCTGGGCGACCTCTTCGCGCCGCAGTCCGGGGACCCGGCGCCGCTCGCCGGCGGGCAGCCCGACCTGTCCGGGGCTGATCTGCCCGCGCCGGGCCCGCAGGAACTCGCCCAGGGTGTCGGCCGTCTCGTGCGCCATGCTCCTGACGCTAACCGTTCAGCAGTCCGAGGCGGACCAGGCTCTCCGCGGTGGCCACGACGGCGTCCTCGTTGGAATGAGGGGACCAGTCCAGCTCCTTGCGGGCCTTCGCGTGGGAGGCGCGGCGCACCACGCCCAGTTGCGGCACCGTCTCACGCAGCGCCGGGTTGATCGTGGCCAGCAGGCGCAGCAGCCAGGCGGGGGCCGAGCCGGTGGGGGCCTTGGCGGCTGCCCCGCCCAGCCGTTCGCGCAGCGCCAGGGCGATGTGGTGGAAGGAGATCGGCTCGCCCGCGAGCGCCAGATACCGCTGCCCGGCCGCCTGGGGCGCGGTCATGGCACGCAGATGGAGGTCGGCCGCGTCTCGGACGTCCACCGTGTTGGTCCAGATCGGCGGCGCGGCCCGCATCCCGCCGGTCAGCATCGCGTGGATGATCCGGATCGACGCGGAGTAGTCCGGTCCGAGGACCGGCCCGAAGATTCCCACCGGGTTGACGACCGTCAGCTCCAGGCCGTCGCCCTCGCTCTCGACGAAGTCCCAGGCGGCCCGTTCGGCAACCGTCTTGGACTTGACGTAGGCGGACACCCCCGGCCCGTCGGTATCCGTCCAGTCGTCCTCGCTGAACATCTGTCCGGTATGGCCGTGCCCGTAGCCGACCGCCGCGAAGGAGGAGGTCAGCACCGTGCGACGGATACCCGCGTCCCGGGCGGCGCGCAGGACCCGCAGGGTCCCGTCACGGGCCGGGAGGATCACCTCGTCCTCGTTCTTCGGCCGCGCCGCGGGAAACGGCGATGCCACGTGCAGGACGTAGTCGGCTCCCGCCACGGCCCGGTCCCAGCCCTGGTCGGAGGTCAGATCCGCCTCGACATAGGAGACGCCGTCCGCGTTCGGGGATCCGGCCACCTTGAGCATCCGCTCGACGTCGGACCGCCGTGCCAGGGAGCGCACCGTGGTCGTGACGGTGTGCCCGGCGGTCAGGAGCTGCGCGATCGTGTGGGAACCCAGAAACCCGGTTCCGCCCGTGACGAGTACATGTGCCATGGCTTCATGGTCGGCAGCCGGACCGAACCGTTCCAGATCTCGCCGATACCAGTACTCCCAGGGACAGGGTCAGCGCCGCTGCCCCGCGAGTTTCGATGCGCATGCTCAAGCTCACGAGTGGCGAGCGGGGCCCCGGACCGTCACCGGGTGCGGCGTCGGCTGAACCTCCGGAGTGGTCGTTGCGTATGAATTCCGCAGGGACAGTTCCGGTCTCGGCCTCGGCCTCGGGACGGAAGGAGAGCAGGGTGTCCGTACCGCCCGCGTCCGGCGTACCGGACGACCGCACCGCGCTGGAGCCCATCCGTGTGCTGCGCATGCGCAACACCGACGCGCTGGCCCAGCTGCTCGACGACATACGCCAGGACAAGGACTACCGCGGCCACCCAACCGTGGCCGCGACCGTCCCGAACGCTCCGGCCTCCGGCGAGACGGGTGAGACTGAGGAGCTCCCGCCTGTCCCCGGTGGGAGGACGAGGACGGCGGAACTCCCCGTGTTCGACGGTGATGTCCGTCCGGCGCGTCCCGGGGAGCGGCCGCGGCTGGGGACCGGGCAGCGTCGGGCGGCCGTGGTGATCGCGGTCGCCGCGGCGGCCGTCGTGGGGTTCGGCTGCTCTCTCCTGGTCCCCAGGTCTACCGAGGCCGCCCCGGTCACCCCGGCCACTCCCTCGGCGGGCGCGTCCGCCGCGCCGACCACACCCGCTTCGGTGGCCCCGGGCGCGGCCCAGGGTGCCGGCGCCCTGGCCAACGCCGGCTTCGAGTCGGGTGGCCTCTCGCCGTGGAGTTGCGCCGGGAACCCGGGCTCGATCGTCTCCTCCCCTGTGCACGCGGGTTCCAAGGCCCTTCAGGGGACGGTGAGTTCGAGCGACACCGCGCAGTGCGAGCAGACCGTCACGGTTCGGCCGAGCACCGCCTACTCCCTCAGCGGCTGGGTCCGCGGCTCCAACGTCTACCTGGGCGTGAACGGCGGCGCCTCCACCTGGACCACCTCCCCCTCCGGATTCAGCCTGCTGACCGTCTCCTTCACCACCGGCGCCGCCCAGACCACCGCGACGGTCTACGTGCACGGCTGGTACGCACAGGGTGACTATTACGCCGACGACATCACCCTGAACGGGCCGGGTGGCGGCGGTCACGCCTAGAGCCTGTGGCGAAGGGATGCTGCATGGTGGGTCAGGGGCGAGTCGGGGGCGACGCCTTCGCCGTGCCGATGCCCGAGGGTGCGTCGATCAGCCGCTGATCACACGGTCGGGGCGTACGGGTTCCCGTGGGACGCCGGCGGGCCGCCCCACCAGACACCCGGTGGCGGGACGGGGACCCAGTCCGGGCCGCGGTGGTCCAGCCACCACCTGCCGATGGTGTGGAACTTCTCCTCGAAGCTGTGGTCCCAGCTGAGGAACCCGGACATCGGCGCCCGGAGACGGGTGCGGCGGCCGCCCGCCTCGTAGATCACGACGGTCCGGCTGCCGAGGAGCGACTCGATCTGGATGGCCTGGACGTTCGACCACGGGATGGTCCGGCGGCGGAAGTTGTGCGCGATGGCCGCCGACGGTGTGAGCGTGACCCCGAACCGCCGGGAGGTGATCAGCACCAGGGGCAGCAGGACACCCCATATGAGCAGTCCCGGGACGATCACGGAGTCGGACGATTCCCCATCCAGCCACAACAGGGTCTGGGAAGGCACGACGACGACGAATCCGGGCAGCACGGGCAGCAGCCGCTGAAGGCTCGTCAACCGGTAACGGATGCGTTCCGGCGGCGTAGCCGCGACCTGCGATTGCTCCACCAGTCCCCGCCCCTCGCACAGTGCAGCCTGCGCCGGTCCACCAGCGCCAGGACAGCATGGCGGACCAGGGGGAATGCTGTCCATGCTCGTGCCTGCTCCCGGGCGGCGGGCAAGCGGTGCGGAAACGTGAGGGCCCGGGAGCTGCGGACGCCGCGGGGACGAGGGCATGATGACGCAATGAATTCCTGGCTGAGCGCCCGGAGCACCTGGTTGCTCGTACTGCTCCTGTGGGCGATCACGCTGACCGCCGTCCTGCTCGGAACGGCGTTCGCCCGAGCCTTCCTTGAGCACCCCCCTCTCGAACCCTTCGCCTCCCAGCTCCCGGTGACGGTCGGTGGCACCTTCTTCGCCGCCGCCGCCGGCGCCGGGGGGTTGCGTCGTCGCGAGCGCCGGCGCCGGCGCCGGCAGGATCGGTGAGGTGCGGCCGGTCGCCGTAGTCCAGCCTCACGCCGGGGTCGGGGCCTCTGCGGTGGGGGGCTTGTGCGGGGACTGCTGCCGGGCGCGCAGGGCGACCAGCGTGGCGAGGCCGGCCGCCGCCGCTCCGGCGAGCATGGCGGCGCGGTCGCCGACCGCCATGCTGCTGTGGCCGGTCCGGTCCACGGCGTCGGCGATGGCCAGGAGCAGGGCCGCCCCGAGGGCCGCGCCCAGCTGGCGGCTCATGTTGATGACGCCGCCCACCAGGCCCTGGTCGCGGTCGGCGACGCCGGAGCTGGCGGTCACCATGCTTCCGAACGCCGTACCGGCGGTGCCGAACCCGACCAGGACCACGGCCGCCAGCGTCGGACGGTAGCCCCCGCCCGACGGGAGCTGGGTCAGGACCGCGAATCCGGCGGCCGCCGCGAGGGCGGTCAGGACCAGCACGCGCTGGATGCCCAGGCGCCGTGCCAGCCGGGCGCCGAGCAGACCGGTCGCCAGGCCGACGATCCCCTGCGGGGCGATCACCAGGCCGGCCGAGAGCGGGGACAGGTGCAGGACTTCCTGGAGGTAGACGGAGAGCACCAGCATCTCGCCGCCGTTCCACAGGCCGAGCAGCAGCATCAGGGTGCCTGCGCTGCGCAGCCCGCGGGCGCGCAGCATCGCGGGCCGGACGAGCGGATCGGCACGCCGTTGCTCGACGGCGAGGAACGCCACGAACCCCAGGACCGACAGCCCGAGCGGAATCAGCACGCCGGCTGATCCCATCCCGGTGATCCCGGCCTGGGAGACGGCGTAGACCAGCGCGGCGACGGACCCGGTGATCAGCGTCGCGCCGACGGTGTCCAGGTGCCGCCCGGCCCGGCTCAGCCTCGACTCCCGCAGCAGCCGAGGGGACAGCAGCAGGGCGGCGAGCCCGACCGGGATGTTCACCAGGAACACCGAGCGCCAGCTGAAGAACTCCACCAGGACCCCGCCGAGCACCTGCCCGGCGACGAAGCCGACCGACGCCGTCGCCCCGTACAGACCCAGCGCGCGGGTCCGCCGCGGGCCCTCGGGGAAGCCCGTGGTGATCAGGGAGAGCGCGGCGGGCGCGACCAGCGCGGCGCCGCAGCCCTGCACCATGCGCGACGCGATCAGCAGCAGCGGGTCGTGCGCGAGACCGCCGGACAGCGAGGCGGCGGTGAAGACGCCGATCCCGACCATGAACAGGCGCCGCCGCCCGTAGAGGTCCCCGGCCCGCCCGCCGAGGATCAGCAGCCCGCCGAAGGTGATCGCGTAGGCCGTGACGACCCACTGCACCGAGGCGGCCGAGATGCCGAGTTCGTGCTGGATCGACGAGAGCGCGACGTTCACGATGCTGAAGTCGAGCACCACCATGAAGGCCGCGACGAGAATCAGCGCGAGTCCCAGCCTGTGGTGTTCGGTGTGCTCGGTGGTGGGGTCCACGGCCGTGTCACCGAACGGTGCCGGGCCCTGCCGGAGGTCGGCTCGGGTGACCGGCGGGGCGGCTTGTGCGGTCATCGCTGGGTCCTCTCGAGTACGGGGACCTGGTCAGGCGGTGGTGTACACCGCGGCCAGATCGTCGTCGGCGTGCTGTTCCGCGGCGTGCCGCCAGCGCGGCAACAGCGCCTGTGTGAGGGCGAGTTCGGTACCGCTGGCCTGCGCGGCCTGCACCGCGAGCTCGGCGTCCTTGAGTGCGTGCCTGAGTGCGAAGGCGGGGGTGAAGTCACCGGTCAGCATGGTGGCGGCCTTCTGCATGGCGTACGGCGAGCCGAGCGGCGTCGACTGCAGCAGGTCCACGATCGCGCCGGGGTCCAGGCCGAGCCTGCGGGCGAAGGAGAGGGTCTCCGCGGTGGTCTCGGCGAGGTCCACGAGCCAGTTGTTGAGGACGAGCTTGGCGCTGGTGCCGTTGCCGGCCGGGCCCAGCCAGACGGTGGCCCTGCCGAGCGCGCCGAACACCGGGGCGAGCTGGGCCCGCCTCCGGTCCGGGCCGCTGGCGAGTACGACGAGCTGCGCGGCCCTGGCCGGGCCCTCGCTGCCGGAGACCGGGGCGTCGACGAACGTCACCCCGTGGCGGGCGGCGGTGCGCGCCAGCCGGGCCGTCCAGTCGGCCCCGATGGTCGCCATCTGTACCCAGAGCATCCCGGGGGCGGCGGCCAGGAATCCGTCCGGTCCGGTGGCCGCCTGTTCGGTGGCGGGGCCGTCGGCGAGCATCGTGATGAGGATCCCGGCGCCCCGGACGGCATCCGCCGGGCTGGGTGCCACGGCGGCACCCGCGGCGGCGAGGGGTGCGGCCCGGTCCGCGGTGCGGTTCCACACGCAGACGTCGAAGCCGGCACGGACCAGGTTGGCGGCCATCGGGCTGCCCATCCGCCCGGTGCCCAGAAACGCGATCGGCGGCGTCGCCGCCACCTCGGGGCGAGGGGCCGGGCGAGGGGCGGGGCGGGCGGCGGGGCGGGCTGCGTGGTCGGATGCGGTGTGCCGTCGTGCGGGGAGGTCGGTGCTCATGGCGTTCCTTCCGGAGTGGTGCCGCCGACCGTCACCGTGATCGTCCGTCCGATACGGGGTGGGCCTCGGTGACGGAGGCTGGTGATTCGACGGTCGCAGCCGCGGAACGCCGCTGGTAGGGGCCTCGGGGTTGCCGGGATACAAGCCGGGCTTGTACCGCGACGCCATGGGGGGCGCGCCGGCTCTGATGACGGCGACGATCGTGATGCCCGCAATGACGGGCACAGGCACAGCCGGAACCGCGGAAACGACAGGGACAGCGGGAACGGCGCGAACGCCGGCGATGATCGGCTACGACCCGCTGCTGCCCGCCCCCGGTCGGCCGGTTCGGGTGCCGCGGCGTTCCTGGTGCCGGCGGTTGAGGATGTGGGCGATCAGGTCGCGGGCGGGGCCGCTGGGCGGGCTGGTGGCGCCGTCCCAGACGGCGCGCAGGGTGCGACGCAGGTCGAGTTCCGGTGTCCGTACGGCGACGAGCCGGCCGTCGGCCAGGTCGTCGGCGACGGCGAGTTCGCTGATGACGGCCGGCGCGGCGCCGGTCAGCGCCGCCGCCCGGATCGCCGCGGTGGTGGACAGCGACAGCGCCGCCGGTGCCTGCTCGGCCCCGGGGCCGAGCACGGCGGTCAGCGCGGCCGCGAAGGTGTCCCGGGTCCCGGAGCCGGCCTCCCGGCTCACCAGCGGGGTGCCGGCCAGTTCGGCGGCGCCGACGGGCCGCGGGCGGGCCCACGGATGCCCCGGGGCGACGACGACGGCGAGGCGGTCGTGGCCGACGGCCCTGCCGTGCAGCCCGGCCGGCTGCTGCGGGCCCTCGGTGAAGCCGATGTCCGCGATGCCCTCGGTGACGTGCGTGATGACCATGGCGGTGTTGGCCGAGGTCAGGACGATCTCCGGGGCGTCGCCGCCCTCGGGGGCCGCCGCGCGGAAGGACGCCAGCCAGCCCGGCAGGAGCATCTCGGAGATGGTCGAGCTGGCGCTCACCCGGAGCCGGGTGCGCTGGCCGGTCCGCAGGGCCGTGATCCCGGCGTCCATGTCGGCCGCGGCGTCCAGCAGCCGGGCGGCCCACTCCGCGATCATGACGCCCTCGACGGTGAGCGTGGACCCGCGCGGGGTCCGGTGCACGAGGGTGACCCCGGTCTGCTTCTCCATCGCGCGGATCCGCGCGGAGACGGCCTGCTGGCTCACGCCGGCCTTCCGGGCGACGCCGTTCAGGCTGCCCTCCCGGGCGACGCCGAGCAGCAGTTCCAGCGCGGCCAGGTCGGGAACATGCGTGCTGAGCACCGTGCCGGCCCTCCCAGCTGCGAGCCAGGGTTGTTCCCGTCCAGCGTACGACCGCCGCCCGGGCGTCCCCAGCCGGTCGCCTCGGCCCGTCACCCAGCATCTCGCCCCGGCCGCTCGCCCCGGCCGGTCGCCCAGCCGGGCGGGCGCGGCCGCCGGTCACTTGCCGGGCGAGTCCCCGCGGGGCGCGACGATGTCCAGGACGGCCATCATGCCCATGTCCTCGTGGTTGAGGATGTGGCAGTGCACCACGGTCCTCCCCGTGAAGTCGGTGTAGTGGATGCGGATGACCGCCTTGCCGCGCACGGGCACGTCGATGGTGTCGTACCAGCCGTGCGACGGGTCGTGGGCCTTTCCGTTGATGCTCATGAGCTGGAAGTCGTTGGTGTGGATGTGGAAGGAGTGGGTCTCGTCCGAGTCGTTGCGGACGGTCCACTCCTCGACGGTGTCGAGCGTGCCGGTGAAGTCGGTCCGGTGCGGGTCGTACATCCGGCCGTTGATGTAGAACTTCGTGCCCGCCTTGTTCTCCGTGAGGACGACGGTCCTGTGGGCCGCGATCGTCGCGTCGCCCAGGTCCTCGTGCGGGGCGATGCCGGTCGGCAGGGTGGCGCGGCGTACCGGCGGGCCGCCGGTGACGACGGTGGCGAGGTCGGTCCGGGGGAACTTGTTTCCGGCCGGACCGGTGTCGTACCGCAGGGTCTCCAGCCGTGTGACGCCGGGTTGGCCGCCCTGGACCAGGACGTCGAAGCGCGCTCCGGCCGCGATCACGATCGTGTCCTGGTCGTACGCCCTGCGGACCGGGATGCCGTCCTGGGCGATCACGCGGAAGCGGGAACCCTGGAGGTGGAGCTTGTAGTAGATGTTGGCCCCGATGTTGGCGAGCCGCCAGAGCTGGGTCTCCCCCGGGCGGATGCCGATCACCGGGTTCTGCTGGCCGTTGACCGTACGGTTCGTGGGCGCCCCGATCTTGAGGTGGTGCGTCTTGATCGCATCGCCCTCGACCTGGAAGTCCTTGAACGCGATCGTGTGCTCGGTGATGCCGCGCAGGGCCGGGGGCAGGTGCTGCTGGAGGCCCTCGACGACGATGACGCCCGACTCGCCGCCGGCGACCTGCGGCGCGGACGTCATGTCCGCGTGCGAGTGGTACCAGAACGTGCCGGTCGGATGGTTGAACGGCAGCTGGTACCTGTAGTGGTACGACTGGTTGTACTTGATGGCGATGAAGACGTCGTCGGAGGGGCTGTGCGGCGAGACGTGCAGGCCGTGCGTGTGCACGTTGGTGTCGGCGTCGACGCGGTTGGTCATCGTGAGGTCGATGCGGTCGCCGGGCCGTACCCGCAGCGTGGGCGGCATGTACGCCCCGTTGTAGGTGGTGGCGTACAGCCGGCGGTCGCCGACCTGCACCTTCCGCCGTTCCACGACGATGGCCGCCTTCAGGAGACCGTTACGGCTGACCAGTTCCGGCGGGTCCTGCAGCCGCGGTCCGGCCGGCGGGTCGTGGCCGGCCTCGGGGGCGGGCTGCCGGGTGCCGGAGGGGTCCCCGGCCGGTGTCCGGTCCCCGCAGCCGGCCAGCCAGCCGGTGGCGAGGAGCAGGCCGGCGACCGGCAGGGCCAGCGCGGAACGGATGCGGGACCGGGTCACGTCTCTCCCAGGGAAACCGAGCTCTGCCGGAATGTAGGAGGAATGTAGGAGGGGGGACTCCGCCGCCCGGCGTGCCACGCGCACGGGGCCTCGACAAAGTCACTCCGGGCCGCGGGGCTTCCACACGGATGGCGGCAGCGGCTCCGCTCACCGGATGTCAGATGCTCAGGGCGATCGCGGCACCGATCCCGCCCGCGCCGAGCGCCACGGCGGCCGGGAGCCAGCCGCCCGAGCGCCAGGGGAAGAACCGGTCGAGGGACAGCCGGCCCGGGCCGATGGCGGTGAGGGCGAGGGCGACGACGCAGATGGCGACGCTGTACTCGACTCCGCCGTTCTGGATCCACAGGCCGTGCGCACCGCTCACGGTCACCATGGCGTTGATCATCACGCCGATGACGGCCGCGGCCGCCAGCGGGGTGAGCAGACCGACCGCCAGTCCGAGGCCCCCGCAGAGTTCGGAGAGGCCGCCGATCGCGGCGAAGAGCTTGCCCGGGTGGTAGCCGAGGGTGTCGAAGCTCCTGCCGGTGGCCGCCAGGCCCGGTCCTCCGAAGATGCCGAAGACTTTCTGCGCGCCGTGACCGGCCAGCAGCAGTCCGAAGGTCAGCCTGATCAGCAGCAGTCCGCACTCCGCGGCGGACAGCCCGGGAAACCTACCGGCGGCCTGCCGCTCGCCCGGCGGGCCCGAGGTGGTCCCGGGTGCCGTATCGGCGGGCCTGCGGTTCTCCGCGGCGGGGGCGCGTACCTGGGTCAGTGACAGGGCGTGGGTTCTGCCGGAGGGGTGGAAATGCAGTGCACGCATGACAATGCCTTCAGGGGTGGGGACAAGCTGTCTGCCCGCCGGGCAGCGGGCCTCCCCCGTCATCCAGCATCGCGCGGTTCCCGCACCGTATCCACCGGTATGTTGAAATATGCACTATTTCGAACGGCGATAACAGGCCCTACGGGGATCCGAACGGCGCGCCGCCGGAAGGCGCGGTGACGGTCCGTCAGACAAGCCCTGGGTGCAGGCCGCCGGACGCGGGCGGGCGGCCGACCCGCTCCACCGGATGCGGCACCTTCATGCGGAACGGGCACCTTCATGCGGAACGCCTGCGCGCCGACGCCGTCTTCTTGGCGGCCGCCTTCTTCGCGGCCGAGTTCGCCCCGGCCGCCTTCTTCGCACCCGCGCCCGCCCCGGCCGTTCCCGTCCCGGCCGCGTCCGCCCCAGCTGTCTTCTTCGCAGCCGCCCTCTTCGCCACGACCTTCCTGGCCGCCGTCTTCTTCGCGGCCGCCTTCCCGGCCGCGGGCTGTTGCGCCGTCGACTTCCCGGCCGTCGGCTGTCTCGCCGCCGTCTTCCTCGTCCCGGACGCGGCCTTCTTGCCCGACAGCGGCGTGACCTCCGCCGCCTCGGCCCCGGTAGCCGCCTCGGCCCCCTCCCCTCTCGACTCCTTCGCCGCCCGCACGCTCTTCTCCAGGGCCGCCATCAGGTCGAGGACCTTGCCGCCGGCCGCTGGTTCGGGAGCCTCCGGCGGGGCCTCGCCGGAGGCCTTCGCGGCGATGACCTCCTCCAGGGCCTCCCGGTACTCGTCGTGCAGGTCCGCCAGGTCGACCTCGCCGAGGGTGTCCATCAGGGCGTCCGCGAGGTCAAGTTCCTTGTCGCGGACGGTGACGTCGGCGTCGGGGGCGACCCCCTCGGGCGCGCGGACCTCGTCCGGCCAGAGCAGGCCGTGCATGGCGATGGCGTCGCCGACCACCCGGAGCATGCCGAGGCGTTCGCGGCCGCGCAGGGCGTACTTCGCGATGGCCACCTTGTGGCTGCGCTTCAGCGCCTCCCGCAGGAGGATGTACGGCTTCGCGGCGGGGGCGCCCGAGGCCGCCAGGTAGTACGCCGCGTCCATCTGGAGCGGGTCGATGCGGTCGGCGGGGACGAACGCGACGATCTCGATCGTGCGGGCGGTGGGGATGGGCAGGTGGGACAGGTCCTCGTCGGTGATCGGGACGATGGTGCCGTCGGCGTCCTCGTACCCCTTGCCGATCTCCGACTGGGCGACCTCGCGGTCCTCCAGTTCGCAGAACTTGCGGTACCGGATGCGGCCGTTGTCCTCGGTGTGGACCTGGCGGAAGGAGATCGAGTGGCTCTCCGTGGCGTTCACCAGCTTGATCGGGATGCTGACGAGCCCGAAGGAGATCGCGCCGTTCCAGATGGATCGCACGTGCGGCTTCCCTCCGTCCGAATACCAGGATTTGTATGAGATTGTCATCGTATGACGCCGATCACAGAGGTGGACGGGCGGAGGGTCGCGCTCAGCAATCTGGAGAAGGTGCTGTATCCGGCGACCGGGTTCACCAAGGGCGAGCTGCTGCACTACTACGCGACGGCGTCCGGGGTCCTGCTGCCGCATCTGCGGGACCGGCCGGTCTCCTTCCTCCGGTATCCGGACGGCCCCGACGGCCAGGTGTTCTTCACCAAGAACGTGCCGCCGGGTACGCCCGAGTGGGTCACGACCGCCGAGGTGCGCCGGTCGGAGGGGGCGGCGCGGATGGTGCTGGTGCAGGACCTGGCGAGCCTGATGTGGGCGGCGAACCTGGTCGCCGAGTTCCACACGCACCAGTGGCTGGTGGGGACGCCGGACGAGGCCGACCGGATCGTCCTCGACCTGGACCCCGGCGCGCCGGCGACCGTGGTGCAGTGCTGCGAGGTCGCGCTGTGGCTGCGGGAGCGGCTGGCGGCGGACGGGATCGAGGCGTACGTCAAGACGGCCGGGTCGAAGGGGCTGCATCTGCTGGCGGCGGTGCGGGGGGCGTCCAGCGAGCGGGTGAGCGAGTACGCGAAGGGGCTGGCGGTGGAGGCGGAGCGGGCGCTGCCGCGGCTGGTGGTGCACCGGATGACGCGGAGTCTGCGGCCCGGGAAGGTGTTCGTGGACTGGAGCCAGAACGCGGGGCGGAAGACGACGGCCACGCCGTACACGGTGCGGGCGCGGCGGGAGCCGACGGTGTCGGCGCCGGTCACCTGGGAGGAGGTCGCGGAGTGCCGGGCGGCAAGCCGGCTGGTGTTCCGGGCGGGGGACATCGCGCCGCGCGTCCAGGACCACGGGGACCTGCTGGCTCCGCTGCTGGACGCGGGGCGCGCGGCAACGCTCCCCTGAAGTCCGCTGAAAGCCCCCGAAGCTCCCGAAGGGCTTACACCCTCCCCCACGTCTTGCGGTCCCGGGCCATCGCGTGCAGGGCCTCCACGTCCGCCGGCTTGAGGACGCCGCCCAGACGGGACAGGGTGTCCAGGTCCCGGTCGCGGAGGATGTGGACCTCGCGCGGCGGGGCGGTCAGCCTGACGTCCGCCGGTTCGGTCAGGGCCAGCACCGGACGGACCTCGGCGGTGAGGGCGTACGAGGCCCGGTCGGCGTCCGCCCGCAGGCGGCGCAGCAGCGGCTGGGGGTCACGGCGGCCCAGCGTGATCATCGGATCGGCGACCAGGACCTTCTGCTTGCGGGCGTAGAGGGAGTGCACGCAGAACAGGCCGCCCGGCCCGATCAGCAGGTGGTGCAGGCGGTCGCCGCCGGGCAGCGGGACGGAGTGCAGGACGTGCCAGCCGGCCCCGTCCAGGCGGTCGAGGGCGTCGCCGACGGTCTGTTCCGCGGCCAGGGCGTGGCGGCGCGGGTCGGGGCGCAGCCGGTGGGCCGGACCGGGGTCCCGGTCGAGGGCGACCAGCAGCGCCTCGCCGGGGCGGTTGGGCGCCAGGTCGTCGTCGGGATGGAGGGTCAGCCGCGCCAGTTCGACGGGGGTGGGCACGGGCGGCGGGCCGATCGTGACCGGGCCGGTCAGGAACGGTCGCAGGGTCTCCAGCACATCGTCCCGCCGCTCCTCGCTGAGCAGGTTGACCCTGCCCGCCTCCCGGTCGTACCAGGCGATGTTCCTTCCGTCCGTGAGGCATACGTACAGTCGCTCCTGGCCGTGCCGCCAGGCCGGCACGACGCGCAGTCCGCTCATTGCGTCATCACCCCTCGACCATGGGAACAGGCGGGGTGCTCCAGGGGCAAGAACCCCGCTACCTTTGACAGGGGTTGGCGCGCGCAGCGGGGAGGCGCCGGGTGCGGATCCGTGGGGAGCAGTACGACGTGCCGGCTCCGGACAGTCCGTGGAGCGAGGTGCTGCCCGGGTTGTGGATGGGCGGCCACGAGTTCCGGGCCCGTTCGGGGCGGCTGGAGGCTGCCGTGGTGCGGGACGAGTTCGATCTGGTGCAGAGTCTGCTGCGGCTGCCCGGGCACGGTCCGGCGGCCGGGGTCGAGCACCACGTGTGGCCGATACCGGACGGACCGCTGGACGGCACCCAGCTGGCGGGGGTGATGCGGCTCGCGCGGGCGGCCAGCGACGCGATGGACGCGGGGCGGTCGGTGCTGGTGCGCTGCTACAGCGGGTACAACCGGTCGGGGCTCGTGGTCGCGCAGGCGCTGGTGCACCAGGGGCGTACGGCCGAGGAGGCGATCCGGCTGGTGCGGGCCCGGCGCTCGCCCTGGGCGCTGCACAACGAGCTGTTCGTGGCCTACCTGCGGGCCGGCCTGTCCACCGCCCGGCTGCTGGAGGACCTCGCCGAGTAGCCTCTCCCGTGCACCGGCGGCCCCCAGGCGCAAAAAGGACTTCCCTACAAATCTGCGAATAAGGTGTACGGGGCCTCCCCACCTGTCGACCCCTCTCACCGCCCCGCCAGATCCAGATCCAGAGCCAGGAGCAGCGTGCCAGCCCGTCGTCCCGTCCGTACCGCCGTGGCCGCGGTCGCCGTCGCCCTGCTGGCGGTGACCGCGGCCGGCTGCGGCGACTCCGGCGGGCTGCGCGGGGCCGGGGCGGCGCCGACCGCGGTCAGCCCCGCGAAGCTCTGGCCCGACCTGCGGCCGGCGTCCAGCCCGGCCTGGCCCTACGACGAGGGCAGCACGGAGACCGTGAAGGGGATCACGGTTCCGGGCGACGACATCCGCCGGGTGGACCCGGTGGCCGTCGTACGGGCGGAGATCGCCGCGGACCCGGCGGACTACGGGTCCAAGGGGGCGTACCACGAGACGGCGGAGCGGATGCAGGAGTGCACGGCGGGCGGCGGCGGGGCGCGCTGTCCGCTGCTGAAGCCGTACTACCGGGACCTCACCGGGGACGGGCGGGACGAGCTGACGCTCGGGTTCCGGCTGTATCCGACGAACCAGACCGCGCTGCGCGTGTACACCGTCGAGAAGCACCGGCTCGAACAGGTCCTCGACGACGACGACGCGATCATCGGCGTCGAGCTGGCCGGGCGGACGGTGATCGCGCGGTCGCCGGCCGGGATCAGCGGGTACGAGTACCGGACGACGTGGGCCTGGGACCCGGAGCGGAAGGCGATGGTCTTCTCCCGGGACGAGTTCCTGCGCACCGGCAAGGGGCATCACACCCGCACGGCGATGCCGTCGGCCTCGGCGGCCGCGCGATGAGGCTGCCGCGCTGGGCCGGGACGCTGGCGGCGAAGTCGGCCGCGTTCATCACGGTGATGTGCTGTGCGCTGGCCGCGCTGCTGGGCGTCCTGGTGCATGTGGCGGTCACCGACCAGACCGTCGCGCAGGCCCGTGACCAGGCGCTGACCCGGCTCACGGAGGCGACGGCCGCGTACGAGGCGGGGGACGCGCTGCCGCGGGGCGCGCACGTCGACCCGCGGGGGCTGCCGCCGCGGCTGCGGGCGCTGGCGCTGTCCGGGGAGCGCGGCACGATGGTCGCCAGGGACGAGCGCGACGGTCACCCCGTGATGTGGGCGGCTGGCCCGGCCGACCGGAACCGGTCGCTCGCGGTGGGCGTCGACTACTCCCAGCAGGCCCGCACCATCGCCGGCCTGGACAGCTCCATCCTCTGGTCGTCGGCGCTGGCCATCGGGGCGACGCTGCTGGTCGGCGCGTTCGCGGTGACCCGGGTGACCCGGCGGCTGCACGGCACGGCACAGGTGGCCCGGCGGATCAGCGCCGGCGACCTGGACGCCCGCGTGCACGACCCCCGTACCAAGGATCCGACCCGCCCGCAGGACGAGGTGGCCGCGGTCGCCGCCGCGCTGGACGGCATGGCCGCGTCGCTGCAGAGCAAGCTGCTGAGCGAGCAGCGGTTCACGGCCGACGTGGCGCACGAGCTGCGGACGCCGCTGACGGGGCTGCACGCGGCGGCGGAACTGCTGCCTCCGGGGCGGCCGACGGAACTGGTGCGGGACCGGGTGGCCGCGCTGCGCACGCTCACCGAGGACCTGCTGGAGATCTCCCGCCTCGACGCGGGCCGGGAGCGGCTGGAGACCGACGCGGAGGCGCTGGGCACGCTGGCCGAGCGGGTGGTGCGGGCGTCCGGGACGGAGACCGAGGTGAAGGTCGTGCGGGACGTGTGGGTGGAGACGGACCGGCGGCGGCTGGAGCGGGTGCTGGGGAACCTGGTCGCCAACGCGCACCGGCACGGGCGGGGGCCCGTGGTGCTGACGGTGGAGGGGAAGGAGGTCACCGTGCGGGATCACGGGGACGGCTATCCCGAGTACCTGACGGCACACGGCCCGCAGCGGTTCCGGACGGAGGGCGGGACCAAGGGGCACGGGCTGGGGCTGACGATCGCGGTGGGGCAGGCGGAGGTGCTGGGCGCGCGGCTGTGTTTCGCGAATGCGATCGACGGCGGGGCGGTGGCGACGTTGACGCTCCCGTAGGGGGGCGGGCGCCCCTGAAAGGAGGCGGCGCCGCAATGCGCCCCTTCAGGGGCGCGGGGAACCGCGCGGCCCGCCCCCACCGGCCGGCACCCGCACCGCTCCCCCATCGACGACGTCCTCGGCCGCACGCCACGCTGGCGTCGGCCAACGACCCGCAACTCCCACTATTTGGGTAAGTTCCGGACATGACCAAGGCCGGAACCACCCTGGCGGCGACCGCGACCCCCACCTCCGCCGTACGCCTCCCCCGGCGCCGTGGCATCGAACTCGCCCTGATCGTGCTGGCCGTCCTGCTCTCCGTCTACGGCTACTGCGCGGTCGGCCTGGCAAAGACCGGCACCGTCCCGCCCGGCGCCGCCGGTTACGGCGCCGGCCTCGGGGTGCTCGCGCTCGTCGCCCATCTCGCCGTACGTCTGCGCGCCCCGTACGCCGACCCGCTGCCGCTCCCGATCGGCGTGCTGCTCAACGGACTCGGCCTGGTCCTGATCTACCGGCTGGACCTGCAGACCCCGGGCGACCGGGCGGCCCCCGCCCAACTCGTCTGGTCCACCCTGGGCGTCGGCTTCTTCATCCTGGTCGTGCTGATGCTCCGCGACCACCGCGTGCTCCAGCGCTACGCGTACGTCTGCGTCGCCGCCGCGCTCGTCCTGCTGCTCCTGCCGATCCTCTTCCCGGCCGTCAACGGGGCCCGGATCTGGATCCGGCTGGCCGGATTCTCCATCCAGCCCAGCGAGTTCGCGAAGGTGCTGCTCGCGGTGTTCTTCGCCGCGTACCTGGCGGCCAACCGCAACGCGCTCGCGTACGCGGGCCGCCGGCTGTGGTTCATGCAGTTCCCGACCGGCCGGGTGCTCGGCCCGATCGTCACCATCTGGCTGGTGAGCGTCGGCGTCCTGATCCTCGAACGCGACCTCGGCACCTCGCTGCTCTTCTTCGGGCTCTTCGTCGTCATGCTGTACGTCGCCACCGGGCGCACCGGCTGGATCGCCGTCGGCCTGCTGCTCGCCGTGTTCGGCGCGGTCGCCGTCGGCCGGCTGGAACCGCACGTGCACGGCCGGATCGAGGACTGGCTGCACCCGTTCGCCTCGATCGACGCGGGCCAGGGGCCGAACCAACTCGCCCAGTCCCTCTTCGCGTTCGCGGCCGGCGGGATCCTCGGCACCGGGCTGGGCCTCGGCCACTCCGTCCTCATCGGCTTCGCCGCCAAGTCGGACTTCATCCTGGCCACGGCGGGCGAGGAACTGGGCCTCGCCGGACTCTCCGCGATCTTCCTCCTCTACGGCCTGCTCGTGGAGCGCGGCTACCGGGCCGCTCTCGCCCTGCGCGACCCCTTCGGCCGGCTCCTCGCGGTCGGACTCGCCTCGATCGTCGCGCTCCAGGTGTTCGTGATCGCGGGCGGGGTGACCGGGCTGATCCCGCTGACCGGCATGGCGATGCCGTTCCTCGCCCAGGGCGGCTCCTCGGTCGTCACCAACTGGGCGATCGTGGCCCTGCTGATCCGGGTGAGCGACTCGGCCCGCCGCCACTACGACGGGCAGGTGGCCCCATGACCACCGGGTACGGCCGCCGGCGGGCCGGCACGGCCAGGTACGTCCGGCGGGCCCGCGCCCTCTGCGCCCTGCTGCTGTTCGCCCTCCTCCTCAACGCCGCCCGCATCCAGGTCGTCCTGGCGCGGCAGTACGACGACAACCCCGCCAACCGCCGCAACTCGATCGCCCGTTACGGCCTCCCCCGCGGCGACATCCTGGTCGGCGGCGAGCCGGTCACCGGCTCCCGGGACAGCGGGGAGCAGCTGCGCTACGAACGCACCTATCCGCAGGGCCCGTTGTACGCCCCGGTCACCGGCTTCGCCTCCCAGCTGTACGGCACCACGTTCCTGGAGCACGCCGAGGACGGGGTGCTTTCCGGGACCGACCCGCTGCTGTCGCCCCTCCCGCTGTGGAACGACACGGGCCGGGCGGTGAGCCCGGGCGGGAACGTCGTCACGACCCTGAACCGGTACGCCCAGGAGGCCGCCTTCCGGGGGCTCGGCTCGCGCAAGGGCGCGGTCGCCGCGATCGAACCGTCGACCGGCCGGATCCTCGCCCTGGTCTCCACCCCGTCGTACGACCCCTCCGAGCTGTCCGGCAACGGCGGGGCGGTGACCTCGGCCTGGGCGCGGCTGAACGGCGACCCCGAGAAGCCGATGCTCAACCGGGCGGTACGGCAGACGTATCCGCCGGGCTCCACCTTCAAGGTGGTGACGGCGGCGGCCGCCCTCGACGCCGGGGTGGTCACCGACCTGGACGCGCCGACCGACTCCCCCGACCCCTACCGGCTGCCGGGCACCACGACCCGGCTCACCAACGAGGGCGACGGCTGCGCGGACGCCTCGCTGCGGGCCGCCTTCGAGTGGTCCTGCAACACGGTCTTCGCGAAGCTGGGCGTGGACGTGGGGGCGGCGGCCATGACGGCGACGGCCCAGGCGTTCGGCTTCAACGACACCCGGGTGCGCATCCCGTTCACCGCCGCGCCGAGCACCTTCGACACGAGCGTGGACAAGGCGCAGCTGGCCCTGTCCTCGATCGGGCAGTACAACACCCGGGCCACGCCGCTGCAGATGGCGATGGTCGCGGCGGCGGTGGCGGACGGCGGGCTGGCGCGGCCGCCGTACCTGGTGGAGCGGACCGTGCGGCGGACCGGCGAGACGGTCGGTACGGGCGGTGCGGGGCCGGTACGGCAGGTGATGAATGCCGCGACGGCCGTGCGGATGAAGGAACTCATGGTCGACGTGGTCGAGGAGGGCACCGGCACGAACGCGGCGATCCGCGGCGCCACGGTCGGCGGCAAGACCGGCACCGCGCAGCACGGCGTCGGCAACTCCGGGGTGCCGTACGCCTGGTTCGTGTCCTGGGCGCAGGCGGACGACGACCTGGAGCCGAAGGTCGCGGTGGCGGTGGTGGTGGAGGACGCGGCGGCCGACCGCGGGGAGATCAGCGGCGGCGGGGACGCGGCGCCGATCGCCCGGTCGGTGATGCGCGCGGTGCTCGGGTTCTGAGACGCGGAGTCAGCAAGTCGCGCGCGGGGGATTGACCGGCTTGCTGACACGCGGTCTCATAAGAGCGGACGACGACGTACCCCCGGGTAACGAGGTGAGGGAGCCATGACGACCCTGACGGAAGCCGACGCGGTCGACGGACTGCGCGACGCGCTCGGCCTGCTCAAGGACCGCGAGCAGGTGGCCGAACGGCTGCTGGCCTCCTCCGCGAAGCACTCCTTCGACCCGGACAGGGAGCTGGACTGGGACGCGCCCTTCGAGGAGGGCAAGTGGTTCTGGCCGCCGGAGCTGGTGTCGCTGTACGGCACGCCGATGTGGCAGCGGATGAGCGAGGAGCAGCGGATCCTGCTCTCCCAGCACGAGGCCGCCGCGCTGGCCTCGCTGGGCATCTGGTTCGAGCTGATCCTGATGCAGCTGCTGGTCCGGCACATCTACGACAAGGCGGCGACGAGCGCGCACGTGCGCTACGCGCTGACCGAGATCGAGGACGAGTGCCGGCACTCGAAGATGTTCGCGCGGCTGATAGAGCGCGGTGACGCGCCCTGGTACCCGGTGAGCCGGGCCCACCGGAACCTCGGGCGCCTGTTCAAGACGATCTCCACCACCCCCGGTTCCTTCACCGCCACCCTGCTCGGCGAGGAGGTCCTCGACTGGATGCAGCGGCTGACCTTCCCGGACGAGCGGGTCCAGCCGCTGGTGCGCGGGGTCACCCGGATCCACGTGGTCGAGGAGGCCCGGCACGTGCGGTACGCCCGCGAGGAGCTGCGCCGGCAGATGGTGACGGCGCCGCGGTGGTCGCAGGAGTTCACGCGGGTCACCTCCGGTGAGTTCGCGCGGGTGTTCTCGGTCGCCTTCGTGAATCCGGAGGTCTACACGAACGTGGGCCTTGACCGCCGGGAGGCGGTGGCGCAGGTGCGGGCGAGCGGGCACCGGCGGGAGGTCATGCAGACGGGCGCGAAGCGGCTGACGGACTTCCTGGACGACATCGGGGTGCTTCGGGGGGCCGGGCGGCGGCTGTGGAAGAGCTCGGGGCTGCTGGCTTGAGGGTTGGGTCCGGGCCGGTGGGGGCTTGTCGCGCAGTTCCTCCCCCAGCCTTCGGCCGGGGGTACCCCCAGCGCCCCCTGGGCAGGCGTCCGCACCGCATGTCGATACGGCCCCGCATCTCTCCTAGGTGGATGTCGGGGCTGTCGGCTGTGGAGTTCCGAAGGCTTCGTCCGAGCCCTCCGCCGCCGCCTTCGGGATGGCCGGGGGCGTGTAGCGGGCCAGGGACCCGGCCCTCGGGTCCGGGCGGACCGCGCCCAGGATCGGGTTGGCGGCGATCGGGGAGACCTTGATCTTCGCGCCGGGGCGGGGGGCCTGGACCACCTTGCCGTCGCCGAGGTAGAGGGCCACGTGGGTGGCCTCCGGGAAGTAGACGACCAGGTCGCCGGGGCGCAGGCGGTTCAGCGGGACGTGGGGCAGGGCGGTCCACTGCTCCTGGCTGGTGCGCGGGATGGGGGTGCCGGCGTGGTCCCAGGCCTGCGAGGTCAGGCCCGAGCAGTCGTACGACACCGGGCCCGCCGCGCCCCACTGGTACGGCTTGCCCAGCTGCCGCACCGCGTAGCGCACCGCGCGGTCGCCCGCCGGGGAGGGCGGCGGCGTGACGGTGCCCAGGGCGCCGGACGTGGCGAGCTTGCGCTGGGCGTCCGCCGTCTTCACCTTCTCCAGGTCGGCGAGTGCCGTGAGCTGGTCGGGGGTGAGGGCCACCAGCATGCGCTCCACGTCGGAGAGGCGGGCGCGGACCTCGTCGCGCTGCTTCCTCTGCTGCTCGGCCAGGGCGAGTCGGGTGTCGAGCGCCGCACGGGCCCGGCGGGCCAGGCCGGCCTGGTTCCGCTCGTCGTCGGCCAGCCGGCCCACCGCCTTCGCCCGCTCGCGCGCCAGCTCGCCGATGACATGGCCCTCGTCGAGCGCGTGCTGCGGGTCACGGGCGAGCAGCAGCCGCAGGTACGGGGAGAACGAGCCGGCGTTCTGGTACTGCTGCCGGGCCAGCCGGCCCGCCTCGGTGCGGCTGATGTGCAGGGAGCGCCGGGCGACGGCCAGCTCGTCGTCCAGGCGGGTCACCTCGGCGCGCTGCCGCTGCAGCCGTTCCGCCGTCGCGTTGTAGGTCTCGGTGGCCTGCTCGGTCTGCCGGTACGCCTGCTGGAGGTCCGTCAGCAGCTCGGCGACCGGTTGCGCGGGGTCGGGTGCGGCGAGTGCGGGCAGCGGCGCGAGGACGGCCTGGGCCGCCGCCACCGCGGCCGTACAGGCCAGCCGCAGGAACCTTCCTGACACGTCATCACCTCCGATGCGGGACGGGCTCTCCGTTCCGTATCGCGATGATCACGTGATTATCGGATGTGTATGCGTGGTCCGCGCGGCACGTGTGCGCCGGTCGGCGGACCCCTGTCACCCGTCGGTGTCGTCCGGCCCGCGGCCCGGGTCCTGCTTCGACCACGGCCACCTCGGCCCGCCGCCGGCCCCCTTGCCCGTCGCGTCGTACTCGTACTTCCACCCCTGGGACAGCCCCAGGCGCCTGCTCTGCCCCCGGGACACACGGCGGTAGACCAGGACGGTGGGCGGGCCGCCCGCCGGGTCCGGGACCGGGATGCGGTAGGTCTTCGGGGGGTGGCCGGTCATGCCGAGCAGCACCGGCAGCACCCGCCCGTCCATGGGGCCGCCCTCGAAGGGGATGTCCTGACTCTTCACGGCACCAGTTTCAGCCATCCGCCGCGAGGGCGTCGACGAGGGCCGCGGTCTGCGGGTCGCGGCGCGCGGTCACGCTGAGCACGGCGACGAACTGGTCCACCAGCCAGTCCCGCAACTCCTCCACGGGCGGCTGCTTCTCCTCGTCGAGCCAGATGAGGGAGGCCGCCTCGACGGCGGTGATCCACATCCGGACGGTCATCCGCAGCCGGGGACCGGGGTCGGCGACCTGCAGGTGGCTGAGAATGTGCTGCGCGGCGGCCCGCCGTACGCCGTCCACGATCGCCGTCGTCCGCGAGGTCTCCACCACGCTGCCGCCCTGGAGCAGGGCGCTGAAGCCGGCGTCGTGCTGGTCGACGAAGGCGAGGTAGCGGTCGAGGGCGCGGGCGAGCCGGGGCAGCAGGGGGCCCTCGCGAGGTTCGTCGAAGCAGTGTTCGAGTTCCTCGGCGGCCGACCTGAGGGCGGCCTCGTAGAGCTGCTGCTTGCCGCCGGGGAAGTACCGGTACACCAGCGGACGCGAGACCCCGGCCGCCTCCGCCACGTCGTCGAGCGACACCTCCTCCGGCGCGCGGTGCGCGAAGAGGGAGAGGGCCGCGTCGAGGAGCTGGCTGCGCCGCTCCTCGACGGACAGCCTGCGGTATGCGGGGGTGGCGGCCTGCGGGGTCATGCGATCAGCGTATGCGGTCCGCGTGGGGGGCCGCGACGGGCCGTCGACCGGGTGCGGCGCCGTCGTGGCTGGTCGCGCAGTTCCCCGCGCCCCTAGAAGCAGGGGGCTGCGCAAGCGCCCCTTCAGGGGCGCGGGGAACTGCGCGAGCAACCCCCACGCACCCGCGGCCGAAATCCGACCTGCCGGATCAGGCGCCGCCGGTCACCGAGGCCAGGTACGCCTCCGTCTTCGCCGGCTCGTAGAAGAAGTTCTCGAAGTCGGCGGGGTTGTCGAAGCCGTTGGCGAAACGGTTGGCCACCGGCGGGAGCTGGCCTGCCGCGCCGATGAGGTTGAGGATGTGCTCCGGCGGGGGCGCCAGCATGGCGTTCGTCCACTTGGTGACGTGCTGGGCCGTGTCCCAGTAGCGGTCGAACGTCTCCTGCATCCAGGTCCCGTCGAACTCCTTCTCGCCCCGTTCGAGGATCGAGGCGAGGTAGGAGGCGGCGCACTTGGCGGCGGAGTTGGAACCCTGGCCGGTGATCGGGTCGTTGGCGACGACGACGTCGGCGACCCCGAGGACCAGGCCGCCGCCGGGGAGGCGGCCGATCGGGTTGCGGACGGTGGGGGCGTAACGGCCGGCGAGGGTGCCGCCGGCGTCGGTCAGTTCGACCTTGGTGGCCCGCGCGTGCTCCCAGGGCGTGTACCGCTCCATGAGTTCCAGGGTCAGGGAGAGGTGCTCCGAGGGGTCCTTGACGCCGTTGAAGACGTCCAGCGGGCCGCCGGGTATGCCCTCCCAGAAGAGGATGTCGGCGGGTCCGGAGGTGGTCAGGGTCGGCATGACGAAGAGCTCGCCGACGCCGGGGACCAGGTTGCAGCGGACCGCGTGGTAGTCCGGGTGCTCGGGGCGCGGGCCGAGACCGTGGACGTAGGAGACGGCCAGGGCGCGCTGCGGCTCCGTGTAGGGGGAGCGGGCGGCGTCGCGGCCGAACATCTGGACCAGTTCGCCCTTGCCGGCCGAGACCAGCACCAGGTCGTAGGTACGGGCGAAGTAGTCCAGGTCACCGACGGCCGCGCCGTGGATGACCAGCTGGCCGCCGCGCTGGGCGAAGGTCTCCATCCAGCCGGCCATCTTCACCCGCTGGTCGACCGACTGCGCGTACCCGTCGAGCCTGCCCACCCAGTCGATGGCACGGGCCGCGGGGCCCTC
The DNA here is from genome assembly GCF_042957285.1 of Streptomyces sp. NPDC008092. Lineage (NCBI taxonomy): Bacteria > Bacillati > Actinomycetota > Actinomycetes > Kitasatosporales > Streptomycetaceae > Streptomyces > Streptomyces sp. NPDC008092. Next base: position 131,553 of record NZ_JBIBHY010000011.1, read on the forward strand.
GCCCCAGGAGCCGGGGGCGGCGACCGAGACGCCGAGTCCTTCGATCTTCGGGGCCTGGGACTCCCAGAAGTTCAGCTGGAGATCGCGCTCGTGCTGCAGTGCCGTGTCGAACATGCACTGCGTCGACATGACCCGGCCGGAGCGGATCTCGTCCGCGGTCCGGTTCGACATCAGGGTGACCTCGTAGCCGTGCGACTGGAGGCCGAGGGCGAGCTGGAGACCGGCCTGGCCGGCCCCCACGACGAGTATCTTCCGCATGCGGTGGTGACTCCTAGGGGTTCAGAAGAACTACTCGGGTGCTGCTCGGGGCGCTACTCGGGGGTTTCGTCCAGCGCGTGGGCGACCAGGGACAGCAGCGTCTCGATGGCCGAGATCCGGCGGCGGGCGTCCATGATCATTACAGGGATGCGCGGCGGGATCGTCAATGCCTCGCGCACGTCCTCCGGTTCGAAGCGCTCGCTGCCGTCGAAGTGGTTGACCGCGACGACGTACGGCAGCCCGCAGCTCTCGAAGTAGTCCAGCGCCGGGAAGCAGTCCTTCAGGCGCCGGGTGTCCGCGAGGACGACCGCGCCGATCGCGCCGCGCACCAGGTCGTCCCACATGAACCAGAACCGCTGCTGGCCCGGCGTGCCGAACAGGTAGAGCACCAGGTCGTCGTCGAGCGTGATGCGGCCGAAGTCCATGGCCACGGTGGTGGTCGTCTTGCCGGGCGTGGCGGTGAGGTCGTCGGTCTCCTCGCTCGCCTCGGTCATCAGCGCCTCGGTCTGCAGGGGCGTGATCTCCGAGACGGCGGTGACCAGCGTGGTCTTGCCGACGCCGAAGCCGCCGGCCACGACGATCTTCGTGGCGACGGGGGCCCGGCTGCGGTCCGTCTGCCAGGACCGCTCTTGCTCCTCCCCGTCGAGGAGCGGGTTGACGCCGGTGGCGTCAGAGACGGCGTAGTCCACTCAGCACCCTTTCCAGCAGAGCGCGGTCCGGGCGGCCGACGCCGTGTCCGGTACCGGTTCCGTACACACGGATCTTTCCCTGGTCCGCGAGGTCGCTGAGCAGGACCCGGACCACGCCGAGCGGCATCTTCAGCAACGCGGCGATCTCGGCCACCGTACGCATGCGGCGGCACAGTTCGACGATGGCCTGCATCTCCGGCATCACCCGGGTGCTGAGGGAACCATTCGTCAGTTCCTTGCGCTCCTCCGGGGCCTCGAGGGCCGCCACGAAGGTCTCCACGAGGAGGACGTGGCCGAAGCGGGTACGGCCGCCGGTGAGCGAGTAGGGGCGGACGCGGGCGGGTTTGCGGTCGCCGCCGCGTACCGGGAGGTTCTGCCTGCGGTTCTTCGGCGCGTTGCTCATCGGCCGCTCCTCGTCGCGTCGGCCTCTAGGGACTTGCGTAGCTCGGTGCGGAGTTCGGGGGTGAGGACGTGACCGGCGCGGCCGACGAACAGTGCCATGTGATATGCCACCACGCTCATGTCGCACTCCGCGCTGCCGTGCACGCCCAGCAGCGAGCCGTCGCTGATCGACATCACGAAGAGGCTGCCCTCGTCCATCGCGACCATCGTGTGCTTCACCGGGCCGAAGTCCATCAGCCGGGCGGCGCCGACGGTGAGGCTGCCGATGCCGGAGACGATGGTGGCGAGGTCGGCGGCGGAGCCGCGCGGGCCCGTCCGCTTCTCGTTCCTGGCCTCGCGGGCCGCCTCGTTCTGGCCGGGGTCCGAGGAGAGCAGGAGCAGCCCGTCGGAGGAGACCACGGCGACCGACTGGATCCCGGGCACCTCCTCGATGAGGTTGCTCAGCAGCCAGTGCAGATTGCGGGCTTCACTGCTCAGTCCGAAGGTACTGGGCGCGGTCAACTGCTTGCCTCCTCGACTGTGCCCCCCGTGACTTCTTCGGATACGGCTGTTCCGGGTACGGCTCGGGCGCCGCTCGGCACCTGGTTCTGGCCGGTCTGCTCGGCGATCTCCGCCTCGACGTCACGCCGTCCGGCGTCGGCGCCCCTGCGGAAGCCGCCGAGCCTGCGGCGGAGGGCGTCCGCGTCGACACCGGTGCTGCGCTGGCGGGGCGATGGGGCGGGAGCGGTGATCCTGGGGGTGCGCTTGGGGAGGCCCTTGCTGGTGAGCTCGTCCTCGTCCGCCTCGGCTTCGCCTTCGGCGGTTTCGTTCCCACCCGCACCACCCGTGCGGCTTTCGTGGTCAAGTGCCGGTGGCCCCAGTGGGGCGTGCTCGCCGTCGGCGGCCGCGGGCAGCGGTCGCGCGTGGTCCTCGACGTCGGCGGGCTGCGAGGGCGTCCGCGTCTCGGCATCGGCAGACTGCAGGCCGGTCCACGGCTCGGCGTCCGCAGACTGCGGGCCGGTCCACGGCTCGGCATCCGCAGACTGCAGGCGGGTCCGCGGCTCGACGTCGGCGGACTGCGGGCCGGTCCACGGCTCGGCATCCGCAGACTGCAGGCCGGTCCGCGGCTCGGCGTCGGTGGACCGCGGGCCGGTCCGCAGCTCGGCGTCGGCGGGGTGTGCTCGCTCCCCGGACGCTCCCGCTCCCGCTGCCGCGGCCGCGCCCGTCGCCGGGTCCAGCGGGACCAGCAGTTCCATCGTCGTCTCGGCGAAGGTCTCCGCCGGGGCCTTCGGGCGGGCCGTCGGCTCGGGGGCCGCCGCCTGCGGCGGGGCGGCCTGTTCGTGTACGGCGTCCTCGTCGGACCGCCGTACCGCCACGGCCTGTTCGTCGGCCGCGCCGTGCCCGTCCGCCTCCCGAACCGCCCTCTCCGCCAGTGTCACCAGCGGGTCGCCGGACGCCGAGCGGCCGTACAGGACGTTGGAGTTGACCTCCGCGTCCGCGCCGGGGAGGGAGAAGGCGTGGGCGCCGGCCGAGGTCGTCGCGGGCGCGGGGGCCGCGGTCCGCGGGGCCTGGGCCAGCAGCGGCTGGGGCAGGACCACGACCGCCGCCACCCCGCCCTGCTTCTGCTCGCGCAGCTGGACGCGGACGCCGTGCCGGTGGGCGAGGCGGGCGACCACGTAGAGGCCGAGGCCGAGACCGTCCGCGCCCTCCTGGTCGTAGGGCGACTCGGGGTCGAACTCGGCGAGGCGGCCGTTGAGGCGGACCATGCGGTCGGCGGTCATGCCGATGCCCTCGTCCTGGACGGAGAGCATGACCTCGCCGCTCTCCAGCAGCCAGCCGGAGATCTCGACGGGGACGTCCGGCGGGGAGGACGCGGTGGCGTTCTCCATGAGTTCGGCGAGCAGGTGGGAGAGGTCGTCGGCGGCGAACCCGGCCACGTGCGCGTGCGGGGGGAGGGACGCGATCCGGACCCGCTCGTAGCGCTCGATCTCGCTGACCGCCGCCCGGACGACGTCGACCAGCGGGATCGGGCCCGCGTGCTGCTGGACGTGTTCGGTGCCGGCGAGGACCAGGAGGTTCTCGCTGTGGCGGCGCATGACCGTGGCGAAGTGGTCGAGCTTGAAGAGGGTCGACAGGCGCTCGGGGTCCTGTTCGCGCTCCTCCAGGGTCTCGATCACCGCGAGCTGGCGCTCCACCAGGCCGAGCGTGCGCAGCGCGAGGTTGACGAACGTCCCGCCGATGCTGGTGCGCAGCCGTTCCAGCTGGGTGGCCGCGTCGGTGACCTCGGCGCGCAGCTCCTCGCGGGCGTCGGCCATCTTCTGGCGCTGGCCGACCAGGTGCTTGCGGTCGGTCTCCAGGGTGGCGATGCGGTCGTAGAGTTCGGCGGCGTGCGCGTGCAGGGCGTTGACGGAGCGGACGACCTGGGCGAACTCGTCGTTGCGGCCGGTGAAGGCGATCGGTTCCGCGGTGCGCGGGTCCTCGGCGCCGGCGAGGCGGGCCGAGCCCCGGCGGAGCACGGAGAGCGGGCGGGTGAGGGTGCGGGCCATGGCCGTGGCGATGCCGACCGCGACCAGCATCAGGGCGCCGACCACCGCGACGCGGATCTCCAGCGCGGTGACGTCGTCGTCGCGAAGCGCTTCGAGGTCCTTGGTGCGGTGGTCGTAGAGAGCGGACTCCGCGCCCCGCATCAGGTCGACCCGGCCGGTCAGCGCCGCGTCCAGCTTCTTGGTGCCGGTGCCGAGGTCGTCGTCGGAGAGGGTCGGCTGGTCGGTGAGGGCGGCCAGGTACTTGTCGGCGTCGTTGACGTCGCCGCCGGTGACCGTGGAGTCGTACGAGTCGACGGCCGCCTTGGGCGCGGTGTCCCGGAAGTCGGCGAGGGCCGCGTCGGCGCGCAGCCTGGCCTGCTGGGCGGCGGCGGTGAGCGCGTCGCGCTGCTTGCGGTCCGCGTCGGAGGTGGTGGTGCTGGTGACGGGCAGACCGGTGAGCGGGTCGATCGTGGTCCGGGTGGTGCTGGGGATGTTCAGGGCGGCCAGCAGGAGGCCCCGGGCCGCCGCGGACTGCTGGACGGCGGAGTCCAGTTCGGCGAGGGCGTAGGCGCCGGAGCCGGCCCTGGGGGGCATCTGCTCGGCCAGCTGCTCGGCGAGCCGGTGCAGTTGGGTGATGGTCTCCGAGTACGCCTGGTGCGCTTCGAGGGCCGTGCTCCTGCCGGTGAGGGCGGAGCGGCGGACGGTGGCGATGCCGTCGAGGTCGGTGAGCAGCCAGCCGGGGGCGTCGGTGTCCGCGCGCAGGTCCTCGACCTGGCGGTCGACACGGGCGCTGCGGTCCTCGGCGGGCGCCTTGGACTTGGGGCGGCCGGCCGCGATGTAGGAGGTGACCTCGTCGCGCTCGTCGGCGAGCGAGTTGGCGAGGGCCAGCGCGTCCTCGGTGCGGCCGGACAGCGTCACCAGGTCCTGGGAGTCGCTCAGCTGCCCGGAGGCGGTGAGCAGGGCGGGTGCTCCGGCGCCCGCGATCGCCGCGGCGACCACGGCCACGGCCACGATCAGCCGGGTGCGGACGTGCTTGGAGCGGCCGGTGCCGACGGGGGCCGCGGCGCCCGTTTCGGAGGCCGTCTTCTTGCCTGTGCGCCGAGGCCGCGTCTTCTGCACCGGTGCTCGCATTCCTGAACTCGTGTACCCAAGGGGTTGGGTGGCACCCCGTCATAATCCCCGGCATTTCGGTGCCAAGTGGTGCGTGCACCCGTCTTGTACGGTCCCCGACCCTCCCAGCGCCGGTGGGCAGTGGGCTCACATCACCCGACCCGCCACCCGAAGGAGTGAACATCGGAGGGGAGTTGGCGGGCAAGTTCCGGCGGGCCGTGCGGGTGCCTTTTCCGGCTGGCCGGTTGGACGCGGACGGCAGGCTTTGACAGGATTCGCCACCGCACCTTCCCGGAGTGCGCCATTCCACCCCAAAACAGGCGGCTGACCTGCGGGACCGTATCAATTCCCGGGTTGTTGCCAGCCTTTGGTGAAGCCCGTGAAGGGGTCGTGCAGACTGGCCGAATGCGTACTGAGGTCGTTTCGGAACCCGGCACCCCCGACCGTCCCAACGAGGACTTCGCCGGTGTCGGGCTTCCCGCCTCCGGGCAGGGGGGTTGCGTGATCGTCCTGGACGGGGTCACCCCGCCCCGGGACGGCACCGGCTGTCTGCATTCCGTCCACTGGTTCACCGCGCGGCTGGGCGGCGCGCTGACCGAACTGACCGTTTCGCGAGGAGATCTGACGCTGCGGGAGATCCTCGAACAGGCGATCGCTCGCACAGCCGCGGCACATGGTGACACCTGTGACCTTTCTCACCCGCGCACCCCGCAGGCGACGGTGGTGCTGAGCCGGTGGTCCGCGGAGACCGTGGAGTTCCTGGTCCTGTCGGACTCCGTGCTGCTCCTGAGGTCGGCCGAGGGCACGGTCACCCCGGTCCTCGACGACCGGCTCGACCGGGTGCCGCGCGCCTCGCTGGCGTCGGACGCGATCGCCGACGCCACGGTCCGCAACAAGGAGGGCGGCTTCTTCACGGCTGCCGCCGACCCCTCGGTGGCGGCCCGCGCGGTCACCGGGTCCGTGCCCCGCGCGGAGGTGCGCGCGCTGGCCGCCCTCACGGACGGGGCGACCCGCTGGACGGAGAAGTTCCGCGAGGGCGACTGGACGGCCCTGCTGGACACCGTGCGCAAGGAGGGAGCGCGGGCGCTGGTCGGCCGGGTGCGGGAGCTGGAGGCGGCCGACCGGGAGGAGCGGGTGTTCCTGCGGCGGAGCAAGACGCACGACGACGCGACGGTGGTGTACGTCGAGCTGTGAAGCCGGCGGTGCCGGCCAGGTGACGGCTACTTCTCCATGACGCCGTTCAACTGGTTCAGCAGCCGGGCCAGTTCCGCGACCTCGGTACGCTCCCAGTGGGCGAGCTGGCGGACGTAGCGGCCGCGGCGGGCCTCGCGGACCGTGCCGACCCGGCGCCGGCCCTCCTCGGTGAGGGCGACCAGCCAGGCCCGTCCGTCGGCCGGGTCGGGCTCGCGGGCGATCAGGCCGAGCTCCTCCAGGGCGCGCAGCTGGCGGGACATGGTGGCCTTGCCGACGCCGATGTAGGCGGCCAGCTCGGTGGCGCGCTGGCCGCCGCACTCGTCGAGCCGTACGAGCAGTCCGTACGCGGCGGACTCCAGGTCGGGGTGGACCTCCCGGGCCATCTCGCCCTGGCTGGCCCGGGCGCGGCGCAGCAGCACCGTCAACTCGCGTTCCAGGGCCAGGAACTCCTGGTCCGCACCGCTCGGCGTCAACCCGGTGGCGGCGCGCCGTTCGTCGCTCTTCTCGTCCTCGTGCACGTCAGCACCCCTGATCGGTTTCACAGTCCTGAAAGTTTCCGTCAAGCCCCGTCATCGCCGCAGCTCGCCAAGTATTCCGCAGGCGTAGACCAGCGGCAGCCTCCGGACCCCCTTCCCCGGGTCCGGCCCGTGCGTGGCGTCCGGACCAGGGCCATGGCCGGCCCGCCCGCGCCATTCGGAGGCGTCGTGCCGTGTGACACTGCGTCGTGTCGCACCGCGCGAACCGGCCGCCTCTGGCATATCTGGGACTTCGACCTCACCCCACGGAGGCACGTCATGCGTGTGCACAGACCCGCCCCCACACTCCTGACCGGCCTGCTGGTGCTGCTGCTCGCGGCGCTCGCCCCGGTCCCCGCCCACGCCGACGCGTCCCGCCCGGCCGTCCCGGCCCGCGGCTCGGCGTACATGGGCATCGGCGTCCTGGCCCACGACGGCCAGAGCGGCACGCCCAAGACCGGCCTGGCCACCCAGGCGGAAGGTGTCGACGTCGCCAGCTACCAGGGCGACGTCTCCTGGTCGACCCTGCTGGGCAGCGGGGTCCGATGGGCGTACACCAAGGCGACGGAAGGCACGTACTACACGAACCCCTCCTTCACCCAGCAGTACAACGGCTCCTACGACGTCGGCATGATCCGCGGCGCCTACCACTTCGCGACCCCGGACACCGCCGGCGGCGCCGCCCAGGCCGACTACTTCGTCGACCACGGCGGCGGCTGGTCGAAGGACGGCCGGACCCTTCCCGGCGTCCTCGACATCGAGTGGAACCCGTACGGCGCAGCGTGCTACGGCAAGTCCAAGAGCGGGATGGTCACCTGGATCACCGACTTCCTGAACCGGTACAAGGCCCGCACCGGCCGTGCCGCGGTGATCTACACGGCGACCAGCTGGTGGAGCGACTGCACCGGCAACCACAGCGGCTTCGCCTCCGCCAACCCGCTGTGGATCGCCCGGTACGCCTCGGAGGTGGGCACCCTGCCGGCCGGCTGGTCGGCCTACACGATGTGGCAGTACACGTCGACCGGGCCGACGGTCGGGGACCACGACAAGTTCAACGGGGCCCTGGACCGGGTGGTGGCACTCGCCAACGGGTAGGCGGTGCCGCGGCGCCGCGGACGGATGACGGCGCACAGGGCGAAGGCCCGGGCCCCTCGCGGGAACCCGGGCCTTCTGCATCCGGCAGCGTCCGTCACGCCGCTACCGGAAACTCCGGCGCCGCGCCGTTCGTGGCGGGCGCGAGCGCCAGCTCCAGGACCTGGCGGACGTCGGTCACGGCGTGGACGTCGAGCTTGTCCAGCACCTCGGCCGGGACGTCGTCCAGGTCGGCCTCGTTGCGCTTCGGGATGACGACGGTCTTCACCCCGGCGCGCTGGGCGGCGAGCAGCTTCTGCTTCAGGCCGCCGATGGGCAGCACCCGGCCGGTCAGCGAGACCTCGCCGGTCATCGCCACGTCCGTGCGGACCAGCCGCCCGGAGAGCAGCGACGCGAGGGCCGTCGTCATCGTGACGCCGGCGCTCGGGCCGTCCTTCGGGACCGCGCCCGCCGGGAAGTGGATGTGCACGCCCCGGTCCTTCAGGTCGCCGACCGGGAGCTCCAGTTCGGCGCCGTGCGAGCGGAGGAAGGACAGGGCGATCTGCGCGCTCTCCTTCATCACGTCGCCCAGCTGACCGGTGAGGGTCAGGCCGGCCGCGCCCGTCTCCGGGTCGGCCAGCGACGCCTCGACGAAGAGGACGTCGCCGCCGGCGCCGGTGACCGCGAGACCCGTTGCCACGCCCGGGACCGCCGTGCGGCGCTCGGCCGGGTCCTGCGCGGACTCGGGCACGTGGTGCGGCCGGCCGATCAGGGCCCGCAGGTCCTCGTCCCTGATCGTGAACGGCAGCTCCCGCTCGCCCAGTTCGTGCTGCGCCGCCACCTTGCGGAGCAGCCGCGCGATCGAGCGCTCCAGGGTGCGGACGCCCGCCTCACGCGTGTACTCGCCGGCCAGCTTGCGCAGCGCGCTCTCGTCGAGGACGACCTCGTCCTTGTCGATGCCGGCCCGCTCCAGCTGGCGCGGGAGCAGGTGGTCACGGGCGATGACGACCTTCTCGTCCTCGGTGTAGCCGTCCAGACGGACCAGCTCCATGCGGTCGAGCAGGGCCTCCGGGATGGCTTCGAGCACGTTGGCCGTGGCGAGGAACACCACGTCGCTCAGGTCGAGCTCGACCTCCAGGTAGTGGTCGCGGAAGGTGTGGTTCTGCGCCGGGTCCAGGACTTCGAGCAGGGCCGCGGCCGGGTCGCCGCGGAAGTCGGAGCCCACCTTGTCGATCTCGTCGAGCAGGACGACCGGGTTCATCGAACCGGCCTCCTTGATGGCCCGCACGATCCGGCCGGGCAGCGCGCCGACGTACGTACGGCGGTGGCCGCGGATCTCGGCCTCGTCCCGGACGCCGCCGAGGGCGACCCGGACGAACTTCCGCCCCATCGCGTGGGCGACCGACTCGCCGAGCGAGGTCTTGCCGACACCGGGCGGGCCGACGAGGGCCAGCACGGCACCGCCACGGCGCCCGCCGATGACGCCGAGGCCCCGGTCGTTACGGCGCTTGCGCACCGCCAGGTACTCGGTGATCCGCTCCTTCACGTCCTCCAGGCCGGCGTGCTCGGCGTCCAGGACCGCCTTGGCGCCCTGGATGTCGTACTGGTCCTCGGTCCGCTCGTTCCACGGCAGTTCGAGGACGGTGTCCAGCCAGGTGCGGATCCAGGAGCCCTCGGGCGACTGGTCGCTGGACCGCTCCAGCTTGTCGACCTCCTTGAGGGCGGCCTCGCGGACCTTCTCCGGCAGGTCGGCGGCCTCCACGCGGGCGCGGTAGTCGTCGGACTCCTCGCCGTCCTTCGCGGCGTCGCCGTTCAGCTCGCGCAGCTCCTTGCGGACCGCCTCCAGCTGGCGGCGGAGCAGGAACTCGCGCTGCTGCTTGTCGACGCCCTCCTGGACGTCCTTGGCGATGGTCTCGGCCACGTCCTGCTCGGCGAGGTGGTCGCGCAGCTGCTGGGTGGCCAGCTTGAGGCGGGCGACCGCGTCGACGGTCTCCAGCAGCTCGATCTTCTGCTCGGTGGTCAGGAAGGGCGAGTAACCGGAGTTGTCGGCGAGCTGGGAGACGTCGTCGATGGCCTGCACCCGGTCCACGACCTGCCAGGCGCCGCGCTTGCGCAGCCAGGCGGTGGCGAGGGCCTTGTACTCCTTGACCAGTTCGGTGACATGACCGGGCACCGGGTCCGGGACGTTCTCGTCGATGCGGGTGCCCTCCACCCACAGGGCGGCACCCGGGCCGGTGGTACCGGCGCCGATGCGCACCCGGTAGCGGCCGCGGATCAGCGCGCCCGGGTCGCCGTCGGCCAGGCGGCCGACCTGTTCCACGGTGCCGAGCACACCGGTGCCCGGGTAGGTGCCGTCGACACGGGGCACCAGCAGCACCTTCGGCTTGCCGGGCTCGGTACGGGCGGCAGCCTGCGCGGCCTCGACGGCGGCGCGTACATCAGGGTCCTTCAGGTCCAGCGGGACCACCATCCCGGGCAGCACGACCTCGTCGTCGAGAGGCAGCACAGGGAGGGTGAGTGATGCGGACGTCGAAGCCATGATCTCCCCTTCGGCAGTCAACTTGAGTTATGCCGACTCAATGCTTGGGGGTCCAGAAATGTTCCCATGCATATGTTCGCTCTGGGCGATCGGGTGGTGACCTGGCATGTTTCCGGTGCACGACCGGAAAAACAGCTGATCGCCCCGGGCGCATTCCCCTACGGTCGGCCGGTGACCGACACCGACAGCACCGCGGCCCTGCTGGCCGCCTACGACGCCCAGATGCGCGCCGTCCAGCCCGTCCCCGCGCCCGGGATCACCTACGAGCACGACGGTCCGGTCCTCCGGGTGGTGGGCCAGCACCGCGGCTTCGTGACCGGGCCGCGCGACTGGGGCGGGGTGCGCGGCCACGAGCTGGACGTGCTGATCGCCCGGCAGCGGGACTACTTCGCGGCGCGCGGCGAGGCGATGGAGTGGAAGACGCGCGGGCACGACGACCCGGCGGACCTCCCCGACCGGCTGCGGGCGGCGGGCTTCGTGCCCGAGCCGCCGGAGACGGTCCTGACCGCCCCGGTCGGCGAACTGGCCGTGGCGGCACCCGCCCTGCCGCCGGCCGTGACACTGCGCCGGGTCACCGCCGACGCGGACCTGGACCGGATCGCCGCGCTGGAGACGGCGGTGTGGGGCGTGGACATGGCGTGGCTCGCCGGTTACCTGCGGGGCCTGCTCGCGGTGGCCCCGGACGGCACCGAGATCTTCGTCGCCGAGGCTGCCGGAGAGGTCGTCTCGGCGGCCTGGGTGTCCTTCCGGCCGGGCACGGACTTCGCCATGCTGCTGGGCGGCTCCACCCTGGCCGAGTGGCGCGGCCAGGGCGTCTACCGCGCCCTGGTCGCCCTGCGAGCGACCCGCGCGGCGGCCCGCAACGCCCCCCACCTCCTCGTGGAGGCCTCGTCCGACAGCGCCCCGATCCTCAAGCGCCTGGGCTTCACGGCGATCACGACCACGACGCCGTACGTCTGGAGCCCGGCCCACTGAAACGCGCCCCCAAAGGGGCGCGGGGAACTGCGCGAGCAACCACGACGCGCCCGCACCCGGCAATCGACCGCACCCCTTACGGCGAGCGGCACCCGCAGCTCCGGCACCGCCGGACAACACCGTCGGGGCTGAGCACCGTTGCGGCGGGAAAAGAGAGTGCTCACCGCCACGACCCCGCAAGGCCGCCGCTACACCACCGCAACACAACCCACAGGAAAAGCCCCGAAACTGCCAGCGGAGGCACAGCAAATGGCGGCACACGACGGGGCCCGGGGAGGGACACATGGGTGAGAAGCAGCCGACGCCCAAGCGGCCGGCACGGCGCACCGTGCTCACCGGCGCAGCCGTCGTCGCGGCCGGCGCCGCCCTCCCGCCGGCCCTGCGCGCCCTCGGCGACGACGGCGCCGGCGCCCCGGCCCCCGCCCGCACCGCCCCCGCGGCCCCCGTCGCGAGCCGCCCGGCGTCGTCGGCCTCCCCCCTCCCCCGCACCGACCCGCGCCCGAACATCCTCCTGGTCCTCACCGACGACCAGCCCAAGGAGACGGACTGGGCGGTCCGGCGTACCGCCGACTGGCTGGGCGGGCAGGGCGTGACCTTCGCCCGGGCGCATGCCAACACCCCGCTCTGCGCGCCCTCCCGGGCCTCGATCATGTCGGGGCGGTACGCGCACCACCACGGCGTCCTGGACACCGTCCACCCCTACCACCTCGACCAGCACACGACCATGCAGCGCCAGTTGCACGAGGCCGGCTACCGCACCGGTCTGTTCGGCAAGTACCTCAACTACTGGCACACCGGCGACAACCCGCCACACTTCGACGAGTGGCTCCTCCAGGAGCCGGTGGCGTACTACGACGGCCACTACAACGACAACGGCACGGTCCGGAACATCCCCGGCTACAACACCCACGTCATCAGGGACCGCGCCCTCGCCTTCATCGACAGGTCCCGGACCGACACCCGGCCCTGGTTCGCGTACGTCGCCACCCGCAGCGCGCACGAACTCAACATCCCGGAGCGCAGGTACGCGCACGCGCGCGTGCCGGAGTGGCCCGGCCGGCCCTCCGTGTACGAGGGCGACAAGAGCGACAAGCCGCCGTTCCTGCGCACGGCGAAGCACACGTACGACCAGGGAAAGGCGCTGCGCGGCCGCCAGTTGCGCACCCTGCTGTCGGTGGACGACGCGATGCGCGACTTCCGGGACCGGCTGCGCGCACTGGGTCAGCTGGAGAACACGCTCGTGCTGTTCACCAGCGACCACGGGCTGTGCTGGGCGGACCACGGCTGGCTGCGCAAGTCGGTGCCCTACCGGCCCAGCCTGGAGGTGCCGTTCTGGCTGTCCTGGCCGGCGCGGGGGCTGGACAAGGGCACCGTCGACGACCGGCTCACCGGCCATGTCGACATCGCCCCGACCCTCCTGGACGCGGCCGGCATCACCCCGGACACCCCGCACGACGGCCACTCGCTCCTGGACACCCGCAACGACCGCGACCGCCTCCTCGCCGAGTGGTGGTGGAACCGGCAGGACCAGGAGCCGATCCACACCTGGGCCACCCACGTCGGCAGGTCCACCCAGTACACCGAGTACTACCGCACGCGACTCGACCGGCAGGGCCGGCCCACGCAGGGCGACGGCGCCGTCCTCTTCCGCGAGTTCTACGACCTGGCCGCCGACCCCTACCAGCTCACCAACCGTCTGCACGGCGCCACGGCCGAGCAGGAAGCGGCCCTCGGCGTACCGGAACTGGCGAGGGGACTGGCCGCGGCGCGGCGCGCCTGACCGCTCAGGGAGCGACAGGGACGGCGGCGAGGGCCTGGACCCGCTCCCGCCGCCAGCGCCGCACCAGCGGCCAGAGCCCGGTGCCGATGCCCAGCGAGATCAGGTGCCCCCAGTTGGTCATCGGGTCCTGGAAGGCGACGAGGTCGGTGACGAGGCTGTAGCCGACCAGGGCGAGCAGCGACCAGCGCAGCCAGGGGGCGAGGAGACCGGAGAGCGCGCCGATGCTGGCGGCCACGCCGAAGCTGATGCCGTAGTCGAGGCGGTGCAGCGAGGTGTCGGGAAGGTGGCCGACCAGGACCGCGATGCCGACCGGGACCTCGGTCGCGAGGGTGGCCAGGACATGGCCGGTCAGGAAGACGAGGATCGCGCGGGCACCGCCTATCCGCCGCTCCAGCGCGGTCAGGACGAGCACGAATGCCAGCGCGTACGGCGACAGCAGCCCGCCCGCGATCCACAGCGCGCTGGCCAGCAGCACGAAGACCGGGGTGCGCAGCAGGTGGGCGACGTCGGTGCTGGAGTCCTGGTAGACCGCGTACCGCAGGCCGGGGCCGGCCCAGCTCGCGAAGAGCGAGGTGAGGGCCAGGATCGCCGTGTAGGCGAAGGTGACCGGGGTGCCGGTGGGGGTGGGGAGGAGCCGCCAGGGCAGCACGCGCCAGGACGCCGGACTCCAGGCGGGCGGAGGCCTGAAGCGCAGGTGGCGGGCGGGGCTCAGGACTCCCGGGACAGGCGCCGCGAGCGGGCCGCGCTGGCGGGGCACGCCGTCGAGGAGGGCGGCGACGTCCCCGGCCGGAAGGGCCGCGACGTCCCCGGCGGGAAGGGGCTCGGGCGTGGGCGTCGATGCGGCCCTCGCGGTCCGTTCCACGGTGAGGCGCTCCTTCCGTTTCACCCCACCCTTCGCCGTCCCGGGAGCCGCTGTCTATGACCGAGGCCACCCGGGGGACGATTCAAAGGATTTTCTGAAGAACCAAGAGGGGTCAGGAGGAACCATACGAGCCGCTTCCCGTCACCCGCGGGCGCGAAGCGCCGGGCGGCCCCTCGAACGGGTGACACCCGTGCGGCTGCCCGACACCCGTAATTCGGGTGGCCGCAAAGCCCTGTTGGGGCAGGATGGCCGCTATGACGACCTCGGCCTCCACGCCCGACAGCCTCCCCGTGGTCCTGGACCGGCGGGACGGGCCGTACGGCGAGGTGGTGCTGCGCAGACACGGCGAACTCCTGCAGATCATCGCCAACGGCTGCTTCCTGATGGACACCTCGGACGGCCGCTCGGAACGTTTGCTGGTGGACGCCGCGTACCGGGCGCTGGACGGACGGAGCGAGCCCGCGGTGCTGATCGGCGGGCTGGGCGTCGGGTTCTCGCTGGCCCGTGCCGCGCAGGACCCCCGCTGGGGGCGGATCACGGTCGTGGAGCGGGAGCCGGCGGTCGTCGACTGGCACCGGGACGGCCCGCTCGGCGCGCTCTCCGCCCGCGCGTTCGCCGATCCGCGCACGGTGGTCGTCGAGAGCGATCTCGTTACTTACGTCAATGAGACATCGGACACGTTCGACGCGCTGTGCCTGGACATCGACAACGGCCCCGGCTGGACCGTCGACGAGGGCAACGAGGGGCTCTACTCACCGGCCGGACTCGCAAGCTGCGCAAGGGTGTTGAGGCCCGGCGGGGTACTCGCCGTATGGTCGGCGCAGCCCTCTGCGGAATTCGAGGGAACCTTGTGGAATGCCGGTTTCCAACGGGTGCGTACCGAAGAGATGCCGGTTGCCCGGGGCGTTCCCGACGTCGTCCACCTTGCCGTCCGCCCTGGATAGCGGGTGCGCCTCCTGTCCCCGTAATGTGCACCCCTGACGCGGATCATTCAAGCGTCAATCGCAGTCATGGGATCACCCCACTGGTTCCGGAAAGCACACAGGGGCGGGCGATGGAGCAGACACACACCTCCCACAACGGCACGGCGACGGCCACCCAGGGCGCCCAGCGCCGGGTTCTGGTCGTCGAGGACGACCCCACGATCGTCGACGCCATCGCGGTCCGCCTGCGCGCCGAGGGGTTCCTCGTGCAAACGGCGGGCGACGGTCCGGCGGCCGTCGACACCGCCGAGGCCTGGCAGCCCGACCTGCTGATCCTCGACATCATGCTGCCCGGCTTCGACGGTCTGGAGGTCTGCCGGCGCGTGCAGGCGGCCCGGCCGGTGCCGGTGCTGATGCTCACCGCGCGGGACGACGAGACCGACATGCTGGTCGGCCTCGGGGTCGGCGCCGACGACTACATGACCAAGCCGTTCTCCATGCGGGAACTGGCGGCACGCGTGCACGTGCTGCTGCGGCGGGTGGAGCGGGCGGCCATCGCGGCCTCCACGCCCCGCTCCGGCATCCTGCGCCTCGGCGAGCTGGAGATCGACCACGCACAGCGCCGGGTCCGGGTGCGCAGCGAGGACGTGCACCTGACCCCCACCGAGTTCGACCTCCTGGTGTGCCTGGCGAACACCCCGCGCGCGGTGCTCTCCCGTGAGCAGCTGCTCGCCGAGGTGTGGGACTGGGCGGACGCCTCCGGCACCCGCACGGTCGACAGCCACATCAAGGCGCTGCGCCGGAAGATCGGCGCCGAGCGGATCCGCACCGTGCACGGTGTCGGCTACGCGCTGGAGACACCGACGCCATGAGCGCCGGGCCGGCCGGACCAAGAGGTCCCGGGGGTCCCGGGGGCCCGGGGGGCTCCGGGGAGGAGCCCTGGGGCGGGGTACGCCCGTTCTCGATCAAGACCAAGTTGGGTGCGCTGGTCGTCGTCTCGGTGCTGATCACCACCGGGCTGTCGATCGTCGCGGTGCACACCAAGACGGAGCTCCGCTTCATCACGGTCTTCTCGATGATCGCCACACTGCTGATAACGCAGTTCGTGGCCCATTCGCTCACCGCGCCGCTGGACGACATGAACGCGGTGGCCCGGTCGATATCGCAGGGCGACTACACGCGCCGGGTGCGCGAGAACCGCCGGGACGAACTGGGCGACCTGGCCGAGACGATCAACGTCATGGCCGACGAGCTGGAGGCCCAGGACCGGCAGCGCAAGGAGCTGGTCGCGAACGTCTCGCACGAGCTGCGCACGCCGATCGCCGGGCTGCGGGCCGTCCTGGAGAACGTCGTGGACGGGATCGCCGAGCCGGACACCGAGACGATGCGCACGGCCCTGAAGCAGACCGAGCGCCTCGGACGGCTCGTGGAGACCCTCCTCGACCTGTCCCGGCTCGACAACGGCGTCGTACCGCTGCGCCAGCGCCGGTTCGAGGTGTGGCCGTACCTCTCGGGCGTGCTCAAGGAGGCCAACATGGTCACCGGGGCCCGCGCGAGCCTGGCCTCGGGCTCCGGGAACCACACGCGTACGGACGTCCATCTGCACCTCGACGTGTCGCCGCCCGAGCTGACCGCGCACGCCGACCCGGAGCGCATCCACCAGGTCGTGGCGAACCTCATCGACAACGCGGTCAAGCACAGCCCGGCGCACGGCCGGGTGACCGTGAAGGCGCGGCGCGGGCCGCAGCCGGAGTCGCTGGAGCTGGAGGTCCTGGACGAGGGTCCCGGCATTCCGCGCTCGGAGTGGCACCGCGTCTTCGAACGCTTCAACCGCGGCTCCGTACGGCGGCCGCACGGTCCGGGCAGCGACGGCGGCACCGGGCTGGGCCTGGCGATCGCCCGGTGGGCGGTGGATCTGCACGGCGGCCGGATCGGCGTGGCCGAATCCGACCGGGGCTGCAGGATCATCGTCACTCTCCCAGGGCTTTCATCCGTGCCAAGTTGACGTAAAGTTCGATCCGGAGCCTCAAGATCCACCTGTGGTCGGCACGGTCGTCCGCGCCGCCGGACACGTGTGATCAGGTGCGGCACCCGCGCATGTCGGGCCGGGTGCCGGAGCGAGGTGATCACCGGCGCTGCCGAGTCATGTCCGGTTCCGTCCTCCCAGAGCGCAACCGCGTTTGTTTCCCGCCATATCAAGCCCCGAAACACAGTTTTCGATGTGACTTACGCGACGATGAACCGGCCCGACCTGACCTTCGCGGTCTTGGAGGCGTAGCCTTTATTCCCGCTGTCCATAACCTTGTGAAGCGGAAGAGGGCGGTTGCCGCCGTGTCGCCACAGTCCCCCAGTAACTCGAGCATCTCCACCGACGCAGACCAAGCGGGCAAGAACCCCGCAGCCGCGTTCGGACCGAACGAGTGGCTCGTCGACGAGATCTATCAGCAGTACCTCCAGGACCCGAATTCGGTAGACCGAGCCTGGTGGGACTTCTTCGCCGACTACAAGCCGGGCGCGCCTGCCGCCTCGGCTCCGGCGGGTACCGCGGCCGCGGGGGCCGCGGGCACCACCTCCACGACACCCGCGCCGGTCCAGCCGGCGGCTCCGGCGCCCGTCGCGGCCGCTCCCGCCGCCCAGGCGCCTGCCGCGCCCGCTCCGGCCGCGCCTGCCGCCCCCAGGGCCGCAGCGCCCGCCCCGGCGCCCGCGAAGCCCGCCGCCGCCCCGGCTCCGGCCGCCGCGAAGCCGGCACCGGCCGCCGCCGCGAAGGCCGCGCCCGCCGCCGCCGCGCCCGAGGGTCCCGATCTGGTCACCCTGCGTGGTCCGGCCGCCGCCGTCGCGAAGAACATGAGCGCCTCGCTGGAGGTGCCGACCGCCACCTCGGTCCGCGCGGTCCCGGTGAAGCTGCTGTTCGACAACCGCATCGTCATCAACAACCACCTCAAGCGCGCCCGGGGCGGGAAGATCTCCTTCACGCACCTGATCGGCTTCGCGATGGTGCAGGCCCTCAAGGCCATGCCGTCGATGAACTACTCGTTCGCGGAGAAGGACGGCAAGCCGACCCTGGTCAAGCCGCCGCACGTGAACTTCGGCCTGGCCATCGACCTGGTGAAGCCCAACGGCGACCGCCAGCTCGTCGTGGCCGGCATCAAGAAGGCCGAGACGCTGAACTTCTTCGAGTTCTGGCAGGCCTACGAGGACATCGTCCGTCGCGCCCGCGACAACAAGCTGACGATGGACGACTTCACCGGCGTCACGGTCTCCCTGACCAACCCCGGCGGCCTCGGCACCGTCCACTCGGTCCCGCGCCTGATGCCCGGCCAGTCGGTCATCATGGGCGTCGGCTCCATGGACTACCCGGCGGAGTTCCAGGGCACCAGCCAGGACACCCTGAACAAGCTCGGCATCTCGAAGGTCATGACGCTCACGTCGACCTACGACCACCGGGTCATCCAGGGCGCCGCCTCCGGCGAGTTCCTCCGCCAGGTCGCGAACCTCCTGCTCGGCGAGAGCGGCTTCTACGACGACATCTTCGAGGCCCTGCGCATCCCGTACGAGCCGGTCCGCTGGCTCCGGGACATCGACGCCTCGCACGACGACGACGTCACCAAGGCCGCCCGGGTCTTCGAGCTGATCCACTCCTACCGGGTCCGCGGCCACGTCATGGCCGACACCGACCCGCTGGAGTACAAGCAGCGCAAGCACCCCGACCTGGACATCACCGAGCACGGCCTCACCCTGTGGGACCTGGAGCGCGACTTCGCGGTCGGCGGCTTCGCCGGCAAGGCGATGATGAAGCTGCGCGACATCCTCGGCGTGCTGCGCGACTCGTACTGCCGCACCACCGGCATCGAGTTCATGCACATCCAGGACCCCAAGCAGCGCAAGTGGATCCAGGACCGCGTGGAGCGCCCGCACTCCAAGATGGAGCGCGAGGAGCAGCTGCGGATCCTGCGCCGGCTGAACGCGGCGGAGGCCTTCGAGACCTTCCTGCAGACGAAGTACGTCGGCCAGAAGCGCTTCTCCCTGGAGGGCGGCGAGTCCGTCATCCCGCTGCTCGACGCGGTCCTGGACTCGGCCGCCGAGTCCCGCCTGGACGAGGTCGTCATCGGCATGGCCCACCGCGGCCGGCTGAACGTCCTCGCCAACATCGTCGGCAAGTCGTACGCGCAGATCTTCCGCGAGTTCGAGGGCAACCTCGACCCGAAGTCGATGCACGGCTCCGGCGACGTGAAGTACCACCTGGGCGCCGAGGGCACCTTCACCGGCCTGGACGGCGAGCAGATCAAGGTCTCGCTGGCCGCCAACCCGTCCCACCTGGAGACGGTCGACCCGATCATCGAGGGCATCAGCCGCGCCAAGCAGGACATCATCAACAAGGGCGGCACGGACTTCACGGTCCTGCCGGTCGCGCTGCACGGCGACGCGGCCTTCGCGGGCCAGGGCGTGGTGGCCGAGACCCTGAACATGTCGCAGCTGCGCGGCTACCGCACCGGCGGCACGGTCCACATCGTCATCAACAACCAGGTCGGCTTCACGGCGGCGCCCGAGTCCTCGCGCTCCTCCATGTACGCCACCGACGTGGCCCGCATGATCGAGGCCCCGATCTTCCACGTGAACGGCGACGACCCGGAGGCGGTCGTGCGCGTCGCACGCCTGGCCTTCGAGTTCCGCCAGGCGTTCAACAAGGACGTGGTGATCGACCTCATCTGCTACCGCCGCCGCGGTCACAACGAGTCGGACAACCCGGCCTTCACCCAGCCGCTGATGTACGACCTGATCGACAAGAAGCGCTCGGTGCGCAAGCTCTACACCGAGTCCCTGATCGGTCGCGGCGACATCACCCTGGAAGAGGCCGAGCAGGCCCTGCAGGACTACCAGGGCCAGCTGGAGAAGGTCTTCACGGAGGTCCGCGAGGCCACCGCGCAGCCGGCCGCCGCGCCCGCCCAGGAGCCGCAGGACGGCTTCCCGGTCGCCGTGCCGACCGCGATCTCCACGGAGGCCGTCAAGCGCATCGCCGAGTCCCAGGTCAACATCCCGGACTACTTCACCGTCCACCCGCGGCTGCTCCCGCAGCTGCAGCGCCGGGCGGCGATGATCGAGGACGGCACGATCGACTGGGGCATGGGCGAGACCCTCGCCATCGGCTCGCTGCTGATGGAGGGCACCCCGGTGCGCCTGTCCGGCCAGGACTCGCAGCGCGGCACCTTCGGCCAGCGGCACGCGGTCCTCATCGACCGGGAGACGGGCGCGGACTACACCCCGCTCCTCTACCTGTCGGAGGACCAGGCCCGCTACAACGTCTACAACTCGCTGCTCTCCGAATACGCGGTGATGGGCTTCGAGTACGGCTACTCGCTGGCCCGTCCGGACGCGCTGGTGATGTGGGAGGCGCAGTTCGGCGACTTCACCAACGGCGCCCAGTCGGTCATCGACGAGTACATCTCGGCGGCCGAGCAGAAGTGGGGCCAGACCTCCGGCGTCACGCTGCTGCTCCCGCACGGCTACGAGGGCCAGGGCCCGGACCACTCCTCGGCCCGCATCGAGCGCTTCCTGCAGCTGTGCGCGCAGAACAACATGACGGTGGCCATGCCCACCCTCCCGTCGAACTACTTCCACCTCCTGCGGTGGCAGGTGCACAACCCGCACCACAAGCCGCTGGTCGTCTTCACCCCGAAGTCGATGCTGCGCCTCAAGGCGGCGGCCTCGAAGGCGGAGGAGTTCACGAGCGGGCAGTTCCGCCCGGTCATCGGCGACGACTCGGTGGACCCGAACGCGGTCCGCAAGGTCGTCTTCTGCACCGGCAAGGTCTACTACGACCTGGAGGCCGAGCGGCAGAAGCGCGGCGTCACGGACACCGCGATCATCCGCCTTGAGCGCCTGTACCCGCTGCCGGGTGCGGAGCTCCAGGCCGAGGTCAACAAGTACCCGAACGCCGCGAAGTACCTGTGGACCCAGGAGGAGCCGGCGAACCAGGGTGCCTGGCCGTTCATCGCGCTCAACCTGATCGACCACCTGGACCTGGCGGTCGGCGCCGACGTCCCGGCCGGCGAGCGCCTGCGCCGCATCTCGCGTCCGCACTCCTCGTCCCCGGCGGTGGGTTCGGCCAAGCGTCACCAGGCCGAGCAGGAGCAGCTGGTGCGTGAGGTCTTCGAGGCGTAGCCCTCCGGAGCATCGCGAAGAAGGGTCCGGTTCCCGTGTGCGGGGGCCGGGCCCTTCGGCGTACGGTCCCCACGGCCCCGGCCGCCGCTGCCGTCCGCCTAGGCTGGTAGACGCCCACCACCGGGCACCCACACAGGCAGGCAGCAGGAGAGCGACCCATGTACTTCACCGACCGGGGCATCGAGGAACTGGAGAAGCGGCGCGGCGAGGAGGAGGTCACCTTCGAGTGGCTCGCGGAACAGCTCCGCACCTTCGTCGACCTGAACCCCGACTTCGAGGTCCCGGTGGAGCGCCTGGCGACGTGGCTGGCCCGGCTGGACGACGAGGACGAGGAGTAGGCGGCCCCGGGGGAGGCGCCCCGTCAGGGGCGCGGGGAACTGCGCGACCAGCCCCCACCGGCCCGCAGCCGAAGTACGGTCCCGAGGCCGAGGCCCCTGGGAACCACCACTCAGTCCCGCGGAAACACCGTCTCGTACGACAGTTCCAGCACCCCGTGCACCATCAGCACCACCCCCACGGCCGCCCACCCCACGCTGTGCCGCCGCATCCCCCACGCGGCGGCCGGCAGCCCCACCGCCACCTCGGCCAGGGCCAGCCGGTGGGCCCTCGGCACGCATTCCGCGCTCTCGGCTTCCGGCGGCCGGGAGACAGCCCTGGATTCATCCGTCGACATGCCCACACGGTAAGCAATTCATCCGCCTACCGCCCGATATGCGACCCACTCGGACCCCGTCGACGTCAACATCGCACCCAACCGGCCACCCCCACGGGTGTCTTGACTTCCCGAGCCCGCGATATATCGTGTTTCATGGAAGACGCGATATGGCGCGAGCCGTGCGATCGCGTTCGCGTCCGGCCCGAGGAGGTCCGCACCATGTCCAAGTCCGAGTGGTCCGTCGCCGAGCCCGAGAAGCTCGACTTCGACACCCCCGTCAGCGACCTGCACGTCCGCATCGTCAACGGAACAGTCAACGTCGTGGGCACCGACGAGGGTTCCACCCGCCTGGAGGTCTCCCGGATCGAGGGCCCGCCCCTGATCGTCACGCACGAGGACGGCACCCTCACGGTGGCCTACGAGGACCTGCCCTGGAAGGGCTTCCTCAAGTGGCTCGACCGCAAGGGCTGGCGGCGCAGCGCGGTGGTCTCCCTGGCCGTCCCGGCGGACACCCGCGTCGAGGTCGGCGTGGTGGGCGCGGCGGCCGTCGTCTCCGGGATCACCGGCACCTCGGTGGTCAAGGGCGTCACCGGCGACACCACCCTGGTCGGCCTCTCCGGCGAGGTCCGCGCGGACACGGTGTCCGGGAACCTGGAGGCCCAGGCGGTCACCGGCAACCTGCGGTTCAACTCCGTCTCCGGCGACCTGACCGTCGTCGAGGGCTCGGGCTCCGCCGTGCGCGCGGACTCGGTCAGCGGCTCCATGATCATCGACCTGGACCCGGACGGCCCGACCGACGTCCGGCTGACCAGTGTCTCCGGCGAGATCGCCATCCGGCTGCCGCACCCGGCCGACGCCGAGGTCGAGGCCAACACCGCGAGCGGCACGATCTCCAACGCCTTCGACGGACTGCGGGTGCACGGCCAGTGGGGCGCCCACAAGATCACCGGCCGCCTCGGCGCGGGCACCGGCAAGCTCCGCGCCACCACGGTCTCCGGCTCCATCGCCCTGCTGCGCCGCCCGCCCAAGGAGGACGACGACGAGCGGGCGGCCTGGGCGGCCGAGCCGCCCGAGACACCGGCCGACGGCACCACCGACGCCACAACCGGCGGCACGACCGACAAGAAGGTGCTCTGACATGCCTCCCGTCTTCGCCCACGGCCGTCTCCGCCTCTACCTCCTCAAGCTGCTGGACGAGGCCCCGCGCCACGGCTACGAGGTGATCAGGCTGCTGGAGGAGCGCTTCCAGGGCCTCTACGCCCCGTCGGCGGGCACCGTCTACCCCCGCCTCGCCAAGCTGGAGGCCGAGGGACTGGTCACGCACACCACCGAGGGCGGCCGCAAGGTCTACGCCATCACGGACGCCGGCCGCGCCGAACTCGCCGACCGCAGCGGCGAGCTGGCCGACCTGGAGCTGGAGATCCGGGAGTCGGTGGCGGAACTGGCCGCCGAGATAAGGGCCGACGTGCGCGGTGCGGCCGGTGACCTGCGCCGCGAGGTGCGCGAGGCCGCCTCCGAGGCCCGGCACGGCGCGGGCACCGGGACCGGTGAGTACGGCGACCTCGGCGACAAGGAGTCGTGGCGGGCCGCCAAGGAGGAGATGCGCCGGGTCAAGCAGGAGTGGAAGGAGCAGGCCCGCCGCGCCAAGGACGAGAGCCGCCGGGCCCGTGACGAGGCGCAGCGGGCCCGCCGGCAGGCCCAGGAGGCCCAGGCCCGGGCGCGGGCCCAGGCACAGGAGGAGGTGCAGCGCATCGCCCGCCGGGTGCAGGACCACGTCCAGGACCACTTCGCGCGCGGCGACTGGCCGACGGGAGTCCGCGAGGGCCTCACCGAACTCGCCAAGGAGTTCGGCGACTTCGGAAAGGACTACGGCAAGGAGTTCGGGAAGGAGTTCGGCAAGAACTTCGGCGTCCGCACCGAGCCGGACCCCGGCACCGGCACCGGCACCGGCACCGGCCCGAACCTGCGGAAGCCGCCGCAGGCCCCGGAGTACACACAGACCCCGGAGGACTTCCCGGCGCAGTACGTCCCGGCGTGGGCGCACGGCGACGAGTCCGACACCGGCGACGCGGCCCGCGACCTCGACCGGCTCCTGGACCGCTTCCGCGACGACATCCGTGACGCGGCCCGCGACCACGGAGTCACCGCGGACCAGCTCAGCGAGGCCCGCCGCCACCTCTCGACGGCGGCGGCCCGCATAGGAGCGCTGCTGCGCACCCCGAAGCCCTGAGACCCGGCCCCACGGACCCGGGCCCCGCCCTCAGGAATTGGTCAGCACGATCTTCCCGAACTGGTCGCCGGACTCCAGCCGTTCGAAGCCCTCGCGGGCGCGGTCGAGCGGGAGCAGCTCGTCGATGACGGGACGCACTCCGGTGGCGGCGCAGAAGGCGAGCAGGTCCTCCAGTTCGTCCTTGGTGCCCATGGTCGAGCCCACGACCTTCAGCTCCAGGAAGAAGATCCGGGTCAGCTCGGCGTGCGAGGGGCGGTCGCCGCTGGTGGCGCCGGAGATGACGATGGTGCCGCCGGGCCGCAGCGACTTCACCGAGTGGGACCAGGTGGCGGCGCCGACGGTCTCGATGACGGCGTCCACGCGCTGCGGCAGCCGGGCCCCCGGCTCCACCGCCTCGACGGCGCCGAGTTCCAGGGCCCGCTTCCGCTTGGCCTCGTCGCGGCTGGTGGCGAAGACCCGCAGCCCCGCGGCCCTGCCGAGCACGATCGCGGCCGTGGCGACCCCGCCGCCCGCACCCTGTACGAGAACCGAGTCGCCGGGGCGCACGCCCGCGTTGGTGAAGAGCATCCGGTAGGCCGTCAGCCAGGCGGTCGGCAGGCACGCGGCCTCGGCGAACGACAGCTCCTTGGGCTTGGGCAGGATGTTCCAGGTGGGCACGGCGACCTGCTCGGCGAAGGTGCCCTGGTAGCGCTCGGTGAGGATGGACCGGGGCTCGTCCGGTCCGACCCCGTGCCCGCTCTGCCCGATCACGGAGTGCAGGACGACCTCGTTGCCGTCCTCGTCGACGCCGGCGGCGTCACACCCGAGGATCATCGGCAGCCGGCCCTCGGGGAGACCGACGCCGCGCAGGGACCAGAGGTCGTGATGGTTGAGGGAGGCGGCCCGCACATCGACGGTACTCCAGCCGGGCCGGGCCACAGGGGCGGGGCGCTCCCCCAACTCAAGGCCGGAGAGCGGCTGGTCGCGGTCGATTCGGGCGGCGTAGACGGCGAACATAGGGCCGACGATAGGTTCCCGGAGCCGCGGACGAAACCGGGGACCGCTGTGACACATACCCTCTTGCGCACAGCGCCCCGCAAGGGGGCACGCACAGCGCCCCGTCAGGGGCGCGGGGAACTGCGCGCCCAGCCCCCACCCGCCGGCACCCACCGACGGCCGTACCCACCCCCATGCGGGGGCCTGGGGGCGGCAGCCCCCAGCACAACGGTCACCTGGTAGGCACCCGAACGGATGGGCCGGTGGGCAAAAATGGCCCCGCCCGAAGCGAGCGAGGCCATTCAGCGCAACGTCAGCGCCGGGCAACCCCCTCGGCCCGCGCCGCCGCCGCCACCGCCGCGGTCACCGCAGGAGCAACCCGCTCGTCGAAGGGAGACGGAATGACGTAGTCGGCGGCGAGATCGTCACCGACGACCGCCGCCAGCGCCTCCGCCGCCGCGATCTTCATCCCCTCCGTGATCCGCGAGGCCCGCACCTGCAGCGCACCCGCGAAGATGCCGGGGAACGCCAGCACGTTGTTGATCTGGTTCGGGAAGTCCGACCGTCCGGTCGCCACGACCGCCGCGTACTTGTGGGCGACGTCGGGGTGCACCTCGGGGTTCGGGTTGGCCATGGCGAACACGAACGCACCCTCGGCCATCGAGGCGACGGCCTCCTCCGGGACCGTACCGCCGGAGACGCCGATGAAGACGTCGGCGCCGGCCAGCGCGTCCTCCAGGGTGCCCTTGAGCCCGGCCTTGTTGGTGAACCCGGCGACCTGGCGCTTGACGTCCGTGAGGTCGTCGCGGTCGGCCGAGATGATGCCCTTGCGGTCGGCGAGGGCGACGTCTCCGATGCCGGCCTCGACCAGCATCTTCGCGATGGCGACCCCGGCCGCGCCGGCGCCCGAGATGACCGCCCGGAGCTGCCCGATCTCCCGTCGGCTGAGCCGCGCCGCGTTCCTGAGCGCCGCCAGCGTGACGACGGCCGTACCGTGCTGGTCGTCGTGGAAGACCGGGATGTCGACCCGCTCCTGGAGCTTGCGCTCGATCTCGAAGCACCGCGGCGCCGAGATGTCCTCCAGGTTGATCCCGCCGAAGGACGGCGCGAGCCGGACGACGGTCTCCACGATCTCGTCGACGTCGGTGCAGGCGAGGGCGATGGGGACCGCGTCCACACCGCCGAACTGCTTGAAGAGGATCGCCTTGCCCTCCATCACCGGGAGGGAGGCCTCGGGGCCGATGTCCCCGAGGCCGAGCACGGCCGTGCCGTCGGTGACGACGGCGACGACGGACGACTTCCATGTGTAGTCGTTCACCAGCTCGGGCTGTTCCGCGATCGCGGTGCACACGCGCGCGACTCCGGGCGTGTACGCGAGGGAAAGGTCGTCCTTGTCACGGAGCGGCACGGTGGCCTGCACGGCCATCTTGCCGCCGCGGTGCAGCGCGAACGCCGGATCGAAGGAATCGAGGGGCTCCGCCCCGCCGTCCTGGTCCGCATTGCCCGACGCGCTGTCGCTGCGAGGATTGACGATCTCCGCTGCCACTTGTCTTACCCCTTAGGTATGCATGGTTTGAGGGTCGGCCACTCCCGGTGAGGGAGTGGGCGGGCACCGCGCAGGGCCCGATCACTGATACGTACGAGTGGCACGTACGGGCACCTGCGCGACGGGCGCGCCGCACACGCGCCCTGAGCCCCGGATGAGGGGTGTAAAGAACCTTCTTACCGGACGGACAGCGCTCACGACGAGTCGAATAGGCGCAAGGTCACATCACGGATGTCGTGGAGAGCCGACAGATGAGCGGCCGAGTGACCAGCAGAAGATCGCGGGGCACAGCCCGAGGTGAACCGGCGGTGAACCGTAGATCTTCCGGCCAGAAGGTCGGATTCCCGCAGATGTGCGGGGCGGCGGGTCGAGGAGGGACCGGCCTGACGCGTCACGGGGGTCACCCGTTATCCGATTTTGACATGGTGACACGTCTGCTTGGAGCAATCCCAATGGCAGGATGCCGTAAACCCACGAGGTCGCGACACCCGAAGGTGTGTGTTTCCGTCGACCCATCGGCATATCGACATATCAGACAAATCGGTATATCGGCTTGTCCTACCCACTGCCGGAGGAACCCACCATGACCGCAGGCTCCACCCGTCGTACCACCGCCTCGCGCTCCCGGATTGCCGCGTTCGGTGCGATCGCGGTCGCAGGCACCCTGATTCTCACCGGTTGCGGTGACCAGACGGACAAGGGCGGCGACAGCGGCTCCTCCTCGACGTCCTCTGCCCCGCTGGCGAGCAAGCTCCCGGACGACGTCCGCAAGGCCGGCGTGATCAAGGTGGGCTCGGACATCGCCTACCCGCCGGTCGAGTACATGGAGAACGGCAAGGCCGTCGGTGTCGACCCGGACATCGCGGACGCGCTGGGCAAGCAGCTGGGCGTGAAGTTCGAGTTCCAGAACGGCAAGTTCGACAACCTGATCGTGGGCCTGCAGGCCAACCGCTTCAACGTGATCATGTCGGCGATGAACGACACCAAGGCCCGCCAGGACGGCATCGACTCCGACACTGGCAAGAAGGTCGGCAGCGGCGTCGACTTCGTCGACTACTTCACCGCCGGCACCTCGATCCTGGTCCAGAAGGGCAACCCGAAGGGCATCCAGTCCCTGGACGACCTGTGCGGCAAGGTCGTGGCCCTGCAGAAGGGCACCACGTCCGAGGGCATCGCCAAGGCGCAGAGCGAGAAGTGTACGAAGGACGGCAAGAAGGCCATCGACCTGCAGACCTTCGACACCGACCCGGAGGCGCTGCTCCGCCTGAAGCAGGGCGCCTCCGTCGCCGACCTGAACGACTTCCCGGTGGCCGCCTACAACGCCAAGACGTCCGGCAGCGGCAAGGACTTCGAGGTCGTCGGCGAGCAGATCGAGGCCGGCCCGTACGGCATCGCGGTCAGCAAGACGAACACCCAGCTGCGCGACGCGATCCAGGCCGCCATGGCCGCCATCATCAAGAGCGGCGACTACCAGAAGATCCTAGAGAAGTGGAACGTCACGCAGGGCGCGGTGACCGAGTCGAAGATCAACGGCGGCTCCTGAAAGCCCGGGCACGACTGAAGGGCCGTCACTGTGACTGACACGGTCGACAAGACTCCGGCGCCGTCCGTGCCGCCGGAGCAGATCAAGGCCATCCCGGTGCGCCACTACGGGCGCTGGGTGTCCGGCGTCGTGGTCGTCGCCCTCGTGGTGCTGATCGGGATCGCCTTCTCCAACGCGAAGATCAACTACAGCGTCATCCCCGACTACCTCTTCGACCAGGGCATCGTCTCCGGCGCCTGGACCACGCTCTACATCTCGGTGCTGGCCATGGTGCTCGGCGTCGCGCTCGGCGTGATCCTCGCCGTGATGCGGCTGTCGTCGAACCCGGTCACCAGCACGGTGTCCTGGTTCTACATCTGGTTCTTCCGCGGCACCCCGGTCCTGGTCCAGCTGCTGCTCTGGTACAACATCGCGCTCGTCTTCCCCATCCTGAACCTGGGGTTCTACAAGGACGAGATGAACCAGGTGATGACCCCGGTCCTCACCGCCCTGCTGGGGCTCGGCCTGAACGAGGCCGCGTACATGTCGGAGATCGTCCGCGCCGGCATCCAGTCGGTCGACGAGGGGCAGACCGAGGCGTCGCACGCGCTCGGCATGACCCAGGGCCAGACGCTGCGCCGGGTGATCCTGCCGCAGGCGATGCGGGTCATCATCCCGCCGACCGGCAACGAGTTCATCAACATGCTGAAGACCTCGTCGCTGGCCTACGCGGTCCAGCTGCCCGAGCTGATCAAGAAGGCCACGGACATCTCCAGCACCTCGCTGGCGGTCGTCGAGATGTACTTCGTCGCCTGCATCTGGTACCTGTTCCTGACCACGATCTTCAGCATCGTCCAGTACTACATCGAACGCCGTTACGCCCGCGGCTCCTCGCGCAACCTCCCGCCCACCCCGCTGCAGCGGCTGCGGAAGAATCTGGCCCGGTGGGGTTCGTTCCGTCGCCCGGAGGTGGCCCGATGAGCTCTCTCGCGAAGGACATCACCCCGCCGAGCAGCGGCGCCCCGATGGTCAAGGCCGAGGGCGTGCACAAGTCGTTCGGCCTGTCGCACATCCTCAAGGGCATCGACCTGGAGGTGCTGCCGCGCGAGGTGTTCTGCCTGATCGGCCCGTCCGGTTCCGGCAAGAGCACGTTCCTGCGGTGCATCAACCATCTGGAGAAGATCAGCGCCGGCCGCCTGTACGTCGACGGCCGCCTGGTGGGCTACCGCCAGCACGGCGACAAGCTCTACGAGCTGAAGGAGAAGGAGGTCGCGGCGCAGCGGCGGGACATCGGCATGGTGTTCCAGCGCTTCAACCTCTTCCCGCACATGACGGCCCTGGAGAACGTCATGGAGGCGCCGGTCCAGGTCAAGCGCGAGTCGAAGGCGTCGGCCCGTGAGCGGGCGCAGCGTCTGCTGGACCGGGTCGGCCTCGGCGACCGCACCGGCCACTACCCGGCGCAGCTCTCCGGCGGCCAGCAGCAGCGCGTCGCGATCGCCCGCGCGCTCGCCATGCAGCCGAAGCTGATGCTCTTCGACGAGCCGACCTCCGCGCTCGACCCGGAACTGGTCGGCGAGGTCCTGGACGTGATGCGGGACCTGGCCGAGGACGGCATGACGATGATCGTCGTCACGCACGAGATGGGCTTCGCCCGCGAGGTCGGCGACAGCCTGGTCTTCATGGACGACGGCGTGGTGGTCGAGTCCGGCCACCCGCGCGACGTCCTGACCAACCCCCAGCACGACCGGACGAAGTCGTTCCTCTCCAAGGTCCTGTAGACCCGGGGAGCGTCACGGCGTGAAAAGGGGCGGTACGAGCATCCTCGTACCGCCCCTTCGGCCGTCCGGCCTGCTACTTGAGGGCGAGCAGCAGCGTGTCCGACGGCGAGCACCACACCGCCCGGGCCTCCCCGAACCCCTTCTCGCGCAGCACGCGCGCGTGCCAGGCCGCCGAGGGCATGTCGCCGTCCGCGTGCTCGCCGTAGATCTCGAAACGGCGGGCGGTGGGCCCGGCGAGCACCGGATCCTGCGCCGCCAGCTGCCACCACTCGGTCCAGTCCAGCGCCCCCGCCGCCTTGGCCTGATCCATACCCCGGTGCCGCCGCGCCCGTTCCGCGGCGTTGATCCGGGGCGTGCTGTCGTCGATCATGTGGTCCGCGTTCATGAAGACACCGCCGTCGCGGACGAGTTCCGCGACCTGACCGTAGAGGGCCGCGAGGGGTTCGCTGTGCAGCCAGTGCAGGGCAGTGGCGGTCAGGACGGCGTCGTACGCGTCGTACGGCAGCCGTGCGGTCCACTGCGGGTCCTTGAGGTCGGCGCTGACGAAGGCGACCCGGTCGTCGCCCGCGAAGGTGCCCTCGGCGATGGCGAGGAGGGCCGGGTCGAGGTCGACCCCGGTGCTCACCGCGGCCGGGAAGCGGGCGAGCAGCCGGGCGGTGATGCTGCCGGTGCCGCACGCGAGGTCGAGGACCCTGGGGGCCGTACCGACGAGTTCCTCCACCATGTCGAGCATGATCCGGAACCGTTCCTCGCGGTCCGGCATGTACCACTCCTGCTGCCGGTCCCAGCTCTCCTGCCAGGCACCCCAGTCGGCCCCGGTCGTGCTCGTCGTCGTGGTCGTCGGCGCGTCCGTCATGGCAACCCTCCACCGCACAAGGCTCGTAATACCCTGGAAGCACGACCGGCTGTTACCCGACCGCACGACCGACCATAGAGTGCCCGCGTAAGGACTACAAGTGGAACTGGCCTATTACTCGGATTACGCCGTCCGGCTCGTCAACAGCGAGGAACCGGCCCGGGGCAAGGACTCCCTGACCTCGGTCGAGGCCGTCCGTGATCTGTTCGGCGGCAACCAGCAGGCCGCCCGGCGCGCCACCGAGGCCGACCTCACCCGGTTCCGCTCGGTCCGGGCCCGGCTGCGCGCGGTCTTCGAGGCGGCCGACAAGGGCGAGGAGACCCTCGCGGTCGACCTGCTGAACTCACTGCTGCTGGAGTTCCCGGTCAGCCCGCAGATCTCCGGGCACGACTTCCGGGACGAGGACGGCCGCCCGCTGTGGCACATGCACCTGGCCGACCATCCCTCCAACGCCACCGCCGGCTACACCGCGATCGCGGCGATGGGCCTGGCCTTCCACCTCACCGAGTACGGCGTCGACCGGCTCGGCCTGTGCGAGGCGGCGCCGTGCCGCAACGCCTACCTCGACACCTCGACCAACCGCTCCCGGCGCTACTGCTCGGACCGCTGCGCGACCCGCGCCAACGTGGCCGCCTACCGGGCCCGCAAACGCCTGGAGGCGGAGCGCCCCGGCCTGCCGGAGCGATCGGCCAGCACCGGCCTGGCGGCCGAGAGCGCCCAGCGCACCAGCGCGAGCGGCGAACGCTGACCCGCCCTGCGGGGCCGCCAGCGGAACAGGGCCCGGCCGAGGACCAGCTCCTCCGGCACGGTCCCGTAGTCCGTGCTGTCCCCGCCCGCGTACGCGTTGTCCCCGAGCACCCACCAGCCGCCCTCGCGCAGCTCCACGGCCCGCTTGACGACCAGCAGGTCCTGCTGGAACGGATGGCGCAGGACGACGACGTCACCGGCCCGTACCCGGGCCCCGTACCGCACCAGGAGCTGATCCCCCTGGTACAGCGTGGGCACCATGGACGGGCCGGTCACCTCGGCCAGTCCGAAGAGCGCGGCGCCCCTCCCCCGCTCGGTCTCCTGCGACAGCTCCGGCATCCCCGGCACCTCCCCGGTCCGTTCCTCCACCAGTCTCAGTCTGACCCTGGACTTTTGTCCTAAGCCCATGGGGGCACCCGCGAAATCAGGCTTCCCAGGGAGTAATGTCCCACCTGAGAAGACGATCACGAGGAAGGAATGCTCCATGCTTTCCCGCCTGTTTGCCCCCAAGGTCAAGGTCAGCGCGCACTGCGACCTGCCCTGCGGTGTGTACGACCCGGCCCAGGCCCGCATCGAGGCGGAGTCGGTTAAGGCCGTGCAGGAGAAGATGGCCGCCAACGACGACCCGCACTTCCAGGCGCGCGCCACCGTCATCAAGGAGCAGCGCGCCGAGCTCGCCAAGCACCACGTCTCGGTGCTCTGGAGCGACTACTTCAAGCCCCCGCACTTCGAGAAGTACCCCCAGCTGCACCAGCTGGTCAACGACACCCTGAAGGCCCTGTCCGCCGCCAAGGCGTCCACGGACCCGAAGACCGGCGAGAAGGCCCTTGAGCTCATCGCCGAGATCGACACGATCTTCTGGGAGACCAAGAAGGCCTGACCCGCACCCTTTACCGGTTGCCAGGGCCTTGTCGGCCGCACCCGGCCCGAAGGACCGCCGTTCACGGTGTTCCGGAGGGTTCGGGTGCGGTCTTTTTTTCCGGGGTGCGGTCTGCGACGTGCTTCCGGGGGACGGCCTATGACGCTTCGGCCAGTTCCTTGAGCCCCTCGCCGGTCAGCCGGCAGATCCGCCAGTCGTCCAGGAACTCCACCCCGAGTGACCGGTAGAAGTCGACCACCCGCTCGTTCCAGGCCAGTACCCACCACTCGAAGCGCTCGAAGCCATTGCTCAGGCAGAACGCGGCGAGGGCGGCGAGCAGGGCCCGGCCGTGGCCGCCGCCGCGGGCGTCGGGGCGTACGTAGAGGTCCTCCAGGTGCATGCCCCGGGTTCCGGTCCAGGTCGAGAAGCGCGGGAACCACAGGGCGTAGCCCACGAGTCCGCCCGTGCTCTCGTCCTCGGCGACCAGCGCGTGGGCCGCGGGGTGGGCGCCGAACAGGGCCTCGCGGAGCTGTTCCTCGGTGGCCCGGGCCTGCTCCACGGCCCGTTCGTAGGCGGCGAGTTCGCGGATCATGGCGCGGATCTCGGGGACGTCGTTCTCGGTGGCGGCGCGGATCATGCAAGGGATCATCGGCCACCCGGCCGAGCCGTGTCCATACGGTCGTTCACACGCGCAATCCCGATCACGAAGCCGGTCACGGGTGCGCAGGCCGCCCCGGCGGGCCGGGCAGCCGCCAAGTCGGCGGGCACGCGCGGGGGTTGCGGGCCGGGGCACGAGGAAGGGCCGGCCGGATGTCCGGCCGGCCCCTGTCGGGTGACGGACGCCGAGCGGGGGCGGGCCGCTGCGGTGCCGGCGGAGCGCTCAGTGTCCGCCGTGGTCGTCCTCGCCCGCCTCCAGCAGGCCGGCCGCCGCACCCACGATCCGCGGGTCCGGGCTGCCGACGACCTCCTCGTCCTTGTCGGCGTAGTCGAAGCGGGCCAGCACGCTGCGCATGGCCTCGACCCGGGCCCGCTTCTTGTCGTTGCTCTTCACCACGGTCCAGGGCGCGTACTCGGTGTCCGTCTCGCGGAACATCGCGACCTTCGCCGCCGTGTAGTCGTCCCAGCGGTCCAGCGAGGCCAGGTCCATCGGGCTGAGCTTCCACTGCCGTACCGGGTCGACCTGGCGGATGGTGAAGCGGGTCCGCTGCTCGCCCTGCGAGACCGAGAACCAGAACTTCACCAGGTCCACCCCGTCGTCCACCAGCATCCGCTCGAACAGCGGGGCCTGGCGCATGAAGCGCCGGTACTGGTCGTCCGAGCAGAAGCCCATGACCCGCTCGACGCCGGCCCGGTTGTACCAGGAGCGGTCGAACATCACGATCTCGCCGGCGGTCGGCAGGTGCTCGACGTAGCGCTGGAAGTACCACTGACCGCTCTCGCGCTCCGTGGGCTTCTCCAGGGCCACCACCCGCGCGCCACGGGGGTTCAGGTGCTCCGTGAAGCGCTTGATGGTGCCGCCCTTGCCGGCCGCGTCCCGGCCCTCGAAGACGATGACGATCCGGCGTCCCGTCTCCTTGATCCAGGTCTGCAGCTTCAGCAGCTCGATCTGCTGGAGCCGCTTGTGCCACTCGTACTCCTTGCGCTCCATGCGCTGCGGGTACGGGTAGTTCTCCCGCCAGGTGTCGATCGGTGATCCGTCCGGGCGGATGAGTACGGGGTCGTCCGGGTCGCTGTAGTCGACCTTCAGGTCGGCCAGGTCGGACAGCAGGTCCGGCGTCGTCATCCAGTCCTCCTCAGCGGCTTGGTGGGACATCTGCGGGTCGTCTCGCGGGTCAGTGGAACTGCGGCACGATCAGGTAGATGCTGTACGCCACCACCGCCACGCAGGCGAGGAAGCACAGCCCTGCCTGGGCGACGCCGACGGCGCTGGTGCCGCCCTGCTCCTTGGCCCCCTCGTAACGGGCGAGCCCGAGGACGCCGAGGGCGAAGACAACCACCACTGCGAATGTAACTCCGATGCTCACCGCGGTGACCTGGCCGAGTGCGGTCCAGTCGATGTTCATGGGAACTCCCTCACTCAGGCGGCGGTGCCGACGTTGGACGGGGGCGTGGCGCGGACGGCGACCTCGTGGCCGTCGTTGACGTTCTTCGCGTCGATCGGGTTGCGGCGCGACAGCACGACGATGCCGGCCGCGAGCGCGGCGCCGACCAGCGCGACCACGACGGTGCCGAAGTTGCCGCCGTGCTTGACCGCGTACGCGGAGATGCCGCCGACCAGCGCGGCGGAGGGCAGCGTGATCACCCAGGCGGCCACCATGCGGCCGGCGACGCCCCAGCGGACCTCCGCGAGCCGCCGGCCGACGCCCGCGCCGAGGATGGAACCGGAGGCGACCTGCGTGGTGGACAGCGCGAAGCCCATGTGGGCGGAGGTCAGGATGACGGCCGTGGAGGCGGTCTCCGCCGCGAAGCCCTGCGGGGACTGGATCTCGGTCAGGCCCTTGCCCATGGTGCGGATGATCCGCCAGCCGCCGATGTAGGTGCCGAGGGCGATGGCGAGACCGGCGCTGAAGATCACCCAGACCGGCGGGCCGGCGTCACCCGGGAGCGCGCCGACGGAGATCAGGGTCAGGGTGATGATGCCCATGGTCTTCTGGGCGTCGTTGGTGCCGTGCGCGAGCGAGACCAGCGAGGCCGAGCCGATCTGCCCGAGCCGGAAGCCCTTGCTCACGGAGTCCGCGCGGCCGCGGGCGGTGATCTTGTAGGCGCAGTACGTCGCGATCAGCGCGGCGACGCCCGCCACCACCGGCGACGCGAACGCCGGGATGATGATCTTTTCGAGAACCTTGTCGAAGTTGACCGCGCCGGAGCCCGCGCCGACCCACACGGCCCCGATCAGGCCGCCGAACAGAGCGTGCGAGGAGCTGGACGGCAGCCCGACCAGCCAGGTCATCAGATTCCACAGGATCGCCCCCACGAGGCCCGCGAAGATCATCGCAGGGGTCACCTTGGCGTCGTTCACAATGCCGCCGGAGATCGTCTTGGCGACCTCCGTGGAGAGGAAGGCTCCGACCAGGTTGAGTACGCCGCTGATCAGAACCGCTGTCTTCGGTTTGAGCGCGCCGGTCGCGATGGACGTGGCCATCGCGTTCGCCGTGTCGTGAAACCCGTTGGTGAAGTCGAACGCAAGCGCAGTGACGATCACGACCGCCACGAGGAACGTGATGTGGTCCATTCCTTTATGCAAACAAGCGCGGGCCAATTACGCGAGAACCAGAGGCAAACGCGCGTCCAAAAACAAACCCCCGTCGTGTGTGCGATGTGCATGCCATGCTGGGCGGGTGACCCCCCTGGAGGACCTGAGGCGGCTGCGCCGGGCGCGCGACCGCATGGACCGCGAGTACGCCGAGCCGCTCGACATGACCGAGCTCGCCCGTACCGCCCTCATGTCCCCCGGCCACTTCCAGCGCAGCTTCCGCAAGGCCTTCGGGGAGACGCCGTACAGCTATCTCATGACCCGGCGGGTCGAGCGGGCCAAGGCGCTGCTGCGCCGCGGCGACCTCACGGTGACCGAGGTGTGCATGGCGGTCGGCTGTACGTCGCTGGGGTCCTTCAGCTCGCGGTTCACCGAGCTGGTCGGGGAGACGCCGAGCGCGTACCGGGCGCGGGACCACGAGGAGAGCACGGTCATCCCGTCCTGCGTGGCCCGTACGTTCACACGCCCGCGCCGCCGGCCGTACTGACCGCGCGAGGCCGACCGCACGCGGCTGCGGACGTTTCCTCCTAGCCTGGCCCCATGGACGTAAAACTCGCGCAGTGTTTCATCGCCGTCGACGACCATGACAAGGCGCTGGCCTTCTACCGTGACGTCCTCGGCCTGGAGGTCCACAACGACGTGGAGTTCGAGGGGATGCGCTGGGTGACCGTCGGGTCGCCGCAGCAGCCGGGCGTGGAGATCGTGCTGGAGCCGCCGGGCGCCAACCCGGACGCGTCGCCCGCCGACCGGCAGGCCATGGCCGAGCTGCTCGCCAAGGGCATGCTGCGCGGGGTGATCTTCTCCACCACCGACTGCGACGCGCTGTACGAGCGGGTGCGGGAGCACGGCGGTGACGTGATCCAGGAGCCCACGGACCAGCACTGGGGCGTGCGGGACTGCGCGTTCCGGGATCCGGCGGGGAACCTGCTGCGCTTCACGGAGCGCCCGGCGGCCGATTAGCGCACTTACGATCACCGCATGACCATCCGCTGGACGTACGCCTTCGCCGACCGCCCCGCCGCGCACCTCGCCGCCGCCCAGGCGTTCTGGACCGCCGTCACCGGCACCTTCCTCTCCGCGCCGCGTGGCGAGGACGACGAGTTCGTGACGCTGCTGCCGGCCTCCGGCGTCGACGCCTGCGTCAAGCTCCAGGGCGTCGGGGCGGGCCCCGGCGGAGCCCACCTGGACCTCTGCGTCGAGGACGTGCCGGGCCTGGTGAAGCGGGCCCGGGAACTCGGCGCCGAGACGGTCACCGAGCACGAATCGTGGGCCGTGCTGCGCTCGCCCGGCGGGCAGTCGTGGTGCGCGGCGCCCTGGCAAGGGGAGTCGGTACGGCCGCCGGTCGTGGCGGGCAGCCGGCTCGACCAGGTCAGCCTCGACATCCCGCCGTCCGCGTACGAGGCGGAGACCGCGTTCTGGGCGCGGCTGACCGGCTGGGAGCTGCTGACCGGCGCGCTGCCGGAGTTCCGGGTGCTCAGGCCGCCGGCCGGGCTGCCCGTGCGGATCCTGCTCCAGCGGCTGGACGACGAACAGCCCGCCGCCGCCCACCTCGACCTGGCCTGCGCGGACATCCCGGCGACCCGCGCCCGGCACGAGGAACTCGGCGCCGCGCACGTGGCCGACGGCCGCCACTGGACGGTGATGCGCGACCCGGCGGGCGGCGTCTACTGCCTCACCGGCCGCGACCCGGAGACCGGCGGCCTCCCGCACCGCGGCTGAGAACCGAGGCGCCGAGGCGCCGCGGGCCGGCTAGGGCCGGCTCCAGGGCTCCACGTCCACCACGGCCGCGACCGGTATCGGTCCGTACACGTGCGGGAACTCCTCACCGCCCGGCTCCGGCGCCTCCCACTTCACCGGGGCGCCGATCCGGGCCGGGTCCACGACCAGCACCACCAGTTCGTCCGGGCCGTCGTAGGCGCCGTAGACGAAGGCCGCCACGCGCGGGAGCTGGTCGCGGGTGGAGCAGTGGATGAAGCCCTCCTCCTGGAGGGTGCGGCCGCGGGTGGACATCGCGTAGCCGCCCCGGGCGCGGGCCTCTTCCCACAGGGAGCGTTCGGTGATGTGCAGGATGTTCGGGAGTCCGGTCATGCGGACACGCTACGGTCTCCGCCCGGCGGATCCGGGCGGCGGGGGCCGGGGCGGCGACGCCTCCTGCGGGCCCGGCGGGCCGGTGCGCTCGCCGCAGTGGGGGTTGCGGCAGGGACCGGGTCCCCAGACCGGAACCCAGGCACCCAGCGTCTTGTGCCGCCGCACCACACGTTCGACGGGCTGTCCGCAGACCGGACAGACCTGGTTCTGGCTGTCCATGCCCCCAGCGTAGGCCGGGCCCGGGAGCCGCGCCCGTCGCCTTTCGCCGGTCGCCCCTTGGCCGCCGCCGGTCGCCGGTCGCCCTCTGACCGTTGACCGCCGTCCATACGTCGCCCGCCCCCCTGCCCGGCGGGAGGCGATACGACGGCGGGATGCGGCGGGCCCCGCGCACCGTGGGGATGCGCGGGACCCGTCGGGCCGGAGCCCCCGGAGAACCGTGCGGGGTCAGGAGCCGCGCGGTCCCGGGGGCTCCGGGGTCTTCACCTGCTGCGCCGGGTCACGAACTCGGCGAGCGCGAGCAGGCCGTCGGCCGCCTCCGGGCCGGGCACGGCACGGGCGAGCTCCTGCATCGCCCGGGCCATCCGGTCGGCCGCCTCGGACTGCGCCCAGTCCCGGCCGCCCGCCCGCTCCACCGCCAGTGCGGTCCGCGCGATCTCGTCGGCGTCGGCCCGCGGATGCGGCCTGGCGTACAGCTCGGCGAGGTCGGCGGCGGCCGGGGTGCCGGAGGTGAGGGCCGCGACGACCGGCAGGGACTTCTTGCGGGCCGCCAGGTCCGCGCCGGCCGGCTTGCCGGTGCGGACGGGGTCACCCCATATCCCGATGACGTCGTCGATCAGCTGGAAGGCCAGCCCGGCCTGGCGGCCGAAGCCGTCGAGCGCGGTCACCTCGGCCGCGCCCGCTCCCGCGTACAGCGCGCCCAGGGCGCAGGCGCAGCCGAGCAGCGCCCCGGTCTTGGCCTCGGCCATGGCGAGCACCTCGTCGAGGGTGACCTCGTCGGGTGCCCGGTCCTCCATGGCCGTGTCCGCGTGTTGTCCCGCGCACAGTTCGAGGACGCAGTCCGCGAGCCGGGCGGCGGCCGCCGCGGACGCCGGGTGCGGGTCCTCGGCGAGCAGCCGGAGGGCCAGCGCCTGGAGGGCGTCCCCGGCGAGGATCGCGTCCGCGTCGCCGAACACGGTCCATGCGGTGGGCCGGTGCCTGCGGGAGGTGTCCCGGTCCATGACGTCGTCGTGCAGCAGGGTGAAGTTGTGCACCAGCTCCACGGCGGCCGCGGCCCGTACGGCGGCCGCGCGGGCCGCCGGTCCGCCGAGCGCGTCGGCGGCGGCGAGGACCAGCGCGGGCCGGATGGCCTTGCCCGCGTCGCCGTCCGCCGGGGTGCCGTCCGCGTGCTCCCAGCCGAAGTGGTAGCGCGCGATCCGCCGCATCGAACCGGGCAACGACGCCACGGCGGTGCGCAGTTCGGGGTCGACGGACGCCCGGACGCGCTCCAGTATGGCGGTGGCCTCGGACCCGTCGGGCGACTCCGGCCTCCCCGACGGCAGCTGCGTGGCACGCTGCTGCCGCTCCGTCACGAACTCGGCCATGGCCTCCCCTTCGCGGAGTGCGCGTACGGTGGCGTCTCCGCCCCGCCTCGGCACGTACCCCGAGGGTGTACCCGCCCCGGAGGACGGGGACACGGCCACCAAGTGCGGAAACGTCACCTCCAGCGGCCGATCTCGACGTTCTCCAGCACTCCGAGGGCGTCCGGGACCAGCACGGCGGCCGAGTAGTAGGCCGTGACCAGGTAACTGATGATGGCCTGCTCGTTGATGCCCATGAAGCGGACCGAGAGGCTCGGCTCGATCTCGTCGGGCAGACCGGACTGCCGCAGTCCGACGACGCCCTGGTTGTCCTCGCCGGTACGCATGGCGATGATCGAGGTGGTCCGGGCCTCGGTGACGGGGATCTTGTTGCAGGGGTAGATCGGGACTCCGCGCCAGGTCGGGATGCGGTTGCCGCCGATCTCTACGGTCTCCGGGACCAGTCCGCGCTTGTTGAGCTCGCGCCCGAAGGCGGCGATCGCACGCGGGTGGGCGAGGAAGAGCTTGGTGCCGCGCCGGCGGCTGAGCAGCTCGTCCATGTCGTCCGGGCTGGGCACGCCGTCGTGCGGCTGCAGCCGCTGGTCGTACTGGCAGTTGCTGAGCAGTCCGAACTCCCGGTTGTTGATGAGCTCGTGCTCCTGGCGCTCCTTCAACGCCTCGACGGTGAGCCGCAGCTGGTGCTCGGTCTGGTTCATCGGCTGGTTGTAGAGGTCGGCGACGCGGGTGTGGATGCGCAGCACGGTCTGGGCGATGCTCAGCTCGTACTCGCGCGGCCGGGCCTCGTAGTCGACGAAGGTGTGCGGGATGTCGGGCTCGCCGCTGTGGCCGGCCGCGAGGGCGACCTCCTTCTCGCCGTACTTGTTGGTGCGCTGCTCGGGGATCGCGCGCAGCTGCTGAAGGTGTTCGCGCAGGGAGTCGGCGCGCTCGGCGACCTGCTCGAAGTCCTGCCGGGACAGGGTCAGCACGGTGCAGGCCGTGTCCGCGCGGGCGGTGTACTCCCAGATGGCGTCCGGGTCGATCAGGCCCTGCTCGCCGAAGTACGAGCCGTCGGCGAGGACGCCGAGGACCGCGTCGTCGCCGTAGGGGCCGGTGCCGATCTTCTCGACGCGGCCGTGGGCCAGCAGGTGGACCTCGTCCGTCCCGTTGCCGAACGAGGCGATGACCTCGCCCGCGGCGAAGTCGCGCTGCCGGCAGCGCTGGGCCAGCTCGGCCAGCACCTCCTCGTCCTCGTACGACCGCAGGACGGGCAGCTCGCCCAGCTCCGCGGGGATGACCTCGACACGGTCGCCGGTCTTCAGGAACGTGATACGGCCGTCGCCGACCGTGTAGGTGAGCCGTCGGTTCACCCGGTACGTGCCGCCCTGGACATCGACCCAGGGCAGGGTCCGCAGCAGCCAGCGGGAGCTGATCTCCTGCATCTGGGGCGCGGACTTGGTCGTGGTGGCCAGGTTCCGCGCTGCCGCCGTGTCCAGGGACTGCTGCGGCTTGCCCTGATCCGTGCGGACCTCTTCGCCTACCGACATAAGGAAATGCCCTCCCATACCTGCGCGGGCGCCGAACTGCCCACGCATCGGTCTCACGGGCCACCCTGTCATCACGGAACGTGCCGGGACCATTACCCGAAAGAGCGGGAATAGATCATCGCACTACTGGGCATGCCGACATATCACCTCATCCCTCGCCCCTCGATATGCCGACTTGTCTGGATTGACTCGCACAGGATCCGAACAAGTTCGAACGAGGCTGGCCCGGTAAGCCCGACTTCTGTAGAAAGCGAAGAAGATCTGGAAGATCCGGATGGTTCAGATGCGAAGGAGGCGGTCATGGCCCCACCCATGTCCGCGGACGCTTTCCTCGACGCGCTGCGGGACGAGGGCGTCACGGTGGTCGAGGTCGGCGACTGGAGGGACCACAACCGGAACCACAAGGGCCCCTGGGGCCCCGTCCACGGCGTGATGATCCACCACACGGTGACGCAGGGCACCGAACCCACGGTCCGGATCTGCCGCGACGGCCGCCCCGGCCTCCCCGGCCCGCTGTGCCACGGCGTCGTCACCAAGGACGGCACGGTCCACCTCGTCGGCTACGGCCGCGCCAACCACGCGGGACCGGGCGACGACGACGTGCTGCGCGCGGTGATCGCCGAGAAGGCGCTGCCCCCGGACAACGAGGCGAACACCGACGGCAACCGGCACTTCTACGGCTTCGAGTGCGAGAACCTGGGCGACGGCGCGGACCCCTGGCCCGAGGCCCAGCTGGAGGCGATCGAGAAGGTGGCCGCGGCGGTGTGCCGGCGGCACGGCTGGTCGGAGCGGTCGGTGATCGGGCACCTGGAGTGGCAGCCGGGAAAGGTGGACCCGCGCGGCTTCCCGATGGCCTGGCTGCGCGGGCGCGTCCGGGACCGGCTGAAGTGAGCCCGCGCCGGTGTCCCGGGCGACAATGACGACGTGACCAGCGCCGACATACTCACCCCGCGGCTCCCCTCCCCGCTCCAGGAGGTGACCGACGACCGTTTCACCCGCTACGGCGTCCGTCTCCTCCTCAAGCGGGACGACCTGATCCACCCGGAGCTGATCGGCAACAAGTGGCGCAAGCTGGTCCCGAACATCGAGGCGGCGGGCGGCCGTCCGGTCCTCACCTTCGGCGGCGCGTACTCCAACCACCTGCGCGCGACGGCCGCCGCGGGCCGCCTCCTGGGCTTCCGGACGGTCGGGGTGGTGCGGGGCGAGGAACTGGCCGCCCGGCCGCTGAACCCGTCGCTGGCGCGGTGCGCGGCCGACGGGATGCGGCTGCACTTCGTCGACAGGTCGACGTATCGGCGCAAGGCCGAGCCGGAGGTGCTGGCCGGCCTGCTGCGGGCGGCGGGGGCCGAGGACGCCTACGTGGTGCCCGAGGGCGGCAGCAACGCGGCCGCGGTACGCGGCTGCCGCGCCCTCGGCACGGAGCTGCGGGGGCGGGCCGACGTGGTGGCCGTCGCCTGCGGGACCGGAGGCACGCTGGCCGGGCTGGCCGACGGGCTGGGGGCGGAGCAGCGGGCGCTGGGGGTGCCGGTGCTGCGGGGCGGATTCCTGGAGGGCGAGATACGGCGGTTGCAGACGGCGGCGTTCGGGGAGCGGCGCGGGCGGTGGTCGCTCGACGAGCGGTTCCACTTCGGCGGGTACGGGCGTACGACACCCGAACTCGATGCCTTCGCCGAGGACTTCGAGGAGCGGCACGGGGTGCGGGTGGAGCGGCTGTATGTCGCCAAGTTGCTGTACGGACTTGTCGAGCTGGCCCGGGAGGGCGGCCTGGGGCGGGACGTGGGCGTGGCGGCGGTGCTGACGGCCTGACCGGCGGGCGGGAGGGCTCGCGGACCGCGTTCCGGTTGCCGGCAGATCGCGTCCCGGTCGCCTGCGGACCGCGTCCCGGATGTCACTCGGCCTCCCGGTACGCGGCCGCCTCCTCCAGGTCCAGCCGGCGCAGCAGGGTGCGCAGCATCTCGTCGTCGATGTAGCGGTGGT
Organism: Streptomyces sp. NPDC008092; assembly: GCF_042957285.1. Taxonomy (NCBI): domain Bacteria; kingdom Bacillati; phylum Actinomycetota; class Actinomycetes; order Kitasatosporales; family Streptomycetaceae; genus Streptomyces; species Streptomyces sp. NPDC008092. Next base: position 174,120 of record NZ_JBIBHY010000011.1, read on the forward strand.
CGCGGAGCCGGACGAAGACCGTGCGCTCGGCGCTGATCATCTCCCGGGAGAGGCGGCGGTAGGTGTCGTCGACCGACTCCCCGGTGACCGGGTTGGTCTGGCCGAGGCGCTCCCAGACGGCGTTGCGGCGGCGCTCCAGGACCGTGCGGAGGCGGTCGGCGAGCGGCGGGGGGAGGTCGTTGCGGTCGTCCGAGAGGAGTTCGTCGAGGCGGGCCTCGGCCGCGCGGGAGGCCTGGGCCTGGGCGTTCGCCTCGGCGAGGGTCTCGGCCTGGGCGTCCCGGGCCGGGAACTTCATCAGGCGGATCAGCGGGGCCAGGCTGAAGCCCTGCACCACGAGGGTGCCGATGACCGTGGTGAAGGTCAGGAACAGGATCAGGTTGCGCTGCGGGAAGGGGCCGCCGCCGTGCACCGTGAGCGGGATCGAGAAGGCGATGGCCAGCGAGACCACGCCCCGCATGGCCGCCCAGGCGGTGACCGCCGGGCTTCTCCAGGTGGGGTTGTCCTCGCGTTCGCGGATCCGCCGGGACAGGATCCGCGGCAGGAAGGCCGCCGGGTATATCCAGACGAACCGGGCCGCCACCACGACCACGAAGACGGCGAACGCGTACCAGGCGGCGTCGATGCCCTGGTACGCGCCGAGGCCCTTGAGGACGACCGGCAGCTGCAGTCCGATCAGCGCGAAGACCGCCGACTCCAGCAGGAACGCGACCATGCGCCACACGGCCTCCTCCTGGAGGCGGGTGGCGAAGTCGACCTCCCAGGCGCGGTGGCCCAGGTAGAGGGCGACCACGACGACGGCCAGCACGCCGGAGGCGTGGAACTGCTCGGCGACGCTGTACGCGACGAACGGGATCAGCAGCGACAGCGTGTTCTGGAGCAGCGGCTCCTTCAGATGCGTGCGCAGCCAGTGGATCGGCACCATCAGCACCACGCCGACGATCACACCGCCGATCGCGGCCAGCAGGAACTCCCCGATTCCGTGGGCCCAGGAGGCGCCCTCGCCGACCGCGGCGGCGACGGCGACGCGGTAGGCGGTGATCGCCGTGGCGTCGTTCAGCAGGGACTCGCCCTGCAGGATCGTGGTGAGCCGGGACGGCAGCCCGACCCGGCGGGCGATCGCGGCGGCCGCGACCGCGTCCGTGGGCGCCACCACCGCGCCCAGCGCGAGCGCCGCGGGCAGCGGCAGCCCGGGCACGATCAGGTAGGCGGCCCAGCCGACGACGAAGGTCGCGAAGAGCACGTACCCCACCGAGAGCAGTGCCACCGGCCGGATGTTCGCCCGCAGGTCGAGGTACGAGCTCTCGGTGCCCTCCTTGTAGAGCAGCGGGGGCAGCACCAGGGGCAGCACGATCTCCGGGTCGAGGGTGTAGTCGGGGACCCCCGGCACGTACGACACCATCAGGCCTACCGCGACCAGCAGCAGCGGCGCCGGCACCGGGGTGCGCCGCGCCGCACCCGCGATCGCGGCGCTCCCCGCCACCAGCAACAGCAGTGGCATCACGTCCATGGTCCTCGCCCGCCCTCGTTTTTCGCGCGGCCACCCGCACACCCGTCGTAATCTGGCAATCATGAAACAGTGCACGCACCGCGACGCGCTGCCGCTCCCGGAACCCGAGCCACAGAACGAGACCTGCCCGGAGTGTCTCGTCAAGGGCTGGCACCCGGTACAGCTGCGGCTCTGTCTGACCTGTGGCCACGTCGCCTGCTGCGACTCGTCGCCCGGAAGACACGCGACAGGCCACCACGAGACGTCCGGCCACCCGATAATGCGGACGTTCGAGCCGGGCGAGGACTGGCGCTGGTGCTTCGTCGACCACGTGCTCGTGTGACACTGCACTTCGGCTGCCGAAGACCACGGCACCGACGGTTCGACGGTTCGACGCCGGGGTACGTCAACCCGGCGCGCGCTCTTCCCAATTGGGCAAGGCAGACCTCTAGACACGGAGCGTATCCACAGGTTTACTGTGAGTGACGCCAGGGGGTTGGGGTCCCGGGGACAGAAAAGTTCGGAGCGCGGTAGCGTCACCGCTGAACCACGTAGTGCGTTACCCCGGGGGGCGACCCTCGGCCCCGAAAAGCTTGTACCACCATGGAGGTGAGGGTGTCCCAGATCGCAGGCGAGCCCGCGACCCAGGACTTCGTGGAAGTCCGGCTGCCGGCTGCGGGTGCCTACCTGTCGGTGCTGCGCACGGCCACGGCCGGTCTCGCCGCCCGCTTGGACTTCACCCTGGACGAGATCGAGGATCTGCGCATCGCTGTCGACGAGGCGTGCGCGATCCTGCTCCAGCAGGCCGTTCCCGGCTCGGTGCTCAGCTGTGTCTTCCGCCTCGTCGACGACTCGCTGGAGGTCACGGTCTCCGCTCCGACCACGGACGGCCACGCCCCCTCGCGCGACACTTTCGCCTGGACCGTGCTCTCGGCCCTGGCGGGCAAGGTCTCGTCGGCCGTCGACGAGGACAAGACCGTGTCGATCAGCCTCTACAAACAGCGCGGCGCGGGACCCGGGCCGGCGTGAGGAACGGGGACGGGCCGGTGCGGGACGAAGAGCGCGGCACACGGGAGCTGCCGACCGGGGGCGAAGGCCCCGGGGCCGGCTCCCGCCGCATGGCTGACGGCATCGACGGCATCCCGGAACAGGCCAGGCCGCATCCGGAGGACCCCTCCGTGCCGGCCGGTCTGGAGGGTGCCGTGCAGAGCGCGCCCCCGGAAGGGCGGAACGGGGTCGCGGCCCCGCACCGAGCCGGGGCGAAGGCTCGTGGAAGGGCGACGGGCGGGACGATGAGCGAGCACGAGCGATACGCCGAGGACCAGGCGCTGGCCGCGGAGGTGGTGCAGGCGACCCAGCACGAGCCTCGGGACCGCAGCGAACCCCAGGACCGCAGCGGTGCGCGCGCCCTGTTCGTCGAGCTGCGCGGGCTCAAGGAGGGCAGTGCCGAGTACGCGGAGCTGCGCAATCGGCTGGTCCGGATGCATCTGCCGCTCGTGGAGCACCTCGCGCGCCGGTTCCGCAACCGCGGCGAGCCGCTGGACGACCTGACCCAGGTCGCCACCATCGGCCTGATCAAGTCGGTCGACCGGTTCGACCCGGACCGGGGCGTGGAGTTCTCGACGTACGCCACCCCGACCGTGGTCGGCGAGATCAAGCGCCACTTCCGCGACAAGGGCTGGGCGGTCCGCGTCCCGCGCCGGCTCCAGGAGCTGCGGCTCGCGCTCACCACCGCCACGGCGGAGCTGTCCCAGCAGCACGGCCGCTCCCCCACGGTCCACGAACTGGCCGAGAAGCTCGCGATCTCGGAGGAGGAGGTCCTGGAGGGCCTGGAGTCGGCCAACGCCTACTCCACGCTGTCGCTGGACGTCCCCGACACCGACGACGAGTCCCCGGCGGTCGCCGACACCCTCGGCGCGGAGGACGAGGCCCTGGAGGGCGTCGAGTACCGCGAGTCCCTCAAGCCCCTCCTGGAGGACCTCCCGCCCCGCGAGAAGCGGATCCTTCTCCTCCGCTTCTTCGGCAACATGACCCAGTCCCAGATCGCCCAGGAGGTGGGCATCAGCCAGATGCACGTCTCCCGGCTGCTGGCGAGGACACTGGCTCAGCTGCGGGAGAAGCTGCTGGTGGAGGAGTAGTTCCCAGCGCCCCGCAGATCAGCTACTACGCCCGGGTCCCTTGATCCCGAGGGCCTGGGTGGTAGCGGAGTTCGCCAGCAGCACCAGCGAAGCCACCGCAACCACCGCCAGCACGATCCCCACCGGAATCGCCATGCTGTCGGCCTGCAGCAGGTTGTACGCCACCGGCAGCGCCATGATCTGCGTGATCACCGCCGGCCCCCGGCTCCAGCTCTTCCGCAGCAGCAGCCCGCGCGCCGCGAGCAGCGGCAGCAGCGCCAGCACGACCACGGTGACGCCCCCGGTGATCGCCTGCCCCCGGTCGTCCGGATCCCCGGTGACCCCGAGCACGGCCAGCCACACCCCGCCGGCCAGCAGCGCGAGCCCTTCCAGCCCGACCAGCGCGGCGGCGTACGTCAGCCGCAGCGGACGGGGCGCCTCGATTCCGTCGGTCTTCTCAGCCGTAGGTGCTTCACTCACCCCAGAAGGGTAGCCCTCGGCCGGCACGCACAAGTGTCGAGGCTCACGCCCCTATCTCTTACCGGATCCCTAACTCGGTCTGGGATCGGTACTTTCCAGTAGGTACGCTGCAATCCATGCGTGCACTTCTCGTGGTCAATCCGGCGGCTACCACCACAAGCGCACGTAGGCGCGACGTCCTCATCCACGCGCTCGCGAGCGAGGTGAAGCTGGAGGCGGTCACCACCGAGTACCGCGGCCACGCCCGCGACCTGGCCCGGCTCGCGGCGGAGAGCGACGACATCGACCTCGTCGTGGCGCTCGGCGGCGACGGCACGGTCAACGAGGTGGTCAACGGCCTCCTCCACAACGGCCCCGACCCGGACCGGCTGCCCGGCCTCGCCGTGGTCCCCGGCGGCTCCACCAACGTCTTCGCCCGCGCCCTCGGCCTGCCCAACGACCCGGTCGAGGCGACCGGCGACCTGCTGGACGCGCTGCGCGAGAAACGCCAGCGCCTCGTCGGCCTGGGCCTGACCGCCGGCACGCCCGGCACCGAGGACGAGGCGGTGCCGGCCCGCTGGTTCACCTTCAACGCGGGGCTCGGCTTCGACGCGGGCGTGGTCGGCCGGGTCGAGCAGCAACGCGAACTCGGTAAGAAATCCACACACGCGCTGTACGTTCGTCAGGTCGTCCGGCAATTCCTCGGCGAGCAGCACCGCCGGCACGGAACGATCACACTGGAGCGGGCCGGCGCCGACCCGATCAATGATCTTGTCGTGGCGATAGTCTGCAACACCTCGCCCTGGACGTATCTCGGCAATCGTCCGATGTACACGTCGCCTAAGGCCTCGTTCGATAAAGGCATCGACGTACTCGGTCTCAGCCGCCTGTCGACGGCCGCGGCTGCCCGGTATGGGACGCAGTTGCTCACTTCGTCCCCCGAGAAGGGACCCCACGGCAAGCACGCGGTGTCCCTGCACGATCTGGACCAGTTCACCTTGCATTCGAAGGTCCCCCTCCCCCTTCAGATGGACGGCGACCACCTAGGACTGCGTACGAGCGTGACGTTCACAGGCGTACGCCGCGCACTGCGTGTGATTGTGTGAGCGGAACGGGCTAAAGTCCTTTCACTCGAACGTTTAGGCCAGGATCCACCCCATGGAAGTACGGCTGTGACCCAGTCGACACCGAGGAATCAAAAAAAACTTTCCGGAAGGGGTTGTATCCGTCGCTGAGGTTTGCGAGGCTCTACGTGGCGGTCGGGACAGCCCGCAACACCGGCGTCCGCTGATCACCGGAATCCCCCTTCAACTCACAGGACCCCTGCCAGGGAACCTGGCGGTCGGCCCTTCACTTGTTGAGGGATTCGTGAAAGCGTTCACATTCACAAGCAACGTGCATGTAATACCAAGGAGAGGTAGCAGCCATGGACTGGCGTCACAACGCCGTTTGCCGCGAGGAAGACCCCGAGCTCTTCTTCCCCATCGGCAACACCGGTCCTGCGCTGCTGCAGATCGAGGAAGCCAAGGCCGTCTGCCGGCGCTGCCCCGTTATGGATCAGTGTCTGCAGTGGGCGCTTGAGTCCGGCCAGGACTCCGGCGTCTGGGGTGGTCTCAGCGAGGACGAGCGTCGCGCGATGAAGCGCCGTGCCGCCCGCAACCGGGCCCGTCAGGCCACCGCCTGACAAGTCCCACCCCTGGTGACAGCCTGAGCTTGGCGGCGCGTACAGCGAGTACGCATCTCCCGCCCCCGAGCCGCAGCGCGCAGTACCCCCGATGCGCTTAGCAGTAAGAGCAGCAACGAGCGAGCAGCCCCGGACCCACCAGGTCCGGGGCTCTTTGCTGTGCGCGCCCCGAACCGGACTACTTCTGCGGGCGCACCGGCACGTCCAGGATCACCCGGGTCCCCCGCTCCGGCGCCGGCACCATGTCGAACGTGCCGCCCAACTCGCCCTCCACCAGCGTCCGTACGATCTGCAGCCCGAGGTTTCCGGAGCGGTGCGGGTCGAAGCCCTCGGGCAGACCGACGCCGTCGTCCTGGACGGTGACGAGCAGCCGGGCCTCCTTGGTGGTGCCGCCGCGGACCGCCGTGACCTCGACGGTGCCGGTGTCGCCCTCGCGGAAGCCGTGTTCCAGGGCGTTCTGCAGGACTTCGGTGAGCACCATCGACAGCGGGGTGGCCACCTCGGCGTCGAGTATCCCGAAGCGGCCGGTGCGCCGGCCCCTGACCTTGCCCGGCGAGATCTCGGCGACCATCGCGAGGACCCGGTCGGCGATCTCGTCGAACTCGACGCGCTCGTCCAGGTTCTGAGACAGCGTCTCATGCACGATCGCGATCGAGCCGACCCGCCGTACGGCCTCCTCCAGGGCCTCCCGGCCGCGCTCCGACTCGATGCGCCGGGCCTGCAGGCGCAGCAGCGCCGCGACCGTCTGGAGGTTGTTCTTGACCCGGTGGTGGATCTCCCGGATGGTCGCGTCCTTGGTGATCAACTCCCGCTCGCGGCGGCGCAGTTCGGTGACGTCCCGGAGCAGTACCAGGGAGCCGATGCGGGTGCCCTTGGGCTTGAGCGGGATCGCCCGGAACTGGATGACGCCGTCCTCGGACTCGATCTCGAACTCGCGCGGCGCCCAGCCGCTGGCGAGCTTGGCGAGCGCCTCGTCCACCGGCCCCTTGGACGGGGCGAGTTCGGCGGTGGTCTGTCCCAGGTGGTGGCCGAGCAGGTCGGCGGCGAGCCCGAGGCGGTGGTAGGCGGAGAGGGCGTTCGGGGAGGCGTACTGGACGATGCCGTCGCCGTCGACCCGGATGAGGCCGTCGCCGACGCGCGGCGAGGCGTCCATGTCGACCTGCTGGTTCGGGAAGGGAAACGATCCGGCAGCGATCATCTGCGCGAGGTCGGAGGCGCTCTGGAGGTAGGTGAGCTCCAGGCGGCTCGGGGTGCGCACAGTCAGCAGGTTGGTGTTGCGGGCGATGACCCCGAGGACCCGGCCCTCGCGCCGCACCGGGATGGACTCGACCCGTACGGGGACCTCTTCGCGCCACTCCGGGTCGCCCTCGCGGACGATCCGGCCCTCGTCCAGGGCGATGTCCAGCATGGGCCGGCGGCCGCGCGGGACCAGGTGGCCGACCATGTCGTCCTGGTAGGAGGTGGGGCCGGTGTTGGGGCGCATCTGCGCCACCGAGACGTACCGGGTGCCGTCCCGGGTGGGGACCCACAGGACCAGGTCGGCGAAGGAGAGGTCGGAGAGCAGCTGCCACTCCGAGACCAGCAGATGGAGCCACTCGAGGTCGGAGTCGTCGAGGGCGGTGTGCTGGCGGACCAGTTCGTTCATGGAGGGCACGTCTGTGAGCGTACCTGGCGGTATGTGGATGGCCGAAAATCGGCGGGAAGGCGGAGCAGGGCGGGGCCGGAAACACCCGCGGGCCGCGGCGCCTGAGAGGGACCCTCAACCCTCCCGGCACCGCAGCCCGGAGCAGCAACGGCCGCGGGGTGTGCGGTCCCGGTCGGCCGAAGGTGAGGATCCGGGGCAGTCAGGGCAGAGAGCTCCGGTTCCTCGGTCCGCCTTCCTGTGCGGGGAAGACGGAAGAGTGTGACTGTGCCGTACGGCTGATGCCGTACTCGTTCAGCCCTCGTACGCAATTGTGGACTAGACCACGGTGTGTGTCCATGCGTTGGAGACTGTTCACAGTTGATGCGATCGCAGCGTAGCCCGCCGGGGACGGCCGTGGGGCCGGATGTCCGGGGCAATTTTCCGCGGCCCGGCGGCGGACGGCCCCCCGCCGCGGAAATTTTCCTCAATTCACCCTATCTGACGCATTCACGTAACCTCGCACTTATCCCCTTTTCCTGCGTCCGGCCCGTGGTGACAGGGGTCGGTTCTGTTAGATTGGTCCCATCAGATTGGTCTAAACCACATAGACCTTCCAGACCCTCCAGCCCTCTTCAGAACGGCAGGCCCAGCGTGGAAGTTGTCATCGTTCCGGACGCCGCCGCGGGTGGCGAGCTGATCGCCGAGGCCATGGCTCAGCTGCTCCGGCACAAGCCGGCCGCGCTGCTCGGGGTGGCCACCGGCTCGACCCCGCTCCCCATCTACCAGGCGCTCACCGCGAAGGTCCGCGCCGGTGCGGTGGACGCCTCGCGGGCGCGCATAGCCCAGCTCGACGAGTACGTGGGGCTGCCGGCCGACCATCCGGAGTCGTACCGGTCGGTGCTGCGGCGCGAGGTGCTGGAGCCGCTCGGGATCGGGATGGACGCGTTCCTCGGCCCCGACGGCGCGGCCGAGGACGTACAGGCCGCCTGCGAGGCGTACGACGCGGAGCTGGCGATGGCGGGCGGTGTGGACCTGCAGCTGCTCGGGATCGGGACCGACGGGCACATCGGGTTCAACGAGCCGTGTTCCTCGCTGGCCTCGCGGACCCGGATCAAGACGCTGACCGAGCAGACCCGGGTCGACAACGCGCGGTTCTTCGACGGGGACATCGCGCAGGTCCCGCACCACGTCATCACCCAGGGGATCGGGACGATCCTGGAGGCACGGCACCTGGTGCTGCTGGCCACGGGTGAGGGGAAGGCCGACGCGGTCGCGGCGACGGTGGAGGGGCCGGTCGCCGCGGTGTGCCCGGCCTCGGCGCTGCAGCTGCACCGGCACGCGACGGTGGTGGTCGACGAGGCCGCCGCGTCCAAGCTGAAGTTCGCGGACTACTTCCGGTACACCTTCGTGAACAAGCCGGAGTGGCAGGGGATCTAGCGGATCCGCCTGCCGGGCCCGGTTCGGTTCGGGCTGACCGTGGGTGGGGGTTGCTCGCGCAGTTCCCCGCGCCCCTTCGGGCGCGGGGAACTGGGTGCGGGGTGTGCTAGCCGCTCACGCCCGCGATGACCTCCGCCGCCGCGACTCCGCAGACCCGGGCCGCGCCGTGCGTCGCGAGGTACAGGGCGCCCCGGGGCGCGGCCTGCGGTATGCCCATCTCCACCACGATCGTGTCGGGGCGGGCCTTGAGCAGGATGTCCAGGGCCCCGGTCATCCAGGGGTGCCGGTGTTCGTCCCGGACCACCGCGACGATACGGCGCTCCCCCGCCGCCACGATCGCCGCGTGGCCCGCGTCCTCGCCCGCGAAGCTGCCGGTCTCGGTGCCGGGCACGAGGCGGGTCAGTTCGGCGGACACGCCCCACGGGGTCTCCGTGCCCACGGCGATGTTGGTCTCGGGCGTGAGGGAGGCGACGAAGAGCGGCTCGGCCGGGGGCGTGTAGGGGTCGACGCGCGTCACATGAAGCGCGCGGCGGGCGGCGACGAGGCCGATGTCGGTGAGGGCCGGGTCCGGCTTGGCCACCTCCGTCGTGGCCGTCCAGGTCGCCAGGGCCCGCACCCGCCGTGCCGCGTCCGCCAGGCGCTCCTCGGGGAGTTCGCCGGAGCGGACCGCGGCGACCAGGGCGTCGCACAGCCGTCGTACCGTCTCCTCGTCCGAGAGGCCGCCGCCCACGCAGATCGCGTCGGCGCCGGCGGCGAGCGCCAGGACGGTGCCGTGTTCGATGCCGTAGGTGCCGGCGATGGCCTGCATCTCTATGCCGTCGGTGACGATCAGGCCGTCGTAGCCGAGTTCGCCGCGCAGGAGCCCGGTGAGCACGCGGTGGGAGAGCGTCCCGGGACGGGTCGGGTCCAGGGCGGGGACCAGGATGTGCGCGCTCATCACGGCGCGGGTGCCGGCGGCGATGGCCGCGCGGAAGGGCGCCAGCTCGCGGGCGTGCAGGACCTCGGCGGTCGCGTCGATGCGGGGCATGGCGAGGTGGGAGTCGACCGCGGTGTCGCCGTGGCCCGGGAAGTGCTTGGTGCAGGCCGCCACCCCGGCCGCCTGGAGGCCGGTGACGTAGGCCGCCGTGTGGCGGGCGACCAGGTCCTGGTCGGCGCCGAAGGAGCGGACCCCGATGACCGGGTTGGCGGAGTTGGAGTTCACGTCGGCGACCGGGGCCCAGCTGAAGTTGACACCGCACGCGGCGAGGCGGCGGCCCAGTTCGAGGGCGACCTGCCGGGTCAGCTCCGGGTCGTCGACGGCGCCGAGGGCGTGGTTGCCGGGGAAGGAGGATCCGGTGCGCACCTCCAGACGGGTGACGTCACCGCCCTCCTCGTCGATCGCCACCAGGACGTCGTCCCGCTCGGCGCGCAGCTGGGCGGTGAGGGCCGAGAGCTGCTCGGCCGAGATGATGTTGCGGCCGAACACGCCCACCGAGGCGAGGCCCTCGCCGAGTCGGCGCAGTACCCAGTCGGGGGCGGTGGTGCCGGTGAAGCCCGGCTGGAGGACCGTCAGCGCGTCGCGCGTGAGTGTGTCCGTACCGCTGGCGAATGTCGTCATCGGATGGGGTTATCCCTTCACGGCGCCCGCGGTGAGACCCGCGGCCATCTTGCGCTGGACGAGGAGGAACAGGACGACGATCGGCACGGCGAGCATGGTGGCGCCGGCCATCATCGGGGCGTATTCGGTGCCGTGCTGCGTGGTGAAGTTGGCCAGCCAGACGGTCGCCGTCTGGTGGTCCTGGCTGAGCAGCATCAGGGCGTAGAGGTACTCGTTCCAGGCCTGGATGAAGCCGTAGACCGAGGTGGCGACGAGGCCGGGGGCGAGCAGCGGGAAGACCACCCGGACGAAGGCGCCGGTGCGGGAGCAGCCGTCGACCATGGCGGCCTCCTCCAGCTCCTTCGGGATGTTGACGATGAAGCCGCGCAGGGTCCACACCGTGAACGGCAGGATGAACGTCAGGTAGGTGATGATCAGGCCGCTGAGCTTGTCGTACTGGTCCAGGTCGTTCAGGAGCAGGAAGACCGGGATGATCATGGCGACCAGCGGGATCATCTGGACCGCGAGGATGCCGACGATCACGATCTTCCGGCCGCGGAAGGCGAACCGGGAGATGGCCAGGGCGGCCAGCAGGCCGACGGCCATGCCGATCACCACGACGGAGAGGGACACGATCAGGCTGCGGCCGACCGGGCCCCAGAAGTCGGCGATGTCCAGCGCGCGGCTGAAGTTGGACAGGGTGATGCCGGTGGGCAGCAGGCTCGGGTCCGGGTCGATGGCGTCCTTGGCCGGCTTGAACGCCGTGTTCAGCATCCAGTAGACGGGGAAGCCCGAGATCAGGAAGACGAGGAGGCCGAGGAGGTTCCAGCCGGCCTTGGCCTTCCTGCGGCCGGGGGTGGCGACGGTGCTCATTCGACCTCTCCGATCTTCAGCATCTGGCGCATGTACACGGCGACGACGCCGAGCAGGAGGAGCACGGTGAGCAGGGCGATCGCGGAGCCCTGCCCGTAGTCGTTGACGACGAAGGCGCGGTCGTAGGACCAGGTGGTCAGCAGCTGGAACTCGGCCTCGGGGTGGCCGCCGCGCATCACGAAGACCTGCGGGAAGACGCCCATGTCCCAGATGACCGAGAGCGTCGTGAGCATCACGATGACCGGCTTGAGGATGGGCAGCGTGACGTAGCGGAAGACGCCCCAGGGGCCGGCGCCGTCCAGGCGGGCGGCCTCCTCCAGTTCCTTGGGGACCTGGGTGAGTCCGGCGCTGAGGGTGATGACCACGAAGGGGACCGCTCCCCAGACCACCAGGAGCATGATCACCGCGAGTCCCTCGGGCCCGCTGGCGAACCAGTTGTGGCCGACCATCTCGACCCCGGGGAGCTTGCTGAGCAGGGCGTTGAGGATGCCGTAGTCGGAGTCGAAGAGCCACTTGAAGACCGTGGTGGCGACGATGACCGGCATGCCCCAGCTGGCCACCAGCGCGATGTTGACCAGCGTCTTCACCCAGCCGGAGACGCGCTGCAGCAGCAGGGCGACGAGCATGCCGACGACCATGGTGAAGATGACGCAGCCGGCCGCGAAGAAGATCGTGCGCAGCACGACCTGCCAGAACTCGCTGTCGCCCAGCACCTTGGAGAAGTTCCCGAACCCGACCCACTCGGCCGGCTTGAACCCCCAGAGCTGGGTCTGCCCGAACTGCTGGAAGGAGAGGGTGACCAGCCGGTAGAGCGGGTAGCCGAGGACGAGCGCCAGGATCAGCAGGCAGGGGGCGAGCAGCAGCCAGGGGACGGCGGGGCCGCCCGAGCGCCGGTTCGCGCGTGGTCTTTGCGGGGAGTCCGGTGGAGGTGCCGGCACCTTGGGCGGTGTGGTCGTATCAACGGCACTCATCGTGCGCTCCTCAAGCAGATCGAGAGAGGCCGCCAGCAGCCCCGCGCCCCGTCAGGGGCGCGGGGAACCGCGCGACCAGCCACGACGAACCGGCACCAACCCACCAACCCATCGCGGCACCTTCTGACATCACCCCCGGCCGGACCTGACCCCCCGTCGGCCAGGCCCGGCCGCAGACCGTTACGGGGTGTTGATGACCTTGTTGATCGCCGCGTCGGCCTCCTTGGCCGCCGCCTCGACGCTCTCCTTGCCGGTGCCGATGTTCTGCAGCATCGTCTGGAGCACCTGGGCCTTCTCGACCTGGCCCCAGCCCGGCGCCATCGGCACGAACCAGTTGGACTCGGCCGCCTCGGCCGGCACCGCGGTCGCCGGGTCGTTCTTCAGCGTGGCGAGGTCGGTCTTGTTGTTCGGCAGGTTGCCCTTGGCCATCAGGCCCTTCTGGCCGGACGGGCCGGTGAACGCGTTGATCCACTCGGCGGCGACGGCCTGCGCCTTGGACTTCACCGGGACGGCGAGGTCGGAGCCGCCCAGGAAGACCGGCATGTTCTTGCCGGACGGGCCGGGCATCACGAAGTTGACGAGGTTGTCCTTCAGCTTGCCGCCGGTCTTGTCGTTCTTCGGGTCGGCCGCGGTCGCGCCCTCCCAGGCGGCACCGAAGATCATGGCCGACTTGCCCTGGCCGTAGACGATGTAGCGGTCGGACTCGTCCTTGGTCTTGTCACCGTGCATGTACTTGTCGATGACGTTCTTGAACTCGGTGAGGCCCTTGATGGACTCGGCCGACTCGAGGTTGCCCTGCCACTTGCCGCCGTTCTCGACCGCGATGGAGCCGCCGGCGTCGTAGACGAAGGACATGGCCGCGTACCAGTCACGGGTGGGCTGGTACCAGGCGCTGAACTTGTCGCCTTCCTTCTTCTGGATCTTGTCCAGGTCGGCGGTCAGCTCGGTGTAGGTCTTCGGCGTGGTCTTGATGCCGGCCGAGGCGGCGATGTCCTTGCGCCAGTTGGCGACGCGGCCACCGGCGTAGTACGGCACGCCGTAGGTCTTGCCCTGGTAGGTGACGGAGGCCTTCAGGCCGTCGAGCCACTGGTCGGAGCTGCTGAACTGGGAGGCGTCGACGGGCGCGAAGGCGCCCTTGACCATGTAGCTCAGCATCTCGGTGTTGCCCATCTCGACCACGTCGGGGGCCTTGTCCGTGGCGAGGACGGCGTCCAGCTTGGTGTTCTTGTCCGGCCAGCCGTAGTACTCGTGCTTGATCTTGATGCCGGGGTGCTTCTTCTGCACGGCGGCGTCGGCGGCCTTGACCAGATCGGGCCAGTTGTTCTGCGCGTCGACCGTGAGCCACACGGTCAGCGACTTGGCGTCCGAGCCCTGGGACTTGTTGTCGTCCTTGTTGTCACTGCCACACGCCGCGACCGAGAAGACCATGCCCGCGATACCAATCGCGGCTATCAGCTTGCGCTTCACGCCACCCTCCTCAGGGATGCCACAAACCCCCCTGCCTCCCCGCACGAGCGTTGGGCCGGGACCTGGACCAATGGTGTAGACCAGTGCGGGAAGCTTGGCCCAGACCACCAGGCCTGTCAAGGGTGGCCGAATAGGCTCCGACCAGCCGTTATGGGACCTACATATGCAGGAACCTTTAAGTAAGAAACCCTCGAAAACCCGGGGCGCGGACGAGACAATTCCGGTAGACCACTCGCTCGGTGGACTAGACCAACAGCGCCCGCGACGGTATACAGAGGGGATCACGCAGCGTGCAGGGCGAATCCCGTACGCTGCCGTGCCACGAGGCGAGCCGCGTCAATAAGCCGGGAAGGCGGAGCATGAGCACCGACGTCAGCAGTGCGGAGAACGAGAGCGGGACAGCCGTCCGTACCGCGCGCGTGCCCAAGTACTACCGCCTGAAGAAGCACCTGCTCGAAATGACCGAGACCCAGGCACCGGGCACCCCGGTCCCGCCCGAGCGCACCCTGGCCGCCGAGTTCGACACCTCCCGCACCACCGTCCGCCAGGCCCTGCAGGAACTCGTCGTCGAGGGCCGGCTGGAGCGCATCCAGGGCAAGGGCACCTTCGTCGCCAAGCCCAAGGTCTCCCAGGCCCTCCAGCTCACCTCCTACACGGAGGACATGCGGGCCCAGGGCCTGGAGCCGACCTCGCAGCTGCTGGACATCGGCTACATCACCGCCGACGACCGGCTCGCCGGCCTCCTCGACATAACGGCAGGCGGGCGCGTGCTGCGCATCGAGCGGCTGCGCATGGCCAACGGCGAGCCGATGGCGATCGAGACCACGCACCTGAGCGCGAAGCGCTTCCCGGCCCTGCGCCGCTCCCTCGTCAAGTACACGTCCCTGTACACCGCCCTCGCAGAGGTGTACGACGTCCATCTCGCCGAGGCCGAGGAGACCATCGAGACCTCGCTGGCGACCCCCCGCGAGGCCGGCCTGCTCGGCACCGACGTGGGCCTGCCGATGCTGATGCTCTCCCGGCACTCCCTGGACCGCGACGGCCAGCCGGTGGAATGGGTGCGCTCGGTGTACCGCGGCGACCGCTACAAGTTCGTCGCCCGGCTCAAGCGGCCCCAGGACTGAGGCCGTGGGCCCCGGGCCCTCCTGACGGAACGTCACCCATCTCCACCGAATCGACATACCGATACGCGGATGAGGTCTTCCGCTGACCTTTCGCGTTCGCCATGATTGCCTGCGCATTACACAGGTGAACAACGGTGATCGCCTGACGGTCTGTGAGGGGACGGAGCCGCGAGATGTCAGATGCGTCCGATGTGACCAAAGCGGCGGTGGTGACGCCAGTGCGCGTCGCCATCGCCCTCTGCCTGATAGCGCCCTTCGTGGCGATGCTCTGGGTGGGCTCGTACGCCAAGACGGACCCGGTGTTCATCGGGATCCCGTTCTTCTACTGGTACCAGATGCTGTGGGTGCTGCTCTCCACCGCGCTCACCATGACCGCGTACCAGCTGTGGGAGCGCGACCGGCGTGCCCGCAAGGCCGCCACGAGCGCGGACGGGGGTGCGTCGGAGTGAAGGACGGCGTGAACGGCGTCGCGCTCGGCGTCTTCGTCTTCTTCTTCCTGGCCGTCACGGTCATGGGCTTCCTGGCCGCGCGCTGGCGCAAGGCCGAGAACGAGCACTCGCTCGACGAATGGGGGCTCGGCGGCCGGTCGTTCGGCACCTGGGTCACCTGGTTCCTGCTCGGCGGCGACCTGTACACGGCCTACACCTTCGTCGCCGTCCCGGCGGCGATCTACGCGGCGGGCGCGGCCGGCTTCTTCGCGGTGCCGTACACGATCCTGGTCTACCCGCTGATCTTCACGTTCCTGCCGCGCCTGTGGTCGGTCTCGCACAAGCACGGCTACGTGACGACCTCGGACTTCGTGCGCGGCCGCTTCGGCTCCAAGGGCCTCTCGCTGGCCGTCGCCGTGACCGGCATCCTGGCAACGATGCCGTACATCGCGCTGCAGCTCGTGGGCATCCAGGCGGTGCTGGACGTGATGGGCATCGGCGGCAGCGACGGCACCAACTGGTTCGTCAAGGACCTCCCGCTCCTCATCGCCTTCGCCGTGCTGGCGGCCTACACCTACTCCTCGGGCCTGCGCGCCCCCGCCCTGATCGCGTTCGTGAAGGACGCGCTGATCTACATCGTCATCGCGGTGGCGATCATCTACATCCCGATCAAGCTGGGCGGCTTCGACGACATCTTCGCCAAGGCGGGCGACAAGTTCACGGCGGCGGGAGCGGGCGGCCTCGTCCCGGCCCCGGCCGGCCAGTGGACGTACGCCACGCTGGCGCTGGGCTCCGCGCTGGCCCTGTTCATGTACCCGCACTCGATCACCGCGACGCTCTCCTCGAAGAGCCGTGACGTGATCCGCCGCAACACCACGATCCTGCCGCTGTACTCCCTGATGCTGGGCCTGCTCGCCCTGCTGGGCTTCATGGCCATCGCGGCCGGCGTCAAGGTCACCAACGGCCAGCTGGCCATCCCCCAGCTGTTCGAGAACATGTTCCCGGACTGGTTCGCGGGCGTGGCCTTCGCCGCGATCGGCATCGGCGCCCTGGTCCCCGCGGCCATCATGTCCATCGCGGCCGCGAACCTCTTCACCCGCAACATCTACCGGGACTTCATCAAGCCCGACGCCACGCCGAAGCAGGAGGCCCAGGTCTCCAAGCTGGTCTCCCTGCTGGTGAAGGTCGGCGCGCTGGTCTTCGTGCTCACCATGGACAAGACGGTCGCCATCAACTTCCAGCTCCTCGGCGGCATCTGGATCCTGCAGACCTTCCCGTCCCTGGTCGGCGGCCTGTTCACCCGCTGGTTCCACCGCTGGGCCCTGCTGGCGGGCTGGGCGGTCGGCATGGTCTACGGCACCGTCGCCGCGTACGGCGTGGCCTCCCCGACCCAGGCGCACTTCGGCGGCTCCTCCAAGGAGATCCCCGGCCTCGGCGAGATCGGCTACATCGGCCTGACGGCCTTCGTGATGAACGTGGTCGTCACGGTGGTCCTGACCTTCGCCCTGAAGGCCCTCAAGGCCCCCGAGGGCATCGACGAGACCAACCCCCAGGACTACACGGCGGACGCGGGCGACCCGGACGTGGAGGTGGAACTGCCGCCGGCTGTAGCGCCCCTCTAGGGGCGCAGTTCCTACCCCCGGCCGGAGGCCGGGGGTAGGAACTGCGCGAGCAACCACACACAACCCGCAGCGGGCCGCCGAGAAATTCCACCCTCGGCGGCCCGCTGTCGTACACACTCACCCGCATGACGATCGTGATCCGCGAAGCGCGTCCCACCGAGTACGACGCTCTCGGCGACATCACCGCCCAGGCCTACCTCCAGGACGGCCTCCTCGACTTCGGCGAGAGCGACTCGTATCTCACCGAACTCAAGAACGTCGCAAAACGGGCAGCCGCGGCCACCGTCCTCGTCGCCGTGGACGGCGACACCCTCCTCGGCGGTGTCACCTTCGCCTCCGGCCCCGGCCCGATGGCCGACCTCGCCGCCCCCTCGGAGGCCGAGATCAGGATGCTCGCCGTCGCCCGGGCCGCCCGCGGCCGCGGCGCCGGCGAGGCCCTCGTACAGGCCTGCGTCGACCGCGCACGGGCGTCGACGGGCTGCACGGCCGTCGTGCTGTCCACCCAGCGGACCATGCGCACCGCCCACCGGATCTACGAACGCCTGGGCTTCGTCCGTACACCCGAGCGGGACTGGAATCCCCTGCCCGAGCTGACGGACATCACTCTCCTCGCCTACGCGCTGACGCTCCGGCACCTCCACGACACAACATCTGGGGGTGACGTGACAGCCCGGCACTAGATGTATGCTCATGCTCGCTGTCGCCGCAGGGGAATCCGGTGCGAATCCGGAACTGTCCCGCAACGGTGTACTTGTGCGCGTTCGTGCACAGGAGTCAGTCCGAGGACCTGTCGACAGCACGCCCGGCCACCCGGTTCGGGCGTTCTGACGTCCGGGCCTCGTGGAGTGGGCCGGGGTCTCGACGCGTGCCCGTGCGCGCTCGTGCTGCCCGCTGCCCTCCGCCAGGCCCCGTGCCCAGCGAGGGAGAGCCCCACGTGACCATCGCGCCAGCCGACCCGGCTTCAGCGACCATCTCCGTGGCATCCGTGGAAGAGGACGGTCCCGGTACCGCGTTGCTGCGGACCCTGACCGAGCTGACCGCCGACCTCCCCGACGCCGACCCCGGCCGGGTCGCCGCCGCCGCGTTGCGCGGCCGGTCCGCGCGGGCCGACGCGACGGAGTTGCGCGAGCTGGCCACGGAGGCCGCCGCCGGCCTGATCTCGGAGGACCCCGCCTACTCGCGGCTGGCCGCACGTCTGCTCACCGTATCCATCCGCGCCGAGGCCGCCTCGCAGGGCGTGACGTCCTTCACCGAGTCCGTGGCGGTGGGGCACCGCGAGGGCCTGATCGCCGACCGGACCGCCGAGTTCGCCCGGCTGCACGCGGCCCGCCTCGACGCGCTCGTCGACCCGGCCGCCGACGACCGCTTCGGCTACTTCGGCCTGCGTACGCTGCACAGCCGCTACCTGCTCCGGCACCCGATCACCCGCCACGTGATCGAGACGCCCCAGCACTTCATGCTCCGGGTCGCCGCCGGTCTCGCCGAGGACGACACCGTCAGGTCGGCGGACGAAGTCGCCGCGCTCTACCGGCTCATGAGCCGCCTCGACTACCTCCCGTCCTCCCCCACCCTCTTCAACTCCGGCACCCGGCACCCCCAGATGTCGTCCTGCTACCTCCTCGACTCCCCGAAGGACGAGCTGGACTCGATCTACGACCGCTACCACCAGGTCGCCCGGCTCTCCAAGCACGCCGGCGGCATCGGCCTGTCGTACAGCCGCATCCGTTCCCGCGGGTCGCTCATCCGCGGCACCAACGGGCACTCCAACGGCATCGTGCCGTTCCTGAAGACGCTGGACGCCTCCGTCGCCGCCGTGAACCAGGGCGGCCGGCGCAAGGGCGCGGCCGCGGTCTACCTGGAGACCTGGCACTCCGACATCGAGGAGTTCCTGGAGCTGCGCGACAACACCGGTGAGGACGCCCGCCGCACCCACAACCTCAACCTGGCGCACTGGATCCCGGACGAGTTCATGCGCCGGGTGAACGCCGACGAGCCGTGGTCGCTGTTCTCCCCCGCCGATGTGCCGGAGCTGGTGGATCTGTGGGGCGCGGAGTTCGACGCCGCCTACCGCAAGGCCGAGGCGGCGGGGCTGGCGCGCCGGACCATCCCGGCCCGCGACCTGTACGGCCGGATGATGCGGACCCTCGCGCAGACCGGCAACGGCTGGATGACCTTCAAGGACGCGGCCAACCGCACCGCCAACCAGACGGCCCTGCCCGGACACGTCGTCCACTCCTCGAACCTCTGCACGGAGATCCTGGAGGTCACGGACGACGGCGAGACGGCGGTCTGCAACCTGGGGTCCGTGAGCCTCGGTGCGTTCGTCGACACGGCGGCCGGCGACATCGACTGGGAGCGGCTGGACGCCACCGTCCGCACCGCCGTCACCTTCCTCGACCGGGTCGTCGACATCAACTTCTACCCGACCGAGCAGGCGGGCCGGTCCAACTCCCGGTGGCGGCCGGTGGGGCTGGGCGCGATGGGGCTGCAGGACGTCTTCTTCAAGCTGCGGCTGCCCTTCGACTCCGCCGAGGCGAAGGCGCTGTCCACCCGGATCGCCGAGCGGATCATGCTCGCCGCCTACGAGGCCTCCGCCGACCTCGCCGAGCGCAGCGGCCCGCTGCCGGCCTGGGAGAAGACCCGGACCGCGCAGGGCGTGCTGCACCCCGACCACTACGGCGTCGAGTTCACCTGGCCGGAGCGCTGGGCGGCGCTGCGCGCGCGGATCGCGAGCACGGGCCTGCGCAACAGCCTGCTGCTCGCCATCGCGCCCACCGCCACCATCGCCTCGATCGCGGGCGTCTACGAGTGCATCGAGCCGCAGGTCTCGAACCTGTTCAAGCGCGAGACGCTGTCCGGTGAGTTCCTCCAGGTCAACTCCTACCTGGTGCAGGACCTCAAGGACCTCGGCGTCTGGGACGCCCGCACCCGCGAGGCGCTGCGCGAGGCCAACGGCTCGGTGCAGGAATTCGTCTGGATCCCCGAGGAGGTGCGCGACCTCTACCGCACCGCCTGGGAGATCCCGCAGCGCGGCCTGATCGACATGGCCGCCGCCCGCACCCCGTACCTGGACCAGGCCCAGTCCCTGAACCTCTTCCTGGAGACGCCGACCATCGGCAAGCTCTCCTCGATGTACGCGTACGCCTGGAAGTCGGGCCTGAAGACGACGTACTACCTGCGCTCGCGCCCGGCGACCCGGATCGCCCGCGCCGCCCAGGCCCGGACCACAGCCACCATCCCCGTCCAGCAGGCGGCCCCCGAAGACGCCGTCGCCTGCTCCCTGGAAAACCCCGAGTCCTGCGAGGCCTGCCAGTGATGTCCAGCAAGAACCTTCTCGACCCCGGCTTCGAGCTCACCCTCCGCCCGATGCGCTACCCGGACTTCTACGAGCGCTACCGGGACGCCATCAAGAACACCTGGACCGTGGAGGAGGTCGACCTCCACTCGGACGTCGCCGACCTCGCGAAGCTGTCCCCGATGGAGCAGCACCTGATCGGCCGGCTGGTCGCGTTCTTCGCGACCGGCGACTCGATCGTGGCGAACAACCTGGTGCTGACGCTGTACAAGCACATCAACTCCCCGGAGGCGCGCCTCTACCTGAGCCGGCAGCTGTTCGAGGAGGCCGTGCACGTCCAGTTCTACCTGACGCTGCTGGACACCTACCTCCCCGACCCGGAGGACCGCGCGGCCGCCTTCGCGGCGGTCGAGAACATCCCCTCCATCCGCGAGAAGGCCGAGTTCTGCTTCAAGTGGATGGACTCGGTGGAGAACCTGGACCGGCTGGAGTCCAAGGCCGACCGCCGCCGCTTCCTGCTCAACCTCGTCTGCTTCGCCGCGTGCATCGAGGGCCTGTTCTTCTACGGCGCCTTCGCGTACGTCTACTGGTTCCGCAGCCGGGGTCTGCTGCACGGTCTCGCCACCGGCACCAACTGGGTGTTCCGTGACGAGACGATGCACATGAGCTTCGCGTTCGACGTGGTCGACACCGTCCGCAAGGAGGAGCCGGAGCTCTTCGACGACGAGCTGCGGCAGCAGGTCACCGACATGCTGCGGGAGGCCGTCGAGGCCGAGCTGCAGTTCGCCCGGGACCTGTGCGGTGACGGCCTGCCGGGCATGAACACCGACTCGATGCGCCAGTACCTGGAGTGCGTCGCCGACCAGCGGCTCGGCCGCCTGGGCTTCGCCCCGGTGTACGGCTCGGAGAACCCGTTCTCCTTCATGGAGCTGCAGGGCGTTCAGGAGCTGACGAACTTCTTCGAGCGGCGCCCGTCCGCGTACCAGGTGGCGGTGGAGGGCACCGTCGACCTGGACGAGGACTTCTGAGCCTGCCGCTCCCCGCGGTCCTCGTGGGCCTCCCTGATCTGCCGGTCGATGCGCCTGTCGCGCAGGACGCCGAGCACGGACGGGAGGGCCATGAGGACCAGGATGCCGAGGACCAGGACCATTCCGACGAGACCTTCGAGCTGGTTTCCGTTCATGGACACTACTGTCTCGCCGCAGACTCCTTACCGTGAGTGGCAGCACTGCCACACACCCTCGAATTACTGCCAGCGGCGAGGCACACTGGCAGCATGCTGAAGAACGTGGCCGCGGTGCTCCTCGACGGTGTGCACCCCTTCGAGCTCGGAGTCGTCTGCGAGGTCTTCGGCCTCGACCGCTCCGACGAGGGGCTGCCGGTGTACGACTTCGCGGTGGTCTCGGCGGAGGGGCCGGCGCTCGCCACCCATGTGCCCGGCCTCACGGTCTCCACCCCGTACGGCCTGGACCGCCTCGACGAGGCCGATCTGATCGCGGTGCCGGCCTCGGACGCCAACGTCGCCCGGGAGTATCCCCCCGAGTTGCTCGCCGCCCTTCGCCGGGCGGTGGACCGGGGGGCCAGGGTGCTCAGCGTCTGCTCCGGCGTCTTCGTGCTCGGCGCGGCCGGACTGCTGGACGGGCGCCGCTGTGCCGTGCACTGGCGGCACGCGGACCTGCTGGCCCGCCGGTACCCGCGCACCCGGGTCGAGCCGGACGTGCTCTACGTCGACGAGGACCCGGTGTTCACCTCGGCGGGCACCGCGGCCGGCATCGACGCCTGTCTGCACATCGTGCGCAAGGAGCAGGGCCCGGAGGTCGCCACGAAGATCGCCCGGCGGATGGTGGTGCCCCCGCACCGGGACGGCGGCCAGGCCCAGTACATCGAGCGGCCGCTGCCGGAAGGCCCCTGCGACACGGTCGGCGGGGTGCTGGCCTGGATGACGGAGCACCTCGACCAGGAGGTCACCGTCGAGCAGCTGGCCGCCCGCGCCCTGATGGCCCCGCGCACCTTCGCCCGCCGCTTCCAGCAGGAGACCGGCACCACGCCGTACCGCTGGATCCTGCGGCAACGGGTGCTGCTGGCACAGGAGTTGCTGGAGGGGACCGACGAGACGATGGACGCCATCGCGGGCCGCACCGGCTTCGGCACGGCGGCCGCGCTGCGGCACCAGTTCGTCAGGTCGCTGGGTACGACGCCGAACGCCTACCGGCGCGCGTTCCGGGGCCCGGAGGCCGCCTGAGCGCGCGCCGGTATCAGGCGTGGCCCGCCGGTCGGCAGGTCACCAGGGCACGGGTGTGAGCAGCAGCCGGTGCGGGCGCAGGGTGATGCCCACCCGGGTGGTGTCGTTCGACCCGGCGGCCTGTTCGAAGCGGTACCTGGCGCACAGCGCCGCCGTGATCAGGCTGAGCTGGGTCATGGAGAAGTGGTCGCTGGGGCACTTGCGGTTGCCGACGCTGAAGGGGCTCATGGCGTACTTGGGCACGTCCCCGGCCCGCTCCGGCAGCCAGCGGTCCGGGTCGAAGTCGAGGTGCCCGGGGTACGAGTGCGGGTCGCGCTGGACGGCGTACGGGCTGTAGACGATGTCGGCCCCGGCCGGAATGCGATAGCCGCCGAGCTCGGTGTCGGCCTTGGCCCGCCGCGTCAATATCCATACGGCCGGCCGCAAACGCATCGCCTCGACGACGACATTGTTGGTGTGCGTGAGACGGCGCACGTGCTCAAAACCGACCGGCTGACCGCCCGTCACGGATTCGACCTCGGTCCGCACCTTCTCGGCGTGTTCCGGGTGTTCGGCGAGGACCTGGAGCAGCCACATGATCGTGGAGGCGACCGTTTCGCTGCCGGGGGTGAGTATCGCGACCACCTGGTCGTGGATCTCCTGTTCCCCGATGGGCTCGCCATTCTCGTCCTTCGCCGCCAGCAATGCCGTCAGCAAATCGTCCGGCTTTTGACCAGATGCCCGGCGCTCGGCGACGATCTCGTCGACCAGGAGATGCAAATCGGCCAGCGCCCGGTTGAATTCGCGGTTGGCCGGCAGCGGCAGCCGGTACAGCGGGCCGAGTGGTACGACCATCCGCCGGTACATACCGCGGAAGACGCTCGCGAGGTCGACGCTGAGCCGCTCGGCCCGCTCGTCCATGTACTCGCCGCGCAGCAGGCAGCGGGCGGCGATGCGGACGGCGACCCGGAAGGACTCCGAGGTGCAGTCGACGGTCGAGCCGGGCTGCCAGCGCTCGGTCAGCGCATGCGCCTCCTCCTCCATGACCGGCCCGTAGGCGGGGATCGCGGAGAGGCTGAACGCGGGCTGGATGGTGCGGCGCTGGCGCCGGTGGCGGGGGCCGTTGGCGGTGGCGACGCCCTCCTTGCCGAGCAGTCCCTCCAGGGACTCCCACAGCGGCCCCGCGATGACGAAGTCGGGGTTCAGGGCGAGGGCGCCGGTGAGCGCCGGGGTGGTGACGGCGTACACCTCCTTGGGGCCGAGCCTGAGGCGGACCACGTCGCCGTGGGCGCGCAGCCGCGCCATGAAGGCCAGCGGGTCGCGGACCAGCCGCCAGCCGTGCCCGAGCACCGGCACACCGCCGCCGGCCAGGGGCGGTTCGCGCAGTTCAGCGTGTTCGGAAGCCTCCGCGGTCGCGGGCTTCACGGACTCGACGGTCATTTCTCACCTGCCGCTTCGTTGTTGACGTACGGGGGCGTGGACCGGTCGTCCCAGCTGTCGACCATGTAACGGCCGGATTCGTGGTGGAACCAGTAGACGGAACTGAACCAGTTCCGCATATTGCCGACGCAGGCCGTGACGGCCGCGCCGATTTCCTTTCCGCGTACGGTGCCGTCGTCGAGCCGGTCGGCGAACCGCAGTGCGTCCCGTTCGGCGACCAGGAATTCGCTGATGCATTCCTCGACGCGCCGCCTGACTTCTTCGACCGCCTGCTCCAGGCTCATTCCCTCGTGGGTGACGAGACTGATTCCGAGATTGTGCACCTCGTCGCCCGCTATTTCCTTCGGCAGCGAGCAGAGGTCGTTGTACCAGGCGGCGAATTCCTGGCTGAGCAGCGCCGGCCGGCGGTACGCCGGGTTTTTCCGTACGGCGTCCGGGAGTTCGGTCCCGGCGCTCGGCTCCAGCAGGTCCGTCCATATCCAGTGGGCGAAGGTGAGGCGCCGCAGGGCCAGGTATTCCTCGACCCCGGGAACCTGTCCCGAGGTGCGGTTGCGGAACTCGCGGTCGTACGCCTCGATCACCTCGTGGAAGTGCCGGGCGAACCGGTGGTTCCAGGTCCCCGGCAGGAACGTGTACAGCCGCGCGATGCTGTCCGCGAACCCCGCGACCAGGGTGTCCGGATGGTGCAGATGGTGCAGGGGCGCGTCGAGGGCCGCGTGCAGCCGGAACCGCAGCCGTCGCCAGTCGGCCGACCTGCGGTGCACGACGTCGCGGTCGTGCCGGTCGTCCCAGACGAAGAACCAGGCGCTGTAGTCGCATATCGCCTGGATGACCTCGTCGGACGCGCCCAGGTAGTACCCCGCCATGAGGTCGGTGTAGCAAAGACCGTCGGCATATTCCTGCACCTTGTCCGCCGGCATCAGCCGCTTTTCCAGCAGCCAGAGGCGGGTCTTCTCCTGTAGCTGTGGCCAATACGGATGCAGTTGCCGGGGAAACTCGGCCTCGATCACCGGGAGGGCGAGTTGCGGTGGAACCGCGACCGCCGTCGGCGTCGATGTGGTGCTGCGTGGGAAAGCGTGCACGAACAAACCCCTCTCAGCCGAGCCAGGTGCGCACGCCCCTCCCGCTGTGCCGGGCGTGCGCCGTTGCGTATCCCCGCAGTTCCCATTCAGCACCACAACTGACCGGTCTGGGAACGGATTTGCTTCACTCACTACCCCACAGTGCCGAGAATCTCCCCTTGTGTGACTGATTAAGGTTCGCTAGGGGTGCACAAAGGATCGAATGTACGACGCACAGGCGAGCGAGTCTGACCGAACATGACGAACGCCTGGTCGGAGCAGGCCGACCAGGCGTCACAACTGTCCTGCAGCGTTCCCTGGGTATCAGTCGTTGGCGACCACGGGGTAGCGAGGCTCGTTCTCGGCCATCTGCCGCAGCGCGTCCTTGCGCTCGCGCTTGGAGAGCCGGTCGATGTAGAGGTAGCCGTACAGGTGGTCCGTCTCGTGCTGCAAACACCGAGCGAAGTAGCCGGTGCCGCGCACCTTGACCGGGTTGCCCTTCTCGTCCTGCCCGGTGACCTCGGCGTAGTCGGGCCGGGCGAGCGGGGCGTAGGCGGTCGGCACCGACAGGCAGCCCTCGTTGCTGTCGTCCAGCCGCCGCTTGTCGGCAGGCAGGTCGACCAGCTTCGGGTTGCACACCACACCGACGTGCCGGGCGCCCTCGTCGTCCTGGCAGTCGTAGACGAAGACCTTCAGGTCGACGCCGATCTGGTTGGCGGCGAGGCCGACGCCCTCGGCGGTCCGCTGGCTCGCGAACATGTCGGCGACGAGCTGGTCCAGCTCCGCCCCGAACTCGGTGACGTCCTTGCACTCCTTGTGCAGCACCGGGTTCCCTACGACGGTGATGGGCCGCGAGGTCCCCCGCTCACGCCAGGCGTTCTCGCGCTCCTCGGTCCCCTCGGTGTCGACGACGAACCCCTCGTCGTCCACGGGGAGCACGCCCGCGTGCTGCTGATCGGTGTCCTGCTGGGCCATGACCGACGTAAGCCTTCCTAGGTAAAACAAGGGTGATGTTGCTGATACAGGGTACGGGGACCGACCTGTCTTTCAGGGGCGCGGGGAACTGCGCGAGCAACCACGACGCACCCGCAGTGATCCACCGGCCTCAGCAGACCTCTTCCAGATCCCGCCAATCCCGGGAGTCAGGGCTGTCCGCGACCCACCCGTCCAGCAGCCCCCTCACCAGCGAGGCCGGCGCGGCGATCCCGCACTCCCGCTCCGGCACCCACAGCTGCCCGTCCGTCCGGTGCCCGAGCGGCCCCGGATGCCCCGGCTCACTGTGGTCGTGGGGATCCAGGTGCACCCCGTCGCCCTCGTCCGACGGCATCCGCGACTCGGAACACATCCGGCACAGCAACCGCACGGAGGAGGACCAGTCCTCCGCCGCGAACCCGGCGTCCCCCGCCAGCTGCTCCAGCGCGTCCCGGTCCGCCTCGGTCGCCGCCTCCAGCAGCACCACCCAGGTCGGCACCGGCGACGGCGCCCACAGCTCGATCTCGTCGAAGACGGGGTACGCGTGCCCGGTCGCCGTGGTCCGCTCGCCGTGCGGCACCCCGTCGTGGAGGACGACCTCGCCCCAGCGCCGCCCGGACGAGGGAAGCGGAATGGACTGCACCTCGATCCGGGCGGGGTCAAGGCGCCGCCCCCACACCACCTCGGCCTCCCCCTCCGGGGACAGCCGTACGGCGGCGCTGCCCAGGTCCATGCCGTCCGGCTCACCGGACGCGGTGGCGCCTCCCGGCACCCGCAGCCCGTACGCCTGCCAGGCCCGCCGGGCCAGCGGCCAGTCCTGCAGCGCGGTCGCGGCGATGCCCACGTTCCACCAGTCGGGCGCCCCGGTCTCCCGGTCGAGCAGGGCCACCGCCCGCAGCCCGGCCGCGCGGGCCTGCTCCCAGTCGTGCCGGAACTTGTGCAGCAGGGCGAGGTTGAACCAGGACTCCGACAGCCAGGGTTCCAGGTCGGCGGCGCGCGTCAGCAGCTCGCCCGCGTCCTCGTACCGGCCGTCACCGATCAGCGTGAACGCGCGGTCGGTGGCCTGCCGCCAGGAGGCGGAGGGCCGGTGCCGTCCCTTGCCGAAGATCCTCACGATTCCCGCCTGCCAGTTCCAGTTCCGCACAGTGGGCTGGCTTGTGCCCCCGGACATCACCCTCTCCCTCGCATCCAACCACGTACGACGGGAGGGCCGCTCATTACCCATGGGTTACCCAGCCGCGCGCAAGGTCAGACAGTCTCTGGAGAGCACGCGGGCCAGGGCCTCCACAACCTCCGGAGCGTAGTCCCCGGCGGTCGCCAGCCGTAACTCCTCCAGTGCCGTCAGCGGCCCGCCGGGCCCGGAATCCCGGGCCTTCTCCTCGTACGCGTTGACGGCCCGCACGATCCGCGCGGCGACCGGCTGCTCCCGGTACGGGTCGGCCTGCCGCTCCACGACCACGGCGACCGCCGCGTCCACCCCGGTCTGCCGTACGACGGCTCCGCCGAGCAGCGCTATCCGGCGCTGCTCCGCGGCGGGCAGCGCGGCGGTGGCTCCGGCGGGCACCGGGTCGACGAGGCTGAGCTGGCCGATGTCGTGCATGAGCGCCGCGTACTCCAGCACGGTGAGCTCCGCCCCGGACAGTCCCAGGTCCCGTCCGACGGCCTGGCTCAGGGTGGCGACCCGGCGGGCGTGCCCGGCCGGGGTGTACCCCGCTATCTCGGTGGCGCGGGCGAGGGAGGCGATGGTCTGCCGGTAGGTGGCGCGGACGGCCGCGTACCGGCGCAGGGACAGCTGGGTAAGGAGGAGGGGCAGGCAGAACACGGGCAGCGCCCACAGCCCGACGACGGCGACGGCCAGTGCCATCACCGCCCCGGTGGCGCAGACGGCGGACCCGATGCCGAGCAGCCCGCGCAGCTCGTCCCGCAGCAGCGGTGCGAACGGCCAGCCGGTCCGCGCATGGGCCTGCGCGGCGGCGAGCACGGCGTCGCACAGCGCGGTGAGCACGAGGAGCGCGACGAGCAGCAGCGCGTACGCCGGTCCGTCCCAGTGCTTCAACGCGCCCCTGCTGTAGAGGGGTTGGAAGCAGACGGCGGCGAAGCCGACGGTGAGGACGCGGCGGGTGAGGTGGTCGAGGGTGGGCCGCCGCCCGCCGGCTATGTGCGGGACGTTCCCGAGCAGCGAGGCCGCGCAGACGACGGTGACGACCTGGAGCGCCCCGTCGTGGGTGACGGCCCCGGCGTCGGCGCCGAGCAGGGCGTAGGCGAGCCCGCCGGCGGCCCCCAGCGGGGCGGCCTCCCGCACCTCGGCGCCGGTCCACCGGGCCCACTCCCCGATGCCGACGAGGACGCCGAAGGCGAGGGCGATGCCGCGGTCGTCGAGGCCTTCCCAGAGGGTGCCGGCGAGACAGCCGAGGGCGAGGAGCAGGGCGGCGAGACGGATGCACCCGAGCGCGGCGGGGCGGCGGGAGCGAGCGGCCGCGGCCGGACCGGCGAAACCGGTGCCGGCGCCGCTGCCGGTGGTACTGCCCGCGGGTCCCGGGGCGAACGCCGGGGCCCCGGACGTCACGGGGCACCTCGCCCGACGCTTTGGCGGTCACCGCCGGGCGGACCGACGACGGCCCGGCCGGACGGATCAGCGGGGTCGCCCGGATCCGCGGGGTCGGCGGGGTCGGTCGGGTGGACGTCGGCGGTGACCGCCGGGTGCCAGCCGTGTCTGGCCAGCGCTCGCGCCAGGGCGTCGACGATCCCCGCGTCGAAGTGCCGTCCCGCGCACCGCCGTAACTCCGCCACGGCGGCCGCCACCGGCCGGGCCCGGCTGTAGGAGCGGGTCGACGTCATCGCGTCGAAGGCGTCGGCGACGGCCACCACCCGGGCGGACTCCGGGATCTGGCCGCCCGTCAGTCCGTAGGGGTAGCCGCTGCCGTCGATGCGCTCGTGGTGGTGGAGGATCGCCGCGCGGGCCTCCCCGAGGAAGGAGATCCCGCGCACCATCTCGTGGCCGTACTCGGGGTGCAGTTCGATGATCCGCCGTTCCTCCGGGGTGAGCGGCCCGTTCTTGCGGAGCAGCCGGGTGGGGACGCCGAGCTTCCCCACGTCGTGGAGGATGCCGGCGAAGCGGAGCACCTCCACCCGGTCGTCGTCCATGCCCAGTTCGCGGGCGATCATCACGGAGGCCTGTCCGACCCGCTCGCTGTGGCCGCGGGTGTACCCGTCCTTGATGTCGACGGCCTGGACGAGTGCGCGGATGGTGGCCTGGTGGGCGGCGCGCTCCCGGTGGTACTGGGCGAACACCCACCAGGACACGCACATCGGCAGCAGGACGAGCAGCGCGGCGACGGGACCGTAGGGGCTGCGCCAGAGCACGGCCATCATCAGCCCGGCCAGCCCGTGCACCCCGACCGGGGCGAGGGAGCGGGAGAGCAGACCGCGCCAGGCCCGGCGTACCGGTACCCGCTCCGCGACCGCGAGGATCCCGCCGTCCAGCAGCGCGAGAACCGCGCAGAACGCCAGCACGGCCGCGGCGCAGGGCAGCAGCGCGTACGGGAAGTCGCAGCCCACCACCGAGTCCCGCCCGCCCAGCGCCCAGTGCACCCGTCCCGCGCCCCACACGGCGAGTGCCAGCTCGGCGGCCCGCCAGGTCCGGCGCAGCGCCTGCGGGCGTTGCTCCGCGCGCGAGAGCAGCGCACCCGGCAGCGGTACCAGCGCGGCGGCCGGCGGTGGCAGCAGGAAGGCACCGGCGAGCAGGACCGGGTAGAAGGTGCCGCCGAGACGGCGCCGTACGACGTGCTCGCAGACCGCGTACAGCGCGGCGAGGAGCGCGACGGCCCACCAGGGCGTACGCAGGGCGGGCAGTGGCAGCAGACAGAGCAGGGCGGCGAGGGCGACGCACGTCACGTACGCGCGTACCCGTACCGGGACCGCCTCCATCTCGCCCTCCCCCGACCATGCCTGTCCAGGCTCCGGAGCCTAGGGCGGGAGCCGGAGGGGCCGGGGGCTTATGACCGGAGGATTAGCACGTTCGGGTGACGGGACACCGGGGCGGGAACCGTTCGGCGGCGCCGGCGGACGGCGCCGGCGCGGTCAGCTCTCCGGTGTGACCGGTGCGGGCTGAGCGGCCCGGGCAACCGCGACGTCGTGTTCCGGGACGGCCTGTCCCGAGCGGATCAGGTCCAGCCGCCCGAGCACCTTGGCCCGCAGGTCGGTGGGCACGTCGTCATGCCCGCAGCACCGCTTGACCAGCTTCTTCACGGCCTCTTCCAGCCCGTACTTCTCCAGGCAGGGGGAGCACTCGTCGAAGTGCTGCTTGAACTTGACGCGATCGACGTCCGGCATCTCACTGTCGAGGAACTCGTACAGATGATCGAGTACCTCACTGCAGTCCGTCTCGTGCGGCTCTCCGCAGCTCATGAGCCCGAGCCTTTCGCTTCGTTCGACTCTCCGGCGCCGGCCGGGACGAGCCCGCGCTCACGCGCGTAGTCCTCCAGCATGCCGCGGAGTTGGCGGCGGCCCCGGTGCAGCCGGGACATCACCGTACCGATGGGTGTCCCCATGATGTCCGCGATCTCCTTGTACGCAAAGCCCTCTACGTCGGCGAGGTAGACGGCGATGCGGAATTCCTCGGGGATCGCCTGCAGCGCTTCCTTCACGTCCGAGTCGGGCAGGTGGTCGAGCGCCTGCGACTCCGCGGAGCGCAAGCCCGTCGACATGTGCGACTCGGCGCGGGCGAGCTGCCAGTCCTCGATCTCCTCGGCCGCGGAGCGCTGGGGCTCGCGCTGCTTCTTGCGGTACGAGTTGATGAAGGTGTTCGTGAGAATGCGATACAGCCAGGCCTTGAGGTTGGTGCCCTCACGGAACTGGTGGAAGGACGCGTACGCCTTGGCGTAGGTCTCCTGCACCAGGTCCTCGGCGTCGGCCGGGTTGCGCGTCATGCGCAGCGCGGCCGAATACATCTGGTCGAGGTATTCGAGCGCGTCCCGCTCGAAGCGCGCGGTCCGCTCCGACGTCGACTCCGCGCTGACGCCCTGGCCCTCGGGCAGCTCCGCCTGGCCGTTGTCGGTCCCTGCGTCGGTACCGGTGACCGGACCCACCTCCTCAAGATGCCGGGCAGGACCGAAACCGATCCCACTCGTCTCGGAGGATAGAACACGACCCGTGCCTGCCGCCGCTCGAATAGGAGCGGTCTTGGCCGCGTGCAGCACCGACCAGTCCAGGTCAACGCGGCTGTCACGGCTCGGGCAGATGGTCGAACCCATGCGGCGGACTTCCTCTCCTTCGGCGTCGGCGCTGGTGTCCCAGCACTTCTGTCCGCCTCAACAGTGGTCCGTCGCGCAACATTCCCGGGCGTCACCCGAGGGACGCGGTCCATGCGACGACCGCGTCCGTGATGATGGTCACTGCCCTTTCCTGCCCGATCTCCGCCCGTTTGGGCACCGCGAAGCCGTGATCGGCACCCGGCACCTCGACGAGTCGGTACTCCCCCTCCGGGAACTCGGCCGGCCTCCCGAACGGGTCGTTGCCGCCCTGCACGACGAGCGTGGGCACCCCGGTCCCCAGCAGCTCCCCGGCCCGCGACTTCTCCGGCTTCCCCGGCGGGTGCAGCGGGAAGCTGAGCGCGAGCACGGCGGCGGCGCCCAGCTCCGTCGCCGTACGGCAGGCGACCCGGGCCCCTGCGCTGCGCCCGCCGGACACCACCGGCAGCCCCGGCGCCGCCAGCGCGGGCCACAGCCCCCGCCAGCCCACGTCCAGCGTCTTCGGCGCGGGCGCGACCTTCTTCCCGGCGACCCGCCAGGGCTGCTCGACGAGCGCGACGGTCACGCCGTGCTCCGGCAGGACCCCGGCGATCGCCCGCAGGTCCCGCGCCTCGATGCCCCCGCCCGCCCCGTGGCTCACGGCGAGCACCAGCCGCGCCTTCTCCGCCTCGTGCCAGGTGATGCGGGCGTCCCCCGCGTCCGTACCGACGATCTTCGCTGTGGTCACGGGAGAAGGCTAGAAGAGCGTGCCCTCCTCGGGGCCCTCCAGCTCCTTCAGCAGCTCCGGGCTGTTGTTGCGGACGTTGCTGACCGCCGTGGAGACCGGGTAGGCCCGCATCAGGCCCTCGGGCGGCGGGGCGAGCAGCGAGCGCAGGTCCTCGACGTCCGTCCGGGCCGGGTCGAGCCAGGCGTCCCAGCGGTCCGGGGTGAGCATGAGCGGCATCCGGGGGTGGATGTCGTGCAGCGACCGCGGCCCTTCGGCGGGGCCCACGGCCAGCGGCGAGGTCTCCGCCTCCGTGGTGATCACCGAGCACGTCACCCACCAGGCCAGCGGGTGCTCGTCGGGCAGCGTCCGGTCCCGCCAGAACTCGTACAGCCCCGCCATCGCGAACACCGAGCCGTCGGCGGGCAGCACGAAGTACGGCTGCTTGCGCGGCCGCTTCTTCTTCCCCTCGACCTCCAGGTCCCGTTCGTCCTTGGCGGTGACCCACTCGTAGTAGCCGTCGGCGGGCAGGATGCAGCGGCGGGCGGCGAAGGCGCGGCGGTACGACGGCTTCTCGTGCACGGTCTCCGCGCGCGCGTTGATCATCCGGGCAGCACCCTCGGGCGTCTTGGCCCAGGAGGGCACCAGCCCCCACTTCAGCTTGCGCAGCTGGCGAACCGGACGGCGGTCGTCGGCGTCTTTCACCGGACGGTCGAGGACGGCGTAGACCTCCTTGGTCGGAGCCACGTTGTAGTCGGGCTCCAGGGTCTCCTCGGGCTCCCACTTCTCTATTTCAAAGACTCCTGCGAGATCCTCGGGCCCACGACTGGATGCATACCGTCCGCACATACGTGCAACACTGCCAGACTCCACCTGACCAGAGGGAGTAATCACCGCACCATGGACAGCACCGCCGCCCTCGCGCTGCCCGACCTCTGGGACCGTCTGACGGGCACCCAGTCCGATCCCGACCTGTGGGTGGTGCTCGCGACCCTGGCCGCCGCGCTCGCGGTGGTCGTCCCGCACAACCTGTGGCGGATATCCCGCAACGCCATCACGATCGCCCACGAGGGCGGCCACGGCCTGACCGCCCTGCTCACCGGCCGCCAGCTCACCGGCATCCGGCTGCACTCCGACACCAGCGGCCTCACCCTCAGCCGGGGCAAGCCGCACGGCATCGGCATGATCCTCACGGCGGCGACCGGCTACACCGCTCCCCCGCTGCTGGGCCTCGGCGGCGCGGCCCTCCTCGGCGCCGGCCGCATCACCCTGCTGCTGTGGCTCGCCACGGCCCTGCTCGTCGCGATGCTGGTGATGATCCGCAACGCGTACGGCGTCCTGACGGTGTTCCTGGCCGGCGGCGCCTTCCTGCTGGTGTCCTGGCTGGCGGGCCCCCAGGTACAGGCGGCGTTCGCCTACGCCGTGGTGTGGTTCCTCCTCCTCGGCGGAGTCCGCCCGGCCTTCGAACTCCAGGCGAAGCGCTCCCGCGGCGGCGCGGGCGACTCGGACGCCGACCAGCTGTCGAGGCTGACCCATCTCCCGGCGGGCGTATGGCTGTTCCTCTTCCACACGGTGTCCCTGTGCTCACTGATCGGCGGGGGTCGCTGGCTGCTGGGGATGTGAGCAGCACCTCCCGACCGACCGCACGGCAGCCAACCCAGGGGCGCGGGGAACTGCGCGACCAGCCCCCACGGCGCCGCACCAGACCACCGGCCCAACCGCGAAGCGGCGCCGCACCCACCCCCCGGACGCCCGCCCACCGGCCGTCCTCGCCCCCTGCCACTAAAGTGACCCCATGGCCGCAAACCCCACCGCACCAACCGCCCTCTGGCCCGCCCCGCACGCGCGCGGAGCCGTCGACGCGACGGTTCACGTGCCGGGGTCCAAGTCGGTCACCAACCGCGCTCTCGTCCTCGCCGCCCTCGCCTCCGAACCCGGCTGGCTGCGCCGCCCCCTCCGCTCCCGCGACACCCTGCTGATGGCCGGCGCCCTGCGCGCGATGGGCGTCGGCATCGACGAGGGCGTCGGCCCCGACGGCTCCGGCGAGGCCTGGCGCGTGCTCCCCGCAGGACTCCGCGGCCCCGCCACCGTCGACGTCGGCAACGCCGGCACGGTGATGCGCTTCCTCCCGCCCGTCGCCACCCTCGCCGCCGGCGACATCCGCTTCGACGGCGACCCCCGTTCGTACGAGCGCCCCCTGCACGGCGTGATCGACGCCCTGCGCGTCCTCGGCGCCCGCATCGACGACGACGGCCGCGGCGCGCTCCCCCTCACCGTCCACGGCAGCGGCGCCCTGGACGGCGGCACGGTGTCCATCGACGCCTCGTCCTCCTCCCAGTTCGTGTCGGCCCTGCTGCTCTCCGGCCCGCGCTTCAACCAGGGCGTGGAGGTCCGCCACACCGGCCGCAGCCTCCCCTCCCTCCCGCACATCCGGATGACCGTCGACATGCTGCGCGCGGTCGGCGCCCAGGTGGACACCCCCGAGTCGGGCGGCGAGCCGAACGTCTGGCGGGTCACGCCCGGCGCCCTGCTGGGCCGCGACCTGACCGTCGAGCCGGACCTGTCGAACGCCCAGCCCTTCCTCGCCGCGGCCCTGGTGACGGGCGGCAGGGTCGTGATCCCGGACTGGCCGTCCCGGACGACCCAGCCGGGCGACCGGTTGCGCGAGATCTTCACCGAGATGGGCGGTTCCTGCGAACTGACCGAGTACGGCCTGGAGTTCACCGGCTCCGGCCGGATCCACGGCATCGATGTCGACCTGGGTGACGTCGGCGAGCTGACCCCCGGCATCGCGGCGGTCGCCGCCCTCGCGGACACCCCCTCCACTCTGCGGGGGGTCGCCCACCTGCGGCTGCACGAGACGGACCGGCTGGCCGCGCTCACCAAGGAGATCAACGGGCTCGGCGGCGACGTCACCGAGACCTCCGACGGCCTGCGCATCCGCCCGCGCCGGCTGCGCGGCGGCGTCTTCCACACATACGAGGACCACCGCATGGCGACAGCCGGTGCGATCATCGGCCTGGCCGTGGCCGACGTGCAGATCGAGAACGTGGCGACGACGGCGAAGACCCTGCCGGACTTCCCCGACCTGTGGACCGGGATGCTCGGGAGCGACGGGGCGTAGGGGCGTACGACATGCGCCGCTACGGCAAGCACACCGACGAGGACGACATCCGCGCCCGCCCCAACCGCAAGGGCAACCGGCCGCGGACCAACATCCGCCCCAAGCACGAGGACGCCGCCGAGGGGATGGTCCTCACCGTCGACCGGGGCCGGCTGACCTGCCTGGTCGAGGACCGGACGATCCTCGCGATGAAGGCCCGCGAGCTGGGCCGCAAGGCCGCGGTGGTCGGCGACCGGGTGGCCCTGGTCGGCGATCTGTCGGGCAAGAAGGACACCCTGGCCCGGATCGTGCGCATCGAGGAGCGTACGTCCCTGCTGCGCCGTACCGCGGACGACGACGACCCGTTCGAGCGGGTGGTCGTCGCCAACGCCGACCAGCTGGCGATCGTCACCGCCCTGGCCGACCCCGAGCCCCGCCCCCGCCTGATCGACCGCTGCCTGGTGGCGGCCTACGACGGCGGTCTCACACCCCTCCTGGTCCTGACCAAGTCGGACCTGGCCCCGCCGGACAAGCTCCTGGAGCTGTACGGCGACCTGGAGATCCCGTACGTGGTCACGAGCCGCGAGGAGCTGGCGGCGGGGGAAGCCGCCGGCCGGGTCAGGGACCATCTCGACGGCAAGATCACGGCGTTCGTCGGCCACTCGGGCGTCGGCAAGACCACGCTGGTGAACGCGCTGGTCCCGGAGGACCGCCGCCGTACGACCGGTCACGTCAACGCGGTGACCGGCCGCGGCCGCCACACCACGACGTCGGCCCTGGCGCTCCCGCTCTCCGACGACGAGGGCTGGGTCATCGACACGCCGGGCGTCCGCTCCTTCGGCCTGGCGCACATCGACCCGTCCCGGGTGATCCACGCCTTCCCCGACCTGGAGCCCGGCACCGTGAACTGCCCGCGCGCGTGCAGCCACGACGAGCCGGACTGCGCGCTGGACGAGTGGGTCGCCGAGGGCCACGCGGACCCGGCGCGCCTCTACTCGCTGCGCCGGCTG
This sequence comes from Streptomyces sp. NPDC008092, assembly GCF_042957285.1. Taxonomy (NCBI): domain Bacteria; kingdom Bacillati; phylum Actinomycetota; class Actinomycetes; order Kitasatosporales; family Streptomycetaceae; genus Streptomyces; species Streptomyces sp. NPDC008092. The sequence goes on from NZ_JBIBHY010000011.1 coordinate 210,042, forward strand.
CTGGCCACCCGGGACCGCAAGGAAGGCGACTGACCACCGGGGTGTTTGTCATGACCGGAGTTCGGTAAGTGCATAATCGCACCGAGCTGGACATACGGGAGGACAGCACATGGCGTGGCTGCTGGTGATCGTGGCCGGGATCCTGGAGACCGGTTTCGCCGTGTGCCTCAAGCTCTCCCACGGCTTCACCCGACTATGGCCGACGATAGCCTTCGCCTCCTTCGCCCTGGGCAGCTTCGGCCTGCTGACCCTGTCCCTGAAGAAACTGGACGTGGGCCCGGCCTACGCGGTCTGGACCGGCATCGGCGCGGCGGGCACGGCGATCTACGGCATGGTCTTCCTGGGCGACCTGGTCTCCACCCTGAAGATCATCTCCATCAGCCTGGTGATCGCGGGCGTGATCGGTCTCCAGCTTTCAGGCTCCGCTCACTGAAGCGCCCCGTAGGGGCGCGGGGCTGCATCCGACATGCGGCTCCGCCGCGCGGGCGCGACCAGCAGCACTTCGCAGCCCACGGCACAACAGCCCACCTTGAGGGGCGCTGGAGGTACCCCCGGCCGAAGGCTGGGGGAGGAACTGCGCGACAAGCCCCCCACCCACCCGCGGCCGACCCACGACCCGCACCACCCCGGCCGCCCTCACACCGGCTGCCGATGAAGCGCCCCGCGCACCAGCTCGGCCACCCCGCCCTCCCCGGGTGGCGCCGCGACGCACGACAGCGCGAGCCGCACCACCAGCTCGCACGACCGGGCCAGCTCACCGTTCCCCTTCCCGGCCCCCGCCCCGGAGAGCACCGCCACCGCCCGGTCCCGCACGATCTGCACGAAGTCCCCGGGAGAAGGCAGCGGCCCGTCCGCCCTGCGCTGCGCCGGCACCGCCGAGGACGACGGCACCGCGGACAGCGTCGGTGACGGCAGCCGCTCGCTCCAGCACCCCGTGAGCATCGCCCGCACCAGCACGCTGTCCCGGGCCGCCACCGCCATCCACTCGGCCGTCGCCGTCAGGCGCTCCCGCATCTCGGCATGGCTCCCCAAGGCCCGTTCCACCCCGGCGAGATACCCGTCGGCCTCCCTGCGCACCAGCGCCCTCGCCAGGCCTTCCTTGCTGCCGAACTCGTTGTACAGCGTCTGCCGGGACACCCCGGCCGCCGCCGCCACGTCGACCATCCGCACGGCAGCCCACGGCCGGCGCGCGAGCGCCGCGTAGGCGGCGTCCAGAAGGGATTCCCGGGCTGCAGGCATCATCGCCTCCCTGGGGCGAGCGACTCTGCGCCCAGATTTGACGCGCACGAATCGACTGTCAAGGGTTCGCGAAGGCACCGGGGGGCGCCCTTCGGCCAACACGCGCGGGCGCGCCGCCGGCGTACCGGACGCCAACGAAGGTCACCGCCCGATCACTTGCCGGCATCACCCGGCCTCCCCTGGTAGCCCCGCGCCCACCCCGGCGGATACCGTTCGCACATGCCGGACTACCTTGATGACCTGCGTCTCGCCCATGTGCTCGCGGACGCGGCCGACGCCGTGACCATGGACCGCTTCAAGGCGCTCGACCTCAAGGTCGAGACCAAGCCGGACATGACCCCGGTGAGCGAGGCGGACAAGGCCGCCGAGGAACTGATCCGCGGCCAGCTGCAGCGCGCCCGGCCGCGGGACGCGATCCTCGGCGAGGAGTACGGCATCGAGGGCACCGGCCCGCGCCGCTGGGTGATCGACCCGATCGACGGCACCAAGAACTACGTCCGCGGGGTCCCGGTCTGGGCGACCCTGATCTCGCTGACGGAGGCGGCCGAGGGCGGCTACCAGCCGGTCGTCGGCCTGGTCTCCGCCCCCGCGCTCGGCCGGCGCTGGTGGGCCGCGAAGGGCCACGGCGCCTTCACCGGCCGCAGCCTGTCCTCGGCCAGCCGCCTCCGCGTCTCGCGGGTCTCGAAGCTGGCCGACGCCTCCTTCGCGTACTCCTCGCTCAGCGGCTGGGAGGAGCGCGGGCAGCTGAACAGTTTCCTGGACCTCACCCGCGAGGTGTGGCGCACGCGCGCGTACGGCGACTTCTGGCCCTACATGATGGTCGCCGAGGGATCCGTCGACATCTGCGCCGAGCCGGAGCTGTCCCTGTGGGACATGGCGGCCAACGCGATCGTGGTGACGGAGGCCGGCGGCACCTTCACCGGCCTCGACGGCCGTCCGGGCCCGCACAGCGGCAACGCGGCGGCGTCCAACGGCCACCTCCACGACGAGCTGCTGTCGTACCTCACCCAGCGTTACTGAAACGGTCCTCTGGGGCACAACGGGCCCAGACGGACGCACGACCCACATCACATATGAGCGCGTGCGCCCTCAATTGGCTACGCGCACCCTCTTGTTGACCCCCGCTTTACCTGCCACCCTGAGAGCACCCCCACTTGTGCATTTGTGAATCGCCGAACTATCCCGGTGGTTCCCTAGGAGGTGGCACCTTCCATGCTCGTCCGTGACGCCATGAGCACCGTGGTTCTCACCGTCGGCCCCGCCCACACGCTCCGCCAGGCAGCCGCCCTGATGTCCGCGCGCCGCGTGGGCGCGGCGATCGTCCACGATCCGGACGCCGGCGGTATCGGGATCCTCACCGAACGCGACATCCTCAACTCCGTGGGCCTCGGCCAGAACCCCGACACGGAGCCCATCCACGCCCACACCACCAACGACGTCGTGTTCGCCACCCCGACCTGGACGCTGGAGGAGGCGGCCCGGGCGATGGCCCACGGCGGCTTCCGCCATCTGATCGTCCTGGACGGCGGCGAACCGGCCGGCATCGTCTCGGTCCGCGACATCATCCGCTGCTGGGCCCCGGCCCGGCAGCCCGTCTCCGCATGATCGAGGCGGCGCCTCACGGGCAACACCCGCGCAGGTGCCGCCCCGGACCGCAACCGTCGATCGAGGAACCCCCACGGCGAGCAGCCACGTCCGCGAGAGCGGCGCCGGTTCAGGCGCGAAGGGGGCGCAGGGCCTGTACCGCGGCGTCCAGCCGCTTGCCGAAGTCTGCGTCGGCCCGACGGAAGTTGCCGATCGCGCGCTCGGCGATGTCGTCGCGCGACACCCTGGCGATGAAGCCGGCCAGGTTCTCGATCAGCCGCTCCTGCTCGTCCGCGGACATCAGGCGGTAGAGATTCCCGGCCTGCACGAAGTCGTCGTCCTCGGCGTGGACGGGGGCGGGGTGGTTGCCGGTGCCGCCGGCGAGACCGTCGTACGCCTGCCACAGCGGGCGGTCGGTCTGCGCCGGTCCGCCGAAGCTGTTCGGCTCGTAGTTCTTGGCGCCGCCGTGCCGGCCGTCGTACAGGAAGCCGTCACGGGAGTAGGTGCGCGCCTCGGCGGCGTGCGGGCGGTTGACCGGCAGGTGGTCGGCGTTGACGCCGACGCGGTAGCGGTGCGCGTCGCCGTAGGCGAAGAGGCGGCCCTGCAGCATCTTGTCGGGGGACGGGCCGATGCCGGGCACGAAGTGCGCCGGGGAGAAGATCGACTGCTCGACCTCGGCGAAGACGTTCTGCGGGTTGCGGTTCAGCTCCAGCCGGCCGATCTCGATCGGCGGGTAGTCCGCGTGCGGCCACACCTTGGTGAGGTCGAACGGGTTGAAGCGGTAGGCCGCCGCGTCCGCCGCCGGCATGATCTGCACCTGCACGGTCCAGGTGGGGAAGTCCCCGCGTTCGATGGCCTCGCGCAGGTCGCGCTGGTGCGAGTCCGGGTCCGCGCCGGCGAGCAGGTCCGCCTCCGCCTGCGTGAGGTTCCTGATCCCCTGGTCGGTCTTGAAGTGGTACTTGACCCAGAAGACCTCGCCGGCCGCGTTGTTCCACTGGTAGGTGTGCGAGCCGTAGCCGTTCATGTGGCGGTACGACGCCGGGATGCCGCGGTCGCCGAACAGCCAGGTCACCTGGTGCGTGGCCTCGGGGCTGAGCCCCCAGAAGTCCCAGACGTTGTCCGCCTCCTGGCTGCCCGTGTACGGGTCGCGCTTCTGGGTGTGGATGAAGTCGGGGAACTTGATGGCGTCCTTGATGAAGAACACCGGGGTGTTGTTGCCGACGAGGTCGTAGTTGCCCTCCTCGGTGTAGAACTTCAGCGCCCAGCCGCGCGGGTCGCGTACGGCGTCGGCGGACCCGAGGTTGCCGGCCACGGTCGAGAAGCGCAGGAAGGTCTCGGTCCGCCTGCCGACCTCGGAGAGGAAGGCGGCTCGCGTGTACGGCGTGACGTCGGCGGTCACCGTGAAGGTGCCGTAGGCGCCGGCACCGCGCGCGTGCACCACACGCTCCGGGATGCGCTCACGGTTGAAGTGGGCGAGCTTCTCCAGCAGGAGCTGGTCCTGGACCAGGACCGGACCGCCGATGCCCGCGGTCTCGCTGTTCTGGTTGTCGGCCACCGGCGCCCCCGCCTCCGTGGTCAGCGGCCCGTGCGTCACACCCGCGTCCCGTCCTGCGCCCTGCGTCTCCTGCGCCATTTCGCACCATTCCTATCGCTTTGCTAGTCCCGAACTCGATCCTACATTGGACTTAGTCCAAGTCAAGCAAGGTTCCAAAGTCACACCTGTTCGGAAAAAGGGGGCCCTGCTGTTAGGCTGAATGCCATGAGTGACCTTCTGGAACGGCTGCGTGGACGCGGATGGCGGATGACCGCGCAGCGACGCGTCGTGGCCGAGGTACTCGACGGCGAGCACGTCCATCTGACGGCCGACGAGGTGCACGCCAGGGCGGTGACCAAGCTGCCCGAGATCTCCCGGGCGACCGTCTACAACACGCTGGGTGAGCTGGTCTCGCTCGGCGAGGTCCTTGAGGTCTCGACCGACAAGCGCGCCAAGCGGTACGACCCGAACGCGCACCGGCCGCACCATCACCTGGTCTGCGCCCGCTGCGGCTCGATCCGCGACGTCCACCCGACCGGCAACCCGATGGCCGACCTCCCCACCTCGGAGCGGTTCGGCTTCACGATCTCCGACGTCGAGGTGACGTACCGCGGGCTGTGCCCGGACTGCGCGGCGGCCGTCTGACGAACGTTCCCGAAGGCCCCGGCACTCTTGATGAGCGCCGGGGCCTTCGTCGTGCGCCGACCCGGCAAGTGCAGGTACCGGCCCGGCAAAACACCCAGGGCCGGAATCCGTTTCCGGATTCCGGCCCTGGGCCTTCAGTAGCGGGGACAGGATTTGAACCTGCGACCTCTGGGTTATGAGCCCAGCGAGCTACCGAGCTGCTCCACCCCGCGTCGATGAACAGAACATTACGTGAGGGACGCGGGCGGAGGCAAATCAATACCCCTCAGCCGCCCTGACCTGGGGAAACGCTCCGGCCTACGCCGACAGCTCCTCCCGCAGGGCGTCGCGGAGCCGCCCCGCCCGCTCGGTCACCTCCGCGGGACCCAGCGCCACCGCCCGGTCGGCCCACTGCTGTCCCACCGCCAGCTCGCCACGACGCGCGTAGACCAGGGCGAGCCGCAACGCCGCCCGCCCGTGCCCCGCGTCCGCGGCCCGCTCCCACCACACGGCCGCCTCCGGCTCGCTGCCCTCCCGGGCCAGCAGCAGCCCGAGGTTGAACGCGCCGTTGCGCGACCCGGCCTCGGCGGCCGTGCGGTACCAGCGCGCCGCCTCCACCACGTCCCCGCGCCCGGCGGCCAGCATCCCGACCCGCACCTGGGCCCGCCGGTGCCCCTGCGTGGCGGCCCGCTCGTACCACTCCTCGCACTCGGTCTTCACGTTCAGGGACGACTCCCCGAGTTCGTGCTCGGACACCGCCGGCCGGCGCGCGTCGAGGACGGCGGCGAGCCGGTAGGCGGCCTCGGCGCTGCCGCCGCCCGCCGCGCACCGCAGATGGCGCTCGGCGGCCGCCTCGTCGCCCTCGCGGAGCCGGGCGATGCCGACCTGCAGGGCCGCCTCCGTGTGCCCGGCGGCGGCCGCCCGCTCGTAGCAGCGCAGCGCGACCCGCTCCTCGCCGCGCCCGGCGTAGAGGATCCCGAGGTTGAACGCGGCGTCCACGCTGCCCGCCTCCGCGGCCTTGGAGAACCACGGCTCGGCGCCGCTCGTGTCGCCGACCTGGAGCAGCAGGACGGCGAGCGCGTTCGCGGCCTCGCGGTGCCCGGCGTACGCGGCCCGCCGGTACCACTGCTCGGCCTGCGCGGTCCGCCCCTGCTCGGCGCAGAGCAGCGCGAGGTTGTACGCCCCGTTGTCGTCGCCCGCGTCCATCGCCGCCCGGTACCAGCGCTCGGCGGTCTGCGTCTCGCCCCGCTCGGCGTGCAGTGCGCCGAGCGCGTTCGCCGCGTTGCCGTCACCGTCCTGGGCCGCCCGCAGCCACCACACGGCGGCACTCTCGGTGTCCCCGGCGTCGCGCAGCAGGAAGCCGAGCGCGCAGGCGGCCCGGGCCTCGCCGTCCTTGGCCGAGGTCAGGTACCAGCGCCCGGCCTCCTTGAGTTCGCCGCGGCGCTCCAGGATGGCGCCGAGGTGCAGCGCGGCCCGCCGGTGGCCGCGGGCGGCGGCCTGCCGGTACCACTGCTCGGCCTCGTCGGTCTCCGCGGTCCCGCTCTCCGTGTCGGCACCGTCGTCGGCCCCGGTCTCGCCCTCGCCCCCGGCCGCTCTGCGGTCGAGCGCGCGCGCCAGCCGGTACGCCGCCTCCCGGTGCCCGCGCTCGGCGGCGGCCCGCATCCACGGGCCGGCGTCCGCGTCCCCCCGGTGCTCCAGCAGGTCGGCCAGCGCGTAGGCGCCGAGCGCGTGGCCCTGTTCGGCGGACTGGCGGAGCCAGTACTCGGCGGCGGGTTCGTCGCCGCGCTCGCGGTGGTGGCGGCCCAGCGCGTGGGCGGCGGCCGCGGACCCGGCTACGGCGGCGATCCGCCACCAGCCGGCGGCCTCCTCGGGGTAGCCGCGCTGGTGCAGCAGGACGCCGAGGTTGTTGGCGGCGGCCCGGTCGCCGGCGGCGGTGGCCGCGCGCAGCCGCGGCTCGGCTCCGTCGAGGTCGCCACGGCGCAGCAGCATGGCGCCGAGCACACTCATCGACTCGACGTCACCGGCCTCGGCCTGGAGCCGGTGACGTGCCTCCTCAGCGGCCTCGGCGGCCTCGTCGCGGGTCGGCTCCTCGCCCGAAGGCTGCACAAATCGCCCTGTCTCGAACAGAGTTGCCTTGTCCCCCATAACGTTCATCGTCGCACCACCTGCAACCTGGGTACACCACGTATACCGCAGACCGTGAGGTCACTTCAGCGTTTTGTCGACATGCCCACAGAACGACAAGTCAAACACATCTCCGCCAACTCCCCACAGCGGCACGGCGACCCGGGCCATCGGTACATGCGTTCGCCGCCCGTCCGGACACCGGCAGCCGTCCGGACGGCCGTCCGGGGGCCGTCTGCGCGCACGCGCGAAGGCCCGGATCCCATGAGGATCCGGGCCTTCGACTTCAGTAGCGGGGACAGGATTTGAACCTGCGACCTCTGGGTTATGAGCCCAGCGAGCTACCGAGCTGCTCCACCCCGCGCCGTTGTGTGGAAACCGTATCACGGCGCGGGCCGGGCTTGATCACAGGTCGGCGGTCAGCCGCTCGGACTGGCGCTCACGCCGGGACTCGGACTGCTGCCGGCGCCCGAACCCGCCGTCGCGCTCGGGCTCGGACTCGGGCTGCTGCTCGCCGTCGCGCCGCCGGTCTTGCCCGCCTTGGACTGCGCCTCCTCGGCCCGCTTCAGCGCGTCCTGCAGCTCGTCCTGCGCCTTGCCGTACGCCGTCCAGTCGCCCTTCTTCAGGGCCTCCTGGCCCGCGTCGAAGGCCTTCTGGGCGTCGTCCAGCGCCGCCTGGACGGTGGGGTTGCCGGACGACGTCGGTGGCGAGGTCGTCCCGGTGTCCGAGGACCCCGTATCGGAACCCTCCGTGCCGAACACCTTGTTGAGCGCTTCGTCGAGGGTGTTCTCGAAGACGGTCTTGCCCTCGTAGGTGACCAACACCTTGCGCAGCAGTGGGTACTTGACCCCGGCACCGCGGACGTAGACCGGCTCCGCGTACAGCAGGCCCCCGTCCAGTGGCACGGTCAGCAGATTGCCGTACTCCACCTCGGAGTCGCCGCCCTTGAGGAGCTTGATGGCGGCCGCGATCTCCTGTTCGGAGTTGAACTTGCTCTGGACCTGTTTGGGCCCGTCGACGGTCGTACTGGTCGGCAGTTTCAGGATTCTGATCTTGCCGTAGTCCTTCGAACCGGCCTCGGAGTCGACCGACATGAACGCGCTGAGGTTGTCCCGGCCGTTGGGCGTGAACGTGGTCGACAGCGAGAACGTCTGCGCGCTCTGGTCCGGCATCTTCATGCTCAGGTAGTACGGCGGCACCGCGTCGCCCGACTTGTTGGTCGGGTCGTCGGGCACCTGCCACACCTCGCTGCCGGTCAGGAACGTCTGGGCGTCCGTCACGTGGTAGCGGGTGAGCAGTTCGCGCTGCACCTTGAACAGGTCCTGCGGGTACCGGAGATGGTCCATCAGGTCCTGCGAGATGGCGCTCTTGGGCTGCACCGTGCCCGGGAAGGCCTTCATCCAGGTCTTCAGCACCGGGTCCTCGGTGTCCCACTGGTAGAGCTTGACCTCGCCGGTGTACGCGTCGACGGTCGCCTTCACCGAGTTGCGGATGTAGTTGACCTGGTTCTGCTGGGCCACCACCGCGCGCGAGTTGTTGGTCGCGGTCAGCGAGTCGGCGGTGGTGTCACCGAGGGTCGTACGGGATGCGTAGGGATAGCCGTTCGACGTCGTGTAGGCGTCGACGATCCACTGGATCCGGCCCTTCACGACCGCCGGGTACGCGTCGCCGTCGATGGTCAGCCAGGGGGCGACCGCCTCGACCCGCTCCTTGGGCGTGCGGTTGTAGAGGATCCGCGAGCCCTTGCCGATCGCGCCCGAGTACAGGATCTGCGGCTCGTTGAACGCCACCGCGTAGGCGGCGCGGTTGATCGGGCTGGAGAGACTGACCCCGCTCTTGCCCGCGTAGCTGGTGAGCTTCTCACCGTTGTCGTCGGAGTAGTCGATCTCCTGCTGGGGACCGCCGACGATCGAGTACGTGTTCGTCTTCTCGCCGTAGTAGATGCGCTGCTGGTACGTGCCCAGATCGCCCGTGGACGGCAGGTCGGACTCGGTGAAGACGGGCTGACCCTGGTCGTCGGCCTCGGTGCCCTTGGCGGCGACCACACCGTAGCCGTGGGTGTAGCGGAAGTGGTCGTTGATCCAGTTGTTCTTGGGGATGCCGGCCAGGTTCAGCTCGCGCAGCCCGATGACGGTGTCCTGGACCTTGCCGTCCTTGCTGTAGCGGTCCACGTCCAGATTGGTCGGGAACGCGTAGTAGTTCCGCATCTGCTGGAGCTGCTGGAACGTGGGCGAGACGATGTTCGGGTCCATGATCCGGATGCTCGCCGTGGCGTCGACGTCCGCCCGGAGCTTGGTCTTGTCCGTGGTCGTGCTCGTGCCCTTGTACTCGGTCACCTTGGTGTCGTCGATGCCGTACGCCTCGCGGGTCGCCTTGAGGTTCTTCTGGACGTACGGGGCTTCCTTCGCCTGCTCGTTGGGCTGGACCTGGAACTTCTGGACGATCGCCGGGTAGAGGCCGCCGATGAGGATCGCCGAGAGGACCATCAGGCCGAAGCCGATGACGGGCAGCTGCCAGGTGCGCCGCCACAGGGTGGCGAAGAACAGCAGCGCGCAGATGACGGCGATGCAGAACAGGATCGTCTTGGCGGGCAGATACGCGTTCGCGTCGACGTATCTCAGGCCGGTCCAGTTGCCGGTGGCCTTGAAGTCGCTGGACTTGACGGCCAGTCCGTACCGGTCGAGCCAGTAGGCGACCGCCTTGAGGGCGACGAAGAGGCCGAGCAGCACCGAGAGGTGGCCGGTCGCCGCACCGGTGGCGCGCGCGCCCGGGCTGGTGACGCGCAGCCCGCCGTACAGGTAGTGGGTGAGCGCCGCGGCGACCAGCGAGAGGATCGCGGTGGCGAAGCCGAAGCCCAGCAGGAAGCGGTACCAGGGCAGGTCGAAGGCGTAGAAGGAGACGTCGAGGTGGAACTGCGGGTCCTTCTGGTGGAAGGGCACGCCGTTGACCCACATCAGCCAGGTGCGCCACTGTCCGGCCGCGGACGCGCCGGCGATCAGCCCGACCAGCGCGGTGACCGCGAGCAGCAGCCACTTCTTGTACGGCGCGATGCCCATCCGGTAGCGGTCGAGGCTCTGCTGCTCCATGGACATGGCGCTCAGCGGGGGGCGCAGCCGGTGCGCCAGCCAGATGTTGAAGCCCACCGCGGCCGCCATCAGCAGACCGAAGACGGAGAACAGCCCGATCTTGGTCCACAGGGTGGTGGTGAACACCGACGAGTAGTGCACCGACCGGTACCAGAGCCAGTCCGTCCAGAAGCCCGCGAACATGGTGAACGCCATGCCGAGCACGGCAAGGACGCCCAGTGTCAGGAGCAGGGTCCGGACCCGCCTGGACGGACGTCCGGTCGCTCTGATCCGTGGCCCCGTCGGGCCTCCGCCGCGGTCCGGCATCTGGAAAGCCAAGGTGCGCACCTCGAAGTTCGCTGTTTGATCCGCTGTTGATCCGTTGTTGTTGCGTCAGGCCGTCTTGTTCACGGGCCCGACGTGGCCCCCCGTGATCGCGGCGCCACACCTATGCAACTTACTCACGGCTTACTCGGTTCCCGATTCCGGCCATGAACGAGGCAGGATTGTGACCATGTCCAACACTCCCATGGCAGCGAACCCGCTCACCCGGGCCGTACTCGAGATCGACGAGTACTCCTCCGGCCTCGGCTGGGACCAGCCCGCTCGCCTCTTCGCCCTCGTCGACACCGCACGGCTGCGCGCCCAGGAACCGGCTCTCGCCGCCCAGCTCGGTCTGGAGGACGAGTCCACGACCACCGGTCTCACCCCGATCGAGCAGGACGAAGTGCCAACGGACAAGGCGCTGGACGAGTTCCTGGGCACCATCGCCTGGCCGGACGCGGTGGTCGGCTGCGCGCTCACCGTGGAGCGGCTGATGCTGCCGCCGTCCGCCGAGTCCCAGGTCCCCGAGGGGCTGAGCGAGGCGAAGCTGGCCAAGTGGGTGGCGAGCCACCCCGAGCGCCAGGAGGTCCGGATGACGGTCGCGGTGCTGCGCGACGGCAGCCGCGACTCGGCGGTACGGCTGCGCGAGAAGGACTCGCCGACGGAGGTGCTCACCGGCCCCGACCTGGTCCCGGGCCTGGCGGACGCGCTGAAGGCGACGTTCGAGGACTGAGCCGGTCGCCGGTCCGCCGGACGGCACCGGGGGCGCCCCTCGTCAGGAGGGGCGCCCCCGGCTGCCTGCAGGCCTTCTCAGCCCTTGGCGGTGCACTTCGGCAGGGCGCCGGTGTCCCCGCTGCGGATGTCCTTGAGGGCGCCGAGGGCGTCCTCGATGGTCTTCACCTTGACGAGGGTGAGCCCGCCCGGGGTGTCCTTGGCGGCCTCGGCGCAGTTGTCGGCCGGGGTCAGGAAGTACTGGGCGCCCTTGCTGCGCGCGCCGATGGTCTTCATCGAGATGCCGCCGATCGGGCCGACCGTGCCGTCGTCGTCGATCGTGCCGGTGCCGGCGACGAACTTGCCTCCGGTGAGGCTGCCCGGGGTGAGCTTGTCGTAGATCCCGAGCGAGAACATCAGCCCCGCGCTCGGTCCGCCGACGTCGGCGAGCTTGATGTCGATGGAGAACGGGAACGTGTGATCCGTCCCGGCGGAGATCCCGACGATCGCGCGCTTCTCGCCGCTGTCGTCGGAGGTGGTCGTGGTGACGGTGACCTTCTCGGTCGTGGTGGCCGTCTTGTTCGCCTTCTCGGCGGCGGCCTGCTCCTTGGCCGGCACGACGGTGAAGACCACGTCCTCGCCGGGCTTGTGCTTGGTCACCAGCGTGGCGACATCGGCCGGCTGCTTGACCGCCGTGCCGTCGACCGCCTTGATCACGTCACCGGCGTGCAGCCTGCCCTCGGCCGGCGAGCCCTTGAGGACCGTGGAGACGATCACCCAGGACTTCACCGGGACGCCCAGTTCCTTCAGCGCGGCGACCTTGGCGCTCTCCTGGGACTGGCTGAACTCCTCGGCGTTCTCCTGGGTGGACTGCTGCTCCGTCTTGCCGTCCGGGTAGAGCGTGTCGTGCGGCACGACCTTGCTGTCGTGCGAGAGCCACCCGTAGACGGCCTCGACGAGGTTCATCTTGTAGTCGGCACTCGTGACCCTCACCGTGGTCATGTTCAGATGCCCGGAGGTCGCGTAGGTCTTGTGGCCGGAGATCTGCAGCACCGGCTCGCCGTCGTGGTCCCCGAGCGTGTTCACGGTCGGGCCGGGGGACATCTCCGAGTACGGCACGTTGATGAGCACTCCGGCGCACAGGAGTGCGATCAGCATCAGGGTGGAGGCGAGCATCGTCGCGGTGCGGCGTGGCATGCGACGACAGTACGGGACGGGTCTGTCAGCGCACCGTCAGGGCCACCCGTCACAGGGGCCCCGGCTGACCTCAGCTGCCCGAGCGGGACTTCTCCATGGCCTCGCGGAAGCGCGCGTACCCGTCGAGTTCCGGCCCGTCGCTGCGCGCCCTCCTGGTCCGGTTGGCCCAGCTGCCCCACAGACCGGCACCGACCGCCGCCACAAGCGGAATCAGCAACCAGACGAGCGCCGCCATGCTGACCTCCCAACCCCATGAGCGTCCGCGACTGACTGATCAGCAGATTAGTCACCAGCACTGACAACGCTCACGCGAGGGGTACGGTTACGCAAGCGGAGGCCGGACGGGCACCCTTCAACAGGCCCCGACCCATTCCTCCGTCCCATCCGAGAACTTCTGGTGCTTCCAGATGGGCACCTCGTGCTTGAGGTCGTCGATCAGCTTTCGACAAGCTTCGAAGGCGTCCCCCCGATGCGGACACGACACACCGACGACCACGGCGAGATCACCCACCCGCAGGTCCCCCACCCGATGCACGGCGGCCAGCGCCCGCACCGGGTACTCGGCGACGACCTTCTCGGCGATCCGCCGCATCTCGGCCTCGGCACTGGGATGACACGAATACCCGAGCGCGTCCACGTCGGCGCCCCCGTCGTGGTTCCGCACCATCCCCACGAACAGCGCGATCCCGCCGGCCGCGTCGTCCCCCACCGCCGCGAAGACCTCGTCCACGGAGAGCGCACTCTCCCGAATCCCGATCAGCTTCACGGGATCGTCAGCGCCCCGCTCCCCAGGATGATCACTCACAGCAGTCATACCCCCATCGTGCCGCAAGCCCACGACCACACGGAATACCGCTATCGCCAGGCACACGCGCGTACGGCTTTGGAGACTCCTACAGCGTGCTGCCGGTCCTTCCGGCCCGTCCGACCCCACACCCCCGCCCTCCAGCCCGTCCGACACCACGGCACCACGGCACCACGATCCAGCCCGTCCGGCGTTTGAGGACGAGGCCGTCCAGGCCGAAGCGGGGGTACCGGGGCGGCAGCCCCCGCTCCGGGCGGTCGAAGGGGGCCCACCCCCTGGAAGGACGGGACGGGCAGGGGCGGCGGGGGCGAAGAACCCGCCCTCAGATCCGCCGCCGAGCCTTCCGCGCCCGCCGCACCACAGCCGCCGCTCCCAGCAACGCCACCGTCGCCCCCGCGGCCCCCGCCGCCGTCGCGTCCTTGCGCCCCAGCCGCCGCCCCACAACCGTGTGCCGCCCGGCCACCTCCTCCAGCAACTCGGCCAGCACCTCCTCGTTCGTCCACCCCGGCCGCCACCCGGCGTCATGCAGCCGGCTCCCGCTCACCACCCACGGATACATCGTGTACGCGAGATCCCCGGCCGGCGACGGCGTCAGCCCGATCCGGTGCAGCCGGGCCGCCGCCCCCAGCGCCACCGCCGACGGCAGCTCCATCCGCCGCGTCCCGCTGAGCTCTTCGACCTCCTCCTGCTCCAGCCACCCGTCGCACCCGACGGCGAGTTCCCCGTCGACCTTCTCCAGGACGGCGTACTCCAGCGCACTGCACAGATCCTCGACGTGGCAGAACTGCCAGGCAGGCCGCGACCCCGCGACGACAAGCAGCCGAGGCGACTCGAAATACCTGGTCAGCGCGGTGTCGGTGCCACCGACGAGCACCGCGGGGCGCACGACGGTGACGTTGAGCCCCGGATGCGCGCGGGGCGCCCGGCGCGCGAGCCGCTCGATCTCCAGCAGGTCGCCCACGCCGGTGGCCTCCGCGGTGGCGCGCAACTCCGCGTCCTCCGACAACGGCAGCTCGTTGTCCGGCAGCGCGCCGTAGACCATCGCGGAGGTGCACAGCACCACGCGGTGCACCCCGGCCGCGGCCGCCGCGGTCAGCACGGTCTGCGTCCCCCGCACGTTGTAGGCCGTACGGGCGGCCGAATCGGTCTCCAGATCCAGGTCGAGCGCGAGGTGCACCACCACGTCGGCCCCGCGCAGCTTGTCCGCGATGGCCGGATCCCGAACGTCGAGGATGTGCCACTGGGCGTCCGCGCACTCCCCGCGCCGCTCGTCGATGGCGATGACCTGCTTGATCTCCCCGGACGCGGCCAGCCGCTCGGTGAGCAGCGCGCCGACCCCGGTCGCGGCGCCGGTCACGGCGACGACGGGCCCGCGCACGGCGGGAGGGGTTGAGTGGTTTCGCGCTGCGCGAACCTGCGGATCTGGGGAACTCACCGGGCGTCTCCAGCGGTTGTCTTCAGTACGAGCGTGAGTGACGCGTACGTACCAGGTGGCATCCATCCTGCCGCAGGCCGACTGTCGGCGAAGCACCGAGGCCCGATCGGGTCGGGGTGTCTACGCTGGGTGGTGTTGTCGGGCAGCCGCGCCGCCGGAGAGAACCGGTGGCCTTACCAGCCGAGGATTCCCGTGAGTGACACCCCATTCGGTTTCGGCCTTCCGCCGGAGGAGCCGGAAGACGGCGACGAGGGCAAGAAGAAGGACCAGCAGAGCGGTGGTGGGCAGGGACCGGCCAACCCGTTCGGTTTCGGCACACCCGGAGCCGGCGGCTTCGGCAGCCCCGGCGCCGACAATCCGTTCGCTGCCATGTTCGGTTCGCTGAACCCCACCGACCTGGGCGCGGCCTTCCAGCAGCTGGGCCAGATGCTCTCGTACGAGGGCGGCCCGGTGAACTGGGACATGGCCAAGCAGATCGCCCGCCAGACGGTCTCCCAGGGCACCTCGGACGGCGTCAAGGACGCGAGCGTCGGTCCCGCCGAGCGCACCGCGGTCCAGGAGGCGGTCCGGCTGGCCGACCTGTGGCTGGACGACGCGACGTCGCTGCCGTCCGGTTCCGGTTCGGCCGTGGCGTGGTCCCGCGCGGAGTGGGTCGAGGCGACGCTGCCCGCCTGGCAGGAGCTGGTCGACCCGGTCGCCGAGCGGGTCGGCGCCGCGATGGGCGACGTCCTGCCGGAGGAGATGCAGGCCATGGCGGGCCCGCTGATCGGCATGATGCGCTCAATGGGCGGCGCCATGTTCGGCACCCAGATCGGGCAGGCCGTGGGCGTGCTCGCGGGCGAGGTCGTCGGTTCGACCGACATCGGCCTGCCGCTGAGCCCGGCCGGCAAGGCCGCGCTGCTGCCGGTGAACATCGAGGCGTTCGGCAAGGACCTCGGCGTGCCGAAGGAGGAGGTGCGGCTGTACCTCGCCCTGCGCGAGGCGGCCCACCAGCGCCTGTTCGCGCACGTGCCGTGGCTGCGCTCGCACCTGTTCGGCGCGGTCGACGGGTACGCCCGCGGCATCAAGGTCGACACGGCCAAGCTGGAGGACGTGGTCGGCCAGTTCGACCCGCAGAACCCCGAGCAGCTGCAGGACGCACTCCAGCAGGGCATGTTCCAGCCGGAGGACACGCCCGAGCAGAAGGCTGCCCTGGCCCGTCTGGAGACGGCTCTGGCGCTCGTCGAGGGCTGGGTCGACGCGGTGGTCCACGCGGCCGCGAAGCCGCGTCTGTCGTCCGCCGACGCGCTCCGCGAGACCCTGCGCCGCCGCCGTGCCACGGGCGGCCCCGCGGAGCAGACCTTCGCCACCCTGATCGGCCTTGAGCTGCGGCCGCGCCGGCTGCGCGACGCCTCCCGCCTGTGGGCCTCGCTCACCGACGCGCGCGGTGTCGACGGCCGTGACGCCCTCTGGGCCCACCCGGACATGCTGCCGACGGCGTCCGACCTGGACGACCCGGACGGCTTCGTGCACCGCGAGCAGCTGGACTTCTCCGAGCTGGACAAGATGCTCGGCGAGGCCGCACAGAAGCCCGACCTGCGCAAGAAGGACGCCCAGGACCAGGACGACCGGGAAAAGGGCGACGACAGCGAGTGAGCCTGTACGACGACGCGGTCCTCGTCCTCAAGGGGTACGAGGGCCAGGACGAGCTGCGCCAGACCTACCTGGACCACCTCGCGGCGCACCCGGACGGCATGTGGAAGGCCTGTCACGCCGGCCATGTCACGGCGAGCGCGCTGGTCGTCGACCCCGAGCACGGGCGGGTGCTGCTGACCCTGCACCGCAAGCTGCGGATGTGGCTGCAGATGGGCGGCCACTGCGAGCCGGGCGACGCCACGCTGGCGGCCGCGGCGCTCCGGGAGGCGACCGAGGAGTCCGGCGTCCCCGGGCTGACGCTGCTGCCGGGCGGCCCGGTCCGCCTGGACCGGCATCCGATCCCGGCGCCGTGCCACTGGCACTTCGACGTCCAGTACGCGGCCCTCGCCCCGCGCGGCGCCACCCACGCGATCAGCGACGAGTCCCTCGACCTGCGCTGGTTCGCCTACGACGAGGTACCGGAGGTCGCCGACGAGTCGGTCGTACGGCTGCTGGAAGGGACCCGCGCGCGGCTCTGACCTGGAGCTTCCGGGGATACCGGCGCTCGGTGAGCGCATGTGTAAGGGGCGCCCGCCACGGCGGGCGCCCCTTACACATGGGCTTCTGGGCTCTCAGCTCCAGACGTTCCCCTGGTTCATCCCGCGCGCGCCCTGCTGCCCCATGCCGAACTGGGCGGCGACGCCCTGACCGATCTGGGCGTGCTGCGGAGGCAGCAGTTCACTCGGCTGGACCAACGCGAAGCCACTTCCCATGAAGCTCAGCTCCCAGCCCTCGCCGGTGCTGCCCCGGCGCCGCCACACGCCGGAGGAATGCGTCTGGGCCTGCATCTGGACGCGCAGCCCGGTGGACCAGGCGACGATCGCGTCGGCGTCGCAGTTCACGTACTTGTCGGGCGTGACCTGCATCAGCAGCGGCGCGCCCGAGGTCATCAGGGCGACCTGGCCGCGTCCGGTGATGTTGAGCTGGTACTTCCCGGACCCGGAGATGCCGTAGAGGCTGTCGACGGCGACGACCTCGTGGTGCAGCGAGGAGTCCATGGCGAGGACGTAGGAGCTGTCCACGGTCAGGCCGTCCTGCTCCACGTCCAGGACATGGATGTGCTGGGCGAGGTTGGCGAAGTACACCGTGCCCTGCCCGTGGCAGCGCATCAGGTCCAGACCCTCGCCGGTGTACGCACGCGCGCGTGCCTGGTTGCGGCCCTGGTACTCGGCGTCGAACTCGACGAGCCCCTGGTAGGCGACCATGGTGCCCTTGCGGGCGAGGATGTCGTCGTGGCCCTCCAGGACGACCCGCAGCATCTGCTTGTTCTGCAGGCTGTAGCGGTCCCGGGCCTGGGAGTCGTTGAAGGCGAAAAGCGGGCTCTGCATGGTTTCCTGACTCCCCCTCAGCCCCGGAACCGGAGGCGGTCGGTGCTGTCCTCGCTGGGCTGGACGACGACGATGCCCTGACCGGAGAAGGCCATCTGGTAGGCCTCGCCGCTGCCCCGGCCGATCAGCGACTGCGCCTTGAAGCTGCGCTTGCCCTTGACCTTGAGGTTCGGGGACCAGGCGACCAGCGCGTCCGGGTCGACGTACGTCTCGTCCTCGCCGCCGCCGCAGTCGACGACGATCGGCTTGCCCCGGGAGGTCAGCGCGACCCAGCCCTGCCCGGAGATCTTGGTGTTCCACAGGCCCTGCCCGGCGAACTTCGCGAGCCCCTTGACCCGCTCCACGCCCCACGTCAGATGCGCGTCGAAGGCGAGCAGGTTGGTGGCGTTGACGGAGATGCCGTCGCCGTTGAGGTTGATGACGACGACGTTCGCGCCGTAGTCGGCGAGGTAGAGCAGACCGTCGCCGGAGCACTTCATCAGCGGCGCGCCTTCGCCGGTCATCCAGTCCCGGGCGATCTGGCGCACGGCCGGCGGGTTCGGCTCGTACTGCACGAAGCCCTCGTAGGCGACCATCGACCCCACGCGCGCGAGGAGGTCGTTCCCGGTCTGCATGGCGACCTTCAGCATGTGGTCGCCGTGGTTGTCCATGCGGGCGGTGACGGGTGCGGGGGCGAAGCCCGCGAGCGGCTGGTTCATGACGGGCTCCCTCAGACCTCGTACGGCTGGACGACGATGAAGTTGCCGGGCGCGCCCCGGAACTGCAGGTTGACGCTCTCGCCGGTGTCGCCCGGGTAGGCGTTGCGGCGCATCCGCACCTGGCTGGAGACGATCACCTGGGAGGCCGCCGACCAGGCGACGATCGCGTTGCAGTCGGCGAACGTCGTCGGCGTCACGGGCAGCACGACGGGCGTGCCGTGCGTCTTGACGACGATCGTGCCGGTGCCCTGGAACTGCATCGTGAACAGCGCGCCGCCGGGGATGCCGTGCCCCTCGATCCGGCGAACCTCGTACTGGAGGCTCTCGTCGAAGGCGAGGACGCTCTCGGCGGAGACGCAGATCGCGTCGCCCTGGAGCTCGATCGGGTGCAGGTTGGCGGAGTTCTCGGCGAAGAACACCTGACCCTGGCCGGTGCAGCGCATCAGCTGCATCTCCTGGCCGGTGGCGTTGCCCACGATCCGGCCGGCGAACCCGGCGCCCTTGTAGCTGAAGTCGACCTTGCCCTGGTAGAGCACCATGCTGCCCTGCCGGGCCAGCACCGGCTGCCCGCCCATCCCGAGGTCGACGCGGATGAGCTTGCTGTTCTGCGGGGTCCAGCGCTGCCCGGTGGGCGTCTCCTTGAACTTCTGGAGCGCGGCACCGACCCCGGCACCGCCCTGGGGAGCGCCCTGCGGGACCGCGTAGCTCTGCGGGCCGGGGGCCTGGCCGAACGGCGGCTGCTGGCCGTAGCCCGGGGGCGGGGTCGGGGCCTGGGGCGCCTGCGGGTAGCCGGGCGGCGGGCCCGGAGCCTGTGGGGGCGCCGGGGGCAGGCCGTAGCCGGGCGGCGGCACGGGCGCACCGGGTGCGGGCGGCTGGCCGTAGGGCGCGGGTGCCGGGGCCGGGGGCGGCACGGTGCCGCCGACGGGCGGGGTCATCGGGGCGATGACCGTGGGCGCGCCGTGCATGTTCGGGACCGGCACGGGACCGGGGGCCGGCGGCGGGGTGAATCCCTGCGGTGCGGGTGGGGCGGCCGGCACCGGCGCCGGCGCCGGGGCCGGGGCGGGAACCGGCGCGGGCGGGGCGGCGAACGCGGGCGGCGCGAATCCGGGCGCGGACCCGGTCTGCGACGGCTGCGGCTCGGGCGCGGCGGGCGCCTCGTCCTCCATCACCTCGCCGCCGAAGTTCTTCAGCAGCGCCTCCAGACCGCCGTCGAAGCCCTGACCGACGGCGGCGAAGCGCCACACGTCCTTGAGGTAGAAGTCGCCGAGCATCACGGCGCGCTCGGTGGAGAACTCCGAGCCGTTGAAGGAGTACCGGGCCACCTCCTCGCCGCCCGCGACGATCCGGATGTACCCGGGCGCGACCTGCGACATCTGCCCGGCGCCGTCGATGGTCGCCGTGAACGCCAGCTTCTGGATCTGCGGCGGGATCCGGTCCAGCGTGACCCGGAAGGACTCCGTGTCGCCCGCCTGCGTGCCCAGCAGCTGGATGGACTCCTCGGGCGACTTCGGCTGGTTGAAGAAGACGAAGTAGCGGTCGTCCGACAGCCGTTCGTCGGCGTCGAGGCCGAAGCAGCTGATGTCGAAGGTCAGTCCGGGGCCGGCGATCTGCACGCCTACGTACAGATCCGTGCCGGCCGTGAGGTCACTGATCCTGGCCTTGTGGCCGCGTTGGAATTCCCTGGCCATGCGTTACGACCGTCCCCCATCCCGAATGCGAGTGCGTCGCGCCAGGCTAACGGCTAACTCGGACATCGGAAGAAGTCGGTACAGACCCGGTACACAACCGCGCTCGGCGACCCCGAAAGGAGCGTTCCCGGAGTGTGTCACTCATCACGCGCGCCGGGCACCTGCGGCAGCCGGTCGGCCGCGACCACTCCTTCCAGGTAGCCACGGGCGCGCTCGGTCCGCGGGTACGCCTCCAGGAGCCGCCAGAAGCGGGGGCCGTGCCCCGGCACCAGCAGATGCGCCAGTTCGTGGCAGAGCACGTAGTCGACGACGTACTCGGGCATGCCCTGAAGCCGGTGGGAGAGGCGGATACTGCCCTCGGAGGGGGTGCACGAGCCCCAGCGGGTGTTCTGGTTGGTGACCCAGCGCACCGAGGCCGGGCGGGCCCGGCCGCCGAAGTACTGGGCCGACAGCCGCTCGGCGCGCTCCGCCAGTTCGGCGTCGCCCAGCACTCGCTTGCTCTCCTGGGCGGCGAGTTTGTTGAGCATGACGGTCACCCAGCGTTTCTCCTCCGCCTCGGACATCCGGGCGGGGATCAGCACGACGGTGCGATCGCCCTCGCGGTACGCGGAAACGGTCCGGCGGCGCCGGGCGCTCCTGCGAACCTCGATCGCGCTCGCCCCCAAGCCGCTGGGCGGCTGGCTCGTCGTGCTGCGCTGTGGCTTTCCGGCGCGGTGCAGTGGGTCGGCGGGCACGCCCCGACGTTACCCGCTGCACATGGGGGAAGTCCCGGGTCCGGGACGGTTCGGTGCCGATCCCCCACCATGCGTCTGATTTGTACGACGAATACTCACCGCCTGTGGACAACTTTCGGCGCCCGCCGGGCGGGCCCGGCATGCTGGCACTCGTCGGCGGAGCGGGACCGGCTCCACCGGCGCACGGGGACGTTCTGTGACCTTTCGACGGCTACGGGGGCCTGTCATGCATCCGTTGATGAAGCCCGCGCTGCGGCGCGGCTGGCGCGATCTCAACACCGTGCAGTTCGGGATGACTCCCGCGCACGCGATGACACTGGGGCCGATGGACACGGCGACCGGGAGCTTCCTGGACCTGCTCGACGGCGCCCGGGGTCTTGAGCTGCTGCGTGCCGAGGGGCGGCGCATGGACCTGCCGGACGGCCATGTCGACGCGCTGGTGAAGCGCCTCTCCCGGGCCGGGCTGGTGGACGACGCACAGGGCGGCGGGCCTCCGGCTGAGGCGTTGCGCGGGAAGAAGGAGGCGCTGGACCGGCTGCGCCCCGATCTCGCCTCGCTCTCCCTGATCACTCCGGAGCCGGGCGGCGCGATCGACCGGCTGGCGGCCCGGCGGGCGCTGCGGGTGCAGGTGCAGGGCGCGGGCCGGGTCGGGGTCACGCTGGCCGCGCTGCTGTCGGGTGCGGGCGTCGGCGAGGTCGACGTGCGGGACGTGGGCCGGGTCCAGCCGTGGGACGTGGCACCGGGCGGGCTGCCGGCGGAGGCGGTCGGCGAGAGCCGTGCGGAGGCCGCGCGCAGAGTCGTCCGCCGGGCGGCTCCGGACCGCCCGCCCCGGCGCCCGGACCCGGCCGGGGCGGAGCCCGGCCTGGCGCTGGTGATCATCGCCCCGCGCGACGACGTCCTGGTGCACGCCCCGGACGCGCGCGCCGCCGAGCCGCTCATGGCCTCGGGAACCCCTCATCTCTACACCGGTGTCGTGGAGGGCACCGGCGTGGTCGGCCCCCTCGTGCTGCCCGGCGGGACGGGCTGCGCCCGCTGTCTGCACGAGCACCGCACGGACCGGGACCCGGTATGGCCGCGCCTGGTCGCCCAGTGGCGGTCCGGGCAGGCGCGCCGGGTGGGCGCCTGCGATCAGACGCTGGCGGCGGCGGTGGCCGGGCTGGCCGCCGCGCACGCCCTGGCCTTCCTCGACGGCGAGTCGCCGGCCGTCACGGGGGTGCGCTGGGAGGCGTCCGTACCGGTTCTGCACTGGCACGCGCGGCCGGTCTGGCCGCACTCCGCATGCCCGTGCGCAGCAGCGGAGAAAGCTAAGGGAGAACACTCCTCAACCAACGGGGATCCACACGCGACAATGGTGGTGCAACGGCCGTCGGCGGAGCGACGAGAGCACACCGACGCGGCACGGCCGACTGGGACTTGGAGGGCGCATGTCTGATCTTCCCCGGAAGGCGGTCACCCGGACCGCCAAGCTCGCCGCGCTCCCGCTCGGCTTCGCCGGCCGGGCGACCTGGGGTCTGGGCAAGCGCATCGTGGGCGAGTCCGCGGAGATCGTCGGCCGGGAGCTCCAACAGCGCACCGCGGAGCAACTGTTCAAGGTCCTGGGTGAGTTGAAGGGAGGGGCGATGAAGTTCGGGCAGGCGCTGTCCGTCTTCGAGTCCGCCCTCCCGGAGGAGGTCGCCGGCCCCTACCGGGCGGCCCTCACCAAACTCCAGGACGCCGCGCCGCCGATGCCGACCCGCACCGTGCACGCGGTGCTCACCGAGCGCCTCGGGGAGGACTGGCGGGAGCTGTTCCTGGAGTTCGACGACAAGCCCTCGGCGGCGGCCTCCATCGGTCAGGTGCACCGGGCGGTGTGGCGGGACGGCCGGGCGGTGGCGGTCAAGGTGCAGTACCCGGGAGCCGGCGACGCCCTGCTCTCCGATCTGGGGCAACTGAGCCGTTTCGCCCGCCTGTTGGGGCCGCTGATCCCCGGCATGGACATCAAGCCCCTGATCGCCGAGCTGCGCGACCGGGTCTCCGAGGAACTGGACTACTCCCTGGAGGCAAAGGCCCAGGCGGCGCACGCGGAGGAGTTCGAGGGCGACCCCGACGTGGTGGTGCCGGCGGTGGTGCACCAGCGCGACCAGGTGCTGGTCACGGAGTGGATCGACGGGATACCGCTCTCCGAGATCATCTCGAACGGTACGCAGGAGCAGCGCGACCGGGCCGGTCAGCTGCTGGCCCGCTTCCTGTTCTCGGGCCCGGCCCGCACCGGTCTGCTGCACGCCGACCCGCATCCCGGCAATTTCCGCCTGCTGCCCGGTGCACCGGAGGACGAGGAGGAGTGGCGTCTCGGGGTGCTGGACTTCGGCACCGTCGACCGTCTCTCCGGCGGCCTGCCCAGCCCGATCGGCGACTCCCTGCGGATGACGCTGGACGGTGACGCCGAGGCGGTCTACGAGCTGCTGTGTGCGGAGGGGTTCGTCAAGGAGTCCATAGAGCTGGACCCCGACGCCGTCCTGGACTACCTGCTGCCGATCATCGAGCCGGCGCAGGTCGACGAGTTCACCTTCACCCGCAACTGGATGCGCAGCCAGGCGGCCCGCATCGCGGACCCTCGCAACCCCGCCCACCAGCTGGGCAAGCAGCTCAACCTGCCGCCGGCCTACCTCCTGATACACCGGGTGACCCTGAGCACCATCGGCGTGCTGTGCCAGCTGGGCGCGACGGTACGGCTGCGGGAGGAACTGGAGGCATGGCTGCCGGGGTTCGTGCCCGAGGATCTGGAGGATCTGGAGGAACTCGAAGAACCCGACGAGACCGCAGAGGTCGCGGAGGTCGCGGAGGGCGTGGCGGGCGGAGAAGCGGGGGAAGCGGAAGAGGCCGGGGCGGCCGTGGAGGCTCAGTAGGGGGCGGTGTTCACCACCAGGACGAGTCGAGCCGGCCCTCGATCGCTCTGAGGTTGTCCCTGGCGCAGGCCTCGCAGAAGAACTGGCGGACGCCGTTCTCCACGGAGCAGGTCCAGGTGACGGGCGGGGGGCCGTCGGCCGGGGTGCCGCAGCGTGCGCACACGAGCGGGTGGGGCTCCGTGTCGGAGCCGCCGTGATCACTGCCTCCGGAAAGACTCGTCACCCGGTGACGATAACTCCGCGGCGCTGATCCGACGGGACAACGCACCGCGGGGGCCGGTCCGTTCGGCCGGACCGGCCCCCGCGGGGAGCTTTCGCCTCCCGGGATCGGGAGGCCACCGCTTCAGGTGTGCTGGGTTACTGCATCAGGGCCATGGCGAGCGCACGGCGGGCACGCATCGAGGCGCGCTCGGCCCTGCGCTGCATCCGGCGAGCGGTCGCCAGGCGCACGGCCCGGCGTTCCTGCTCGGCCTCGTGCAGTCGCTCGTGCATATGCGCACGAGCGAGGGCTTCTGGGATGAGTTGCATCTCTCGGGTCCTGTTCTGACGCGAGCCGGTGACGGTACCGGCGGTGGTGAAGTCTGAGATCGCGGAGCCTGCGGGCTCGCTGGTGGACGGCTTCATCGGGGCCTGCTTCTTGGGATCGTGCGTGAGGGGGCGGTCGATCGTTCCGAGGATGTTCATGCCGTGACCGGGTTCTTGCGCGGGCGGCCACGCGGCCGCTTCCGGGCGACGACGACGCCCTGGACGAACAGCTCGCCACCCCAGACGCCCCAGGGCTCACGCCGCTCCTTGGCCCCGGCGAGGCAGGCCTCGATCAGCGGGCAGGTGCGGCAGAGGGACTTGGCGTACTCGACGTCGGCCGGCGACTCGGCGAAGAAGACCTCCGGGTCGTAGGAACGGCAGGGGACGGGTACGCCGAGGTTCTCGATGGCGTCGTCGAGCGCGGTGAGCGCGGTGAGCGGGATCAAGGTGGAGTCCTCCGTGAGGCCGGGCGGGGGGATCGTTTCGGAAGGCGGTACGGACGGGGCGTGCGCTTCGAGTTGCACGGCTGTTGTTCCTCGTCTGGTCGTGCCGGTCGGGTTGGACCGGTTGGCGGCTGGTACCGGGTTCTGCTCGTGTCCCGAGGCCCCTTCGCTCCGCTCTCCCTGTTCAGGGAAAACAGAAGGGCCGCGGATCCCGGATGGGGTTCCGCGGCCCTGAAGGCGCCGGCCTGATCGATCAGGCTGGATCACTCCAGGGTTCTGGCCCACGGAAGGCCCACATCAGGTGGTGCTGCGTCGTCTGCTTCCGGCTTCCGGCACCGGCTGCCGTAAAGGCATAGGCCTGGGCCTGTGCCGCTACTGCTTCCAGTGCCTTGGTCGGTCGCTCATTGCGCTCACGGACGGGAAGACCCGCGAGAGAAACGGAGGACGCCGGACGCACGGCAGGAATGCCGGACAGACCGGTGCCCAGGTTCGAGACGCCGAGCATGCACACGGAGACGGCCGAGAGATCGGTCATTTTGGCCGCGCTGATGTTGGTCTTGATGCTGATCACTGGACTCGCCTCCTCTCGGCGTCTAGGGGACCGGTGTTGAGCCGATCCGCTCGGATATGCAAGTACAACACGGAACCGGGCCTTCGAGAAGGCCGCCGCTTCCGTGCCTAGAACCTATGGGGATTGCTGGGGCATGCGCAAACTATTTTTTCGACGAGTTCGCATCAGTCCCCCACTTCTTCTCCCTCGGGCTCCTGGCCTGCGCAGATGGCCAGAACATCGGCGCCGTAACGGTTGAGCTTGCGCATGCCGACACCGGGGATGCGGGCCAGCTCGCGATCGTCGTCCGGAGCGCTCTCGGCGATGGCCATCAGCGTCCTGTCGGTGAAGACGCAGAAGGCGGGCTGACCGCTGAGCCGGGCCTGGTCGGCACGCCATTCGCGCAGCCGCTCGTAGAGGCCCTCGTCCATGTCGGACGGGCAGCCGTCGCAGCGCATCAGCTTCATCTCGCCGGCGTCGGTCAGCGTGCGTCCGCAGACCCGGCACCGGGCGGGGCTGCGCTGGGTGCGTCGCGGCGCGGTCGCGGGGCCGCCGGTGAAGCCGCGCTCGACACCTCCGCCACCGGCACCGCCCGCACGGCCGACGGTGCCGGTGGAGCCGGGGCGCAGACCGTCCAGGAAGTGACTGGGCCGGCGGCCGGGTCTGCCGCCGGGGGTGCGGGAGAGGGACCAGGAGACGTGGAGCCGTTCCCTGGCGCGGGTCACGCCGACGTAGAGAAGACGGCGTTCCTCCTCGATCTGCTCGTCGGTCTTCGCATAGGTGATCGGCATCATGCCCTCGGCGACGCCGACCAGGAAGACGACGTCCCACTCCAGGCCCTTCGCCGAGTGCAGGGAGGCGAGGGTGACGCCCTGGACGGTCGGGGCGTGCTGGGCGCCCGCGCGCTCGTCGAGTTCGGCGACGAAGTCGGCGAGGGTGGCGGCGGGCCGGGCGGCGACGACGTCGTGGGCGAGGTTGACCAGGGCGGCCAGCGACTCCCAGCGCTCCCGGACCGCGCCGGAGCCGGCCGGCGGCTCGGTCGTCCAGCCCTCTCCGGAGAGGACGGCGCGCACCTGGGAGGGCAGGTCCACGGTGTCGTCCAGCAGCGCGTCGTTGCCGCCGAAGCGGGCCGCCGCGCGCAGGGCCACGCCCGCCTTGCGCACCTCGGGCCGGTCGAAGAACCGCTCGGCGCCGCGCAGCTGGTAGGGCACCCCGGCGTCGGCGAGGGCCTGCTCGTAGGTCTCGGACTGGGAGTTCGTCCGGAAGAGGATGGCGATCTCGGCGGCCGGGACCCCGCCGTCGACGAGTTCCCGGATGCGGCGGGCGGCGCCCTCGGCCTCGGCGGGCTCGTCGGTGTACTCGGTGTAGACGGGCTCGGGTCCGGCGGGGCGCTGGGAGATCAGCTCCAGGCGGTGGTCGGCGGCCCGGCCGCGGGCCTGGGCCAGCAGCCCGTTGGCGAGATGGACGACCTGGGGTGTGGAGCGGTAGTCGCGGACCAGCTTGACCACGGTCGCCCCGGGGTGGCGGGTGCGGAAGTCGAGCAGATGGTCGGGGGTTGCTCCTGTGAACGAGTAGATGGTCTGACTCGCGTCGCCGACGACGCACAGGCTGTCGCGGTCGCCGAGCCACAGCTCCAGCAGCCGCTGCTGGAGCGGGCTGACGTCCTGGTACTCGTCCACGACGAAGTGCTGGTACTGGGCGCGGACCTGGTCGGCGATGTCGTGCCGGTCCTGCAGGATGCCGACGGTCAGCAGCAGGACGTCCTCGAAGTCGATGACCGTGCGGTCGCGCTTGAGGTCCTCGTACACCGAGTAGAGCTGGGCGATCTCGGCGGGGTCACGGGGTACCTCCCGGCCGGCCTTCACCGCCGCAAGGGCGTACTCGGCGGGGACGGTCTGGGTGACCTTGGACCACTCGATCTCGGCGGTGACGTCCCGCAGCTCGCCCCGGTCGAGGCGGATGCGGCAGGCGGCGGCCGCGTCGGCGACGAGCTGGATCTTGCGGTCGACGAGCCGGGGCAGGGACCCACCGATCGCTTTCGGCCAGAAGAACTGGAGCTGGCGCAGCGCGGCCGAGTGGAAGGTGCGGGCCTGCACCCCCTGGGCTCCGAGCTGGCGCAGCCGGCCGCGCATCTCCCCGGCGGCGCGGTTGGTGAAGGTGACGGCGAGCACGCTGGACGGCTGGAGGATGCCGGCCCGCACCCCGTAGGCGATCCGGTGGGTGATCGCCCGGGTCTTGCCGGTACCTGCTCCGGCCAGCACGCACACCGGACCGTGCAGGGCGGTCGCCACCGCGCGCTGCTCGGGGTCGAGCCCATCGAGCACCGCGTCGGCAGAGTCCGGTACCGGCGGGAAGAGGGAGGAGTGCGTTGCTGCTGTCACATGGCCATGCTGCCAGGTCGCCGGAGACGGCTGTGCCGGTTGTCCACAGGCAGCCCCGCGCAGTCGTACTAATGCGGCAGGCGTCACTCGGGCTGACGCGGCAGGCGTCACCCGGGGCCCGTGCTGCGGGAATGGCGGACAGGCCGCGTACGTTCCTCTCCTGGACGAGCTTCCCCGACCCGCCGAAGGAGTGCGAGCGAGATGCAGGGCACTGTGACGATGTACAGCACCACGTGGTGCGGCTACTGCCGCCGGCTGAAGAGCCAGATGGACCGCGAGGGCATCGCTTACACCGAGATCAACATCGAGCAGGACCCGGAGTCGGCCGCATTCGTGGAGAAGGCGAATGGCGGAAACCAGACGGTCCCCACGGTGCTCTTCGCCGACGGCTCGACGCTCACGAACCCGTCGCTGGCCCAGGTGAAGCAGAAGATCAGCGCGTAGGCCTCCCGGCGCGTGGCGGCCCCCGACTCAGGTCAGGGGCCGCTTTCGCATGTTCACTCCGGCTTGTCCCACACCAGCGTGTAGCGCCACAGCAGGCGGCGCCGGTAGCGGCGGCCGGGGAGCCGGTGCGCGGTCGACTGCCGGACCTCTCCCCAGGTCATGATCGGGTCCTCCATCGGCATGTCGGCCGGACCCCGCTTGCCGCCTCGCCGGAGCGCGGTCAGCAGGCTCGCCGGGACCCCGCAGCCGCTGATCACCCGGTCCAGCAGGGTGTGGTCGTGGGCCAGGCCGACGACGACCAGTCGGCCGCCGGGCGCGAGCAGCCCCACCAGGCGGTCGATCGCGTCGTCGAAGGGGGCGTGGTGGATGACGGCGACCGCGCTGACGAAGTCGTAGCCCTCCTCTTCGAGACCGGCGCCGTCGAGGTAGTCGCCCTCCAGGAAGGTGACGTTCTCAGTGTCCCGCTTCCGCGCCTGCCTGATCATCTCCGCCGACCGGTCCACGCCGGTCACCGACTCCGCCCTGGTCGCGAGCCCGGCGGCGAGCAGGCCGTCGCCGCAGCCGACGTCCAGGGCGGCGCGGCAGCCGTCCGGGACCGCGTCCAGCACCACGGGGTGGTAGTGGACGTTGTGGTTCCAGTACTCCTCTGCGGTCATGACGGCCGTCTCAGACGAAGCTCCTCGTCGGCAGCGGCTTGCCGTACCACATCTCGATCAGGCGGGCCGCGATCGAGATGCCGTAGGGCGGCAGGACGTCGCCGGAGTCGAAGGCGGCGCCGAGTTCGTCGCGGGAGAACCAGCGGGCCTCGTGGATCTCGTCGCCGTCGACGTCGACCTCGGTCGTGGTGGCGCGGGCCATGAAGCCGAGCATCAGGCTGGACGGGAACGGCCAGGGCTGGCTGGCGACGTACTCGACCGGGCCGACGGTGATCCCGGCCTCCTCGAAGACCTCGCGGCGCACCGCCTGCTCGATGGACTCGCCGGGCTCCACGAAGCCGGCGAGCGTGGAGAAGCGGCCCTCGGGCCAGTGGACCTGGCGGCCGAGCAGGATGCGGTCGTCCTCGTCGGTGACGGCCATGATCACGGCGGGGTCGGTGCGCGGGTAGTGCTCGGCGCCGCAGGCGGGGCAGCGGCGGATGTGGCCGGCGGCTGCGATGACCGTGCGCTCGCCGCAGCGGGAGCAGAAGCGGTGGGTGCGCTGCCAGTTCTCCAGGCCGACCGCGTGCACCATCAGGCCGGTGTCCCGCGGGGACAGCAGCAGTCCGGCCTCGCGCAGGCCGGCCGGGCGTGCGGACTGGTCGATGCGGCCGGGCAGGGCGTCCTTCTGGAGGGCGAAGTAGCTGACGCCGTCCTCGTCGGTGCCCAGGAAGTAGCGGTGCGCCTCGGTGAGGGGGGCCTCGAAGGAGGGCGTCATGACGAGTTCGGTGCGGCCGTCGGGCGTCTCGTCGATGAGGACCTGACCGCCGGAGACCACGAAACAGCGGGTGTCGGGGTGGCTCCACGCCGCGGCCAGCCAGGCTTCGTCGAGCCGGTGGTGGGCGGCGCGGTCGATGCCGCTCGGGGCGGTGAGCGAGATGGGTCGGTCTGCGGTGTGGTCGGTCCAGGTGGTCACGGGTGCTTCCAACTCCCCCAGTGCAACGGATGTTTCAGCGGGCGGTTCAGCGGGACGAAGGGCGGGAGGAGAACGGGTGGGGCGGGGGCGGGGCGGGCGGGGCGGCCCTTCCAGTGTGCCCCGCTCGCGGTGCCACTCCCGACGGCGTCGGGGACTCAGGGGGCATGGCGCCAGTTCTCGGCGAGGTCGCCCCAGAGGTAGGCGCTGGTCTCGACGCCCTTGAGGAGGAGGTCCAGCTCGACCTTCTCGTTCGGGGCGTGCCAGCCGTCGGAGGGGACGGAGATGCCCAGGAAGAGAACAGGTGCGCCGAGGACGTCCTGGAGGTCCGCGGCGGGTCCCGAGCCACCCGATCGGGTGAACCGGATCGGTTCCTCGAAGGCCCGGCCCATGGCGCGGGCGAGCGACTGGAGGCCGGGGTGGTCGAGCGGGGTCAGGCACGGGCGCGTGGCCGGCAGGAAGGTGATCTCGGCGCGGATCCCGGCGGGAATCCGCTCGGTGGCCCAGGCCCGGACGATCTTCTCGATGTGCTCGGGCTCCTGCCCCGCGACCAGCCGGAACGACAGCTTCAGCAGGGCCGAGGACGGGATGATCGTCTTGCTGCCGGGGCCCTGGTAGCCGCCGCCGATGCCGTTGACCTCGGCGGTCGGGCGGGCCCAGACGCGTTCCAGGGTGGTGTGCCCGGCCTCGCCCTCGGTGGCGTACGAGTGCGCTTCGCGCAGCCAGCTCTCCTCGTCGAACGGCAGCTCGGCCCACAGCTGCCGTTCACGGTCGCTGAGCTCGACGATGCCGTCGTAGAAGCCGGGGACCGCCACGCGCGCGTGCTCGTCGTGCAGGGCGGCGACCAGCCGGGCCGCGACGGTGGCCGGGTTGGGGACGGCGCCGCCGAAGGCGCCGGAGTGGATGTCCTGGTCGGGGCCGTGCAGGACGATCTGGCACTCGGCGAGCCCGCGCATGCCCGTGCACACCGTGGGGGTGTCCTCGGACCACATGCCGGTGTCGGAGACGATCACGGCGTCGGCGGCGAGCCGCTCCGCGTGCTCCTCGACGAGCGCCCGGAAGTGCGGCGAGCCGGACTCCTCCTCGCCCTCGACGAGCAGCTTGAGGTGCACGGCGGGGGCGGTGCGGCCGGTGGCGGCGAGGTGGGCGCGGACGCCGAGTGTGTGGAAGAACACCTGGCCCTTGTCGTCGGCCGCCCCGCGCGCGTAGAGCCGGCCGTCCCGGACGACCGGCTCGAAGGGGTCGCTGTCCCAGCCGTCCTCGCGGGCGGCGGGCTGGACGTCGTGATGGCCGTAGACGAGGACCGTGGGCGCGTCCGGATCGGCCGCGGGCCACTCGGCGAAGACGGCCGGGGCGCCCGGTGTCTCCCAGACCTCGGCGGTCGGGAAGCCGGTCTCCGTCAGTCGGGCGGCGAGCCAGTCGGCGCTGCGGCGTACATCGGGGGCGTGATCGGGCTGGGCCGACACGGAGGGGATGCGCAGCCATTCGGCAAGGTCGGCGAGGAAGGCGGCGCGGTGCTGCTCGATGTACGTACGGACGGCGCTGTCCGGGGTCTGGCTCATGGTCACGAGCCTATCGGCCCGGACCGACATCCTCGGCGGGCGGTTCGTCACACTCGGCTTGTCCGACGATCAGCCTTTCCAGGCCGGCCCGGTCCGGCAGACCGTCCGGTCGTTCGACCTCGCCGGTGCGTACGTGCACGAACGCGGCCGTGACCGACTCGGGCGGCACGCCCTGCTGCTCGGCCCAGCCGATCCGGTAGATCGCCAGCTGGAGCGGGTCGGCGAGGCGGGTGCGGCTGGTCTTCCAGTCGACGATCTCGTACGTCGTCCCGTACGTCGCCCCGTCGCCGTGGTCCGTCCGGTAGACGGCGTCGATACGGCCTCTGACGACCCGGCCCGCGAGGGAGAGCTGGAAGGGGGCCTCGACGCGGTACGGCGTGCGGTGCGCGTACTCGGTGCGTTCGAAGGCCTCCTTGAGGGCTTCCAGGTCGCGTTCGTCGGCGATCTCGGCATCGCCGCCGGGCAGCTCGTCGGGCTCCAGCATGGGCAGCGTGAGTTCCTCGAAGCGGGCCTCGACCCAGGCGTGGAACCGGGTGCCCCGGCGCGCGGCGGGCTGCGGAGGGCGCGGCATGGGGCGCGCGAGTTCCTGTGCGAGCCCGTCCGGGTCCTCGGCCAGCCGCATCAGCTGGGTCGCGGACAGCGTGGCGGGGAGGGGGACGTCGGTGACGTTCCGGCGGGCGCGCAGCAGCTCGCCGGTGAGTGCGTCGAGGTCGCGGTCCCAGGAGGCGATGGTGCGGGCTTCCTCGGGGGTGAGGGGGGTCCGCTCGGTTTCCTCCGGCACCCGCGCGTGTCCTGGTTCGGGTTCCGGGGCACGCTCGTGCGCCGGCGTGCGCTCGGGGGGCGCGGCCTGGTGCGGGATCGCCGGGCGGTCGCTGCTCAAGGAGTCCCAGTCGGCGGAGTCCGCGTCCGGGAGGTCGTCCTCGTAGTCCGGGAGGTCGTCCTCGTAGGGATCGGGTTCCTCGTCCTCGGGCGGCGGGGGCCAGTCCGGGTCCTCGACGGCGGCGTCGGCGGCGGCGGGAGCGCCTCCGCCGGTTCCGGCGGTGAGGGCGTCCAGGTGGGCGAGGACGGTCTCGGCCGCCGCGCGGCGGCGGGCCAGGGCGGCCTCGTCCAGGGGCAGCGGCCACACCTGGTCGGCGCTCACCGCGTGCAGGGCCGGGTTCTCCGCGTCCTCCTCCGGTTCGTCGGCCCAGGCCTCGATCTCGCCGTACCCGGCGGCACAGTGGTCGTACAGGGCCTGGAGGAAGTCGGAGGGGCCGCGCGGCTTCTTCTGGCTGGGGCCCCACCAGTGGCCGGAGCCGAGGAGCAGGGAGCGGGGCCGGGTGAAGGTGACGTAGCCGAGGCGGAGCTCCTCGGTGTGCTGGTGGTCCTTCATGGCCTCGTGGAAGGCCTTCATGCCCCGCGAGTCCCAGGCCTCGACGTCGGGCAGGGTGGCGGTGTCGCCGCGCAGGGCGTGCGGGAGCACCTTGGCCTGGGCGGTCCACTTCTCGCGGCCCTGGCTGCTCGGGAAGGTGCCCTTGACCAGGCCGGGGACGACGACGACGTCCCACTCCAGGCCCTTGGACTTGTGCGCGGTGAGCACCTTGACGGTGTTCTCGCCGCCGGGCAGGGCGTTGTCGAGGCCCTTCTCGTACTGCGCGGCGGTGCGCAGGAAACCGAGGAAGGCGAGCAGGGTCGCCTCCTGGTCGCCGGCCGCGAAGGAGGCGGCGACGTCCAGGAAGTTGGACAGGGTCTCGCGGCGGCGGGCGGCCAGCGCGTGCGGGGACGCGGACAGCTCCACCTCCAGGCCGGTGACGGCGAGGACCCGGTGCAGGACGTCCATCAGCGGGTCGGACAGGGAGCGGCGCAGCTCGCGCAGTTCGGTGGCGAGGCGGGCGAAGCGCACGCGCGCGTCCGGCGAGAACGGCAGCCCGTCGTCGCCCTGGCCGAGCCGGTCTCCGTCGAACGGCAGCTCCAGGAACGTGTCCAGGGCGTCCGCGAGGGATATCACCTCGGCGGGGTCGACCCCCTCGACTGCCTCGGCGAGCCTGCGGTCCGGGTCGTCGGCGTCGCCCACGCGCGTGTGGGACACCATCAGCCGGGCGCGGCGGCCGAGGAGGGCGAGGTCGCGGGGGCCGATGCGCCAGCGCGGGCCGGTCAGCAGCCGGACCAGGGAGGCGTTGGCGCCCGGGTCCTGGAGCACCTCGCAGACGGCTACGAGGTCGGCGACCTCGGGCAGGTGCAGCAGCCCGGAGAGGCCGACGACCTCGACGGGGACGTCACGGGCGACGAGGGCGCCCTGGATCTCCGCGAAGTCGGTCGCCGTACGGCACAGGACCGCGATCTCACCCGGCGCGGTGCCGGTGCGGACGAGGTGGGCGACCGAGTCGGCGATCCAGTCCATCTCCTCGGCATGGGTGCGCAGCAGGGCGCAGCGGACCGTGCCGTCGCGTTCCGCGCCTGGGGCGGGGCGGAGGGCTTCCACGCCCGCGTGCATGGCGCGCAGCGGCTCGGCGAGGCCGTTGGCGAGGTCGAGGAGGCGGCCGCCGCTGCGGCGGTTCTCGCTGAGCGCCTGGCGGGTGGCGGGGCGCCCGTCGGCGTGCGCGAAGTGCTCGGGGAAGTCGTCCAGGTTGGCGACGGAGGCGCCACGCCAGCCGTAGATGGCCTGGCAGGGGTCGCCGACCGCGGTCACGGGATGGCCGGTGCCGGCGCCGAACAGGCCCGCCAGCAGCACGCGCTGGGCGACCGAGGTGTCCTGGTACTCGTCGAGGAGTACGACCCGGAACTCGTCGCGCATGAGCCTGCCCACCTCGGCGATGCCGGCCAGTGCCGCGGACAGCGCGATCTGGTCGCCGAAGTCGAGCAGGTCCCGCTCCCGCTTGGCGGCCCGGTAGCGGACGACCAGCTCGGCCAGTTCACGGCGCGCGGCGGCCGCCTCGGGAACCTTGCGCAGGTCGGCGTTGCCGAGCCTGACGCCCGCCAGGGTGTTCAGCAGACCGGCGTCCCAGGCCCGCAGGTCCTCGGGGCGCACCAGGTGTTCGGCGAGTTCGGAGTCGAGGGTGAGCAGGTCGCTGACCAGGTCGGCGAAGGAGCGGGTGAGGGCCGGGTAGGGGCCGGGGGCCTCGCGCAGCACGCGCGCGGCGAGCTGGTAGCGGGTGGCGTCGGCGAGCAGCCGGGAGGTCGGCTCCAGGCCGATGCGCAGGCCGTGGTCGGTCAGCAG
This sequence comes from Streptomyces sp. NPDC008092, assembly GCF_042957285.1. Lineage (NCBI taxonomy): Bacteria > Bacillati > Actinomycetota > Actinomycetes > Kitasatosporales > Streptomycetaceae > Streptomyces > Streptomyces sp. NPDC008092. Next base: position 244,400 of record NZ_JBIBHY010000011.1, read on the forward strand.
CCGGCCCGCGAAGGCGTGGTACGTGGAGATGACCGGCTCGCCGGGCGGGTGGTCCGGGTCGATGACGTCGGGGTCGGTGACGCCGGCCCTGACGAGCGCCTTGCGGACGCGTTCGGCGAGCTCGCCGGCCGCCTTGTTGGTGAAGGTGAGGCCGAGGACCTGTTCCGGGGCCACCTGTCCGGTGCCGACCAGCCAGACCACGCGGGCCGCCATCACCGTCGTCTTGCCCGACCCGGCGCCGGCCACGATCACCTGTGGGGCCGGCGGCGCGATGATGCAGGCCGTCTGCTCCGGGGTGAACGGGATGCCGAGGAGCTCCTTGAGCTGCTCGGGGTCGGTGATACGGGCGGGCATGAGGAAAGAGGCTAGCGGCGGGCACTGACAATCGATAAAACGGCGCAATCGGCGCAGCGGCGCTCACTCCACCACGTGCCGCCCCTCCGGCCGCGCGCTGCACGAGGCGCGGAAGGCGCAGTGGGTGCAGTGCTGGCCGGTCGTCGGCGCGAACCGCTCGTCGAGGACCTTGCCGGCGGCGGTGGCCAGCAGTTCGCCGACCCACTCCCCCTCCAGCGGCTCCTGCCCCTGCACCTTGGGCAGGGTCTCGCCGCCGTCCCGCTGGGCGGCGCCCTGTCTGAGGTGGACCAGTTCGGCACCGCCGGGCTCGGGCCGTACGCCGTCGAAGGCCTCGTCGACGGCGCCCTCGCGGACCGCGAGCTGGTAGACGGCGAGCTGCGGGTGCCGGGCCACCTCGGCCGCGCTGGGCGCCTGTTTGCCGGTCTTGAAGTCGACGACGTACGCGCGGCCCTCGCTGTCCGCCTCCACCCGGTCCATCTGGCCGCGGATGCGCACCTCGTAGTCGCCCGCCCCGAGGGTGACGTCGAAGTCCTGCTCGCTGGCGACCGGGGTGCGTGCGGTGCGGTCCAGGACGTGCCACTTCAGGAAGCGTTCGAGCGCCACGCGCGCGTTGTCCTTCTCCTGCGCCGACTTCCAGGGCGCGTCGAAGGCGAGCGCGTTCCACACCGAGTCCAGCCGCTCCATGAGGACGGCGAGGTCGGCGGGGGTGCGTCCGGAGGCGACCTCGTCGGCGAGGACGTGCACGACGTTGCCGAAGCCCTGGGCGGTGGTGGCGGGCGCGTCGGCCTTCACCTCGCGGCCCAGGAACCACTGCAGGCTGCAGGTATTGGCGAGCTGGTCGAGGGCGCTGCCGGAGAGCACCACGGGCTGGTCCCGGTCGCGCAGCGGCACCTTGCTCTCGGTCGGCTCGAACATGCCCCACCAGCGGTAGGGGTGCGCGGACGGCACCAGCGGGCGGCCGTCCTCGTCGGCGAGCGCGGCCAGCCGGGCCAGGCGGCGGGCGGCGGCCTCCCGCAGGACTTCGGACGCGCGCGGGTCGACGGTGGTCGCGCGCAACTCGGCGACCAGGGCGGTCACGGCGAGGGGGCGGCGGGGCCGGCCGGTGACGTCCTGGGGTTCGACGCCCAGTTCGGTGAGGAACCGGGAGGGCTGGTCGCCGTCGTCCGCGGGGGCCTTCACCGCGGTGACGACGAGGCGTTCACGCGCGCGTGTGGCGGCGACGTAGAAGAGGCGGCGCTCCTCGGCGAGCAGCGCGCCCGGGGTGAGCGGCTCGGCGAGTCCGTCACGGCCGATGCGGTCGGCCTCCAGGAGCGAGCCGCGGCGGCGCAGGTCCGGCCACAGGCCCTCCTGGACGCCGGCCACGACGACCAGGCGCCACTCCAGGCCCTTGGCGCGGTGCGCGGTCATCAGGCGGACGGCGTCGGGCCGTACCGCGCGGCCGGCGAGGGTGTCGGCGGCGATGTCCTCGGCCTCGGTCTCCGCCAGGAAGTTGAGCGTGCCCCGGCCGCCGCTGCGCTCCTCCGCGCGGGCGGCCGTGGCGAACAGGGCGCACACGGCGTCCAGGTCCCGGTCGGCGTTGCGGCCGGCGGCGCCGCCGCGGCGGGCGGCGCGCTCCAGGCGCGAGGGCCAGGGCGTGCCGTTCCACAGGACCCACAGCGCCTCCTCGGCCGTACCGCCGTCGGCAAGGCGCTCCCGGGCCTTCCCGAGCAGCGCGCCGAGCCGCTGCGCCCCGCGCGCGTAGCCGGGGTCGTGCACGGCCAGGCGCTCGGGCTCGGCGAGCGCCCGCGCGAGCAGCTCGTCCGACGGGGGCGGGAACGCGTTGCCGGCCGCGCGCTCCTCGTCGCGCAGGGCACGGCCGAGACGGCGCAGGTCGGCGGCGTCCATGCCGGCGAGCGGCGAGGTGAGCAGGGTCAGCGCGGTCTCGGTGTCGAGCCAGCAGGAGGTCTCTTCCTCCCGGGTGCTCGCGGCTTCCGCCACCGCCACCGCCCGCAGCGCCGTCAGCAGGGGCGCCACCGCCGGTTCGTGGCGCAGCGGCGCGTCGTCGCCGTCGATGTCCAGGGGCACGCCGGCCGCGGTGAGGGCGCGGCGGACCGTCGGGATGGTGTGGGAGCCGGCGCGCACCAGGACGGCCATGTCGCTCCAGCGGACGCCGTCCTCCAGGTGCGCCCGGCGCAGGATGTCGGCGATGTTGTCCAGCTCGGTGCCGGACGTCGGGTACGTGTAGACCTCTGCGCGGCCGCCCTCCCGCGCGGCGGTCAGCTCGCGGTGCGCGCGCACCTTGTCTGCGGGCAGCCGGGTCAGCGGCATCCGCTGGGTCAGCAGCCGGGTCGCGGCCAGCAGGCCGGCCCCGGACCGGCGGGACGTGCGCAGCACCTGCACCGGGGCGGGACGCCCGTCCACGCGCGCGAAGGCCGACGGGAAGTCCAGGATGCCGTTCACGTCGGCACCGCGGAACGTGTAGATCGACTGGTCCGGGTCGCCGAACGCGACCAGGGTGCGGCCGCCGCCGGCCAGGGCGTGCAGCAGGCGCACCTGGGCCGGGTCGGTGTCCTGGTACTCGTCGACGTACACGGCGTCGTAGCGGCCGGCGAGGTCCAGGGCGACCTCGGGGCGGTGGGCGAGCAGCACCGCGCGGTGGACGAGTTCGGAGTAGTCGAGGACGCCCTGGAGGTCGAGGACGTCGAGGTACTCGGCGAGGAAGGCGGCCGCGGCCCCCCAGTCGGGGCGCCCGATACGGCGGGCGAAGGCGTCCAGGGCGGCCGGGTCCAGGCCCAGTTCACGGCTGCGGGCGAGGACCGCGCGGACCTCGTCGGCGAAGCCCCGGGTGGTGAGGCAGGCGCGCAGTTCGTCGGGCCAGCGCACATGGTCCAGCCCGAGCCGCTCCAGGTCGGGCTGGCCGGCCAGCAGCTCACGGACGGCGACGTCCTGCTCGGGGCCGGACAGCAGCCGCAGCGGGTTCACGAACAGGCCGCTGTCCTGGTGGGCGCGGACCAGGGCGTAGCAGTACGAGTGGAAGGTGGTCGCGCGGGGCGCACGGGCCGCGCCCACCCGCAGGGCCATCCGGTCGCGCAGCTCGACGGCGGCCCTGCGGCTGAACGTCAGCACCAGGATCCGCTCGGGGTCCGCGCCGCGGGCGATCCGCGCGGCCACGGACTCCACCAGGGTGGTGGTCTTGCCGGTGCCGGGACCCGCGAGGACGAGGAGCGGGCCCGCCCCGTGGTCAACCACGGCGCGCTGTGCGGCGTCCAGACGAGGGGGATCCACGTCGGCCGGCGGGGTACGGACCAGTCGGTAAGCGCCACGGCTCCCCTGCCGCCCCTGTTGGTGCGGCAGGCGCCTGGTGGAGGAAGAGGAGCTCACGTGGTTCGCCGGTCCTGGTGGGTGTGCTGGTCGGTGCGCGGTCGCGCGTGCGCGGGGGTGGCCGCGGGGTGAGCGGGACACGCGCAGCCGACGCTACGCCGCCGAACCGGACGGAAGCAGAGCTTCCGCTTCTTCCCGTCCGCCTCGTGCGGCGCTCGCGGCACGCGCGCCGCACATCTCACGAACGTACGTCATGCCACGGACGTCCCCGGTGTCCCTCGTACGGGCCACAGGTTCCCCCCGAGGGCCTCCGATGGCGGAAGCTGTCAGGTGTGAGCCCCCGCGTCCGCGCCGCCGTCCCACCGCGCCCGCTTCATGTCGAGCCGCGGCAGATGGCCCTCCGCGGCCCTGCTCGCCTGCTTCAGCGGGGTGCCCTCGGCGCGGTAGTGGTCCAGTGCGTCCAGCTCGTGGCCCGGCAGCAGGACCCCGTCGGAGCGCACCACCCGCCACCACGGGACGGCACCGCCGTAGAGGGACATCACCCGCCCGACCTGACGCGGACCGCCCTCCTCCAGCCACTCCGCGACGTCGCCGTACGTCATCACGCGCCCCTGCGGGATCCGCTCGGCGACCTCCAGGACCCGCTCGGCGTACTCGGGCAGCTCGTCCGCGTACCCCTCTCGGGTGTCCTCGGGAAGGCTCTGCTCGCTCATTCGCCCCATCCTGCCGCACCCCACCGACAACCCGCGCGGTCCGCGGCAGGCCGCCGCCTCGCCCTCTGGCGGCGCTTGGGGCAGACTGTGCGCCCCCGCATCTGCACCCTGATGCCCCCGGGTGTCGGTGGAGCATGCCACCATCGTGCGGGCGGTGACTGGTGATACGAGATCAAGAAGAGACGACCGAGCAGCAGGGCGTGCACCCCGAGGGCGGGGCGGGCACCTCTGACGCCGCCGCACGCCCCGATACGCCGGAATCCGGCACCGCGCACCCGGATTCCGCGCAGTCGGACGCCGTGCAGCCGGACGCCGTGCAGTCGGACGCCGTCGCCCCCGGCGCCGTCGATCCGGAAGCCGAAAAGGACGCCGAAACGGACGCCGAGGCCGAGCACGCGTGCGAGGAGACGCACGCCGACGAGGTGGAGGGCGACGAGCCGCTGCTCCCCGCGCGCGTGCACCGCCCCTCCGACCTCATGCGGCTCCTGGTCGGCGTGCTCGCCGTCGCCGTACTGCTCGGTATCGCCGCGTTCGCGCACGGCACCACCTCGGGGCTCGAACAGGACATCAACAAGGGCACCGGACAGGCCCCGGACCTGCTGATCAGGTTCGCGGGGCTGGCCTCCAGCATCGCGATCCTGCTGGTCCCGGTCGCGTTCGCGATCGAGCGGCTGATCAAGCGGGACGGGCTGCGCATCGCCGACGGCGTGCTCGCCGCCGTCCTCGCGCACGGCGTGACCCTCGCCACCGACCTGTGGGTGGCCAGGGCCGCCCCGGACTCCATCCAGGAGGCGCTGACCCAGCCCTCCCCCGGCGACATCCACGCCCTCACCGACCCCGTGCACGGCTATCTCGCACCCGTCATCGCCTACATGACGGCCGTCGGCATGTCCCGGCGCCCCAGATGGCGCGCGGTGCTGTGGATCGTGCTGCTGCTCGACGCGTTCTCCATGCTCGTCACCGGCTACACCACACCGTTCTCGATCATCCTCACGGTGCTGATCGGCTGGACCGTCGCCTACGGCACGCTGTACGCCGTCGGCTCCCCCAACGTCCGCCCGACCGGCCGGACCCTGCTGGCCGGCCTCAGGCACGTCGGCTTCCACCCGGTCGGCGCGGCCCGCGAGGAGGCCCTGGACACCGAGAACGGCGACCGGGGCCGACGCTACTTCGTCACCCTGGAGGACGGCCCGCCGCTGGACGTCACGGTCGTCGACCGGGAACAGCAGGCCCAGGGCTTCTTCTACCGCGCGTGGCGCAACCTGACCCTGCGCGGCTTCGCCACCCGCTCCAGCCTCCAGTCCCTGCGCCAGGCCCTGGAGCAGGAGGCGCTGCTGGCGTACGCGGCGATCGCGGCCGGCGCCAACGCGCCCAAGCTGATCGCCACCTCCGAGCTGGGCCCCGACGCCGTGATGCTCGTCTACGAGCACACCGGCGGCCGCACGCTCGACTCGCTGGCCGACGAGGAGATCACCGACGAACTGCTGCGCAACACCTGGCACCAGGTGCAGGCGCTGCAGTCGCGCCGGATCGCGCACCGCAGGCTCGCGGGCGACGCCATCCTGGTGGATCGTTCCGGCACGGTGATCCTCACCGACCTGCGCGGCGGCGAGATCGCGGCCGGTGAGCTGCTGCTGCGCATGGACGTCGCCCAGCTGGTCACCACGCTCGGACTGCGGGTGGGCGCCGAGCGGGCGGTGGCCTCGGCGGTCGGCGTCCTCGGCCCCGACGCCGTCGCCGACTGCCTTCCGATGCTCCAGCCGATCGCGCTCACGCGCTCCACGCGCGCGACGCTGCGCAGACTGGCCAGGGAGCGCGCCCAACGCGAGCGGGACGCGGTCCTGGAGGCCTCCCGGCAGGCCAAGCAGGCCCGCGCGGAGGAGGCCGAGAAGCCGGACAAGAAGACGGTGCGGGCCGAGCAGCGGGCGGAGAAGCGGGCGCTGGACGACGCGCTGGAAGAGGCCCGCGAGGAGGACCTGCTCACCCAGATCCGGCACCAGGTGCTGCGGATCAGGCCGCAGGCGCCCGTCGAGCCGGCCCGTCTGGAGCGGGTGCGGCCGCGGACCCTGATCAGCGTCATCGCCGGCGCCATCGGCGGGTACTACCTGCTGACCCAGCTCACCCACATCGAGTTCGGCCCCCTGGTCGCGAACGCCCAGTGGGGCTGGGTGATCGCCGCGGTGCTGTTCTCGGCGCTCAGCTATGTCGCCGCCGCGATGTCGCTGCTCGGCTTCGTGCCCGAGCGGGTGCCCTTCGTGCGGACCGTGGCGGCGCAGCTCGCCGGTTCGTTCGTGAAGATCGTGGCGCCCGCCGCGGTCGGCGGTGTGGCCCTCAACACGCGCTTCCTGCAGCGCGCGGGCGTGCGCCCCGGGGGCGCGGTGGCGAGCGTCGGCGCCTCGCAGCTGTTCTCGCTCGGCTGCCACATCCTCATGCTGCTGTCCTTCGGCTATCTGACCGGCACCGAGAAGACCCCGTCGCTGTCGCCGTCCCGTACGGTCATCGCGGGCCTGCTGACCGTCGCCGTGCTGGTCCTCGTGGTGACCTCGGTGCCGTTCCTGCGGAAGTTCGTCAGCACGCGCGTGCGGTCGCTCTTCGCGGGTGTCGTGCCGCGCATGCTGGACGTCCTCCAGCGGCCGCAGAAGCTCGTCACCGGTATCGGCGGCATGCTGCTGCTGACCGCCTGCTTCGTGATGTGCCTGGACGCCTCCATCCGCGCGTTCGGCGACCAGTCGACCTCGCTGAGCATCGCCAGCGTCGCCGTCGTCTTCCTCGCCGGCAACGCGCTCGGCTCCGCGGCGCCGACCCCCGGCGGTGTCGGCGCGGTCGAGGCGACCCTGACCGTCGGCCTGATCGCCGTCGGCCTTCCCAAGGAGGTCGCCGCGCCCGCCGTCCTGCTGTACCGGCTGCTGACCCTGTGGCTGCCGGTCCTGCCCGGCTGGCTGGCCTTCAACCACCTCTCGCGCAAGGGCGCGCTCTAGGGCCTTACCCCGGACGGCTCGCGCCCCGCGCGCGTGGCGGTGCGCGACCCCAGGATGGGATCATGCCGAACCCCTACCGGATCCGTGTCGCAGCCCTGACCGCCGCCCTGGTGCTGGCCTCCTCGCTGACCGGGTGCAGCGACGCTTCCGCGGGCGGGGACCTGACGGCGCAGAAACTGGACTGGAAGAACTGCCCGGCGCCCGACGAGGCCGAGGGCGGCGGCGACGCGCCGTCACCGCTGCCCGGCGGCGGCACCTGGCAGTGCGCCACCATGAAGGCGCCCCTGGACTGGTCGAAGCCGAAGGGCGCCACCATCGGTCTCGCGCTGATCCGGGCCAGGGCCAGCGGCGACGCGAGCAAGCGGATCGGTTCCCTGATCTTCAACTTCGGCGGGCCCGGCGGCAGCGGCGTCACCACGCTCCCCGCGTTCGGCTCGGACTACGCGGCCCTGCGCACCCGCTACGACCTGGTCAGCTTCGACCCGCGCGGAGTCGGCCGCAGCGACCCCGTCGAGTGCGAGAACGACGCCCAGCTCGACAACTACTTCCAGCAGGACGCGACGCCCGACACCAGCGCCGAGCGCACCCAGCTGATCAACCGCACCAAGCAGTTCAACGCCGCCTGCGAGAAGAACTCCAGGGCGATCCTGCCGCACGTCCGCACCACCGACGCGGCCCGCGACATGGACCTGATGCGGCAGGTCCTCGGCGACGCGAAGATGCACTACTTCGGCATCTCCTACGGCACCGAACTCGGCGGCGTCTACGCCCACCTGTTCCCGAAGAACGTGGGCCGGGCCGTCTTCGACGGCGTCGTCGACCCCACCCAGGACCCGGAGCAGAGCTCGCTCGGGCAGGCGAAGGGGTTCCAGCTCGCGCTCGACAACTTCGCAGAGGACTGCACGTCGAAGCAGACGGAGTGCCCGATCGGCGACACCCCGCAGGACGTGAAGGACCGCATCGCGGTGCTCCTCGCGGACCTCGACAAGAAGCCGATCCCGGGCATCCTGCCCCGCCAGCTCACCCAGTCCGCCGCCACCAACGGCATCGCGCAGTCCCTGTACTCCAAGGACTTCTGGGAGTACCTCACCGAGGGGCTCGAAGAGGCGTACGACGGCGACGGGAAGATCCTGATGCTGCTCTCCGACTCGATGAACGGCCGCAGCGAGAACGGCGAGTACAGCAACATCGCGGCGGCGAACATCGCCATCAACTGCGCCGACGAGAAGCCGCGGTACACCGCCGACTACGTCCAGCAGAAACTGCCCGAGTTCCGCGCCGCCTCGCCGCTGTTCGGCGACTACCTCGCCTGGGGGATGGTCAGCTGCACGAACTGGGCGGTGCCGGGGGCCGCCGACCACCCCGACGTCAGCGCGCCCGGGGCGGCGCCGATCCTGGTCGTGGGCAACACGGGGGATCCGGCGACACCGTACGAGGGCGCGAAGAAGATGGTGGACGCGCTCGGGAAGGGCGTGGGGGTCGAGCTGACGTACAAGGGGCAGGGGCACGGGGCGTACGACAGCAAGAACAAGTGCGTGCAGGGCGCCGTGAACGGCTACCTGCTGGAGGGGACGGTACCGAAGGCGGGAGCGGTCTGTACGTGAGGGCGCATCACAAAACGGCAGGTCAAAGGGTTATCCACAGGCTTCAACGGCCTTCGCCCGCGCCGCCTACTATGGCCTGACCGCTTTCCGCGACCAACCTGCGGAGAGCCTGTGTGGGGGGTGTGCACGCATGTTGCGTTTCGTACGGTGGGCGGCTGCCGTGGCCGCTGGGCTGCTCGTGGCCGGGTGCAGCAGCGGGTCGTCGGGTGGGGGCGGGGACGAGGGGAAGGCCTCGTCCGGGCAGCCGTCCGCCGCGACGTCCGCCGCCACGGGCTCGGCGGCCCTGCCCGCGTCCCTCACTGCGCAGAAGCTCGACTGGAGCCGCTGCAAGGCCACTTCGGACTCCGCCGCGCCCGGGGACGAGTGGCGGTGTGCGACGCTCAAGGTGCCGCTGGACTGGTCGAAGCCGGACGGGGAGACCATCGGGCTGGCACTGATCCGGGAGCAGGCGAGCGGGGGCTCGGGGAAGCGGATCGGCTCGCTGCTGTTCAACTTCGGCGGACCGGGCGGCTCCGGCGTCTCCACGATGCCGTACTTCGCCGCCACCGCCTCAGCGCTGCGCGAGCGGTACGACCTGGTGAGCTGGGATCCCCGCGGGGTGGGGGCCAGTGAGGGGATCCGCTGCCGCAGCGACAAGGACATCCAGAGCGCCGAGTCGATCGACGCCACCCCGGACACCCCGGCGGAGGAGACGGCGTACTTCCAGGACGCCGCGGACTTCGGCAAGGGCTGCGCGAAGGCCGCCGGCAAACTGATCGCGCATGTCTCGACGACCGACACGGCCCGCGACATGGACCTGATGCGCCAGGTCCTCGGCGACGCGAAGATGCACTACTTCGGCATCTCCTACGGCACCGAACTCGGCGGCGTCTACGCCCACCTGTTCCCGAAGAACGTGGGCCGGCTGATCCTGGACGCGGTGGTGGACCCGACGGCCGACTCGGTCGGCCAGGAGAAGAACCAGGCCGCCGGCTTCCAGCGGGCCCTGGACGACTACCTCAAGTCCACCGGCCAGGACCCGGAACAGGGCTCGCAGAAGATCGCCGAGCTGCTGAAGCGGCTGGACGCCACGCCGCTGCCCACGTCCTCCGGGCGGAAGCTGACCCAGAGCCTCGCGGTCACCGGCATCGTGCTGCCGCTGTACAGCCAGGACAGCTGGCCGACACTGACCAGCGCGCTCAAGGCGGCCGAGGAGGGCGACGGTTCGGAGCTGCTCTCGCTCGCGGACCAGTACAACGAGCGTGACTCCTCGGGGCACTACGGCACGACCACGCACTCCCAGCGGGTCATATCGTGCCTGGACGACAAGGAGCGGCCGACGCTCGCGGAGACGAAGCAGCGGCTGGCGGAATTCGAGAAGGCCTCGCCCGTCTTCGGGGACTTCCTGGGCTGGGACTCGGCCGGCTGGTGCCACGACTGGCCGGTGGCGGGGCAGTGGGACACGCCTGAGGTGAGCGCACCGGGCGCGGCACCGATCCTGCTGGTCGGCAACACCGGCGACCCGGCCACCCCGTACGCGGGCGCCCGGCGGATGGCCGACGAGCTGGGCAAGGGCGTCGGCGTCGAGCTGACCTGGAAGGGCGAGGGCCACGGGGCGTACGGCAGCGGCAGCGACTGCGTGGACTCGGCGGTGAACGCCTACCTGGTCGGCGGCACAGTGCCGAAGGACGGCACGGTCTGCTCATGAGGAAGGCGGGGGCTTCGGGCACCTGTCGTGCCGGAAGCCCCCGCCCACCGCGGAGCCTGTGCTCAGTAGACCGGCTTCGACGGCTCGATCTGGTTGACCCAGCCGATCACGCCGCCGCCCACGTGGACGGCGTCCGCGAAGCCCGCGGACTTCAGGACCGCGAGGACCTCCGCACTGCGGACACCCGTCTTGCAGTGCAGGACGATCTTCTTGTCCTGGGGCAGGCCCTCCAGGGCGGTGCCGAGGAGGAACTCGTTCTTCGGGATCAGCTTGGCGCCCGGGATGGAGACGATCTCGTACTCGTTCGGCTCGCGGACGTCGATGATCTCGATGTTCTCGCCGTCGTCGATCCACTCCTTGAGCTGCTTGGGAGTGATCGTCGAGCCGGCGGCCGCCTGCTGGGCCTCCTCGGAGACGACGCCGCAGAAGGCCTCGTAGTCGATGAGCTCGGTGACGGTCGGGTTCTCACCGCAGACCGCGCAGTTCGGGTCCTTGCGGACCTTCACCTGGCGGTACTGCATCTCCAGGGCGTCGTAGATCATCAGACGGCCGACGAGGGGCTCACCGGTGCCGGTGAGGACCTTGATGGCCTCGGTGACCTGGATGGAGCCGATGGACGCGCACAGCACGCCCAGGACGCCGCCCTCGGCGCAGGAGGGGACCATGCCCGGCGGCGGGGGCTCCGGGTACAGGCAGCGGTAGCAGGGGCCGTACTCGGACCAGAAGACCGAGGCCTGGCCGTCGAAGCGGTAGATGGAGCCCCAGACGTACGGCTTGTTCAGCAGCACGCAGGCGTCGTTCACCAGGTAGCGGGTGGCGAAGTTGTCCGTGCCGTCGACGATCAGGTCGTACTGGCTGAAGATGTCCATCACGTTCTCGGCCTCAAGCCGCTCTTCGTGAAGGACCACGTTCACGTACGGGTTGATGCCGAGGACGGAGTCACGGGCCGACTCCGCCTTGGAGCGGCCGATGTCGGCCTGGCTGTGGATGATCTGGCGCTGCAGGTTCGACTCGTCGACCTCGTCGAACTCCACGATGCCCAGGGTGCCGACACCCGCGGCGGCCAGGTACATCAGCGCCGGCGAGCCCAGGCCGCCGGCGCCCACACAGAGCACCTTGGCGTTCTTCAGCCGCTTCTGCCCGTCCATCCCGACGTCGGGGATGATCAGGTGGCGGGAGTACCTGCGGACCTCGTCTACGGTGAGCTCAGAAGCTGGCTCGACCAGGGGTGGCAGCGACACGGAGACTCCGTTGATCGGTCAATCACTACAGTTGTTCTCCCTGTAACACTGCCACGGGCTTCTTCATTCCGAGACACCCGTTCCGATCCGCGAGACGAATTCGTCCCAGTAGCCGGGCACGGCCTCCCAGGGATCGGCCCGGCCCCAGCGATCGGTCCGGTCGGTGAAGTAGATCGTGGCGGCCCCCTGCCAGCGGGCGATGCGCAGCGCCTCGTCGAGGTGGCCGAGGGGCACGCCGTGCACGAAGTGGCAGAAGCGGTCGGGCGGGTAGTCGGCGGTCCACTCGGCGACCTGGGACCAGCGGTAGTCGCTCCAGGGCCCGGCGAAGGTCACCAGCTGGTCGGCGTTCTCGGCGTAGCCCGGATAGGGGTGGGTGCCGTGCCCGAGGACTATGTGCGTGCCGTCACCGATGGCGCGGAGCGCGGCGACCGCGCGGCGGATCTCGGGGAGCGCGGTGCGCTCGGTGGGGCAGCGGTCCAGCAGGAAGCCGTCGACGCGGTACCAGTCGTGGAAGTGGCCGGCGTCGGCCAGCAGGTCGCCGTGGGAGCGGGCGCCGTAGGTCGTGTCCAGATGGCCGAGGACGCGGATGCCCGCGTTGCGGAGCCGGCCGACCGCCTCCAGGCAGTGCGGGTCGGGGAGGCTGCCGGGGCCGTTCGCCACGTTGAGGACGACCCAGTGCAGAGGGGTGCCCGGACGGGTGAGTTCGGCCCACTGGGCGGGGGCGAGGAGGGGGTGGGCGTAGCCGGGGACACCGACGGCGGTGCGGACGCCGGTGGTCGCGGCGCCCGCCCTGCTGCTGGTCAGATGCGGCACGCCGCCTCCATCCAGATGTCCGCGAGGGACTCTTCGAGGTTGATGCGGGGGCGCCAGCCGAGCCGGTCGCGGGCGCAGCGCACGTCGGCCTGCTGCCAGCTGCCGCAGCCGTCCGGGTACGGGTACGCGACGGGTCCGGTGTGCTCGCCGTCCATCCGGGGATGGCCGATGGCGCCGCGCAGCGGGCCCGGCGGGCCGTCCAGTTCGTGCAGGGCGCCGCCGTATCCGGCGACCCGGGCGAGGACGGCGGCGGCGTCGCGGAGCCGGACGGCGCGGCCGGAGCCGATGTTGATGACGCCCTGGGCCGCGGAGAGCGAGGCCGCGTGGACGGCGCGGGCGACGTCGCGTACGTCGACGAAGTCGCGCTGGGCGCCGAGGCCGCCGAGTTTGAGCTCGCCGTCGCCGGACTGCATGGCGCGGCGCATCGCCTCGGCCAGGCGGCCGAGCGGTGAGCCGGCCGGGGTGCCCGGTCCGGCGGGCGAGAAGACGCGCAGGACGACGGCGTCGAGGCCGGAGCCGAGGACGAGTTCGGTGGCGGCCAGCTTGCTGACGCCGTACGGGCCGCCGGGGCGGGGCACGGCGTCCTCGGCGGTGGAGGAGCCGGGCTGGCTGGGCCCGTACTCGGCGCTGCAGCCGACCTGCACCAGGCGGGCGCCGCAGCCGCTGCGGCGCAGGGCCTCGCAGACGGTGGCGACGGCGACGGTGTTGTGCCGGGTGAGCTCCCGGGCGCCGCCGCGGGTGGCGCCGGCGCAGTTCACGATGACGCCCGGGTGGACCGCGTCGAGGAAGCGGGTGAGCGCGCCGGGGCTGCCGGTGGCGAGGTCGAAGCGGACGTCGGCGTCGTCGCCGCGGCCGAGCGCGGTGAGCTGGACGGCCGGGTCGGCGAGCAGGCGGTCGGCGACGAAGCGGCCGAGGTATCCGTTGGCTCCGATCAGCAGAACCCTCATCGCGCGGCTCCCGGGGTGTGCGCTCCGGCGACTCCGGTGGTTCCGGCGCTTCCGGTGGTTCCGGACGCTCCGGGTCCGGGTCGGGAGGTGGTCATCTGGTGGTCTCCTTCAAGGGGTGGTGCGGTTGCCTCAGGCGGGGTGCCGGGGGCCCGCCGCCGGGACGGCTCGGCGAGGCGTGCGTGGTCAACGGCGGCTCTGCTCATTCCGGGTCTCCCGACGGCGCGTGGGCCGGGGCCCGGGTGAGGGTGCGGGTCGCCCGGAACAGCAGCGCGAGGGCTGCGGCGCCGCAGCCGAGGGCCGGGACGCCGCCCGCTCCGCAGGCGTCGGCCAGGGCGTCGACGGGGGCGGCCAGGAAGGCCCAGCCGGGCAGCCGGCCGGCCAGGACGAGGGCCAGGGCCGCCGCTTCCGTGGCGGCCGCGGCGGCGAGGGCGGGTCCCTGCGGGACGTTGTGGACGGCGAGGAGGCGGGCGAGCAGGAGGAGCGCGCCGAGGCTGAGGGCCGCCGGGTAGCCGGCGGGTTCGCCGAGGGCGGCGCCGCACAGGGCGAGCAGGGCGGTGAGGACGCCCAGGAAGAGGGCGATCGTGCCGAGCAGCAAGGGCTGTACGGCCCCGGTGAACTCCTCCAGGCCCCGGCTGGCCGCGAGCCTGCGGCGGGCCCCGGCCGTGAAGAGGTGGGTGCTCCAGGCGGCCGGGGCGCAGGCCAGGGCGAGCGCGAGGACGGGGGCCGTGGTCACCGGCCAGGGGCCGTCGGCGGCACCGGTCGGCAGGCCGTCGGGGCCGCCGTCCAGGACGGCCCGCAGCAGGCCGTCGCCGAGCAGGGCGTAGGCGAGGAGCCAGCAGGTCCACGCGCGGGTGCCGGTGACGGCACGCCGGGCGGGCGTTCGGGCCGGTGCGGCCAGCGGGCCGCGGCGCAGGACCGGACGTACGGCCAGGGCGACGGCGAGCACGCCGACGGCTGCCGCGAGGAGGCGGGGGCGGCCCTCGGTGAGCCGTACGCCGGTCACGGCCGCCGCGCACACGGCGCCCGGGAGGAGCGTGAGCACTGCCTGGTGGGCGCGCACGCGGGGTGCGGGCTCCGGTTCGGGGGGCGGGCGCCGGTCGCCGTCGCGGGGCACGCGCGCGTAGAGCTCTTCGGCGAGGGAGAAGACGTCACGGTGCCGGAAGCGGGCGGCGGTGCGGTCGGTGACGCCGTGCGCTTCGAGGCCGGCCGCGATCTCCAGCGGGTCCACGGCCCGCTCGCAGAGCGCGCGGTGCCGGTGCATCAGCGCCTTCACGGGATCGGCGGCCGCGCCTCGGCGGCGCGAGGTTCCGCGGCTGCCGGCGGTGCCCCCGGCAGCCGGTGGGGCGCCCAGAGGGACCCCGCCGGACGCCGGTGTCCGGCTCGCGGGGAAGGCGTGCCCGGGGCCGGCCTCGTCCGCCGCCAGGAGCCATCCCTCCGACCGCGCGTCCCAGGCGCCGGCCGCGCCGGGCCGTCCGGGCCGGTCCAGCTCTCCCGGGCCGCCGGTCACCGTGCCGCCTTCGTCGCCGTTCACAGCGCCCCCTCGGTGGCCGTGAGCGGGGTGGCCCGTACGGGGGCGGGCCGCAGGGCGGTACCCAGGGCCCAGCCGGGCCCCGCGCGATGCGCGACGCGGGGCATGGGGCCGGTCCAGCGGCCCGGTACGTGGGCCTCGGCCGGGACGGCGAACGGCAGCGGCTCACCCGCCTCGTCGAGAACGACCCGGCGTACCGGGCAGTGCGAGACGATCTCCAGGTAAATGCTGCGAAATGCCGCGATGTTCTGCTCGACGGTGAACAGTTCGAGCGCTCGGGCGCGCGCGGCGGCTCCGAGGCGCTCGCGGCGCTCGGGATCGCGCAGCAGCGCCACGCACGCCTCCGCGAGCGCCCGCGGATTGCGCGGGGGTACGACGAGTCCGGTGCCGCCGATGGCCTCCACCACGGCGCCGACGTCCGTGGAGACGGTCGCGCGGCCGCAGAACATCGCTTCGACGAGCCCCACCGGGAAGCCCTCGACGACGCTGGACAGGACGACGACCGCGCCGGACGCGTAGGCGTCGGCGAGGGTCGGCGCCTCCGGGCCGCCTATCTCGTCGAAGCAGACCGGGTTGTCGCCGACGGCGTGCGCTCCCTCGGCCTCGTCGGGGAAGAGCTGTGCCGCGAGCGCTCTGCAGTGCCCCAGATAGGCCTCGCCCTCCGGCCCCGCGGGGGCGCCCACGATGCGCAGCCGCGCCTTGGGCTCCTCCTTGCGGACCTCGGCGAAGGCGTGCAGCAGTGACACCAGGTCCTTGGCCGGCTCGATGCGGCCGACCCACACGAGCGTGTCCGGATCGGCGCGGTCCGGGGCCTCGCCCACCTCGGTGAAGCGGGCGGACGCCATGCCCGGATGCACGGTACGGATGCGGGCGCGGTCGGCGCCGCAGCGCTCCTGCCAGCGACGGGCGTGCGCGTTGCCCGGCGTGATGATCGCGGCGCGGCGGTAGACCTCGGCGGCGAGCCGGCCGTGGAAGGCGGCGAGCAGCGCGCGCACGGCGGGGGCGGCCTCGTCGGGGCCGGCGGCGAGGTAGTGCGCGCGCAACTGCACGCCGTACTCGGTGACCAGCAGCGGCACGCCGGAGAAGTGCCCGGCAAGCAGGCCGGCCAGGGCGGCCGGGCCGCCTGCGGTGGCGTGGCAGAGGTCGGCCGCGCCGAGGCCGTCGTCGCCGTACCAGTCCAGCGAGAGGGGGCGCAGGGCGCGTTCGAGGTGTGCGGCGACGGCCAGCAGATCGGGCACGCGCACCTCGCGGGCCGCACCGAGTGCGCCGGGTGTGCGACAGGCGCGCTCCAGGGCCCGCACCGCGGTGTCGGAGCGGAGCGCACCGGCCAGGCCGCCCTCGTCACGGGCGAGTTCGGCGAGTCCGTGGAGTGCGTTGCCGAAACGGTCCGTCAGGGAATCGGGCACGGCCCGGGGGCCGCCCGCGCCGTCCGACCCGACCACGCCGTCTGCCGCGTTCGCGCCGCCCGCGCTGTTCGAGCCGCTCACGCCGTTCGAGCCATCCGCGCCGTCCGCGGCCGGACCGGCGCACAACACCCCCACGAACTCGCCGTAGCACTCGGCGAAGCGCCGGCGCGCGCGCCGTCCGTACGTGATGCCGTCCTCGTCGGCGGTCCACAGGGGAGCCGTCCGGACCCGGCTGACGTGCGGCGGCAACGGCAGCCAGCCCTCGTCCTCCTGGCGGCGGGTGCGGCTGAGCGCGTAGAGGTCGAACTCGTGCTGCCCGAGCCCGCGCACGAGCCGGTCGCACCAGAGCCCGGCGTCACCGCCCACATACGGATAGCCACCCTCCGTAACCAGTCCGATGCGCACGTGTGCACCCCCGATCGATCTCCCGTATGGGGAGCCACCGTGGCTCGGCGGCTCGCAGCGGGACGAAGGTATGCGGACAAGGCGGTGGCGCGACGGACGGTTGTCCATCGCGCCACCAAAAGGGGTGAACGGTCGTAACTTTCCCGTGCGGGTCGCGTTCAGTCGCGCTAGGCGACCGGACGGCGGCGGAACGTCACGCCCGGATCCGTGCCCGGATCCGCGTCCAGATCTGCGGAAACGTCACGCCGACGCCAGTTCCCGGCGCGCCGCCCGGCGCCGGGCCGCGGCCTCGGGGTCGAGGGCGGGCACGGCGGCCAGGAGTTGCCTGGTGTACGGGTCCTGGGGGTTGTCGTAGACCTCGTCGGCAGGACCGGTCTCGACGATCCGGCCGCGCCGCATGACCGCGACCCGGTCGCTCACCTGACGCACGACGGCGAGGTCGTGGGCGACGAAGACGAGCGCGAGCCCGAGTTCCCGCTGGAGCTCGCCGAGCAGGGCGACGACCTGGGCCTGCGTGGTGACGTCCAGCGCGGAGACCGGCTCGTCGCAGACGATGACGCGCGGGTCGGCCGCGAGCGCCCGCGCGATACCCACGCGCTGGCGCTGGCCGCCGCTGAACTCGTGCGGATAGCGCTGGTAGTGCGCCCCTTCGAGCCCCACGCGCTCCAGCAGTTCGATCACGCGCCCCCGGATGCGGCCCTCGTCCCGTTCGCCCCGCGCCCGCAGCGGGTCGGCGATCGACTCGCCGACGCTGCGCCGCGGGTTGAGGGAGGACACCGGGTCCTGGAAGACCATCTGGACGGCCGGGTTCACGCCAACGCGCGCGTGGCCGTCGTAACGGACCTCCCCCGCCGTCGGCTCCAGCAGCCCGACCAGCATCCGGCCGAGGGTGGTCTTGCCGCTGCCGCTCTCGCCGACGACGCCGAGGGTCTCGCCCCGGTGCACGGTCAGGGTCACGTCGTCCACGGCCGCGAACGCCCGCTTCCCGCGCCCGAACTCGCGGCTCAGGCCCTTCGCCTCCAGGACGACCTCCTCGGAGGCCTGCGAGGGCGCGCGCGCCGCGTCCACGCGCGGGACCGCGGAGAGCAGTTCCCGGGTGTACGGCTCGGCGGGCGCGCCGAGGACCGCGGCGACCGGGCCCTGTTCGACCACGCGCCCGTGCCGCATGACGAGCACCCGGTCGACGCTCTCGGCGGCGACGCCCACGTCGTGGGTGACCAGCAGCAGGCCCATGCCGGTCTCCTCGCGCAGGGCGTGCAGCAGGTCGAGGATCTGGGCCTGGACGGTCACGTCGAGGGCGGTGGTGGGCTCGTCCGCGATGAGCAGTTCGGGCTCGCAGGCGAGTGCCATGGCGATCAGCGCGCGCTGCCGCATGCCGCCGCTGAACTCGTGCGGGCGGGACCGGGACCGGCGCGCGGCGTCCGGGATGCCGACCCGGTCGAGCACCCGCACGGCACGCGCGCGTGCGGCCCGCCGTGACGCGCGCGTGTGCACGCGGTACACCTCGGCGATCTGGTCGCCGATCGCGTAGTACGGGTCGAGGGACGACAGCGGGTCCTGGAAGACCATCGCCGCCTTCGCGCCGCGCAGCGTGCGCAGCTCGGCGTCGGAGGCGGCCTGTACGTCGGTGCCGGCGACCTCGACGGCGCCGCCGAGCCGTGCTCCCGTGCCGTGGTGCAGGCCCAGCAGGGCCGAGGCGACCGTGGACTTGCCGGATCCGGACTCGCCGACCAGGGCGAGGGCGGCGCCGCGCTCCAGGGTGAACGACAGCCCGTCCACGGCCCGCAGGCCGCCGAAGTCGACGGTCAGATCGGTGACTCGGACGAGACTCACGTCAGTACCACCCGTCGGTCGGCCACCGCGTACAGCACGTCCGCGACGGCGTTGGCGAGGACCACGAAGAAGCCGACGACGAGGACCATGCCGACGACGACGGGCAGGTCGACCACGCTGACGGCGTGGACGAGTTCCTGACCGAGGCCGGGCAGGCCGAACAGCGTCTCGGTGAGCACGGCGCCGCCTACGGCCGAGCCGAAGTTGTTGGCGTTCAGCGCGATGACCGGTGCGAGCGCCCCGCGCAGGGCGTGCCGTCCGACGATCGACCGCTCGCCGACGCCGTAGGCGCGGAAGGTGCGGATGTGGTCCTCGGCCAGGGTCTCCAGCATCGACGCCCGGGTCATCCGGGCGAACGCGGCGGACTCGATGAGGGCGAGCGAGAACCAGGGCAGCAGCAGGTTCCACGCCCACTGCTCGGGGTCGTCGGTGAACTTCACGTACTGCGGGAAGGGCAGCAGTTGCAGTTCGCCGCACACGACGATCATCAGGACCAGGCCGATGACGAAGACCGGCGTGGCCCAGCCCGCCAGCGTGAGGCCGGTCAGCACCCGTTCGGTGAGCCGGCCGCGCCGCCAGACGGAGAGCACGCCGGTGCCGACGCCCAGGACCAGCCACAGCACCATCGCCCCGGTCACCAGCGAGAGGCTGACCGGGAGCCTGGTCAGGATGATGCTCAGGACCTGCTGGTCGGTCTGGTAGGAGAGGCCGAGGCAGGGCGCCGAGCAGTGCTCCACGGAGGTGCCGGTGGAGTAGTCCTGGCCGGCGACCAGGCCCTGCAGGAAGTGCCAGTAGCGCACGTACAGGGGGTCGTCCAGGTGCAGTTGCTGGGCCACCTGGTGCACCTGCTCCGGGGAGCAGCGCGGACCGCAGGTGATCTGGGCGACGTTGCCCGGGGTGACGTAGAAGACGACGTAGACGAGCACCGAGATGGCGAGCAGGGTCGCCAGGGCGCCGATGGTGCGGCGGAGCAGGAAGCCGCCGAAGCCGTTCACGCGGATTCCTCCTTCGCCGTCGACTGCGCCGTCGATTGAGCCGTCGACTCCGTGGTCGGCTTCGTGGTCGGCTCCGCAGTCGACTTCGCCGTCGTCACGGTCCCGCGCCCGCGCCCGCGCCCGCGGCCGGTGCCGACGCCGAGCCGGGAGGCCGCGCGCGGGTCCAGGGCAATGCGGACGCCGTCGCCGAGGACGGTCAGGGCGAGGACGGTCACGAACAGCGCGCCGGCCGGCAGGAGCAGGTACTGCGGGGCCGCCTGGTACCAGACGTCGGCCGCGGTGAGCATCTGGCCCCAGGAGGGCGTCGGCGGCTTCACCCCGACGCCGAGGAAGGACAGGGCCGCCTCGACGCTGATGTTGACCGGGATGAGGATCGAGGCGTACGTGATGACCGGTGCGGCCAGCCCGGGCAGCAGTTCGCGGCGGGCGATGCGCCAGGCACCCCAGCCGCTGAGCCGCGCGGCGGCGACGTAGTCGAGCCCCTTCAGGGTGAGTGTCTGGGCGCGCACGATCTTGGCGATGGTGCCCCAGGCGATGAGCCCGATGACGAGGGTGACCAGGACGGGCCGGGGGAAGCTCTGCGGCACGACCGCGAGCAGCGCCAGCGACATGATCATCAGGGGCAGCGCGACGATGATGTCCGTGATCCGGCTCAACAGTTGATCGATCCATCCACCGCCGAGCGCGGCCGCCACGCCGACGACCAGACCGAGGAAGACCTGGATCACGGTCGCCGCGAACGCGACGCCCAGGGACACCCGCGCCCCGTACACCAGTCGTGCGAACAGGTCCCGCCCGGTCTGCGGCTCCACGCCCAGCCAGTGGTCGGCGGAGATGCCGCCGAGGGAGCCGATCGGCACACCGCCGCGCGCGGAGTCGATGAGGGCGGGGTGGTAGGTGGTCGGGTCCTGGCCCTCCAGCGCGGTGAGCAGCGGCGCGGCGAGCGCGACCAGGACGAGCAGCGCGACGACGCCCGCCGCGACCGCGGCGGCCCGCTGCACACGCAGCCGCCGCCAGAACTGACGAGCCCCCGAAGCCCCCGAGGCGGACGCCTCGGGGGCCTGGGTGGCGACAAGTGCCTCGCTCACGGTGCTACTTCACCGCGACCTGGGAGATGTCCAGGACACCGGTCCAGTCGCTGATCACGACGTTCTTGATGTCCTTGCCGACCAGCCGCTTGTAGACCGGGTGGAACAGCGGCACGGTCAGGGCCTGCGCGCCGATCTTCTGGTCCAGTGCACCCCACCGCTTGGCGGCCGCGTCAAGGTCGGTCAACTTGTTGATCGCATCAATCTCGGCATTGACCGAAGCATCGTTGAGCTGGGAGGCGTTGAAGTTCGCGCCGTCCTTGACGATCTGCCGGCCGTCGAAGATCGGCGCGAGGAAGGGACCGCCGGAGGGCCAGTCGGCACCCCAGGCGGCGAGGAAGAAGCCCGGCTCGGTCTTCACGCTGTGGACGGTGTCGGAGTAGTTGTTGTCCTCCAGACCCTGGAGCTTGACCGTGATGCCGGCCTTCTTGAGAGCGTCCTGGATCGCGGTCGCGATCTCGGGGCTCGTCTTGAAGTTGTCGGCGTTGTCGTGGGTCAGCGTGACGGTGAGCCCGTTCGAGTACCCCGCCTCCTTCAGCAGCTCCTTGGCCTTGGCCGCGTTGCCGGTGGCACCCGCCGGGAAGAGGTCGTACGGCGTGTAGCCGAAGGACTTCTGGTTCGGCAGGAAGGTGGTCGCGGCCTCGGCGAGGGCGCTGCCGCCCGCCGCGTTGATCACGGACGACCGGTCGACGGCGTACGAGATCGCCTGCCGCACCTTGGGGTTGTCGAACGGCTTGACCTTCGGGTTGAACGCTATGTAGTTCGTGTAGCCGAAGTGCCCGGTGCCGACGCGGGCGGCGAGTTCCTTGTCGCCGGTGACCTTGGCGAGTTCGGCAGGACCGAGGTTGGTGTCCGTCGTCACCGCGGCCGCGTCCGTCCCCTGGGACGCCGACAGCCGCTGGTTGATCACGGACGAGTCGAGCCCGGACTGCACGTCGATCTTGTCCGGGTAGGCCTTGCGCTGGTCGTCGACGCCCGCGGACCAGTACTTGTTCCGCTCCAGGACCAGGTGCTCGCCGTCGTTCTCGTTCTTGACGACCTTGTACGGGCCGGACGAGATCGGGTGCTCCTCGTACTTGGTGCCGGTGTCCTTGGCCTTCGGGACGGGCGTGAACTGCGTCTGCGTGGCGAGGAACGGGAACTCGCCCTCGGGCTTGTTGAGGTGGAAGACGATCGTCCGGTCGTCCGGCGTCTCGATCGCCGACAGCCCCTTCTTGTCCTTGTACGGCCCCTGGTAGTCGGCCGCGCCGACCAGCCAGTCCCGCAGGTAGGGAGCGCCGCCGCTGAGTTCGGGGGCGAAGGAGCGCTCGATGCCGTACTTGATGTCGGCGGACGTGATCGCGGTGCCGTCCTCGTACTTGAGGCCCGCCTTCAGGGTGTACGTCCACACGGTCGCGTTCTTGCTGGGGCGCCCGGTGTCGGTGGCCAGGTCGGGGACGACCTTGGTGCCGGCGGCGCCGTTCGCGCGGTTGCGGGTGGTGAGGGTACGGAAGACCAGGGAGGGCACGTTGCCGCCGCCGGAGGTGTACAGGCGGGCCGGGTCGAAGTCCGACTGGGGGTCGGAGTTCAGGACGGTGAGCGTGCCGCCCTGGTGCGGCGTGGAGTCGCCACTGGAGCCGTTGGCATCGTTGTCCTTCGGCCCGCAGGCGGCGGCGCCCGCCGCCACGACCAGGGCGAGCGAAACGTACGCCGCGCGGGCGCTGTTCACGGACGGGTGACGCATCGGAATGACGACCTCTCGGAAGGCGAGTCTCGGTATACGAGACAGATTGACGAGGAGTGAGACGAAAGTGAACAGACGTCTGCCCGGGCGTCAGGTCGTCGAAAGAGCCGTGACCCAGGTCACGGCAGCAGGGAGAGATCGCGACGCGAACGCCTGAAGGCGGGCGTCAGCGACAGTGGATGTCGGCCACGCAGAGCGCGGTCACGCCAATGAGCGCCAGCTCGATGGCGGCGCGCGGGGAGGCGTGAAGGGACGACATGCCCAGAAATATGTACGAACTTTCTGCGCATGTCAATGTGATGTATGAGCCACCTGTCAACTCTTGGGATAGGGCCAGGGATTGGGCAGACAGTGGATTCCGTCGTGGTCGAGGAACTTGGTCTGCTGCTGCATGACCGGCGCGAGCTCGCCGTCCTTGTCGCAGGTCACATGGCCGTAGCCGAGCCGGTGGCCGACCTCGTGGTTGATCAGCATCTGCCGGTAGGCGTGAATCTTGTCACCGTACGTCTTGCTGCCCTGCGCCCACCGGTACGCGTTGATCATGACGCGTTCCGTGGACGCCGAGTCGCAGGACACGTTGTCCTCGGTCGTGTCGAGGCCGGACTTGGCGCACCACTTGGCGGTGGTGCCGGGGCTGGCCAGTGTGATCACGAAGTCGGCCTTGCCGGAGGAGACGCGCGCGAAGGTACGGGCGCCGCCGTGGGCCCAGCTGCGGTCGTCGTTGAGCGTCTTCTGCACGGCCTCGGCGAACAGCTTCCCGTCCAGGCCCAGCCCCTGCTCCACGTCGACGCGGTAGGTGTACTTCCGCCCCGTGCCCGGCGCCTTCGCGCTCCCGGGCACGGTGGTGAACTTCCCTGACCCGGCCAGCTTGGCGCCGAGCGGGTACTTCTCGCCCATCGCCTGCTCGTACGACAGCGTCGCCACGCTCGGCGAGGCGGAGACCGAGGCGGACGGCGTCGTACGGTCGTTTCCGCGCGAGGCGGCGCCGTCGGTGGCCCGTGTCCCGCCCGCGGCCGACTCCGACCGCACGGCGTCGCCGTCCCGGCCGTCGATCACCTGCCCGGCGACGATCACCGCGAGCACGGTGGTGACGGCGGCGGCCGCGACCCCCGCGAAGGCCCGGTTCTTGCCGCCCTTGGGCTGCGCGGGCTCACCGGTGGGCGCCGCGGCGTCGGCATCGCCCTCACCGCCGTCGATGCCGGACGGGAACGGGGACGGGTGCGGGTGCTGACCGAAGCCGGGCGGATACGTTTCCGCGCGCTGGGCGCCGATACCGGGGCGGGGCGCGAAGAGGTCCACGTCCTCGTCGAAGGCGGCCACGTAGTCCTGCCGCGGCCCACCGGGCCCGCTCCGCCGCTGCCTCGGTATCGACACACCGGTCGCCCCGAAGGCCGCAGCGGCAGGCCCGGAAGCGGGACCTGCGGGGCCGGAACCGGGGCCTGCGGGGCCGGAACCGGGACCGATGGGACCGGAACCGGGACCGATGGGACCGGCGGGAGCACCGGCCGGCCCACCCAGCCGGCCCCATGCGCCGCCCGCTTCACGCTGCTGCGGGTGACCGCCACGGACGCGCGGGACGCCGTGCGCCGGGGTTCCGTCCGGGAAACGCGGGACGCCGTGCGCCGGAGTCCCGTCGGGGTGGCGGGGCACACCGCCGGTCGGCACACCACGGGCCGGCATACCGCCGGGGAACCCCGGCATCCCCCGGGCAGGCGTGCCGTCGGGCAGCCGCGGGACGCCCTGCGCAGGCGTGCCGTCCGCGAACCGCGGCGTCCCGCCCGCGGGTGTCCCGTCGGCCGGACGCGGCACCGTCGGCCCCGCTGGACCACGCTCGCCGCCCGCGGGGCCCTGTTTCCGGGCCGCGGGCACGTTCGCTATGTCCGCCGCATCACCCTTGGACGCCGGCCCGCGGCGGCTGTGCCGTCCCACTCGCCCCTCAGCTCCCCGCGCCCGGCGCGACCGGACCGCCGCCGATGGCCCCGGAAGCCGTTCCGTCGCCCAACCTGTCGGCGGAAGCGAGGAGTTCACGGAACGCCCCGGCCACCGCCGCCGGGTACTCCATCATCGCCACATGCCCGGCGTCCGGCATGGAGAGCAGCCGGGAGTAGCGGAAGCTGCGCGCGGCCTTCTGGGCCATGCGGTAGCCGACGAGCTGGTCGCGGCCGCCGTAGATCAGCAGGGTCGGGGCGAGCACGCGCTCGGCCTGGCGCCAGAGCCCGTGCTGGCCGCCCAGCGTGTACGCGTTGACGATCCCGCGCGCGGACCGCGCCATCGCGTCCCAGAAGTACGGCAGCCGCAGCCGCCGTTCCAGCTCCTCCACCGCGTGCTCGAACGCCTCGGGCGTCACCCGGCTGGGATCGCCGTAGCAGAGCGCCAGCACACCCCGTACCCGCTGTTCGGCGGTCCACTTGCCGGTCGTGCGGGTGAGGAGCCCGGCGACGCCGGGGAGGCCGAGGAGGACCGTCGGCACGGCGGTGCGCTGCACGCGCAGTTCGGGCAGGGCCGGGGAGACGAGCGTCAGGGTGCGCACGAGGTCCGGGCGGACGGCGGCGACACGGGTGGCGACCGCGCCGCCGAGGGAGTTGCCGAAGAGATGGACCGGACCGCGGCCGGCCGCGTCGAGATAGCGGATGACCGCGCGCGCGTGCCCGGTGACGGAGTAGTCGCCGTCGTCCGGCGGCGGTGAGTCGCCGAAGCCCGGCAGGTCGACCGCCTCGCCGTCCACGACGCCTTCGAGCCGCTCCATCAGCTCCGACCAGTTCTGCGAGGAGCCGCCCAGCCCGTGGATGTAGAGCGCGGGCGGCAGGCCCTCGCGCGCGGGCGGGCGTGAGCGGACCGAGAGGGTCACGCCGGGCAGTCCCACGGACCGCAGCCGCTCGCCCGCCGCGACTCTGACTGCCGCCGCCTCGGGGAGCACGCTGGTGGGCGGCACGAAGGGCAGCTCGGTCGAAGACATGGGCCAATGTTACGAGACGATCACACAGTGATTCATGTGTTCGCCGTCACAGACCTGCCCGGGCGAGCCGTGCGATCCGCGTACGGCATAGCGTCCGCATCCGGTGTCTCCTACGCTCGTAGACAGGGCACCCGTTTGTGGCCCCCTGCTTCCGCCAGGGATCTCCGAAGGAAGGGAGCCCACCATGGCCCATGACCCCACCGACCCCGACGTACTCGACGATCTGGAGGCGGAGGACGTCCCGGAGATCGGTGTCGAGGCCCCGGAGGGCGACGCGGCAGAGCAGCACACGGACGTCACGCCGTCCCACGACGACCCGCTCACCGGTGTGGACGCGGACCGCGCGAACGAGGCCGATCTCATCGAGCAGGCACGGGTGGTCGCCCTCGACGAGGACGACTACCGCTGACCACGACCGGCCTGGGCGTGCCCACCTGGCCTGTTCGCATGTCCGGGTATTTCCCGGTGCGGCTTTCGCCGTCGTCCGGTACGTGAAATTCTGCGCTCGCACCGCGCACAGCAGGGTTACCGAAAAGTACGATGGCCGCGCGGAGCGATCCGCATGTGGACGACTCATGTGGACGACTTTGGGAGGCGGCGTGACAGCCATCGAGCAGACAGAGGCGGCACGCCCGCGGGGCACGCGCCTGCCGCGCCGTGCCCGACGGAACCAGCTGCTGGGCGCCGCCCAGGAAGTGTTCGTCGCGCAGGGCTACCACGCGGCCGCCATGGACGACATCGCCGAACGCGCCGGCGTCAGCAAGCCGGTGCTCTACCAGCACTTCCCGGGCAAGCTCGACCTCTACCTGGCCCTGCTGGACCAGCACTGCGAGGCCCTGATCCAGGCGGTGCGCGGTGCGCTCGCGTCGACGAACGACAACAAGCAGCGCGTCCGGGCGACCATGGACGCGTACTTCGCGTACGTCGAGGACGACGGCGGGGCCTTCCGCCTGGTCTTCGAGTCCGACCTGACGAACGAGCCCGCGGTGCGCGAACGCGTCGACAAGGTCACCACCGAGTGCGCCGAGGCGATCTGCGAGGTCATCGCCGAGGACACCGGTCTGCCGCGTGCCGAGTCGATGCTGCTGGCCTCCGGCCTCGGCGGCCTCGCCCAGGTGGTGGCCCGCTCCTGGCTGCACAGCGACCGTTCCGTCCCGCGCGACCAGGCGGTCCAGCTGCTGACCTCGCTGGCCTGGCGGGGCATCGCGGGATTCCCCATGCACGGCCTCGATTCCCACCACTGACACCACGACCGACAGCACCGCCGACAGCACCGCCGGAGGGAATTCCCGTTCGGTGTTCGCTCCTGGCGTGGACGTGCGCAGGGTGTACGTCCCCTCACCGGGCTAATGTGTGCTGCGTACGGCGCGGAACGTCGCGCACTTCAATGACCGTCGGAGGGACATAGCCGTGGAGGTCAAGATCGGCGTGCAGCACGCGCCCCGCGAGATCGTTCTGGAGAGCGGTCTGAACGCCGAGGAGGTCGAGCGCCTCGTCGCCGACGCGCTGGCCGGCAAGTCACAGGTGCTGTCCCTGGAGGACGAGCGCGGCCGCAAGGTCCTGGTCCCGACGGACCGCCTGGCGTACATCGAGCTCGGCGAGCCGACGGTGCGCAAGGTCGGCTTCAGCGCGGTCTGACCACAGCAGCGCGGAGGGGCCGGGCGGACCTGTGTCCGCCCGGCCCCTCGCCATGTCGCCCCTCCACATGTGGCCCACAAGTCGTCCACAGAGGAGGATTGCATTCCGCAGGTCACGGGTATGACGGGCTACGACCGTGAAGCACCGGCCGGCCGTGGGAGGGACCCCTCGTGATGCTGCTGGAAGTCCTTGGATCCGCTCTGCTCGGCCTGGCCCTGTCGTGGGCCGCGACCAGTCGGCTGTCCCACCGGCTCCCGGCCCGCCCGCTGGTGTTCTCCACGGGTGTCGCGGGCGCCCTCTTCGGGGACTTCGTCACCCACAGCGCGCTCGGCCCCGGCACGGTCCTGGTCACTCTCCTGGGCGCGGCGATCGTCTCGGCGGCGTCCCTGTCGCTGCTGCTCCGCCCGGCGGGCCGTCGGCTCCGCCGACGATCGATCCCGGCGTAACCGGACCTCTCAGCCGTCCTGAGCCGCAGCGCCCCGAAAGGGGCGCCGTGGTGTCTCCGGAGGGCGTTACGCGGCCAGCCCCAGCGCAGCCATCCGCTTCGTGTGCGCCTCGGTGATCCGGGAGAACATCCGCCCCACCTCGGCGAGGTCGAACCCGTCGGCCACTCCGCCGACCAGCATGGTCGACAGCGCGTCCCGGTCGGCGACCACCCGCTGGGACTGGGACAGCGCCTCCCCCATCAACCGCCGCGCCCACAGGGCCAGTCGGCCGCCCACCCGCGGGTCGGCGTCGATGGCCGCACGCACCCGCTCCACCGCGAACCCGGCGTGCCCGGTGTCGTCGAGGACGGCCAGCACCAGTTCGCGGGTGTCGGCGTCGAGGCGGGCCGCGACCTCCCGGTAGAAGTCACTGGCGATCGAGTCGCCGACGTAGGCCTTGACCAGGCCCTCCAGCCAGTCGGACGGCGCCGTCTGCCGGTGGAAGCCGTCGAGGGCCGCGACGAACGGCTCCATCGCCTGCGTGGCGTCCTCGCCGATCTCCGTCAGCCGGTTGCGCAGCCGCTCGAAGTGGTGGAACTCGGCCGACGCCATCTTCGCCAGCTCGGCCTTGTCCACCAGCGAGGGGGCCAGCTTGGCGTCCTCCGCGAGCCGCTCGAACGCCGCGAGCTCGCCGTACGCGAGGGCGCCGAGCAGGTCCACGACCGCGGCACGGTAGTGCGGGTCGGCAGCCGCCTGCGCCCAGTCCTGGGCGGCGACACCGGTCGGTTCGGCGGAGGCGGTCTCAGGCTTGTCAGAGCTCGTCATGAAGCGCACAATAGCCCGCCCGCCGCGCCGAGGGAGCCCTGGGGAAGCACCGGGGAAGTCCCGGCAGGCCACCCGAAGTCTCCGCGAAGCCCCTGGTCAACCACTGTGACTACCACGACGTGACCAAATCGGCCATCACATGTGCACGATTCCGGGGTATGGTGGTAATGCGCCTGCTGGTACGCCGTCGAATTCCGACGTGCCTCGACAGGCCGCACGTATGAGGATGCCCGGTCGGTGGCCCGATCGGCTCCGACCCGACAGCCCTCCCGGCTCGTACGGCACTGTGCGTACGACGACCGGAGGGACACACCCTCAGCGGTACGAGCGCTAGAGCGTCGGCAGAGGTCCCGTGCACTACGGCGTGCCCCCCACGGCCCGCACGTAAGGCAGCCGACGTCCCCGGCACGGTCCGTCAAAGACCCCCCGCGCTCGCCTCGCGCCGCGACACACAGAAGAGGCAGCACCCTGACTACGACGTTTCGTGAACTCGGAATCCTCCCCGAGACCGCCGAGGCCCTGGAAGCCGTCGGCATCATCAACCCCTTCCCCATCCAGGAGATGACGCTCCCGGTCGCCCTGTCCGGCACCGACGTCATCGGCCAGGCCAAGACCGGCACGGGCAAGACCCTCGGCTTCGGTCTGCCGCTCCTGGAGCGCGTCACCGTCCCCGCCGACGTGGAGGCCGGCCGCGCCGCCCCCGAGGCCCTCACCGACGCCCCGCAGGCGCTCGTCGTCGTCCCCACGCGCGAGCTCTGCACCCAGGTCACCAACGACCTCCTGACGGCCGGCAAGGTCCGCAACGTACGCGTTCTCGCCATCTACGGCGGCCGTGCCTACGAGCCGCAGGTCGAGGCCCTGAAGAGGGGCGTCGACGTCGTCGTCGGCACCCCGGGCCGTCTGCTCGACCTCGCGGGCCAGAAGAAGCTCAACCTCAAGCACATCAAGTCGCTCGTCCTCGACGAGGCCGACGAGATGCTCGACCTGGGCTTCCTGCCCGACGTCGAGAAGATCATCGACATGCTGCCGGCCAAGCGCCAGACCATGCTGTTCTCGGCGACCATGCCGGGCGCGGTCATCGGCCTCGCGCGCCGGTACATGAGCCAGCCCACCCACATCCGCGCCACCGCGCCGGACGACGAGGGCGCGACCGTCGCGAACATCGCGCAGTTCGTGTACCGCGCGCACTCCATGGACAAGCCGGAGATGATCGCGCGCATACTGCAGGCCGAGGGCCGCGGGCTCGCGATGATCTTCTGCCGCACCAAGCGCACCGCCGCCGACATCGCCGAGCAGCTCCAGCGCCGCGGCTTCGCCTCCGGCGCCGTCCACGGCGACCTCGGCCAGGGCGCCCGCGAGCAGGCGCTGCGCGCGTTCCGCAACGGCAAGGTGGACGTCCTCGTCTGCACCGACGTCGCCGCGCGCGGCATCGACGTCGAGGGCGTGACGCACGTCATCAACTACCAGTCCCCCGAGGACGAGAAGACGTACCTGCACCGGGTCGGCCGTACCGGCCGCGCGGGCGCGTCGGGTACGGCGATCACGTTCGTCGACTGGGACGACATCCCGCGCTGGCAGCTCATCAACAAGGCGCTGGAGCTGAAGTTCCACGACCCGGTGGAGACGTACTCGACCTCCCCGCACTTCTTCGAGGAACTGAAGATCCCCGCGGGCACCAAGGGTGTCCTGCCGCGCTCGGAGCGCACCCGCGCCGGGCTCGACGCGGAGGAGCTGGAGGACCTGGGCGAGACCGGCGGCCGCGGTGGCCGCGGTCGCGGTGGCCGGGGCGGTCGGGGCGACGCCCGCAACGACGCCCGCAACGAGGCCCGTACCGAGGAGCGCGAGCGTCCGGCCCGCACTCCGCGCCGCCGCCGTCGCACGCGCGGCGGTACGGCGATGGACCAGGCCTCCGGTATGGCGGCGTCCTCGGCGCCGGCCGCCGAGTCCGCGTCGCCCGCCTCCGCCGACGACGCCCTGGCGGCGTCGGAGCCGGCGGCCACCCGCACCCCGCGCCGCCGTCGCCGCACCCGCAACGGTGCGTCGCAGGAGCCGGTGGCGGCCGCCGCCCCGGTGACCGTGACGCCGGAGACCGTCGTCGAGACGGTCGAGGCCGTCGTCGAGGCCGTCGTGGAACCGGCCGCGGCGGAGAAGCCGCGCCGCCGTCGCACCCGCAGGTCCGCGGAGGCCGCGCCGGTCGCGGAGGCGACGCCGGTGGTGACCGAGGCTCCGGATGCCGGAGAGGCACCGGCAGCCCCCGCCCGCCGCCGTACCCGCAAGACGGCCGAGGCTCCCGAGGCGGCCGCCCCCGCGGCAGCCGTCGAGGCGGTCGAGACCGTGGCGGAGCCGAAGCCGCGCCGCACGCGGAAGACGGCCGCGGCCGCCGAGGCCGCGGTGGACACCGCCGAGGCGGTCGAGACCAAGCCGCGTCGCCGTGTCCGCAAGGCCGCCGAGCCCGTGACGGAGGTCGCGGAGGCTGCGGCGGAGACCGTCGAGGCCCCGGTGGCCCCGGCCCGCCGCCGCACCCGCAAGGCCGTCGAGCCGGCCGAGCCCGCGGTGGCCGCGCCGCAGCCGGTGACCGCCGAGGCGGAGGCCGAGGCCGCGCCCAAGCCGCGCCGGACCCGGAAGGCGGCCGAGGCCGCCGTCGACACCGCCGAAGCCACCGAGGCCAAGCCCCGCCGCACCCGCAAGACGGCAGCCGCCGCCCCGGAGACGGCCGAGGCCGAAGCGGCGGCCAAGCCGCGCCGCACGCGGAAGACGGCAGCCGCCGCCGAAGCCGCGGTGGACACCGTCGAATCCGTCGAGTCCGTCGAGGCCAAGCCGCGGCGCACCCGCAAGGCGGCGGCGACCGTCGCCGAGCCGGAGACGGCCGAGGCGGTCACCGAGGCGAAGCCCCGCCGGACCCGGAAGACGGCGGCCGCCGCCCCGGAGACCGCCGAGGCCGAGGCCGAGCCCAAGCCGCGCCGCACCCGGAAGGCGGCCGAGGCCGCCGTCGACACCGCCGAAGCCACCGAGGCCAAGCCCCGCCGCACCCGCAAGACGGCAGCCGCCGCCACCGCGGAGATCCCGGCGCAGGCCACGGAGGAGCCGGAGGCGAAGCCGAGGCGACGCACCACCCGCAAGGCGGCCGAGTCCGTCGAGGCTGCCGGGACCGCAGGATCCGCCGAGGCGGCCGACGCGGAGGCGAAGCCGAAGGCCCGCCGGACCCGGAAGGCGACCGCCGCGGCCCCGGAGGCCTGAGCACCGCAGGACGGCCCGGACCACACCCCGTGTGGTCCGGGCCGTCGGCGTTTCCGCACCTCTCGCCCCGGCGCCGGGATTCACCCACCGGCTCCCGGCCGGTCACCCCGCTCCGGATACCCTCTCCCCCATGAGCAGGCCTCCTACCTTCGTCCCGCCCGCCGGCGCCCGCGCGTACGCACTCGCCACCGGCCGGGGTGAGTTCGCCGTCGTCGACGCGCCCGTGGCCGCCGGGGTCGAGCCCAGGGGGGTCGCGCTGCTGCTGCCCGGGTTCACCGGGAGCAAGGAGGACTTCAACCGGCTGCACGTGCCGCTGGCCCGGCGCGGGTACCGGACGGTCGCCGTGGACGGGCGCGGGCAGTTCGAGTCGGACGGGCCGGTGGACGACGAGTCGGCGTACGCCCAGGAGGAGCTCGCGCGGGACGTGCTCGCGCAGGCGGCGGTGGTCGGGGCGGGCCGGCCGGTGCATCTGCTGGGGCACTCCCTCGGCGGCCAGATCGCCCGCGCGGCCGTGCTCCTCGACCGCACGCCGTTCCGCTCGCTGACCCTGATGGCCTCGGGCCCGGCGCAGATCTCCTCCTCCCAGCAGCAGCGCGTGAAGCTGCTGCGGGACGCGCTGGCCGTGATGTCGATGGCCGAGGTGTGGGACGCCATGCAGGCCATGGAGGCACCGGAGGAGCTAGAGGAACCGGACGGGCCGGAGGAGGGTCTGGAGGACGGCGAGGATCTGCGGCGCCGCTGGCTGGGCAACAAGCCGGCCCAACTCCTCGCCACCGGCCGCCAGTTGTGCACCGAGCCGGACCGCGTCGCGGAACTCGCCGCGGTACCGCTGCCGTTCCACGTCCTGTCGGGCGCGCGGGACGACACCTGGCCGGTACCGCTGCTGGACGACATGGCGCTGCGGCTGCGGGCGCACCGGACGGTCGTCGAGGGGGCGGAGCACTCGCCCAACACCGACCGGCCGGCCGCCACCGCCGAGGCGATCGCGGACTTCTGGGACGGCGCCCGGGACCAGGTCTGAGCAGCCTCGACGGCGCCGGGGACGAACGCCGGCGCCGCACGGCAGTCCCGGCGGAGCACCCGGCACTGCGCCTGCGCCTGGTACTGCGCCCGGTACTGCGCCTGGTACTGCGCCTGGTACTGCGCCCGCGCCCGGTACTACGTCTGCACCCCTGGTACCGCGTCTGCGCCTAGTACTGCGTCTGGAGGTGCTCCCAGAAGCCGTCCCGCAGGGCGCGGCGGAGGTCGGCCTGGCCGCGCAGGGAGTACTGGAGCAGCCCCTCGGCCTCGACGAGGAGGTCCTGGTCGACGGAGCCCGGCAGGTAGGGGTGGCCGGGCAGCAGTTCGACGAGCGACTCCCGGCCCCGTGCGGACAGCCATTTCGCGGCGATCTGCGCGCCGACGAACCGGACGTCCTCACGGGTGGGTCGGGTGGCGCCGGCCTCGTAGGCGGGGGCGGCGCGTCTGGAGACGTACGGCTTGAAGAACTCAAGGTCGAGGGTGCGCTGGCTGTCGACCTCCCAGAGCAGCGGCTCGGCCTGGTTGCGGCCCTCGGGGGCCTCGATGCCCCAGAGGTGGACGCGGGCGCCGTAGCCCTGGGCGGCCTCGACGGCCGAGACCAGGTCCTCGTCGCCGCCGAGCAGGGCCGCGTCGCTGATGGCGCGGTGCCGGGCGAGTGACTCCAGGTCCGTGCGGATCAGGGAGTCGACGCCCTTCTGCTGGTTGTTGGCGTTGAGGTTGCCGAGGCGGACCTTGACGTCGGGGAGTTCGGCGATGGCCTGCTGCTCGGCGGTGTGGATGCGGCGGCGGGCGCCGTCGTACCAGTAGACGCGCAGCAGCCTGCTGTCGGCGAAGATCTGGCGCGCCTTGTCGATGAGCGCCTCGATGAGCCCTTCGGCGTCGAGGTCGAAGGCGCGGCGGTCCTCCGTCCCGGCGACGAGCCGGCCCGTGGCCGCGTAGAGGTAGCCCGCGTCCACGAAGATGGCGTGCGTCGAGGGCGTCTTGGCCACTTCGGCGAGCATGCGGGTGAGCAGCTCGTTCGTGCGGTCGACACGGGACTGGAGGGCGGCGAGGTCGTCGTTCATCGCCTCCATTGTCCCGGCGGTCACGCTGCGAACACAACCGGTCCCGGTCAGTCTCCTGCACACTCTTACCGGTCGGTAATTAGACGTTCGAAAAATTTCTTTAGCGTAGGGAATGTTTGTAACACGCAAGCCGTTGACTCCTACGGAACACGACGACGAAGGGAGAGGCCATGCGCTTCGAAATCATGCGACTCGACGAGGTCGACGGCACCACCGTGGACAGCACTGTCGTGGACGCCGCCTCCGTCAGCAGGATCGTCCAGCAGGCCGCCGCCGTGGGGCAGCGCCTGTGGATCCGACCGGCCGAGACCCAGGCTTCGTAACAGGACGGCACAGGGCGCCACAAGACGCCCCAGGACGACGCGACAACGACAGACGAGAGCAGCCAGACCGACGACGCGCGGAGCACCGCACAGTCTTCAGAACCCCCGTACGGCACCGACGCCGTGCGGGGGTTCTGCGTTCACCGGCCCGCCGCGTGGCGCTACGCGCCCTTGATCACCTGGGTGACGCCGTTGATGATCTGCTGCACGGCGATCGCGGAGAGCATCATGCCCGCGAGCCGCGTCACCAGGACCACGCCGCCGTCCTTGATGACCCGGATGATCAGCAGCGAGTAGCGCATCACCAGCCACAGCACGCCATGGATGGCGAGGATCGCGGTCCACACGGACACCTGCATGGCCACGCTGTCGGCCTTCTGCACGGCGAGGATGACCGACACGATCGCACCGGGGCCGGCCAGCAGCGGCATGCCCAGCGGCACCAGCGCCACGTTGACGTCCTTGGTCTGCTTCGGCTCGTCGTTCTTGCCGGTGAGCAGGTCCAGGGCGATGAGCAGGAGCAGCAGCCCGCCCGCGATCATCAGGGCGGGCACGGAGACGTGCAGGTAGTCCAGGATCTGGTGCCCCAGCAGCCCGAAGACCGTGATCACACCGCCCGCCACGCACACGGCCTGGAAGGCCATCCGCCGCTGCACCTTGGCGGGCCGCCCGGCGGTGAGGGCGAGGAAGATCGGGGTGATCCCCGGGGGATCCATGATGACGAAGAGGGTCAGGAAGAGGGAGCCGAAGACGGCGAGATCGAACATGGGGGTGCTACAGGCCTTGCGGGAGGAGGGGAACGGGCGGGCGAGGACGGGCCTCAGGCTCCGCCGGTCCCCGGGACGGGAAACGCACCGGTCGCCCGGCGGGTGATCTCGCCGTACACCTCGGGATGGGTGGTGTACTCGCCCAGGGTCACCGTCTTGCGGCTGCCGTGGTAGTCGGACGACCCCGTGACCAGCAGCCCCAGCTCCCCGGCGAGCCCCCGCAGCCGTGCGCGGGTGTCCTCGTCGTGGTCCATGTGGTCGACCTCGATGCCGTCGAGACCGGCCGCGGCCATCTCGGCGATCGCCCGCTCGGGGACCGTACGTCCGCGCTTGGCGGCGGCAGGGTGCGCGAAGACGCAGACCCCGCCGGCGCCCTTGACCAGCCGGATCGCCTCGAAGGGGTCGGTCTCGTGCTTCTCCACGAAGGCCCGGCCGCCATCGGCCAGCCATTCCTCGGTGAAGGCGTCGCTCACGGTCGGTACGACACCGAGCTCGACGAGCGCGGAGGCGACGTGCGGCCGCCCGACCGAACCGTCCCCGGCGATCCGCAGCACCTGCTCCCAGGTGACCGGCACGCCCAGCGCGTTCAGCTTGGCGACCATGCCCTGGGCGCGCGGCACCCGGTCGTCGCGGACCAGCTCGCGCTCGGCGAGCAGGGCGGGCTCCTCGGGGTCGAAGAGGTAGGCCAGCATGTGCATGGAGACGCCGTCGACCCGGCAGGACAGCTCGGCCCCGGTGACCAGCGTGAGCCCCTCGGGCAGCGCGGCGAGGGCCTCGGCGTACCCGCGGGTGGTGTCGTGGTCGGTCAGCGCGACGACGTCGAGACCGGCAGCGGCGGCGTTGCGCACCAGCTCGGCCGGGGTGTCCGTACCGTCGGAGGCGGTGGAGTGGCAGTGCAGATCGATGCGCACGACACAGGCTCCAGCGGGACGGTACGGAAGGGACGCGTCAAGGATAGCGGCCGACAGCGGGTGCCCTGTCACACCCGAATGCCAGGGGCGCCCCGTACAGCGGACGCACAGGCAACGCGCCCCAAAGGGGCGGGGGGAACCGCGCGACCGGCCCCCACGGGCCCGCGGACGACGATCGCACCGGCTCTACGGCGCCTACGGCGCTACGGCGCTACGACTCTACGGCTCTACGGCTCTACGGCTCCAGCAACCGCGGCGACAGCGCCCCGCAGGGCACCAGGTCCAGCTCTGCCCCCGCGTCCCGCAGATCGGTCAGCACCAGCTCGTCGTACATCAGCAGCCCCGTCTGCTCGGGCCACACCACGATCCAGAGCCAGAGCCCCCGTGCCTCGCCCGCGAAGACGGCCCGGTCGTCGGGTGCCCCGGAGACATGCCACAGCGGCGTGGGCCGGCCTGCCGCCAGGACCTTCGCCTGGGGCGGCTTCTCCACGTTCATGTACGGCCCGGGGTCCGGTCCGTCGATCCCCGCGTACCGGGCGCCGAGGCCGACTCCCAGCTCCTCGGCGACCAGGATCATCTCCCCTATGCCGCCGAGCGGCGCGGGTCCGGAGCAGGCCACGGCGGTCGCGCGGCCGCCGCTGCGGTCGTCACCGGCGCACGCCACGCCCGTGAACAGCCAGCCGACCGGCAGCGGCCAGGGCATCCACACCGGAACCTGGGTGCGGTGCACCACCACACCGAGGGCCTCGACGCTGGGCGGGATCACGGGCTGTACCGGATGCACGGTCCCGTGGACATCGCACTGCCAGGTGTCGGCGAAGAGTCCGGGAGCCCTGACCCGGCCACCACACTTCGGGCAACTGGGTTCGCCCCTCATAGAGCCCCACGGTCCTACCCCGGATCCCCCACGTCAAGGACGATCACCCGTCCAGCGCACGCGGCGGCGTGGGCTGGACGGCTCCCTGCGCGCGGCCCGCCACCGGCGCCGGCGTCACCGTCTCCGCCAACTGGCCGACCACTGATGCCGCTTGGTGAGCTTCCTCACCCCCGCGTCAGTCCAGCGGGACGGATTTCCGGTGCGGGTCCCGGAGGTCGGCCCCGTTGGCGAGCCAGCGCTCCTGGAGGGCCCCGGCGCCGTGCACCCGCTTCCAGGCGGCCTCGTTCGGCGTCATCGGCAGCAGCGGCAGGAACCGTACGGGGTCGAGGGGATCGTCCAGCTCCAGATCCTCGACGAGACCGCCCGGCTCGCCGACCAGGACGGAGGTGAAGGGCGCGCCCGGCCACAGCGGGCCGCCCACGTCCAGCGATGCGCCGGGCGTGACGACCAGGCCCTCCACCTGCGGGGACGCGGCGAGCACGGCGAGCGCGCGGAGCACCTTGTCGGTCTCGGCGAGCCCGGCCCGGACCGACAGGACCAGCTCGGCGCGCGGTCCCTCGACGGGGTCCGCGACCGTCGCGGTGGGGTCGGCCATGGGGTGCGCGGACATGCCGAGCGTGGCGTAGCGGACGACGTTCTCGCCCTGGAGGTCCTCGTGGAAGCGGAGCACCTCGATGCGGTCCGTACCGAGGAAGGTGACCGCCGCGCGCGCGTCCGGTTCGCCCAGTGCGGTGGTCAACCGGGCCTCGACCAGAGGAAGAACTTCAGCCATGTCGTGAGCATAGAACTCGTCAGTACCGGGCAAAGCCGCGCCTTGACACTGAGGGCTGCTGCTACTCTGACCGCGGTGGTTCGGGGCAGCACGCAGTGCGTCGCGGTCAGACCCCGACACCGACAGGACTCCCTTACGAGGGACCGGCTGGAGGAGGTGGGGCTGTCATGGATCGAAGTCACCCGTGCAGTACCACTCGCTCTTCCGGCCTCTGATTTCTTCTCTGGCTGGCTGCCCGCCTTGTCGTGCGCGTTGTCGTTCGGAAGAGCACTTCGTTTCGCTTGCCTGATCCCTCTGACCGGTCCGTTCCGGATCTGTCTGGATCCGTTCGTCTGATCTGAATCAGTAGCGAAGTCGCCACCGCAACGGTGCGGTGCTCCCCGCTTTGTGGACGTGCCAAACATCCGAAGCCAGGACGTCCTCATTCCGGGTAGTTCCACCCGTTCCTCGGCGGACTTCCGCTGCCTGTCGCGAAGGAGCCTGCCCATGTCGATGATCCGCGACCTCCGTGCCGTGGTCCGCCCTTCCCGCCCCTCGCTGCGCAAGAGCCTGCGGCCGGACAACGGCGCCTACGACACCACCCGCGACCCCGGCACGCCCTCGGCCGTCGTCGACTGCGCCGTCTACCGGGACGGCGCCCGCGTCGAGACCGGCAAACCGCTGACCCCGCACGAGGCGATGCGGCTGGTGCGCCGCGACGGCGGGTTCGTCTGGATCGGCCTGCACGAGCCGACCGAGGCCGAATTCGCCGGTATCGCAAGCGAGTTCGGGCTCCACCCGCTGGCCGTGGAGGACGCCGTGCAGGCCCACCAGCGGCCGAAGCTGGAGCGGTACGACGACTCCCTCTTCACCGTCTTCAAGACCATCCACTACGTCGAGCACGACCAGCTCACCGCCAACAGCGAGGTGGTGGAGACCGGCGAGGTCATGTGCTTCACCGGCCGGGACTTCTTCATCACCGTCCGGCACGGCGGGCAGGGCTCGCTGCGGGCGCTGCGGCACCGGCTCCAGGACGACCCCGAGCTGCTCGTCAAGGGCCCCTCGGCCGTGCTGCACGCGATCGCCGACCACGTCGTGGACGGCTACGTCGCCGTCGCCGACGCGGTGCAGGACGACATCGACGAGGTGGAGACCGAGGTCTTCACGCCGGGCCGCAGGGGCGGTGTCTCCCGCGGTGTCGACTCGGCGCGGATCTACCAACTCAAGCGCGAGGTACTGGAGTTCAAGCGCGCGGTCTCGCCCCTGCTGCGCCCCATGCAGCTGCTGAGCGAGCGGCCGATGCGGCTCGTCGACCCCGACATCCAGAAGTACTTCCGGGACGTGGCCGACCACCTCGCCCGGGTCCAGGAGCAGGTCGTCGGCTTCGACGAACTCCTCAACTCGATCCTCCAGGCCAACCTCGCGCAGGCGTCCGTCGCACAGAACGAGGACATGCGCAAGATCACGTCCTGGGCCGCGATCATCGCCGTACCGACGATGGTGTGCGGTGTGTACGGCATGAACTTCAAGTACATGCCGGAGCTGCACTGGCGCTACGGCTACCCGGTGATCATGGCCATCACCGGGGTGATCTGCCTCGGCATCCACCGCACGCTGAAGCGCAACGGCTGGCTGTGATCGGGCCTGGATAGGCTGGTCGCCATGACAAGCGAGCTGCTCGGCCAGGCCCTCGTCGAGGAGGCCACGAAGAAGTCCGGCCTCATCTGGGTGCGGGGCGCCGGGACCGCGACGGCGCGTGCGGTGTGGCACGTGTGGGCCGACGGGGGCGTGTGCCTGGTCGGTGACGGGGCCGAGCAGCCGTTGGGTGAACTGGCCGACGGCGGGTCGGCGGAGGTGACCGTCCGCAGCAAGGACAAGGGGGGCCGACTGGTCACCTGGACCGCGGCGGTCACCGAACTGCGGGCCGGCAGCCCGGAGTGGGACGCGGCGGTGGCGGAACTGAAGGGCAAACGCCTCAACGCCCCCGACGGCGAGGCGATGACCGACCGCTGGGCGAGGGAGTGCCGGGTGCTGCGCCTGACACCGACGGGGACGACCTCGCCCCTGCCGGAAGGGAACCTGGCAGCGCCCCCGCTCTCCTCCCCCGCAACGACCCGGCGCCCGGTCCCGGCCGCCCTGCCGCGGTTGCTGTCGAGGCGCCGGAAGGCCAAGTAGCCGACGCCCGGGCCGGGTTCGCGAACCGCCGCGCCCCGTCCCACCGCCGCTGCACCGCCGCTACGACGCCGGAAGCTGCTTCCCGTAGTCGACCGTCTCACCCTTCTCCGGTTCGACCACGCTGAAGTCCTTACCCCAGTCGGAGAAGGTGAGGGTGCCGGCGCCACCGCCGCGTTCCAGGCGCAGGGGGTACGGCTTGCCCTCCAGGGAGACGTCGAGGGTGCCGCCGGAGCCGCCGTCGCCGGTGATGCGGATCGTGCGGGTACCCGACTGCTCGTGATGACCGGCCGTCGCGAGCGAGCCGTGCAGGGTCAGCAGGCCCGAGAGGAGAACGTCCTTGTCCGTGAAGCCGCTGAACTTCTTGTACGCGGGATCCGTCCGCGGCACCTTGACGTACTTGCCGTCGAGCTTGGTCGCCGCGGTCGTGTCGCTGCCGTCCGCGTGGTTCCAGAACCCCGCGTCGGCCTGCAGATACAGCGTGTCGCCGACCCGCAGGAGCTGGAACGTCGAGCCCTTCGAGGTGACCGACCCGGTCCCGCCCGCCTTGTTCAGGCGCATGTCCAGCTCGTACGTACGCCCGCTCGTGACCACGGTCCCCGCCATCCGCACCGTCGCCACCGACGACGCCGCCGTCCGCGTCCTCGACTGGATCGCGTCCGGCGCCAGCTTGCCCACGCCGTTCGTGCCCGCGTCCGGATCCCCGCCGCATCCGGTGAGGACGGCCAGGGCGCACACCGCGGTGACCAGTGCTGCGTGGCGAGTACGGCCCGGAGCGATCGCGGTCACGGACGGGGCCACCTTTCTGAGGGGTCCGGCAGGGCGTACCGCAGCGTACCGGTGCCCCACCGGCCCGCCGGAGCCGGTCCGTCCGGACCGCTCACCAGGGCGTATCCGATCGGTACGGGCTAGCCTGAAGCCCACCGAGCGGGCAGAAGGGACCGAAATCCACGCAAGCGGTACTCCGGTAGGTAAAGGAAGCAACTTCATGGCAGCCGGCGCTCCCCGCATCTTCGTCTCGCACCTCGCCGGTGTCCCCGCCTTCGATCCCACCGGCGACCAGGTGGGCCGTATCCGGGACCTCGTCGTCATGCTGCGCGTCGGCCGCCGCCCGCCCCGGCTGCTCGGCCTGGTCGTCGAACTGTCCACCCGGCGCCGCATCTTCCTGCCCATGACCCGGGTGACCGGCGTCGAGTCCGGCCAGGTCATCACCACCGGCGTGCTGAATGTCCGCCGCTTCGAGCAGCGCCCCACCGAACGCCTGGTCTTCGGCGAACTCCTCGACCGCCGCGTCCAGCTGGCCGAGACCGGTGAGGAGGTCACCGTCCTCGACCTGGCCGTGCAGCAGCTGCCGGCCCGCCGGGACTGGGAGGTGGACCGGGTCTTCGTCCGCAAGGGGAAGAAGGGGGCCTTCCGCCGGGCCAGGGGGGAGACGCTCACCGTCGAGTGGTCGCAGGTCACCGGGTTCTCCCTGGAGGAGCACGGCCAGGGCGCCGAGAGCCTGCTCGCCACCTTCGAGCAGCTGCGCCCCGCCGACCTCGCCAACGTGCTGCACCACCTCTCCGCCAAGCGCCGCGCCGAGGTGGCCGCGGCCCTCGACGACGACCGCCTGGCCGACGTCCTCGAAGAGCTTCCCGAGGACGACCAGATCGAGATCCTCGGCAAGCTGAAGGAGGAGCGGGCGGCGGACATCCTGGAGGCCATGGACCCGGACGACGCGGCCGACCTGCTCGCCGAACTCCCCGAACAGGACAAGGAACGGCTGCTGAGCCTGATGCAGCCGGCGGACGCGGCCGAGATGCGGCGCCTGATGTCGTACGAGGAGCACACGGCGGGCGGTCTGATGACCACCGAGCCGATCGTCCTGCGCCCGGACGCCACCGTCGCCGACGCCCTCGCCCGGGTCCGCAACGCCGACCTCTCCCCGGCCCTCGCCGCCCAGGTCTACGTCTGCCGGCCGCCCGACGAGACCCCGACCGGCAAGTACCTGGGCACCGTGCACTTCCAGCGGCTGCTGCGCGATCCCCCGTACACCCTCGTCAGTTCGCTGGTCGGCGACGACGACCTGCAACCCCTCGCCCCCGACGCCACGCTCCCGGTCATCGCCGGGTTCTTCGCCACGTACGACATGGTCGCGGCGCCGGTGGTGGACGAGGCGGGGTCGCTCCTCGGCGCGGTGACCGTGGACGACGTCCTCGACCACATGCTGCCGGAGGACTGGCGGGAGACCGAGTTCCACCTGGACGAGGCGGAGCAGAAGGAGCAGACGGCGGCGGCGGAGAAGAAGGGGGCGGGGAGCCATGGCGCCTGAGCGCGAGAGCACCCGTGAGCGGACGCCGTCGGGCGCCACCGCGGCCGGCCGGTCGCGCGGTCACCGCCTGGACCAGCCGCGCGCGCCGCGGCGCAGGCTGCTGCCCGAGTGGGACCCGGAGGCCTTCGGACGGCTCTCCGAGCGCATCGCCCGCTTCCTGGGCACCGGACGGTTCATCGTCTGGATGACGTTCGTGATCATCCTCTGGGTGATCTGGAACATCTCGGCGCCCGGCGGGCTCCGCTTCGACGAGTACCCGTTCATCTTCCTGACCCTGGCCCTGTCCCTGCAGGCCTCCTACGCGGCCCCGCTGATCCTGCTCGCGCAGAACAGGCAGGACGACCGCGACCGGGTCAACCTCGAACAGGACCGCAAGCAGAACGAGCGGTCCATCGCCGACACCGAGTACCTCACCCGGGAGATCGCCGCCCTGCGCATGGGCCTGGGCGAGGTGGCGACCCGGGACTGGATCCGCTCCGAGCTCCAGGACCTGCTGAAGGACATCGACGAGCGGCGGGACGGGCATCACGAACACGCCGTATTCCCGGCAGAACGGTCGCCGGGGCGTGACGTAGACGACCGCTGAGGGGCGTTATAGGGGCGATGCGCCGCGCCGTACCATCGGGGGTATGGCTAGCGAAGACGCGGTGCGCGAGGCACTGGCGACGGTGAACGACCCCGAGATCAACCGACCCATCACCGAACTGGGGATGGTCAAATCGGTGGCCATCGGGGAGGACGGCGCGGTCGCGGTCACCGTGTACCTGACGGTCTCCGGCTGCCCCATGCGGGACACGATCACCCAGCGCGTCACCGACGCGGTCTCCCGGGTCGAGGGCGTCACCCGGGTCGACGTCACCCTGGACGTGATGAGCGACGAGCAGCGCAAGGAGCTGGCCAGCGCCCTGCGCGGCGGCCAGACCGAGCGGGAGGTCCCCTTCGCCAAGCCCGGCAGCCTCACCCGCGTCTACGCGGTCGCCTCCGGCAAGGGCGGCGTCGGCAAGTCGTCGGTGACGGTCAACCTCGCCGCCGCGATGGCCGCCGACGGCCTCAAGGTGGGTGTGGTCGACGCGGACATCTACGGCCACTCCGTGCCGCGCATGCTCGGCGCGGACGGCCGCCCGACCCAGGTCGAGAACATGATCATGCCGCCGTCGGCCAACGGCGTGAAGGTCATCTCCATCGGCATGTTCATCTCGGGCAACGCCCCGGTCGTCTGGCGCGGCCCGATGCTGCACCGCGCTCTCCAGCAGTTCCTCGCGGACGTCTACTGGGGCGACCTGGACGTCCTCCTCCTCGACCTCCCGCCCGGCACCGGCGACATCGCCATCTCGGTCGCCCAGCTGGTCCCGAACGCCGAGATCCTGGTCGTGACGACGCCTCAGCAGGCGGCGGCGGAGGTCGCGGAGCGCGCCGGTTCCATCGCGGTCCAGACCCACCAGAAGATCGTCGGCGTCGTCGAGAACATGTCCGGCCTGCCCTGCCCGCACTGCGGCGAGATGGTCGACGTCTTCGGCACCGGCGGCGGTCAGACCGTCGCCGCCGGCCTGACCCGTACGACGGGTGCGACGGTTCCGGTCCTGGGCTCGATCCCGATCGACGTCCGCCTCCGGGAAGGCGGCGACGAGGGCAAGCCGGTGGTCCTGACGGACCCGGACAGCCCGGCCGGCGCGGCCCTGCTCGGCATCGCCGGCAAGCTCGGCGGCAGGCAGCGAGGCCTCTCGGGCATGTCCCTGGGCATCACGCCGCGCAACAAGTTCTAGAGCCGCTACGACGAAGGGGGCGCTGTCCGTGACGGACGGCGCCCCCTTCGCGCTACTCCGACGCCCGTCCCGGGCAGAGGTCGAGCGGGGTGCACAGTTGGATCACCTGATAACGGCCGCCTTCAGCCGCCTCGGTATGCGGCAGGAACCGCCACTGCGACGCCTTGATGTGCCGACTCCCGTCCGCCTTCTCCACATGGGCGTGGAGGGTGCGGGTTCGGGGGTCGTTGGTCTCCACCAGCACCTCGTCGGCAGCGATCGGGAAATGATCGTGCAGCAGACACAGACCGAACCGGTTCAGGTTGCCGTGCTTGGCCAGTACCGCGGCCAGATCCCGCACGAACTCGGCGTCCTGAGGGCCTAGCGCCTCGGCCTCCTCGAAACCGGGAAGCGAAATTCTCGGTGCGGAAACGTTTATGTCAGCCATAACCCCTCCGTCGAATAGCTGACGGTGATCGGATTCCATTATCAGTCACTGACTGCTTTCCTGCAATTCGGGAGACTGGGACGAAGGGGTGGGGTTATCCCTGCTCCGCAGTGCGCCTGGGTGTGACGCGTGGAACGCGTGTCTAAATTCTCCAGCAGGAGGTGCTGGAACTTGCCGGAGATCAGGTGGTGGCGACTGGTGTCGCTGATGGTGTTGGCGGTGGTGTGGTGGGGGTGCCCCCCTGCGGAGGCACAGGAAGGCAGC
Organism: Streptomyces sp. NPDC008092; assembly: GCF_042957285.1. Lineage (NCBI taxonomy): Bacteria > Bacillati > Actinomycetota > Actinomycetes > Kitasatosporales > Streptomycetaceae > Streptomyces > Streptomyces sp. NPDC008092. The sequence goes on from NZ_JBIBHY010000011.1 coordinate 288,746, forward strand.
CCCGACCTCTGCTTGACGGATCAACTTCGGGCGAGCGAGGTGACCGCAGACATCCGGTTCTCACAGCACCACCAGACTTACATCAAGATGTATTCCGCCATGACGGTCAAGGTGCCCATGAAATGGGACCTTGCCAAGAATCTCACATTCAGCGAGAGTTCCGGGGATTACCGAAGGGCAATACACTGCCTGCTGCTCGGAAAAAAGGGCGTGGCGAGTGACAGAGAATGGCGGTCCAGCAACCCAAGAGTGACCGCAAAGGACGGCCTGGTCACCGTACAGTACGACGCATACACCTGGATTGACAGATACGGCATCTTCCAGCTCGGCCCTTGGCGGATTACGGCTCTGAAAAAACACCATTGGGAGGTCGCGCTTCAACCGCCGAGCCTCGACGGGTTCGCCTGGAAGCATATCGGAGTGCAACTGGACGGACTAGACTTCGACAATCACTCCACACGGGATGTGAAATATTCGGACGCGAACGGACTGGAGTGGGACCATGAAATGCCCAAAGACGTCAAGGTCGATTTCGATATTCCCCTCCAGCATTCCGTGACACTGGTTTTCACTGAGTCGTTCCTGAGTAAAGCGGGTGTCGCCACGTGGTGGGTGTCCGCTTCCTGCGTGATGGCGCTGGCCGCACTTCGCGGCCGGCAGTCGTACCCTTCCGCCGCCCAAGGCTCATCAGGCCAGAGTTCGCGGACACCCGGGTTGCGGTCCGGCGTCATCCGAATCGACAGTCCTGTGGGGACGATGCTCCAATGGGCCGTGCTCAGCACAGCCGTTGTCGTTACGTTGATTCTGGTCATTCCCGAGAATTCCATCCCCCACAAGTGGCGCAACCTCATCTGCATGGGCGCAGGTCTGGCTCTGCTCTTCGTCGCCCGCCCCTGGAAGCGCGGCGGGTCACCCGTCGCGGCAGACACAGAGGCGGAGGGGGCCGCTGATCCGGATGATGTCCAGCGCCGCCAGATCCACGCCGTAGCCGTGGCCGCGGGCGTGGCCGTGGCCGTCGGTCTGCTGGTGCTCCTGGGCCATGCGCTCTTCGGCTTGCCGGCGAACCTGGTGCCGAAAGCACCACCGACCGCTCTGGGCCTATTGGGGCTCACATTGCTGGGACTGGCGACCGTGTGGTTGTGGCTCGCCGCGATGACCGCCTGGGCCTGGCGCTTTGCACGCGAGGGAGGTCTGGCACGTACCTGGGCCGCCGCATGGGATCGCGCGCCGGGCCGCTGCACCGCAACGCTCGGAATCCTGCTGACGGGGGTCGCGTTGGCCCTGCTCGGGTGCGCCTTGTGGTCAAGTTATCGGCAGTGGACGCGCGCCAGTTGGCTCACTGGCGGTGGCTCGTTCGCCAAGGCTCCGTACGTCAACCAACTCATGGCGGATTTCTCCTTCGCCGACCTGCTTTGGGTCTTCTCGCACAGCTGGATCCTGACCGTGGTCGCTTTGGTGGCGCTTTTGTATCTTCGCGTCAGGACACAGCAGGAGCAGGCTCGGAGCAATCAGGAGCAGGCCTCTTTGTGGCCGGGAACTCCCGACCTCCTGCTGATCGCGGCCGTATTCGCCTTCCTCGTGGGCGTGCCAGGGGGAAACTTCGCAGGTGCCAGCGCCTTGTACGGCAGCGCCTGGATCCCGCTGAACATCGGCTCGCTGTACTTGGTTCTCGCTATGGGCCGACGATACTCGGTATTGGGCCAGTTGCGAGCCTGCTTCCACGGAAGGCAACTGAACAGCAAGAAGCGCCGACCCGAACTGCTGTCGAAGGCGCAGCGCTATCGGAGCCTGAACCACCAGCTGCACCTGTTGGACCAGGGCCATGGGGGCAGCGCTACACGTCAGCAGCTGGAGGACGAGCTGCATGGACTGCATCGATGGCTGGTCGACGCGTGCGGCGGGGAGAGTCCGCCCGAGTACATTTCCGTACTGGACGTCGCGCTCGCCTGGGGTCCACAGGGACACTGGTGGTCGAATGCCGTGCATGCCGCACGCCTGGCGTTCTGTTTCGGAATCCCGGCCAGTGCGGCCCTTGTGTTTCTCGATCTACAGGACGACCGGAATGTTATGCAATACACCTACCAGGCCACCGGGATTCCGGAATTCGTCGCGAGCTTCTTTCTCTATCAGCTGGCCTGGACCGGCGCCGGATTCGCCCTCGGGGCGTTGTGGCGCCTGTTGCCCGGCCATCGCAGTCCGGTACGCGCCTGGAGCCTGACATTGGCATCCGCGATGCCAATCTGCCTCGCACTGCTGATCATCAGGATCACCGATGCACCCTTCGGCCACGTACTTCTCTATCTCCTGCTCATGCTCATCACGCTCGCACTCACCGGCATTTGGCTGGACACGGCGACCTTCAAGCACGAGCAGGACTTGTGGAGCAGTCGAGTCGCCCTGCTTCTGTCGATCTACCAGGTGCGGGGCTTCTCGACACACGTCACCTGGATCGTGGCCCAAGTAGTGGCAGCCGTGGGGCTCTGGCATACGTTGGCCCGCGGCTGAGGCAGCATGCGCCTGGGCCCGGGCGCGCGACTCGCGCCAGGGCCCGCTCCCCCTAGGCGTACGCGGCAACATCCTTGATCATCGCGAACCCCAGTCCGTACGCGGACATCCCCCGCCCGTACGCCCCGAGGTGCACCCCCTCCGCCGTGGACCCGGCGAGCACCCACCCGAACTCCGACTCCCGGTAGTGGAACGGCGTCGCCACCCCGTCCACCGGCAGCGACAGCGTCGACCACTCCGGCCCGGCCAGCTCGTCGGCCAGCTCCCACGCCGTCTCGGTCTGCTGCTCCAGCCAGTCGTCCCGCAGGCTGTGGTCCATCTGGCCCGGCCACGTGAAGGACAGCAGCCCGACCCCGGCCAGCCACGCGGCGGACGACACCGACGTCGCCTCCAGCAGCCCCGTCCCGTCGGCGCTCCGCCGCGACGGATTCGCCGCCACGGTCACGACGACCGCGAACTTCTCCCGCGGCTCACCGACGGCCGCGGCGAGATGCTCGTTGCGCACCGACGGCTCGTCGCCGTGCCCGATCGACCCGTGCTCCACCGCACCGTCGGCCGCCGTACCCACCTGCATCAGCCAGCGCGGCCCCGTGAACGCCTCGTCGAGGCCGTACCAGGGGAAGGGCGCCTCCAGGTAGCCGTCGACCGTGCGGCGGGCGGAGGGGGCCTGCTGCTCGCCCTCCACGACCGGCGCCTGTCCGTCCACCCGACTTGTCGTCTCCATCTGCCCGGACGCCTCCTAGCTCTCGTCGGTCCGGGGCGGCCCGCCCCCCTTCGGGCGCACTCGTCCGGTCCGCACAACAACTCGGCAGCATATCGACACCGCTGGGACCAGCCGCGAAACCGCCCGGTGCGTGGGTCGCACGGGCGGCTGGTTCGGGCCGTAAGAGACGTATGAGCGGCGCACACGCGGTATGAAACGCGTCACGTGCGCCGCTCATGCGCGGGTCGGTGGATCCGGGCTCAGGTGGCGTCCGCGTCGTACGGCGGACGGTCGTCCTTGCCCGGGTCCTCCGGCTTCTTGGTCATGTCGATCCGGCCGCTCCCCGAAGAACCGCTCCCGGAGGACGACGGCGAGGCGTCGGTCTCGCGGCCGTGCACCGCGTCCGTGACCTCGGCCATCTCCTTCTTCAGGTCGAAGCCGTTGCGGATCTCCTTCAGCCCCAGCTCGTCGCTGTCCAGGTGCTTGCGGATGAAGGTCTTCGGGTTGAGGTCCTCCAGCTCGAAGTCCTTGAACTCCGGGCCGAGTTCCTGCCGGATGTCTTCCTTGGCGCTCTCCGAGAACTCCCGGATCTTGCGGATGGTCCGCATGACGTCCTGGATGACCTTCGGGAGCTTGTCCGGACCGAAGACGAGCACGGCGAGCACGACGATCGTCGCCAGCTCTAGTGGTCCTATGTCATTGAACACCTGAAGCTCCTTGCGATGTCCTCGGTCCTCGGCCCTCCGGTCGCTGTTGCGGCTGTTCCGTGGTCCGGGCCGGGTCCACGGTACCCGGCGCACCTGTCCGACCGGTACCGCCCCGAGGTGTCCGACTGCGTGTGTACGACCGGTTTTCCGGGTTGTTTGCCTAGTCGGGGCACGAGCGAGGCCCTGCCTGTGACGTTTCTGTCAGTTCCTGTCCGAAGAGTCGGAGCCGGCAGGGGGGCCGTCGAACGGCAGCGGAGTGAGGTCCTGCACGCCGTGCACCTGGACGACGGCGAGGTCGTAGCCGGTGTCCCGGCCGACGACGGTCGCCCGGGCGGTGGCTCCGCTGCAGAACGTCACGGTGATCCGGCCGCCCGCGGCGGCCGCGGGGGCGACGACGTGGTTGTTGGTGAGGATGTGCCCACGGGTGTCGAGGACGAAGCCGGTGCCGGTGGCCTGCTCGCCGGTGCCGGTGCCGGTGACGCGCAGGGTGACGACGCTGGGCAGTGCCCGCGCGGCGATCCCGGCGGCGCTGCCGGGCGGCCGCCCGGGCGGCGGGGGACCCGGCTGGAACGGACCGGACCGGGGCAGCTGTACGGCCTCCGGACCGCCGGTGTGCTCCAGCCAGCCGCCGATGAGCGCGCCGGCCGCGGCGCAGAGCAGGGAGAGCGCCAGCGCCCCCGCGGCGAACGTCCGCCGGCTCCGCGACCGCCGCCGCTGGACCGCGGCCGCATCGCCCTGCGGGAGGGACGGAACGCTGCCGGTGGTGTCGCCGGAAGCCGCCGGCGCCGTCGGTATCCCCTCGTCCATGGTCTCCTCGCGGGCTCACCGCGGCCCTGTGCACGGGCGGGCTCGCGGAAGGTCGGCTCCGTGCCCGCGGTGGTGTCACGGACATGGCTGGCTCACAGGATTCAACCAGGTTCGCGAGTCGCCGCGCAGGGGCGTTCAGCAGGTGGGCAGCGACCGGTCAGCGGGCCGCGCGGGAGGAGCGGGACGGGGACGGGGAAGGGGCGGAGGTCGTGTCGGGGACGGGTGCGGCGAGCAGGCTGGTGCCGGTCGCCTCGGGGACGGTGGTCCACGAGGTGAGGGCGAACGGCGGGTTGGTGCTCAGCGGTCGTATCAGCGGGGAGACCGCGGCCGCGCCGGCCATCACCGGTGCGGTCAGTTCCCGCAGCTTCTGCTGTGCGGCGGCCGGGGAGGGCACTCCGGGCAGCAGCGGCGCGGACACCGAGGTGGGCATGGCGGGAGCGCCGCCGAGCAGCGTGCCGGACGACAGCAGCGGGGTGAGCAGGCGGCGGCGCTGCGTGTCGGCGGTACCGGCCGTGCCCGAGCCCGCCGTGCCGGCCGGGGCGACGCTGCCGCCACCGGTGCGGGCGTCGGCGGCCGGGGTGCCGGGGAGCCCCGCGGTGACGCCGCCGAGGGCGACGGCGGCGAGCGAGACCGCGCCGGCGGCGACGAACGCGAACCGCATGCCGCGCGAGGCGGAGCGGTCGCCGTCCGGGCGGCCGACGGGGTGGATGCGGAAGCCCCGGCCGGCGGCCGCGGCCGGGTCGTGCGGGCGGGCCGGGACGTAGCCGAACTCGAAGCGGTCGTCCTGGCTCATGCCGAAGACCCCGCTGTCGGGTCCGCGTCCCGAGGGGTCTCCCCCGCCGAACGGCGAACCTCCGCCGTCCGGGTCGCCGCCCGCGGGCAGCCCCTGCAGGCGGGCCAGGAAGCTCTCGGAGGGCGGCGGCGGGGCGGCCGCCGCGAAGACGCTCTTCAGGGCGCGCTGGGCGTCCGCCTCGGCCTTGCACCGGGCGCAGGTCGCCAGGTGGGCCAGGACGCGCTCACGCGTCTCGTGACCGAGCTCTCCGTCCACCAGGGCGGAGAGTCGGTCTCCCAGGTGCTGCTCGGCGAGCTGTCGCTCGGCCGGTTTCGGTCGTGATCCACTCACGCGGTCGCGCCCCCTCCTCCCAGTGCGGGAACACGGGGCACGAAGGAACGGCGCTCGGCCTTGCGGGCCTCCGGGGAGCGGTGCGCGAGGGCCTTGCGGAGCTGGGAGCGGCCGCGGTGGATACGGGAGCGGACCGTGCCGAGCTTCACGCCGAGGGTCGCGGCGATCTCCTCGTAGGACAGGCCCTCGATGTCGCAGAGCACGACGGCGGCGCGGAACTCGGGCGCGAGGGTGTCCAGGGCCTGCTGGACGTCGGCGTCGAAGTGCGCGTCGTTGAAGGCCTGCGAGGGGGTGGGCTCGCGGCTGGGCAGGCGCTCGGCCGCGTCCTCACCGAGGGCGTCGAAGCGGATGCGCTGCTTGCGGCGGACCATGTCGAGGAACAGGTTGGTGGTGATGCGGTGCAGCCAGCCCTCGAAGGTGCCCGGCGAGTAGGTCGACAGGGAGCGGAAGACGCGGACGAAGACCTCCTGGGTGAGGTCCTCGGCGTCGTGCTGGTTACCGGTCAGTCGGTAGGCCAGGCGGTAGACGCGGCCGCTGTGTGTGCTGACGATCTCCTCCCACGTGGGCGGAGTCCATGCCTGCCCGTCCGCGTCGGTGGAGAAGGTCGCGGTCCGGTCCTCGCCCATGGCGAGCGCGGCGGCGTGGCTTGGGTCAGCAGCGGTGTCGTTCACGGATTTCGGCCTGCCTGCCGATCCGAGAAAGCGCCGCAGCACTCCTCCCCGATCCCCAGGCGCGGCCGCACCTCCCCTGTCGGCTCTGGTGGTGTCCAGTGGAGCCCCTACCATAGCCACCTCGCCCGTTAGCACCGGATAAGCGGTTTTACAAGAATTTGATCTGTGCTGGTACGGCTCATCCAGCTGCGACAGCAGGTGGTCGGCCGCCGTCTCCGCGCCGTGATCCATTCGTGTCCCCCCGCCTTGTCTTCCACCCCTCTAAACGCCCGGTCCCATCTGCGGGTTCCCGACGCCAACGGATACAGTCACGCCCAGGCAACCACGGGGACAGGAGAGGGTCATTACCGGCAACCGGCAGACGAGCTGGGCGTTCGCCGACGCCTTTGTCGCCGAGGACGAAGCACTGCGGTGGGCCCGTGACCGGGCCCGCGGGGCAGGGCTGCGCTCGGTGTCGCCCGGCACGGGCGCCGCGCTGCGCATGCTCGCCGCGTCCGTGGACGCCAAGGCGGTCGCCGAGATCGGCACGGGGTGCGGGGTCTCCGGTATGTATCTGCTGCACGGCATGCGTCCGGACGGCGTGCTGACCACCGTGGATCCGGAGCCGGAGCACCAGCAGTTCGCCCGGCAGGCCTTCCGCGCCTGCGGCTTCGCCAGCAACCGGGCCCGCTTCATCCCCGGCCGGGCCCTCGACGTGCTGCCCCGCCTCGCGGACGCCGGCTACGACCTCGTCTTCTGCGACGGGGACCGCCAGGAGTACTCCGACTACCTCGCTGAATCGTTGCGCCTGCTGCGTCCGGGTGGCCTGGTGGTCTTCGAGGGCGTCTTCGCCAACGGCCGCACCGTCGACTCGGGGCCGCAGCCGACCGAGGTACTGCGGCTGCGCGAGCTGCTGCGCACGGTCCGGGAGAGCCCGGAGCTGGTGCCGTCGCTGCTGCCGGTGGGCGACGGGCTGCTGTGCGCGGTCAAGAGGTAGCCCGCGCGAGCGCGGAGCGGACCCGGGAACAGGTGCGGGTGCGGGTCCGGGTCCGGCTACGGGTCGACACCGCGGAGCCGGGAATACGGCAGCGCCCCGGCACCGCTTAGGATGCCGGGGCGGCCGAAAGGGTATGGTCGCCGACGCCTCAGACGACGACGTTCTTGAGAGCGTCGGCAAGCGCCGCGGCCTCGTCAGGGGTCAGCTCGACGACGAGCCGACCGCCGCCTTCGAGCGGAACGCGCATGACGATGCCCCGCCCCTCCTTGGTCACCTCGAGCGGGCCGTCACCCGTCCGCGGCTTCATGGCCGCCATGCTGGTTCCCCTTCCTGAAAACAGCTCATCGTCTGCCGACGGCCCCCGAGGGCACGCGCGGTCTCTGGCGGGACACGCGACTCCGGCATCGAACACATTGCTTCCAAGCCATTATCCCGCATCTCAGGACCCGATGACCAACATCAGTCGGCATCGCTTGGGCAACGCACGCGAGCAAAACCACCCAATTCGGCGATGTGACTGCGATACTTCGCCACCTCGTGTCCTTACGCCGACCGAGTCGGCTCCGGAATTCTTTGACGCAGGTCACACGCCCGCTCCGGTCCCCCGACGGCGATCTCCGCCATGCTGTCCTTCGGACGCGGACGTACTGAGCGGTACGTCAGCCGCGACGACGCATCCGAACGACGGCGCAGCCGAACGACGACGGACGAGACGACGGAGGGGACGCCCCATGACCGACACCGTGCTCTACGAGGTGGGCGACGGGCTCGCGACGATCACGCTGAACCGCCCCGAGGCGATGAACGCCCTGAACATCGCGACGAAGGTGGCCCTTCGGGAGGCCGCGCAGGAAGCGGCGGCCGACACGGCCGTCCGGGCGATCCTGCTGACCGCCGCCGGGGACCGGGCGTTCTGCGTGGGCCAGGACCTCAAGGAGCACATCACGCTGCTCGCGTCCGACCGGGAGACCGGGGCGGGGCAGACGATGACGACGGTGCGGGAGCACTACAACCCGATCGTGCGGGCGCTGGTGTCGGCGCCGAAGCCGGTCGTCGCCGCCGTGAACGGGGTGGCCGCCGGCGCCGGATTCGGCTTCGCCCTCGCGGCGGACTACCGGGTGGTGGCCGACACGGCCGCTTTCAACACGTCGTTCGCCGGGGTGGCGCTGACCGCGGACTCCGGCGTCTCGTGGACGCTGCCGCGGGTCGTGGGACCGGGCCGCGCCGCCGACCTGCTGCTCTTTCCGCGGAGCATCAGTGCGCAGGACGCGTACGAGCTGGGCATCGCGAACAAGGTGGTGCCTTCGGCCGAGCTGCGGGCCGAGGGCGAGAAGGTGGCCCGGAAGCTGGCCGAAGGGCCGACGGTGGCGTACGCGGCGCTGAAGGAGGCGGTCGCCTACGGGCTCACGCACTCCCTCGACGAGACGCTCGACAAGGAGGACGAGCTGCAGGCTCGGGCCGGGGCGTCGGAGGATCACGGGATCGCCGTGCAGGCGTTCGTGAACAAGGAGAAGCCGAAGTACTTGGGGCGGTGACGGTGGTGGGGAACTGCGGGGCCGGTAGGGGCCGGCCGCGCAGTTCCTCCGCCGGCGCCCCTAAAGGGCGCGTCTGCTCACGCATGTCTCCAAGTGGTCGTCGACCAGCCCGCATGCCTGCATCAAGGCGTAGGCGGTCGTCGGGCCGATGAAGCGCAGGCCGCGCTTCTTCAGGGCCTTGGAGAGGGCCGTGGACTCGGGGGTCACCGCCTGTACGTCGGCGATGGTCTTGGGAGCCGGGTAGGTGCCCGGCGCCGGGGCGTGCGACCAGATCAGTTCGTCCAGCTCGCCCTGCCCCCACTCCGCCAGGATCTTCGCGTTGGCCATCGTCGCGTCGATCTTCGCTCGGTTGCGGATGATGCCGGGGTCGGCCAGCAGGCGTTCGCGGTCCTCGTCGGTGAAGGCGGCCACCTTCTCGATGTGGAAGTCGGCGAAGGCGGCCCGGAAGCCGGGGCGGCGGCGCAGGATCGTGATCCAGGAGAGGCCGGACTGGAAGGCCTCCAGGCTGAGGCGTTCGTAGAGGGCGTCGTCGCCGTGGACCGGGCGGCCCCACTCCTCGTCGTGGTACGCCACGTAGTCCTCGGTGGACAGCGCCCAGGGGCAGCGCAGCCTGCCGTCCGGCCCGGGAACCGCCGCTCCCTCGGTCATGCCGGTCGTCTCGCTCATGGCCGGTCCTCCGGCTCGGGCTTGTCCAGCGACGTGTGCGGGGCGTGCGGGCCGCGCGGTGCGGACTGGGCGCCGGCCAGCGCGGACTCCAGGTCGGCGATCCGGGCGTCGCGCTCCGCGAGCTCGGCGCCGAGGCGGCTGAGCGCGTCGTCGACGTCCGCCATGCGGTAGCCGCGCGGGACTAGCGGGAAGCGGATGCTCTCCACGTCCGCGCGGTTCACCGGGCGGTCCGGGGGCAGCTCGTCCTCGAACCGCTCGGGCGCCACCTCGGGCAGCGGTCCGCTCTCGCCGCCGCTCACCACCGAGAGGGTGACCGCGGCGACCACGACCGCCAGCGCGACGACGAGGAACAGGAACATAACCATCGCGGTGGGCTCCCAGGCTCGATGAAGCTCGGTGCAGCAGCACTCGTTGTGTTCGGTGTGCTCAGCGTGCTCGGTGTCGAATGTGTCTGTGTCCGATCGTGCCATGCGAGTCTGACAGTTAGGGTCGCAGGCGGTCGCACCGAGGGAATTACTACGAGAGGTCACAGGCGATGCTCAGGCTGGGCAGGCGGGAATTCGGGCCGAACGAACCGGTGATCATGGCCATCGTGAACCGGACGCCGGACTCCTTCTACGACCAGGGGGCGACCTTCCGTGACGAGCCGGCCCTCGCGCGCGTGGAGCAGGCGATCGCCGAAGGGGCCGAGATCATCGACATCGGCGGGGTGAAGGCCGGGCCGGGCGAGGAGGTGGACGCCGACGAGGAGGCGCGGCGCATCGTCGGGTTCGTGGCGGAGGTGCGCAGGCGCTTCCCGGACGTCGTGATCAGCGTGGACACCTGGCGGGCGTCGGTCGGGGAGGCCGCCTGCGAGGCCGGGGCGGATCTGCTGAACGACGCGTGGGGCGGGGTCGACCCGGGGCTGGCGGAGGTCGCGGCGCGGTACCGGGTGGGGCTGGTGTGCACGCACGCGGGCGGGGCCGAACCCCGGACGCGGCCGCACCGGGTGACGTACGACGACGTCGTGGCCGACATCCTGCGGGTGACCCTGGGGCTGGCCGAGCGGGCCGTCGCGCTGGGGGTGCCGCGGGAGTCGGTGCTGATCGATCCCGGGCACGACTTCGGCAAGAACACCCGGCACAGCCTGGAGGCGACGCGGCGGCTCGGGGAGATGGTGGAGACGGGGTGGCCGGTGCTGGTCTCCCTGTCCAACAAGGACTTCGTGGGCGAGACCCTGGACCGGCCGCTGAAGGAGCGGGTGATCGGCACGCTGGCGACGACGGCGGTGTCGGCGTGGCTGGGGGCGCAGGTGTACCGGGTGCACGAGGTGGCGGAGACACGGCAGGTGCTGGACATGGTGGCGTCGATCGCCGGGCACCGGCCTCCGGCGGTGGCCCGGCGAGGGCTGGCGTAGCGCCCCGGGGGCTCCGCCCCCGGCCCTCCGTTCTCCTCGTCCGCCCACCACCCGACCCGGTCAGCTGGAAGGACGGGGCCGAGTCGGGTGGGCGGGCGACCGCCGGTGCTAGCGGGCCGCCTCCTTCGAGACGAGGCTCACCGCCTCGTCCACGTCGTCCGTGACGTGGAACAGCAGGAGGTCCTTCTCCGCCGCCTTGCCCTGGGCGACCAGCGTGTTCTTCAGCCAGTCGACGAGGCCGCCCCAGTAGCCGCTGCCGAACAGGACGATCGGGAAGCGGGTGACCTTCTGGGTCTGGACGAGGGTGAGGGCCTCGAAGAGTTCGTCGAGGGTGCCGAGGCCGCCGGGCAGGACCACGAAGCCCTGTGCGTACTTGACGAACATCATCTTCCGCACGAAGAAGTAGCGGAAGTTGAGGCCGATGTCGACGTACGGGTTGAGGCCCTGTTCGAAGGGGAGCTCGATGCCGAGGCCGACCGAGACGCCGCCCGCTTCGAGGGCGCCCTTGTTCGCCGCCTCCATGGCGCCGGGTCCGCCGCCCGTGATGACCGCCCAGCCCGCGTCGACCAGGCCCCGGCCCAGCTTCACACCGGAGTCGTACTCCGGCGAGTCGACCGGCGTCCGCGCCGAGCCGAACACGCTGATCGCGGGCGGCAGTTCGGCGAGCGTGCCGAAGCCCTCGATGAACTCCGACTGGATGCGCAGCACCCGCCAGGGGTCCGTGTGGACCCAGTCGGAGGGGCCGCCCGCGTCCAGCAGGCGCTGGTCCGTCGTGCTCGCGGTCACCTGGCCGCGCCGTCGGAGGACCGGTCCCAGGCGCTGCTCGTCCGGCGGCACCTTTTTCCCCTCGGGGTTCCCGGTAGGCATATGCGCGCTCCCTCCACTTGCAGGTGTATCCGCCCCAGCGTAGATCCGCGCGGGTTACAGGCGCGGGACGTCGGCATGTCGGGTGCGCAGCACCGTCGTGTGGCTCAGCTGGTCAGCCAGGTGCGCAGGCGCTCCTCGCCCGCCAGGATCTTGGCGATTTCCACCCTTTCGTCCCGCTTGTGTGCCAAGTGCGGGTTGCCGGGGCCGTAGTTGACCGCGGGAACGCCGAGCGACGAGAAGCGGGAGACGTCGGTCCAGCCGTACTTGGGCATCGGCGTGCCGCCGACCGCCTCGATGAAGGCGGCCGCGGCCGGGTGGGAGAGGCCGGGCAGCGCGCCGGGGCTGTGGTCGTCGACCACGAACTCCTCGACCCCGCAGCCGTCGAAGACCTCGCGGACGTGGGCGACGGCCTCGGCCTCGGAACGGTCCGGGGCGTACCGGAAGTTGACGGTGACCACGCACTCGTCGGGGATGACGTTGCCGGCGACCCCGCCCGAGATGCCGACCGCGTTCAGGCCCTCGCGGTACTCCAGGCCGTCGATGACCGGGCAGCGCGGCTCGTAGGCGGCGAGGCGGGCCAGGATCGGGGCGGCCGCGTGGATCGCGTTGGAGCCCATCCAGGAGCGCGCCGAGTGGGCCCGCTCGCCCGAGGTCTTCAGCAGGACGCGCAGGGTGCCCTGGCAGCCGCCCTCGACCTCGCCGTTCGAGGGCTCCAGCAGCACCGCGAAGTCGCCGGCCAGCCACTCGGGGCGGGCCTCGGCGATGTGCTTGAGGCCGTTGAGGTCGGCGGCGACCTCCTCGTTGTCGTAGAAGACGAAGGTCAGGTCGCGGTTGGGGGCCGGGACGGTGGCCGCGATGCGCAGCTGGACCGCGACGCCCGACTTCATGTCGCAGGTGCCGCAGCCCCAGAGCACGCCGTCCGGGTCGAGGCGGGAGGGCACGTTCTCCGCGATCGGGACGGTGTCGATGTGGCCGGCCAGGATCACGCGCTCGGAGCGGCCGAGGCCGGTGCGGGCGATCACGTTGTTGCCGTACCGGTCGACCGTCAGGTGCGGCAGGGCGCGCAGCGCGCTCTCGATCGCGTCCGCGAGCGGCTTCTCGGTGCCGCTCTCGGAGGGGAGGTCGACGAGCTGCGCGGTGAGCGCGGCGGCGTCCAGCGTGAGGTCAAGCGAGGTGTCGGCCATGACCTCGACCCTAGCGCGCGCGATACCGCGGTCTGGTTCACAGGCTTCCGGACCCGGGGGTGAGCGGCTCGTACTCTCCAGTATGTTGTACGGGTGCCAGAGCCGTCCCCCATCCGCCCCAAGCGTCGCGGCCGTGTCCTGCGTTTCGTGTCGGGCCTGCTCATCCTGTGCGCCGTCGCGGCCTACCTGGTGGTCCAGTACGTCACCGGCGGCGGTGGCGCCGAGGGCTGCAAGGTCGTCTCGGGCCGAAGCGACGCCGAGTCGTACCAGTTCACGCCCGAGCAGGCGGTGAACGCGGCGACCATCGCCGCCGTCGGCACCGGCCGCGGCATGCCCGAACGGGCCGTGGCCATCGCGCTGGCGACCGCGATCCAGGAGTCGGGGCTGCTCAACATCAAGCACGGCGACCGGGATTCGCTGGGCCTGTTCCAGCAGCGGCCCTCGCAGGGCTGGGGCACCGAGAAGCAGATCCTGGACCCGGCGTACGCGGCGGGCATGTTCTACGCCCACCTGGCCAAGGTGCGCGACTACGAGACGCTGCCGCTGACGGTGGCCGCGCAGCGCGTGCAGCGCAGCGGGTACCCGGAGGCGTACGCCAAGCACGAGACCGACGCCACGCTGCTCGCGGCGGCCCTGACCGGGCAGGCGGCGGCCACCCTGACCTGCGACGGGCGCCCGGCGGCCAGGACCGCCACGGCGGCCGCGCCGACGGGTCCGGACGCGGTGCGGACCGCGCTCGTGCGGGACTTCGGGCGGGACGCGGTCGAGGAGGCCGGCGCCGAGGTGAGCCAGTCGGCCACGCCGACCCCCACCCCGAGCGTGACCGCCACGGCGCACGGGCGGACCGTGACGGTGCCGGTGCCGGAGGGGAAGAAGACCGACAAGTCGGGGCGCACCGAGAGCGAGCGGGGCTGGCAGCTGGCGCACTGGGCGGTGGCCAACTCGTCGGCGCTGCACATCGAGCGGGTGTCGTACGCGGGCCGGGAGTGGGCCGCCGGGAGCACGGACAGCCAGTGGCAGCCGGCGGCCGGTACGCAGGGCGCGAGCGGTGCGGAGAAGTCCGCGGGCTCGGTGCGGATCGTGACCGGGCAGTAGTTCGGGGGTTCCCTCCGGCGGGTCAGCCGGGACACGCCGCACGCGTGGTGTGCTCACGTTTTCGCACGGTCACTCGCGCACGCGCGAAATCCCTTGGGAGCGCTACGCGGTAAGGATTCTGCGGGAGTGCCGACAGTGTGCCGTTTGCCCGTTTTTCTCCACACCCGATAATGCGATGCGTTATCAACTCTTTACCTTGGGCCTCCGCAACCTTCGCGGGCTTCGAGCGGTAGTCACGGCGATCACGTTCCCTCCCGTCGAATGGAGCATCATGTCCCTGCCTCTGACCCGCCGGATCGCCCGTGCCGCGCTGCTCGTCGCAGCGGGAGCGGCAGCCGGGGTCGGTGCGGCCGGCTCCGCCGGCGCGGCCCCGAGTCTGCCGGCCGCCACCCCGAACCTCGGCGGCCTGACCGCCCTGGACGGGGCGAGCGTCGGCAACACCGCCGACGCGGCGGCGCAGACCGTCACCGGGACCGTCGGCCGCGCCGGTGGCGCGGCGATCGAGTCGGCGGTGCCCGCCGCGGGCCAGACCGGCGGCAAGGCCGTCAAGAAGGCGGCGCCGGTGGTGCAGCACACCGCGGGCGACGCGGCGGGCTCCGCCGGTGGGCTGCTGGGTGAGACGGCGTCCACCGCGACGAAGGGTGGGCTGCCGACGAGTGGGCTGCCGGTGAAGGGGCTGCCGCTCGGGTGAGTGGGTCAGCCGCTTGCCGTGAAGGGGCCCGGGGTTTCCCCCGGGCCCCTTCACGTCGTGCTTCGGCTGTGGGCCGGTGGGGGCTGGTCGCGCAGTTCCCCGCGCCCCTTGAGGGGCGCCACAGCCAGGGTGCGTATCAGGAAAGCCGCTCCACAGCGGCTCGCACGCGTTCGTCCGTCGCCGTCAGGGCCACGCGTACGAACTTCTCGCCGGCCTCGCCGTAGAAGTCGCCCGGTGCGACGAGGATGCCCAGGTCGGCCAGGTGGGAGACCGTCTGCCAGCAGGACTCGTCCCGTGTCGCCCACAGGTAGAGGCTCGCCTCGCTGTGTTCGATGCGGAAGCCGTGGGACAGGAGGGCCGCCCGGAGGGCCGTACGGCGGGCCGCGTACCGCTCGCGCTGCTCCTGGACGTGGGTGTCGTCGGAGAGGGCCGCCACCACCGCCGCCTGCGTCGGGGCCGACGTCATCATGCCGCCGTGCTTGCGGATCTCCAGGAGGGGGCCGAGGACCGCCGGGTCGCCGGCCAGGAAGGCCGCGCGGTAGCCGGCCAGGTTGGAGCGCTTGGAGAGCGAGTGGACGGCCACGATGCCGTCGTACGAGCCGCCGTTGACGTCCCGGTGCAGGACCGAGACCGGGTCGGCCTCCCAGCCCAGTTCGAGGTAGCACTCGTCGGAGAAGAGCAGGATGCCGTGGGCGCGGGCCCAGGCGACGATCTCCGTGAGCTCCCGCTTGGAGAGGACCTTGCCGGTCGGGTTGGACGGGGAGTTCAGCCAGAGGAGCTTCAGGCCGGCCGGGTCCAGGTCGCGCGGGTCGTCGTAGACCTCGTAGTCGGCGCGGGCGAGGCGGGCGCCGACCTCGTAGGTGGGGTACGCCAGGCGCGGGTGGGCGACGCGGTCGCCGGGGCCGAGGCCCAGCTGGGTGGGGAGCCAGGCGACGAGTTCCTTGGAGCCGACGATCGGCAGGACGTGGCGGTGGGTGACGTCCCGGGCGCCGAGGCGGCGGGTGACCCAGGCGGTGATCGCGTCGCGCAGCGCCGGGGTGCCCCAGACCGTGGGGTAGCCGGGCGAGTCGGCCGCGTCGATCAGCGCCTTCTGGATCAGGTCGGGGACCGGGTCCACCGGGGTGCCGACCGACAGGTCGACGATGCCGTCCGGGTGTGCCGCTGCCGTCTTCTTGTACGGTTCCAGCTTGTCCCAGGGGAAGGTGGGCAGACGGTCGGAGACTGCGGACACGGTTCCTTGCTCACTTTCTTCGGTACGGCCGGTACTTCCTCGGTACGACCGGTACGGCAAACGCCTCGGCCCCGTACGGCGCTGATCGGGCGTGATCAGGCCGCACGGGACCGAGGCGGCACGGTGTTGCGGCGGGCCGCCGGTGCGGACTACCCGGCCTGCGGGGGCAGCGCGGCGATGAACGGGTGGTCGCGCTCGATCAGGCCCAGCTTGCTGGCGCCGCCCGGGGAACCGAGGTCGTCGAAGAACTCGACGTTGGCCTTGTAGTAGTCCTTCCACTCCTCCGGAGTGTCGTCCTCGTAGAAGATCGCCTCGACCGGGCAGACCGGCTCACAGGCTCCGCAGTCGACGCATTCGTCCGGGTGGATGTACAAGGACCGCTGGCCCTCGTAGATGCAGTCGACCGGGCACTCCTCGATGCACGCCTTGTCCTTCACGTCGACACAAGGCTGCGCGATGACGTAGGTCACGCTGTCGTTCCTCCTCGATTGGGCGCTGGCGGGCCTCCGTAGGCTCCGCCGCCTGGCGCGCTGGAGCGCGGCGTCGTCGATGCCCGCCCCTAGTATCTCCGTTCCTGGGCATGATCCGAACAGGAGGGGTGAACTGACCAGTGGAAATCTCTGCCGCAGGACGCTTCGAGGTCCGTATCACCGCTGCTGACGTGGGCAAACGGGTATCGGTGCGCCGTTTGGCCGGAAATGGTGTCACCACGGAGAAGTTCACCGACACGGTGGGTGTTCTCACATCATGGGACGACGACGGCATGCTGACGATCACACGGCGGGACGGCGAAACCGTCCGGATACCGGAGTCCGTGCTGGTGGCGGGGAAGGTGGTGCCGGCCGCTCCGGCGCGCCGCCGGGGGCCCGCCGCGACGTATCCCGAACTCGCGCGTGTCGCCTCGCGCGGATGGCGGCCGGTGGAGAGCGAGCGGCTCGGCGAGTGGGAGCTGCGGGCGGCCGCGGGGTTCACCCGGCGGGCCAACAGCGTGCTGCCGCTCGGTGATCCCGGGCTGCCGCTGGACGCGGCGCTGACAGCCGTGCGGCGGTGGTACGGGGAGCGGGGGCTGCCCGCGTACGTGCAGACCGCGACCGGCGCCGAGGGTACGCAGGAGCTGCTCTGCGCGGAGCTGGAGCGGCGCGGCTGGGTGCGTGAGGTGAGCGCCGAGGTGTGGACCGGGGCGCTGGCGCCGGTGGCGGACCGGGTGGAGGGTGCCGGTGTGGTGCTCGCCCGGGAGGCCGGCGAGGACTGGCTGGCGCGCTACCAGCGCAAAGGGGTGAGCGAGGTTGCGCTGAAGGTGCTGGGGGGCGGGCCGTCGGTGTGGTTCGCGACCGTTCCCGCCGAGACCCCGGGAGGCGCCCCCGCGGCCATCGGGCGGCTGGTGGTGGACGGCCGGTGGGCCGGGTTCGCCGCCGTCGAGGTGGATCCGGCGCTGCGGCGGCGGGGGCTGGCCACCGAGGTGATGGCCGCGCTCGCGCGCCGGGCGCTGGAGGAGGGCGCGTCGGCGGCCTGGCTGCAGGTCGAGACGGACAACGAGGGGGCGCGGGCGCTGTACGGGCGGCTGGGCTTCGCGGCGCACCACGCGTACCACCACTACCGGGCGCCGGGGGCGGACGGCTCCTGAATCCTGGAGCCGGGGCGGTACCGATCATTCCGAAGGGGCACGAGAGAGCTATGGCTTCCGGTCAGCCGCATCCACGTCCGCCGTCGTCGGCGCGGGCCGCCGAGGTACGGGGGCGGTTCGCCGCGGAGGCACGGTCCGAGCGGCCCGATCTGGCGGCGCTGTGCCTGCTGCTGTGCGCGGCGGCCGACGGCTCGCTGGACGAGACCGGGATCGACGCGGCGCAGCTGGAACTGGACCGGCTGGCCGGGCAGCTGCCGTACCGGCCGGGCGGGCCGCACGCGTGGGCCACCGCGGCGCACCGGGTCCTCGGCGAACGGTTCGGTTTCCGGGGCACCGCCGCGGACTACCAGCGGCTGGACTCCTCGCTGCTGCACGAGGTGCTGCGGCGGCGGCGCGGGCTGCCGATCCTGCTGTCCGTGGTGTGGCTGGAGGTCACCCGGCGGGCGGGGGCGCCGGTGTACGGGGTCGCGCTGCCGGGGCACTTCGTGGTCGGGTTCGGGGCGGTCGAGGAGCAGGTGCTGGCCGATCCGTTCGACGGGGGGCGGGTGCTGACCGGGTCGGACGCGGAGCTGCTGGTGGTGGGGGCCGCGGGGGTGCCGCTGGAGCCGGCGATGCTGGAGCCGGCCGATCCCCTGGACGTCGTACGGCGGATCCTGAACAACGTACGGGCGTGGGCGGCGGCCCGCCCGGAGCGGTCGGACGTGGGGCTGTGGGCGGTCGACCTGTCCCTGCTGCTGCCGTCGCATCCGGCGCGGCTGCGGTACGAACGGGCGCGGTTGCTGGTGGAGCGGGGCGAGTTCGTCGACGGGGCCGAGGAGTTGGAGAAGTACGCCGGGTTGATCGACGTGGTCGACGAGGGAGCGGCGGAGAAGGTACGGGGGGAGGCCCGAGCGGCGCGGGCTCGTCTCAACTGAGCGGGTTCGCGGGTGTTCTGAGGGCTCTTGGGCGATCCCGAGGGCTCCCCTACAGCCAGCCCTTCTCCCGCGCGATCCGCACCGCTTCCGCCCTGTTGCGTACCGCCAGCTTCTGGATCGCCGTCGAGAGGTAGTTCCGTACCGTCCCCTGGGAGAGGTGCAGCGCTGCCGCCAGTTCCGCGTTGGTGGAGCCGTCGGCCGCCGCGCGGAGGACCTCGCGCTCGCGGTCGGTCAGGGGGTTGGCGCCCTCGGCGAGGGCCGCTGCCGCGAGGGTGGGGTCGATGACGCGTTCGCCGGCGAGGACCTTGCGGACGGCCTCGGCGAGCTGGGCGGCGGGGGCATCCTTGACGAGGAACGCGTCGGCGCCGGCCTCCATCGCGCTGCGCAGGTAGCCGGGGCGGCCGAAGGTGGTGAGGACGACCAGTTTGACCGCGGGCAGCGCCTCGTGGAGCCGGGCCGCCGCCTCGATGCCCGTGCAGCCCGGCATCTCGATGTCGAGCAGGGCGACGTCGATGTCGTGCTGCCGGGCCGTCGGCAGCACCTCGTCGCCGCGGGCGACCTGGGCCACGACCTCGATGTCGTCCTCCAGGCCCAGCAGGGCGGCCAGCGCCTCGCGGACCATCGACTGGTCCTCGGCGAGGAGGACCTTGATCGTGCTGCTCATGCCCCGGATCCTACGGCCATGCCGGAGCCCAGCGGGACCCGGGCGACCAGCCGGAAACCGCGCTTCAGGCGGCCTGCCTCCAGCGTGCCGCCCGCCTTCTCCAGCCGCTCGGTGAGCCCGGTGAGCCCGTTGCCGGGGCCCTTGCCCGAGCCGCCCGAACCGTTGTCCTCGACGGCGAGTTCGAGGACCGGGCCGTCCAGGGTCTGACGGCGCAGCAGCTCGACCGTGCAGACGCTCGCGCCGCTGTGCCGTACGACGTTGGTGATCGCCTCCCGCAGCGCCCACGCGAGGGCCGCCTCGCCGTCCTCGGGTACGCCGGCCAGGTCGGGGTCGGCCGGGACCTCGGCGGTGACCGCGGCGGCGGTCAGGGCGACCTGAGCGCCCGCCAGTTCGGCGGCGAGCCGGGGCCGCCGGTAGCCGGTGACCGCCTCGCGGACGTCCACCAGGGCCTGGCGGCTGACCTGTTCGATGTCGGAGACCTGCTGGGCCGCCTTGTCGGGCTGGCCGGGGAGCATCCGGCCGGCCAGCTCGCTCTTCAGGGTGATCAGGGAGAGGGAGTGGCCCAGCAGGTCGTGCAGGTCGCGGGCGAGGCGCAACCGCTCCTCGTTGGCGGCCAGTTGGGCGACGGTGGCACGGGCCTTGCGCAACTCGATGGTGGTGGCGACGAGTTGCCGGACGCCGGTCATGGAGAAGCCGACCAGCAGCACCACCACGAACAGCCCCCAGGCCTCGTCCATTTCGTGGACGTACCAGCCCGCCAGCAGCATGACGGCGGTGGTCAGCGGGATGGTCCAGTAGGCGATCCGCAGCGGGAAGGTCACCCCGCACATCACGGAGACGTACACGAACAGGCCGAACCAGGAGCCGCCGAGGCCGAAGGCCAGCGTGACCGCGAGCACCCCCTCCACGACGATCGCGGCGGTGACGACCCAGCCGCGGTAGGGCCGGCCCATGGAGCGGAAGACGATGGCGAGGTAGATCCCGACGAAGGCCGTCAGGCCCGCCCAGCCGGCCGCCGTGGCCGCGGTGGTGTGGTCGCCGGAGGCCAGGTCCTGCGCCGGGGAGGCCAGGAAGACCAGCCAGGGCAGGACCCACACCAGCTTGCGCATCGCCTCGCTCCGGGTGCGGGGCGGCCGGCCGATGCGCACCAGCCGGTCCGCCCGGGCTTCGTCCTCGGACCGCAGGTCTTCCGTCATCATGCTCACGCCTTCAGCGTGTCCTTCCGGTACAGCCAGGCCGCGCCGCCCACGAAGAGGGCGAAGAAGACGACGAGGATGGCGATGTCCTGGGCTTTCGGGGCCTGGCTCTGCTCGATGGCCCGCCCCAGGGCAGCGTACGCGTGCGTGGGCAGCCACTTCGCGATGTCCTGGAGCCAGGTCGGGAAGGAGGAGGACGGCCACCACAGGCCGCCGAGGATCGACAGGCCGAAGTAGGTGATCATCGTGATCGGGCGGACCGCGTCACCGCTCGCCAGATAGCCGATGGCGACGCCGAGCGCGGCGAAGACCAGGCTGCCGGCCCAGATCGCGCCGGTGAGCGCGAACCACTGCCAGGCGTCGAGGCGTACGTGCTTCACCGAGGCGGCGACCAGGAAGACCACCACGATGGACGGGAGGCTGACCACGGCCGCGCTGGCGGTCTTGGCGAGGACGTAACCGCGGCCGGGCAGGGTGGTCAGCCGCAGCTGCCGTACCCAGCCGCTCTCGCGTTCCTTGGCGATGCGCTCGCTGTTGCCCATCAGGACGGCGGTGAGGGCGCCGAAGGAGGCCATGGAGACCATGACGTAGGCGGCGACGGACAGCCCGGAGTTGTCGACGGTCTCGCCGGTTGCGCCCTGGCTGGCGACCAGCAGGAAGATGATCGAGGGGTAGATCACCGAGAAGAACAGGAACTTGCGGTTGCGCAGGGCGCGGGCGAGCTCCAGCTTGATGAGGGCGTTCATGACTGCGTGGCCTCCTTGGCGTCCTTGGCCTCTTCGGCCTCCGTGATGGCGACGAACGCCTGCTCCAGGCCGAGCCCGGCGACTTCGAGGTTGTGGGGGTATACGCCCAGGCCGTAGAGGGCGTGGACGGTGGCGTCGGCGTCGGACGACTGCATGCGGATCGTCTGGCCGGAAATGTCCACGGCGGTGAGGAAGGGCAGCGCCCGCAGCGGTGCCTCGTCGATCCCGCCCTCCAGGTCGAAGGAGATCCGCCGGGCCCCCGCCTTCGCCTTGATCTCGGCGGCCGTCCCGTCGGCCAGCAGCCGGCCGCGGTGCAGCACCAGCACCCGGTCAGCGATGGCGTCGGCCTCTTCGAGGTAGTGGGTGGCGAAGAGGACCGTCCGCCCCTGGTCGGCCTGTTCGCGCATGGTGGCCCAGAAGGCCTGGCGGGCGGAGACGTCCATGCCGGTGGTCGGCTCGTCCAGGACGATCAGGTCGCTGTCGCCGGCGGTGGCGAGGGCGAAGCGGACGCGCTGGGACTGGCCGCCGGAGAGCTTGTTGACCTTGCGGTCGGCGATCTGCGAGATGCCCGCGCGGGCGAGGACGTCGGTGACCTTGTAGGGCTTCGGGTGCAGGTCGCAGGCGAGCTTGACCAGTTCCCGGACGGTGACCTCGTCCATCAGGCCGCCGCTCTGCAGCATCGCGCCCACGCGTCCGGCGACGATGGCCTCGCGCGGGCTCAGGCCGAACACGCTGACCGTGCCGGCGTCGGCCTGCTTGAGGCCGAGCAGCAGGTCGAGCGTGGTCGACTTGCCCGCGCCGTTGGGCCCGAGCAGGGCCACGGTCTCCCCCGGGTGCAGCCGCAGCGAGAGCCCGTCGACGGCCCGCACGTTCCCGTAGGTCTTGCTCACTTGGTCGAACCCGACCACCACCGGGGTCCCGGTGGCCGTCGTCGCCGCTGTCGTTGTCATGCCTCCATGCTGGCGGCGAGCCCCTGGCCGGGGGCAGTGCCGACCGTCCGGAGAGCCGCATGACAGATGTCATGAGCAGCGCGTGACACGCGCGAAGGGGCGCCCGGTGGACACCGGGCGCCCCTTCTTGGGCCTGCGTCAGCTGGGGTTGGTGTCGATGACTCCGATGCGCTGGGCCGCCGTCTTGCCGACCAGCGCCTTGCGCAGCGCCGAGGCGACGTCCTGCGGTGTGACGGCGGTCTTCTGGCCGGTGGCCCGGGTGATCAGCACCCCGTCGAAGGTGCTGCCGTAGGCCTCCTTGAGGGCCTCCAGGTTGTACGTCTCCACCAGCTTGCCGTCGACTGCCTTGAAGCCGAGGATCTTCGGCAGTGACACGGGACCGAACGGGATGCTGTGCGCCGCGTCCGTCTGCACGTAGGCCTTGTCCGACATCGCCGGCTCCGCGAACGCCTTCATCTCGCGGTCGACCTCCGCCTTGGAGACCGACGGCTGCACGGTGGTCGTCGGTACGCTCACCGCGGAGGTGGTGCCGGTCTCGACCATCGTCTCGTACGCCTGCTCCACCGCCTTCGTGGAGGCGGCCGCGTCGATGCCCTTGCCCGCCTTGCCGTAGACCGCGACGGCCTTGCCGGAGGCGAACTTGATCGTGCCGTCGGTGACCGTGCCGGAGCTGCCGCCGAGGTCCTTGAGGGCGGCCTGGAGCTTCTCCTCGTCGACCGGCATGTCGGGGTCGACGACCCGCTTCTGGCCGAACAGGGAGCCGACCACGGAGACCGGGTTGTAGTCGCTCTTGGCGGCGGCCTCGACGGTGTTCTGGATGTCGAACTGGAGGCCTGCCTGGTCCGGCGGCAGCGAGACGGTCCTGCCGTCGACGGACAGCTTCAGCGGCTGGTTCACCCGCTTGCCGAACACGTCGTCGAGCTTCTTGACCGCGTCGTCGCGGGTGCCGCCGCCGATGTCGACGCCGAGCACGGTGGTGCCCTTGGGCACGTCGGAGTGGTTCATGAGCAGCCCGGCGCCGTAGACGCCGAGGCCGGCGACCACCACGACGCCGCCGAGCAGCGGCAGCTTGCCGCGCTTCTTCCTGGCCTTCGCCTTGCCCTTGGACTTGGACTCGGCCGGGGGCGGCGAGACCGGCTCGGGCAGCTTGGGGGGCGTGTGCGGCAGCGGTCCGTCGGTGGGCGCGCCCGGCGCGAACGGGGAGCCCGCGCCCGGCGGTACGACCGGGATGCCGCTGGTGACGGTGTGCCCGGAGACGTTGTCCGCCGGGGAGCCTGCCGGGGAGCCGTAGCCGGGCATGCCCGGTTCGGGGGCGGGCTTCTGCGGGGTGAGGATCGCGGTGTCGTCGCTCAGGCCGCCGCCGGGGAGGCCGGGGCCGCCGGGCGCGGTGCGCGCACCGGGCCGGGCCTGGGCGGCGCGGGCGCGAGGACCGCCGGGGCCCATGGGGCCGCCGCCGGGGGCCGCGGGACCCGCGGGACCGCCCGGGGCGCCGAAGGCCTCGCCGCCGCCGAAGGGCTCGCCGCCGTTGACCGGCGGGACGAACGGGCCGTCGCCGGTGACCGGGCCGCCGGTGGGGCCTGCCGGGCCCTGCGGGCCGCCGAGGCCGCCGGGGCCGCCAGGACCGCTGAAGCCGCTGGGGCCGCCGGGACCGGCCGGGCCGCCGCCGGGCACGCCGGGGCCGCCCTGGGCGCCGTTCTGTCCGCCGTTGTCGGAGAAGTACGGCAGGTCGTCGCGGCGCGCGTCGCCGCCGCCCGGCGCGCCGCCGCGGGAGCCTCCGAGCGGGCCCGCGGCGAGCGCCTCGGTCACGTCGAAGGAGCCGGTGCCGCCGCCGTGGCCGGGGGCCACCGGGCCGCCGGTCGCGCCCGCGGGCAGCCCCGCGCCGTTGGTCCCGCCGGGACGGGACGCGCCCGGCACGCTCATGGAGCCGACGACACCGCCGGGACGGCCGCCGTTCGCGGCGCCGGGACGGGGGGCGCCGCCGCCGTTCGGACGCGCCGCACCCGAAGCGTTCGGTGAGGCGGTGGGCGAACCGCCGGGTGCACCCGCCCCGTTGGCGGCACCGGCGCGCTGTCCGCCCTTGGCGGGGCCGGACTTGCGTGGCGCAAACCAGTCGGTGGTGGGCGCGGGCGCCGGTTCGGCGGCGGGCGGCTCGGCGTTGCCGGTGGGCATGGTGGCGCCCGCCGGCCGCGCGTGCGTGCCCGTCTCCTCGGCCGTACCGCTCATGCCCGGGGCGGCCGCGCCGCCCTCGACGTCCGCGACGGGGGTGCGGACGACCACGGGGGGAATCGGCCGGGAGCCGGGGATGTTGATCCGGATCCGGGTCGTCAGCGTGGTCTCGGTCTTGCGTTCCTCCGGCTGCGCGGCCGAACGGGCCGCGTCCGTACCGTCGTCGGAAGCCATGGGGGTCCCGTACGGCGGCGTGCCCGAGGGGTAAGCGGATCCACCGCGCCCGTCGGGCCCGGAGGACGGAGTGTCAGTTTCACGACTCAAGGCAGGTTCTCCCGGTTGGCTCCACCGCCCGTGACGACCTTGCTGGGGCGGCTCGGCGGCGCGCACCACCATACTGGCCACTTCTGACGCTTATCCCATGACCGCTGGGGAAACCCACACCGGACTCGCACGGGCGCCCCATGGCGAAGTGGTACGTCACTTGCCAAGTCGGGCGCCGCCCGCTTCGGGTTGCCGCCCCAAACCTATTGTGGCGCAGATCACAGCCAGCGCCATGCCGCCGAGCAGGAAGAGGTACGAGCCGCCTCCCGCGCCGAACAGGAAGTCGCCCTCCGGTCTGCTGGCGGTGAGGAAGATGACGGCCACGACCCAGCCGAACGCGGGCGCGACGGCTCCGGAGCGGCTCGCCACGGCCCGGGCCCCGCCGAGGAAGACCCCGGCGGCACCGGCCAGGGCGAGCAGCAGTCCGCCCGGGAACCAGCCGGCCTGGACGAGGGCGCCCGCGGCGCCGACCACGGCCCCGAGCACGACCAGCCCGACGAGGGCCGCGGCCCGCCCCGCCGAGGGCGCCTGCAGCGGCTGCGCGAGCATCGACCCGCGTCCACCGGAGCTCATGACGCCTCCCCGAGGCCCGCGAAGAGATCGGTCTCGCGCGCCGCGCCCGGCGCGCCGCCCGCCAACTCGTAGAACTCCGTGGTGAACAACGGCTGGGCCAGTTCGTTGGAGAGCGCGAAGTAGCGGGCGCCGTCGGGTGCCACCTCGACCTGGGTGGCGTGGGCGGCCATCGCGGCGGCCTTCGCGCCGGCGTACGAGGTGCCGTCGATCTCGGTGGTGACCCGGCGGTCGTCGACCACGCCGGGCACGTCGTCGACGGCGGCGGACTTGGCGAAGGGCAGCCCCGGCAGGTCGTCCCGGAGCCCGGCGAAGGCGGCCTCGGCGACGGTGCGCGGCACGCGGTTCCAGTAGACCTTGGGGACGCGGTGGCCGGCCCCGGCGGCCAGCTCGACGGCTCGCATGGCGACGCGGTGGGCCTGGATGTGGTCCGGATGGCCGTACCCGCCGTTGTCGTCGTAGGTGACGACGACCTGGGGGCGGGTCTCCAGGATGACCTCGGCCAGGTGCCCGGCGGCCTCGTCGACGTCGGCCTGCCAGAAGCAGTCGGGCGCGTCGTTGTCGGGCACGCCCATCATTCCGGAGTCGCGGTAGCGGCCGGGGCCGCCGAGCAGCCGGAAGTCCTCGACACCGAGCTCGCGCATGGCAGCGGCCAGCTCGCCCAGCCGGTACTCGCCCAGGGCGGGGCCGGTGAGGTGCCGCAGCTCGGGCGGGATGACCTCGCCGCCCTCGCCGAGCGTGCAGGTGACCAGCGTCACATGGGCGCCCTGGGCCGCGTAGCGGGCCATGGTGGCGCCGTTGTTGATCGACTCGTCGTCCGGGTGCGCGTGCACGAGCAACAGACGCCGGGTGGGCAGTTCCGTCATGTGCCCACCCTACGAAACGACACCGACAGTGCCGCGCAGCCCCGGTCGACCGGTGCGAAACGTGACCGGGGTCAGAACTTGATGCTGCCGATCATGCTGGCGACGTTCGTCGTCAGATCGCTGATCGTCGGCGCGATGGTCGAGGAGGCGAGATAGAAACCGAGCAGCATGCAGACGACCGCATGACCGCCTTTCAGACCTGACTTCTTGATCAACAAGAAGACGATGATCGCCAGCAGCACCACCGCCGAAATCGAGAGTGCCACGGCGGCTCACCTCCAAAGATCCCAGGGACGCGGGGGGTTCGGACTATGGGGGTTGTAGATCGGTACAGCAAATCCATGCGCATGCCAGCAGGTTCATACCCACCCAGCGGTAGTGATCATAACTATGCGTGCTCGCGCATCGCTCGGCGCACGGCCGCACAAGGGGGCGCATGGCCAATATGGTCGGGGGATGACGACCGAGGCTGTCTCATTCCCCCGCCGGCACGCCCGCACCCAGCGTTTCACGCTCGGCGCGCCGCGCGCGTTCACCGTGGCCCCCGACGGCTCCCGCGTGGCGTTCCTTCGCTCCGGTTCCGGCACCGACCGCGCCAACTCCCTCTGGGTCCTTGACGTACCGAGCGGCGAGGAGCGTCTCGCGGCGGACCCGCGCACCCTGCTCGGCGGTGCCGAGGAGCACCTCTCGCCCCAGGAGCGGGCCCGTCGCGAACGCAGCCGGGAGGGCGGTGCCGGCATCGTCGGCTACGCCACCGACGCGGCCCTGGAGTTGGCGTCTTTCGCCTTGTCAGGACGGCTTTTCACGGCCGAGCTGAGGGCCGGCACGGCACGTGAACTCACCGTCCCCGGGCCGGTGATCGACCCGCGCCCGTCCCCCGACGGACGCCATGTCGCGTACGTCGCGGCGGGTGCTCTGCGCGTGGTGGGCGCCGAGGGCGAGGGCGACCGGGCGCTCGCGGAGCCGGAGTCGGAACAGGTCACCTACGGATTGGCCGAGTTCATCGCGGCCGAGGAGATGGGGCGTTCGCGCGGCTTCTGGTGGTCCCCGGAGTCCGACCGGCTGCTCGTGGCGCGCGTGGACGACACGCCGGTGCAGCGGTGGTGGATCGCCGACCCCGCCCACCCGGGGCGTGAGCCACATCATGTCGCCTATCCGGCGGCGGGCACCGGGAACGCGGACGTACGCCTGTTCGTCCAGGACCTCGACGGGGAGCGCACGGAGGTCTCCTGGGACCGGGCGCGCTATCCGTATGTGGCGCATGTGCACTGGTCAGAGGCGGGTGCCCCGCTGCTGCTCGTACAGGCGCGCGACCAGCGCAGCCAGCTGTTCCTGGCCGTGGACCCGGGGTCGGGGGCGACCCGGATGGTGCACGCCGACGAAGATCCAACATGGCTTGAACTGTTCGGTGGAGTGCCCTGCTGGAGCCCCTCCGGACAGCTGGTCCGGATCGCCGACGAGGGCGGCGCCCGGGTGCTCGCGGTGGGTGAACGGCCGCTCACGGGACCCCAGTTGCACATCCGTGCGGTTCTCGACGTGACCACCGACGACGTGCTGGTCTCGGCCTCCGCCGGCGAGGAGGCCGAGTCCCCCGAGATCGGCGAGGTGCACGTCTACCGCGTGAACGAACTCGGCGTGGAGCGCGTGTCGCAGGAACCCGGCGTGCATACGGCGGTGCGCGCCGGGGGCGTGACCGTACTGGTCTCCGCCACGCTGGACAGCCCGGGCGCCCGCACCCAGGTGCTCCGCGACGGAAAGCACCTGGCGACTGTCACGTCATACGCCGAAGACCCCGGTTTGTCCCCGCGCGTAACGCTCACCGCAGGGGGCGCACGCCGAATTCCGTGCGCCGTGCTTATGCCACAGGACTACCACGGGGACACTCCCCTTCCGGTTTTGCTGGACCCGTACGGGGGTCCGCACGGCCAGCGGGTGGTCGCCGCGCACAACGCCCACCTGACCTCCCAGTGGTTCGCCGACCAGGGTTTCGCGGTGCTCGTCGCCGACGGCCGGGGCACCCCGGGCCGCTCCCCCGCCTGGGAGAAGTCCATCAAGGACGACGTCGCGGCAATCGTCCTCCAGGACCAGGTCGACGCCCTCCAGGCGCTCGCCGCCGACTTCCCCCTCGACCTGACCAGGGTGGCGATCCGCGGCTGGTCCTTCGGCGGCTACCTCGCCGCCCTCGCGGCCCTGCGCCGCCCGGACGTCTTCCACGCGGCGGTGGTGGGCGCCCCCGTGACCGACCTGCGCCTGTACGACACCCACTACCAGGAGCGCTACCTCGGCCACCCCGGCGAGCAGCCGGAGGTCTACCGCCGCAACTCCGTGATCGACGACGCGGGCCTGGTCGACGCCGCCGAACCCCACCGCCCCATGATGATCATCCACGGCCTGGCGGACGACAACGTGGTCGTGGCCCACTCCCTGCGCCTCTCCAGCGCCCTGCTGGCCGCGGGCCGCGCGCACGAGGTGCTCCCGCTCTCGGGCGTGACCCACATGACCCCGCAGGAACAAGTGGCGGAGAACCTGCTGCTGCTTCAGCTGGACTTTTTGAAGCGGACGTTGGGGCTGGCGCCCCTCTAGGGGCGCGGGGAACTGCGCGACCAGCCCCCACGCACCCGCACACGGCAACGGGCCGGAGCGACATGGCGCGCTCCGGCCCGTTTACGGCACCCGCACGGCCGTACGTTGATTAGAGTGCAGCGTCCGTATATCGAGACCGGGTCGGCGAAGTTGCCTGTGTGTTAACGCGATTGATGCACATACGCCCCGTTATGAACCCGGGTTACCAAGATCGTCCGCCGCTCCCCCGGCCGGCTCCTCCGGCGGCACGACCTGCTTCTCCTCCGCAAAGTGGCAGGCCGAGTCATGCGCCGCCGGCCCCGGCGTGAGCCGGAACACCGCGGGCACCGCGAGCAGCGGCACCTCCACCGCGCACCGCTCCTGCGCCTTCCAGCACCGCGTGCGGAACCGGCACCCCGACGGGATGTTCGTCGGCGACGGCACGTCCCCGCTCAGGATGATCCGCTCCCGGTGCTCGCGCGCCTCCGGGTCCGGCACCGGCACCGCGGAGAGCAGCGCCTGGGTGTAGGGGTGGGTCGGGTGCTCGTAGATCTCCTCGTCCTTGCCGGTCTCCACGATCCGCCCGAGGTACATCACCCCGACCCGGTCCGAGATGTGCCGCACGATCGACAGGTCGTGGGCGATGAAGACGTACGACAGGTCGAAGTCGTTCTGGAGCCGGTCGAGCAGGTTGATCACCTGGGCCTGCACGGAGACGTCGAGCGCGGACACCGGCTCGTCGGCGACGATCACCTCGGGGCGCAGCGCCAGCCCCCGTGCGATGCCGATGCGCTGCCGCTGGCCGCCGGAGAACTGGTGCGGATAGCGGTTGATGTACTCGGGGTTGAGCCCCACGACGTCCAGCAGCTCCTGGACCCGCCGGCGCCGGTCGCCCTTGGGAGCCGCCTCCGGATGGATCTCGTACGGCTCCCCGATGATGTCGCCGACGGTCATCCGGGGGTTGAGGGAGGTGTACGGGTCCTGGAAGACCATCTGGATGTTGCGGCGGACGGTTTTGAGCGCCCGCCCGCTCAACCTGGTGATGTCGTCGCCCTTGTACTTGATCGACCCCGCCGTCGGCCGTTCGAGGTTGACGAGCATCTTGGCAACCGTCGACTTGCCGCAGCCGGACTCCCCGACGATGCCGAGCGTCTCTCCCTTGCCGAGCACGAAGTCGACGCCGTCGACAGCCTTGACGGCACCGATCTGTTTCTTGATCAAGATGCCCTGAGTCAAGGGATAGTGCTTGACCAGTCCACTCACTTCCAGGATCGGCTCAACCACCCTCTCAACCATTGAGGCACTCCCTCCAGAAGTGGCAGGCGCTGCCCCGGTGCCGGTCCACCTCGTACAGCGGCGGCTCGTCGGTGCGGCACACGTCCTGGGCCATCGGGCAGCGCGGGTTGAAGGCGCAGCCCGGAGGGATGTCCATGAGGTTGGGCGGCAGGCCCTTGATGGCGTAGAGCTCGTGCCCCTTCTGGTCGAGGCGCGGGATCGAGTCGAGGAGACCGCGCGTATAGGGGTGGGCGGGCGCCTTGTAGATGTCGTGCACGGGCGCGGACTCGACGATCCGCCCCGCGTACATCACGGCGATCCGGTCGGCGACGTCGGCGACCACCCCCAGGTCGTGGGTGATGAGGATCAGCCCCATGTGGTACTCGCGCTGCAACTCCGCGAGCAGGTCCATGACCTGGGCCTGCACGGTCACGTCCAGGGCGGTCGTCGGCTCGTCGGCGATGATGAGCGCCGGTTCCAGGGCCAGCGCCATGGCGATCATGATGCGCTGGCGCATGCCCCCGGAGAACTGGTGCGGATAGTCCCGGACCCGCTGGGCGGCGGCCGGGATCCGTACCCGGTCCATCAGCTCGACGGCCCGGGCCCGCGCGTCCTTCCGCGACATCCCGCGGTGCACGACGAACATCTCGCCGAGCTGGTCGCCCACGCTCAGCACCGGGTTGAGCGCCGACAACGCGTCCTGGAAGATCATCGCCATCTCGGCGCCCCGGATCCGCCGCCTCTCCTCCTCCTTCAGCTTGAGCAGATCGCGGCCCCGGAAGAGGATCTCGCCCCCGCCGATCCGTCCGGGCGGCACGTCCAGGATCCCCATCACGGCCTGGGCGGTCACCGACTTGCCGGACCCCGACTCGCCCAGCACGGCCAGCGTCTCCCCCTCGTCGACGGCGTACGAGACGCCGTTGACCGCCTTGGCGACCCCGTCCCGGGTCCGGAACTCCACGTGCAGGTCGCGCACTTCGAGCAGCACGGTGGCGCTCACCTCAGCTTCGGGTCGAGGGCGTCGCGCACCGCGTCGCCGAGCATGATGAAGGCCAGGACGGTGAGCGCGAGGGCCCCTGAGGGCCACAGCAGCGCGTGCGGGGCGTTGCGGATGTAGGGCGAGGCGGCGGAGATGTCGATGCCCCAGGAGACACTGGGCGGCTTCAGGCCGACGCCGAGGTAGGACAGGGTCGCCTCCAGGGCGATGTAGGTGCCGAGCGCGATGGTCGCGACGACGATCACGGGCGCCACGGCGTTGGGCGCGATGTGCCGCAGCAGGATCCGGGAGTTGGAGGCGCCCAGGGCGCGGGCGGCCTGGACGTAGTCGTTCTGCTTGGCGGTGATCACCGAGCCGCGGGCGATCCGGGAGATCTGCGGCCAGCCGAGCAGCACCATGAACCCGATGACCGGCCAGACCGTATTGCTCGTCACCACCGAGAGGAGGACGAGACCGCCGAGGACGACCGGGATCGCGAAGAAGACGTCGGTGATCCGGGAGAGCACCGAGTCCCAGACTCCGCCGAAGAACCCGGCGAGCCCGCCGAGCACCGACCCGAACAGCGCGACCCCGAGGGTGGCGCAGACGCCCACGGTGACGGACGTGCGGGCGCCGTAGACGGTCCGTGTGTAGACGTTGCAGCCCTGCCCGTCGTAGCCGAAGGGAGCGCCCGGCCGGGAGCCTTCCTGGGCCTTGGCGAGGTCGCACTTGAGGGGGGAGCCGGAGGCGATCAGGGACGGCCACAGGGAGATGACGACGAGGAAGAGGATGACGAGGGCGGAGACGAGGAAGACCGGGTTGCGCCGCAGGTCCCGCCACGCGTCGGACCAGAGCGAGCGCGGCTTGGCGGCCGGCCCCGTGCCCAGCGGTCCGCCCGGCGTCCGTTCCAGCGTCTGCGCCTCGCTCGCCGCCAGGTCCATCGCCCCGCCCGCCCCGGTCCCCGCGATCGCCCGGTCGGGCTCGAACGGCTGCTCAGGCATAGCGGATCCTCGGGTCGAGTACGGCGTAGAGCAGGTCCACCAGGAGGTTGGCCACCAGGAACACCAGGACCAGCACGGTCACGAACCCCACCACCGTCTGGGTGTTCTGCCGCAGGATGCCCTGGTAGAGCTGGTAGCCGACGCCGTGGATGTTGAAGATCCGCTCGGTGACGATCGCCCCGCCCATCAGGGCGCCGATGTCGGTGCCGATGAAGGTGACGACGGGGATGAGGGAGTTGCGCAGCAGGTGCCGGGTGATGACCCGGCGTCTGGGCAGCCCTTTGGCAACGGCCGTACGGACGTAGTCGCTCCGCTTGTTCTCGGCGATGGAGGTGCGGGTCAGCCGGGTGACGTAGGCGAGCGACACGGAGGCGAGCACCAGCCCCGGCACGATCAGCTCGCCGAAGGTGGCCTCCGGGGAGACGGAGGGTTTGATCCAGCCCCACTCCACTCCCAGCAGCAGCTGGAGCAGCAGGCCGGTGACGAAGGTCGGCACGGAGATGACGACCAGGGTGGCCAGCAGCACGCCGGTGTCGACGGGGCGCCCGCGCCGCAGTCCGGTCACCACGCCCAGCGTGATGCCGATGACGATCTCGAGGACGATCGCCACGATCGTCAGCCGGATGGTGACGGGGAACGCGGTGGACATCAGCTCGGTGACCGGCTGCCCGTTGAACGCCGTACCGAAGTCGCCGGTGAAGACGTTCCCCATATAGGTGAGGTATTGCTGCCACACCGGCTTGTCGAGTCCGAACTCCTTCTTCAGCTGGGCGGCGGTCGCCGGATCGCACGCGCGCTCACCGCACAGCCCCGCGATCGGGTCGCCCATGACATTGACCATGAGGAAGATCAGCAGCGTGGCCCCGACGAACACCGGGACCATCTGGAGCAGCCGCCGGACGACATAGCGCCCCATGCCGGTTCAGCTGACCTTGATCTCGTTGTAGACGGGAACGCTGAACGGATTGAGGGCCACATGGGACAGCCGCTCGGAGTAGCCGGCGCTGCCGTTCTGGTACCAGAGCGGAATGGCGGCCATGTTGTCGCGGACGACTCCCTCCGCCTGCTGGAAGGTCGACACGGCCTTGGCGGTGTCGGTTTCGGCGTTCGCCTGGTCGACGAGTTTGTCGAAGTCCTTGTCGGACCACTTGCCGTCGTTGGAGGAGGCGTTCGTGTAGTAGAGCGGCTGGAGGAAGTTCTGGATGAGCGGGTAGTCCATCTGCCAGCCCGCGCGGAACGGTCCGGTCATCTTGTGCTGCCCGATCTGGTTCCGGAAGTCGGCGAACGTGCCGACCGGATTTCCCACACACGCCTTGTCGTTGCCGAGCGCGTTGTTGATGGAGTTGCACACGGCGTCCACCCACATCCTGTGCGAGCCGGTGTCGGCGTTGTACGTGATCTTGAGCTGGCCGCCGGGCAGACCCCCGCCCTCCTGGATGAGCTTCTTGGCCTGGGCGGGGTCGTAGTCGCAGGCGCTCCCGCACAGCCCTTCCTTGAAGCCGCCGGCCGTGCCCAGCACCGGCGAGGTCCAGTCGGTGGCCGGGGTGCGGGTGTTCTGGAAGATGGTGTCGGTGATCTGCTTCCGGTTGATCGCCATGGACAGTCCGGTGCGGATCTTCTCCGATCCGCTCTTGTTCCAGGCACTGTCGTAGTAGGGAAAGGCGAGCGTCTGGATGATGCCGGCCGGAGTGTTGATGTAGCGGTCGCCGAGATCGTTCTTGACGTTCTTCAGTTGCGACGCGGGAACGTCGTCGACGAGGTCGAGGTTGCCGGCGATGAGGTCGGTGTAGGCGGTGTCGCTGTCCGTGTAGACCTTGAGGGTCACTCCGCCGTTCTGTGCCTTGTCGGCACCGGGATAGCCGTCCCACTTCTTCAGGGCCATCTGCGAGCCCTTGGTGTAGGACTCGATCCGGTACGGCCCGTTGCCGACCGGTTGTGCCAGCCAGCCGGCGTGGTCGGTGAAGAAGGTCTGCGGGAGCGGGGCGAAGGCCGCGTAGCCGAGGGTGTCGGGAAAGCTGGAGAACTTCTGGTTGAGCGCGACGGTGAACGTCTTGTCGTCGACGACCTTCAGGCCGGAGAGCATGTCGGCGCTCTGTGAGCCGGTGGCCGGGTGGACCTTGTCGTAGCCCTGGATGTAGCCGAAGAAGTAGGCGTTCTTCTGGTTGTTCCTGAGGCTCGCTCCGTAGTTCCAGGCGTCGACGAAGGACTTGGCGGTCACCTTCTCGCCGTTGGAGAAGGTCCAGCCGTCCTTGAGCGTGATCGTGAAGTTCTGCGAGTCGCTCGTGTCGATCTTCTGGGCGAGCATGTCCGTGGCCTTGCCGGTCTTCGGGTCGTACTTCTTCAGGCCCCGGAAGATCATGTCGAGGACCTTGCCGCCCTGGACCTCGTTGGTGTTGGACGGCTCCAGGGGGTTCTGCGGGTCGCCCCAGGAGGAGCTGAGCACGCCGCTCTCGCCTCCGCCGCCCCCGCTGCCGCCACCGCCCCCGCAGGCCGTCGCGGCGAGCGCCACCGCGACCGCACAGGCCGCCCCTCGGGCGTGCGTGGCTGAACGCATGGCGTGCCTCCTCAGTGAAGGGTGATCGGTGGACCGGCGGATCCACAGATGATCCGCTATCGGTCAATATCGACCAAATAGGTCGATACTGCTCACCAACTGCCCCGAACGGAGGCCCCCGGAGGCCCCATGACGACCTTTAGAGGGACACGTCACCCGATTGCAGGCACCCCTCCGGTACCCTCTTGAGGATCTTGTGACGGCGGCGCAATGGATCTCCGCGCAACGATGCCGAAACGTTGGATTACGTCCCTCCGATGTACGCATTTCGGCACCCAGGCGTCCGCATAACGAACTCATTGCCCGTTTCGAGGCATTTGCCCGATCTAAAGCACGATGCGATTACGAGGCGCTACCCGCGTAGCTACGGAACGGTCAAGAACGGGCAAAGAAAGTAAAGAGAAACCCAAGCCGACCGAGAATTTATTGACCTTGAATGAATTGCGTTGAAAAAGTCCGGCGTAGCCCGTAGGGGAGAGTGCCCTGCGGAGTCATCAGACCCTCCCTTGGGCCAGGAGCACCATGACCCCCCCAACTCCATCCGCGGCCCCGCTCGAGGTGACCGACGAGAGCGCCGAGAAGTCGATCACTTCTCCCGACTCGAAGGCCGGCCAGAGCAGGTCCCCGGGACAGCTCGCGTGGCGCCGCTTCAAACGCGACCGTACGGGCGTCATATCGGCGATCATCGTGATCTTCTTCTTCGTGATCGCGCTGGCCGCGCCGCTGATATCCAAGCTGTACGGGAAGGATCCGTACACGACGTACGCGAGCCAGGACCCGAGCCTGCTGGACGCCTTCTCGTACCCGGCGGGCGCGAACGGCGGCATGAGCTCGCAGTTCTGGTTCGGCATCGAGCCGCAGCTGGGCCGTGACGTCTTCACCTTCCTGATCTACGGCATCCGGACCTCGTTGGGCATCGCCCTGGCCGCCACCCTGATCACCACGGTCGTGGGCGTCGTGGTCGGTGTGACCGCGGGCTATCTGGGCGGCAAGACGGACTACCTCGTCGGCCGGATCATCGACATCGTGCTGTCGATCCCCTCGACGCTGTTCATCATCGCCTTCATGCCGGTGGTCTTCGGACTGTTCGTCGCCGCAGACGACAACATCCCGACCTGGCTGCGGGCGGTCGCACTCATCTTCATGATGTCCTTCTTCGGCTGGGCGTCCATCGCCCGTCTGCTGCGCGGCCAGGTACTCGGCCTGCGCGAGCGGGAGTTCGTCGAGGCCGCCAAGGTGACCGGGGCGTCACCAGCGCGCATCGTGTTCAAAGAACTGCTGCCGAACCTGTGGACCCCGATCCTCATCCAGTCCACGCTCATGCTCCCGGCCTACGTGACCGCGGAGGCGGGCTTCGCCTTCCTCGGTGTCGGCATGATCGACCCGACCCCCGACTGGGGCGTCATGATCCAGCGAGGCGCCCAGTTCTACACCCAGGACTTCACCTTCATGCTCTTCCCGGGCCTGGCCATGGTGATCTTCGTCCTGGCGTTCAACTTGCTCGGTGACTCGGCGCGCGACGCGCTCGACCCGAAGTCCAAGCGCTGACCCATCTCTCATCTCCCGGTCCGGTCAACGTCGTCCGGCTGGTCCCGTCCCACCATAAGGCAGGGTTTGCTGTGTCGTTTTCCCGCAGAAACTTCATGATCGCCACCGGCGTGGTCGCCGCGTCGAGCACGGTGCTGACCGCCTGTGGCGGTGGCGGCAGCAAGTCGTCGGCCAACAAGATCCCCTCGGTCAGCAAGGCCAAGCAGAGCAAGATCGCGGTCGGCACGAAGGCCGACTCGACCGGCCCGGCCCCCGAGGTCGCCGGCGCGGTCAAGGGCGGGACGATCTACGGGCTCGACCAGTTCGACATGGACCACCTCGACCCGGCCCAGATCTACGTCTCCACCGAGATCCTCATCACCACGCCGATCATGCGCGGCCTGACCGGCTACAAGCTCGACTCCAAGGGCGGCGCCACCCTCGTCGGCGACGTGGCCACGGACGCGGGCACCGCCAAGGACGGCGGCAAGACCTGGTCGTTCACGATCAAGGACGGCATCAAGTGGGAGGACGGCTCCGACCTCTCCATGGACGACGTCCGTCACACCTTCGAGCGCCTCTTCGCCTCCTTCGTCACCGAGGGTCCGCGCTACGTCCAGCAGTTCCTGGTGGGCGGCGACAAGTACAAGGGCCCCTACGAGGGCAAGAACCTCGACTCCATCGAGATCGACGGCAAGACCATCACCTTCCGCCTCAACCAGGCCCGCGGTGACTTCAACTTCACGCTCGCCGAGCGCGCGTACTCCTTCGTGAAGAAGTCGAAGGACACCAAGGAGAAGTACGACAAGCAGCCGTTCTCCTGCGGCCCGTACAAGATCTCCGCCCGTGACGTCGGCAAGTCCTTGACGTACACCCGCAACGAGCACTGGGACGCGGCGACGGACCCGATCCGCAACGCCTACCCGGACAAGTACCTCTTCCAGTTCGGCTTCGAACTGCTGGCGTCGACCGACCGCTACATCGCGGACAAGGGCAACGACCAGTACACGATGTCGATCTTCAACGAGGTCGCCCCGGAGCGCATCGCCACGGTTCTCACCAACGCGAAGCTCAAGCAGCAGGTGCTCACCGCGGTCGACACGGTCACCTACTACTGGCCGATCAACACCACCCGGATCACGGACGTCAAGGTCCGCCAGGCCATCAACTACGCCTGGCCGAACCAGCAGCTGCAGACCATCCGCGGCGGCGCGTCCACCAGCGAGATCGCCACCACGATCTTCAGCCCGGTGACGCCCGGTTACACGGACTTCGACCTCTACGGCAAGAAGACGAAGCCCGGCGGCGACCCGGACAAGGCCAAGGCCCTCCTGAAGGAGGCCGGCAAGCTCGGGCAGAAGCTGGTCATCGCCTACCAGACGTCGGACAACGCGGTGAAGCAGGCCGTCGCGATCAAGAACGCGCTGGAGGCCGCCGGCTTCACGGTCGTCAACAAGCAGATCGACAAGTCGACCTTCTACACCCAGATCGGCAAGATCGACAACCAGTACGACGTGTTCGCGGCCGGCTGGAGCCCGGACTGGCCGGGCGGCTACTCGGTCTTCTACCCCTGCTGGGACGGCGAGAACATCGGTGACGGCCGCAGCAACTACGCGCAGCTGAAGAACGCCAGCGTCGACAAGGCCATCGCGGCCGCCTCCCTGATCACCGACGCGGACGAGGCCAACAAGGCCTGGGGCGCCATCGACAAGCAGGTCATGGAGCTCGCGGCCTGCGTCCCGGACTACCACGCCATCCGCAACTGGATGCACGGTTCGAAGGTCGGCGGCTTCGTCTACGACGGCGGAAACACCGGCATCGCGCTCACCAGGCTCTACGCCAAGGCGTAGGCGCCACACGGCATCAGGGGCGGCCCCTCCGGGCCGCCCCCCACCGGCTCCACACCCCTCACGCCCCGGCAACGGCGCCCCGTCCGGAAAGTCCTGACCCCATGTTCCGCTTCCTTGTCCGCCGTACGATCGGCGCGCTGGTCATTCTGCTGATCATCAGCGCCATCACGTTCTGGCTCTTCTACGCCGTCCCGCGTGACCCGGCCATGATGTCCTGCGGCAAGAACTGCACGCCGGCCTCGCTGGCGCAGATTCGGCACAACCTGGGCATCGACCATCCGATACCGGTCCAGTACTGGTACTGGCTCAAGGGCATCTTCGTCGGGCGTGAGTACAGCGGCTTCGGGCACTGCAACGCGCCGTGCCTCGGCTACTCCTTCGCCAACAACGAGCCCGTCTTCGGCACGATCATGGACCGGCTGCCGCTGACCCTCTCGCTCGCCTTCGGCTCGGCCGTCATCTTCCTGATCTTCGGTGTCGGCACCGGCATGATCGCGGCGCTCAAGCAGGGCAAGTTCCTGGACAAGCTCGCGACCTCGGCCTCGCTGCTCGGCTCCTCGCTGCAGATCTACTTCGTCGGCTACATCGCGCTGTACTTCCTGGTCTTCAAGGTGGGCATCCTCGACCAGCCCGCGTACACGCCGCTGACCGACAACCCCGTCCAGTGGTTCTCGGGACTGCTGCTGCCGTGGCTCGTGCTGTCGATCATCTTCACCGCCAACTACACCCGTATGGCCCGCTCCCAGCTGGTCGAGCAGCTCAGCGAGGACTACGTCCGCACCGCGCGCGCCAAGGGCCTCTCACGTGCCAACGTGTTCCTGCGCTTCGCCTGGCGCGGTGCGATGGGCCCGATCGTCACCGTGTTCGGCATCGACCTGGGCACGCTGATCGGCGGCGCGATCATCACCGAGCAGGTCTTCAGCCTCCAGGGCATCGGCCGCCTCTCGGTGACCTCCGTCATCCAGAGCGACCTGCCGATGCTGCTCGGCGTCACGGTGCTGTCCGCGGCCGCGATCGTGTTCTCCAACATCATCGTCGACGCCGTCTACGCCTTCATCGACCCGCGGATCCGGCTCGCCTGACCTCCGCCCGTAACCCCTACCCCCCGCATCACCCCCAGGAGCGTCACCGTGACGAGCACCGATCAGCAGCCGTTCCTTTCCGTCAAGGACCTAAAGGTCCACTTCTCCACCGAGGACGGCATCGTCAAGGCCGTCGACGGGCTCTCCTTCGACATCGCCAAGGGCAAGACGCTCGGCATCGTCGGTGAGTCGGGCTCCGGCAAGTCCGTCACCAACCTGACGATCCTGGGCCTCCACGACCGCGACCGTACGGCGATCGAGGGCGAGATCCTGCTCGACGGCAAGGAGCTGCTCACGGCCTCCGAGCGGGAGCTGGAGAAGCTGCGCGGCAACAAGATGTCGATGATCTTCCAGGACGCGCTGGCCTCGCTGTCGCCGTACCACACCATCGGCACGCAGATCTCCGAGGTGTACCGCAAGCACACCGGCGCCTCCAAGAAGGAGTCGCGAGAGCGGGCGATCGAGATGCTGAAGCGCGTCGGCATCCCGCAGCCGGACGTCCGGGTGGACGACTACCCGCACCAGTTCTCCGGCGGTATGCGCCAGCGCGCGATGATCGCGATGGCGCTGGTCTGCGACCCCGAGCTACTGGTCGCCGACGAGCCGACCACCGCCCTCGACGTGACCGTCCAGGCCCAGATCATGGACCTCCTCAAGGATCTCCAGCAGGAGTTCGGCACGGCGATCATCTTCATCACCCACGACCTCGGTGTCATCGCCGACATCGCGGACGACGTCCTGGTGATGTACGGCGGCCGGTGCGTGGAGCGCGGCACCAAGAAGCAGGTACTGGGCGCACCGCAGCACCCGTACACCCTGGGCCTGCTCAACTCCATGCCGAGCCTCGACGGACCCGTGGACGTCCCGCTGTCGCCGATCCCCGGGTCGCCGCCGTCACTGCTCAACCCGCCGTCCGGCTGCCGCTTCCACCCGCGCTGCGCGTTCGTGGACAAGGTCGCGGGCGGCAAGTGTTCCAGCGAGAGCCCGGTGCTCGAACTGGTCGAGGGCCGCGGCTCCGCCTGCCACCTGGAACTGAGCCAGCGAGACGAACTCTTCGCCGACTACGCGGCCGCTGCCGGCCACAACTGACGGACACGAGACGGGACTTCACGACCATGAGCAACACCAACCCCCTCCTGGACGTCTCCGGGCTGACCAAACACTTCCCGATCAAGGGCGGCTTCCCGATCAAGCGGACCGTCGGCGCGGTGCAGGCCGTGGACGGCCTGGACTTCCAGGTCGCCGAGGGCGAGAGCCTGGGCCTGGTCGGCGAGTCCGGTTGCGGCAAGTCGACCACCGGCCGGCTGATCACCCGCCTGCTGGAGCCGACCGGCGGCAAGGTCACCTACCGCGGCCAGGACATCACGCACGCCAACCGCAGGCAGCTGGCCCCGATCCGGTCCGAGATCCAGATGATCTTCCAGGACCCGTACGCCTCGCTGAACCCCCGCCAGACGGTCGGCAAGATCGTCGCCGGCCCGATGGAGATCAACAACATCAACCCGGCCGGCGGTCGCGAGAACCGGGTCCGTGAGCTCCTTGAGATCGTCGGCCTGAACCCGGAGCACTTCAACCGCTTCCCGCACGAGTTCTCCGGCGGCCAGCGCCAGCGCATCGGCGTGGCCCGCGCGCTCGCCCTGGAACCGAAGCTGATCGTCGCCGACGAACCGGTGTCGGCGCTCGACGTCTCCATCCAGGCGCAGGTCGTGAACCTTCTCCAGAAGGTCCAGAAGGAACTGGGCATCGCCTTCGTCTTCATCGCCCACGACCTCGCGATCGTGCGGCACTTCTCACAGCGCGTCGCGGTGATGTACCTCGGTAAGATCGTGGAGATCGCCGACCGCGAGGACCTGTACGACAACCCGCGCCACCCCTACACGCGGGCCCTGCTGTCCGCCGTGCCCGAGGCGACGGTGGACGTGGAGCCGCGCGAGCGGATCCGCCTGGTCGGTGACGTCCCGTCCCCGATCAACCCGCCCTCCGGCTGCCGCTTCCGCACCCGCTGCTGGAAGGCGACGGAGAAGTGCGCGACGGAGGCCCCGCCGCTGGTCCAGGCCGACGGCAACAAGCCCGGCCACCTCACCGCGTGCCACTACCCTGAGGCGCAGGACACGATTCCCGCCCCGCGTCTCTCCAAGGACCCCGAGGCCGCGGCCTGACACACCCCTTTTCCGTCAGCCGCCGCCTGCGGAACGGACTTTCATCGGCCCATTGACCCGAGCCCGAACGTCCGCTCCAGGGGAGCAAGGGCCCGCACCTCCCCAGGTGCGGGCCCTTCTCGTTGCCACCGGGCGCCTTCAGGAATCAGGAAGGCGTACCGGCTTCGAGGAGCTCCGGCCGGTCCGCCGCCGGAGCCGCCCGCAGCGACCGCACCCCTGGCGACAGGAGCGCGGCGAGGGTCGCGGTGACGATCAGGGCGGCGCAGACGATCAGTATCCGGTCGGTGCCGAAGGCGTCGGCGGCGGGTCCTGCCAGCGCGAGGCCGAGCGGAGCGAGGCTGAGGGAGCCGAACCAGTCGTAGGAGCTGACGCGGGACAGGGCTTCCTCGGGGACTTCGCGCTGCATGGTGGTGGACCACAGCACGCCGAAGAAGTCCAGGCTGACTCCGGCGGTGAAGGCGCCCGCGACAACGGCCCACAGAGGTGCTCCGGCGCCGAGGAGGGCAGGCGGCAGGGCGGACGGGAGGGTGAACAGAACCGCCGCCAG
Source organism: Streptomyces sp. NPDC008092 (assembly GCF_042957285.1). NCBI lineage: Bacteria > Bacillati > Actinomycetota > Actinomycetes > Kitasatosporales > Streptomycetaceae > Streptomyces > Streptomyces sp. NPDC008092. The sequence goes on from NZ_JBIBHY010000011.1 coordinate 330,456, forward strand.
GATGGGCCGGGTCACCCTCGCGCGGGCCGCGATCCCGGCGCCCGCCACGGCCCCGAGCGCCTGCGCGGCCACCACCAGCGACCATGCGCGGGCCCCGCCGAAGTGGGCGCTCGCGGCCAGCGGACCCAGTACGCCGGCGTTGGCGTTCGTCGCCGCCATCACCAGGGAGAACTGGACGACGACCACCCACAGCCACTGCCGGGAGGCGAACTCCCGCCAGCCCTCGCGCAGATCGGCCCAGCCCGAGGCGGCCTTCCGCGGCCGCCGGTGCAGCCGCAGGGAGGAGGTGAGTGCGGCGCTGACCACGAAGGAGAGCCCGTTGACGGCCAGCGCCCAGCCCGCGCCGACCCATGCGACGGTCACGCCCGACAGCGCCAGCCCCAGCAGGAGTGCGGTGTTGGTGCCGACCCGCAGCAGGCCGTTGGCCCGCTGGAGGACCCCGGACGGCACCAGCTGCGGGACGACCCCGTCCATCGCGGGCGCGAAGAGAGCGGTCGCGGTGCCCGCCGTGACGGCGAGTGCGCACAGCGCGGCGACAGGGGCATGGCCGCTGAGCACCATGGCCGCGAGGCCGCCGTAGGACAGCGCACCCAGCAGGTCCGCCACGGCCATCAGCGCCGAGCGGGAGACCCGGTCCGCGATCACGCCCCCGACGAGGACCAGCGCGAGCTGCGGGACCGCCTGGCAGGCGACGACGAGCGACAGGTCCCCCGGGGTCGACCCGGGCAGCGAGAGCACCGCGAAAGCCAGCGCGATCCGGGCGAACCCGTTGCCGAGGACGGAGATGACCCGGGCGGACGCGAGGCGCACGAAAGCGGTGTTGCGCAGCAGGGAGGACGGAGGGTGCTCAGCGGCAGACATGGACGGGCACCTTACGCTCTGGCCGCCTCGGGCAGGTCCCCGTCACGCACCCTTCACGCCAAGTGCGCTCACTCCTCGGCGAACAGCTCCGCGGCATTCGCGACGTGCATCGCCCGCTGTGCCCAGGTCTCCAGCTGATCCAGATCCCGACAGGCTTTCACCCGCTCGCTGACGGCAGAGCTCACCGAAATGCCGCGCCACTGCAGAATCTGAAGCACCGTCTCGGCCTTCGCCTCGGCCCGCCCTTGTTCGCGCCCTTCCTCACGCCCCTCCTCGCGCCCTTCCTCGCGTACCTGCTCCGCCAGCGGGTGCCGCCAGAAGTACTGGATGTCCGTCATCAGGTCCCTCCACATCTGCTTCGCCCGGGGATCGGCCAGGCACGAGTCGACGAACTGCACCAGGGTCGCGGCGCTGTCTGCGTCAATGGTCTTCAGGGCGGTTGCCAGCGATTCCAGTATGGCGGCGGCCTGGGGACCCCGCCCATGTGTCATGGCCGAAAGCGCCGCAAGAGGTACGTCGTCCTCGGCCGCCCGCGCATCCGCGATCACCGGCACGTTGTCCGGCCCCAGCACCAGCGGACGCACCGTCAACGACTCCCACCCCGGAAATCCGAACCGGATCGGCTGGGCCGCCCATCGTGCCGTGGCGCTGCTCTGCGTGACCACGATCAGCACCGGCTCACAGCGGTACTTCTCGTACAGATACGACAGGTAGTACGGCCAGCTCCCCCGCTTACGGCTGTCCACCTCCCCCTGGGACTCGATGACCAGGAGGTACGTCCCGTCATCCGTCTCCGCCCGCAACAACGTGTCCACCCGACGCTCCACCGGTTCGACCTCCGTGAGATCGACGTTCAGCGCGACGACCTCCCGCGGCTCCGGAAACGGCAGACACAGCACCTGCTGCAGAGCACGGGTCAGCAGCGCCGGATCCTTCTGGAAGATCCGGTGCAGCGCCTCATGCGTAGACCCCACCATCACGCCACCCCCAACTCGCACCACACGTATTTGCCCCGGTCACCGAAGCGGGACGACGGCTGCCAGCCCCAGCAGTCCGCACACGCGACCACCAGCCCCAGCCCCCGCCCCGCCTCCTCAAGGCCCGCCACCGCCTCCAACGACCCCGGCGGCTCCGGAGGCACGGGATCCGCGTCCCACGCCCCGATCCACACCACCCCCTCCGGAGAACGCCGGACCCTCAGCGCCGCCGGCCCCTTCGTGTGCCGCACGGCATTGGAGACCAGCTCCGCAGCCAGCAGCTCCGCCGTGTCCACCAGACCGATGAGCCCGTGCATGGTCAGGATCAGACGCAGGGTGCGGCGGGAGATCGTGACCGCTCTCAGGTCGTTGGGGATGTAGAGCGTGTAGTCCCAGGTCTCGGGCATGCGTCATCAACTCCGGTCAGGTGAAGGGGAATTCACGCACGGTGGCATCGCCGCACAGCAACGGTGCGGTGCACTTCCACAGCGTGTGCATTACGTCACTGAAGGTAGGTCATAAATTTCATTCGCCGCAAGCGCATCGCGTAATCTGGCCTCCGAACGAGTGGCCCCACCACGGACGTTGAGGAAAGAGGGACGCCTTGCCAGCACGACGGCACCCGACGGCACGCCAGATGCGCCTGGGGACCGAACTCCGAAGGCTGCGCGAAGCCGCCGGGCTCAAGGCGACCGAGGCCGCGGGCCTGCTCGGAGTGAACTCAGTTCAGATGAGCCAGATGGAATCCGGAATCGCCGGAGTGAGCGAACAGCGGGTTCGTCGACTCGCGGCCAACTACACCTGTCCAGATCAGGAGTTGATCGACGCCCTGGCGGCCTTGGCGACCGACCGCACGCGTGGCTGGTGGGAGGAGTACCGGGGCGTCCTCCCCGCCGCGTACCAGGACCTCGCCGAGCTGGACCATCACGCCAGGTTCCGCCACGATGTGGCGGTCATCCATGTGCCGGGCCTGTTCCAGACGGAGGCCTACGCCAGAGCGCTCTTCGCCTTCATGAACCCGGAGTTCCCGGACACCGAGGTGGACCTGCGAGTGGAGCACCGGATGAAGCGGAGGGTCGTCGTCAACGGCCCCGACCCCACGCCGTACGAAGCCGTGATCCACGAAGCGGCCCTACGCCTCAAGGTGGCCGGACGCGATGCAACCAGGGCCCAACTGACGCGCATCCTAGACATGTCCGAGGCCGAGCATGTGATCGTTCGGGTCGTCCCGTTCGCACTCGACGACTTCGCCGGCGCAGGTAGCAGCATGGTGTACCTGGGAGGAGCGGTCCCTCGGCTCGACACCGTCGTGCGTGACGCCCCGCACGGAACGGCGTTCGTAGACTCCGAGGCCCAACTGGAGCACTTTCGAAAGCTTTTCCGTAAGGTGAAGGAGCAGGCCCTGCCGGCGCGGCAATCGCGCGAGCTCATCCATCAGTTGGCCAAGGAGCTGTGAGGATCGGCATGATCGCCCCCACCGCATGGAAGAAGTCGTCATTCTCCGGCGGAGGCGAGGGAAACGACTGCGTCGAAGTCGCTCACCGGGGGACCCACATATCCGTCCGCGACTCCAAAACCCCCACCAGAGCCACCCTCACCTTCCGCCCCCGCACCTTCGCCGCCTTCGTCGGCGCCATGCAGGCCGTTCACCCCCGGGCCACCAGCTCCACCTCGAAGCCGTCCTCGTTCTCCAGGTACGCCGCGTAGTGGTCCGGGCCGCCGGCGAACGGATGGCGGTCCGGGAAGAGCAGGGTCCAGCCATGGGCCGGGGCCGCTTCCGCGAGCGCGTCGGCCGTCGCCCGGTCCGGTACGTGGAACGCCAGGTGGTTCAGGCCGGGCCGCATGCGGTCGTACCCGGCGCCGCCGTCCCGCATCGCCGGTGACCGCTCGACCACCACGTACGTCTCCCCCAGCCGCCAGCTCCGTCCGTCCGGCCAGTCCCGGTACGGCGTCCAGCCCAGGCTTCCGAGCAGCCAGCCCCAGGACTCCCCCGCCCGGTCCAGGTCCGGCACCCACAGCTCGACGTGATGAAGCACCCGCAGCCCCAAGGAAGTTGATAGAAGCTCAAGAAGAGGCCCGTTCCTGACCCCTCGTTCAACATCATGTGGCACACTGCCGCGGTGGTCGATCATTCGTACGCGGATCTCTCGCTCGCCGCGCTCTACGACAGCCTCAACCCGTGGGGGCCGGGTGACGACTTCTACCTGGACCTGGTGATGGCCGCCGGGTCGGTGCTCGATGTGGGCTGCGGTACCGGGCGGCTGCTGCGGCGGGCGCGTGGGGAAGGGCACGGCGGGCGGCTCGCGGGGCTCGATCCGGCCGCCGCGATGCTGGTGCAGGCGCGGGGCGAAGAGCCCGCCGTCGAGTGGCTGCTCGGTGATCTGCGTACCCGCCGCTGGGACGCCGAGGGCTTCGGCCTCGTCGTCATGACCGGTCACGCGTTCCAGGAACTGCTGGGGGACGAAGAGATTCGGACCGCGCTGGCCGCCGTGCGCGCCGCGCTGTCCGCGACCGGCCGCTTCGTGTTCGAGACCCGCAACCCCGGCGCGCGGGCCTGGGAGGGCTGGACCCCCGACCGCGTGCGGCACGTCACCGGCCCGGACGGCAGCGCCGTCCGGGTCTGGCACGAGGTCGAGGGGGTGCCCAGCGGAGAGCGGGTGACCTTCACGGAGACGTACGACGGGGCGCCCTGGCCCCGGCCCCAGGTGTGCCGGTCCACCCTGCGCTTCCTCGGGCCCGACGCCCTCGCCGGTTTCCTGGGCGATGCCGGTCTGGAGGTCGTCGAGCAGTACGGGGACTGGGCGCGCGGGCCGCTCTCCCCCGGCAGCCCCGAGATCATCACGGTCGCCCGGCGCGCCTGACCCGTCCCGCTGCGCACGGCGGCCCTACCCCTCCTCCTCCAGCGCCTGCAGCGCCGGATCCAGCACGATGTCCTCGTCGCGGGCCTCGGTGGTCGGGTCCTCCGGGAAGTGGCAGGCGGTGAGGTGGCCCTCGTGGTTGCCGGAGATCCGGACCAGCGGGGGTTCCTCCGTCGCGCACTTGTCCTGCGCCTTCCAGCAGCGGGTGCGGAAGCGGCAGCCGGAGGGCGGGGAGATCGGGGACGGGACGTCGCCGGCCAGGCGGATGCGTTCGCGGCCCGCCGAGTCGCCGTCGTCCGTGAGGCTGACCTCGGGGACGGCGGACAGGAGGGCGTGGGTGTAGGGGTGGCGGGGGCGGGTGTAGATCGCCTCCCGGTCGCCGACCTCGATGATCTTGCCGAGGTACATCACCGCGACGCGCTGCGAGAAGTGCCGCACGATCGCCAGGTCGTGGGCGATGAACAGGAACGCGATGCCCAGTTCCTTCTGGACCTGCTGGAGGAGGTTGACCACCTGCGCCTGGATGGAGACGTCCAGGGCGGAGACCGGTTCGTCGGCGACGATCAGCTTCGGTTCCAGGGCCAGGGCGCGGGCCACGCCGATGCGCTGGCGCTGGCCGCCGGAGAACTCGTGCGGGAAGCGGTTGAAGTGCTCCGGATTCAGGCCGACGATTTCGAGGAGTTCGCGTACGCGTTTCTCGCGGCCGCCCTCCGGTTCTATGCCGTTGATCTCCATCGGGCCCGAGATGATCTTGCCGACCGTCTGCCGCGGGTTCAGCGACGAGTACGGGTCCTGGAAGATCATCTGGATCTCGGAGCGGATCGGCGCCAGCTGCCTGCGTGAGGCATGGCCGATCTCCTGGCCGCGGTACCTGATCGTGCCGTCCGTCGGTTCCAGCAGCCGGGTGATCAGGCGGCCGGTCGTGGACTTGCCGCAGCCGGACTCGCCGACCAGGCCGAAGCTCTCCCCCACCCGTACGGTCAGGTCGATGCCGTCCACGGCCTGGACCTGCCCGACCGTGCGTCGGATCGGGAAGCCGCCCTTGACCGGGAAGTACTTCGTCAGGCCGGAGACCTCAAGGAGCGGTTCGCCGGCGGCCGCCTCGCGCGAGGCGGGAAGGACCATGTCCTGGGTCATGACGTGTCGTCTCCTAGCCCAGCCGGGGCTTGATCTCTTCGAGGAAGATGGTGCGTTTCTGGTCCGCCGTCAGGTGGCATGCCGAGGCCCGGTCGGGAGCCAGCAGGGGGCGTTCGTTCACACAGCGCCCCGCGCCCGCCACCCGGTCCTGGAAGGTGCAGCGCGGATGGAAGCGGCAGCCGGAGGGCGGGGTCAGCAGGGAGGGCGGGGTACCGGGGATCGGGCTCAGCGGCGTGCCCAGGTCGGAGTCGAGGCGTGGCATCGAGTTCAGCAGGCCCCAGGTGTAGGGGTGCTGGGGCGCGCGCAGGACCTCGTTCGTCGTGCCACGCTCCACCGCGCTGCCCGCGTACATCACCATGATGTCGTCGGCCATGTCGGCGATCACCCCCAGGTCGTGGGTGATGAAGATGATGCCCGATCCGAACTCCTGTTGCAGGTCCTTGAGCAGGTCGAGGATCTGCGCCTGGACGGTCACGTCCAGGGCGGTGGTCGGCTCGTCGGCGATGAGCAGGTCCGGGTCGCAGACCAGGGCCATGGCGATCATCGCGCGCTGCCGCATACCGCCGGAGAACTGGTGCGGGTAGTCCTTCGCCCGCTCCTTCGGGTTGGGGATGCCGACCTTGGCGAGCATCTCGACCGCCCGGTCCCAGGCCGCCCGCTTGGAGGCGCCCCGGTGTTTCATGAACGGTTCGGCGATCTGCCGGCCGACCGTGTAGTACGGCGACAGCGCGGTGAGCGGGTCCTGGAAGATCATGGCGGCCTTGTTGCCGCGCACCTTCTCCAGTTCGGACTCGCGGGCGGTGATCAACTCCTGGCCGTCCAGGAGGATCTCGCCCTCGACCGTGGTGAACTGGGGGTTGTGCAGGCCGAGGACGGTCAGGTTGGTGACCGACTTCCCGGAGCCCGACTCGCCGACGATGCCGAGTGTCCTGCCTCGCTCCACGTCGAACGACAGCCCGTCCACGGCCTTCACGATGCCGTCCTCGGTCTTGAAGCTGACGTGCAGGTCCCGCACCGAGAGGAAGGCACCCGTGTCGGCCGGCCCGGGGGCGCCGGCGTCCTTGGTCAGAGTGGTCACGACGGTTCTCCTCCTGCCCGGCCTAGGACAGCCGGACGCGCGGGTCGATGAACGCGTAGCACGCGTCGACGAGGATGTTGAACAGCAGGATCATGGAGGCGGAGAACAGCATGACGCCGAGCAGCAGCGGCAGATCGCTGAACTGCACGGATTCCACCGCGAGGCGCCCGAGGCCGGGCAGTCCGAAGGTGTACTCCGTGATGATGGCACCGCCGAGCAGTGCCCCGAGGTCGATACCGAAGATGGTGACGATCGGGATGAGCGAGCCACGCCAGGCGTAGCGGAAGAAGACGTATCTGCGGGACATGCCCTTGGCGCGGGCGGTGCGTACGTGTTCCTCCTGGAGCTGCTCGATCATCGACGAGCGCGCCATACGGGTGTACTGCGAGGCGAAGATCGTGGACAGCACCACCCACGGGATGATCAGCCCGGTGAACCAGGTGACCGGGTTCGCGGTGAAGTCGTTGTAGGCGGGCTTGTCGAAGATGTGGGACTGGTAGACCAGCGCGGCGAGCGCCAGCGGGCCCAGGAAGTAGATCTGCATCGAACTGATCACCATCGAGCCGGCGGTGACCGTCTTGTCGAGCAGGGTCCCCCGCTTCCACGCGGCGAGCATGCCGGTGCCCAGACCCACGAACAGGAAGACCACGGAGGCGCCCAGGGTCAGCGAGAGCGTGGTGGGCAGACGGTCCATCATGGTCGCCCAGACCTGGTCGTTGGTGTGGTACGAGTACCCGAAGCAGGGGGCGGGGCAGGGGCCCTGGGCGAACTTGTCGCTCCCCAGGATCAGGTTGTGCAGGAAGATCCAGTACTGCTCGGGGATCGACTTGTCGAGGCCGAGCACATGGTGGATGTTGGCGAGGCTGGTCGGATTGCACGTCTTGCCGCACATCAGCAGGGCCGGGTCGCGTGGCATCCCGAAGAACAGCAGGAACGTCACGATGCTCAACAAGAAGAGGATGACGACGGCACCGAGGATCCGGCGGACGAGGAAGCGCAGCATGCGAGGGGGCTTTCTGACGTCGGCGGGCCGGGCGGTACCCGGTGCGGTGTCGCCCCGAGGGGCTCACGCACCGGGTACCGGGCTGGCGGATGGGGTTACTTGATGTACAGGCGACGCGGGTCGATGCCGCCGATCACGTCGTCGTAGACCATGCCGCCGACCTTGGAACCGGCGATCTGGACCTGCTTGTAGTCGATGGTGGGAACGGCGTTGATGACGTCCTTGACCAGGTACTGGTCGATCGCCTCCCACGCGGCCGCCGACTTGACCGGGTCGGTGATCTTGTTCGCGGCGTCGATGTCCGCGTTGACCTTCGGGTCGTTGACGTGCGAGTAGTTCGGCGAGCCGTCGGCGATCGCGCGGCCGTCGAACAGCGGCGGGATCACGGTCGAGGCGGACGGCCAGTCGGCGCCCCAGGCGGAGGCGTAGATGTCGTAGTTGTTGTCGACCTTGCCGACCTGGTCGTAGTAGGTCTCGGCCGGGATGTCCTGCCGCTGCACGTTGAAGCCGGCCTTCTCCAGGGCCGCGGCGATGGCGGTGGAGTACTGCTGGCCCTCGGGCGTGTTCTGGTAGCCGTAGGTCAGCTTCAGACCGAGCTTGCCGGCCTTCTTCAGCAGCGCCTTGGCCTTGGCCGCGTCACCGCCCGGGTTCTTCTTCTTGCCCCACGGGTCGAAGGAGGCGTCGTAGCCGCTGACGGTCGGGCTGATGTAGCCGCCGGCCACCTCGGCGGCGGCGCTGCCGCCGAACGCGCGGATGATCGGGGTGATCGGCAGGGCGTAGGCGATGGCCTGACGGACCGCCTTGTCCTTGAGCGCCGCGTGGGACTGGTTGATGTTGATCTGGCCGACGTAGGGCTGGTAGCCGGCGACCGTACGGGCCTTCACGGTCGCGTCGCCGCCGAGCACCTTGGTGATGTTGCCGGCGTCCACCGAGTTGTTGAAGCTGATGCCGGTCTGGTCGGCGCCGGTGTCGGCCAGGAGGGCCTTGGTGGAGTCCTCGTACTGGACGTTGAACGTGAAGTTCATCTGGTCCACGTACTGGTTGCGGATCGGGTCCGTCTTCGGGTCCCAGTTGGTGTTCTTGACCAGCACCATCGACTTGCCGGACTTGAACGACTGGATCTTGTACGGGCCGCTCGTCACCGGGGCCTTGTCGTACTTCTCCTTCGTGTCGCCCTTCTTGGACACGACGTCGTAGCCGGCCATGGCGAGCGCGTACGGCAGGTCCGGGTGCGCCGTCTTGAAGTGGAAGATGATGGTTTTGCTGTCGGGCGTCTCCAGGATGCTGTCCGGCAGGTGCTTGCCCTTGTAGGGGCCGTCCGGGAGCAGCTTGCGGTAGTCGGCACCGTTGGTGTCGGCCAGCCACTGCTGGAGGTACGTCGGGCCCTGGTTGATGAAGGACGCGAAGAGCCGCTCGAAGGTCTGGCGGAAGTCCGCGGACGTGATCGGCGTCCCGTCCGAGAACTTGATGCCGTCCTTGAGCGTGTACTTCCAGGTCTTGCCGCCGTCCGTGGTGGTACCGGAGTCGGTGGCCAGGTCGCCGACGACCTCGTGCCCGCTGCCCTTGTCGTTGGTGGACTTGTACCCGGTGAGACCTCTGTGGATCAGTGTGGCGAGCGAGCCCTCGTCGGAGACGTAGATCTGCCCCGGGTCGAGGTGCGCGTACGAGTCGCGCTGCAGCACTTCCAGGGTGCCGCCGGTCTTCGCGCCCGGCACGGCGGCCGCGGGACCTGTCGAGTCAGCCGCGTCACCGAACTTGATCGAGGCCTGCTGCCGCTTGGCGTTCTGCTGGTCCTTCTTCTCGTTGTCGCTGGCGTTGCTGCCGCCTTTGCTGCAGCCGCTGAGCACGAGTGCCCCCGCCGCGAATATCGACAAAGCGGCGTATGCATGGCGTCCGCCCCTACTCATCACTGAAGTCTCCACCCATCTGTGTGTACGCCGGTGCGAAGGAAATGGCCGTGCGGTATCCGGGCGAGGACGCCCACCAACTGTCGGTCAGCGCGCCGTCTTGGGATCGAAGGCGTCCCGGACCGAGTCCCCGAGCAGGTTGAAGGCGACGACGAAGACGACCATCGAGACGCCGGGGAAGAACATGTACGTGATGTCGTTCTGCAGGACGAGCTCGGTCGAGGCCTTGGAGAACATCTGGCCCCAGTCGGGGGTGGGCTCGACGATGCCGACACCGAGGAACGAGAGACCGGCCTCGATCGTCACGAAGCTGGGGAGGATGTACGTGGCCTGCACGAGCAGCGGTGTCACCACGTTCGGCAGGATCTCCCTGCGGATGATCCGCCAGGGCGAGGCGCCGCTCACCTTGGCCGCCTCGATGAACTCCCGTTCCCGCAGGGCGAGTGTCGTACCGCGCAGGATGCGGGCGAGGCTCATCCAGCCGAGCACCCACTGGACGACGATCAGGGCGACCACGCGTACGTAGGTCGGCGTCTCGTCGCGCGGGCTGACGAACAGTGAGACCACGACCGGCATGCTGGCGATGAAGAACAGCTGCGAGGGGAAGGCCAGCAGGAAGTCGATGACCCGGCCGATCATGAAGTCGGTCTTGCCGCCGAGGTAGCCCGCCGTGACACCGAGGAGGATCCCGGTGACGACGACCGCGACGGTGACCGCCAGGGAGATCAGCAGCGAGGTCCGGATGCCGTAGATCAGCTTGGTGAACACGTCGTAGCCGTTGCCCGGTTCGAGACCGAACCAGAACTCGCTGCTGATGCCGCCGTTGGGCTGCACCGGCACACCCGCGCTGTCGAAGAGTTCCGGGCGTTCGTCGGCGTAGATCGTGTACGGGTCCTTGCCGTACAGCTTGGAGATCAGCGGGGCCGCCGCCGCGACGAGGAAGAAGAAGGCCACGACGAACGCCGAGATGACACCGGTGCGGTCGCGCTTGAAGCGGATCCACATCAGCTGGCCCGGCGACCGGCCCTCGACCGTCGCCGTTCCGGTCTTCGTGTCGGGCTCCGGTCCGCCGTCCACGACGACCGACCTTCCGCCGCCCTCAATGTCCGTAGGACTTGTCACAGTTCGTCCAATTCACAGGTGTGGGTGTGCCGAACCGGCGGCCGGCACAGGGACACGGCCGCCGCGGCATGATCCGATGAGGCGTCAGAGCGCCCCGCGGCGAGCGGGAATACCGCAGCCGGACGCGCGTAGGCGAGCGGCGGCGCTACCCGGCCGGCCGCTGTCTCAGGACCAACCGCCGGACGAACAAGGACAGTCGGACGCGACGGCCGGAACGGCCGGAGCGGGCGACGGAACCAGAACCCACCTGGTGCCTGTGACACTGCACATGGGACTTCTCCTCATGACTTCACGTGTTCACCGACAGGAGGCTTCCGTCCACACCCTCCGACACCCCTGACGGAGGGCCAGACACCCCCTGGTGCTCGTGAGTCGGGCGCTGTCCCCACAGCGCGAGACCCATTGACCCGAGCGCTACGCGGCTAACTATCTGCCATGAGCCAGGTGCCGACCACTGTCTTTAAATCTCAATTCAGTCACAGCTGGCGCGTAGTTCTTCCGAAAAATGGACAAAGCGTTCGACGGGAGAAGGCCGCGAAACGGACTTGTTACATGGCTATCGGGCGTGGATCTCCGCATTTCGGACACGGGTCCAGGATTGGCCGAGTCGCGCCCATTCGAAATCGGGTTGCAAAAAACCCGGGTACCCCCATCATGGGGGCACCCGGGCTCAAGTGTCCGGCGATCAGGCCCGATCAGCCGTGCTTGGCGCGGCTGGCGGCGCGGGCCCGCTCGCGGGCGTCCAGGTTCACCTTGCGGATGCGAACGGCCTCCGGGGTCACCTCGACGCACTCGTCGTCACGGCAGAACTCCAGCGACTGCTCCAGCGACAGCTTGCGCGGCGGCACGATCGCCTCGAACGAGTCGGCCGACGAAGACCGCATGTTGGTGAGCTTCTTCTCCTTGGTGATGTTCACGTCCATGTCGTCGGAGCGGGAGTTCTCACCGACGATCATGCCCTCGTACACCTCGGTGCCGGGGTCCGTGAACAGCACACCGCGCTCCTGGAGGTTCGTCATCGCGAAGGCGGTGACGGCTCCGGAGCGGTCGGCGACCAGCGAGCCGTTGTTACGGGTCTGCAGGGTGCCGAACCAGGGCTCGAAGCCCTCGTGGATGGAGTGACCGATGCCGGTGCCACGGGTCTGGGTCAGGAACTCGGTCCGGAAGCCGATGAGACCGCGCGACGGCACCACGAACTCCATGCGGACCCAGCCGGAGCCGTGGTTCGACATGTTGTCCATCCGGCCCTTGCGGACACCCATGAGCTGGGTGACGGCGCCCATGTGCTCCTCGGGCACGTCGATCGTCATGCGCTCGACGGGCTCGTACGTCTTGCCGTCGACGTCCTTGGTGACCACCTGGGGCTTGCCGATGGTCAGCTCGAAGCCCTCGCGGCGCATCTGCTCGACCAGGATGGCCAGCGCCAGCTCACCGCGGCCCTGCACCTCCCAGGCGTCGGGGCGCTCGGTGTCCAGGACCCGGAGGCTGACGTTACCGATCAGTTCGCGGTCGAGGCGGTCCTTGACCTGGCGGGCGGTGACCTTGCGGTCCTTGACGGCCGCCTTGTTGTCCGCGCCCTTGCCGGTGCCGCCACGGCCGACCAGCGGCGAGGTGTTGGTGCCGATGGTCATGGAGATCGCCGGCTCGTCCACCGTGATCAGCGGCAGCGGGATCGGGTTCTCGGTGTCGGCGAGGGTCTCGCCGATCATGATGTCCGGGATACCGGCGACGGCACAGATGTCACCGGGGCCCGCCTTCTCGGCGGGCTTGCGGGTCAGCGCCTCGGTCATCAGCAGCTCGGTGATGCGCACGTTGGACATCGTGCCGTCACGCTTGATCCACGTGACGGTCTGGCCCTTGCGCAGCTCGCCCTGCTCGACCCGGAGGAGGGCGATACGGCCGAGGAAGTTGTCGGCGTCCAGGTTGGTGACGTGGGCCTGGAGCGGGGCGTCCTCGTCGTAGGTCGGGGCCGGGATGTGCTCCAGGATCGTGGAGAAGAACGGCTCCAGGCTGGTGGAGTCGGCCGGGACCGTGCCGTTCTCCGGCTTGGTCAGCGAGGCGATGCCGTCGCGGCCGCAGGCGTAGACGATCGGGAACTCGATCTGCTCCTCGTCCGCGTCCAGGTCGAGGAAGAGGTCGTACGTCTCGTTGACGACCTCGTCGATGCGCGAGTCCGGGCGGTCCGTCTTGTTGATGCACAGGATGACGGGCAGGCGCTGCTGGAGCGCCTTGCGCAGCACGAACCGGGTCTGCGGCAGCGGGCCCTCGGAGGCGTCGACGAGGAGGACCACACCGTCGACCATCGACAGGCCGCGCTCGACCTCGCCGCCGAAGTCGGCGTGGCCGGGGGTGTCGATGATGTTGATCGTGATGACGTCCCCCCCGTCCTTGGGGTGGTACTTCACCGCCGTGTTCTTGGCCAGGATCGTGATGCCCTTCTCACGCTCCAGGTCGTTCGAGTCCATCATGCGGTCGTCGACGCCTTCGAGCTGGTGCGCTGCGAACGCGCCGGCCTGCTTCAGCATGCCGTCGACGATGGTCGTCTTGCCGTGGTCGACGTGGGCGACGATGGCGACATTGCGGATGTCGTGGCGCGTGGCCATAGTGCGGCGTACTCCCGGAGTGTGAGGAAGGGGCCTGCGCGTACGTCTGTGTTACGCGGACCCTGCCGGGCTGAACACGCCACGGCCTCACCCCATGGTACGTGCACTCTCCAGCAGGGGCTCGCCGGGCCGCCCCCGCCCTACCTCCCGCTCGGGCTCGGCGAGGCGTTCGCCCCCTTCTTCAGGAAGCCCATGTCCTGGTAGACCGGGGTCTGGAAGCCGAAGGCGCCCACGTTCACCAGGTCCTTCCGGGCGGCCACGAGCTGCGGCCGCTGGTACAGCGGCAGCGACCCCGCCGACGCCCAGATCCTGGAGTCCGCCTTGCGCAGCAGCCCGTCCGCCTCGTCCTCGTCCAGGGTGCCCAGCGCCTGGTCGAAGAGCTGGTCCACCTGGTCGGTGCCGACCCGTGTGTAGTTCTGCTCGACGTTCAGCGAGCCGTCGGCCGCCACCACCGGCTTCGCGTAGATCGGCCGCGCGTCCGTCGCCGGGAACGCGGACGACGGCCACGAGTACAGCGCGAGGTCGTACTGCCCGGCCGCGATGTGGTCCTTGAAGTAGCTGTCGTCCGAGACCTTCTGGATCTCGGTCGCGATGCCCACCCGGTCCAGCATCTGCGAGATCTGGCCGGCGACCGCCTGGAGGGTCTCCGAGCCCGGCCCCGAGGGCAGCACGAACCGCAGCGAGAGGGCCTTCCCGTCCTTGGCCAGCGGCCCGGCCGGCGCCCCGGCGCCCCTGGGCGCCGCCGTGCCCTTCGGCGCGTAGGCCCCGGGCGCCCCGTGCGCGTGGTCCTTCTGGTGGTCGCGGGTGTCCTTGTCGTAGGCCTTGTCGTCCTCGCCGACGATGTACTGCCCGTCGTGCCCGCCGTCCGACTCGTCGCCCTGCTCGCTGCCGTCCTTCTTCTTGTCGCCCTTCTTCTGGTCCTCCGCGCCGGCCGCCTTGCCGCCGGCCTTGACCGGTCCGCCGACCACCCAGCCCGCGTCGGCGAGCAGCGCCTGCGCCTCGTGGGTGTCGAGGCCGCCGATCGCCCCGCTGCCGTCGGTGTAGGCGGCCTGACCGGACAGGGCGACGTGGCTGCCGACCGGCACCGCGGGCAGTCCCAGCGGGGTGAGGACCAGCTTGGCGAGCGCCTTGCGGTCCAGGGCGCGGGCGACGGCCCGGCGCACCCGCTCGTCGGCGAGCGGGCCCTCGGAGCCGTTGAGGGCGAGCTGGGTGTAGGCGGGCTCCAGCGACCTGCGGACGCCGAAGTCGCGCAGCTCGTGCTGCTGCTCCAGCCACTTCGCGACGCTCCTGCGGAGCTTCTTCGGCCCCTTCGGCAGCTTCTCCTCGTCCATGCCGAGGGTCAGCGCCCAGGACCGCAGCTTCTTGGCCGAGGTCTTCCCGGCGCCCTGCAGCGGCAGGCCGGTGCCCTTCTCGCGGCCGGCGAGGGTGATCCGGTCGGCCTCGGCGGCGTCGATGTCGGCGACGTCGACGGTGCCGGCGGCGAGCGCGGAGGCCCGCTTGTCGCGGTCCACGGCGTGCAGGTCGATCTCGTCGAGCTTGGCCGGGCGTCCCCACCAGCGCGGGTTGCGGGTGAGGACCACGTCCTTCCTGGCGGTGTCGACCTTGTCGACCCGGAAGGGACCCGCGGTGACGGTGAGCTTGCGCCGGGCGCCGTCGTTGAAGGCGTCCGGGGTGCCCATGACGTCCTTCGGGTACAGCGGCGAGAACAGCGATTTCCAGTCGGCGTACGGCCGGTCGAAGGTGACCCGGACCTCCAGGTCGTTGGCGCCGCGCTCGATCTGGGCGATGCGGTCGTAGCCGGCGTTGCGGGCGGTCCAGTAGGCGGAGTCCTTGCCGGACAGGGCGCGCCACTGGGCGGCGAAGTCGGCGGCGCCGATCTCCCGGCCGTCGCTCCAGACGGCCTGCTGGTCGAGCTTGTAGAGGACGACCTGGCGGGGCTCGGTCTCGATGACCTTCGCGGACTCCAGGTAGTCGGGGTTGCGGACCGGCTTCCCGGTGGCGTCGATGGTGAACATCGACGGCAGGACGGCCTGGGCGACCCGGGTGGTGCCGGCGTCGGCGTCGGCCTGGAAGGTGTTGAGGGTCTCCGGTACGGCGTCCACGGCCAGCTTCAGGGTGCCGCCCTCGGCGACCGCGTCCCGGGCGACCGGCAGGATGTCCTGCCCGGCCAGGGGCTTGCTCGCCTCGTCGTCGGAGCCGCAGCCGGCGAGGAGGGGCACGGCGAGGGCGCCTGCGGCGAGGAAGCCGACGGCTCGGGTGACGGTCCGCTGGTGGCGCCGGGAGGTGCTGCCGTCGTTCGGGTGCGGCGCCGTCGTGGCTGGTCGCGCCCACGCGGCGGAAGCCGCAAATTCAACGACGCCCCGCGCCCCTGAAGGGGCGCTGTGGCTGACGTCCTGGTGAGACATCTCTGCTTACCTCCGGGAGGCCCCTTGGGTGCGATCTGTTCACATTTGGGGGTATTTTGGAGTTGATCACATGTACTCAGAAGTACGGACCCCACTGAAATGGACGGGGTCCGTCGGCCGGGGACGACACGGCGGCCGGGGCCGTCAAACCCCACCCGTGCGGCGCAATCCCGGCGTGAACAGAGCGCGTGCGGGCGTGCGACGGAGGCGCGCAATCCGCCAATCGCTGCACATGGCTTCACATCGGCAGGTGTGACGCGCAACACTCGCAGGCGCATGAACGTTGCCGCCTTGGACATCGAAGTCCGCGGAAGTGAGGTCACGTCATGTCCGTGCACGACGACCTGACGTCAGTCCAGCGTTGCCTAGAAGACCTGAACCGGTCCGTCGGCCGCCTGGAGCAGCAGCTCGGGAGCGGCGGACTGGAGATGCGCCGCGTCCGCGCCGACGCCGATCACCTGCGCGAGAGCGTGGCACTGCTGCGGGAGGCGGCCCACACCGGCGCCCCGAGCAAGCGCCCCGAGCTCGTGACCATCTCCGACGACCCGTACGACATCAACCTGTGGACGGACACGGACGACGAGGGTCTCGGCGCCCGCGACCGGCGCGCCCCCTAGGAGCGCCCGCCCGCAGGCCCCGACCCCCGAACCGACCGGAGTCATCCCCTTGGCCACTGGTACGGAACCACATCCGAACAGCGGCGGCGTACACACCGGTACGCGCGCCGCGATCTCCGCCCCGCACCTGCGGACCGACCGCTGGTGGCTGGCGCCCGCCGTCACCGCGGCCGGTCTGTTCGCGTTCGTCGTCTACTCGACGTGGCGGGCCTTCTCGAACGCGCACTACTACTCGGCGCCGTACGTCTCGCCGTTCTACTCGCCGTGTCTGGCCGAGAACTGCAAGGTCATGCCGTCCGGCCCGAACGCCGACCTCTTCGGCAGCTGGTGGGCGGTCTCCCCGGCGATCATCATCCTGATCTTCCCGCTGGGCTTCCGGCTGACCTGCTACTACTACCGCAAGGCGTACTACCGCAGCTTCTGGGCGTCCCCGCCCGCCTGCGCGGTGGCCGAGCCGCACGCGAAGTACACCGGCGAGACCCGCTTCCCGCTGATCCTGCAGAACGTCCACCGGTACTTCTTCTACTTCGCCCTGCTGGTCGCCGGCGTGCTGACCTACGACACGGTCCTGTCGTTCCGGGACACGCACGAGAACTGGGGCCACATGGGCCTCGGCACCCTGGTCTTCCTGGTGAACATCGTGCTGATCTGGGCGTACACGCTGTCCTGCCACTCCTGCCGGCACATCGTCGGCGGCAAGCTCAAGCACTTCTCCAAACACCCCGTGCGCTACAAGGCCTGGCAGTTCGTGGGCAAGCTCAACGCCCGCCACATGCAGCTCGCCTGGGCGTCGTTGGTGAGCGTGGCGCTCGCCGACTTCTACGTCTACCTGCTCGCGTCCGGTGTCTTCGACGATCCGAGGTTTTTCTGATGCCCGTGGTGGACCGGCAGGAGTGGGACGTCGTCGTGATCGGGGCCGGCGGCGCGGGCCTGCGGGCCGCGATCGAGGCACGGGAGCGCGGCGCCCGTACGGCGGTGATCTGCAAGTCGCTGTTCGGCAAGGCGCACACGGTGATGGCCGAGGGCGGCATCGCGGCGGCCATGGCCAACGTCAACGAGCACGACAACTGGCAGGTGCACTTCCGCGACACCCTGCGCGGCGGCAAGTTCCTCAACCAGTGGCGGATGGCCGAGCTGCACGCCAAGGAGGCCCCGGACCGGGTCTGGGAGCTGGAGACCTGGGGCGCCCTCTTCGACCGCACCAAGGACGGGAAGATCTCCCAGCGCAACTTCGGCGGCCACGAGTACCCGCGCCTCGCGCACGTGGGCGACCGCACGGGGCTCGAACTGATCCGGACCCTCCAGCAGAAGATCGTCTCGCTCCAGCAGGAGGACAAGAAGGAGACCGGCGACTACGAGTCCCGGCTCAAGGTCTTCCAGGAGTGCACGGTCACCCGGATCCTCAAGGACGGCAACCGGGTGTCGGGCGTCTTCGCGTACGAGCGGGAGACCGGCCGTTTCTTCGTCCTGGAGGCGCCCTCCGTCGTCATCGCGACCGGGGGCATCGGCAAGTCGTTCAAGGTGACGTCGAACTCGTGGGAGTACACGGGTGACGGGCACGCGCTCGCCCTGCTGGCCGGGGCGCCCCTGCTGAACATGGAGTTCGTGCAGTTCCACCCGACCGGCATGGTCTGGCCGCCGTCGGTGAAGGGGATCCTGGTCACCGAGTCGGTGCGCGGCGACGGCGGGGTGCTCAGGAACTCCGAGGGCAAGCGGTTCATGTTCGACTACGTCCCGGACGTCTTCAAGGAGAAGTACGCCGAGTCGGAGGAGGAGGGCGACCGCTGGTACGAGGACCCGGACCACAACCGGCGTCCCCCGGAGCTGCTCCCCCGCGACGAGGTGGCCCGCGCGATCAACTCCGAGGTGAAGGCGGGCCGCGGCTCCCCGCACGGCGGGGTCTTCCTGGACGTGTCGACCCGGATGCCGGCCGAGGTGATCCGGCGCCGGCTGCCGTCCATGTACCACCAGTTCAAGGAGCTGGCGGACGTCGACATCACGGCGGAGGCGATGGAGGTCGGGCCGACCTGCCACTACGTGATGGGCGGGGTCGCCGTCGACTCCGACACGGCCGCCGCCCGCGGGGTGCCGGGGCTGTTCGCGGCCGGTGAGGTGGCCGGCGGCATGCACGGCTCCAACCGGCTCGGCGGCAACTCGCTCTCCGACCTGCTGGTGTTCGGGCGCCGGGCGGGCTGGCACGCGGCCGACCACGCGGCCGACCAGGACGAGCGGCCGGAAGTGGACGACGAGCAGATCGACGCGGCGGCGGCCGAGGCGCTGCGGCCCTTCTCCGCGGAGGGCCAGGAACCGGACTCCGGCCCGCCGGAGAACCCGTACACCCTGCACCAGGCGCTCCAGCAGTCCATGAACGACCTGGTCGGCATCATCCGCCGGGAGGGCGAGATGGAGCAGGCCCTGGAGAAGCTCGCCGAGCTGCGGGTGCGGGCGCGCCGGGCCGGGGTGGAGGGGCACCGGCAGTTCAACCCGGGCTGGCACCTCGCCCTGGACCTCAGGAACATGCTGCTGGTCAGCGAGTGCGTGGCCCGCGCCGCGCTGGAGCGCACCGAGTCGCGCGGCGGCCACACCCGCGAGGACCACCCGGTCATGGACCGCCGGTGGCGCCCCGTCAACCTGCTCTGCCGGCTGGCCGACCCCACCGGCGGGCTCGCCGCCACCGACCCGGAGCGCGGCCAGATCGACCTCACCCGTGAGACCACCGACCCCGTCCGAGCCGACCTGCTCGCCCTCTTCGAGAAGGAGGAGCTGGTCAAGTACCTCGCCGAAGAGGAGCTGTACGAATGAGCGGCTACACGGCCCACTTCCGGGTGTGGCGGGGCGACGTCGAGGGCGGCGGCCTGGAGGACTTCAAGGTCGAGGTGAACGACGGCGAGGTGGTCCTCGACATCATCCACCGCATCCAGGCCACCCAGGCCGCCGACCTGGCCGTCCGCTGGAACTGCAAGGCGGGCAAGTGCGGTTCGTGCTCGGCGGAGATCAACGGCCGCCCGCGCCTGATGTGCATGACCCGGATGTCCGTCTTCGAACCGGACGAGACCATCACGGTCACCCCGCTGCGCGCCTTCCCGGTGATCCGCGATCTCGTCACGGACGTCGGCTTCAACTACCAGAAGGCCAGGGAGGTCCCGTCCTTCGTACCGCCGGACGGCCTCGGCCCCGGCGAGTACCGCATGTACCAGGAGGACGTGGACCGCTCGCAGGAGTTCCGCAAGTGCATCGAGTGCTTCCTGTGCCAGGACACCTGCCATGTCGTCCGTGACCACGAGGAGAACAAGCCGGCCTTCGCCGGGCCGCGGTTCCTCATGCGGGTCGCCGAACTGGACATGCACCCGCTGGACGCGGCGGACGCCTCCGGCCTGGACCGCAAGCGCACGGCCCAGGACGAACACGGCCTCGGCTACTGCAACATCACCAAGTGCTGCACGGAGGTCTGCCCGGAGGGCATCCACATCACGGACAACGCCCTGATCCCCCTGAAGGAGCGGGCCGTCGACCGCAAGTACGACCCGCTGGTGTGGCTCGGCTCGAAGATCAGGAGGCGCCCCGCAGGAGGCTGAGCACCTGCCGCAGGTTGGACTCGGCGATGTCCCGCATCGGCTCGCGCTCCGGGAAGTCGCCGTCCAGCAGCCGCAGGGGGCCCGCGACGAGGTTGAGGTGCATCGCCAGCCGGTACAGCGCCATGCGGTCCTCGTCCAGGTCGGCGGTGCGCAGCACGTCGTAGGCGGGCCCGAAGCGGAGCTGGAGGAAGGCGTGCTCCCATTCGGCGTCGAAGTACATCAGGCCTTCGATGTCGATGAGCGCGGGATCGCCCTCCTCGGTCACCAGGACGTGGTCCGGGCCGAGTTCGCCGTGCACGAGGGAGGCGTGGTCGCGCGGTTCGACCGCGTCGTACAGCTCGTGCACGCGCTCGGCCAGCGCCTGCCGTGCCTCGCGCACCCGGTGGTCCCGCTCGGCCACCTCCGCGATGTCGCGCATCGCGCGGTCCGCGACGACCTGTTCGCAGGAGCTGCCGAGCGGCTTCCCGCCCTCCTCCACCAGGGCGGCCTTGCCGTACCCGGCGGAGACGTGCTCGCGGAGCACGCCGAGCGTCCCCGCCAGCCGGGCCAGCGGCACCCTCGCGGCGCCCGGGTCGCTGCGCAGCAGCAGCTCCAGGCTGCCGCCGCGGACGTCCTCGACGACGGCGGCGAAGGAGGACAGGTGCTGGGCGTCCTCGTCGGCGAACAGCAGGCGCGGGGTGCGCACGCCGAGTTCGGTCAGCAGGTCGTGGGCGGACAGGAACAGGCCGAGACCCGAGGCGTGTGCGAAGGGGTCGCGGATGTCGGCGTCGGCGGGCCCCCAGTAGTCCTCCTCCGGGGACCAGACGTACGCGATCGCGCTGCGGCCGTTGTCGAGGGCGAGCCGGTAGACGCCTTTCTTGCTCCCTCCGCGCAGCCGGGTGACGGCCGCGGGAGCACGGCCGAGGGCCTCGCGGGAGAGCGACGCGAGGTCGTCACGGGTGAGGTGGGCACGAGCGATGGTCATGGCGTACGGACCCAGTCCTTCCGATAAGAGGTCCAGTCATCCTCGGTGGCGGCGAAGTCGACGTACAGGGCGACGCCGAAGGTAGCGCGATCCGGGTCCGTCCGTGACAGTCCCAGCCGAACCCCGCGCACGGCCGCCGGCACGGTCTCGGCGTGCGCCCAGTGCCCGAACCGGTTCTCGCGGTAGAAGGGCAGCCCCATGAGGAGATCGGTGTCCGCCGGTGTGACCTCCAGCGCGAGGCTCGTCTGCTGCGCGACGTACCCGCCGTACAGGCTCTGCAGGGGCTGCATGGTGTCGTACGACATCACCGCGATCTGGTCCACCCGACGGGCGACCTGCCCGAAATATTCCTGTGACCACCATTTCGGATGCCCGGTGACGGTACCCCAGAAGGAGTGAAAGGCCGGGAGCGGATCGATCTGGTGTGCGGCGACGGAGAGCAGCGGGGTGGCGGGGCGCAGGGCGTCGAGGAGGGCGAGGTAGTTGCGGTCGCCGGAGTGCAGGGGCTCCAGGTCGAAGTGGACCCCGTCGAACCCGGCGCCGACGACCTGCCGGGCGGACGCGACGACGGCGTCCCGCGTCTCCTTCTTCTCCAGGTGCATGGCATCCGGCTTCTCGGGCGCGACCTCGTCCCCGAGCCAGGCCTGCACCCGGACGCCGGGGAGTTTTCGATGCACGGCTGTTATCAGCCAACGGGCCTTGGGATAGGCCGATTTGGGCAGCGTGCCGTTGTGTTCCAGCGGTCCGGCATGGACGTAGAGGTCGCGAATGCCGGTATCCGCGAGCCGGGCGGCGAGGGCGGTGACGTCGGCGTCGGTCCTACGACCGTCGACCCACGCGTGACCGAGCCAGAGGGCGTCCCGGTTCCGGCTGTAGGTACCGGCCTTCGGGTCGCCGGCGTAGTTGATGCGGAGGGCGGTCTCGGCGATGAGGAGGGGGAGCAGCAGCACGAGGAGGACGCGTAGCGTCCATCTGCCGACTTTCGCTTTCCCACCCGCCCGGCCCGTGCGGCTTTCGCGGCCGGGCGGCCCCTGCGCGGGTGGCGGCCCGGGGGTGGGTGGGTTCGGCGGGGGTGTCGGTGTGTGGGCGGCCTGGGGTGGCGCCTGGGTGGGGTTCGGTCTGTCGGTGGTTGCTGGGTCCCTCTCCGGGTTCGGGCTCCGTTCCATGTTCGGTCCCCCTTTTCTCGGTGTCCCCCGGCCGTCTCCGCCCCGGTCGCGAAGCCGACTGGCTGCCCATACGCTCCGAAATGTGACGTCATCCTTGATCCGGGGTCGGCCGAGGCATGCCACGGGGCACATAGCCGTGCGGGTGGGGCATGCGGTGCTGGGCGGGGTGGCCGGGGCGGTCTGGCTGGTGTTGCCGGTGATGACGAGCGTCACTCAAGATCCGGTTCCCGCGGCGGGCGCCGCGACGGTCTCCGCGGCCCAGGCGGCGGACGGGGTGTCGGCGACCGACTACGTCCTGCCGCTCGTCGCCGTGGCGGCGGCCGGCGCACTGGGCGGCTACGGCTACGTACGCCGGACGCGGCGGGCCCGCTCGCGCACCACGCCGGGCATCCTCTCCCCCGCCCCGCCGGCGCCGTCGCCCGCCGATGCCGAACGGCAGGCCCGGGCCTCCCTGGTCCTCGCCGACGACTGCGTCCGCACCAGCCGGGAGGCCCTCGGGTACGTCGCCGGTGCCGCGGCCGCCGTACGGGCCCTGCGGGCGGCCGAGACCGAGCTGACGGCCGCGTTCGCGATATGGCGGCGGTACGAGGAGGGGGTGCCGGAGGACGCCGCCGCCCGGCGTCAGGCGCTGGTGGGCGTGGTCGGGCGGTGCGCGGAGGCGGGACGGCAACTGGACGCGGAGGCGGCGGGGTTCGACGCCGCGTGGGACGCGGGGGATGCGCTGGCCGTGGCCGAGGGGCGGTTCCGGCAGCTGGCGGGGCGGACCGGCGGGGTGACGGCGGCACTGGCCGGGGCGGGTGAGCGGTACGGGGCGGCCGCGGTCGCCTCCGTCGTCGGTCACGTCGAACAGGCCAAGGACCGGCTGGTGTTCGCGACCTCACGGCTCAACCGGGCCCGCCAGGACGCCGATTCGGGCGACGGCGACGGGTTCCGGCGGGGGATACGGGCCGCCGAGGGGGCCGTGGCCCAGGCCGGGGTGCTGCTGGCCGGGGTGGAACGGCTGGCGGAGGAGCTGCGGGCGGCGGCGGGGCTGCTGCCGGCCGCTCTCACGGGCGCCGAGGCGGAGCTGGCGGGGCTGCGGGGGACGGCGCTGCCGCCGCGGCTGGCGCACGCCGATGCGGTGCTGGCCGGAGTGCGGGGAGAGGTGACCGGCGGGCCGTACGACTCGCTGGACGCCCTGCGCCGGGTCGTGCGGGCGGTGGAGGCGACGGGGGGCGGGCGGTCCGGGGTGATCTCGGCGGGGGCGGACCTGGTGGCGCGCAGTGCGCTGGGGGCGGCGGAGGACTTCGTGGGGACGCACCGGGCGGCGGTGGGGGCGGAGGCGCGGGCGCTGCTGGCCGCGGCGGGGCGGGCTGCGCCCGCGGACGCCGACAGGCTGGCGCGGCGGGCGCGGGAGCTGGCGGAGCGGGATGTGCGGGCGCACGGGAACCCGTTCACCGGGGAGGGCGCCGCGCACGGGAGCGGGGTGGCCGGGGCGGTGCTCGGGGGTGTGCTGCTGGGTGAGGAGGGGGACGGGGGGCCGGTGGTGGCCTTCGGGGGGCCGGAGAGTCGGGGTCGCTTGGGCTGACGCCCACGGGGGTGCCACGACCGGCCGCCGGGCGACTGCGGATGCGTCGTGGCTGGTCGCGCAGTTCCCCGCGCCCCTGAAGGGGCGCTCGCGCAACCCCCTGCTTTCAGGGGCGCGGGGAACTGCGCGACCGGCCCCCACGGCGCCGCACTGTGACCACGCGCCTTCTCAGAACAGGCTGAGCAACGCCTCCGCAGGGTCCGTCAGGCCCGTCTCCCCGTCCGGTAGCGGGAGTTCGAACCACACCGTCTTGCCACGCGGCGTCCGGCGTGAGCCCCACGCCGCGCTGAGCAGGCCGACCAGCTGCAGTCCGCGCCCGCCCTCGTCGGTGTCCCGCGCCCGGCGGCGCCTCGGCTGGACCAGGCCGGAGTCCCAGACCTCGCAGACCAGGGTCCGGTCGAGGAGGAGGCGAAGCCTTATCTCGCCCTCGCCGTACCGCAGCGCGTTGGTGACCAGTTCGCTGACCAGGAGCTCCGTCGTGTCGACCAGCGGCTCCAGGTCCCACGTGAGCAGCTGGCCGCGTGCGTACTCGCGGGCGCGGCCCACGCTGCGCGGCTCGCGCGGCAGCGTCCAGTCGCCGACCGACTCGGCCGGCAGGCCCTGTACACGTGCCATCAGCAGCGCGATGTCGTCCTCGCCGTGGTGCGTGTCGAGGGTGTTGAGGACGTGGTCGCAGACGTCCTCCAGGGGCTGTGCGGGGTCCGTGAGGGCACCCACGAAGGCCTGGAGGCCCTCGTCGAGGGGATGGTCGCGGGACTCGACCAGGCCGTCGGTGTAGAGCGCCAGCAGCGCGCCCTCGGGGAGTTCGACCTCGACCTCCTCGAAGGGCTCGCCGCCGACGCCGAGCGGCATGCCGGGCGGCACGTCGAGCATCAGGGCGGCCTCGCCCGGTTCCACGAGGACCGGTGGCAGATGGCCGGCGTTGGCGAACGTACAGCGCCTGGTGACGGAGTCGTAGACGGCGTACACACAGGTGGCGAGGTAGACCTCGGAGAGGTCGGCGTCGCGGGGCTGGCGGGCCGTGCGGGTGGCCTGCTGGACCCCGCCGGGGGTGCCGAGGCCGCGGGCGATCTCGTCCAGCGCGGAGAGCACCTCGGCCGGTTCGAGGTCGAGCAGGGCCAGCGTGCGGACCGCGGTGCGGAGTTCACCCATCGCGACCGCCGCGCGTAGACCCCGGCCCATGACGTCCCCCACCACCAGCGCCGTGCGGTGGCCGGGGAGTTCTATGACGTCGAACCAGTCGCCGCCGACCTCGGTGGCCGCGTTGCCCGGCAGGTAGCGGCAGGCGATGTCGAGCCCCGAGGCCTCGGGGTCGCCGGGCGGGAGCAGGGACCGCTGCAGTATCAACGCGCGTTCGTGCTCGCGCCGGTAGAGGCGGGCGTTGTCGATGCAGACGGCGGCGCGGGCGGCCAGCTCCACGGCGAGGTCCCGGTCACGGTCGCCGAACGGCTCGCTGCCCTTGGTGCGGGCGAACTGGGCGAGGCCGACGACCGTGTCGTGGGCGACCATCGGCACGGCCAGCGTGGACTGGACGAGGCCGCCCT
The DNA here is from genome assembly GCF_042957285.1 of Streptomyces sp. NPDC008092. Taxonomy (NCBI): domain Bacteria; kingdom Bacillati; phylum Actinomycetota; class Actinomycetes; order Kitasatosporales; family Streptomycetaceae; genus Streptomyces; species Streptomyces sp. NPDC008092. The sequence goes on from NZ_JBIBHY010000011.1 coordinate 355,840, forward strand.
CCGCCGCCGGCACGTGCTGCGGGCGTGCGGTGCGCAGGGCGTCCGCGCACGGGGAGTTGAAGGGGTAGTGGTGGACCGCGCCGACCGCCACCGGCACGCCGCCGCCCACGAAGGGGGCGTCGGAGACCGCGCTGGCGAAGGCGACCCGGCGCAGTTCGGCGCTGCCGTCGGCGAGTCCGGGCGGGGTCTCGTCGCCGGCCAGCAGCCCCTGGTAGAGGTCGACGGTGGCGAGGTCGCAGAAGCCGGGGACGACCACGTCGAGGAGTTCGCGGGCGGTGGTCTCCAGGTCGAGGGAGTTGCCGATGCGGGCACCGGCCTCGTTGAGGAGGGCGAGGTTGCGCCGGGCGGCGGCGGCCTCGCGGGCGGCGGCGCGGCGGGCGGTGATGTCCAGGCCGAGCCAGGCGATGCCGATGGGGCGGCCGGTGCCGCTGTGCACCCGGTAGAGGTTGATGGACCAGTGCCGGCGTTCCTCGGAGCCCGGCACGAAGCCCGTGACGTGCATGTCGGTGATGGAGTTGCCGGTCTCCAGGACCCGGCGCAGGGTGGCCGCCACCCGCTCGGCCTCGGAGCGCGGGAGGTAGTCGTGGACGCCCTTGCCGCGGTGGTCGTCGGGGCTGCCGCCGAAGATGGAGGAGAACCGCACGTTGGCGCGGCGGATCCGCAGGTCGGTGTCGATCAGCAGGAAGCCGAACGGAGATTGACCGAATATCGACTGCGAGGCCGCGAGGTCGGTCTCGATGCTGCGCAGGGTGCGGACGTCGACCACGATGCACACGGCCGCGTTCTCGCCCTCGGCGGTGCGGGTGGGCATGACGTAGACCTCGGCGATGCCCTCCTCGCCGCGCTCGCCGTCCGCCGCGCCGGGCATCCGGAACGGGACCACGCCGGTCCACTCCCGCCCGTCCAGGATCTCGGCCATCTTCCGCTGGCCGCGCTCGCGCAGGTCCGGGTCGACGAACGCCTCGATGGGGTCCATGCCGACGGCGCGCTCGGCGGGGATGCCGAAGATCTGCTCGGCGCGCAGGCTCCACTGGTCCACCAGGCCGCCGGCGCCGATGGAGAACGAGGCGACCTTGATGTAGTCGTAGATCGAGCCGGGCGGGCTGCTCTGCCACATGGCGTCGCCAGGGGCCGCGGCTGTCACCGCGGTCCCCGCCCTCGCGCCGTCCGACGGGTCCTCGGACTCCGTGGCCTTAGCTGGTATCTCGCTCACGCGAACCGTCCCCTCCAGCTCACCGCGTCCGGCACCGGTCACCGGGTGCGGCTGCCCGCAGTATCCAGCACTACGGCGCCGCCTGACACGGTGTTCACGATCACAGCACGGTCCCGACGATTTCCGGACCGGACCGTGACAACACTTCCAGTCTTCTAACCAGGGAACACGCCGTCGAATCACGTACTCCGGCACGTGTTGATCGGCCACTCCCGCGGGTGGACGCCGTAGCACTGCGTGTACACCCCGTTCACCCCGTTCACCCTGGTACGGCGAGCTCGAACCAGACCGTCTTGCCGTTGTCTCCCGGACGGGTGCCCCAGCTGCGCGAGGAGCCCGCGACCAGCTGGAGGCCGCGGCCGCTCTCGTCGTCGGGGCTGGCGGCGCGCTCGCGCGGCGGGTCCGGGAGCGGGTCGGAGACCTCGACGCGCAGGGTGTCGCGGGGTTCCGGGGGGCGGACGAGGCGTACGCCGATGGGGCCGGTGGCATGCCGCAGCGAGTTGGTGACCAACTCGCTGACCAGCAGGGCGGCGAGGTCGGCGAGGCCGTCCAGGCCCCAGCCGCGCAATTGGTCTCGGACCGCGGTCCGGGCGGTGCGCACGGCGCCCGGTTCCGCGGGAAAGGTCCACTCGACGGTGTCACCTTCGGTGTCGATCACACCGATCACTTCCCAGTCGCTTCCCCTGGCTGCGAGTCCGGCACTGTCCGGTTTCGTGGGGTTAATGGGCACATACCCGATTACCGGGGGGCAGTACCGCGGCAGAGGGCGCACTGTGGTGCGAACGGCTTACGCCGGGGGGGGCCGTGCGCCTAGGAGCTCGGGGGGTGCGGTTGTCGGGCGGGTGCGGCGTCATGGGGGCTTGTCGCGCAGTTCCCCGCGCCCCTGGAGGAGGCGGGGCTTCGCCCCTGCCCCCTCCAACCTGCCATCGCGGCCGCCTCACGCACCGCGGGCACGTCCTGGTCCAGCCAGTTCACGTCCCAGATCTCCTCCGGCGCCAGCCATCTCAGCCCGTCGTGGTCCTGAAGGGGCTTGGGCCGGGGGGAGCCGGGGTGGAGGCGGGCGGTCCACACCTGGAGGACGTACGGCTCGCGCAGCGGCCACTCCCCCGGCACCCGTGTCAGCGTCTCCGCCTCGACGCCCAACTCCTCGTGCAGCTCGCGGACGAGGGCGTGCTCGGGGGTCTCGCCCGGCTCGACCTTGCCGCCGGGCAGCTCCCAGCGGCCGGCCAGCTCCGGGGGTGCGCTGCGGCGGGCCGCGAGGAGGCGGCCCGCGTCGAGCAGGGCGGCTCCGACCACCACGATCCGTTCGCTCATGGGCCGGAGCCTACGGGAGGCTCAGTTACGGGTGCCGCCGTCCCCGTTGCCGTTGCTGTGGCCGATGCGCTCGACCCAGTAGAGCTGCTTGTGCCCGCGGTCGTCGAGACTGTCGGCGATCTTCTGCGCCTCGGCCCGGGTCGCGTACCGGCCGACGCGGTAGCGATTGCCGTTGTCGTCCTGCCGTATGACGAGCCAGGGGAGAGAGACCGTGCCTTCCGTCATCGCGCCCCTCCGCATCTCCCGGCTCCCGTCCATCCCCGCCCCGCTAAGGAAACCGCACTCCGCATATGCCCGAGCGTACGCCTAACCTTTACGCAGCGAATACGCCTTTTCACAAAGAGGTACGCAACCAGCCAGAACGGTGGGGGCGCACGACAACGAATGCGCCGTTCGCGCGCCCCGCACTTCGGGTCGCGGGCATGGCGAGGGCAGCCGGGCCACCTGGGAGAACGGCCGGATCCCAACGGCGGGCCCGGGTCCGGACCCAGATCGTGAAGGCGTCAACCATCGCAAGGGTGTGCGCTACTTCACGAAGAGGTGGTACGCCCGCTACCGCACCGGCAGATGGTAGGAGGCCCGGTAGCGGTCGGCCGGGATGACGACGTCGGCGGTCTCCACCGGGCGGCCGGAGGCGTAGTACGTCCGCTGGATCACCAGGACGACATGGCCGGGGACCCCGCCCAGGGTGAGCAGTTCCTCGGCGAGGCCGGGGCGGGCGCCGACCTCCTCCGTCACGTTGTCCACGACGACGTCGATGGCGCGCATCCGCTCGACCACGCCCATCCCGCCGAGCGGGCCCTCCTCGGGCAGCATCACGGGGGTGCGGCCGGTGACGGCCAGGGGCTCCCAGGAGGTGGAGAGCATCATCGGCTCGCCCGCGTCCCGGAACAGGTACCGGGTGCACATCACACGGTCGCCGACGTGGATGCCGAGCCGGTCGGCGATCGCGGCGCCCGCCCCGGTCTGCTCGCTGCTGGACTCCCAGGTGCCGCGCGCCGCCGCGTCGGACTGCTCCTGCCGGAACGGGGTGGCGCCGCCGGCCGGGCGGTACCCGGAGCGGGCCACCCGCCGGGGCACGGGCCGCTCGCGCACATAGGTCCCGGAGCCGGACCGGCCCTCGACCAGCCCCTCGGCCATCAGCACCTTGCGGGCCTCCAGGGCCACCGTGTCCGAGACGCCGTACTCCTCGCGGATGCGGGCCTGCGAGGGCAGCCGGGTGTGGGGCGGCAGCGAACCGTCGACGATCTTCTTGCGGAGATCACCCGCGACACGCAGATACGCCGGCTGCTCACCGAAAGTCACTGGCCGCTCCCATCAGGTTGTACAGACAGCAACAGCGTGGCAACCGTGGGTTGAGCCGTGCAAGCAAAGGCCAGAGAATCACTCGATGTGATGACATGTGGCCCGGGGATGCTTTACGCAGGCACTTTCTCCCCGCTATAGCCGCGATCACACCTCCACGCCGGAGCCACTTCCTCCGCTGCCGGAGCCGCCGCCCCCGTCGTCGTACGAGGGCGGGGTCGTGGCGAGGCCCAGAGCCTTGCGGGCGGTGACGGCCCGCTTCGGGTCGAGCAGTGCCGAACCCTTGTCGTAATGGGCGTAGTACGTGTCCGCGTCCGTGGCCTGCGCGGCCTTCGCCCACTCCGCCTTCGCCCGGTCGAGGTCCGCGACCAGGTCGTGCACCGGCTGCTTCGCGTCCGGGGCCCAGTCGTGCGCGCGCAGCAGCGCGGTCTGCTTGCCGAGGGCCGTGGTCACCCGGTCCGCCCACTGCCGGTAGCCGGGCAGGTCGTCCTCGACGTACTCGGCCTCGGGGACGGTGCCGAGGGCGGTGTTGAGGACGTGCGCGGCACCGAGGTAGGCGATCTGGTCGGCGTCCAGCACGCTCTCGTCGTTGCGCAGCGAGCCGGTCAGGGTTTTGCCCTCGGTCGTGCTGCCGAAGACGCAGGCCACCTCCCGGTCGCCGTACCCCCAACTGTCCTCGCTGGGCGTGAAGTAGTACACGTCGACGTCGCCGGGGACCGCCCAGCCGTCCATCGCGTAGCCGTCCTCCAGGGCGTAGCAGCGCCGGTCGGCGGAGTCGCCGACGCTGTCGTCGCCGGGGTAGTCCGAGCCCTTGAGCCTGTAGGTGGCGAAGACCTCGCCGTCGTGCGCCTTCGCGCAGTCCACGACGTCGACGTCGGAGACCAGGTCGCCGGTGAGCGTGCCGTCGGGGGTGTCGAAGCAGTCGCCGGTGGCGAGGGAGAGGCTGGAGCTGCCGCTCGCGCCCTCCTTGACGCCCTCCCAGAAATCCGCCGCCCCGCCGGTGGCCAGCACCAGCACCCACAGCGCCAGCCCGAGTCCGGAGAGCACCGACCCGGTCACCGCCATCGCCCTGCCGCGCTCCCCGCGCCTGCGGATCTGCCCCAGCCCGACCAGCCCCAGCACCAGCCCCACCCCCGGCAGGCAGCACAGCAGCCCGAGCACGAGGGAGGCGATGGCGAGCCCGTTGACGGGCGGCTGCGGGACGTAGGAGCCGTAGCCCTGCCCCCAGGGCTGGTACGCCCCCGGGTACGGCGGCTGCTGCCCGTACGCCGCCTGCGGGTACTGCGGCAGGCCCGACTGGGGCGGTGGGTAGGGCCCTTGTGGCTGGTGGGGGCCGGGGGGCGGAGGTATGGACACCGGTACCGTGCTCCTGAGGGGGCGTCGGGCCGCGCGGAAACGGACGACTGAACTGACGTACGACTGCGCGCATCGTAAGCGCGCCGTGAACGGGGGCGGAATGAGGGTGGGGAAGGCGGCCGTGCGCGGTGATAGCGCCGACCGCGCGCCGGGCCTCCTGGCGGACCACCGCCCCTTCGGCTTCCTCGCCCTGCACCGGCACTCCCGGCTCGTCCTTGCGGCGGGCTGGGTCACGGATCCCCTGCCCCTGCCCGAGTACCCCTGGGAGGACGACGAATGAACGAGACCGTCGGCGCCGTCAACGCGCTCACCGCACGCTGGGCGCGGCAGACCAGACAGGGCACGGTCTTCTCGGCCGCCGGTGTCTGGCCGCTGCTGGCCCTCCTCGCCGACGGTGCCGCCGGCCCGGCCCGGGACGAGCTGACCCGGGCCGTGGGCAGGCAAGCCGATCAAGCTGCCGCCGGTGCACGGGAGTTACTCACGGGGCTCGACTCGATGCCGGGCGTCGGCGCGGCTCTGGGGCTGTGGACCGACGGGGCGCTGGAGCTGCGCGGGCCGTGGGCGGCGGGGCTGCCGGCCGACGCGCACGGGGTGCTCGGCGCCGATCCCGCGGCCTCCCGGGAGGCGCTGGACGCGTGGGCGGCGAAGCGCACGGAGGGGCTGGTCGAGCGGCTGCCGGTCCAGTTGGCCGAGGGCGCCCGGATGGTGCTGGCGACCGCGCTGGCGCTGCGCACGGACTGGCAGCACCCGTTCCGGGAGACGGTGCTGCGGCCCGGCGCCGGGCCCTGGCAGGGGCGGGACCTGGCCGGACTGCACCGCAGCAGTGTCCGGCCGGACCGGATCGGGGTGGCCGCCGGGCCGGACGGGACCGTCACCACGGTGAAGATCCTCGGCGACAACGGTCTCGACGTGCATCTGGTGCTCGGCGCGGAGGGGATGGCTCCGGGGCAGGTGCTGCACACCGGCATCGGCGTCCTGGAGCGGGCCCTGCCGGTGACGACCGGCGGACAGCTCCCCTACGGGCCCGCCGGGCCGGGTGTGGTCGTGGAGCGGCAGCCGTCGGTCGAGCCGGACCCGGTCCGGCTCGATGTGACCACCCCGGGCTTCACGGTCCGCGCCAACCACGATCTGCTCCAGCTCCACGGGCTGTTCGGACTCACCACGGCCGCGGACGCCCGCGAGGGGCACTTCCCCGGGATCTGCGCCGCGCCACTGGCCATCGGGGCGGCCGGGCAGTCCGCGGTCGCGGAGTTCGGGCCGCTGGGCTTCCGGGCCGCCGCGGTCACCGCCGTGGTGGCGGCGCCGGGCGGCGAGCCGCCGCGGTACCGGCACGAGTCGACGGTGGTGCGGGCCGCCTTCGACCGGCCGTTCGGCTTTCTCGCCGTGCACCGGGAGACGCGGCTGGTGCTGGCGGCGGGGTGGGTGACGGAGCCGGCGGTCGTGGGCGAGCCGTAGGGGCCGCGATGCGCCGTCGTCCGTCTGCGGCTGCGTGGGGGTTGCTCGCGCAGTTCCCCGCGCCCCTGAAGGGGCTCGTGCAGCCCCCTGTTTTTCAGGGGCGCGGGGAACTGCGCGGCCGGCCCCCGCGCGCCCGCGGACGGACGACGGCGCACCCCGCGGAGCGCCTAGTCGAAGTCCGTGGCCCGCGTGCGCTTCTCCCAGGCGGCGATGTCGGAGCGTACGACGTCCAGTTGGGTCAGTACGGCGGTCACCGCGTCGTCGCCCAGGGGGAGGTGCAGCGGGGTCTCCTCGGCGTCCAGGGCGGCCAGGATCAGGGCGGCCGCCTTGGCCGGGTCGCCGGGCTGGCTGCCGTCGCCGCCCTCGACGAAGCCGCGGGTCTCGGCGACCTTGGCGTAGACGCCGGTGTCGGAGCTGGCCCCGGCCCGGCTCGTGTCGAAGAGCGCGGTGCGGAAGGCGCCCGGCTCCACGATCAGCACCTTGATCCCGAACTCCTTCACCTCGTCGGCGAGCCCCTCGGACATGCCCTCCAGCGCGAACTTGGTGCCGCTGTAGGCGGAGAAGCCGGCGAAGGACATCTGCCCGCCCATGCTGCTCATCTGGACGACGGCTCCCGAGCGCCGCGCGCGCAGGTGCGGCAGCACCGCCCGGACCAGCGCGGCCGGGCCGAACACGTGCAGGTCGAAGAGGTCGCGCAGTTCGGCGTCGGTGGTCTCCTCGAAGGCGCCGACGTGCGTGCGGCCCGCGTTGTTGACCAGGACGTCGATCCGGCCGTGGCGGGCGATCACGTCCTGCACGGCCGGCCCGATCGCCGCCGTGTCCGTGACGTCCAGGCGGACCGGGTCCACCCGGCCGGGGTGGGCGGCGGCCAGCTCCGCCAGTGCCTCGGGGCGCCGGGCCGCCCCGACCACGGTGTCGCCCGCGGCGAGCGCGGCCTCGGCGAGCGCCCGGCCGAAGCCGCTGCTCGCGCCGGTGATGAGCCAGATCCTCGACATGTCCCGTCTCCTTGCCGCTCTCCGCTGCCGGTACAGCCAACCAGCCTCATCCGTAAGGGAGTTCGCGTCCAATGGGTTTCCGCGGCGGGTTCACCTCACCGGCGTACGCCGGGCACCTCGGCAGCCGTACCGTGAAGACCGTGCGGCCCGGTTCGCTGCTGGCCTCGGCGGAGCCGCCGTGGGCGGCGGAGACGGCGGCGACGATGGCGAGGCCGAGGCCGCTGCTGCCGGTGGCGCGGGAGCGGGAGGCGTCGCCGCGGGCGAAGCGTTCGAAGATGCGGGGCAGCAGGTCGGGCGGGATGCCGGGCCCGTCGTCGGCGACCCGGATCAGCGCCTGGTCGTCGGTGGTCCGGACGGTGACGGTGACCTTGGTACCGGGCGGGGTGTGGGTGCGGGCGTTGGCGAGGAGGTTGGCGACGACCTGGTGGAGGCGGTCCGGGTCGCCCTCGACCAGCACCAGGTTGCCCGGCATCAGGAACTCCCAGCGGTGGCCGGGTCCGGCCGCACGGGCGTCGGCCACCGCCTCGGCGAGCAGCGGACCGAGCCCGACCTCCTCGCGGGCCAGCGGGCGGCCGGTGTCCAGGCGGGCGAGGAGCAGCAGGTCCTCGACGAGGGTGCGCATCCGCCCGATGCCGGACTCCATGCGGCCCAGCGCGTACTCGGCCTGCGGGGCCGCCTGCTTCGGGGCCCGCCGCACCAGCTGGAGGTGTCCCGCGACGGAGGCGAGCGGGGTGCGCAGCTCGTGGCCGGCGTCGGCGAGGAAGTCCCGCATGCGCAGTTCGGTGGCGTAGCGGTCGGCGAGGGCGTTCTCGACGTGGCCGAGGAGCCGGTTGACGGCCTCGGCGAGCCGGCCGGTCTCGGTGGCGGGGTCGGCGTCCGGCACCCGTTCCAGGGCGCGGACCGCGCCGTGTCCGAGGGGTTCGCGGGAGATGCGGGTGGCGGTGGCGGCGACGCGCTGCAGGGGCCGTAGCTGACGGCCGATCACGGTGGCGGCGATCAGCGCGGCGACGGCGAGGGCGGCGGCCGCGATCGCCGACTCGACGGCCAGCAGCCGGCCGAGCATCCGGTCCACCGGCCGGACCGACAGCGCGGTGACGACGGTGATCTCGGTGTTCCGGGTGTCGGCGCGGACGGCCTTGACCCGGTAGGTGCCGCGGCCGGGCAGGTCCAGGGTGTGGTGATGGCCGTCGGCCTCGACGGTGGCGAGGAGCCGCCGCTGCCCCGCGGTCGGGGCGGTCAGCTCGCCGGAGCGGGTCACGACCGCCGCGTGCCGGACGGTGCCCGAGCCGTGCCGGCCGGCCACGGAGACGCCGATGGTGCCCGCCGGGACCCCGAACGCCCTGAGGTAGGGCAGTCCGCTGGTCGGGGCGCCGATCTGGCCGCGGGCGGCCGACGAGTGCTCGGCGAGGGCGTCGAGGCGCTGGTCCAGTCCGGTCATCAGGTAGGTCCGCATGGTCAGCCCGGTGATGGCGATGATCACGACGGAGAGCGCGGCCAGCAGCAGGCTGCTGGAGAGGATCATCCGGGAGCGCAGGCTCCGCGGGCGGCGCGGGCCGCGTCTCATCGCTTCGCTTCGGCGGGCTTCATCAGGTAGCCGACGCCACGCACGGTGTGGATGAGGACGGAACGGTCGCGCTCGATCTTGCGGCGCAGGTAGCTGACGTAGCTCTCGACGATGCTCAGGTGGCGGTCGGCCTCGCCGGCCCAGACGTTGTCGAGGAGTTCGGCCCGGCCGAGGACCCGGCCGGTGTGCCGCATCAGGTAGCGCAGCAGCTCGAACTCGCGGGCGGTGAGCCGGACCGGGGTGCCGGCCCGGTGCACCTGCCGGGTCTCCTCGTCGAGGGTCAGGTCGTCGACGACGAGCAGCGAGGCGTCCGGCCGCAACGCGTCGCAGCGGCGCAGCAGGGCGCGCAGCCGGACCACGACCTCGTCGAGGTCGAACGGCTTGGGCACGTAGTCGTCGGCGCCCGCGCACAGGCCGGCGACCCGGTCCTCGACGCTCTCCCGGGCGGTCAGGAACAGCACGGGGAGGTCCGGGCGGTAGGCCCGGAGGCGCCGCAGCACCTCCAGGCCCTCCAGGTCGGGCAGTCCGCGGTCCAGGACGACCGCGTCGGGCCGGAAGCCGCGGGCCGCCCGCACCGCCGTCGCGCCGTCCGGCGCCGGCTCGGTCCGCCAGCCCTCGGCCCGCAGCACGGTCACCAGCAGGTCGGTCAGGTCCTTCTCGTCGTCCACGACCAGGATCCGTGGGGTACCGGTGGATAACTTCATGGCCGGTGACCGTCCACCTCCCGGCCGTGGACGGCGTGGGTACGGACTGTGAAAGAGCTGTCGGGTCCGGTGGCTCAGGCCCCCGTGGTGAAGCGGAGCCTGATCGTGCGGGCCTCGGGGCGCAGGGCGAACTCCGGCCACACGTCCGGCCCGCAGGCGCGGGAGCCGAGGCCGTGCTGGGCCGCGTCGACGATGAGGTGGCTGGTGGCGGACTCCGGGAGTTCGAAGGGGTGGGCGGCCCGGGCGAGTTGCTGCGGGGTGTGGCGGGCGAGGGTGAAGCCGGGGCGCCGACCGCGGGTGTCGGGGAGGGCGTCGACGTGGAGCACCTCGGTGCCGCCGCTGGTCAGCGTGAGCCGGCGGAGTCGGGAGCGGTGGCCGGTCTCCTGGGGGCGCGCGTAGTCCACCGAGAGGTCCCGGACGCCTGCCGAGAACCGGCCGGTGCGGGCCGCGCGGAGGCTGTCGGGGTAGGACTCCAGCGGGCCGAGGCCGAACCACTCGGCGCCGTCCACGGGGGCGGTGCCGTCGGGGAGTTCGAAGTGCACCCCGATCCGCGGCCACACCGTGGCCCAGCCGCGCGCGGGCTCGATCTCCACGCGCAGTTCCAGTCCGCCGTCCTCGACCGACCAGACCGACTCCACCATCACGGAGAGCGCGGAGTCCGCGGCGGAGACCCGGTCGACGGTGCGCAGGGCGTCCGTGGTCTGCTCCACGCCGATCCGGCGGGCGACGAGCCGGTCGAGTCCGTCCCGGCGCCACAGTTCGGCGCTGGAGACCCCTTCGGCGCTGGCGTCGCTGCCCTCCAGCCGGTCGGCGGTGCCCTCGTCGTTGTCGGTCGGGGCGCGGAACAGTTCCAGCCGCGGCCCGGTCACGGGCCGCCCGGCGAGCCGGGTGAGGGATCCGCCGGTGAACTCGGCGATGCCGAGCGTGCGGGTCCCCTCGCCGGGCCGCCAGCCGGACCGGGGGCGGACGGCGGGCACCGGCCGCCGTACCGAGCGGTCCAGCTGGGCGGTGGCGACCTCGTGGCCCGCGGGGGCCCAGGCGGTCTCCGTCGCCAGCACCGCCTCGACGGTCAGCCAGGTCTCGGCGTCCGCGGCCACCGCGGTCGCGGGCAGCGGCACCCGTCCCGACTCGCCCGCCGCGAGCAGGGGTGTCTCCAGCTCCCCCGCTTCCACGGGGATGCCGTCGAACTCGACGCGCCAGCGGAACCGCAGGTCGGAGGTGTCGGCCGAGTGCCGCAGGTTGGTGATGTCGAGCTTGTCGCCGTCGAAGGCGAACCGCACCGGCTGGACGACCGCCTTGAACTCGTGCAGGCCGGGCGTCGGCACGTCGTCGCTGAGCACCATCCCGTCCATCACGAAGTTGCCGTCGTGCACGACCTCCCCGAAGTCGCCGCCGTAGGCGTAGTACGGGGTCCCGTCGGGGGCGGTGGCGAGGATGCCGTGGTCGCGCCACTCCCAGACGAAGCCGCCGTGCAGCCGCGGGTGGCGGTGGACCAGTTCCTCGTACTGGTCGAGGGCGCCCGGGCCGTTGCCCATGGCGTGGGCGTACTCGCAGAGCAGGAACGGCTTGGTGCGCTGCCGGGCGCCCTGGGCGGGGGTGCAGCCGAGCAGCGGCGCGGTGGAGCCGTCGGTGCCGATCTGCTCGGTCTCCGGCACCGTCGCGTACATCCGGGAGTAGACGTCGGTGTAGTCGCCGGTGTAGTCGCCCTCGTAGTGGACGGGGCGCTCGGGGTCGCGGGCGTGCACCCAGGCGGACATGGCGGCGAGGTTGGCTCCGGTGCCGGCCTCGTTGCCGAGCGACCACATCACGACGCCGGGGTGGTTCTTGTCCCGTTCGACGGTGCGCTCGATGCGGTCCAGGCAGGCCGCGCGCCAGGCCGGGTCGTCGGTCGGGTTGCCGGTCCAGCCGACCTTGTCGAAGCCGTGCGTCTCCAGGTCGCACTCCAGGACGACCCAGAAGCCGAGTTCGTCGGCGAGGTCGAGCAGCCGGGGGTGCGGCGGGTAGTGGCTGGTGCGGATGGCGTTCACGTTGAACCGCTTCATCCGGGCCAGGTCCGCGCGGGCGTGCGCCTCGTCGAAGACCCGGCCGCGCTCGGGGTGGGCCTCGTGCCGGTTCATGCCGTGGAAGACGACCTTGTGGCCGTTGACCAGGAACTGGTCGCCGCGGATCTCGATGGTGCGGAACCCGGCCCGCAGGGCGATGCTCTCCGCGGCCGAGGACACGGTCACCTCGTAGAGCCGGGGCAGCTCGGCCGACCACGGCGCCACCTCCGGGACGTCGACGGGCGCCACGTCGGCCGCCGTCTCCCAGACCTGTTCCACGCCCAGTTCGGGGATGCGCAGGGTGACCGGGAACGCGGCCGGATCGGCGGTGAGCTCCGTCTCGACGCGCCCGCGCCCGTTGTCGTACCCGGTGCGCAGCCAGACGTCCTCGATGCCCCCGGCCGGGCGGGCGAGCAGGGTGACGTCCCGGAAGATGCCGGGCAGCCACCACTGGTCCTGGTCCTCCAGGTAGCTGGCGGCCGACCACTGGTGCACGCGGACGGCGACGACGTTGTCGCCGGGGCGCACGGCAGAGGTCACGTCGAACTCGTGGGCCAGCCGGCTGCCGCTCGCGCTGCCGATCTCGACGCCGTTGACCCAGACCTTGAACAGCGACTCCACGCCGTCGAACCGGAGCAGCACGCGTTCGGCGTCCGGCCAGCCGGCGGGCAGCTCGAAGTGGCGGCGGTAGTCGCCGGTGGGGTTCTCGTCGGGGACGTGCGGCGGGTCGATCGGGAACGGGAACTGGATGTTCGTGTACGCCGGCCGGCCGTGGGCGCCGTCGCCCTCCAGCACCCAGTGCGCGGGCACCGGCATGCTGTCCCAGACCCGGTCGTCGAAGTCCTCTGCGGCGAAGTCCGGCACCACGGCCGCCGTGGGCGACAGCCGGAAGCGCCAGTCGCCGTTCAGCGACAGGGACGGGGCGTCGGAGTGCAGCCAGGAGCGGGCCGGGCGCAGGGCGCCGTGCCAGGGAGTGGGGTCCGATACGTACGCGGTGGGCTCGGAGGACAAGGCGTCACAACTTTCTTCAAGACGGGGGGGTGGCAGCGCCCCGAAGGGGCGCGGGGAACTGCGCGACCAGCCACGACGGCGCCGCAGACAGCGGATCGCGGCCTACCCGCGGAGCACCACCGTGCGGATCTCCCAGGGACCGAGGTCGAGTTCGAGCCCGTCGCGCACCGGTTCGGCGCCGATCGGCCGGCCGAGCAGGTCGACCGTGGTGGCCTCGGTGAAGGCGCCGGTCACGCGGACGGCCGTCGCGGTGTCCCGCATCGCCACCAGCCGGAGTTCGGTGCCGGGCCCGTGTTCCGCGTCGGTGATCCGGCGGATGCCGGACACGTGCACGTCCCGGCCCTCGACCTGCACGCCGGCCGCGTCCGCGGGCAGCGGGCCGCCGGCGGGCGCCGTGCCGCGGGTGACGAGGGCGTCGCCGCGGAACTCGTCGGCGAGGGCGACCGCGTTGGCGCCCTGCCAGCCGGACGCCCAGGGCAGCACGGCGAACCGGTTCTCGACGCGCATGCCGAGGTCCTGGGCGCCGGGCGCCGGGATCTCGCTCGCGGCGGGCTCGTCGCGCAGGGGGTGGATGTTGACGCTGATGGAGCCGATGGCGCGCAGCAGGGTGAGGGCGAGGGCGGAGCCGTCGTCGACGAGTTCGTACTCGGCGGAGTGGTCGAGCAGGACGGTGGCCGGGCCCGCCGACACGAAGGTGCTCGCGGGGAAGGTCGGGAGCGGGTACTCGCCCCAGCCGCCCTCGGCGGTCAGGCCGCGCTCGGTGACGGCGAACTGCCCGGCGGACGCGGACGAGGTGACGGGCAGGGGCAGCGGGACGTGCAGGCGCAGCCGGTGGTCGGCGGACCGGTTCAGGAACGTGGTGGAGATCCGGACGAAGGGCTCGCCCGCACGGACCTCCACCAGCATGTCCACGGGGGTCGGGACGGTACGGCCGCCGCGCCGGTCCCGGTCGCCGTCGGCGAGCGCCTCCGGCCACTCGTAGACGCGGGTGACGCGCAACCGGGCCCGCAGCGGGCCGCTTTCGAGGAGTTCGACCGCGACACCGGTCGGCTCGGACACCAGGACGTCATGGCCCGGCGGGGCGTAGTTGTAGCTGTCGCCGCGGTCGCCGCCGTCCACCAGGCGGCCGACGCCGGACAGGACGGTGCCGTCGACGCCGGTCACGTCCAGGGTGCCGTCGGCGGTGACGGCGACCTCGACCAGGCCGTTGGAGAGGCGGTCCGCCGTCGCCGTCGCGCCCTGCATCGCCGGGGCGGCGGGCAGGCCGGCCGCCCCGACCCGGAAGGCGGCGAGTCCGGCGGCGGGGACGGGTACGGCCACCAGCGCGGTGGCCCGGGCCTGGGCGAGGGTCCGCACCCGCCACTCCCCCGGGTGCGCGGCGGCCGCGGCGGCGACCTCGCCGCGCAGGGTCATCAGGTCGAAGGGGCCGTCCGGGACCTCGGCGAGGTGGAAGACCAGGGAGTGCGGGGTGAGTTCGTAGCCGTTGATCAACAGGCCGAACAGCTCGCGGCGGTGGATGCGGCGCAGCACCCGCTCCAGCTGGGAGGCGTCGAGCCGCTCGTCGCTGAGGACGGTGGGGGCCTGGGAGACCGGCTGTACGGGGTGGGTCGTGCCGTCGGCGGTGGTCGCGACCAGCGTGCTTCCTTCCGGGGCGGCGACGACGTCGACCTCGACCAGTGCGGTCCGCGGCGCCGGCAGCGGGTTGGCGACCAGGTAGGCGTCGGCGGGCACCCCGGCGGCGGGCTCGGCGAGGGCCGCGTCCCGGACGGCGCGGGCGGCCTGGGCGGCCTCGGCGAGGCGGGCCGCGACCTGGTCGCAGGTCTCGTCGGTGCCGGAGCCGACCACGGAGTCGTGCGCGGTGGACTCGATGATCTTGTGCCAGGCGAGGGCGAGGAAGGCGGAGTCGTCGCGGCCGGACCACAGGGCGTTCATCCGCTCGGCGTGGTCGACGGTCCGCTCGGCGGCGGCCATCCGCTGCTTGAGCCCGAGCCGCACGGAGAGCACGCCCGGCAGGATGTTGCCCCGTACGTGACTGCGCAGCTCACCGGTGACGACGGCGGTCACCTCGTCCCGGGCGTGCCCCAGGATGTACTCGTCGAGGGTGGCGACGGTGATCGGCCGCTCCTCGCCGGAGGCCTTCCGCAGCCACTCCCCGAGGAGCGGGTCGGGCGCGTTGTGGTCGGTGCCGGCCATGGCGAGGACCGGGTCGCCGCCCCACCGCTCCGCCGTCATCCCGGCGTACTCGCCGAGCGCGTGCCGGATCCGGTCCGGTACCAGCAGGACGTCGAGACCGTTGTCGTAGCCGTCGAAGAGGAACTCGGTGCGCACCTCGGAGCCGTCGGGCGCGCGCCAGCGGAAGGCGTGCCCGTCGACCGTGCCGGGCACCCCGCGCCACAGCGCCGCGTGCTCGATGCCGGCCCGGGCCAGGATCTGCGGCATCTGCGCGACGTGGCCGAACATGTCCGGCAGGTAGCCGATCGGCATGGCCCCGCCGAGGCGTTCGGCGGCCGCCCAGCCCATCTGGAGGTTGCGGACGATGGTCTCGCCGGAGCAGAGGAACTCGTCGAGCAGGATCAGCCACGGCCCGACGGCCAGCCGGCCCTCCCGGACCAGGGCCGCGACCCGCTCGCGGTTCTCGGGCCGCATCTCCAGGTAGTCCTCGACGGCGGCCATCTGCCCGTCGACGGTGAACCGGAAGTCCGGGTCGGCCTCGGCCGTCTCCAGCACGGTGTCGAGGGCGGTGACGAGCCGGTGCCGGAACACCTGGAACGGCTCGTACCACTCCCGGTCCCAGTGGAAGTGGGGCACGAAGACAGCCGGGTTGGGCATGGTGGGGAACACCTTCTGTGCGTGGGGCCGTGCGGGGGGCCGTGCGTGGGGGGTCACTTGAGCGAGCCGGCGGAGAGGCCGGTGCGCCAGAACCGCTGGAGGAGGATGAAGACGACGATCACCGGCAGGATCGACACCAGTGAGCCGGTGATGATGGACTCCTGCAGCAGCGGGGAGCGGGCGGTCTGGCCGTTCCACTCGTACAGGCCGAGGGTGATCGGGAAGAGGGACTCCTTCTGCAGCATCACCATCGGCAGGAAGAAGTTGTTCCAGATGGCCACGAACTGGAACAGGAAGATGGTGACCAGGGCCGGGGTCATCAGCCGGAACGCCACCGAGAAGAAGGTCCGGAACTCGCCGGCGCCGTCCAGCCGCGCCGACTCGATCAGCTCCTGCGGCACGGAGGCGTTGGCGAAGATCCGCGCGAGGTAGACGCCGAACGGGCTGACGATGCTGGGCAGGAACACCGCGAGGTAGGTGTTGACGAGCCCGGTCGCCGAGAACAGCAGGAACAGCGGCAGGGCGAGCGCGGTGGTGGGCACCAGGACGCCGCCGAGGATGACGGAGAACAGGAACTCCCGGCCGCGGAACTGGAACTTGGCGAGGGCGTAGCCGCACAGCGCGGAGATCAGGGTGCCCACGGCCGCGCCCAGCACCGCGTACAGGACGGTGTTGAGGGCCCAGCGGCCGAAGATGCCGTCGCTGCGGGTGAACAGGGTGTGCAGGTTGTCGAACAGGTTGAAGTGCGAGAACGCCAGCCCGTTGGTGGCGGCGAGGTCGCCCTGCGGCTTGGTCGCCGCGACGACCAGGAAGTACACCGGGAGCAGGAAGTAGACGGCCAGGAGCAGCATCAGCCCCATGGCGGCCGTACGGCTGACCCGGCTCTCGCGGTCGGTGGTCGGTTTGTTCACAGTCCGGCCTTCTTCGAGGTCAGTCGCATGAACCCGAAGCTCAAGACGAAGGTGATGACGGCGATGACCACCGAGATGGCCGCGGCCTGCTGGTAGTTGTTCCCGGAGGCCACCGTGTAGGCCAGCATGTTCGGCGTGAACGTGCTGGAGATGTTCGACGAGATCTGCCGCAGCACGGCCGGCTCGGCGTACAGCTGCAGCGTGCCGATGATCGAGAAGACGGTGGTCAGCACGATCGACGGGGCGATGATCGGCACCTTGACCCGCCAGGCGATCGTCCAGTTGGAGGCGCCGTCGAGCTTCGCGGCCTCGTAGAGCTCCTGCGGGATCGACTGCAGCGCCGAGAACATGATCAGCATGTTGTAGCCGGTCCACAGCCAGGTCGAGACGTTCGCGGCCGACCAGAGGACGGCACCCGGGCCGAGGAAGTCGGGGTGCAGCCCGATGCCGTTCAGCAGGTCGACGACCGGGCTGAGCTGGGGCGAGTAGAGGTACGACCACATGATCGCGGCGATCACACCGGGTACCGCGTACGGCATGAACGCGACGATGCGGAAGAACCCCTTGGCCCGCAGCAGGGGCGTGTCGAGGAGCAGCGCGATGATCAGGGCCACGAACAGCATGACCGGCACCTGCACGATGCCGAACAGCCCTATGCGGCCGATGCTGGACCAGAACTCGTGGTTCTGGAGCACCTGCCCGTACTGCTCGAAGCCGCCGAACGTCGTGTACGACGTCCCGTACTGGCCGCCGGAGCGGCGTACGACGCGGAAGCTCTGCCAGAGGGCGTAGCCGACCGGCACCAGGTAGAAGAGCAGGAACGGCAGGAAGAACGGGGTCACGAAGGCGGCGACGGTGGCCGCCCGGGGGCCGCCGCCGTTCGGGCGGCGGCGGCCTCCGGGCGTGGTTCGCACGCCGGCCGAGCGGGTTGCGAGGTCGGTCATACCGCGGTCACTTGCCCGCCGTCGCCGGGATCGCCTGGTCCTTCATCGACTTCAGCGCGGCGGCCTGGGCGGTCGCGAGCGCGTCGTCGAGGGTCCCGCTGCCGGCCGCGGCCTTGGCCATCGCGTCCTGGAGCGCCAGGTTCACGGTCTTCTGCGTGGGGCCCCAGGCGAAGCTGGTGTCGATCTTCTTGGAGGCGTCCGCGAAGACGTCGAAGATCTTCTGGTTGTTGTAGTACGGCACGCCCTGCTTCAGCGCGGGCAGGTCGAGCCCCGCGGTGGCCGCCGGGTAGAGACCGCCGAGCTTGTTCTCCAGCGCCAGGGCGTCCGGGTCGGTGTTCAGCCAGGTGTTGAACTCGACCGACTCGTAGAGGTGCTTGCTGCCCTTCATGAACGCGACGGTCGAGCCGCCCCAGTCGCCGGAGGAGCCGTTCGAACCCCACGTCGGCATCGGGACGATCGTCCACTTCCCGGCCTGCTTGGGCAGGTTGTCGCGGAACATGCTGTAGCCCCAGGCGGCGCCGACGTAGGTGGCGAGCTGGTCCTTCTGGTACGCCGCGTACATCTGGGTCGAGCCGTGGGCGAGGTCGGTGCGCACGACCTTCTCGGAGATCAGCTTCTGCCAGTAGTCGGCGACCTGCTTGCTCTGCGCCGAGTCGACGCTGACCTGCCACTTGTCGCCGGAGTAGCCGTACATCTTGGCGTCGTTCTGCCAGAGGAGCCCGTTGAACCACTCGGCGTTGTTCGGGTCGAAGAACGTGATGTCGAGGGACGGGTCCGCCTTGTGCAGCTTCTCGGCGGCCGTCGCGTACTCGTCCCAGGTGGTGGGCACGGCAACGTTGTACTTCTTGAACAGGTCGCTGCGGACGTAGAGCGCCATCGGGCCGGTGTCCTGCGGGATCGCGAAGACGCCGGTGCCGCCGAAGCTGGTCTGCGACCAGGTCCAGGGCACGAACTTCGACTCGGCCGCGGTGGCCGCCTTGCAGGCGGAGGCGTCCACGAAGGCGCTCTGGGTGCGCAGGTTCGGGAGTTCGTCGTAGCCGACCTGGGCGAGGTCCGGGGCCTTGTTCGCCTTGAGGGCGTTGCCGAGGGTGCCGTACTGGTCGTTGGAGATGTTCTTCGTCTCGACCTGGACGTTCGGATGCTGCTTGTTCCACAGGTCGACGACCTGGTCCATGCCCGGAACGGTGTTCCAGTACTGGAGGGTGACCTTGCCCTTCGCGGGCTCGCAGGAGGCGGCGGACGCCTTGTCCGACGAGCCGGACGAGGAACACCCGGCGAGTACGACGATGCCTGCGGTCGCGGCTGCTGCGGCGAGGCGGGTGCGCGTGGCTGTGCTTCTCATATCTTCCGTTCCAGAGAACGCCTGGTTACGGGCCCAGGCGGGTCGACGTTGACACCTGGAGGCGGATGCCTTCTGGTTGGAATTGGGTTCCGTGAGCGGTAACGTGAGCGCTCACGGGAGCGGTAACGGGAAGTGATTGGGAGTGTGGGCTTCCGAACGCCAGAGTGTCAAGGTTTCTACGCATCGGGGCATACTCGGTGTCCCTGCGACGCTGGCGCGTCGGCAATTACGCGGAGGTGAGTGATGGCGTCGTCGGGGACCGGACCCCGTAGGGTCACGATCGACGATGTGGCCCAGGCCGCGGGCGTGTCCCGGCAGACCGTGTCGCGGGCGCTCAACGACAAGGGCGAGATCGGCGTCTCCACCAAGCAGCGTGTCCTCGACACCGCCCTGGCGCTCGGCTACCGCCCGTCCCGGTTCGCCCGGGGGCTCGTCCGGCAGGACACCATAAGTGTCGGCCTGGTGATCCCCGACCTGCTCAACCCGTTCTTCACCGAGGTCGCCGCGGCCGCGCTGGAGGCGGCCCGGGACCGCGGCTGGCATGTCGTCGTCTACGACACCGGCGACCGGACCGAGGAGGAGCGGGGCACGCTGGAGGTGATCGCCTCCCAGGTCGACGCCGTCGTGGGCTACCTCAGCCTGCCCGAGGACGAGATCGACAGGCTGACCCGGGGACTCCCCGTGGTGCTCATCGACCGCGAGCACCGCACCCAGCGGTTCAGCTCGATCCGGATCGACGGCGAGAGCGGCGTGCACGCGGCGATCAGCCATCTGACCGCGGCGGGACACCGGCACATCGGCATGCTCGAACATGCCGAACGGTCCGAACCGAGCATCCGGCACAGGTGGTTCGACGCCGCGATGTCCGCGTGCGGGCTGGACTCGGGCGCCGTGGCCCGCGCCGACCAGAGCGTCGAGGGCGGCGAGAGCGCGCTCCAGGAACTCCTCGCCGGGCACCCGGACCTCACCGCCGTGTTCACCTTCAACGACATCATCGCCATAGGCGCGCTGCGCGCCGCGCGCCGGATGGGCCGGCAGGTCCCCCGGGACCTCGCGGTGGTCGGCTTCGACGGTCTGCAGCTGGGTACGCTCGTCGACCCCCCGCTGACCACGGTGGCCCTGGACACCCGCCGCCTCGGCGCACTCGCCGTCGAACAGGCGGCCCGCCTCCTGACCGACAGCGACCCGCTGCCCGCCGACCAGCTGAAGGTGGGGGCGGAGCTGCGGGTGCGGGAGTCGGGGTAGGGGGCGGGGCGGGCCGGATGTCGGCGGTCTGCTGCCGTCGGGGTCGGCTGGCTGCCGGCGTCGGCGTCGGCTGGCTGCCGGCGTCGGCGTCGGCTGGCTGCCGGCGTCGGCTGGCTGCTGCCGTCGGCTGGCTGCTGCCGTCGGCGTCGGGCGTCTCCCTGCCCTCGGCGTCGGCTGGCTGCTGCCGTCGGCGTCGGGCGTCTCCCTGCCCTCGGCGTCGGCTGGCTGCTGCCCTCGGCGTCGGGCGTCTCCCTGCCCTCGGCGACGGCTGGCTGCTGCCGTCAGCCCGTTCGGGACCGTCCGGGACGGCGCGCGCGGTGGTTGCGCCACCAGGTGACCAGCCACAGGACGTTGACGCCGCCCAGGACGACCAGTACCGCCGCCGAGTCGGCGTTGCCCGCGAGGCCGTGGCCCGGTCCCAGTCCGCGCACCGCGCGGAGCAGCAGGGTGACGTCGGCGGGCAGGGTGACGGCCGCCATGAACGCCAGGCAGGCCACCGTCCCGGCCACGAGGACGACGCTGTAGAGGCGGACGGCCCGGCGCTCGTGCGCGGGCAGCCGTGCGCTCGGGTCACCGGCGGCACCGCCGCCCGGCCCTCGCCTCCGCCTCCTCCACCGCCTCCTCCACCGGAACACGTACCGGGCGTAGGCGAGTCCGTCGCCGTACAGATCACGGCAGCCCGTGAGGTCCTGGAGGACGAAGTACAGGTCGGTGCGGGTGAACACCATGAACTGGAAGGGCAGCGGCAACAGCGCCAGCAGCAGCAACGCGGCCAGCAGCCGGTGGGCCGTCGTCGCGGTGTCCGTGCGGGCGAGGGCCAGGACCACGGCCGACGCGACGGACAGGTTGAGGGCGATGCCGACCAGGTAGGCCGTCAGCCGGTGCCGGCGGGGTGCCAGCTCGATGCCGCTGATGTCGGTCTGCATGACGAGGAACTGGAGCCGGGTGCCCAGCCGTATCCTCCCCGGCACACCCGCTGCGCGGGCGGTGACCAGGTGCGCCAGTTCATGGGCCAGCACCAGCGTCCAGCCCGCGGCCGCCCCGGTGAGCAGGACCAGGCTGCCGTGCGGGCTCCACAGCAGGTCGCGGTAGCCGGGGAGCAGGTCGGGGCGGCGGGTCAGGACGGCACCGGCGGCCAGCAGCAGTACTCCGACGAGGACGGGCAGCGCCGGGTGCAGGGCGTACCGGACGTGGTGGGGACGCAGCCGCGGAAGGGACGCGCGCGGCGGGTCGGTGTCCGGGACCGGGCGGTCCCCGATCCTTGCCACGAACCCCAGGGCGGCCAGGTCCCTGACGAAGTCCGCGATGTCGAGTTCCGCACCGGTCTCGGCCCGCAGGATCTCCGCGGTGCGGGTCACGGTCAGCCCCTCGCCCAGCAGTTCCACCGCACGTGCGCCGACGGTCGGCAGGGCGACGAAGGTCCGGGTGGCCATGCGGCCGACGATCCACTCGTCCCGGTCCTGCCGCATCCCCAGGTCGTGCAGCAGGACACGGGCCGACGGCTCGACCGGCAACGGGTCCCGCGCCGCGGTGTCCGTCACGGGAGGCCCCCGGCTGCCTCTGCTGCCGCGGCTGCCGCGGCTGCCGCGGCTGCCTCTGCTTCCCTTGTGGTCCCGGCAGCCCCGGCAGCCCCGGCAGCCCCTGCGACCCCTGCGATCCCTGCGATCCCTGCGATCCCGGTCGTCCCACAGGCGGGGCAGTCGGGGCGGCGCTCCGAGCGTTGCATGACCGGGTCGCCGGGCATCATGAGGTTGAGGCCGGACCGGTATCCGGGTTCGATCGGCGGGATCCCGCACAGCAGCATGAGCGCGGCATGGGCCAGCAGGCTGCCGGACAGGCCCGCGGTCACGGCGTTGACCGGATTCCACGGCATGCGGGGCGAGGCGACCTCCTCGTCCTGGCCGGGCGCCAGCCGCAGGTCGCGCCGTTCGATCTCGGCGCTGCGCAGACACTCCCAGCACGCGCCCCGGCCGGGCGTGAAGACCCCGACGCTCACCAGCGGACCGCGGTAACCGGCTTCGGCCCACGACGTGCCGGTGGCCAGGCAGACCTGGTTGGCCCATCTGCGGATCACCGCGGGCCGGTCGGCGGCCAGGAGGAGGACGTCGTACCTCGGACCTCCGGCCGAACCGTGGACCTGCTCGCCGGCGGCACCGGCCAGCAGGTCTTCGAGGTCCGCCGGGCCGCGTACCTCGCGGCGCTCGCCGGTGACCGTCGTGTCCGAGTTCAGGGCGCGCAGAGCCGTCAGGGCTGCGTCGATCTTGGGCGTACCGAGGTCGCGCTCGCGGAAGAGGGTCTGCCGGTTGAGGTTGGACAGTTCGACGACGTCCGGTTCGACGCAGTGCAGCCGCCCCACCCCGGAGGCCACCAGGTCCCGTGCGGCGGCTCCGCCGGTGCCGCCGACGCCGACCAGCAGCACCTGGGCCCGGCGCAGCCGGAGCTGCGGCTCCCAGGCGCTCTCCCTGGGCCGCCGGTCCATCCAGCGCAGCAGAGCCATGCCCCTGCCGTAGCGTTCGCGTTCCCGCGCGGACAGCTCCGCGGGCGGTGCGGCACCGGCGTCCTCCACGTGCCCGGCCATGGCCAGGTCCGTCATCGCCTGGACGACGTCCGGTTCCGGCAACCGCAGTTCCGGGTGGCGGCGGGACACCTCGGCGACGACGTCCGCGGTGTCCCGCGTCCCGTCCATGGCCTCGACCAGCGTCCACACCCAGCCGTCGGGATCCAGGATCTCGGCGCCGATGCCGTGGACGACGCTCCCGATCCGGACATGGCCGTCGACGGTCCGGTAGGCCCGGTGTTCCGGCTTGATCCGAGGCCGTCGCATGGTGCGCACCGTCATCTTCGCGCCAATCTCATCAGTCCCAACTACCCGCGCACAAACGGACGTTGACAAGAGTTGTCGGACGAGCCAACTCTGACAAGAGCACCTCGACCACGGCGGACCACAGCCGGTGACAGGAGGACACGACATGGCGAACAAGATCGAGATACGGCCGCTCGACAAGAAGGAGACCACGGGCGACAGCGGTGGCAACGGCGGCTCGTGACCAGACGCGGATGATGGACCGGTACCTCACGGTCGCAGAAGTCACCGACTCGGCGCGGCAGTTGGTGTCCCGATACCCGGGAACCGCTCGGCTGCGCCGGATCGGGACGTCCCGCGCGGGCCGCCCGATCGAGATGCTGTCCGTGGGGCACGGGCCGCGCCACGTCCTGGTGGTCGCCCGGCCGCACCCCGACGAGCCGGTCGGCGGCACGACCGCACTCGCCCTGGCGGAGCGGGTGGCACGCGGCGACCGTCCGTCCCCGGCGACCGACACCGGCGTCGTCACCTGGAACTTCGTCCTGTGCCTCGACCCGGACGGCGCCGCGCTGAGCCAGGGGCTTGAGGAGGCCACGGCGGGGCCCGCCCCCTCCGTGTACGACTACTACCGCACCGCCTACCGCCCGGTCGCGGCGGAACAGCCGGAGTGGGCGCCGCTTGAGTCGGGCGGGCTCCCCGAGAGCCAGGCACTGTTCGATGTGATCGACGAGCTGAGGCCGTTCCTCCAGTGCTCCCTGCACGGCGTCGAGGCGGGCGGCAGCTGGGTCCAGCTGACCGACGCCCTCCCCGGACTCGCCGTCCCCTTCCGGACCTCCGCCACGGAACTCGGCATCCCGGTCCAGCGCGGCACGTTCGACGCCCTGTACTGGGAGAACCCCGGCCCCGGGATCTACGTACTGCCGCCGCCGCAGAGCACGGCCCGCCTGGCGGCCGGGTCCGAGAAGATCGGCCTGTCCACCTGGTGCGCCCCGCAGCGGTACGGCGGCGTCACCGCGATCGTCGAAGTGCCGATGTGGGCGAGCGACCTGGCCGCCGACCTGTCCCCGCACCCGGAGGCCGCCGCCGCGCTGCGCGACCTGGCCGGCCTGGTACGGCACGGCGGACGTCAGGTGACCGCCGTCCTCGACAGGGCCCGCGCCTTCCTGCCGCCTGCGCAGGACAGCCCGCCCCGCCGCGTCCTGGAATGGATGGCCGGCGGCCTCTACGACCTGGTCGCCGACTCCTGGGAACCCCTCGCCCGCCAGGCGGCCGACGATCCACGGGGGGTGACGACGGCCCAGGTCTGCGCCCTGGACATCGTGGCCCGGCGCCAGCCGCTGCGCGCCGCGGGTCTCCTGCTGCGGCTGCTGACGGCAGCGGACCACCCCGCCGCCCCGGACCTGCACCGCGACCTGGACGACCTCTTCACCACCTGGTGCACGGACTTCGAGAAGACCCTGCGACTGCGCCCGACACCCGTCCACCACCAGGTGGCACTCCAGACCCGAACGGTCCTGACAGCCGCGGGGTCCGCACTGGCGACGGGGTCCGGCGCACCTTGAGGGTGAAGCTCAAAGTCCGTTGAGCGGCCGGGATTCGTTGCCAGGCGGCGGCGCGCTCGCCGTCAGTGTGCGCTCGCGCACCTCCTCCTCCGGGAGGGCACCGAGGTGTTCCTCCACTTCATGGCCCCCTGAGCCCTTCGCAGACCGGTACGGGCTGTCAGGACCGCCGTCCGTCCCGGCGTCGGAGCGTGGGTCATCCCAGTAGCCCACCCCTAAGCTCTTTGCTCATGCGGACGGGGAGGCCGGGCGGCGATCGACGGCGTGCGCCAGGTACGACGAGTCCATCGAGGACCTCACCAAGGGTGCGACAAGACGCGCGTCCTGACACACCACATCGGTTCTGCGTCATCGGCCATGAGGCCGGTGGATCGACATCTTGGGGGCGCTGTGGCCGGCGAAGGCGATCACCAACGGCTTGATCTCGACGTGATCGAGAGCATGGGCAAGGGACTGAGCAGCATCAAGGGGGCGTTTGACGGGATCGGGAAACTCGACGACTACTCCGACGACTTCGGCAATGAGCATCTCGCCGACAAGTTCAAGGACTTCGCCGACAACTGGGAGATCAGCAGAGAGAAGCTGACCGGGGAAGTCGACGCGCTGGCGAGTATCGCGAAGGCGGCTGCGAAGGCTTACGAAGACATCGATCATCAGCTGGCAGAGGCCATCCGGGGTTCTCAGGACCCGAAGGAGAAGGGGAAGTAGGCCGTGGGAGGAAGGCCACGCGACTGGCATCCGGTGGCGGAGAGCGATCCGATTCCCGGAGACCCTGACCGGTTGGCGTCGTTGGGCAGGACTCTGCGCAAGACGGCGGACGAGCTTGAGCGTCAGATCAGAAATCTGAAGGCGGTTGCCGAGGTCGACGCCTGGGACAGCAAAGCGGGCAAGGAGTTCCGCGAGAAGGCGAGAGGAAACGTCAAGAAACTGGAGGCCGCCCTCAAGCGGTACGACACCGCGGCGACAGCAATCGGCTCCGCGGTCGTCGAAGTGGGCGGTGGCTACGAGGACAAGCTGCACGCCAGTCCCCGGAACTACGCCTCGGATCTGAACCGCGCCCAGGAGATCGCCGGCGCTGCCCTGACGGATGCCCAGGATGCCGAGGAGCGCAAGGGAGCCGCGCAGAAAACGCTGGACGGCCTGTCCGACAAGGGGCGTAAGAAAGAAGACGTAGCCAAGGACCGTAAGGACTACGAGGCGAGGCGGGACGCTGCCAGGGACGAGATCGAGGCTGCCCGCGCGAAAATCAGCGAGGCCAAGAAGATCCGCGATGACGCGGCCAAGCGCGCCGCCGACTCCGTCGACGCGATCATCAACCATGACTCCCTGAAGGATGGTTTCTGGGACACACTGGTCAAGGACATTGCGGACATCACATCCTGGGTTGCCACAGTCTGCGGAATCTTGTCCCTCGTTGTCGGCTGGATCCCGGTGATCGGGCAAGCACTGGCCGGCGTCCTGGGCGCCATTGCGATGATCGCGACCCTCATCAACTTCATTGCGACCTTCGTCGAGGTGCTGCAGGGAAACGCGGAGTGGATGGACCTGGGCATGGCCGCCCTCGGGTTCCTGATGATGGGGGTCGGCAAGGGCTTCTCCAAGATTGCCGGAAAGTTCGCCAAGGGTGCGCTGGGCAGGCTGGGAACAGCTGGCAGTGCTCGTACCGCCCGCCAGATCAGTCGGGCCAACAAGAACATTCGGCGACTGTCCGGAAAGCAGTTCAAGTTGGACAAGGGCGATGTCTGGAAGTCTCTCAAGGAGCCTTTCACCGAGCCGTTCTCCAAGGGGGCCTGGAGTGACAACCTCAAGGCCCTGAAGCCCGGAAACGGGAACTACAACCAGGCTTGGAGCGAGTTTCGCGCGCGGGGCGGAGGAAGCCTGCTCAAGGGAATTCCCAAGTCCTTCTCCATGGCCGATCCGGGTGTGGCGTCCGACCTCAAGTCGGTCAAAATGGGAACGGCGGCTCTGGGTGGACAATTCGACACCAACGCATTGAATCGGATCTCGCGGACTGCCAGCCGCATGTCGGTCGTCGGGGCCGGCATTACGCTGGGCGGAATGGGCCTGGACGGAAACCTCGACCCGCTCCTGGGCTGAGCGGACGACCATGCTTCGCCGAAAGGGAGAGACTTGACGACATCGAACGAGGGCGCCCCGCTGGCCGAAACCTTCGAGTGCACCTTCGAATTCCAACCGGGCTGGATCGACCTGACGCTCCAGGAAGGCACGAAGGCCGAAGCCAAGGCCCTGGCCACAGAGACGGTGAATCGCCTCGATCCGCTCGGCCTGGAGATCGAGAAAAGCGCGGTCTTCGACGACATGGTCGAACGGGCCATGGACCTGAACGACGATGTACCGGTCCTCGCGGCGGCTTACTACGCGGAGACGGGGGAGGCACTCGCCGACCTCATGGTCGACGGCTACGGCGATGAGGGCGTCCCCCGGCCCACCGCCGAGGAGGTCACCCCCCTGCTGCTGGAGTGGGGGAATGCCCGGGTCACCGGTGAGCCGCAGATCACCCGTCTCGATCTGCCCGCCGGACCGGCGGTCCGGGTCCAGTCCATGCTGGAGGTGAAGCGCAGGCTCGGGTTCGGCCGGAAGCTGACCGAGTTCGTTCGCTACGCCGTCTTCCCGCCCCGCATGGAGACCCTGGTCGTTGTCACGGTGACCTGGGAGAAGATCGCCCGCACCGAGGAGATCACGGAGCTGGCCGACGAGGCCGTTCGCTCCATGCGGATCACTCTGCTCTCCACAGGGGGCTCGACGGCCCCGGCCGACGGAGGGGCCGCATGAAGACAGCAGAGCAGTTCTCCTCGCCGCCCAAGGACTACCGCGTCATCGTGCCGGACGGCTGGTTCCAGCTCCCGCTCGATCCGCCGGACGACCGTGACCGTGCCATCGTGGCCCTCGCGGATCTGACGTTCCGCGGCGTGGACAATGCGCCGCACCTCAAGAAGCAGCTCATGCGGGACATCCAGCGGAAGGCGAAGGACGCCTACAAGGTCGGGGGAACCGAGCTGTACCTGTCCACGCTCTCCGTGGGACCGGTGCCGCTCGCCTCCTCATTGCTGGTCAGCGTCCCGGCGCCGGACGAGTGGCCGCGCACCTCCGACGCCGAGGAGCTCGCGGAGCACCTGGCCGGAAGTGGCCAGGGCAGGTACGACGACGTCGGTGTGGCACAGCTTCCGGCAGCCGGCAAAGCGGTGCGGTCCCGGCGCAGGGAGGATGCGGACCCCCAGGCGCAGCTCGGCAACACCATGCCTACGACGACTCTCACTTACTACGTACCGATTCCGGCGAGCGAGCGGTGGTTGATGCTGAACTTCTCCACTCCGGTCGATCCGCTCGCGGACCAGATGGTGGAGCTGTTCGACACCGTGGCCCGAACGTTGCACTGGGAGTAATCGACGATGAGTCAGCCTGCCAAGAAGTTGCGCACTTGGCACAGGTGGCGCCCGCCGCCGCATCCGGGCTGATACCGGTTCCCGGAGGCACGCTCCAGGGATTGGCGACCGACGCGTGCCGGACGGGTACCCGGTCTGACGGTTTGTCCTGGCGCGGCGTGCGCACCAGTGATGTACCTGTCCGCGTGTCCAGCGGGCTTTCCGTGACGCTGAACCGCATCGCCCGGCCGGACGGCGTCGGTGCGCTGGGAGGGACGGGACACGGGACTGTGTGATCGTCTCGACCAGCACACTGGAACTCGGCATCGAAGCGGGCGACCTGGACCGGATCGCCCTGCCGGACGCACCCCCGCACCGCCGCCGTCCTCCTCCGGCGGCTGGGCCGCTCTGGACGCCGCCCGGACAGTGGACGAGACAGGCGCCCGCCCGGCCCCCGCGAAACGGGTCCGGTTCACCATGCCTCAGGCGGGATTCCGAACAGCCAGCCGATCGAGCCGGCACAGGTCCACGCGCGAACTGCCGCGCGGGACGGCGATCGCGTCGACCATGACCAGGTGGGCCAGCAGGTTCGAGTCCTGTCTGGTCTCGGCCGCTCCGCGCGGGAAGGGCGGTAGGGCGGCGGGTCCCGTGCACACGGTCCTGCGGACAAGGCGGCCAGGCGTCGGCCATCTCGTGGTCCGGGCATGCCGAGTGGCCACGGTTCAGCCATGACCGCACTGCCCGACTGGATGCGCCCTCCGCGCGAGGAAGGCTGGCTCGCGGATGACCTGGACCGCCTCCCCGAGGCACCCCGCCACACCGAGCTGATCGACGGGGCCCTCGTCTTCATGATGTCGCCGCAGAGGTGGCGGCACGGCCACCTCGTCACCATGCTCACCGTCGCCCTCATGGAGCAGGCGCCCGGCGATGTCAGGGTCGGCCGCGGGATGACCGTAAAACTGGACGAGCGAAATCGGCCCGAGCCGGACCTGCTGGTGACAACCGCCGACTAAGACGGTGACCGAACCTGGTTCGCGCCGAACGAGGTACGACTCGTCATCGAAGTCGTCTCACCCGAGTCCGCGCACCGGGACCGCACGGTCAAGCTCCGTAAATACGCGGAGGCAGGCATCCCGCACCACTGGTGCATCGAGGACGAAGGCGGCGCCCCTGTCGTGCACGCCTACGAACTCGACGAACCGACCGGTGCCTACGCACCCGCGGGCATCTTCCGGGGCACCCTGAAGCGCCCCGTGCCTTTCGAGATCAGCCTGGATCTCGACAAGCTCACCCCACCGCAGGGCAACTAGAAGCCAGCACCACATCGGCTCGGGAACAGCAAAGGGGCCGGGCTCACCGGAACTCGGCCCCTTCTGGTCTGCGCACTTGGCGCAAAATCTGGCGCGCGGTGACGAATGGATCACACGTTGAAGCGGAACGTTCCATGCAGCGCTTCCACCTGCGGAAACGACGCTTCCGAGGTCCATATCCAGCACCGATCCAGCACGGTCCGCGTTCATCCAGCACGCACAGCCCCGTCGAGTGACCTACCACGACACGACCCCATTGTGTACACATGGCACACCCGGTACGCTTGGATGCATGACGCTACCACTGCCCATAGAGTCCATCCGCGACGTGCGCGCACACTTGGCAGAGGTCGTGGAGCGCGCAGACCGCGACGACGTGCCCACAGTGATCACGCGCCGGGGCAAGGAAGTCGCCGCCGTCGTGTCCATCGAGGTGCTACGCAAATACCAGGAGTGGGAAGAGCGCGAGATCAACCGCATCATCGACGAGCGCATGGCCAACCCCGCACCCGGCATCCCGATCGAGCACATCATGAGGGAGACGCTGGCGCGCGGTGAGTGAGTACCGAACCGTCTTCCGCCCCGAGGCGCAGGCCGAACTTCGGAAGATGGAGCCTCCCCCTGAGTGGTGGACACGCTGATACTGGATCTGCTTGATCCGGAGGAAGCGAGAAGACCGCCGATGGCGATGAAGGACTATTCGG
>NZ_JBIBHY010000012.1:0-373814 GCF_042957285.1 Streptomyces sp. NPDC008092
TCGTGGTTGCGCAGGAAGATGCCCCACTGGCAGCCGGAGGGGATGGCGGGGGTCTTGGCGAGGATTTCCGAGACGGGGTAGCGGGATTCCCGGCGCACCGCCATGAAGATCCGCGGCATGACGGGGAAATGGAACGCCATGTGGCACTCGTCGCCGCCCTTGTCGTAGGCCCCGAAGTAGTCGACGACGTCCTCGGGCCACTGGTTCGCCTCGGCCAGCAGCACGGTGTCCGGGAACATGGCGTCGATCTCGCGGCGGACCCGCCTCAGGAACTCGTGGGTGGGCGGCAGGTTCTCGCAGTTGGTGCCCTCCTCCGCGTACAGGTACGGCACCGCGTCCAGCCGGAACCCGTCGATGCCCAGGTCCAGCCAGAACCGGAGCGCCGCCAGCACCTCCTCCTGCACCGCCGGGTTCTCGTAGTTGAGGTCGGGCTGGTGCGAGAAGAAGCGGTGGAAGTAGTACTGGCCGCGTACGGGGTCGTAGGTCCAGTTGGAGACCTCGGTGTCCACGAAGATGATCCGCGCGTCCTGGTACTGCTTGTCGTCGTCCGCCCACATGTAGAAGTCGCCGTAGGGGCCGTCGGGGTTCTTCCGGGACTCCTGGAACCACGGGTGCTGGTCGCTGGTGTGGTTGACGACGAAGTCGATGATGACGCGCATGCCGCGCTGGTGGGCGGCGTCGACGAACTCCACGAAGTCGGCGAGGTCGCCGAACTCGGGGAGGACGGCGGTGTAGTCGGAGACGTCGTAACCGCCGTCCCGCAGCGGGGACTTGAAGAAGGGCGGCAGCCAGAGGCAGTCGACGCCGAGCCACTGCAGGTAGTCGAGTTTCGCGGTCAGGCCCTTGAGGTCGCCGATGCCGTCGCCGTCGCTGTCCTGGAACGAGCGGACCAGGACCTCGTAGAAGACGGCGCGCTTGAACCAGTCCGGGTCCCGGTCCCTGGCAGGTGTGTCCTCGAAGGTGTCCGGGACGGGGTCGTTGACAGTCATGACGCGCTGGGCCCTCCGTTCGCTGGTGTCGGCCGCGCTACCTGGAGCACGTGCGCCGGCGTCCGGCCGGGGACGAGGCGCACGTAGTTGGTCCTGCCCCATGAGTAGGTCTCACCCGTCAGTTCGTCCTGCACGGACAGGACGGCGTTCCAGTCCAGGCCGAGTTGCGGCATGTCCAACGAGACCGTGGCCTCCTGGGTGTGGTGCGGATCAAGGTTGACGACCACCAGAA
The DNA here is from genome assembly GCF_042957285.1 of Streptomyces sp. NPDC008092. Classification (NCBI taxonomy): domain Bacteria; kingdom Bacillati; phylum Actinomycetota; class Actinomycetes; order Kitasatosporales; family Streptomycetaceae; genus Streptomyces; species Streptomyces sp. NPDC008092. The sequence goes on from NZ_JBIBHY010000012.1 coordinate 1,222, forward strand.
CCGCGTCCGGCCCGGTGCGCTTGCTGTACGCGATGACGGAGTCGTTGTCCGTCCGGTGGAAGCGCAGGTTGCGCAGTTGGCGGAGCGCGGGGTGTCGGCGCCGGATTGTGTTGAGGCGGGTGATGAGGGGGGCGATGCCGTCGGTGTCGGCGCGGGTCCAGTCGCGGGGTTTGAGCTGGTACTTCTCCGAGTCGAGGTACTCCTCGCTGCCCTCCTTCAGCGGGGTGTTCTCGCAGAGTTCGTAGCCGCTGTAGATGCCCCAGGTGGGGGAGAGGGTGGCGGCCAGGACGGCCCGGGCCTCGAAGGCGGGCCGGTGGCCGTGCTGGAGGTAGGCGTGCAGGATGTCCGGGGTGTTGGCGAAGAAGTTCGGCCGCATCCACGCCGCGGACTCGCCCGACAGCTCGGTGAGGTACTCGGTGAGTTCCTGCTTGGTGGTGCGCCAGGTGAAGTACGTGTAGGACTGCTGGAAGCCGGTCTGGGCCAGGGTGCGCATCATCGCGGGCCGGGTGAACGCCTCGGCCAGGAAGATCACGTCCGGGTCGGCCGTGTTGATCTCGGCGATCACCCGTTCCCAGAAGACGACCGGTTTGGTGTGGGGGTTGTCGACGCGGAAGATCCGCACCCCGCACTCCATCCAGTGCCGCAGCACCCGCACGGTCTCGGCGACCAGCCCGTCCAGGTCGGCGTCGAAGGCGATCGGGTAGATGTCCTGGTACTTCTTGGGCGGGTTCTCGGCGTAGGCGATGGTGCCGTCCGGGCGGTGGTGGAACCACTCGGGGTGCTTCTCCACCCAGGGGTGGTCGGGCGAGCACTGCAGCGCGAAGTCCAGGGCGATCTCCAGGCCGTGGCGGCCGGCCTCGGCCACGAACCACCGGAAGTCCTCGACCGTGCCCAGGTCCGGATGCACGGCGTCGTGGCCGCCCTCGGGGGACCCGATCGCCCACGGCACGCCGACGTCCTCGGGGGCCGGGGTGAGGGTGTTGTTGCGGCCCTTGCGGAAGGTGGTCCCGATGGGGTGGATCGGGGGGAGGTAGACGACGTCGAAGCCCATCCCGGCGATCTCCGGGAGGCGGCGGGCGGCTGTCCGGAACGTGCCGTGCGGGCGCTGCGGTGTCCCCTCCGAGCGGGGGAAGAACTCGTACCAGGAGCCGTACAGGGCCCGTTCACGCTCCACCAGCAGCGGCAGCGGCTCCGAAGCCGTCACCAGCTCCCGCAGCGGATACCGCGCCAGGATCTTGTCTACCTCGGGGGCCAGGGCGTTCGCCAGCCGGGTGTGCAGGGGGAGGGAGTCGTCGCCCAGGGCCCGGGCCGCCGCGAGGACCCGCTCGCGTTCAGGTCCCTCCGGGACCCCGGCGGCCGCCCGCTCGTACAGCGCGGCGCCCTCCTCCAGGACCAGGCCCGTGTCGATGCCCGCCGGGATCTTCACCCCGGCGTGCCGACGCCAGGTGACGAGCGGGGCGCTCCAGGCCTCCACGTGGTACGTCCAGCGGCCCGTGGCGTCCGGGGTGACCTCGGCGCCCCAGCGGTCGGTGCCGGGGACCAGTTCCCGCATCGGCGTCCACGGGCCAGGACGGCCCTCGGGGTCGCACAGCACCACATCGGCGCCGACGGCGTCGTGCCCCTCGCGGAAGACGGTGGCGGTGACCTCGAAGGTCTCGCCGGGGACCGCCTTCGCGGGCCGTCCGCCGCACTCCACGGCCGGCCGGACGTCACGCACCGGAACGCGGCCGATGGCCTCAGTCGCCTTCATGGGTCTCACCTCCGCCGTGCGCGGAGCCGGGCCCGGGGCCCGGCTCCGCGGTCCGTAGTGTGCCGGAAGACCGGTGTCTTCCCGCGGGTCCGCCTGCGGGATCACTGCCTCGCGGAACGCCGTTCCGCCGGCGGCCCCTGCCGGACCTTCCCGCTCAGCTGGGACCGCCCACCCTGTTCCCGCACCTGTTCCCGCACATAGGTGACGAGGCTGGTGCGCAGGTAGCGCTCGGCCGCGTCCACCGCCTCCCGGGCGCAGCGCTTGCCCATCAGCACGCACAGCGTGTAGCCCGAGTCCTCGAAGGTGGACCGCACCTCGCGGTCCTGCGGCGAGGCGAGCATGACGCGCTCCCACGCCCGGTAGCGCCGCAGCTGCCGGGCCACCTCGGCCTTCGCGGGTAGCAGCATGGCCGTGTCGTTCCTTCCGACGCTCTCGAATGGGCACGTGTCCCCGGATCGGGGGAGCGTCCGGGCACGGAGAGGCACGGAGCCGTTACGGCGAATCGAGGCTTTCACTCATGGTGCACGCACGATGACCGAGCGTCTTGTTGGATCTTCAACCACCTCTGGAGTCTCTCGTGTTGCACGAATGGCGTAGCGCCCGCACAGTGAAGGTGACTCAGGAGCGACCAGCGCTCACGCTGCGCTTCCGGAACGGATTTCCGGAGGGGCGAGGGGGAGCGGAGCTTCGCGGGTGAGGAGCTAGCGACAATGAAGACCGCAGTGCCCTGCTACTACCACCTCGACGTGGAGGTCAGCCCGGAACGGGTGGGACAGGTCAGCCGCATACTGGCCGCCCATCTGCGTTACTGGGATCTCGACAACCTCGTGGACCCCGTCTGCCGCGGTGCCGAACTGCTGCTGACCGCCATCGACCAGCACGCGACGGACAAACACACGTCCATCGAGATGTGGTGGAACGGGCAGCACCTCATCACCGCCATCGGTGACGACGACCGTGACCTCCGCCCCGACCAGGACCTGCGCCCGTGTCTCGCGCACCTCGCCGCGACCAGCGACGGCTGGGGCTGCTGCGCCTCGGAGACCGGCAGCAAGATCATCTGGTTCTCGCAGCGGGCCCGGTCCGGGGAGCGCGTCCCGCTGGTCCCGACCGGGCCGGAACCCCGGCTGCGCCAGGTCCTCAAGGTGCCGCGCGACCTGCCGGTCGCGCAGCTGGCCGCCTCTGCCGACGGCCTCCTGGCGGGCGCCCGGTGACCCCGAGGAAGACCCGGAAGGGGGTGCCCGTGTGGAGCGGGCACCCCTACCCGTTGGGTGCCTCCTTCGACGGACAGGGCACCAACTTCGCCCTCTTCAGCGAGGTCGCCGAGCAGGTCGAACTGGTCCTCGTGAACGACGCCGCCACCAGGACGACGGTGCCGATGACCGAGGTCGACGGCTTCGTCTGGCACGCCTACCTGCCCGGCGTCGGCCCGGGGCAGCGCTACGGCTACCGGGTGACAGGACCCTGGGCCCCCGAGCTCGGCCACCGGTGCAATCCGGCGAAGCTGCTCCTGGACCCCTACGCCCGGGCGATAGACGGCCAGATCGACAACCACGCCTCCCTCTACGAGCGCACCCCCGGCGGACCCGCCCCGGCCGACAGCGCCGGGCACTCCATGCTCGGCGTGGTCACCGACCCCTACTTCGACTGGGGCGACGACCGCCCGCCCCGGCGGCCGTACTCCGACTCGGTGATCTACGAGGCCCACGTCCGGGGCCTGACCCTCACCCACCCGGAGGTACCCGAACGGCTCAGGGGCAGTTACGCCGGTCTCGCGCACCCGGCGGTCCTCGACCACCTGACCTCGCTCGGCGTCACGGCGGTCGAGCTGATGCCGGTCCACCAGTTCGTCCAGGACGGGGTCCTCCAGGACCGGGGCCTGTCCAACTACTGGGGCTACAACACCATCGGCTACTTCGCCCCGCACAACGCCTACGGCGCCTTCGGCAGCCGGGGCCAGCAGGTCAACGAGTTCAAGGCCATGGTGAAGGCGCTGCACGCGGCCGGCCTCGAAGTCATCCTCGACGTGGTCTACAACCACACCGCCGAGGGCAACGAGATGGGCCCCACCCTGTCCTTCCGGGGCATCGACAACGCCGCCTACTACCGGCTGGTCGACGGCGACTGGGCGCACTACTACGACACCACCGGCACCGGGAACAGCCTGCTGATGCGGCACCCCTACGTGCTCCAGCTGATCATGGACTCGCTGCGGTACTGGGTGACCGAGATGCACGTCGACGGCTTCCGCTTCGACCTCGCGGCCACCCTGGCGCGGCAGTTCCACGAGGTGGACCGGCTCTCGGCGTTCTTCGACCTGATCCAGCAGGACCCGGTGATCAGCCGGGTCAAGCTCATCGCCGAACCCTGGGACCTCGGCGAGGGCGGCTACCAGGTCGGCAACTTCCCGCAGCTGTGGTCGGAGTGGAACGGCCGCTACCGGGACGCCGTACGGGACTTCTGGCGGGCCGAGCCGGGTTCGCTGGGCGAGTTCGCCTCCCGGCTCACCGGCTCCTCCGACCTGTACCAGGCGAGCAGGCGGCGGCCGCGGGCGAGCGTCAACTTCGTCACCGCGCACGACGGTTTCACGCTGCGCGACCTGGTGTCGTACAACGACAAGCACAACCAGGCCAACGGCGAGGGCAACCGCGACGGCGAGAGCCACAACCGGTCCTGGAACTGCGGGGCGGAGGGCGGGACCACCGACCCGGCCGTGCTCGAACTGCGGGCCCGCCAGCAGCGCAACCTCCTCGCCACCCTGCTGCTGTCCCAGGGCATCCCCATGCTCAGCCACGGCGACGAACTCGGCCGCACCCAGCACGGCAACAACAACGCCTACTGCCAGGACAACGAAGTCTCCTGGATCGACTGGGACGTGACCGAGGAGCAGCAGAGCCTCACCGACTTCACCCGGTACGTCATCGGGCTGCGCGCCGCCCACCCCGTGCTGCGCAGGCAGCGGTTCTTCCTGGGCGAGACCGCCATGCATCCCGGGCAGCCGCTGCCCGACCTGGTCTGGCTGCTGCCCGACGCCCGCGAGATGACCGACCGGGACTGGCAGCGGCCCGACGCGCACTCGGTCGGCGTCTTCCTCAACGGCGACGCCATCGCCGAACGCGACCCCCACGGGCGGCGCCTGATCGACGACTCGTTCCTGCTGCTCCTCAACAGCCACTGGGAACCGGTCGACTTCCGGCTGCCCGACGACTCCTACGGCGAGCGCTGGACGACCCTCGTCGACACGGCCGACCCGGAGGGGGCGCCGGACGAACGGGAGCGCAAGGCGGGCACGAGGCTGCGGGTGGAGGCCCGGAGCCTGATCGTGCTGTCGCGGCCGTCGAGGTAGGCGGACGGCTGCGGGTGCGCGGTGGCCGGTCGCGCAGTTCCCGCGCCCCGGCCTGCATATCCATTCATTTCCGATCAAATAATGTATTTCTACTGTTCGTCCGTTAGTCGCTCATATGCTGTGCCACGCATTCCAGCGTCTGCTGGAAACCAGGAGGGGGAGTGCGTGGAGATCACCATCAGTGTCGGGTCCGGCGTCCACGGCGGTCGGGAGCTGCGTTCGCTCCACGACTGGCTCAGCGCCGACCGGTCCGTGCGGCGTACGGCGCGGCTGGTACTGGCTTCGTCGGGTCCACCCGTGCCCGGTGCGCAGGGCGAGGTCCTCGACGTGCTGACCCTGACCCTCGACACCGGATTCCAGGCGGCGCAGTTCGCGCTGGCCGTGGCGCAATGGCGCGCCGTCCGCCCGGACCGGCCGACGGTGACCGTACGACGGTCCGACGGCACCTCGGTGAGCGTGTCGGACGCCTCCGCGGAAGAGGCCGCACTGCTGCTCGGGCGGTTGCTGGACGATGAGGGCCGGGAGTAACCGCGTTGACTCTTCCGACGGGCCTGCCGGTGCCGCAGGCCTCGCGTGCGGTGCTCATCGGCGCGGGCTCCTTCCAGGACCCGGACCTGAACGATCTGCCCGCCGTCGCCCGGGGTGTGACCGCGCTGCGTGAACTGCTCACGGGGTCGCTGTGGAACCTGCCCGAGACGCACTGCACGGCGCTGATCGACCCGGGGACGGTCAAGGAGGCGGGGAGCGCGATCATGGACGCGGCCGAGGCGGCCACGGACACGCTGCTCGTGTACTACGCCGGCCACGGCATGCTGAACAGCAGAGGCGTCCTGCACCTCGCCGTCTCCGGCACCAGCCGCGACGCACTCCGCGTCCACCTCGACGCCATGCCCTACCCCGAGTGGGTGCGCGAGCCCTTGCAGAAGTGCCGTGCCCCGCGCCGGATCGTCGTCCTGGACTGCTGCTACAGCGCCCGCGCGATGGAGGCCCAGGCGGCGGACCTGGTGGGACTCGCCGGGATCGACGGGACGTTCATCCTGGCCGCGGCAGGGCCGATGCAGATCACCGTCGCACCGCGGGGCGGGGAGTACACGGCCTTCACGGGGGCGCTGCTGGGGCTGCTGAAGGAGGGGGAGGAGAACGCCCCCGAGGTCCTCGACCTGTCCACCACCGCCTGGTACCTGCGCAAGCGGCTGGTCGCGGCCGGCTGGCAGCCGTCGCACTGCCTCGACGAGGATCTCGTCGGCCGTCTGCCCTTCGTCCCGAACGCCGCGTACCCGCCGTACCCCGACGTCGCCGTCGACGACCTGGTCGCGGCCCTGGAGAAGACCTCGCAGGACAGCCGGGACGTGCCGGGGGTCTGCCAGGCGGTGACCGAGGGGGTCGTCAGCGGCCTCGGCTACGCGTACGCCCGGATCAGCCTGGTCGGACAGGACGGACGGCTCGTCACCCGCGCCGCTTTCGGTGCCCCCCTGCCCGGCGGCGACCCGGATTCGCCGGCCGTCCCGGTCGAGGGACGGGACGGGCACCGGCTGCGCGTACCCCTCCGTCTCCCCGACGGCGCCCCGTTGGGAGCGCTGGAGGCGCACGTCCCGCCGCAGCGGGCGGTGCCCGGTGCCCGCAGGCGGCAGGACCTGGAGACGTACGCCTCCCGGGCGGCCGTCACCCTCACCCATCTGCTCCTCCTGGCCGAGGCGCAGCAGGCCCTCGACCGTTCGCGTGCCGAGGCCACCGAGCTGCGGACCCGGTTGCACACGGAGCGGGAGCTCCGGGAGAAGACCGCGGGTCAGCTGCAGGCCACGCGCGACCAGCTCGCCCGGCTCACCACTCGCGTCCAGCAGGTCGAACGACTCTGGAACGAACGGGAGTCCGAGCTGGTCAGGCGTCTCGTGGACACCCGCCGCGAACTGGCCGACCGCGACCGCGAACTGAGCGGTCTTCAGGAGCGGTTCCAGGCCGCCGCCGTGCCCGCCCGGACCGGGCACCACCTCGCCGACCTCGAAGCGGGCGCCACGCCGCGGGTCCTCCACAGCGGACCCGGCTCCGGCCCGGCGGCGCCCGGTACCCGGACGCCGCCCCCTCCGCGACCCGCGACCACGGCGGCCACCGGCACCGGTACCGGCACCGGCACCGGAACGGGCCCGGCCGGGGCGGAACCGGGCCGAGCCCGGCGGATCCTCCTCGGCACGCTGACCGGCGCGGCGATGGTGGGCGTGTTGGTCCTCGGCTTCCTGGAGCTGCCGCTCACCCTCGCGTACAGGTCGGGGGACAGACCGGCCGTGATGACCGCCTGCGCTCCGGTGACGCAAGGGGAGGGTGACGGCTGTCAGGTCACCGGACAGAAATGGGAGATCGCGGCCGGCCGGACGGTGCGGACCGTCTTCGACCCGGCGGCCGGCCGGTACGGGTGGGCGCTGCGGGGGGCTCTGAACCTGCGAAGCACCTGCTCGGCCACGGTGCGGTGGTCGGTGACGGCCGGCACCGCGACGGTGGCGGAGGGCACGCTCTCCCCCGCGCACCCGAGCCGCGACCTGACCCGGAAACTGCGGGCCGACCCCGCTTCGCTGACCGTGACCGCCCGTCGTACCGACTCCGGCGCGTGCGCGGCGCAGTTCACCTGGGACGGCGTCTACCAGAATTCCTGACCGTCGACATTGCCGGTGAGTCAGGCGCTGCGGCTATCGCGCCCCGCGAGCCGTCGTCACCGTGAACTGCGCGCCGTCCGGATCCCGGAGGATCGCCTCGGTGTCCTCCTCGCTCAGCACACTGCCGCCGTGCTTCTCGGCGATCCGGGCGCAGGCCGCCACGTCGGTCACCGCGAAGTGGATCTGCCAGTGCGGCCGTACGGACGGATCGGGGGCCGCCTCCACCGCCCCCGAGTCGATGCGGGCCACGGCGTCGCCGCGGCTGCGCAGCACGACCTCGCCGCCCTCGTACTCGACCTCGCAGCAGCCCGGTTTGTCGGAGGCCCAGCCGAGGACCTCGCCGTAGAAGATCGCCGAGTCGAAGGCGTTGCGGGTGTGCAGGCGGATGAAGGTCGGGGCGGCCCGCCGCCAGGTCTCCCAGTTGGAGACCAGTTCCCCCTCCCAGATGCCGAAGACGGCGCCGTCCCGGTCGGCGATCAGCGCCGCCCGGCCGGGCGGGAAGGACAGCGGCCCCACCGCGGGGGTGCCACCGCGCTCGCGGGCCCGGGCCACCGCCTCGTCCGCGTCCGGCACCGCGAAGTACGGCGTCCAGGCCACCGCCATCTGCCACATCGAGGCGACCGCGGCGATGCCCGCCACCGGCACCCCGTCCGCCAGCGCGATCCGGAAGTGGTCGCCGAGCCTGACGCTGCGCCATCGCCAGCCGAGCACGGAACTGTAGAAGTCCTCGGTTGTCTGCAGATCGCGGCTGGTCAGGCTCACCCAGCACGGCGCGCCGAAGACCGAGTGCGTGGAGACCACCGTCCGCTTCTTCTGCGCGGGTCCGGGGGGAGGCGTGTCGTGGTTCATGGCACTCGCGTCCTGGGGTCGGGGCCGGCGGGGGGACCGGTCTGCCACCAGTCTCCAACCGGAAGCGGTGGGAATGCCTGCCGAGCACCCCGGCGGCGCGGGGCCGGACGGGTGACACAACGGACGGACGGGCGAGAGCGGGCCGGATCGGGGCTTCCGCCCGCGAAGGGGCCGACCGGTTCGAGAGGACGCCGTCGCCAACCGTCGTGCCGTGGCGGGCCGGGCCGTCGGGACGGTCGTCGCGCTCGGCCGGGTGACGCCCCCGGATCCCCGGCGCGCCGCCCGCCGGGCGCGCCTCAGCCGGCCTCGGCCAGCAACTCCTCGCGCAGCCGGTCGAAGCAGGCGCTGAGCAGCCGGGACACGTGCATCTGGGAGATACCCAGCTGTTCGGCTATCCGGCGCTGTGTCATCCCGCGGAAGAACCGCAGGTACAGGATGAGCCGGTCACGCTCGGGCAGGCCCTGAAGACAGGGCTCCGCGGCCGCGCGGTCGACGACGAGGTCGTAGCCGGGGTCGGTGCCGCCCAGGGTGTCGCCGAGCGCGTAGCCGTCGCCGCCGGGCACCTCGGCGTCCAGCGACAGCGCCGAGTAGCACTCCAGGGCCTCCATCCCGGCCCGTACCTCGTTCTCCGTGAGCTGGGCCCGCGCGGCGATCTCGGCGACGGTGGGCGCCCGCCCCGGGGTCGTCTGGTCCAGCTCCTTGAGGGCGGCCCTGACCCGGTTGCGCAGCTCCTGGACCCGGCGCGGCACGTGCAGGGTCCACATGTGGTCCCGGAAGTGCCGCTTGATCTCGCCGGTGACGGTCGGCACGGCGTAGGCCTCGAAGGCCCGGCCGCGCGCCGGGTCGTAATGGTCGACGGCCTTCACCAGCCCCAGTGCGGCGACCTGGCAGAGATCCTCCTGGGCCTCGCCCCGGCCGCGGAACCGCACGGCGATCCGCTCGGCCATGGGCAGCCACAGCTCGACCAGCTCGTCCCGGAGCGCCCGGCGCTCCGGGCCCTCGGGCAGTGCGGCCAGCTGTACGAAGGCCCGGGCCGTGTCGGGGGCGTCGTCGTGCGGATGGGACTTGGGTGTGCAGGTGGCACGCATGGTGCGCACCTCCCTCGGCGGTGCTGGTGGACGGACACCGTGGGCTGCCACGCACGTGCCTCCGGTCCGAAGCACTTAGCTGCACATGCCCCGAATGGCGCAAACCAAAACAAATCATCTGAAAAGCCGAAGAGGCCATCACCTCCCGCTTGCTTGATCTCCTTGCCCGTCCGCCCTTTGACCGTCCCTTGGGAGAGATACCTCTGTAGCAGAGGTAATCTTCGAGGCGTGGAATCGGAGAAATTTCCGGAAGAACTCGCCGACGCGTTGGTCGGCATCCAGCGGCTGATCCGCCGCAGACTGCGCCGCGGGCTCGTCCGGCCGCGGCTGCGCGGCGCCGAGGTGGAGCTGCTGCGGCTGGTGGAGTCCCGGCCCGGGATCGGCATCTCGGACGCCGCCAAGGAGCTGTACCTGGCGAGCAACTCGGTGTCGACGCTGGTCAACCAGCTCGTCAAGGACGGCTTCATGCGCCGGGAGACCGACCCGGCCGACCGCCGGGCCGCCCGGCTGCTGCTCACCGAGGACGCCGAGAAACGACTCGCCGACTGGCACCGCCGCCGCGCGGAACTGGTCGCCGGTCACGTAGCCCGGCTGGACGAGGCGGACCGGGAGGCGCTCAGGGCGGCGCTTCCCGCGCTGCGGAGACTGGCCGACACCCTGCACGAGGAGGCCGAGGAATCATGACGCCGGACACCGCCGCAGTCGCCTGCACCGGGCTCTCCTACACCTTCGGAGAGACCAGGGCCGTCGACGGCCTGGACCTCAGCGTCGGCGAGGGCGAGGTCTTCGGTCTGCTCGGCCCCAACGGCGCCGGCAAGACCACCGCCATCCGCTGCATCACCACCCTGCTGCCCGTCCCCGCCGGGATGGTCCGCGTCTTCGGTCACGACACCGGCCGGGAACGGATGGCCGTGCGCCGGCTGCTCGGCTACGTCCCGCAGCAGCTGTCCGCCGACAGCGGGCTCACCGGACGCGAGAACGTCGAGCTGTTCGCCCGCGTCTTCGACGTCCCCCGGCGCGAGCGCGCCCCGCGGGTCGCCGAGGCTCTGGAGGCCGTCGACCTCACCGACGCCGCCGACCGCCTCGCCGGCACCTACTCCGGCGGCATGGTCCGCCGCCTCGAACTCGCCCAGGCACTGGTCAGCGCCCCCAGGCTGCTGATCCTCGACGAGCCGACCATCGGCCTCGACCCGATCGCCCGCACCGGCGTGTGGGACCAGATCAACTCCGTACGCGCGGCGACCGGCATGACCGTCCTGGTCACCACCCACTACATGGACGAGGCCGACCAGCACTGCGACCGGGTCGGCCTGATGCACCGCGGCCGCATCCGCGCCCTCGGCACCCCCGACGAACTCAGGCACGGCCTCGCCGAACGCCGGGGCGCCGACGCCCTGCCCACCCTCGAAGACGTCTTCCGCGACGTGGCCGGCAGCGGCCTCGACGACCAGTCAGGAGGTTTCCGCGATGTCCGAAGCACCCGCCGCACCGCGAACCGTGTCGGCTGAGCGCACGGGCACGTCCCTGCTCCTGACCCCGCCCCGGCCGCGCTCCGGCTGGCGGCTGCTGCCCGCCCGGGTCGTCGCCATGTGTGCCGTGGAGCTGCAGAAGCTCCGCCACGACCGCACCGAGCTCTACACCCGGGCCATCCAGCCCGCCCTCTGGCTGCTGATCTTCGGCCAGACCTTCACCCGGATCCACGCGATACCCACCGGCGGCATCCCCTACATCGACTACCTGGCGCCCGGCATCATCGCCCAGTCCGCGATGTTCATCGCGATCTTCTACGGCATCCAGATCATCTGGGAACGCGACGCCGGCATCCTCAACAAGCTCCTCGTCACCCCCACCCCTCGCTCGGCCCTCATCACCGGCAAGGCCTTCGCGGCCGGCGTGAAGTCCCTGATCCAGGCCGTCGTGGTGATCGTCATCGCCGCGATCCTCGGCGTCTCCCTCACCTGGAACCCGCTGAAGCTCCTCGGCGTCGGACTGGCCGTCGTCCTCGCCTCGGCCTTCTTCTCCTGCCTGTCGATGAGCATCGCCGGCATCGTCCTCAGCCGCGACCGGCTGATGGGCATCGGACAGGCGATCACCATGCCGCTGTTCTTCGGCTCCAACGCCCTCTACCCCCTGGCGATCATGCCGGGCTGGCTCCAGGTGGTCAGCCGGATCAACCCGCTGAGCTACCAGGTCGACGCCCTGCGCGGCCTGCTGCTCGGCACGCCCGCCCACCTCGGTCTCGACTTCGGCGTGCTGGCGGTCGCCGCCGCGCTCGGCATCGCCGCGGCCTCCTCGCTGCTCGGCCGGCTGGCCCGCTGAGCCGGCCACAGATGCCGGGTACACCGACGTGATGTGCGGCACGCGCCCGCGACCCGCCCCGGACCCCCGGGGCGGGATAACCGCTGCGCAACGCTTGATCAGCGATCAAAGCGGGCGAACCCCCTGGCCACAGCGCATTCCACTCATTTGACAGTGCGCTGAGCACACAGATAAACAGCGGGGGTCGAGAGGGGCATTGTGTACGAGCCGAACGTGGTCGGGGACTGGCACGAGTACGACGAGCATGCCGGTCTGCGGGTCCGCGTCCACCGCCTGGAGAAGTCCGAGCCGCCGCGCGGCCGGGACGACGCCGCGGCCGGGCTGACGTACTTCAGTGCCCGGGTGACCATCGAGAACCGCGGCTCCGCCCACTTCAGCGTGCAGCTGGAGGACGGCCAGATCGACGTCCGGGTCGGCCCCGACGGCGAGGGCGCGTTCATCGACTGGCGCAACTCCCAGTTCATCGAGGGCTTCGACGTCTACCCGCTGCGCCGCGCCACCGCCGTCCTCTACGCCGCGGGCCCGGAGGCCGCCCTCACCCAGGTCGACATCCAGGTCCACCTGCGCGTCGACGAGGAGTGGACCGAGCGCCGGCTGTGGGCGGGCGGCATCGGCGTACTGGAATCGTCCACCGCGGCGCCCTGCCAGGCCGCCGGCCCGGGCAGCCTGTCCCACCAGGTCACGGCCTTCCTCAAGGACCAGACGGAGCCGGGCCCCACCACTCCCTGAGCCGAGGCGCCCCTTCAGGGGCGCGGGGAACTGCGCGAGCAACCCCGACGCTGCCCGCAGCCGCAGCCGCAGCCGCAGCCGCAGCCGAACGACGACACCACCCGGCCCCACCCGGCGGAGCGCCTAGTGCGGGATGCCGTCGATGATCTCCCGGGCCCCCTGCCTCAGCAGCGCCACCGCGACCGACGTGCCGAGCGTCGCCGGGTCGAGGCGGCCCGCCCACTCGTGGGCGTTCAGCCGGGTCTTGCCGTCCGGGGTGAACACGCAGGCCCGCAGCGACAGCTCACCGCCGCCGTCGACCCGGGCGTAGCCGGCGATCGGGCTGTTGCAGTGGCCCTGCAGCACGTGCAGGAACATCCGCTCGGCGGTGGCCTCCCGGTAGGTGTCCGGGTCACCCAGCTCGCTCACCACGTCGATCAGCTCGGAGTCGCCCTCCCGGCACTGCAGGGCGAGGATGCCCGCGCCGATGGGCGGCATCATCGTCTCCGGGTCCAGCACCTCGGTGATCACGTCCGTGCGGTCGATCCGCACCAGCCCCGACATCGCCACCAGCAGCGCGTCGGCCTCGCCGGCGGCCAGCTTCTCCAGCCGCCGATTGACGTTGCCGCGGAAGGGCACGGACTCCAGATGCGGGTGGGTCGCCGACAGCTGGGCCACCCGGCGGACCGCGGAGGTGCCGATCCGGGTGCCCGGCGGCAGCTCGTCCAGGGTCAGCCCGCCCGGGTGGACGAGGGCGTCCCGGATGTCGTCCCGCTTCAGGAACGCCGCGAACACCGTCCCGGCGGGCAGCGGCCGGTCCGCCGGCACGTCCTTCACACAGTGCACCGCGAGATCCGCCTCGCCGGCGAGCAGCGCGGCGTCCACCTCCTTGGTGAACGCCCCCTTGCCCTCCACCAGGGACAGGTCGCCCAGCCACTTGTCACCGGTCGTTTTCACCGGCACGACCTCGGTGCGCACCTGCGGGTACCGGGCGGCCAACTCGGCCCGGACCCGGGCCACCTGAGCGAGCGCCATCGGCGAGTCACGGGAGACGATACGGATCAACTCGGGGACCGACATGGGGACACGATAGACCTTCCCGCCGCTCACCGATTCCGACATCCTGTCGGCCGCCGCCCGGTCCGGCCCCGGGCCTGCGCAGGTGTGATTTCCGATTGCGGAGGCGGCCGACAGCCCGGCATGGTTCGGGGCATCGTCCGCTCCGGTGAGCCCGTGTACCGAGGAGGCACTGCCGTGACCGTCGGTCCAGAGCGTCGTCTGGCTCTTCTCGGGGGCGGGTTCTCCATGGAGGACGACGGCCTGCTGGACGACTGGGTGCTCGGTCACGCACGTGCTCCCCGGCCCAAGGTCTGCTTCGTACCCACGGCCAGCGGTGACGCCCCCGCCTACGTGGACCGGTTTCTTTCGTCGTTCCGGTCACGCGCCTGCGTGCCCAGCGTCCTGCCGCTGTTCCGGAGGGAACTCGACGATGCCGCGTTGCGCACGTTCCTGCTCTCTCAGGACATCGTGTACGCAGGGGGCGGCAACACCGCGAACCTGCTGGCCGTCTGGCGCGTGCACGGTGTGGACCGGCTGATGTCCGAGGCCTACGACCGCGGCACGCTGCTGTGCGGTGTCAGCGCCGGCGCCAACTGCTGGGCCGAAGGCTCCCACACCGACTCCTTCGGACCGCTGACGTTCCTGCCGGACGGGCTGGGCCTGCTCTCCGGCTCGGTCTGCCCGCACTACGACAGCGAACCGGGCCGCCGCTCCTCCTACCGGGCGGCCGTGGCCACCGGCGCGCTCCCCGCCGGGTGGGCGCTGGAGGACGGCGTCGGCGCCCTCTTCACGGACGGCCTCCTGACGGAAACGGTGACCCGCACACCGCGGGCCCACCTCTACCGGGTCGAGCCGGACGGGGAGAAGGGCGCCACGGAGCGAACGCTGCCCTGTCTCCTGCTGCCTGCAGCACGATGACTGCGAACTGTCCCGATCCCGACCGCAGGTGCTGGCATGATGTCGCTCATGTCCACGTACCGAAAGGCCGATGCCGCGTAAGCGGCCCGGCGCGTTGCGCGCCGAACAGTCTCTCCGCGCCGTGCGGGGCCTGCCTCCGGAGCGGATCCACGGGCTCTCCGCCCGCACCAGCGTCGTCATAGACCGAGTGGAGACGTTCTCGGGCGACTACTACGTCCATCCCGGTGCCACCGACCGTGCGCTGCGCCGGTACCGCGCGTTTCTGCGGCCTCCCGGGCGACGCCCCCTGTATCCGCAGGACGCGGAGTGTTCGTGCCGCGGCTGCTCCTTCGACGACGTGCGGCACGCTCGGGACGTCCTCGAGAAGGTCCTGCGGCAGTTGCCTCCCCGGCCCCGCGCCCAACTGGGACGCCATGTGCGCGCCCTGGACGCCGGATACGTCGGACGGACGCTGCCCGATCCGTTCGCCGCTGACCGGCAGTGGCGTCCTGACCTCTGGTGGCGGCGCCGTCTGGCCGGCTGACGAGAAGCCGGACGAGGAGCACCCGTCCCTGGAGGACCGCGTCCGGCAAGCCTGGGGCGTCCGGCCGTCAGTCGCTGTCCTCCGGCAGGATCGCCGCCGACTCCTCCGGTGCGAGGTCCGGGCGGAGCCGCAGCCAGGACGGCTGGCGGAGCAGCCCGGCCCGGGTCCGGGTGCTGTAACCGACCTCGCCCACCAGCCGGGGCAGAACCCAGTGGGCGCCCGGGACCGGCGGGACCGGGTCGAAGGGGCACGCGTCGGTCGCGGCGGCCCGCAGCAGCGCGGCCAGTTCGATCCGCTCAGCCGCGCTCCAGCCGGTGCCCACCCCGCCGACGTACCGCAGCCGCCCGTCGGCGGACCGCTGGCCGACCAGCACCGCGCCCGGCAGCCCGGTCAGCCGCCCCTTGCCCGGCAGCCAGCCGCCGACGATCACGTCCTCGGCGCGCAGGTTCCGGATCTTGAGCCAGGCGCGGGACCGCACCCCCGGCTCGTACACCGAGTCGAGCCGCTTGCAGACCAGGCCCTCAAGGCCGTGCTCCCGGGTCGCCCGCAGGGCCTCGGGGCCGTGTCCGACGACGGCCGCCGGCGTCGACCAGTACGGCCCGTCGAGGGAGAGCGACTCCAGGCGTGCCCGGCGGTCCGCGTACGCCAGGGTGAGCAGCGGGTCCGACAGCAGCAGCACGTCGAACAGCACCAGGTGGACCGGGGTCCGGGCCGCCATCCGTGCCGCCCGGGCCGGGGCGTGGGCCAGACCCATCCGGCCCTGCAGCAACTGGAAGTCGGCCCGCCCCTGTTCGTCGACGGCCAGCACCTCGCCGTCCAGGATCGCCGGGGTCCGGCCCAGAGCCTCCGCCAGCGGGCGCAGCTCGGGATAGGCGGCGGTGATCTCCTCGCCGGAGCGGGCGCGCAGCAGCACGGTGCCGTCGCCGGGCAGGTAGACGACCACCCGCTGGCCGTCCTGCTTGGTCTCGTAGGCCCACCGGGCGTCCTGCGCCGCGGGCGGCAGCCGGCCGGCAGTGGCGAGCATGGGCGGGATCACGGGGAGGACGGTCACGCAGGAGATGTGAACCGGGCACGGCCGCCGCACGCGCCTGCCGGGGCCGGTTCCCCCGAACAGGCCTCAGTGCTCCGGCTCCGGCGGCGGGGGCTGCACCAGTCCCGACTGATAGGCCATCACCACCAGTTGGGCCCGGTCCCGGGCGTCCAGCTTGGTCATCGCCCGGTGCACGTGGGTGCGCACGGTCAGCGGGGAGACGAACAGCTTCCCGGCGATCTCCTCGTTGGAGCGGCCCTCCGCCGCCAGCGCCATGACCTCCCGCTCGCGTGCGGTGAGCACGCGCAGCTGTTCGGGGGCGGCGAGCCGGGCGCCGGGCGCGGGCGTGGCCAGGAACCGGGTGATGAGGGTGCGGGTCGCGGCGGGGGAGAGCAGCGACTCGCCGGCCGCCACCGTACGGATCCCCGCCAGCAGCGCCTCGGCGGTCACGTCCTTGCCGAGGAAACCGCTGGCCCCGGATCGCAGCGCCCGCGCCACGTACTCGTCGACCTCGAACGTGGTGAGGATCAGCACCCGCACGCCGGCCAGGTCCGGGTCCGCGCAGACGGCGGCCGTGGCGGCGAGCCCGTCGGTGCCGGGCATCCGGATGTCCATCAGGACGAGGTCGGGCCGGTGCTCGCGGGTGAGCGCGACCGCTTCGGCGCCGTCGGTGGCCTCCGCCACCACCTCCATGTCGGCGCAGGAGTCGATCAGAATCCGGAAGGTGGCCCGCAGCAGGGCCTGGTCGTCGGCGAGGAGCACGCGGATGGTCATGGCGTCCCTTGTTCGTCCGGTTCCGTGGTGTGGGGGTACAGCGGGAGCCGGGTGGTGACCTCGTAGCCGCCGCCGTCCCGGTGTCCGGCGGCGAAGGCGCCGCCGACCGACCGGGCCCGCTCGCGCATCCCGATCAGCCCGAACCCGCCTCCGCGCGCGGTCGCGGGAGCGGGCGGGGCGGTGCCGGTCCCGTCGTCGGAGACGGTGAGGGTCAGCCGGTCCTCGGACCAGCCGATCCGGACGTGCGCGGCCTCGGCGCCGGCGTGTTTGGTGACGTTGGTCAGCGCCTCCTGCACGATCCGGTACGCCGTCAGGTCCACGCCCGCCGTCAGCTGCCGCGGGGTGCCCTCGACGCTGACGTGCACGGTGAGCCCGGCGGACTCGCAGGCCTCGGTCAGCTCCGGCAGCCGGGCGAGGCCGGGGCTCGGCGCGAGCGGCAGGTCCGGGTCGCCGGTCTGCCGGAGCAGGCCGACGGTGGCCTTCAGCTCGCGCAGCGCGGAGGCGGTCGTACCGGCGAGATCCCGGAGGATCCGGTGCACCTGGTCCGGATGGGTGCGCGAGAGGTGGGCCGCCGTGCCGGCCTGGGCGTTGGCCAGGGCCAGATGGTGGGCGACCACGTCGTGCAGCTCCCGTGCGATCCGCATCCGCTCCTCCGCGACCCGGTGCCGGGCCTCCTCCTCCCGGCCGCGCTCCGCGTACTCGGCCCGCGCGTGCACTGCCTCCAGGTACGCGCCCTGCAGCCGTACGGCGTTGCCGGCGACGACCGGCAGCAGCAGCCAGGCGGCCGGACTGATCGTCTCCAGCGGCCAGGGGACGCCCGCCGGGGCGAGGACCAGGGCGGCGGTCACCACGAGGGCGAGGCTCGCGAGGTAGTAGCGGCGGGCGGTGGGGCGGTCGGTGTCGACCGCCAGCCGGTACAGCGCCAGCATCAGGCCGCCCAGCAGCAGCGGGGTCGGCAGCTGCCCGAGCCCGGCGGCGGCCGCGGTGGCCGCCGCGGAGACGGCGACGACCGTGCGCGGCCGGGTGCGCTGCCAGAGCAGGGCACCGCAGCCGGCGACGGCGAGGGCGATGGTCGGCCCGACCGTGTTCGGCCGGGGCTCGGCCGTCATGGTGATCTCGCTGCCGAGCAGGAACGAGGCGAACAGCAGCACCGCCGCCATGGTGTCGACGGTACGGGCGTGCTCTTCGGCGTAGCGCTGCCAGGGGGTGCTCATCGGTCGCTCCGGTCGGTCTCCTGTGACCACGGTCCGTGACACGGCGGGCGGGGCGGGCCGCCCGCCGGGGGTACGGCCCGCCCCGCCGTGGATCACCTTCCGCGGCTCAGTGCACGGACTCGGCCGCGGGCGCCGCCGGGACCGGGGCGGGCTCCGCGTCCGCCGGGCGCCGGCCGGGCAGGAAGGAGGCGAGGACGAAGGCGAGGACGGCCGCGCCCGCGCCGATCGCCATGACCACCTTGAAGCCGTTCTCGGACGGCAGGGTGGTGCCGCCGAGGCTGATGGTCATCTGGGCCAGGATCACGCCGGCGACGGCGCTCGCCACCGACGTGCCGATGGACCGCATCAGCGTGTTGAGGCTGTTCGCCGCCGCCGTCTCCGACGCCGGGACCGCGCCCATGATCAGCGCGGGCATCGCGCCGTACGCGAAGCCGACGCCGGCGCCGATGATGCAGGAGACCAGGATCAGGTGCCAGACCTCGGACATCAGGACGATGTTCAGGCCGTAGCCCACGGCGACGATCACCGCACCGATCATGAGCGTGACCTTCGGGCCCCTGGCCTTGGTGATGGCGGCCGAGAGCGGGGCGAAGCCCATCATGACCAGACCCTGCGGGGCCATCACCAGGCCGACCGTCAGCATCGACCTGCCGAGGCCGTACCCCGTCTGGGTGGGCAGCTGGAGCAGCTGGGGGAGCACCAGGGACATCGCGAACATCGAGAAGCCGAAGGCGATCGAGGCGAGGTTGGTGAACAGCACCTGGCGGCGGACGGTGGTGCGCAGGTCGACCAGCGGCCGGGCGGTGCGCAGTTCGAAGACGCCCCAGGCGAGCAGCACGACGACCGCGAGCGCGAACAGGCCGAGCGTGGTGCCGCTCGCCCAGCCCCAGTCGGCGCCCTTGGAGACGGCGAGCAGCAGCGAGACCAGACCGACCGCGAGGCCCACCGCGCCGATCGCGTCGAAACGGCCGCCCGAGCGCACCTTGGACTCCGGCACCAGCAGCATGACCAGTACGAACGCGACGACACCGATGGCGCCGGAGGTCCAGAACAGCACATGCCAGTCGTAGTGGTCCGCGATGAACGCCGCGGCCGGCAGGCCGAGTGCGCCGCCGACGCCCAGCGAGGCGCTCATCAGCGCCGTCGAGCCCGCGAGGCGCTCCGGCGGCAGCTCGTCGCGCATGATGCTGATGCCGAGCGGGACCACGGCGGCCGCGAGGCCCTGAAGGCTCCGGCCGATGATCATCGGGACCAGGGAGTCGCTCAGCGCGGCCACCACCGAGCCGGAGACCAGCAGCACCAGGCTGACCAGCAGCATCAGCCGCTTGCCGAACATGTCGCCGAGGCGGCCGGCCACCGGGGTGGCCACGGCGGCGGCGAGCAGGGTCGCCGTCACCGCCCAGGCCGCGTTGGACGCCGAGGCGTTCAGGTACTTCGGCAGCTCCGGGACGATCGGGATCACCAGGGTCTGCATCAGCGAGACGGTGATACCGGACAGGGCCAGCACCGCCACCACCGCGTTCGGCCTCGGTTGTGCCGGTCTCGTGGACCCGGCGGGCTGGACAGGGGTTTCGGACATGGAACAGGGCCTCCGTAGGCGGGACATGGCGTGACTGACAATTTTTAAGTCAGTTGCTTGACTTACTGTACGGGCAGAGTATTTCCGCACTCGGCGGCCCTGCCGCGTAGGCTTCTTCGGCTGGACCCCGCCGCTTCGGGCGGGGCCCCGGTACGGCTCGCGGGACCGGCCGCACCGGGTGGTGGGCGGTCCCGGAGCGGTGGTGGGCATGGCGGGCAGGACGGCGCGGGCGGACCAGGTCAGCGCGACGCGGGAGGCCATCCTGGAGGCGGCGGAGCGGCTCTTCGCCGAGCAGGGCGTCTACGCCGTCTCCAACCGCCAGGTCAGCGAGGCCGCCGGCCAGGGCAACAACGCGGCCGTCGGCTACCACTTCGGCACCAAGGCCGACCTGGTCCGGGCCGTCGCCGCCCGGCACTTCGGCCGGATCGAGGAGATCCGGGTCCGCCTGCTGGCCGAGGTCGGCGACTCCGGCGACGTGCGTGACTGGGTGGACTGCCTGGTCCGCCCGATCACCGAACACCTCGCGGGACTGGGCAGCCCGACCTGGTACGCCCGCTTCTGCGCACAGGTCATGACCGACCCCGCCCTCTACGACATCATGGTCGAGGAGTCCCTGACCTCGCCGTCGCTGCGCCGGGCCGTCGACGCGCTGAACCGGCTGCTGCCCGAACTGCCCGCCGAGGTCCGTACCGAACGCGGCCTGATGGCAAGGACGTTGATCCTGCACACCTGTGCCGAGCGGGAGCGCGCCCTCGCCGAGGGCACCGCCACTCCGCGCGCCACCTGGGGCGACGCGGCCACCGGACTCACCGACGCGCTTCTCGGGCTGTGGCTCGCGCCCGTCTCCGCTACGCGTCGAAGGTGACGACGACCTTCTCCGCGGCCCCCGGGGTGAGCGCCAGCCGGAAGGCCCGGTCCACTTCGGTGAACGGGACGCGGTGGCTGATCAGCTTCGCGAACCGTTCATGGTGCTCGACCAGTTCGGGGGTGACCTCGAAGATCTCCGTCGGGTAGCCCTGCGAGGCGACGAGGGTCAGCTCGCTGCGCAGCATCCCGCCGAGGTCGATCTCGCCCTTCTTCTGCACGGCGACCATGACCAGCCTGGCGTGCCACCGCGCGTTGGCCACCACGGTGTTGAAGACCGCCGGGGCGCCGGCCGCGTCGATGAAGACGTCGGTGCCGGGGCGGGGCTGGCCCAGCGCGTTGGTGCTCTGCCCGTGCAGTTCGGTCAGCCGCGCGGTGACGTCCTCCTCCGCGGAGTTGATCACGGCGTCCGCGCCCACGGCCAGCGCCTTCTCCAGCCGGGCCGGGATGACGTCGGCGACGACCACGTGCCGCACGCCCCGCAGCTTCAGCCAGATCGCCGCGCCCAGCCCGATCGGTCCGGCGCCGAAGACGACCACCTTGTCGTCCGGTGCGGCCTGCGAGCGGTTGACGGCGTGCCGGGACACGGCCATCGGCTCGTTGAGGGAGGCGACCTCGAACGGCACGGTGTCCGGGAACACCGCGACACTCCGTCCCACCTCGGCGTTCTCGATCAGCAGGTACTCGCTGAGGGCGCCGTACCGGCCGCCGCAGCCGATGATCCCGGTGGGCGCGTCCTGCGGGTTCACCACCACCCGGTCGCCCACCTTCAGCCCCGTGACCTCGGCGCCGGCCTCGACGACCTCGCCGGCCGGCTCGTGGCCGAGGGCGATCGGGACCAGGTCGCCGCCCAGGTGGGCGCGGGCGGGCATGCCGCCCATGTGCAGGAAGGTGACGTCGGTGCCGCAGATGCCGCCCGCGCGGATCTTCAGCAGCACGTCCTTCGGACCGGGCACGGGACGCTCGACGTCCACGACCTCGATCCTGCCGACGCCACCGGTCTGTACGGACTTCATCGTGGTCATGCGGTGACTCTCGCTCTCTGGTGGTGCGGTGGAGGCTCGTCGGGCCGAGTGGATACCCCGGACCGGCCGCCGGGCCGGGGGGAGTGAGCCGGCTGCCGGCCCGGGGGCCGCACCGGTTCCCGTCCCCACGGGCCCGGCGCGCAGGCCCGCCGCGGGCGGGCCCTCGGGGCGGCCTCCGCTCAGGACGACCCCGATTACTTGAGTTAGGCAAGCATATGTGGCTTACTTGAGTCAAGCAAGCTAATTGCCCGCGCTTCGAACGGACGGGTCACCCATGTACGGCAGCTCCCCTGTGCCCCAAGCGCTCGCCCGTGGCGGCGGAGAGCGGCTCCTGGTCGCCGCCTCCGCCCCCGACACCACCGAACTCCTCACCTCAACCCTGGAGTTGGCCGGCTACCGGACCGGTGCGGCAGGCAGCGGCGCCGAGGTGGCACGGCGGCTCGCGGAGCACCGCTTCGCACTGGCCGTCGTCGATGCCGAACTGCCCGGCCTCGAAGACCTCGCCCGGGGCGGCCGCTGCAGACCGGCCTACCGGCCGCCGGTCCTCCTGCTGGTCGCCTGCGAATCCCTGGCCCGCCTGGTGCCCGAACTCGCCGCCGACGAGCGGGACTACGTCACCAAGCCCGTGCGGATCGCCGAGGTCCTCGCCCGGGTCAGGGTCCTGCTCCGGGACGTGGGCGGCGGTGGCCGGCCGGGCGGCACGCTGGACCATGCCGACCTCGTCCTGGACGACGGCACCTGCCGGGCCCGCCGGGGCGCCCGCACCCTCGACCTCACCCCCGCCGAGTACCGGCTGCTGCGCCACCTGCTGGCCAACGCCCGGAAGGTGCTGTCCAAGGAGCAGATCAGCCGGTCCGTCTGGGGCGAGTTCCGGGGCGACAACGCCATCGAGCAACTGGTCTCCCGGCTCAGACGCAAGGTGGACCGGGGCGGCCCCGCGCTGATCCACACCAGGAGGGGCTTCGGTTACTGGCTGGGGGAGCCGTCGGAGCCCGGGTGAGCGATTCGCGATGGAATCCGTGAGCAAATGCCCGGGTGTCCGTGTCGCCCGTCAGGCGCGGCCGCCGGGGCGGGGGAGTGGTCGACCGGCCGGACGGGAGGACGGAATCTCCCGTGACGTCAAGTTCCGTTGTCTGTAGCGGAGTTCACGACGTCCATCCGATGCGCTGGTTTTGTCGACCGCGTCGTGGTGTGACCTGGGCCACGTCAGCTTGCTGTCAGGGAACTGACCGGAAGCGGTCAGCCCACCCTGTTTGCATGTGCTCACCCCCCACCCGAGGAGACAGAGATGGCCGACCCCCTCACCGGCACCGGACCCGGCCCGTCCGCACCGGTCCCCGAGTTCCCGATGCCCCGGGCCACGGGCTGCCCCTTCGACCCGCCCCCGGCCCTGAGCGCCGCCCAGGAGGAGGGGCCGCTCGCCAGGGTCCGGCTCTGGGACGGCAGGGACTACTGGCTGCTCACCCGGTACGCCGACCAGCGGGCCGTGCTGCTCGACCCCCGGGTCAGCGCCGACCTCACCAGCCCCGGCTATCCGCTCCAGGCCCCGGGCAACGGCAAGAACAACATCAGCTTCATCCTGATGGACGACCCCGAGCACGCCCGGCTGCGCCGGATGGTCACCGCACCCTTCGCGATCAGGCGCGTCGAGGCGCTGCGCCCGGCCGTGCAGAAGATCGTCGACGACCTGATCGACGAGATGCTGGCCGGCCCGCAACCCGTCGACCTCGTCGAGGTGTTCGCGCTCCCGGTGCCCTCGCTCGTCATCTGCGCGCTGCTCGGAGTGCCCTACGACGACCACGACTTCTTCCAGGAGAACAGCAAGGTCCTCATCAAGCGGGACGCGGCCATGGCAGACCGGACGGCCGCCCACGGGAAGCTGATCGGCTATCTCGACGAGCTGATGGGCGAGAAGACGGCGCACCCCGGCGACGACCTGCTCTCCGGCCTTGTGGCCCGGGTGGAGTCGGGGGAGCTGACCCGCACCGACGCCGCGCAGATGGGCGTCCTGCTGCTGCTCGCCGGGCACGAGACCACCGCCAACATGATCGCCCTCGGCACCCTCGCCCTCCTCGAACAGCCGGAACAGCTGGCCCTGTTGCGCGACACCGACGACCCGAAGCTGATCGCGTCCGCCGTGGAGGAACTGCTCCGCTACCTGAGCATCGTGCACGGCGGCCGGCGCCGGGCGGTCCTCGCGGACATCGAGGTGGCCGGTCAGGTGATCCGGGCCGGGGAAGGCGTGATCATGCCGAACGACATCGCCAACCGTGACCCCGACGCCTTCCCCGACCCCGACCGCCTCGACCTCACCCGGGACGCCCGCCGCCATGTCGCCTTCGGCTTCGGCGTCCACCAGTGCCTGGGCCAGCCGCTGGCCCGGATGGAGCTCCAGGTCGTCTACGGCACCCTCTACCGCCGCGTCCCCGGACTCAGACTCGCCGCCGGCATCGGCGAACTGCCCTTCAAGCACGACGGATCCGTCTACGGCGTCTACGCACTCCCGGTCACCTGGTGACCCGGCACCCCCCACGCGCAGCCCCCACACCCAGCAAGGAGAACGCCATGCATGTCGAACTGGACGAACCGAAGTGCGTCGCATCCGGACAGTGCGTGCTCGCCGCCCCCGAGGTGTTCGACCAGCGGGACGAGGACGGCATCGCCTTCGTCGTGGCCCCGGAACCCGTCGGGGACACCCTCGACGCCGTGCGTGAGGCCGTGGCGATCTGCCCGGCGGCCGCGATCCGACTGGTGGCCCAGTGAACCGGATCGTCATCGTCGGCGCCTCCGCGGCCGGACTCGCGGCCGCCGAGACGCTCCGCCGCGAGGGCTACGACGGCACGCTCATCCTCGTCGGCGACGAGCCCCGCGTCCCGTACGACCGGCCCCCGCTGTCCAAGCAGGTGCTGTCGGCCGAGTGGGAACCGGACCGGGCGACCCTGCGGGCGCCGGCCGAACTCGACGCCCTGGAACTTGAGTTGCGGCTCGGGGTCGCGGCGGTCGGGCTGGACGCGGTGGACCGCACGGTGCGGCTGGCCGACGGCTCGGCGCTGTCCTACGACGGGCTGATCGTGGCCACGGGGGTACGGCCGCGCCGGCTGCCCGGGGAGGGTGCGCATGTGCTGCGCACCCTCGGCGACGCGCTCACCCTGCGGGAGCGGCTGGCTCCTGGGCGGCGGCTGGTGGTGGTCGGCGCCGGGTTCCTCGGCGCCGAGGCCGCCTCGGTCGCCCGGCGGCTGGGTGCGCGGGTGACCCTCCTGGAACCGGCGCCGGTGCCGCTCGCGCACGCGGTGGGCGAGGAGGTGGGCCGGGTGCTGTCCCGGGCCCACCTGGAGCGGGGCGTGGACCTGCGGACCGGGGTCACGGTGACCGAGGTGACCGAGGACGGGGTGCGGCTCGCCGACGGGGAAGAGATCGAGGCCGACGAGGTGCTGGTGGCGATCGGCTCGCTGCCCAACGTCGAGTGGCTGGCCGGCAGCGGGCTGACCGTGGGCGACGGGGTCGTCTGCGACGAGTACTGCGAGGCCGCGCGCGGGGTGTACGCGGCGGGTGACTTCGCCCGTTGGTACAACCCGCTGTTCGGCGTGTCGATGCGGATCGAGCACCGGACCAACGCGGCGGAACAAGGGATGGCCGCGGCGCGGAACCTCCTCAATCCCGGCGCGCGCAAGGCGTTCGCGCCGGTGCCGTACTTCTGGTCCGACCAGTACGGGATGAAGATCCAGGCGTACGGGTATCTGCGGGGGCACGAGGAAGTGCGGTTCGTGGAGGGCGAGTCGGCGGAGGGGCGGTTCGTCGCCGCGTACCGCAGGGGGGAGCGGTTGAGCGGGGTGCTCGGGGTGGGGGTGGGGCCGAAGGTGATGCGGGGGTGGCGGCAGGCTGTTGCGGCGGGAGCGACTTGGGGAGAGGCCGTGGGGTGAGGGGGGCGGCAGTGGGCGGGCTGCGGGGGGTGGTCTGTGGCTGGTCGCGCAGTTCCCCGCGCCCCTCAGGGGGTGCTATGGCTGGGCCGCGTGGAAATGCTGACCGCGTTCGCAGCGACCACCGCTCCTGTCCCCGCCCACTCCGGCACGCCCAGCCCCTGCCCCAGCACCACCCACCCCACCACCGCCGCCAGGACCGGATTGACGCTCATGAACAGGGCGAAGGTCTGGGCCGGGATCTTCCGGAGGGTCAGGAGGTCGGCCAGGTACGGGACCGCCGAGGACAGGACGCCCGCCGCCACCGCGCACAGGAGGGCGGTGGCCGTCGGCGGGTGCCGTACCGCCACCACGATGCCCACCGGCAGGAACGTCAGTGCCGACACGCTCGCGGCCGCCGCCGGGCCCTGCGCCCCCGGTATCCGCCGGCCGACCACGCGGTTGAGCAGGATGTACGACGCCCAGCAGGCGGCGGCCACCAGGCCCAGGGCCATACCCGCGTAGTCGGCCGACGGCTGCGGGCGCATCAGCACCACCACCCCTGAAGCGGCCAGCACCGCACAGCCCGCGTCCAGCCGGCGGCGGGACGCGGTCAGCGCGATGGTGAGCGGGCCCAGGAACTCCAGGGTGACCGCCAGGCCCAGGCCGACCCGGTCGATCGCGGTGTAGAGGGTCAGGTTCATCGTGCCGAAGACCAGCGCGAGCAGCAGCACCGGCCACCACTGCCGCCAGGTGAAGGCGCGCAGGCGCGGCCGGCCGACGGCCACCAGGACGAGTGCGGCGACGTACTGCCGTACCGCCACCACGCCGAGCGGGCCGAGGACCGGGAAGGCGAGGGAGCCGATGGCCGCGCCGGTCTGGTTGGACAGACCGCTGCCGAACATGGTGGCCACGCCGGAGAGCCGGGTCGGCGCGGACGGCGTGACCGTGGGGGAGGAGACGGGGCGTTCGAGGGCGCGTCGCATGGGAGGAGGGTGCGCCCGGTCCGCGCTTGCGCAAAATGCATGCGCCCCGGGATCTATACGCTGTCCGTATGGATGAGGTCGAGCTGCGGCAGCTGCGCTGTCTCGTCGCCATCGTCGACGAGGGCAGCTTCACCGACGCGGCGATCGCCCTGGGGGTGTCCCAGGCGGCCGTCTCCCGCACCCTGGCGTCCCTCGAACGCGCCTTGGGCGTACGGCTGTTGCGGCGCACCTCGCGCGCGGTGACCCCGACGGCCACCGGACTGCGGGTGGTGGCGCGCGCCCGGCGGGTGCTGGCGGACGTCGCCGGTCTGGTCCAGGAGGCCGGCTCGGGACACACCCTGCTGCGGATCGGGTACGCCTGGTCGGCCGTGGGCCGGCACACCGTCGCCTTCCAGCGGGGCTGGGCCGCCGCGCGTCCGGGGACCGATCTGCAGCTCGTCCGGGTCAACACGGCCTCCGCCGGTCTCGCCGAAGGCGTCTGCGACCTCGCGGTGGTGCGCCGCCCGCTGGAGGACCCCCGGTTCGACGCGGCCGTCGTGGGGCTGGAGCGGCGGCTCGCCGCGCTGGCCGCCGACGATCCGCTGGCCCGCCGCCGGACCGTACGCCTGGCCGACCTCACCGGCAGGATCCTCCTGGTCGACCGGCGCACCGGCACCACCACCCCGGAGCTGTGGCCGCCGGATTCGCGGCCGGCCGTCGAGGAGACGCACGACGTCGACGACTGGCTCACCGCCATCGGCGCGGGGCGTGCGGTCGGGGTGACCGCCGAGTCGACCGCCAACCAGTACCCGCGGCCCGGCATCGTCTACCGGCCGGTCCGGGACGCGCAGCCGGTCGTCGTCCGGCTGGCCTGGTGGCGGGACGATCCGCACCCCGCCCACCAGGCCGTTCTCGAACTGCTCAGCGAGCTGTACCGCACCGGCTGAGCGCGCGGGGCGCCGGATTGCCCCGGCAATACGGCAGACAAAATTGTTGACAATCTTGTTTGGCTAGATTTACGTTCGACAGGCACTCACTCAGGGAGGGCGCAATGCCGAAGGAAGCCCGTCCGAGCACCGGAGAGCAGGCCAAGCAGCATGCGTTCACGCTGCTGCGGCAGGCGATCCTGCACGGCGAGATGGCCCCGGCCCAGCGGCTGGTGGAGAACGAGCTCGCCGAGGAGTTCGGTGTGACGCGGGCCAGTATCCGTGCGGCGCTGATCGATCTGGAGGCGCAGGGACTGGTCGAGCGGATCCGCAACCGCGGCTCGCGGGTGCGGGTGGTGACCGTGGAGGAAGCGGTCGCGATCACCGAGTGCCGCATGGTCCTGGAGGGACTGTGCGCCGCGAAGGCGGCCGTCGCGGCCAGCGACGAGCAGCTCACGGAGCTCACGGATCTCGGGGTGGCCATGAAGAAGGCCGTCGCCGACGGCGAGCCGGTCACCTACTCCGAGCTCAACCAGGAACTGCACGCCAGGATCCGGGTCATCTCCGGCCAGCAGACCGCAGTGGAACTGCTGGAGCGGCTCAACGCCCAACTGGTGCGGCACCGCTTCCAGCTGGCGCTGCGTCCGGGGCGTCCGCAGCACTCCCTGAGCGAGCACCTGGCGATGATCGAGGCGATCAGGGCCAGGGACCCGCAGGCGGCCGAGGCGGCCGTCCGCGCCCACCTCACGAGCGTGATCGAAGCACTGCGCGACTGAGCACGCCCGGGGCCGGGTGGGCGCACACCTGTCCACCAAGGAGAGTTTTTCAATGACGCACGCCAACGCGCCGGCCGCAACTCCACCACGATCCACCCTGGTCGTCACCGCGCACGCCGGGGACTTCGTGTGGCGGGCGGGTGGAGCCATCGCCCTGGCCGCGTCCCGGGGCGAGAAGGTCACCATCGCCTGTCTGACCTTCGGCGAACGCGGGGAGTCCGCCAAGGCGTGGCGCGAGGGCAGGAACCTGGCGGAGATCAAGGCGATACGCCGGGAGGAGGCGGAGAAGGCGGCCGCCTCCCTCGGTGCCGAGGTCCGCTTCTTCGACGCCGGCGACTACCCGCTGGTCGCCACCGCCGAGCTGACCGACCAGCTGGTCGCCGTCTACCGCGAGACGCAGCCCGACGTCGTGCTCACCCACCCCGTCGAGGACCCCTACAACGGCGACCACCCGGCCGCCAACCGCATGGCCCTGGAGGCCCGGATCCTCGCGCAGGCCATCGGCTACCCGGGCGCGGGCGACATCATCGGCGCCCCGCCGGTCTTCTACTTCGAGCCGCACCAGCCCGAGATGAGCGGCTTCCGGCCCGAGGTCCTCCTCGACATCACCGATGTCTGGGACACCAAGCGCAAGGCCATGGAGTGCCTCGGCGCCCAGCAGCACCTGTGGGCCTACTACACCGACCTCGCCGTCCGCCGGGGCGTCCAGCTCAAGCGGAACGCGGGCCCCAACCTGGGCCTGGCGCACGACACCATGGCCGAGGCGTTCATGCGGCCGTTCCCGCAGATCGCGAAGGAGCTGGCATGAGCGGCGTGATCGTCACCGACCCGCCGAAGGCGGAGCTGAAGGACGTCGACGCGCTGGCCGGCTTCGGGGTGGCCACCGTGAGCGAGGCGATGGGGCGGACCGGCCTGCTGGGCCCCGGAATCCGGCCGATCCAGCAGGGCGTACGGGTCGCCGGCACCGCCGTCACCGTGCTCGGCTGGCCCGGCGACAACCTCATGATCCACGCGGCCGTCGAGCAGTGCGGCGAGGGCGACATCCTGGTCGTCACCACCACCTCGCCCTGCACGGACGGGCTGTTCGGCGAGCTGTTCGCGACCGCGCTGAAGCAGCGCGGGGTGCGCGGGGTGGTCCTGAACACCGGCATCCGGGACACCCAGGAGCTGCGGGACATGGGCTTCGCCGCCTGGTCCCGGGCCGTCTCCTCGCAGGGCACGGTCAAGGCCACCGGCGGCTCGGTCAACGTGCCGATCGCCGTCGACGGCCAGGTGATCAACCCGGGTGACGTGATCCTCGCCGACGACGACGGGGTCGTGGTCGTACCCCGCGAGCGCGCCCGCGAGACGGTCGGGAAGTCCGAGGCCCGCGAGGCCAAGGAGGCCGCGACGCGTGCCGCCTTCGTCGGCGGCCAGCTGGGCCTGGACCGCTACGGGCTGCGGGAGACCCTCCAGCGGCTCGGCGTCGAGTACAAGACGTACGCGGAGTACGAGGAGCAGACCAAGTGACCGGGCCCGCGGAGGTGCGCTGCATGCTGATGCGCGGCGGGACCTCCAAGGGCGCCTACTTCCTGGCCGAGGACCTGCCCGCCGGCCCCGCCGCCCGGGACGACCTGCTGCTGCGGGTGATGGGCAGCCCCGACCCGCGGCAGATCGACGGCCTGGGCGGGGCGCACCCCCTCACCAGCAAGGTGGCGGTCGTCTCGGCGTCGGACGACCCGGCGGCGGACGTCGACTACCTCTTCCTCCAGGTCGCCGTCGACCGGCCGGAGGTGACCGACCGCCAGAACTGCGGGAACATCCTCGCCGGGGTCGGGCCGTTCGCCGTGGAGCGGGGGCTCGTGGCCGCCGGTGACGGCGAGACCTCGGTACGGATCCGGATGCTCAACACGGGGGAGCGGGCCGTCGCCACCTTCCCGACCCCGGGCGGGCGCGTCGACTACACCGGGGACGCCGAGATCTCCGGGGTGCCCGGCACGGCCGCCCCGGTGGTGATCGAGTTCCCGGCCGGCACCAGCCCGCTGCTGCCCACCGGCAACGTCCGGGACACCGTCGCGGACACGGTGGTGACCTGTGTCGACAACGGCATGCCGACCGTGCTCGTCGCGGCGAGCGCCCTCGGCGTCACCGGGTACGAGGCGCCCAAGGACCTGGAGGAGGACCTGGCCCTCGCCGACCGGCTGCACGAGATCCGGCTGGCGGCGGGCAAGCTGATGGGCCTCGGGGACGTCGAGACCGCCACCGTGCCCAAGCTCAGCCTGCTCGCCCCGCCCCGGGACGGCGGCGCGGTCACCACCCGGACCTTCATCCCCGTCCGCTGCCACACCTCGATCGGCGTCCTCGGCGCCGCGAGCGTGGCCGCCGGGCTCAGGCTGCCCGGCGGCGTGGGGGAGCGGATCGCCCGGCTCCCGGACCACGGTGACCGTATCCGTATCGAACACCCCACCGGATTCCTGGAGATCGACACCAGCGTCGCCCCCGGCTCCGACGGCTCCCCGCCGGCCGTCCGCCGCACCGCGGTCGTCCGCACCGCCCGCAAGATCTTCGACGGCACCGTCTTCCCGCGCGCCGCCGCCCTGCCCGCACGACCTCAAGGAGGCAACGATGGCTCCGCCCCTCGGTGACATCGCCCATATCGGCCACGCCCAGCTCTTCACCCCGGACCTGGACGCCAGCGTCGCCTTCTTCACCGACTACCTCGGACTGACCGTCAACGGCCGGGACGGTGACACCGTCTACCTGCGCACCTACGACGACTACGAGCACCACAGCCTGGTCCTCAGCGCCCGCGAGCAGCCGGGCCTCGGCCGGATCGCGCTGCGCACCTCCAGCGAGGAGGCCCTCCATCGCCGCATCAAAGCGGTCGAGGAGGCCGGCGGCACCGGCCACTGGACGGAGGACGAGCCGGGCCTCGGCAAGCTCTACGTCACCACCGACCCGGACGGCCACGAGCACGCCCTCTACTGGGAGAGCGAGCACTACCGGGCGCCGGACGAGCTGAAGCCCGCGCTGAAGAACCAGCCGCAGGCCAAGCCCAACCGGGGTGTCGGAGTGCGCCGCCTGGACCACGTCAACTTCCTGGCCGCCGACGTGCTCGCCAACTCCGAGTTCCAGGAACACGTGCTGGGCGCCAGGCCGACCGAGCAGGTCCGCCTCGACAACGGGACGATCGCGGCCCGCTGGCTGACCTTCACCCACAAGTCGTACGACGTCGTCTACACCTCCGACTGGACCGGTTCGACCGGGCGGCTGCACCACATCGCCTTCGCGACCGACACCCGCGAGGACATCCTGCGCGCGGCCGACCTGGCCATCGACACCGGCGTGTTCATCGAGACCGGCCCGCACAAGCACGCCATCCAGCAGACGTTCTTCCTCTACGTCTACGAGCCGGGCGGCAACCGCATCGAGCTGTGCAACCCGCTCACCCGGCTGGTGCTGGCCCCCGACTGGCCGCTGGTCACCTGGACCGAGGCCGAACGCGCCAAGGGCCAGGCCTGGGGTCTGAAGACGATCGAGTCCTTCCACACCCACGGGACTCCGCCGGTCGGCTGATCCGGTCACCGCAGGCATCCAGGGGGTGGGCGACGCGCCGTGCCGCGTCGCCCACCCCCTTTGCCACCTGGGACGACCGGATTGTTGCTGTGATTGTTGACAAAAGTGTTGACGTTTTTGCCGGTCAATCCTTAGCGTCTACGCACCACGGGTCAGCAGCACGAGCCGCGTCGACCCCCCTCTACCGCTTCCCCTCCAGGGAACGCATCCTGGACGAGAGGAAAACAAAGATGTCCTCCTCAACCGCCCTGTCCGCTCGCGGCAGCAAACTTGCTCAGCTGGTGATCGGCCTGTGCTGGCTGGCCGTGCTCTTCGACGGCCTCGACATGTTCATCTACGGCTCGGTGCTGCCCCATCTGCTGGAGGCCAAGACCTTCGGCATCACCCCGGACAAGGCCGGCGACCTCGGCTCCTACGCCACCTTCGGCATGCTGGTGGGCGCCCTGACCGCGGGCACGGTCGCGGACCGGATCGGCCGCAAGCAGCTGAT
Organism: Streptomyces sp. NPDC008092; assembly: GCF_042957285.1. Lineage (NCBI taxonomy): Bacteria > Bacillati > Actinomycetota > Actinomycetes > Kitasatosporales > Streptomycetaceae > Streptomyces > Streptomyces sp. NPDC008092. The sequence continues at coordinate 33,521 of NZ_JBIBHY010000012.1, forward strand.
GATCGCCTGCGTCACGCTGTTCTCGCTCGCCTCCGGCATCTGCGCGGTCTCCGGCAGCCTCGCGGTCTTCGGCCTGGGCCGCACCCTGGCCGGCGTCGGCCTCGGCGGACTGCTGCCGACCGCGATCAGCATGGTCTCCGACTACGCCAGGGGCGGCCGGATCGCGATCACCATCGGCGTGCTGATGACCGCCCACCACGCGGGCGGCATCCTCTCCGCCTACGTCGCCAAGTGGCTCGTCGACCCGTACGGCTGGCGCTCCGCCTTCTGGGTCTGCGTCCTTCCGCTGCTCTTCGTCCCCGTCCTGCTGAAGCTGCTGCCCGAGTCGCTGAGCTTCCTGGTCGCCAAGGGCCGTACCGAGGAGGCCACCGCCCTGGCCGACCGCTACGAGGTCGAACTGCCCGCCGTCGCCGACAGGAGGACCGCCGCCGACCGCTGGGACGCGCTGCTCGCCCTGTTCCGCGGCGGCGAGTGGGTGCAGACCCTGCTCTACTGGCTGGCCTCCTTCGGCGGCCTGCTCCTGGTCTACGGCGTCGCCACCTGGCTGCCGACCCTGATGCGGACCGAGGGCTACGAACTCACCAACGCCCTCACCTTCGTCGTCGTCTTCAACCTCGGCGGCATCGTGGGCATGCTGGTCGCCGGCCGCGCCGCGGACCGGTTCGGCGCCCCGCGCATCGCAGCGGTCTGGTTCGCCCTCACCGCGGTCGGCGTCTACCTGCTCAGCGTCCACCTGCCGATGGGGGTCACCACCCTGGTCGTCTTCCTCACCGGCGTCTTCCTGAACAGCGCCCAGACGATGATCTACGCGACCGTCTCGATCCGATCCACCCCGGACAACCGCGCCACCGCCGTCGGCTGGACCTCCGGCATGGGCCGCTTCGGCGCCGTCTTCGGCCCCTGGCTCGGCGGCCAGCTGCTCGCCGCGGGCAACGGCGACTGGGGCTTCACCGCCTTCGCGCTCGCCGGTGTCTCCTCGATGGTGTTCATCGGCATCGCCGCCCTCCGCTCGGCCAGGCAGCCGCAGGTCGGCACCGACCGGGAGAAGCTGCTCGCCGCCCACTGACCGGTCCCCCCCCGGGCCGGTCCGGCGCCGCGCTCCTTCCACGGGCGCGGCGCCCTCCTACGGTTCTCCGGTGGGCTCCGCCTCCAGTCCGGTGCACGCCAGCTCCCCGGCCACCTCGGCGCACGCCTCCACACCCCGGGGAGCAGGCACCGCGAGCATCGGGCTGGTGTAGCCGACCGAGTCCGCGGCGGGATAGCTCGCCGAGAGCACGTCGTCACCGGCCCGGACCGAGACCTCGCGCGCGACCGGGGTGTGCAGCCGTACCTCGGACCAGGCGGTGCCGCAGGCCGGGGACCAGCGCAGCCGGACGTCGTAGGCGACACCGGTGACGCGGCTCTTGGTCCGCGCGTCCCGGTCGCACGCCGACGCGTCCGGCAACTCGCCCTGGCAGGCGCGGCCGTGACAGCGCGGCGCCGCCGACACCGGCTGCACGCCCGGTGTGCCGCGCCGGTCCGAGACGGTCATGGCCGCCGCCGTCACCCCGGCCACGGCGAGCAGCGCGAGCGCGGTCAGCGGCAGCCGCCACCACCGCCTCGCCGGCCGCGGCTCGCGGGGCGTCGCGGCGGCCGGCGGCTCCGCGGCGGCCTCGCACGACGCCAGTACGGCGGCGGGATCCGCGCCCGCGAGCCGGGCCAGCGCCTCCACGGCCGCGCGCGGCGGCCGTTTGTCGCCGGAGAGGTAGCGGTGCCACGCGGACTTGCTGTAGGGGGTGCGGGCGGCCAGTGCCGCGAGGCTGAGTCCCGTACGCTCCTTCAGTTCGCGCAGCCTCGCCGCCGGCGACTCCTCCGACGGGGTGGTTCTCGCTCCTTCGGGGTGCGGCATGTTGCGTGCCTCGACTTCATTACGCTATGGGCGTTTCGCCCCTGTTGTCGGAATGGCTTCCCATCGGGACCGGGTTCGCAATCGGCGAACAGGTGTGAAGACGGTGAATCGGGGGGTGCATGCCGAAGGCCTGTTCGGGAACGCGGGTTCCCGAACAGGCCTTCGGCGGTCAGGGGGTGCGGCGATGACGGCCCGTCAGCACCACGGGACGGCGTGGCCGACCCGGACGTAGTGCGCGGAGACGTACCCCTTGTGGTGCGGGAGCCGGTACCAGGTGTGGTTGCCGCGCACCGAGCCGCCGTACGTCTTGCAGGTCAGCGGGACGAGCCGGTTGTTGTGGCGGTGGCTCACCACGCGGTAGCGGGTGCTCGGACCGGAGCGGACGTTCAGCCGGACGTGGTGCGTGGTCACCCGGCCCACGGTCCGGTACGCGTAGTGGCGGTGGTGGAGACGGTGGGTCGCCGGCGCCGGCAGGGTGGTGTAGTTGTAGTACTGCACGATTCCCTGGGGCGCGGGGACCGGGGTGGCGGCGCTCGCGGTGGCGGCCCCGGCCGTGGGCAGGAACGCGAACACCGCGACCGTGGCCAGCAGGCCGTTCTTCAGGATCCGACGGGACATGGAAACCTCCGTGCTGTCGTGCTCGTGACCACGAAGCGTGATCACGAGTCGGAGCGTTTCCGTGCCGAACCCGCACCATGTCGTCCCCGCGTGCCCTGGGACGCCTGGGACGTCCCAGGCACGACGGCCTCAGCCCATCCGGTCCTCGGCCGACAGGTGCTCGACCGTCTTCCCCGTGGCCGTGAAGGTCCGTGTGACGTACCCCGAGGAGTACACCCACAGGATCCGCAGCGGGGTGTCGCCGACGTTGCGGAACAGGTGGGGGACGGGGGACGGGACGTACGTGGTGTCGAACCGCCCGAGGCGGGTCACCTCGCCGTCCACCCACACCTCCGCCTCGCCCTCCAGGACCGTCACGTGCTCGTCGCAGTTGTGCGAGTGCAACGGCGCCCCGGAGCCCACCGGGTAGACGCTCATCCCGCTGGTGATGAGGTTCTCCCCGCCCGCCGACGGCGTGGTGATCAGCGGTGTCGTCGCGACCGCACCGCCCCGGTCCAGCAGGGGCACGGACGCGGCCTTGATGATCGTGGTCATCCGGGGGTTCCTCTCCACTACGACCTGCCTGGTACGGCGACCGACGCTAGGCCCCGCGGACGCGAACGGGTGCCCCCTGGCGTGCAGTTTTACCTTGCGCTCCGGGAGGTGTGAGCGGCCGCGGGGCGGCGGTAGCGTCCTCACCCGGCAATCCACGGCCGCCGGAGAGAAAAGGCAGGTACCGGCCCCATGAGGCTCCCCGTTCTCAGCGAAGACGACATGGACCCCCGCCAGCAGGAGCTGGCCGCCCGGATCGCGGGCCGCCGCGGCGCCGTCCGCGGCCCGTTCCGGGTCTGGCTGCACAGCCCCGAGATGTGCGAACGCGCGGAGTCCCTCGGCGCCTTCGCCCGCTTCGACTGCAGCCTCCCGGAGCACCTGCGCGAGCTGACCCTGCTGATGGCCGCCCGCAACTGGGACGCCCAGTACTCCTGGAACGCCCACGTCCGCCAGGCGGTCGAGGCGGGCATTCCGGAAGCGGCCGTCCGGGCCATCGCCGAGAACCGCGAGGCGGTCTTCGAGGACGAGGCCGACCAGGCGTTGTACCAGTTCTGCCGGGAGGTCCTGGAGGAGCACTTCGTGACCGACGAGACCTTCGCCCGCGCCCTGGCGCACTTCGGCCCCAGGGGACTGGTCGACACGATCGGCGCGCTCGGCAACTTCACCATGCTCGGCATGTGCCTGAACACCTTCCAGGTGGACCTCCAGGCCGACCGGGAGCCGCCGTTCCCGGACGTCCGCGGCTATGGCCGGATCGCCCCGACCGGAGCACGATCCACAGCCTGACCATGAGAAACGCGGCCGATCTTTTAAGCGAAGGGCCGTTGACAGAATTGCCGACATTCGATTTGTGTGGGTGACCTGCGCGAGCGAGCCGCACGCGCGTTCGGAGGAAAAATGGACCGCTTGCTCCTCATGCACAGCTTCGTGACCGTCGCCCAGGTCGGCAGTTTCAGCGGGGCCGCGAAGAAACTCGGCTCGTCCGGGTCCCTGGTGTCCCGGCACGTGGCGGAGCTGGAGCGGCAGATCGGCGTCCGCCTGGTCAACCGCACCGCCCGCTCCGTCAGCCTGACCGAGCCGGGCCAGCGCTACGCCGAGTTCGCGGCCCGCATCCTCGACGAGATCGAGGCCGAGGACGCCGGCATCGCCCAGCTCCACGACCGGCCCGAGGGCACCCTCAGCGTCATCTGCCCCAAGTGGATCGGCAGCCTCGACCTCGGGGACGCCATCGCCGCGTTCTCGGCGACGCACCCGAAGATCCAGGTCCGGTTCGAACTCGGCGGGATGTCGGACCGCACCTACGACTTCCTGGACAGCGGATTCGACGTCGCCTTCCACACCCGGGACCTGAGGGACTCCAGCGTCCGGCTGAAGAAGATCGCCTCACTGCCGTTCGTGCTGTGCGCCTCCGCGGAGTACATCGAACGGTGCGGGACGCTCGCCCACCCCAACGACCTCGCCGCCCACGACTGCCTGGTCCACCTCAACGACCCGGTCTGGCGGATCGGCCACGGGCACGCCAGCACGCTGCACAAGATCCGCAACATCGCGTTCTCGTCCAACTCCTACATCGCCCTGCAGAAGGCGGCGGTGCACGGCCGCGGCATCGCCCTGCTGCCCCAGCGCCCGGTCTACGACGACCTGGTCTCCGGCGCCCTCCAGGTGCTGCTGCCCGGCCTCGCCGTGCCCGACCGGCCGCTGTACGCGATCTACGGACCCGGACAGGACACCCCGCGCAAGATCAGCGTCTTCCTGGACTTCCTCGCCGAGTGGTTCGCGCAGAACCCGATTCCCGCGATCCGGTCGTAACCGGGGCCGCAAGAAACGCTTGCGCATTCCGTAGAGCTCAGGCCATTGAGCCCCTCGCGAGCAGAAACCTACGCTCGCGAGGCGACCCGGAAACGAGGAATCCATGGGAATCCAGAGAATCGAATCGGTCACCTACGGCATCGACGACCTCGGCGTATGTGTCCGGTTCTTCGGCGACTTCGGGCTGTCGATGGTGGAACGGACCGACGAGCACGCGGTGTTCGAGACCCGTACCCGCCAGACCCTCCACCTCGACACCGTGCCGTCGCCGTCGCTGCCGCCGCCCGTCGAGGACGGGCCGACGCTGCGCGAGGTCGTCTGGGGCGTCGACACCGCAGAGGAACTGGAGCGGCTGGTGGCGGCGGCGGGCCGGGACCGCGAGGTCCGGGAGAGCGCCGACGGCGTCCACCACACCGTCGACGAGACCGGCTTCGGCGTCGGCCTGACCCTGGCCCGTCCCGCACCGGCCGCCGTCACGCCCCGCCCGGCCAACACCCTCGGCAGCGTCACCCGCTGGAACACCGCCCTGGAGCCGATCACCCGGGTCCGCCCGCTGCGGATGTGCCATGTCGCCCTGAACATCCCCAAGGCGGGCCGCGAGGCGGCCGTCGGCTTCTACGTCGACCGGCTCGGGTTCCGCCCGACCGACGTCGTCGAGCCGATGGGCGTCTTCATGCAGGCCCCCGGCGACGACGACCAGCACACCATGCTGCTCTGCCACCGCCCCGACAGGGCGGGGATCAACCACATCGCCTACGAGGTGCCCGGCTTCGACGACGTGATCGAGGGCGGCAACCACATGATCGAGCACGGCTGGCGGGAGGCCCGCAGGCTCGGCCGGCACACCATCGGCTCCAACGTCTTCCGCTTCCTGCACGCCCCGTGCGGCGGCCGCGTCGAGTACGCGGCCGACATGGACCGGGCCGACGAGAAGTACGGCACCCGGGTCCACGAGACGACCCCGCCGCACCACATCTGGGCCCTGCGCACCAACCGCGACCAGGAAGCCCCCACCGCGTCCTGACCCTGGTCCTGAACCTGAGAGGGCACCCCTTCATGACCACCGACCACGGCTATCCCGCCGTCCGCATGTACACAGGGGGCGAGTGGTGCCAGGGCGGCACCGGACAGACCGCTCCCGTCGTCAACCCCGCCACCGAGGAGACGATCGGCGAGGTCCCCCTCGCCACCCCCGCCGACCTCGACCGCGCACTCGAAGCCGCCGGGTACGGGTTCCGGGTGTGGCGCGCGACCTCGATCGCGAAGCGCTCCGCGATCCTGGACCGCGCCGCCGACCTGATCGCCGAACGCGCCGCCGCCATCGGCCGCGTGATGACCCTGGAGCAGGGCAAGACCCTCGCCGAGTCGACGGGCGAGGCCAAGCGGACCGCCGACACCCTGCGCTGGCACGTCGAGGACGCCCGCCGCGCTTACGGCCGCATCATCCCGTCCGCGCCCGGCACGGTCCTCACCGTCCGCCGCGAACCGATCGGCCCCGTCGCCGCCTTCGTGCCCTGGAACTTCCCGGTCGGCGGCCCCAACCGCAAGATCTCCTCGGCCCTCGCGGCGGGCTGCTCGCTGATCATCAAGGCCTCCGAGGAGACCCCGGCGACGGCCGCCGCCCTGGTGGAGTGCTACGCGGACGCCGGACTGCCCGCCGGAGCGCTCAACCTGGTCTTCGGCGAGCCCGCCGAGGTCTCCGCCCACCTCATCGCCTCCCCGGTCACCCGGATGATCGCCTTCACCGGCTCGGTGCCCGTCGGCAAGCTCCTCGCCGCCGAGACCGGCAAGGTCATGAAGCCCTCCCTGATGGAACTGGGCGGCCACGCCCCGGTCATCGTCTGCGCCGACGCCGACCCCGGACAGGCCGCCCGGCGCGCCGCCCAGGCCAAGTTCTTCAACGCCGGCCAGGTGTGCACCTCGCCCAGCCGCTTCCTCGTCCACGAGTCCCTGGTCGAGGACTTCACCGCCGAGTTCGTGAAGGCCGCCGAGTCGGTCGTCGTCGGCGACGGACTGGCGCAGGGCACCACCATGGGCCCGCTCGCCAACGAACGCCGGCTGCGGTCGATCGAGCGGCTCACGGCGGACGCCGTCGGCAGGGGAGCGACGGTCCGCACCGGCGGCGAACGGCTCGACCGCCCCGGGTACTTCTTCGCCCCGACCGTCCTCACCGACGTACCGGCGGACGCGGACCTGATGTCCGAGGAGCCGTTCGGGCCGATCGCCCCGATCGTGCCCTTCAGCGACCTCGACGACGCCCTCGCCACCGCCAACTCGCTGCCCTACGGCCTGGCCGCCTACGGCTTCACCAGGTCGGCCGCCACCGCCGAGAAGCTCGCGGACGGGCTGGAGGCCGGCATCCTCTCCCTCAACCACTGCGGCGGCTCGGTGCACGAGGCGCCCTCCGGCGGGGTCAAGGACAGCGGGTACGGCCGGGAGGGCGGGCCGGAGGCGCTGGACGCCTACCTGGTCACCAAGCGCGTCTCCCACCTGCTGACGCCATGAGGTACGCACGAGTCTCGGTGGAGGGCCGGGCGGTCTGGGGCCGGGTACGGGAGACCCGTGTCGAACTGCTCTCCGGGTCGCCGCTGGAGGGCGAGCCCGACGTCCTCGGCACGATCCCCGTCGCCGGGGCCGTCTGGCTGCCGCCCGTCGTCCCGGGCGTGTTCTACGCCGTCGGCTACAACTACCCGCGGCACATCGCACACGCCGGAGCCGAGACCCCCGGGCGTCCCGAGGTCGGCTACCGGGCCAACAACGCGCTCACCGGCCACCGTTCACCGATCGTCAGACCGGCCGAGGTGACCGGACGCTTCGAGGCCGAGCCGGAACTGGTCGCCGTCATCGGCCGCACGCTCCGGTACGCCGGCCGCGACGAGGCCCGCAAGGGGGTGTTCGGCTGGACCATCGGCAACGACGTCAGCGCCCGCACCTGGCAGCACCAGGACCGCACGTTCTGGCGCAGCAAGAACAGCGACACGTTCAAGCCGATGGGGCCGTGGATCGAGACCGAGGTCGACGCCCTCGCCCAGACGACCACCCTGAGCGTCAACGGCGAGGTGCGCGCCGCGTTCCCGACCGGGGACATGGTCTTCGACCCCTTCGACTTCATCGTCGAGATCACCCGGCACATCACCCTGCACCCCGGTGACGTGCTGTGGATGGGCGCCGAGTCCACCTGCCAGATCGAGCCCGGCGACACCGTCGAGGTCGCGATCAGCGGTATCGGCGCGCTGTCCAACCCCGTCCACCTGGAAGGCAACCACTCATGACCGCGGAACCCCGCTACATCCACCACGTCAACTTCCCCACCACCGACCCCGACCGCACCGCGGCCTGGTACACGAAGGTCTTCGGCATGAAGCGCATCATGCCCAAGTCCAACACCCGGGTCGTCCTCATGACCCGGGGCAACTTCGACCTGCACTTCACCCCCGTCGAGGAGATGGAGCGCATGGCGCCCTACCACTTCGCCGTCGAGGTCGACGACTGGGACGACTTCCTCGCCCACCTCAAGGAGCTGGGCATCCGGCACACCCGGCCGATCGAACGCCCCGAGAACCAGTCCAAGTTCTGCTACATCCACGACCCCGACCACACCATGATCGAGCTCGTCCACCACAGCCGCCGCCCCAACTAAGCGCATCAGTACGGGAGTTCACCCCATGCCCCTCGCCGACTCCGACGGCACCTCCATCTACTACGAGCGCCACGGCAGCGGCCCGGCGATCCTGTTCGTGCACGGCAGTGGCGGTCACCACGCCGCCTGGTGGCAGCAAGTGGCCGCACTGCGCGAGGAGTTCACGGTCGTCACCGTGGACCTGCGCGGCTTCGGCAAGTCCGACTCGTCCATGGCCGAGTTCGATGGCCAGGACTTCCCCGGTGACGTGGTCGCCGTCCTCGACCAGGAGGACATCACCGACGCCATGCTGGTCGGCCAGTCCATCGGCTCCGTCGCCGCCCTGCGCGCCGCGCTGCTGCGCCCCGAGCGGGTCACCTCGGTCGTCCTCGGCCACTCCCTCGGCGGCATCAGCCACCCCGAACTGAAGGAACTGGCCGCCGCCGACCGCGCCGAGGCCGTGAAACTGCCGGTCATCGACCGCCTGTTGACCGCATCCTTCCAGCGGGAGCGGGCCGACCTCACCTTCCTCTTCCAGCAGATGGGCACGTTCAACGTGGCCAGGATGCAGGACCTGCGCAACCTCGACACCGACGGCCCGACCCTGGACGAGATCCGGGCCTCCGGCGTACGGGTCGCCTTCCTCGCCGGGGAGAAGGACGCCGTCCTCGGCGTCAAGACGGTCACCCGCGCCCACGAACTGCTGCCCGGCTCGCACCTGGAGATCGTCGAAGGCGCCCCGCACTCCATGTACTGGGAGACACCCCAGCAGTACAACGCGGCCGTCGCCCGGCTCCGCCGCACCCTCACCGCACCGAAGGAAGCAGCATGACCAGCCTCACCCTGGCCGCCGCCGAGGAGATCATCGGCGCCGCCCACCAGCGTGCCCAGGAGATCGGCAAGGCGGTGAGCGTCGCCGTCGTGGACGCCGGCGGCTTCCCGATCGCCATCCGCCGCCCCGACGGCGCCCGCCCGCTCACCCCGGACATCGCCCGCGCCAAGGCCTATACCGCGGCGATCATGCAGCGCCCCGGCACCATGCTGAAGAAGTGGCAGGAGTCCCAGCCGGTCTTCTTCTCCCAGCTCTCCCAGCTCCCCGGCGCCGCCCTGCCGATCATGGCCACCGAGGGCAGCCTCACCATCAAGAAGGACGGCGAGATCATCGGCGGGCTCGGCATCGCCGGCGGCACCGCGGACGAGGACCAGAAGATCGCCGAGGACGTCCTGAAAGCCCTCGGCTACGAGCTGGAGTTCGCCGCGTGGGGCGTCGCCGGCACCGGCGGAAAGGACTGACACCATGGCGGACACGTTCAACTACCGCATCGACCACCACGGCAGCCTGGTCCGCCCGCCAGGCCTGTCCACCGCCGACCCGGAGTCCGTCGACGCGGCGGTCCGGGAGGCCGTCGCCTACCAGCGCAAGCTCCGCTCCACCGTCGTCACCGACGGCGACTTCCCCCGCGCGGACTTCCGCAGCGCGGTCCTCGACGGCGTGTCCGGCTTCCGCCGTACCGACGAGGCGGACCCGGACGGCCTGGTCCGCTGGATCGCCGAGTCCCTCCCCAAGGCCAACGGCCCGCTGCTCGCCGACCGGTCCGCCCAGCTCGCCGAGCTGACGGTGATCGCCCCGAAGGCCACGCTGCCCTCCCCGGCGTACCTGGCGGCCACCACCTTCCAGCCGGGCCTCGGCATCTCCTCGGCCCGGGAACTGGGCGAGGCCCTCGCGGAGATCGTGAGGGCCGAGATCGAGCTCCTGGTGTCGAAGGGCGTCCGCCTGATCCAGCTCGACAACCCCCTCCTGCTGGCCCAGCTGGGCACCGATCCGGCCGACCCCGGCGCGCTGTCCTTCGCGGACGCGCTGGCCGTGGACGCCCTGGCGGTCCGCCTGGACGAGCGCCCGGAGGGCGTCCGTATCGGCATCGCCCCCGGCTGGTCGGCCCCGGCCGAGGTGGACCGGGCGCGGGCGGAGGAGCTGTACGGCACGATCGGCGCCGACCGCTGGATCCTCCCCTTCGACCAGGGCACGCAGGCCGAACTCGACCTCGTCGAGGCGCTCCCGGACGACCGCGACTTCTGCCTGGGCGTGGTCGACGCGACGGCGCCGGAGCTGGAGGACATCGACACGGTGATGTTCCGTATCGACGCGGCCGGTGAGTTCAAGGACCTGGAGGACGGCGCGGTGTCCCCGTCCCGGGGCTTCGCGGACGTGGCGTCGCGGCCCCTGCTGACCGCGGAGGACCAACGCCGCAAGCTGGTGCTGGTCGAGACCATCGCGCGGTACTGCTGGGGCAACGAGTTCTGACCGCTGGTCAGACGTCCGCGGCGCCGTCGTGGCTGGTCGCGCAGTTCCCCGCGCCCCTAAAAGCAAAAGCAGGGGCGCACCGCAGCGCCCCTTCTTTTAGGGGCGCGGGGAACTGCGCGAGCAACCACAGTCCACCCGCGCTCTCTTCACCCACACCAGCCCGGCAGACGCTAGACAACCTCCGCAAACGTCACCGTTCGCTCGGTCAGCAACGGCCACACCACCCCCACGACAACCTCCTTGAAGTGCTCGGCCGCCTTGTGCGCCTCGAACCCCTCCCGGTCGACGTACCGCTCGTACAGCAGGAACCCACCCGGCTCCCCCTCCACGACGTGCACGTCGTACATCAGGTTCGCGGGCTCCGTCCGCGTGGCCTCCCGCGCCTTCAGCAGCGCGGCACGCACCGCGGCCTCGTCGGCGGGCGCGCAGCGATAGTGGGCGACGACTGCGTATGCCATGTGTCTTCTCCTCGGTGCTTGTCCGGCCCGCCCGATTCCAGCATGGATCATGCGCCCGACGGCTCGCGCACAGCGCAATCAATGCCTGCCCCCGCAGGGCTGGTGGACCCCCTCCCACATGGTGTGTCGTCGCAGACGGCCCGCACGGCCGGCACCGCGGACGACAAAGGAAGTGATCTCCATGCGCACTCTGGAAACCCTCTCCGGCGGGGAGTGGGTGAGGACCGGCGACTGGATCGACGTCCACGACCCCGCCGACGTCCGCGCCCCCCTCGCCCGCGTCCCCGCCCTGTCCGCCAAGGACGTCACGCGGGCGTACGACCACGCCGAGCGCGGCTTCGCCGTGTGGAAGCGCACCAGCGCCTTCGAACGGGCCCGCATCTTCACCGAGGCGGCCCGGCTGATCCGGGAGCGGGCCGGGGAGATCGCCGCCGACGTCACCGCCGAGAACGGCAAGACCCTGGCCGAGGCGACCGGCGAGACCCTGAAGGCCGCCGACTTCCTGGAGTACTACGCCGGCCTCGCCCGCCAGGGCTACGGCACCCTCCTGCACGACGTACGCCCGGACCACCGTACGCACACCCAGCGCGAGCCGATCGGCGTGATCCTGGTGATCAGCCCCTGGAACGACCCGCTGATCACCCCGGCCCGCAAGCTCGCCCCGCTGCTCGCCACCGGCAACGCGGCCGTGTTCAAGCCGGCCACCGAGACCCCCCTGGCGGGGCTCCACTTCGCCCGTGCCCTGCACGACGCGGGCCTGCCCGCCGGTGTCCTCAACGTCGTCACCGGCCGGACCGCCGAGATCGAGGAGGCCCTCCTCGACGACCCCCGGATCGCCGCCATCACCTTCACCGGCTCCAACGCCGTGGGCAACCGCATCCGGCGCCGCCTCGCCGACCGCAACGTCCGCTTCCAGGGCGAACTCGGCGGCAAGAACGCGTCCGTGGTGCTGCGCGACGCCGATCTGCCGGCCGCCGCGAAGGCCGTCGTGGCCGCCTCCTTCGGGCAGGCCGGGCAGCGCTGCACGGCCACCAGCCGGGTGATCGTCGAGCAGCCGGTGTACGACGAGTTCGTCCCGCTGCTGGTCGCGGAGGTGCGGGCACTGACCGTCGGCCCGGGCACCGACCCGGCGACCACCCTGTGCCCGCTGTCGAGCCCGAAGCAGCGCGACAGCGTTCTCGCCGACCTGGGCAGGGCGGTGGAGCAGGGCGCGACCGTGCTCACCGGAGGCGGGGCGGACACCGAGCGGCCGCACGGCTGCTACGTGCAGCCCACCGTACTCGCGGGCATCACCCCGGAGACGGCCGTCTGGCGGGAGGAGGTCTTCGGGCCCGTCCTCGCCGTCCGCGCGGTCGACGACTTCGACGCGGCCGTCGACGCGGTCAACGACTCCGGCTTCGGGCTCGCCGCCGCCGTGTTCACCCGCGACCTCGGCTCGGCGTACCGGTTCGCCGACGAGGCCGAGTGCGGACAGGTCGCGGTGAACACGACGACCACCGGCTGGGACGTCCACCTGCCCTTCGGCGGCTTCCACGACTCCGGCACGGGCTACAAGGAGCAGGGCGAGGAGGTCCTGAGGTTCTCCACGCGCGTCAAGACGGTGGCCGTCCACTTCGGCGCCCCGGAGCGGGCCCATGGCTGACGAGACGGTCGGCGTCGTCGGCGCCGGCATCGTGGGCCTGGCCACGGCCCGCGAGATCGCGCTGCGCCGCCCCGGCACCCGGGTCGTGGTCCTGGAGAAGGAACAGGAGGTCTCCCGGCACCAGACCGGCCACAACTCCGGCGTGGTGCACGCCGGCATCTACTACACGCCCGGCAGCCTCAAGGCCGACCTGTGCGTGCGGGGCGTGTCCCTGCTGCGCGAGTACTGCCAGGACCGGCAGCTGCCGTACGACGAGATCGGCAAACTGGTCGTGGCGGTCCGCGAGGACGAGCTGGGCCGGATGCGGAACCTGTACGAGCGGGCGAAGAACAACCACGTGCCGGAACTCCGGAAGATCTCCCGCGAGCAGATCAGGGAGCTGGAGCCGCACGTCGGCGGTGTCGCCGCCCTGCACTCCCCGCGCACCGCGATCACCGACTACCCGGCGGTCGCCCGTGCGTTCGCCAAGGACGTCGTCGACTCGGGCGGCGAGGTACGCCTCGGCTTCCCGGTCACCTCGATCACCACCGTGCCCGGCGGCGTCGAGGTCGCCTCCGGCCAGGACCTGGTCCGTGTGGACCGGCTGATCCTCTGCGCCGGCCTCCAGTCCGACTCCGTCGCCAGGCTGGCGCAGGACGGGCGGGAGCCCCGGATCATCCCCTTCCGCGGCGAGTACATGCTGCTCAGACCGGACCGGACCCATCTGGTGCGCGGCCTCATCTACCCGGTGCCCGACCCGCGCTACCCCTTCCTCGGCGTGCACTTCACCCCGCGCGTCGACGGCTCGGTGGAGGTCGGCCCCAACGCCGTCCTCGCCCTCGCCAAGGAGGGCTACCGGCGCAGCAAGGTGTCGCCCCGGGACCTGCTGGCCCTCGCCGCCTACCCGGGCGCCTGGCGGATGGCCGGCCGGCACTGGCGCACTGGCATCAAGGAGTACCGCGGCTCCTTCTCCACGGCCGCCTTCATGAAGGACGCGGGGCTGTACGTCCCGGGCGTCGGCGTCCGTGACGTGGTGCGCGGCGGCGCGGGCGTACGGGCCCAGGCGCTGGACCGCGACGGCACGCTCGTCGACGACTTCCGCATCCACCGGGTCGGCCGGATCACCGCCGTCCGCAACGCCCCCTCGCCGGCCGCCACGGCCTCCATGGCGATCGCCGAACACATCGCTGCGGCCGTCTTCGACGACGCCTGACACGGCGACCGCATGCCCCGCGAACTGCGCACTTCCGCGCAACAACAGCTTGCGCTCCGGGATCTCCGCAAGAGCCCACGGTTTGCCTAGCGTTCCTTCCGCACCACCCCAAGCCTTCGTACGAGAGAAAGAGTTCGCGCCATGTTCGTCGTCGACACGCAGATCCACATCTGGAAGGAAGAGACCCCGGACCGCCCCTGGGTGCCCGGCGCCCGGGAGCGGATCCGGCTCAACGGCCACCGCGAGGACCCCTTCTCCTACGAGGAGGCCCTGGAGCTGATGGACGAGGCCGGCGTGAACCGGGCGCTGATCCTGCCGCCGTCCTGGGAGGGCGACCGCATCGACTACGCCCTGGAGGCCTGCGAGGCCCACCCGGACCGGTTCGGCATCATGGCCCGCATCCCGCAGAACAAGCCCGAAGAGGGCAGGGCCATGCTCCAGGACTTCGCGCAGAACCCGCACGTGAAGGGCACCCGGCTCACCTTCCACCGGCCGCAGGACCGCAACTGGATGATCGACGGCACCAACGACTGGTACTGGCCGATCGCCGAGGAACTGCGCATCCCGACCATGGTCCACGCGCCGATCTGGAAGCGCGAGCTGGGCGAGATCGCCGCCCGGCACCCCGAGCTGAAGATCATCATCGACCACATGGGCATCATGGCCCGCTGCGTCGACGACGCGATCGGCTACTGGGTCTCGGAGACCGCCGACCTGCACGTCCACCCCAACATCTACGTCAAGGTGTCCGCGCTGCCGGGCTACTCCACGCAGCCCTTCCCGAACAACAACATCCAGAAGTACGTGCGCGAGATGGTCGACAGGATGGGCCCGCAGCGCTGCTTCTACGGCACCGACATCACCCGGCTGCTCGGCCACGGCATCACCTACACCGACACGATCGAGCAGTTCACCAAGCACTGGGACTTCACGCCCGAGGAGCTTGAATGGATCATGGGCCGCGGTATCTCCGAGGTCCTGAACTGGCCGATCGAGGGCTGAGGAAACACCGGCGATGACCAACAACCCACGGATCGACGGCGGCGACGCCGTCGTCTCCGCCTTCAACGCGGCGGGCGCCGACCACGTCTTCTGCTCCTCGGGGTCCGAATGGGCCCCGGTGTGGGAGGCGCTGGCCCGCCGCCACCGCGACGGCGAGCCCGCCCCGCGCTACCTCGACCTGACCCACGAGACGGTCGCCGTCGGCATGGCGACCGGGTACGGGCTGATCGAGCGCCGCCCGCAGGGCGTGCTGCTGCACGCGGCGCCCGGCCTGCTCCAGGGCTCGATGGCCGTGCACGGCGCGCTGCTGGCCGGCGTCCCGATGGTGGTCGCCTCCTCGGAGTCGACCACCTACGGCGACGCCCCCGGGCACGACCCGGGCGGCCAGTGGTACCGCAACCTGTCGATCGTGGGCGGCCCGCACGGTATCGCCCAGCCGTTCACCAAGTGGTCCACCGAGGCCGCCAGTGTGCACACGCTGCCCACCATGATCACCCGGGCGGCGGAGCTGGCCTGGCGGGCCCCGGCCGGACCGGCCTACCTGAACATCCCCCTGGAGATCCTCCTGGAGGAGTGGGACGGCCGCGAGGCCAAGCCCGTCGTCCCGCCGGGTTCGACGCACAGCTCGCCGGAGGAGGTCGACCCGGTCGCCCAGCTGATCCTGGAGGCGGCCAACCCCGTGATCGTCACCGAGACGGCGGGGCGCGAGGCCGGCGGCTTCGAGGCCCTGGTCGCCTTCGCCGAGGCCTGGCACATCCCGGTCGTGGAGCCGGACTCGGCGGTCTGCGGCAACTTCCCGCGCACCCACCCGCTGCACGCGGGCAGTGACATCGGCCCCTGGATGGACGAGGCGGACCTGATCCTCCTCGTCAACTGCCGGGCGCCCTTCTACCCGCCCTCCCGTCGCCCCTCCCAGGCGAAGATCGTCGTCATCGACGAGGTCCCGCAACGCCCGCACGTCGTCTACCAGGTGCTCTTCGCCGACACGTACCTGGAAGGCAACGTCGCCAACACACTGCGCCAGCTGACGAAGCGGGCCAAGGACCTCGACGAGCGCGCGGTCGAGGTGCGCCGGGCGGCGCAGGAGGAACGGCACGCCGCCGAGCAGTCGGCGATCGCGGCGGCCGAGGCGAAGGCGGCCGAGGCCAGGGGCATCGACCCGGTCCTGGTCGCCGCCACCCTGCGCACCCTGCTGCACGGGCAGGACGCGATCGTCGTCGACGAGACCATCACCCACAGCCGCGTCGTCAAGCGCCATCTCCGGACCGCCGACCCGGACTCCTACTTCTACGTCCAGGGCGGACTCGGCCAGGGCATCGCGGTCGCCCTCGGCGTCAAACTCGCCGCGAAGGAACGGCCGGTGGTCCTCACCATCGGCGACGGCGCCTTCACCTACAACCCGGTGATCCCCTCGTACGACGCCTCGAACGCCTACGAACTGCCGCTGCTGATCGTGGTGTTCAACAACCGTGTCTACAAGTCGATGAACCTCAACCACCGCCGCTTCTACCCGGACGGCGCGGCCGCCGAGACCGGCGAGTGGCTCGGCACCGATCTGCACCGGCTGCCCCGGCTCGCCGCGTTCGCCGAGCCGTTCGGCATGCACACCGAGACCGTCGACACCTCGGAGGCGCTCGCGCCGGCGCTGGAACGCGCCCTCAAGGCCGTGGCCGAGGGCACGACCGCCGTCGTGGACGTCCTAGTCACCCGCTAGCCAGGAGACACACCGCAACCATGTCCAACACCCCCGCCAAGATCCTGGTGCCCGCCGACGACCTGCGCGCCTTCGCCGCCGCCCTCCTCGAAAAGGGCGGGCTGAGCGCCGAGCACGCCCACACCACCGCCGACGTCTTCGTCTGGGCCGCGCAGCGCGGCGTCGACTCGCACGGCACCGCCCGCGTCCCCGCCTACCTGGACCTGCTCGCCAAGGGCGTCGCCAACGCGCACCCCGAGATGGCGATCGAGTCGACGGCCCCGGCCGCCGCCGTCCTCGACGCCGACCGCGCCCCCGGCCCGGTCGCCCTGACCGCCGCCGCGGACGAGGCGGTACGGCGGGCCCGGGAGACCGGCATCGCCTCGGTCGGCGTCCGCCGCACCGTCCACACCGGCGCCATCGGCTACTACGTGTCCCGGATCGCCGAACAGGGCCTGGTCGGGCTCGGGTTCGTGGCCGGCATGCCCAACATGGGCTACACCGGCGTCAAGGGCGCGGCCGTCGCCACCAGCCCCCTCGCCATCGCCGTACCGACCCGCGAACACGCCCCGCTGCTCCTCGACATGGCCACCGCCACCATCGCCCTGGGCAAGATCCGCCAGGCCAAGGCGAGCGGCACGCCGTTGCCGGAGGGCGCGGCCGCGACGGAGGACGGCACGCCGACCACCGACCCGGAACTGGCGGTCATGCCGCTGCCCCTGGGCGGCGCGAAGGGCTCCGGCATGTCCCTCGCCTTCGAACTCCTCACCAGCGTCCTCGTCGGCGCGCCGATCTTCGCGTCCTTCCACTCGGACGACCCGGCGGGCCGCAAGCACCGCCAGAACGCGCTCCTCATCGCCGTGGACCCGGCGGCCTTCGGCGACCCGGAGGCCTTCGTCGGGGCGGTGGACGACACGCTGAGCACCCTGAAGGGCCTGCCGGCGGCGGACGGCGCGTCCGGTGTGTTCTACCCGGGCGAGCGCAGCGCGGCGGTGGCCGAGGAGCGGGGGGCGAAGGGGATCCCGGTCGCTCCGAAGGTGTGGCGCGAACTGACCGAGCGCGCCGAGGAGCTGGGGGTGGAGGTGCCGCGACTCGCGGGTTAGGGGCGGGTTTGCACCACCCCGGACACGGTGGGCTGCCGGATGGTCGGCCCGCCGTCGCGCCCTGACCCTGAAGGCATGACCACCAACATGCCCGGAAGAGCATTACGCATCGGACTGGCCGCCGTCGCCTGTGCCGCGTTCCTCGGCGCCGTCGTCACCGTCCCGTCGGCCGCGGCCGCACCGGCAACCGGCGCTTCGGCACGCGGTGAACTGCTGTCCGTCACCCCGGTGGGGCACCTGTCCCGCTCCGAGGTCGTCGCGGCCGTCGCACCGATCCCGTTCGACAGCGCCCCCGTCCGCCACGGCGTGACCGGCTACCGCATCACCTACCGCACCGTGGACACCGCGGGCCGGCCGACCACCGCCAGCGGGCTGGTGGAACTGCCCGACGGCGGCCGGCCCGAACTGCGGGTCATCTCCTACGGCCACGGCACCCAGGCCTTCCGCGGCGGCGTCGCCTCGATGGTGGCGGGCAACGGCGACCGGGAGGCCGTCGAGTACTTCGCCTCCGCCGGGTACGCCGCCGTCGCACCCGACTACCTGGGCCTGGGCACCGGGCCCGGCACCCATCCGTACATGGACACCGCCACCGAGGCGACCGCCTGGATCGACATGCTGCGCGCGAGCCGCACGCTGGCCTCCCGGCACGGCCACCGCCTCGACCCCGGCGTGTTCCTCACCGGCTTCTCCCAGGGCGGCACGGCGGCGATGGCCACCGGCAGAGCCCTCCAGCACGGCGCCGACCCGTACTGGAAGCCGGCGGCACTGGCCCCCATCAGCGGCCCGTACGACGTGCGGCACGCGGAGATCCCCGCGATGTTCCTGACCGGCGGCATGGATCCGGCCGAGGCCGCCTTCTACATGGGCTACTGGACGGTGTCCATGAACCGGCTGCACCACCTGTACGACTCGCCGGATGAGGTGTTCCGGGCGCCGTACGACACCATCGTCGAGGGGCTGTACGACGGCGACCACACCGAGGAGGACATCGCCGCTGAACTGCCGGACGGTCCGGCCGAGTTGCTGACTCCGCAGTACGTCCAGCGGCTGCTGCACCCCATCGGCGCGCTGCTTGCCGCGCTGCGCGACAACGACACGACCTGCCAGTGGCACCCGGACGTCCCGGTCCGCCTGTACGCGGCGGACGGGGACCGGGACGCGGTGTTCGCCAACGCACTGCACTGCCGACGGCAGCTGCGCGCTCACGGGGCGGACGTGCCGCTCGTCGAC
This sequence comes from Streptomyces sp. NPDC008092, assembly GCF_042957285.1. Taxonomy (NCBI): domain Bacteria; kingdom Bacillati; phylum Actinomycetota; class Actinomycetes; order Kitasatosporales; family Streptomycetaceae; genus Streptomyces; species Streptomyces sp. NPDC008092. The sequence goes on from NZ_JBIBHY010000012.1 coordinate 52,608, forward strand.
GTCGGCGACACCGACCACGTCGGCTCGGTCATCCGCGCCATACCGCAGGCGCTGGACTGGTTCGACCGTCAGGACTGAGGCCGGGGAGGTCGCAGGCGCGCTACCGGACCTCCCGTACATGACGCGCGATCAGCGCATACACCTCCCGCGCCCTCGCGTCGTCCTTCCCGTCGTACCCGTGGTCCACCCCCGCCACCTCGTGGTACTCCGCCAGCGCCCCCACCGCCGCCAGCCGCGAGGCGTACCGCTCGCCTTCCGCCCGCAGCACGTCGTACTCGGCCGTGATCACCAGCGCCGGGGCGATCCCCGTCAGATCGGCCGAGTCGGACGGGTGGGCGGGGGAGAGCAGCGGGTCGGCGCGCCTCTTCGGGTCCGGGACGTACGCCGAGTTGAACACGTCGGCCATCCAGGGCCGCAGCACCGGCCGGGCGATGGCGGTGTGCTTGTCGGCGAGGTCCGTCGCCAGGTCCAGCGGGGGATAGTGGAGGACCTGGAGGGCTATCGCGGGGCCGCCCTCGTCCAGTGCCTGCCGGGCCACCGCCGCCGCGAGTCCGCCGCCCGCGCTCTGCCCGCCGACGGTCAGCCGGGCGCCGTCCCAGCCCTGTTCGGCCGCGTGCCCGGCGACCCAGCGGACCACCTCGTAGGCCTGGCGCGGCGGAGCCGGGAAGGGATGCTGCGGGGCGACGGCGTAGTCGACGTTGACCACGGCCACCCCGGCCTCGGCGGCCAGGAACCGGCAGAGCGGGTCGTCGAGTTCGGTGAGCGACATGACGTAGCCGCCGCCGTGGAAGTTGACGTGCACCGGGGGAGCGGGGTCCGTGACCGGCGGCAGGTACACCGTGGCGCGGGCCGGTGCGACGGACGTCGGGACGGTCAACGTCCGCACGGTGCGCGGGAATTCGGGGAACCGGGCGTGCGAGGCGGCGTCGGAGCCCGGGCCGCTCGGGCGGCGGCTGGCGAACCCGGTCAGGCGCTGCAGGGTCCTGGCGGCGAGCGCGGCGGCCGAGGGGCGGGCCAGGAGGGACATGGGGCTCCGATCGGGAGGGGCCCGCACCACGGGGGCGGCACCCGGCGGGCGACGGATCGACCATCAGGAATCCTGGCGATCGTCGGGTGACGATAACCCCTGTTGCGAGCGTGGTGTCAAGCCCCGCGGCGATCAGCGGTCGTGCCGGTCCGGCCCGTCGTGGTCGCGGGGCGGGCAGCCGCAGGGGCCGTGTTCCGGCGGCGGTACCGGCATCCCCGTGTCCCTGAGGGAGGTCACGCACGCGGCGAACTGCGCGCCCTCGATCATGTGCTCGCTGTCGGAGGCGGCCTCGGCCAGGTTCGCGCAGGACACCGCGAGCAGCGCGGCCCCCGCCACCAGCGGCAGCGCACGGCGCGGCGGCGGTGGGGCGAGCAGCGCCCGGACCCGCTGCGGCACGGCGCCGCCGGTCGCCGCGAGCGAGGCGCCGGCCGGGGCCTTGGCGGAGGCGAGGGCCGCGCGGCCCACCGCGCGTGCGACGACCGTCCGGTCCCCGACGTGTTCCGCGGCCTCCTCGTCGGCCCAGCGCTCCAGCACGTAACCGCCGGTCTCGGCGAGCGGCCGCAGCAGGGGGCAGGCGGCGGCGGTGAGCCGCCAGGCACTTTGGAAGACGTGGTGGCGGCCGCGCAGATGGGCCCGCTCGTGTGCGAGCAGGGCCTCCCGCTCGGTGTCGCCGAGGCACCGCAGCATCCCGTGCGAGACCACGATCCGGCCCGGCGCCCCGGGGAGCGCGAAGGCGTGCGGCGACGCGTCGTCGAGCACGGCCAGCTCCAGGTCCCCGGGGAGCCGTGCGCACTCCCGGCGGGCCCAGAGCAGATGCCTGGCCTGCCGTACGGCGGCGACCGCGAACCCCGTGAGGGAGGCGAGCAGGGCGACCGTCGCGACCGCGGACACGGTGAGGTACACGGGGTCGTCCGCCCGCAGCGCCGTCACCGACCAGCGGCCCTCCTCCGCCACCTCGGGGATCTGCGCCAGCCCGGTGAACGCCAGCAGCGCCAGCGAGCCCAGCCAGCCGAGCGCCGTCACCAGCGCGCCGCCGGCCAGCGCCCAGGCCGCCGGGCGCGGCGCGAACCGCCGGGCGAGCCGGGGCGCGAGCACCGCCAGGACCACGGTGACCAGGAAGGGGACGTAGACGCTGACGGTCATCGGCTCACGGTCCTTCGCCGGCGGGGCCCGCGTCGTGCTCCCCGAGCAGGCGCTGCAGCAACTGCTCGTCCGCCTCGGAGAGTTCGGAGACGAACCGGCTGAGCACGGCCTCCCGGTCGGAGCCGCGCTCCAGCAGGGTGTGCATCCGCTGGGCGGTGTCGGACGCCTCGTCGCGCACCGGCGCGTACGCGTAGCCCCGGCCCGCCCGGTGCCGTACCAGCGTGCCCTTGTCGTGCAGCCGGGACAGGATCGTCAGCACCGTCGTGTAGGCGAGGTCCCCGGGCAGCCCTTCCTGGACCTGCCGGGCGGTCAGCGGTCCGGAAGCGGCCCAGAGGGCGGCCAGCACCCCGCTCTCCAGCTCGCCGGGGGCCCGTCGGCCGGATGCCTCGCCGGTCTCGTCGATCTTCCGGTCGCGCACCGTTCACCGTCCTTCAACCAACGTTCGAGCCCACAGCCTACCCGGACTGCTACTACGGCATGTAGAACCGGGGTCGACCGGCGCTGAGCTGGACGAAAGCGACCTACTACAAGTTGTACGAGTTCACCTACTACATGTTGTAGAGTTTCGCCGCTCCACTCCACCTGCGGAGTCTCTGCGGAGGAACCCACCCATGCCCCACCTCGGAAGTACGGTGCATCTGCGCGCCCTTGCGGCTGCCACCCTGCGTACCCGGCCCGCCCGCGCGCCCCGGCGGGTGATCCCGGCCGAACGCGTCGTGATCGTCTCCGCGAGCATCGGCGCGGGCCACGACGGCGCCGCCCGCGAACTCGAACGCCGGCTGACGGCGGCCGGTGTCACGGTCGACCGGTACGACCTGCTCGACCTGCTGCCCGCCCGGCTCGGCCGGGCCGTGCGCGACGGCTACCACCGGATGCTCGTCCGGGCGCCCTGGATCTACCAGCGCGTCTACACCAGCACCGAACGCGCAGGCGGCGGCGGCCCGCTGGCCCGCGCCCTGCTGCGCACCGCCGAGAACCGCATGCGCGCCGCGCTCCCCGCCGACACCGGCGCCGTCGTCTCCACCTATCCCGGCGCCAGCCGCGTGCTGGGCAGCCTGCGGCTGGCCGGCCGCCTCGACGTGCCGGTGTTCACCTATCTCACCGACTTCTCCGTGCACCCGCTGTGGGTGGCCGCGGGCGTCGACATCCATCTCGCCGCCCACGCCGTACCCGCCGCGCAGGCCCGCGCCCTCGGCGCCCGCGACGTACGGGTGGGCGGCCCGGTGGCGGACCCGCGCTTCCGCCCCGCCGACGCCGGCCGGCGCCGGGCGGCCCGGGCCCGGTTCGGGCTCCCCGCGGACGCCCCGCTGGCGCTGCTGGTCGCCGGCTCCTGGGGGGTCGGCCCGGTCCGGCAGGTGGCCCTGGAACTGCGCGACTGCGGCGCGGCGGTCCCGGTCGTCGTCTGCGGCCGCAACGAGGCGCTCGCCCGGCAGTTGCGCGCCGACGGCATCGAGCACGCCTACGGCTGGGTCGACGACATGCCGGGCCTGATGCACGCGGCCGACGTGCTGGTGCAGAACGCGGGCGGTCTGACCTCGCTGGAGGCCTTCGCCGCCGGTCTGCCCGTCGCGAGCTACCGCTGCATACCGGGTCACGGCCTGACCAACGCCGCGGCGCTGGACGAGGCCGGGGTCGCCGCCTGGATCCGCGACCCGGCCGAACTCAAGGACGTGCTGGCCGACTTGATCGACGGCCCGCGCGGCCTGCTGCAACGCGAGGCGGGCCGCGCCCTGTTCGCCGCCGCCGGGGCGGGCCCCGCGGACGAGATAGCCCGGGCCTGCCGCACGCCCGGCCCGCTGCCGGTCCCGCTCGGGCTCGACCTGCCGGCGCCGCGTCCGGCGGACCCGGTCGCGCCTCGCGGCGGCGCCCCGGCTCACGGCGGCACGTCGGTTCCCGGCGGCGCGAGCCGGTCCGCCGCCCCGCGCGAGCGCCGTCCCGCCGTCCGGCGCCTCGCCGCCAGCGCGGCCGTGGCCTGTGTCCTGTGGGCCGGCGCGGTCGGCACCGCGGTCGCCACGACGGGCAGCGGGCCGGGCGTCATCCACGCCATCGGCCACACCCTGGACCTCGACGACGTCCATCTCGACAGCCCGCACCAGGAGGACCGCCACTCGTGAGCACCCCCGTACGGCTCCTGCGCACGGCCGCCCTCGCCGGCCTCCCGGCGCTCGCCCTGCACGCCGCCCCCGTGATCTCCACCTTCGGACCGCTGCGCAACCGCGTCATGCCCCGCCTGGCCGGCCGGGGCCGGGCGGACCACGTCGCCCTCACCTTCGACGACGGCCCGGACCCGCTGTCGACCCCGTTCTTCCTGCGCGCCCTGGACGAGCGGGGGGTCCGGGCCACCTTCTTCCTGCTCGGCTGCCAGGCCCGCCGCTCGCCCGGCCTGGTCCGGGAGATCGCCGCGGCCGGGCACGAGATAGGGATCCACGGCTGGCTGCACCGACCGCTCCTGCTGCGCGGCCCCCGCGCCACCCACGACGACTTCGCCCGGGCCCGGGACACCGTGGGCGCGCTCACCGGGCAGGTGCCCCGGCTGTTCCGGCCGCCGTACGGGGTGATGTCCACCGCGGCCCATCTGGCCGCCCGCCGGCTCGGCCTCACCCCGGTGCTGTGGACCTGCTGGGGCGAGGACTGGACCGCCCGCGCCACCCCGGACTCCGTCCACCGCACGGTCGTCCGGGACCTGGCCGGCGGCGGCACGATCCTGCTGCACGACTCCGACTGCACCTCGGCACCGGGCGCCTGGCGTTCGGCCCTGGGTGCGCTGCCACGCCTCCTGGACAGCTGTGACCAGCGGGGACTCGCCGTCGGGCCGTTGCGCGAGCATGGAATCTGACAACCGGCGCGTACGCGCCGCGAAGTACGGTGGGTAGACGCGGGCAGTAATTTACTTGAGTTACGCAACGAGATGGTAAACTGGTCGGTATGCCCACAGAACCGCTGCCAGACGTCCCCGCCGCCACTGCGGAGGTCGTGGAGATCGAGCGCGCCCTGACGCGCATCACCTACCTGAGCACCCGGGCCCGCCAGCACGAGCGGCTCATGGCCCTGGCCGGCGTGCCGCTGGACCGCGCAGCGGTGGCCCTGCTGCGCCAGGTCGCCGACTCCGAGCCGCTGCGCCCGGGGGAGCTGGCGCAGCGGCTCGGCGTCGAGGCGTCCCACGTGACCCGCACGGTGCAGCAGCTCCAGAGGTCGGGCTACGTGACCCGCGTCCCCGACCCCGACGACCGCCGCGCCCAGCGCATCGAACTCACCGACGCCGGCCGGTCCGCCGTCGACCGGGTCCGGGACGCCGGGGCGCGCGGCATGCAGCTGGCCCTCAACGGCTGGGATCCGGAGGAGCTGCGACAGCTGGCCACCCTCTTCCACCGCATGGTCGACGACTTCCTGGCCTACGCGGTCGAGGACGAGCCCGGCCAGGAGGCCGCCGAGGCGGTGCCCACGGTGCCCCGGGCCGGGTAGGCGGCGGTACGCACCCCGAGCCGACGGTCGACCCGGCGCGGAGCGGGCCGGTACCCCCCGGTAATATCCGGCGGCAGGTCGTCAGAGGAGGCTTCGTGGCCCGGTCCGAACGTTCACCCCTGCTGCTCGCGGGACTGCTCGCCACCGCGGGCGTCGCCCACTTCGCGGTGCCGAAGCAGTTCGACGCGACGATCCCGAAGGCGCTGCCGGGATCCCCGCGGGCATGGACGTACGGCAGCGGGGCCGTGGAGCTGGCGCTGGCGGCGGGGATCGCCCTGCCGCGGACCCGGAAGGCGGCGGCCCGGGCGGCGGCCGCCTTCTTCGTAGGTGTGTTCCCGGCCAACGTGCAGATGGCCGTCGACTGGCAGAAGCGGCCCGAGCCGCTCAGGACCGCGGCACTCGCCCGGCTGCCGCTCCAGATCCCTCTGGTGCTGTGGGCGCGCGGGGTCGCACGCAACGAGGAGGGCCGATAGATGGCGGCACCTGTCGAGGTGGGAAGCAGGATCGAGGACTTCGCGCTGCCGGACGAGACCGGTACCACGCGGACCCTCACGGAGCTGCTGGCCGACGGGCCGGTCGTGCTCTTCTTCTACCCCGCCGCCCTGTCCGCGGGCTGCACCGCCGAGGCCTGCCACTTCCGGGACCTCGCCGCCGAGTTCGCCGCCGCCGGCGCCCGGCCCGTCGGGATCAGCGGGGACAGCGTGGAACGCCAGCAGGAGTTCTCCGGCAAGCACACGCTCGGCATGCCGCTGCTCTCCGACACGGACGGCGCCGTCCGGGAGCTGTTCGGCGTGAAGCGGGGCTTCTCGCTCGCCCCGACCAAGCGGGCCACCTTCGTGATCGCCCAGGACCGTACCGTCCTGGAGGTCGTCCGCAGCGAGCTGCGCATGAACACCCACGCCGACCGGGCCCTGGCCGCCCTGCGCGCGCACCAGGACTGACCCGGCGGCCCCGGTCCGCGCTTGATGCGCCGGGACACAGGTCTCATCCTGGGGCGTATGGAGCGTGTCGCTGCCGCGGCGATCATCGATGCCCTGGGCCGGGTGACGGGGTGGAGCGAAGGTGCGCGGATGCTCACCGGGCACCGGGCGGAGGAGGTCGTGGGCAAGCCCGCCACCGACCTCCTCGCCGAGCAGGTCCCCGCCGGGGCGCTGGCCGCCCGCGCCGGGACCGTCGTCCTGCGGCGCGCCGACGGACGCCGTACGGAGATCGCCCTGACCGCCTGCCCCGTCCTCGGCCCCGACGGCGGCACCACCGGCTACGTGCTCACCGCCGACCCGCCCTTTCAGGCCGACCCCACCCTCGCCGGCCAGGCCTTCCAGCAGGCCTCCATGTCCATGTCGGTCTTCGACGTCCAGCAGCGCTACCTCCGCGCCAACGAGGCCGCCTGCCACGTCATGGGCGTCCCCGAGGCGGCCCTGCTCGGCCGCTTCTTCCCGGACACCGTCGAGGAGGCCCCGCACAGCGAGGGCTTCCTCCGCCATCTGCGCCAGGTCGTCGAGACCGGCCGGCCGGTCCGCTACGAGAGCTTCACCGGCGCCCCCGCCCTGAACCGGGAGCACGCCTGGAGCATCGAGATGTGGCCGCTGCGCGACCCCGCCGGCGAGCTCACCGCCGTCGCCCTCGCCGCCTTCGACAGCACCGAGCAGTACCTGGCCCGGCTCCGGCTCGCCCTCCTCAACGAGGCGGCCACCTCCATCGGCACCACCCTGGACGTGGTGCGCACCGCCGAGGAACTCGTCGAACTCCTCGTCCCCCGCTACGCCGACTTCGCCAGCGTCGACCTCCTCGACTGGGTCCTCGGCGCCGAGGAACCGCTCACCGTCCCGGAGGGCGACATCGCGCTGCGCCGGGTCGCCCACGGCTCGGTGACCGAGGGCACCCCCGAGGCGGCCGTACGGCTGGGCGAGACCGAGGCGCACCCGCCGGTGTCACCGCCGGCGCGGGCGCTGCGGGAGCGGCGGGCGGTGGTCAGCCAGGCCGGCGAGCCCGAGTTCCGCCGCTGGGTCGACGAGCGCAACGCCCGCTCGCCGGCCGGTCGGCCCTACCGGCAGGGCGTCCACTCCATGATCGCCGTACCGCTGCAGGCCCGGGGCGTCCTGCTCGGTGTCGTGGTGGGCGTGCGCATGCGCCATCCCGACGACTACGTCATCGACGACACCGTCTTCGCCGAGGAACTCGCCAGCCGCGCCGCCGTCTGCATCGACAACGCCCGCCGCTTCGCCCGCGAGCGCTCCACCGCCCTCGCCCTCCAGCACAGCCTGCTGCCCCGCGGCCTGCCCCAGGTCGCCGTCGAGGTCGCCCACCGCTACCTGCCCTGCGGATCGCAGGCCGGCATCGGCGGCGACTGGTTCGACGTGATCCCGCTCTCCGGCAGCCGGGTCGGCCTGGTCGTCGGCGACGTCGTCGGCCACGGCATCCGCTCCTCCGCCACCATGGGCCGGCTGCGCACCGCCGTACGCACCCTCGCGGACGTCGACCTGCCCCCCGACGAACTCCTCACCCACCTGGACGACCTGGTCACCCACCTAGCCGCCGACGGCTCCGGCGAGGAGGTCGCCGAACTCGGCGCCACCTGCCTGTACGCCGTCTACGACCCCGTCTCGCGGCGGCTCGGCCTCGCCGCCGCCGGGCATCCGGCGCCCGCGGTCGTCCTGCCGGGCGGCGAGGCCGAGCTGATCGCGATGACCGCGGGGCCGCCGCTCGGTGTCGGCGGTCTGCCCTTCGAGGCGGCGGAGCTCGAACTGCCCGAGGGCGCCGTCGTCGCCCTCTACACGGACGGCCTGGTCGAGGACCGCGACCGGGACGTGGACCGCGCCACCGAGGAGATGTGCCGCGCCCTGAGCGCACCCGCCGACTCCCTGGAGGACCTCACCGACAACGTCCTCAAGGCCGTCATGCCGGAACAGCCCGCCGACGACGTCGCCCTGCTGCTGGTCCGCACCCGCGCCCTCGGCGCCGACCGGGTCGCCACCTGGGACGTGCCGCCCGACCCGGCCCAGGTAGCGCACTTCCGGCAGGCGGCCACTGAACAGCTCACCGCCTGGGGCCTGGACGAGGCCGCGTTCGTCACCGAACTCGTCGTCAGCGAACTCGTCACCAACGCCATCCGCTACGGCGAACCGCCCGTCCAGCTGCGCCTGATCCGCGACCGCGCGCTCATCTGCGAGGTCTCCGACGGCAGTTCCACCTCACCGCACCTGCGCCGGGCGCACGCGTACGACGAGGGCGGCCGCGGCCTGCTCCTGGTCGCCCAGCTCACCCAGCGCTGGGGAAGCCGGCAGACGGGCAGCGGCAAGACGATCTGGGCCGAACAGCCGCTGCCCGAAGGCCCGTTGACGGTCGCCGACGAGTGACCGGGCCGCTCGGCTCTACTCGAAGTCGCAGCCCGGGTTCGGCACCGACTCCGCGAACGGCGAGCCGTGCGGCAGGACGTACAGCACGTCCAGGACCAGGTCGGTGTCGCCGAGGTTGGCGCCCAGGTGCACGTCGCCCGGCCCACCCGACTCGTACACCGTGCCGCCCCGCCGGTAGACGCCGTCCTCCTTGCAGTCCGAGTGGAAGTGGCTCAACGTGCCCTTCTGGACGTACCCGTAGACCGGGCCGTCGTGGTAGTGCCAGCCGGTCGTCTGGCCGGGCGGGACGGTGATCTCCCGCAGGACGTAGTCCGTGTCCCCGACGGTGGTCTGGCTGATCACCCTGCCGGTCACACCCGGACCGGCGGGGGTGGCATGGGCGGTGCCGCAGGTCAGCAGAGTGCCGGCGGCCACCGCCCCGGCCATGGCGGTACGGAGCGCGGTACGCATGTGTGGGGGCCTCCTGAACCGAAGATCGAGTACCTCCGCGAACATAGGCCCCCGCAGGGCCGGCCGGGGCAGGAACGGCTCGATCCGGCTACGCGCGGGGGGGCGTTGCCGCACATCCGGCCGGGCCCCGCCCGAACGGGCCCCGAACGCCGGCTCAGAACTCCTCGTGGCCGGCCGGGTCGCCGCCGAGTCGCCGGTGGGGCCGCCCGGAGACGGCCGCCATCTGGGCGGCGTCCAGTTCGAAGCCGAACAGGTCCAGGTTGGCGCGCTGCCGTTCGGCGTCCGCCGACTTCGGAATGGGCAGGGCACCCAGCTGGACGTGCCAGCGCAGCACCGCCTGGGCGGGCGTCACCCCGTGCGCCGCCGCGACGGCGACGACCGCCGGATCCTCCAGGAGCCGGACGTCCCGGCCGAGCGGGCTCCAGCTCTCGGTGACGATGCCCTTCCCGGCGTGGAAGGCCCGCAGCCCGTCCTGCGGGAACAGCGGGTGCAGTTCCACCTGGTTCACCGCGGGCAGCACCCCGGTCTCCTTCTCCAGCCGGGTGAGGTGCTCCTCGGTGAAGTTCGACACGCCGATCGAGCGCACCAGACCGTCCTCGCGCAGCCTGATCATCGCCCGCCACGAGTCGACGTACCGGTCGACCCGGGGGTTGGGCCAGTGGATCAGGTACAGGTCCACGTACTCCAGACCCAGCCGCTGCCGGGACTCCTCGAAGGAGGCGAGGGTCTCCTCGTAGCCGTGGTGGCGGCCCGGCAGCTTCGTCGTCACCACCACCTCCTCGCGGGGAACCCCGCTGCTCGCGAGACCCCGCCCGACCCCGGGCTCGTTGCGGTAGTTCACCGCGGTGTCCACGAGCCGGTAACCCAGCCCGAGGCCCTGCCGGACGGCCTGCTCGGCCTGCGCGTCGTCCATCGGCCAGGTGCCCAGACCGGTGACGGGGACCGTCGTGCCGTCGTTGAGCGGGTACGCCGGAACACTGACCACGATGTGACCTTCCCTCGACTGTGTCGTATCCCCAGCCTCGCGGACCGGGCGGGCGATGATCAACCCGGCCCGGGTGTTCCCTTCCGCGTCGCACGCCGGGCTGTCACGATCTTCCCTGGACGGGTACCGACGACCACGCGGAGTACGCATGACGACCGACCGGGGTACGGCAGGACGGGCACAGGGCGCCGCCGGAGCCGGGGTGAGACCCGTCGCCGGGCACATCGGGGCCGAGATCACCGGCGTCGACCTCACCGGCGAACTCGACGACGCCGTGGTCGCCCTGATCCGGGAGGCCGTGCTGCGCTGGAAGGTCGTCTTCTTCCGGGACCAGCGGCTCGACCATGCCGGGCATGTCGCCTTCGCCCGTCGCTTCGGCGAACCGGTCGTGCTCGGCCGGCGCGGCAGCGCCTCACCGGCCGGCTTCCCCGAGGTGGAGACCACCGCCGACCGGCTGGAACTCGGCGGCCGGTTCGGGATGGAGCACGAGGAGTGGCTCCAGCGGCGCCGGCACACCCTGCTGCGCGGCTGGCACTGCGACCACGGCGCCCGCATCGACCCGCCCGCCGCGACCATTCTGCGCGCCGAGACCGTCCCGGCCTACGGCGGCGACACCACCTGGGCCAACCTGGCCGCCGCCTACGCCGGGCTCTCCGCGCCGGTGCGCGCCTTCGTCGACGGCCTGCGCGCCGAGCACCGCTTGGGCGTCGGCTACCAGCCCCGCCCCGGGGACGACTCCTACCTGCGCCACCTTCTGGACCATCAGGTCGCCTCGGTGCACCCGCTGGTGCGCGTCCACCCGGAGAGCGGGGAGCGGGTGCTGTACGTCAACGGGTACTACGTCGAGCAGATCGCCGGCGTCTCCCGCCCGGAGAGCGCCGCTCTGCTGGAGATGCTCCTCGAACAGGCGGTACGGCCCGAGTACACGGTCCGCTTCCGCTGGGAGCCCGGCAGCGTCGCCTTCTGGGACAACCGGGCCACCATCCACCTCGCGCCGAGCGACAACGCCCACCTGGGCTTCCCGCGCGTCATGCACCGGGTGATGCTGCACGGCGAGGTGCCGGTCGGGGTGGACGGCAGGCCGTCGGAGCCGGTGACCGGCACGCAGGCGCGCCGCTGGTGACTCAGGCGGTGGCCGCGGGGCGGCCGAGCGCCGGGCCCAGGTGGGTCGCCATGTCCGTGAGGATCTGGACGTAGTCCTCGTGCTCGAACGTGAACGGCAGGGCGAACGCGACCTCGTCCACCTCGCGGAAGGCGGCGTGCGCGTGCAACCGCTCGGCGATCTCCGCCGAGGTGCCCACGATGTCCGGCGCGAAGAGCAGCCGCCCGGGACCCTGCGGAGCCGTGGTGCGGGGCAGCCGCTTGGCGGCGTACGCCTCGTACCTGGCGCGCTGCTCCGGCGTGGCGGAGTCGGTGGGGATGACCACCAGCCCCTGGGAGACCCGGGCCGCCTCGCCGTCCGGGTGATGGGCGCGGAACTCGCGGATGTGCGAGAGCTGGATCTCCGCAAAGTCGTACGGCCCGTCCGGCTCCGTGGCCCTGACGACACTGCTGGTCAGGAAGTTCATGCCGTGCTCGCCCGCCCAGCGCGCCGAGCCGAGGCTGCCGCCGCCGTACCAGAGCCGCTGCCCGAGCCCGGCGGAGTGCGGCTGGACGACGTCGGAGAACACCTCGAAGCCCTCCACCCCGCTGAAGTCGGTGGCCGCCTTGCCCCGGACGAAGTCCAGGAGCCGCCGCACCCGCTCGTAGCTGAAGTCCTCGGCATCGGCGGTGTCCGGGTAGAGGGCCTCCTTGACCTGCTCGTAGTGCATGGGCGGGCCCACGCTCACCCCGGGGTTGAGGCGGCCGCCGGACAGCAGGTCGACGGTCGCCAGGTCCTCGGCGAGCCGCAGCGGGTTCTCCCAGCCCAGCGGGATCACCGCGGTGCCGAGCTCGATCCGGCTGGTGCGCTGCGAGGCCGCCGCGAGGACGGCGACCGGGGACGATATGCCGTACTGGAGGTGCCGGTGGCGCACCCATGCGCTGTCGAAGCCCAGCCGCTCGCCCAGCTCGATGATCTCCAGCGTGGACTCGTGCCCCCGGCCCGGATCCGCGCCGTCGAACAGGCCGATGGTGAGGAAGCCCAGTCTGCGCAGGGGGCGGGGGGTGGACGGCACGGGTCCTCCAGCGGTCGTACGTCAGTTCTGCCCTGATTGTGACACCCGAACATTGCGGGAGTGTGATCAGCCGCGGATCAGGTCAGGGGGATGGCGACCTCGTCCTCGACCGGCGGGTCCAGCTCCTGCGGGCGGTTGCCGGTGGCGGCGAAGCAGCGCAGCCGCACCGCCTCCGGGCTGACGTCCAGGCGCAGGAAGCACTTGAAGAAGGGCGGGGTGTAGGTGGCGGAGCCGGGGGAGAACAGCTGGGTGTAGATCTTCTTCACCGGCAGCCGGAAGCGCGGGCCGCGGTCCGGGCGGCTGCCGGCGCCCAGCAGCGTCGCGACCAGGCGGGTGCGGCGGGTGACCCGGGTGTCCGGGGCGGGCGTGCGGCCGGGCCGGATGCCGAGGCGCTCGGCGATCACGGCCGTCGCCTCCGCCTCGGTGAGGGTGAAGAGGCGGCGCAGCCGCAGCCGGCGGCCGTACAGCCGGCTGTAGAAGGCGAGGGAGTCGCCGCGCAGCGGGTAGCAGCGGAAGTCGTCCTCGGTGACGTTCGCGATCGACACCGGGGGGATGGTGTGGGTGGCGTGCATGAAGGCACCGCCACCGCCCGCGACCACGTACTGGATGGTGCGCCCGGCCACGTCGACGGGGTAGCGCTGGTAGTTGTGGATGTCGCCGCCGATCGCCGCCACGTAGTGGTGGGCCGGGTCGCGGACGATGTCGTCGACCGTGCCGCCGCCCTCGATCGCACACGGGTGGTGCTCCCCGTCCACGTACAGCGGGGAGCCGGTGACGAGGATCTTCGGACGCGGCCCCCGGGACACCTCCCGCAGCCAGGCGCCCTGTTCGGCGTCGATCGTGCCGAGCAGGCCGGTGTCGATGCCGACGATCCGGACCGGCCCGGCGTCGATGGCCCAGTACGGCCCGGGCTGCACGGCCGTCTGCCCCTGACTCGGCCGCAACTTCCGGGCCTGCGCGAGGAGTCGCTCGTCCGCAGGGCGGGGCCGGTGCCACAGCAGGGCGCGCCACCAGGCGCGGGTGAGCGGACGCGGCCCCGGTTCGGCCGGGAGCGCAGGGGCGTCGTCGCAGAAGACGCGCATGAACGCGCCGAGGTCCTCGTACCAGTCGTGGTTGCCGGGTATCGCGTAGATCGGCGCCGGATAGTCCCGGTACGGGCGGAAGAACTTGGTGCCGTAGTCGTCGGCGGTGCCGACCGGATAGATCACGTCGCTCGCGATCACCGCGAAGTCGGTGTCCTGACCCGCCTTCAGGAACCCGGGCACGACGGCGTACTGGGAGTCGTCGCCCTCGCCGGTGTCGCCGATCACCATGAACGAGAACCGGTCCGCCTCAGGACGCCGGATCACCTTGTCGGCGGGTGCCCCGGCGGCCGCCTGCTGCGCCACCCAGCGGCTGCGGGTACGGCCGGTCGGGTCGCCGAACCAGGACGCCAGCACCCCGTTGCGGGCGGCCCACATGGTTTTCGGGTTGAACCAGAACAGCCTCTCGACATGGTCCGGCATCAGCCGGCGGTAGGCGCCGCGCTCGGCCTCGCCCCAGCCGGCGCCTTCTGCGGTCTCGCGTGAGGAGTCAGACACGCGGGGAACGGTACAACGATCAACGGGCGGTCGCGGGAAGGGGGGTTGACCGGCCCCGCGCCGGTCAGAGCGGGCCGCCCGTCAGGCGCCGGATCAGCTCCGGCCAGACGACCGGATCGTGCCCCGGAACCAGCTCGTAGCCCTTGTCCGCCGCCAGTCGCCTGAGGTGCCGGATCGGCCCGAGGGTCGCCTCCGGCGGTACGCCGATCGACGTTCCGGCAGGGCGTTCCTCGGCGATGTTCTCGGTCAGGTCGGCAGCGTCGCAGGTGAACACGTACCCTCCGCCGTCGGCGAGGTCCACCACGAAGCTCTGGTGGCCGGGGGTGTGACCGGCGGTCAGGACGGCCGTGACGCCCGGCGCGATCTCCCGGTCGCCGTCGGCGAGCCGCCAGTCGATGCGGGTGTCGTCGAAGTCCACCCGGAAGATCGTCTCGCGCTCCACCTCCGGCCGTCCCGACAGGCCGAACTCCAGCTCGGCGCGCTGGATGTGCACGGGCACCCGGCCCGCGAAGTGCTTCAGGCCGCCGGCGTGGTCGGCGTGCAGGTGACTGACGGCGACGGCCGTGATCTCCTCCAGCGCGACGCCGACGGCGGCCAGCGCCGCCGGCAGGGGCTCCCCGGGGCCGGGGAGTTCCGGCTGGTAGGAGGGCGAGGGGTAGTAGCGCCGGCGCAGCGCGGGGTCGCGCAGCAGGGCCGTGTTGAAGCCGGTGTCCAGCAGCAGCCACCCGTTCGCGGTGTCCAGCAGGACCCCCGGTACGGGCTCACGCACCCGTTCCCCGCGCGGTGCGCCGTGCACCGACACCGATCTGGGCAGGTCCTCCCAGCCGAGGAGAAGGGGCAGGACGCGCCGTACGCCGCGTCGGTTCATCGTGCACCGTCCGTTGTCGGGGTTTCAGCGGGGGTTTCAGCCGGGGTGTCAGAGGTCCAGTTCGAGGACCGTCGAGGCGGCGCGGCTGACGCAGATCATCATCGTCGTGGCCGTCGCCCGCTCCTGCGGCCCGATCACCGAGTCGCGGTGGTCCGGGGTGCCGGCCAGCACCGGCGTCTCGCAGCTGCCGCAGTAGCCTTCTTCGCAGGAGTAGGGCACGTCCGGCACACGGTCCCGTACGACCTCCAGCACCGACCGGTCCGCCGGCACCGCGAGCCGCAGCCCCGACCGGCGCAGCACCACCTCGAACCCGCCACGCTCCCTCCCCTCCTCCGCTTCCACGGCCGGCCCGAACCGCTCGACATGCAGCGGACGTGCCGGAACCGCGGTGCGGCACAGCTCGGACACCGCGTCCAGCATCGCCGCGGGGCCGCACGCGTACACGGCGTGGCCGGGCGGGGCGGCGGCGAGTTCCGCGGCGAGGTCGGGCAGGCCCGCCTCGTCCCGGGGGACCAGCCGGACCCGGCTGCCGCCGAGCGCGGCCAGCTCCTCGGCGTAGACGAGACGGGAGCGGTCCCGGGCGCCCAGCACGAGACGCCACGGCAGACCGGCGAGGGCCAGCGCACGGGCCATGGGCAGCAGCGGGGTGACGCCGATGCCGCCGGCCAGCAGGAGATACCCGGGGGCGGGCAGCAGCGGGAACCGGTTGACCGGGCCGTCCACCGTCAGCTCCCGGCCCACGAGCGCCGTTTCGTGGAGCTCCCGGGAGCCGCCCCGGCTGTCCGGCGCACGCTGCACGGCGACCGTCCAGGCGGTGCGCTCCCGCGGATCCCCGCACAGCGAGTAGGCGCGGCGCAGACCCGACGGCAGGGTCAGCTCCACATGGGCGCCGGGCTCCCACGGAGGCAGCGGCAGGCCGTCCCGCCGGGCCAGCCGCAGCTCGACGACCTCCTCGGCGATCCAGCGGGCCTGGCGGACCAGAAGGCGTGCGGAGGCCGGTGCGCGCGGGTCAGAAGACACGGAAGTACTCCCGTTGTTCCCAGTCGGTGACCTCCTGGTCGAAGCGGGCGATCTCGGCCCGCTTGACGCTCGTGTAGTAGGCCACGAAGTCCTTGCCCAGCCGCTCGGTCAGCTCCCGGTCGGCCGTCAGCGCGTCGAGCGCCTCGCCCAGGGAGCGCGGCAGCGGCTCCGCCCGGGTCGCGTACGGCTCGTCGGCGGCCGGGCCCGGGTCCAGACCGCGCGCCACTCCGTCCAGACCGGCCGCCAGCTGGGAGGCGAGGTACAGATAGGGGTTGGCGGCCGGTTCCCCGATGCGGTTCTCCAGCCGGGTGGACGACGGACCGTCGCCCAGGACCCGCACCATCGCGCCCCGGTTGTCCCGCCCCCACACCGCCCGGTCCGGTGCCAGCGACAGCGACCTGAACCGCTTGAAGCCGTTGAGGGTGGGCGTCGACAGCGCGCTGGTGGCCCGCGCGTGGCGCAGCAGGCCGCCCAGGAAGGCGCTGCCGTACGGCGACAGCCCCGGCCCGGTCCCGCTGCTGCCGCCGGCCCCGGGCTCCGGGGCGAAGACGCCCGCGTCGCCGCGCACCATGCTCTGGTGCAGGTGCCAGCCGCTGGAGAACACCCCGGGCAGCTGGGGTCGGCACATGAACGTCGCGTGGTGGCCGTGCCGGGCGGCGACCTGCTTGACGGCGCTGCGCAGCAGCACCATCGCGTCCGCCGTGCCCAGCCCGTCGGCGGGCCGCAGGGTCAGCTCGACCTGGCTCGGCCCGAACTCGACCTCCAGGGTGCGCAGCGGCAGCCCCAGTTCTTCGAGGGTGCCGCGCAACACGTCGAGCATCGGGTCGAGTTCGTCGTAGCGCAGCTCGCTCAGGTACTGGTAGCCGTGGTTGAGCATGCCCACCTCGGGCGCCGCGCCCGGCTGGCCCAGGTCGGCCGCGCCCAGTCTCGGGTCGTCCAGCCGGAACAGGTGGAACTCCACCTCCAGGCCCGTGCGGTAGGTGAGCCCGTCCGCCTGCGCCAGCACCGAGCGCAGCAGCCCGCGCGTGCACAGCGGCACCGGGGCGCCGGAGGCGAACCGCAGGTCGCACAGCAGCCAGCCGGTGCCCGGCGACCACGGCAGCATCCGGAAGGTCAGCGGGTCGGGCACCATCACCATGTCGGCGGCGCCGCGCAGTTCGGGCAGCCCGAGCGGGGTCTCCCGGGTGAACAGCGGGAACACGGTACGGCCCGAGGTGTCCTTGGCCAGCAGGGACGAGGCGATGCCGGTGCCCTCGCGCAGCACGGCCGGCACCTCGGAGGCGGTGACGGTCTTGCCGCGCAGCAGCCCGTGCTGGTCGGCGAAGACCAGCCGCACCACCTTCAGCCCGCCGCCCGCGGCACGGTCGCGGATCTCCTCGGCGGCGGCCGCCTGCCCGGCCGTCCACCCCGCGTGACGTTCGACGAAGTCCACCGCGCTCAGCCGTCCGTTCCGGCCGCCTGCGCCCAGCCGCTCTCGGCCCGCTGCTTCGCGGTCACGGCGGCCCAGTGCTCGGCCCAGCCCTCGGTGGGCCCGACGCCGTCGAGCGTGACCGGACCGCGCAGCTCGGCCGCACGGTCCGCGGGCAGCACCAGCGGCGGGTCCTCGCCGCGCTCGACCGCGGATATCGCCTCGCCCAGCATGCGCCGGTACATCACGATCGCCTTGTCGGAGCGGCCCAGGTGCTCGCGGGTGCGGTCCTGGACCGCGCCCTGGCCCTCCACCGCCCACTGGTCGTGCACGTTGATGTCGGTGCCGAGCCCGGTGTACGTCGTGGTCAGCTGCTCGGCGGGGTCGTAGCCGTACCCGTTGGAACGGCCGTAGCGCGGGCGGTAGTCGGGCAGGGTGACCGCGCCGACCCGCTGCCGGCGCATCTCCGCCCGGTCGACGGGCCCGCCGACGCTGGTGAACTGGGCGTACCAGTAGCAGGAGGTGTCATCGATCGGCACATGCCACTGGGTGATCGCGGTCTCCGCGTCCAGCGGGATGTGGAAGCCGTGCGGGAACACCTGGTGGGTGACCCGGACATGGGTGCGGCTGCCGTCCATCGGGCGTCCCTCGGTGTCGGTGCCGTCCAGCGTGCGCAGCGCCGTGATCCGGATGCCGTACGGGGTGCGGACGGCGTCGATGTCGGGGCGGCCGTACTCCCGCAGGATCTTCGTCATCGGCAGGCCGGTGCCCCGGGACGCGGCCCGGAACTGCTTGCCGTAGCTCTCCGAGGGGTCCTCGTCCTGGAAGAAGCGGTGCAGGTACGAGGCGTGCGCCGGGTCGATGCCGACCTCCAGCGCCTGGAGCCAGTTGCACTCCAGCAGGCCCTTCCAGGCGAAGGTGTGCCCGGCGGGGGCCTCGAAGCAGTCCAGCGCGGGCAGTTCGGGCGGCTCGCCGGGGCCGAGGTAGCCCCAGACCACGCCGTTGATCTCGCGCACCGGGTAGCTGCCGAGCCGGACCCGGGCGGCGAGGCCGCCGCCGGCCGGTTCGGCGGGGGTGTCCAGGCAGGTGCCGTCCCGGCCGAAGAGCCAGCCGTGGAAGCAGCAGCGCAGCCCGCCGTCCTCCAGCCGGCCCAGCGCCAGATCGGCTCCCCGATGCGGACAGCCCCGGTCGACCAGGCCTGGCTCGCCGTCCCCGTCCCGGAACAGGACGAGGTCCTGCCCCAGCACCCTGGGGGCCACCAGGGGCCGTACGCCGTCGAGTTCCTCGCTCAGGGCGACGGGCTGCCAGTAGCGGCGCATCCAGCTTCCGGCGGGCGTACCCGGGCCGGTCCTGGTGAGCCGCACGTTCTCTTCCTCACGCATCTGACGCCTCTCTGTCCCGGTCACCGGGACCGTAGCGATGGAAGGATCCATTGAATAGATAATTGGATCCAATATTTACGTAGGTGTAACAGCCCTTCCGGCGCCGGGCGTCGAGCACGCACGCCGCTGCCATGACCGCGTCGGCGGCCGCCATCAGCAGGCCCGCCGCGCCCCGTCCGTCCGCCGCCATCAGCACGTCCAGCGGCAGCACGGCCAGGTGCGCGACGAGGAACGGCCCGCGCAGGGCCACCGGGTGACGGCAGAGCAGCACGCCCGCCGTCACCCACGAGAACGACCGTGCGAGCTCGATCCCCGGCCCGTCGAGCCCGTGCAGGGGCGGCAGGTGCCAGGCGTACGCCGACACCGTCCAGACCACCGCCCCCAGCGGGGCCCCGGCGCGCTCCCGCGAGGACGGCGGCCCAATCGCTCCGGCGGCGTGCGCCAGCAGCGCCGGCCCCAGCACCGCCAGCGACTCGAAGCGGACCATCGCCCACACGTGCGCGTCCGCCCCGCCCGGTGCCCGTACCAGCAGCAACGGGACGGCGAGCACGACCGCGGCCGCCGCGGCGGTGAGCACGCACCGTCCGGTCAGCCGCCGCGCGCCGGGCACCAGGACGGCCCGGAGCGCGGGCCACGACACGGCCAGCGTGACCGCGAGCACCGCACCCACGAGGCCCACGGCGGCCGTCGGATCCGACGGGCCGTACCCGGTGCCCGCCGCCGCGTGCCCCGCGTGCCCGCCGTCTGCCGGGGAGGCGCGGGCGGTGAGCAGGGCGGCGCCCGTCACGACGAGGACCGCGAGCGCGGTGAGCGACCGGTGCACCGGGGCCGCGCCCGGCGACCGACGCGCCACGTCCACGGGCGCGCCGGGCAACCGGTGTGCCCGGGCCGGGGAAGCAGCGGGCCGGCGGTGTGCCGCGACCGGCCCGTCGGCGGTGGTCATCCGGTGCAGCAGTGCCCGCCGTCCGCGTCCGCCGCGGTGGCCGGCGGGTGGCAGACGGCCGGAGCCGGGACGTCGAGGGCGGGATTGCGGTCGAAGAACCCGTCCGGTTCGAGCCGCAGCCGCGCCCGCGCCACCGGCATCACCGGCCACTCCTCGGGACGCGGGAAATGGTGCGAGCCGACCGTCGCCCACAGCACCAGCTCCGTGCCGTCCAGCGAACGGTCCTCCTGCTGCCAGCGGTGCACCCCGTCCGCGCCCGGTTCGGCCTGGTTGGGGTACTCGCCGGCCACGAACCGCCGCGCCGGGTCGTACTCCGTCGCCCACAGCTGCTTCGCCACGAACGGCGCCCGCCGCGCGCACACGCTGTCCGGACGCACCGGCAGCACCGCCGTGTTCTCCACGTGCACCCGGTACGCGGTCGGCTCGCCCATCCGGTTGCGCGCCTCGGTGCTCTCCACCCGCCAGTGCAGGGCCCGCGAGGCGTCCGTGCACCGCCCGCCCTCCGCCTCGCTGAGCACCGGCCGCAGCACGGTCCGCGCCGCGTTGCCGTACGGGTCGAGCGCCGGGTCGCTCTCGTGCTCGGCGGTCACCTCGACCAGCCGGTTGGCCGTCCCGTCCACCGCCATGTCCAGCCGTACGGCGAAGAAGTGCTGGTGGTTGGTGACCGCCACGTTGGGCGCGACCCGCCGGGCGTACGGTGTGTCCTCGTCCGCCGTGACACCGGTCGCGGAGAGGATGCCGGTCATCTTGATCTCCAGCATGACCGAGCCGTCCTGGTACAGGGACCAGTAGAAGCCGTAGTCATAGTTGGCGACCGTGGCGAACGCCGAGATGATCAGGCGGCGGGAGCGGCGCACCTCGGTGCGGCCGGTGCGCCCGTCGTGGTGCTTCCAGAGGATCCCGTCGTCCTCCTCGTGCATGCAGACCGCGTTGGGGACGACCCGGGGCACGCCGTCGCCGCCGAGGACCGCCGCGTCGAAGTAGTGGATGACGCCGAGGCAGTCGCAGCCCAGGGCGAGGGAGTTGGTGAGCGGCCCGGCGCCGTACTCGCCCCAGTCGAAGAAGTTCTTGCGGTACTGGGTGGAGGCGGTGTCGAAGTACGGCACGTACATCTCGTTGACCGAGGCCCGGCGGATCACCTGACGCCGCCCCCGGCCGCCCGCGTCGAAGCTCAGGTCGTGCAGCACCAGGCCCTCGCGGTGACTGAAGCCGACCCGCACCGACCAGCCCTGCCAGTCCACCCGCTGCCCGGTCACGGTGAAGCTCGGCCCCTCGGGCTGGACCACCTCCAGCGGCCTCAGGCCGGCCCGCTCGGGCACGGTCCCGGCGGCGAACACCCCGGACTCCGCCGACAGCGGCACCACCCCGTGGTCCTCGATGTGCAGTACCTCCATCGACTCCATGTCGATGATCGGCACCACGCCCTGCACGGGCCGCGCGTAGCCGTTGTCGTCCTCGGACTCGCGGTGCCACACGCTGCCCCAGGTCAGCCTGCGGCCCGGGTACTCGGGCGGTTCGAAGCCGCCGATCGACTCCGGGTCGACCATCACCAGCGACACGTCGTGGATGCCGCGCAGCGCGAGCGCCTCCCGGAACCGTGCGTCCGCCCGGCAGGCGGCGGCCGCCTGCCGGGCCTCCTCCGACGAACAGCCGGGGCTGCGTACGTCCAGCTCGCGCCAGGCCGTGGCGTGCGGCTTCTCGCCCAGCTCCAGGTCGACCTCGTAGCCGGCGTGCGCCGAGGGGCAGATCACCACCGCGCGCGCTCGCCGGGCGTCGCCGGGCCGGGCGGTGCGCGCGTGGTGCTCGTCCAGGGCGACGCCCCAGAACCGGGCGTCCTCGGTCACCCGGGCGTCTTCCTTCAACGCCTGCACGGCGGCGGCCAATTCGGCGACGGTCAGGGGATCCAGCGGGTGCGGCGCGGCGGCGGGCGCGGGACGGGGCGCGAGGGTGCTCATGCGGGGGTTCCTTCCGGGGTGGTGCCGGTGGTGCGGGTGGTGCCGGTGGCGCGAGTGACGTCGGGGGTGCCGGGGCTGCCGGGATCCAGGCGGACCGTGCCGCCGTCGGCTCGGGGGTCGGAGGCGGCGTCCAGGCGGCCGTCGTGGCGGAGCCGGGCCACCTGGACATGGCCGGCCAGATCGCTCGGACCGGGTGCGGTGACCACGGGAAGTCCCGGCGACGCGGCGGGCGTCGCCGCCGGGACCGAGCCGGGTTCGGCGAGCAGGGTCTGGTCCTCGAAGCCGATGTCCCTGGCGCCGATCACCCAGCGGGGCTCCGCCAGTACGGCCGCCGGGTCGGCGTCCGGGTCCGCGAGCCCGGGCAGGGTCTGGGCGAGGATCTGCGGCTGGGCCCGGCCGCCCTGGCAGCCCGCCGCCAGCAGCAGCGCGGGCGAGCGGCCGATCACCGGGCACAGCGTGTGCGGCGGGCGCGCACCCGGGCGCAGCAGGCCGGGGTGCCCGGGGAGCAGGCTGAACGCCGAGCCGCGGTTGTGCAGCACGATCCCGGTGCCCGGGTCGCAGAGCCCGGAGCCGAAGGTCTGGTAGACGCTCTGGATGAGCGAGACCGCGAGTCCGGTGGAGTCCACGGCGGTCACCGCGACCGTGTCACCGGACGGCCGGAACGGCGGTCGTGGCGGGAGCGTTCCGGCCAGCGGCGCCGGGTCGAGCAGCCCGTCGAGGTCCAGCTGCCGGCCGCGCGGGTCGCCGAGCAGCCGGTCCCGGGCGGCGGAGGCGTCCTGGCAGCGGGCGGCCAGCAGCCGGGTGTGCTCGGCCGCCGAGGTCCCGGGGCCGGCGGCCGCCACGGACAGCAGGGCGGGCAGCACGACACCTTGACTGGGCGGGGGCGCGGCCCACCAGCGGACCTCTGCCGCCCGGACGCCCGCCGGCCTCGCATCCGAAGGCCCGCCATCCGCCGGTACGGCGCCCACCGGCTCGACGACCACCGGCTCCGTGAACTCCGCCCGGTGCGCCGCCAGGTCGGCGGTGGTGAGCGGGCTGCCGAGGTCGCGGAGTCCGGCGGCGAGCGCCTCGGCCACGGCGCCCCGGTAGAACGACCACGGGTCGTCGGCGAGTCCGTCCAGCACCGTCGCCAGCCGGGGCTGGGGCAGCGGGTCGCCCTCCGCCACCGCACGTCCGTCCGGACCGGTCAGCAGCGCGGACAGGCCCGGATCGGCCTTGATCCGCGCCTCGTTGTCGCGGACCGCGCGCGCCAGCCCGGCCGAGACCGTCGCCCCCGAACGGGCGAGCCTGGCGGCGTCCCGCAGCGCGGCGGCGAGCGAGCCCGGCGTGCCGTACGCCTCGGCGAGCGCCGCCCAGCCCGCCACCGCGCCCGGCACGGTGACGGTCCGAGGACCCTGGCCCGGCATCCGGGAGTCCGCCGCGCGCAGCGCCTCGACGTCGGTGCCCGCCGCGGCCGCCCCGACGGACAGCAGTGCGCGCACGGTGCCGTCCGGGGCGTGGACCAGGGCGATCAGGTCGCCGCCGAGGGAGCACTGGTGCGGGTAGACGACGGTCAGCGCGGCCGCGGCGGCCAGCGCCGCGTCCACGGCGTTGCCGCCGCGCCCGGCCGCCCGCCGGGCCGCGTCGAGCGCCGCGGGGTGCGGGGCGGCCAGGGCCAGTTCGCCGCCGGCCGGGGTCACGCGGCGTCCCGGGGGAGCAGCAGGGTGCGTGCGGGGGCCGCCTCGGCGCCCTGCAGGGGCACGGGCAGCGACAGCATGTCGTAGACCCCGGCGGGAGCGTGCAGCAGATCGACCACCTCCAGGATCAGCACGTCGGCACCGCACAGCAGTTGGTGCGTCTCCCAGTGCGTGGTGTAGGCGACCGCCTCGATGCTGAGGTAGTCGATGCCCGCCGTGCGCACCCCCGCCTCGATCAGCCGCTCGGCGCCGTCCGGGGCCAGGCCGACCCACTGCCGGGCCTTCCACGGACTGCGCAGCACACCCGCCGAGTTGCTGGTGCGCAGCAGCACCCGCTCCTCGGTGCCGAGCCCCGCCGCGTCGAGGTCGGCGGCGGTGATCTGCTCCTTCACATGGGTGAGGTCGAGGACCCGGGCCGTTCCGTTGAGCGCGGACAGGTCCAGCCGGTCCACGGTCCTGCCGCCGTCGACGAAGTGGGCCGGGGCGTCGATGTGCGTTCCGGTGTGGGCGCCGATGCGCCAGCGGCTGACGTTGGACGGATCGCCCGCCGTCCGCGACTCGACGACCTCCATCTCGGGCCGCCTGCCCCAGTGCAGCATGCCGGGGTGGATCGGCACGGAGACGTCGATGGCCTTGGTCACATCGAGGTGCATGACACGCTCCTATTGGATGCGGATAGTCTGTAAATGGATCCAATGTCGATGAACAGTGGACGGCGGCGGCGTGACAGACTGCTGCACCACCGCGCGGCTCCCGTCAGCCCCCGAGAAGGGTGAGACCCACTCCGATGACGCCCCAGACCGACGAAGGCGCCCTCGTCGACGACATCGCTGCCCGTATCCGCGCGCGGATCATGGACGGGGAGCTCCCGATCGGGAAACCGCTGCGCCAGGCCGCGCTGGCCGCCGAGTTCGGGGTCAGCCGCACTCCGGTGCGCGAGGCGCTGCGCCAGCTGCAGAACGGCGGGCTGATCGAGATGCAGCCGCACCGCGGGGCGGTCGTGCGGGTGCCCGCGCCGTGGGAGGTGCGGCAGGCCTACGAGGTGCGCGCGGAGCTGGAGGCCCTGGCCGCCCGGCGCGCGGCCGCCCGGATCACCGACAGCCAGCTCGCCGAGCTGCGCCGCCACAACGACGTGCTGCGCGCGGCGGCGACGGGTGCCGCTGCCGCCGCGGGCGCGCCGGACACCACCCAGGCCAACGACTGCTTCCACACCGTGGTCTGCCAGGCTGCGGACAACCCCTGGCTGAGCCGGATGATCGACCGGATCAACGAGAGCTTCCCGCGCAACGTGTCCTCGCTGGCGCTGGCCGGTGACGAACGCCATCGTCAGCTGAACGTCCGTCAGCACGACGCCGTGGTGGCCGCGTTGACCGACCGGGACGAGGACCGGGCGCAGGAGGCCATGCGCGAACACGTCATCAGCGCCGGCGAACACCTGACCGCCTGGTACGAGCGGCGCTCCCAGACCGTGTTCCACGGCTGACCCGTCGACGGCGGCTCGGGCACGCCCGAGCCGGGCCGGGCCGTACCCCGCGGTCCCGTCTCCGGCCGGCCCGGTGGCGGCCGTCACCGGGCACCGCCGGGAACCAGCCGCGCGGGGGAGAGGAAGTCCAGGTCCGGGCGCGGGAGTTCGCACACCAGGTCGGCCAGGGCGGCCCCGATCGCCGGACCGAACTTGAAGCCGTGCCCCGAACACGCCGAGGCCAGCAGCGCCTGCGGCACCCCGGGCACCTCGCCGACCAGGAACCGCCGGTCCGGTGTCATCGTGTACAGGCACGTCAGGCTCTCCGTGACCGGGCCGGCACCGGGCAGCACCCGCCGCACCGCCCTTGCCAGCAGGGCGAGTTCGGCGTCCGTCGCGGCAGGCCTGGCCGCCTCCGGATCCCACGCGGGACCCGAGTCCAGACCGGCCTTCAGCCCCCGGCCGTCGGCGGCCGGAAAGCCGTAGAGCAGTCCCTCCGGCAGGTCGACCGAGAAGCTGCCCAGCCCGCCGGGCCCGAGCGGTCCCGCCGGGTCCGCGGCGAAGTACGCGTTCACGATCCGGGTGACGGTCAGGTGCGCGGCCAGCGACGGCAGGAGCGACGGTGTCCACGGCCCGGCGCACAGCACCAGCCGACGGGCCCGCACCTCCCCGTCCGGCGTGCGGACGACGACCCCGTCGCCGTCCGGACGCCAGCCCGTGACCCGTGTGCGGTCGGCGATCGTGGCCCCGGCCCGCTCCGCGAGGGCGAGCTGGGCGCGCAGGGCCGCGCGGGCGTCGATGATCCCGGCGGCCGGGTCGTGGACCGCGGTGAACCCCTCGGGCAGCCGCAGCCCCGGGAAGATCCGGGCCGCCTCCGCGCGGTCCACCGCACGGCAGCCCGGACCGCGCAGCGGATCCGGCCGCTCCCCGGGCGCCGCGTACAGCCCGCCGGTCACGTCCACCAGCCGGGTGCCCGCGGCCTGTTCCAGCTCGGACCAGGCGCGGTAGGCGGTGTCGACCAGGCCGTCCCAGTCGGGGTGCGGATAGGCCCGGCGGATCATCCGGGTGGCGCCGTGCGAGGAGCCGCGGTCGTGCCCCGCCGCGAACCGCTCGATCCCCAGTACGTCCAGCCCCCGCTCGGCCAGCTGCCGCAGCGCCGCGCCGCCGTGCACACCGAGCCCGACGACCACCGCGTCGCGGTCGGCGGTCGCGGACGTCCGGGCGGGCCGGGTGCGCGGGAGGTGCGCCGGCGGCCGGGAGAGGGCCGTCGTGGCAGCGGCGGCCGCCGCGGCGGTGACGCCTGCGTCCCGGGCCCCCCGGTCCGTGCCGTGCGGGTCCGCCGCGATCTCCGCGACCGCCTCCACCAGGGCGTCCAGGTCGCCGTCGTCGGTGTACACGTGCACCGACGCCCGCACCACCTTGGCCAGTCCGCGCGGCTCCATGTCCCAGCGGCCGTGGTCCGCCGGGACGGCGATCAGGTACACCCGCCGCAGCGCCAGCCGCCGCTGGACCTCGCTCGCGTCGAGCCCCTCCACCACGAAGGTGACGATCGCCCCGCCCGCCGCCGGCGGGTCGGTGAGCCGTACGCCGGGGACCGCGGCGAGCCGCTCGCGCAGCCGCGCGGCGAGGGCGGACAGCCTGCCGTAGACGGTCGCGGGGCCGAGCGCGTGCAGGTCGGCCAGGGCCGAGCCCAGACCGAGCCGCAGCGCATGAGCGGCCTCCCACAGCTCGAACCGCCGTGCGTCGGGGGCCAGTTCCCAGCTGCGCTCGGCCGTCCAGCGGGCCCCGCGGACATCCGGTGCCTGCGGGGCGAGCCGTTCGAGCAGCGGCCGCCGCACCGCCAGCAGACCCGTGCCGCGCGGACCGCGCAGGAACTTGCGGCCGGTGCCGATCAGCAGGTCGCAGCCGACGGCGGTCATGTCGACGGGCAGCTGGCCCAGCGACTGGGTGGCGTCGAGGAGGAAGGGCACCCCGTGCGCGCCGGTCAGCGCGCCGATGCCGGCGGCCGGCTCGACCAGGCCCGACGAGGTGGGCACATGCGCCGCGGTCACCAGCGCGGCGGGACCGGTGCGCAGCGCCCGCGCCAGGGCCTCCAGATCGGTCGCGCCGTCCGGCCCGTTGGGCAGCACCTCCACCCGGACTCCCGTGTCACGCTCGGCGGCCAGCAGTTGCAGGGCGCTGCTCACATAGCTGGAGCGGGCGGCGAGCACCCGGTCCCCGGGCCGCAGCCGCAACGCCGACACGATCCGCTGCCAGCCGGCGGTGGCGCTCTCGACCAGGGCGATTTCGTCCGCGTCGACACCGAGCAGCCCGGCGGCACGGGTGTACACGGCCGTCAGATCGTCGGCGGCGAGCTTGGCCGCCTCGTAGCCGCCGTGCAGACTCTCGGCGCGCAACTGGGCGATGACCGCCTCGACCGTGCCCGAGGCGAGGAGCGCGGCCCCGGCCGCGTTGAAGTGGTGACCGGTCGCGCACCCCGGGGTGCGGGCCCGTTCGGCGGCCAGGTCGAAACCGGCGGGTGACGGCGGCACCGCCGTCACGGGGGCGCTCACAGCGCCATCGTGATGCTCTTGGGCTCGGTGAACCCGTCGACCGCAGCGTCGCCGAGATCCCTGCCCAGACCGGACTGCTTGCTGCCGCCGAACGCCACGGCGGGGTCGAACTCGTTGTAGGTGTTCACCCATACGGTGCCCGCCTGGAGCGCCGCCGCGGCGCGGTGCGCGCGGCCGAGGTCGGTGGTCCACACCCCTGCCGCGAGCCCGTAGTCGCTGTCGTTGGCGAGCGCGATCGCCTCCTCCTCGGTGTCGAAGGGCAGCACCGCGGCGACCGGTCCGAAGATCTCCTCGCGGGCGATCCGCATGTCCGGTGTGACGTCGGTGAACACCGTGGGCCGCACGAACCAGCCCGGTCCCGGCAGGGGACCGCCGCCCGTCACCGCCTTCGCGCCCTCGGCGAGTCCGAGGTCCAGGTAGCCCGTGACCCGGTCGAACTGCTCCTGGGAGACGAGCGGTCCGATGTTGATCCCGCCCGCGAGGCCGGGACCGATCCGCAGCGCCTCGACGGCCGGCAGCATCCGGTCCAGGAACTCCGCCAGCACCGTCCGCTGCACCAGCAGCCGGCTGCCCGCCGTGCACATCTGCCCGGAGTGCCCGAACACGGCCCGGACGGCGGCCGGTACGGCGGCGTCCAGGTCGGCGTCGGCGAACACCATGTTGGCGGACTTGCCGCCCAGTTCGAGCGTGAGCCGCTTCACGGACGGCGCCGCCGCGGCCATGATCAGCCGCCCCACGTCCGTCGACCCGGTGAACGACACCTTGGCCACGTCGGGATGCGCGACCAGCTCCGCCCCGGTGCGCCCGTCGCCCGTCACCACGTTGACCACGCCCTCCGGCACACCGGCCTCCAGGCACAGCGCGGCCAGCCGCAACGCGGTCAGCGGGGTCTGCTCGGCGGGCTTGACGACCACCGTGCAGCCGGCCGCCAGCGCCGGGGCGAGCTTCCAGGCGGCGATCATGAAGGGGAAGTTCCAGGGGAGTACGGCCGCCACCACGCCCACCGGCTCCCGCACGCTGTACACGTGCCGGCCGGGCCCGGCGGGATGCACCGTGCCGGTCAGCCGGGCCGGAGCGCCCGCGAAATGCCGGATCGCCTGGAGGCCGAGCTCCACGTCACCGCGGGCGCGCTCGATCGCCTTGCCGTTGTCCAGGGTGTCCAGGACCGCCAGCGCCTCGGCGTCCCGCTCCACCAGGTCCGCGAGCCGCAGCAGGACGTCCCGCCGGTCCCGGGGCGGCAGCGCGCGCCAGCGGCCGTCGCGGTGCGCGGCCGAGGCGGCGGCCACCGCCGCGGCCACGTCGTCGGCGTCCGCCGGGGCGATCGTGGTCAGCGGCTCGCGGGTGGCCGGGTCGAGGACCGGGATGCGCCGGGCCGAGGCGCCCGTGGTCCAGGTGCCGCCGACGAGCATGGGCTCGCACTCGGGCAGCCTGGGCAGGGTGATGCTGGGGTCCAAGGTGGTTCTCCTTGTCGTTCGTGGAACGGGCGGCGCGGTTCCGCGGGCGCGATGGGCTCAGGCGGGCTGCCTCGGGGGCGCGCCGGACGGCTCAGGCCGGATCGCCGGGCCGGTGGGCCGCGCTGGGCCAGGGTTCGCGCACGGCCGCCGAGACCGCGCGGGCGGTGGTGAGCACACAGCGGTCGAACTCCGCCCGGCCGTGGGCCGCGTTCGCCTCGGTGACGTCCCTGCCCCACACACCGGTCTCGCTGACCTGGTCCATGCGGTAGTCCCAGAAGGAGTCGACGTCGACGTGCGAGGTGGCCCGCTCCATCCGCACCAGGTCGGGAGCCAGGTGCAGCATCACCGAGGTCTCGAAGTAGTTGGCGTGCATCAGCGCGCGCCCGTACGTGACATGGCCGTCGACCTCGGGTCCCGGGTACATCGTCACGTACCCCAGCGCCCGCACCCGGGCGTCGCGATGACGCACCCTCAGTTTCTCGGCGGACACGTCGAGCGCGCCGTTGTTCCAGATGTGGCCGTTGAGCAGGACGAACTGCCGTACACCGCTGGCGTACAGGGAGTCGATCACGTCCTCCACGACGGCGATCAGGGTCTCGGGGCGCAGCGCGACCGTCCCGGCGAAGCCGCCGTGCGAGGCGGACACGCCGAAGGCCAGCGGCGGCAGCACCGGTACGCCGGTCAGCGCGGACACGCCCAGCGCGACCGCCTCGCAGATCCGGGTGTCCACGGCCAGCGGCAGATGGGGGCCGTGCTGTTCGGTGGCCCCCACCGGGACGATCACGGCGTCACCGCCGGCGACCGTGGTCCCGGCCTCCGGCCAGGTCAGCTCCTCCCACGGCAACGGCGTCCCGGTGCCGCCGAGTTGTGCGGCGAGTGCGGGCACGTCGAGCCCGGTGGGGACGCTCAGGCCGCCTGGCCCTGTGATGACGGACGGCATGTCTCTCCTGTCCTCGGGGGTACGGGGGTCTCGTTCGCCGGTCACCAGCGGCGCCGGCTCTTCTCCGGCAGCAGGTCCAGCGCGCGTGCCGGGACCGGACGGTCGCCGTCGACCGTGGTGAGCCACACGACGGCGTCCGGGCAGTAGTCGCTGATGAGTTCGCGGCACACCCCGCACGGCGCGATGATCCGGAACTGTCCTGCGGGCTTGATCTGCACCGACACCACCGAGGTCACCGCCAGCGGCGCACCGGGGGCGAGCGCGCCGCGCGCGGTGCCCAGGGCGACGCCCTCCGCGCAGATCGAACTGCGCCGGCAGGAGCCCTCGACATGGACGCCGGTGTGGATCCGGCCGTCCGCGGTGCGCAGGGCCGTGGCCACCTCGTGCCGGTCCCGCTGCCACACCCGCTCCAGCAACGCCTGGGCCACGGAGAGGAGTTCGGCGTCCTGCGCGGTCATCACCGGCGGCACGGTCACGGGCGCGGCGGTCATGCGCCGAGCCCCAGCAGGCGGGCCATGTTGCCGCCCTCGACCAGCGCCCGGTCCTTCTCGTCCTCTATCGCCTTGGCGATCTTCATGCGCTCCAGGTCGAAGTCCGAGCCGGGCCACTCGCTGCCCATCAGGATCTGCCGGGGGCCGAGCCGGGCGTAGGCCCGCCTCACGTCGCTCATCAGCGTCGCGGACGTCTCCAGGTAGACGTGCGGCTGCCGTTCGGCCACGATGATCGCCTCCGGCACGTTCCACACCGCGCCCATGTGCGCGATGATCGTCGGCACCCCGGGGTGGTCCCGGGCGATCTCCTCGATGGCGAGCGGCGCGCAGAAGGCGTCGTCCAAGGCGTTGATCAGGACCATCAACCCGCGCCTGGCGCAGGCCTCGAAGACCGGGTCCAGGAGTCCGTGGTCGGCGACGTGGTAGCCGTGCAGGCTCGGGTGCAGCTTCAGCCCCACCAGACCGGCGTCGGCGATCCCGTCGATCTCCTCGATGGCGTCGTCCGCCTGCGGCAGCACCTGGCCGAAACCGAAGAACCGGTCCGGGTGCGCGGCCACCAGCGAGGCGATGAAGTCGTTCTCGATGCGCTGCGCGAGCGAGCACACCATCGCCATGTCCACCCCGGCGGCGTCCATCCGGTCCAGGATGCGGCGCGGCTCGAAGGGCTTGTACGGCGGCGGCGCCTCGCCCTTGCGGGCGCCCGTCAGGTAGTCGGAACGGCCGCGCACGTCCTGGGTGGTGTTGTAGGCGTCGATGATCAAAGCTGGTCCTCACTCACGGGCAGCGGTACGGGCACGGGCACGGGTACGGGGCCGAGGGGCAGGTGGCAGCGGACCCGGCGGCCGGGCGCGATCTCGCGCAGCTCCGGGTGCCGGGTCCGGCACAGGTCGGTGGCGAACGGGCAGCGGGTCCGGAACAGGCAGCCCTCCGGCGGGTCCGCGGGGTCGGGCAGCTCGCCCTCCAGGGGCTGCCGTTCGACCGGCGGGCCGGGCCGCAGCTCCGGCACGCTGGCCAGCAGCGCGGCGCTGTACGGATGGGCCGGGCCGGCGAAGAAGTCGTCCCGGGAGGCGGTCTCGATGATCTCGCCCAGGTACATCACGGCGACCCGGTCGGCGATGTGCCGCACCACCCCGAGGTCGTGGGAGATGAACAGCATCGTCAGGCCCCGGTCGCGCACCAGGTCCGACAGCAGGTTCAGCACCTGGGCCTGGATGGACACGTCCAGCGCGGAGACCGCCTCGTCGGCGACCACGAACCGCGGCGAGGACGCCAGGGCCCGGGCGATGCCGATGCGCTGGCGCTGCCCGCCGGAGAACTCGTGCGGCTTGCGCCCGCCGGCCTCGGCCCCCAGCCCGACGAGTTCGAGGAGTTCGGCGACAGCACGTTCCGCCTCGGCACGGCTCGCGCCCCGGGAGCGCAGCAGCGGTTCGGCGACGATGTCGGCGACCGTACGGCGCGGGTTCAGCGACCCGAACGGGTCCTGGAACACCATCTGGAGCTCGGCCCGGGTCCGCTTCAGGCGCCGGCCGCGCAGCCGGGTCAGATCGGTGCCGAGGAAGTCGATCCGGCCCGCCGACGGTTCCACCACGCGCAGCAGCGCCCGCCCGAGCGTGGACTTGCCGCACCCCGACTCGCCGACCAGACCCAGCGTCTCGCCCTCGGTGATGTCCAGGTCGACGTCCCGCAGTGCCCGCACCCGGCCGCCGGCCCGGCCGGCGTAGTCGACCCGCAGCCCGCGGGCGCTCATCAGGACCTCGCTCATCCGGCGGCTCCCGTCGACCGGGCCGCGCGCGCCCGCACCCGGGCCTGCGCGGTGAGCACACAGGCGTCCAGGTGGGCCGGGCCGCCATGGCGCCGCCGCAGCTCGGGGCGGCTGCCGCAGCCGTCGTGGGCGAACGCGCAGCGCGGCCGGAAGCCGCAGCCCGGCGGCCGCTCGACACCCGCGGGCGGGCTGCCGGGGATGGCCGGCAGCCGCTCGGGCACCGGCCCGTGCAGTGGGGGCACCGAGCCGAGCAGGCCCATCGTGTAGGGGTGCTGAGGGTCGAACAGCACCTCGTCGCGGGTGCCCTCTTCCACGATCCGGCCCGCGTACATCACCGCCACCCGGTCCGCGACCTCCGCGACCACCCCCAGGTCGTGGGTGATCAGCAGCACGGACGTGCCGTGCTCCCGCTGCACCCGCTTCAGCAGCGCCAGCACCTGCGCCTGGATGGTCACGTCCAGCGCCGTGGTCGGCTCGTCGGCGATCAGCACCGCCGGGTCGTTGGCCAGCCCCATCGCGATCATCACGCGCTGGCGCATACCGCCGGACAGCTGGTGCGGATAGGCGCGGGCGGCCCGCGCCGGGCCCGCGATGCCGACCTCGCCGAGCAGTTCGACGGCACGGCTCGCGGCCGTGGCGCGCGGGACGTCGCCATGGGCCCGGATCGTCTCCGCGACCTGGGCGCCCGCCCGGTGCAGCGGGTTGAGCGCGGCCAGCGCGTCCTGGAAGACCACCGCCACGTCCTTGCCCCGCACCCGGCGCAGCTCCCGCTCCGACGCCCCCACCAGCTCCCGGCCCCGGAAGGACACGGAACCCTCGACGTGGGTGCGGGGGCCGCGGTTGAGGCCGACCAGACTCATCGACAGCGCCGACTTGCCGGACCCGGACTCGCCGACCAGCGCGAGGATCTCGCCCCTGCGCAGCGTCAGGTCAACCCCGTCCACGGCGGGCAGCCGGCCCGCGGGCACGTCGAACCCCACCCGCAGACCGCGGACTTCGAGCACCGCCTCCGGAGGGGCCGTATCGGGCAGCCCCTGTGGCCCGGTCGCGTCGGTGGCGCCCGCCTGCGCGGTCATGCCCTGCGAGCCCTGCGGGACGGTCACGCCGTGCGCGCCCTCCGGGACGGTCAGGCCGTGCACACCCTCTGGCGCGCTCATACCGCACCGCCGACGGCCAGCGCCGCCCGGTGGATCAGCTCGGCGACCCGCTCGGGCCACACCAGGGTGGTGTAGTGGCTGCCCGGCACGTGCTCGACGGCCGCCTTCATCCGCTCGGCCATGAAGTTCTGGATCTCCGGGCGCAGCGTGCGGTCGTCGTCGGCGACCAGGTACCAGCTGGGCAGCGACCGCCAGGCCGGGACCCCGGTCGCCTGGGTGAAGATCAGGTTCTCGGCCTTGCGCCCCTCCGCCTCGACGACCGCCCGCTGCTCCTCCGACAGGTCCGGGCCGATCTCCGCCCAGAACTCCGCGCTCGGCTCCGACTTCCACTCGCCGTTCGGACCGCGCCGCATGTACTTGGATATCTCCGCGGGTTCGTAGCGCTCGACGATCCCGTTGACGGTCTCGCCCTCGTCCGGCCCGAACGCCGCGATGTAGACCAGCCCCGCGACCCGCGGGTCCCGCCCTACGTTCGTGATGACCGCGCCGCCGTACGAGTGACCGGCGAGCAGCACCGGGCCGCCGGTGCCCGCGAGCGCGGCGCTGGTCTCCGCGATGTCGTCGGCGAGCGAGGTCATCGGGTTGGTGACCGTGACCGTCCGGTGGCCGCGGGCGGCGAGCAGCGGCTCGACCGCCGACCAGGTGGTGGGCCGTCCGCCGGCACCGTGGACCAGCACGATGTCCATCGCGATCATCCTTTGCGTAGACGCGGGTCGAGGACCGTGCAGAGCAGGTCGACCGCGTGGTTGACGAGGGTGAACAGCAGGGCGATCGCCAGGGCCGCGCCCTGCACCACCGGGTAGTCGCGCTGCAGCACGCCCTGCACGAGGAGGCGTCCGACGCCCGGGTAGGAGAAGACCGTCTCGGTGACCACCGAACCGCCCAGCAGGGACCCGAACTGGAGCCCCAGGACGGTGACGATGGGCAGCCAGGCGTTGCGCAGCACGTGCCGGCGCACCACCGCCCCCTCGCCCAGGCCCTTCATCCGGGCGGTGCGCACGAAGTCGTCGCCGAGCACCTCCAGGACGGAGGCGCGCACGATCCGGGTGATGAACCCGGCCATCGACAGCGCCAGCGTCACCGCGGGCAGGATCAGGTGCTGGAACCACGGCCACACCAGCTCGGGCCGGTCCTGCAGGATCGCGTCGAGCAGGACGAAGCCGGTGGTGGGCCGGTAGTCGAGGGTGCTGGGCAGCCTGCCGAGGACCGGCAGCCAGCGCAGCCACACGCCGAACACCACGATGGCGAGCACCCCGAGCGCGAACCAGGGCAGCGAGAAGCTGACGGTGGCCACGGCCCGGGTCGAGGTGTCGATCCAGCTGCCCCGGCGCAGGGCCGCGACCACTCCGGTGACGACGCCGATCAGCACCGCGACCGTCATCGCCGCGAGGGTGAGCTCCACGGTCGCGGGCAGCGCGTCGCCGAGCAGGCCGAGGACGCCGTTGGAGCCGTAGAACGAGGTGCCGAGCCGCAGATGGACCAGGTCGTCGAGGAAGTGGCCGTACTGGGTGAGCAGCGGCTGGTCCAGGCCGAGGGCCTTGGTGACCCGTTCCTCGTTGGCGTCGAACTGCGAGGCGGAGGCGGTGTTGCCGCCCGCCGCGAGCGAGGTGGCCGGGGAGCCCGGCAGCAGCCGGATCGCCACGAACACCAGAGAGGCCAGCGCGAACAGCACGACCGGGATCACGGCGAGCCTGCGGACGAACACCCAGGCCGCGCCCGTCGGCCGGGGCAGCCGCACCCGGGCCGGCACCCCGGTGCCGGCGCTCACGCCGCGCCCCTCGGGTCGAGGGCGTCCCGCAGGTCGTCGCCGGCGAAGTTGCAGGCCACGACGAACAGCAGGGTGAGGGCCGCGGGCAGCACCACCAGCCGGGGAGCGGTGTACACGAACTCCTGCCCGGCCTGCACCATGTAGCCCCAGTCAGGCGTCGGCGGCTGGATGCCGAGACCGAGGTAGGAGAGCCCGGCCGCGAACCCCGCCGCCACCGACAGCGTCATGACGACCTGGGCGAGCAGCGGGCCGCCGATGTTGGGGAGCACCTCCCGCAGCAGGATGCGGGGCGCCCCGGTGCCGCCGAGGCGGCAGGCCACCACGTAGTCCTTGGCGGCCTCGCGTGCGGTCAGGGTGCGGGCCAGCCGGGCCAGTCCCGGCGCCAGGGAGACACCGATGCCGAGGGTCAGACTGACCGTGCCGGGCCCGGCGGCCGCCACCAGCAGGATCACCAGCAGGATCGACGGGAAGGCCAGCGCCAGGTCCACCAGCCGCATCAGCGCCTGCTCGACCACACCGCCCGCGTATCCGGCGACCAGCCCGACCAGGGTGCCGACGCCGGCCGCGAGCGCGGTCGCCGCGAAGGACACCAGCAGCAGCGGCCGGGCGCCGTGCACCAGCCGGGCCAGCTCGTCCCGGCCCAGGTCGTCGGTGCCCAGCGGATGGCCCGGGGCCCCGGGTGCCAGGAGCGCGGAGGAGGTCTGGCGCAGCGGGTCGGCCGTCACGAGCAGCGGTCCGAGCAGGGCGACCAGCACCGTGGCGGCCAGCAGCAGCCAGGCGAGCAGCGCGGGCCAGGAGCGGGCCACCCGGCGCCTGCGCAGCGCGCCGAGCAGCCGTCGCGCCGGTCCGGGCCGATGCGGGGAGGCCGCGGCGGCGGGGGCCGTGGCCTCCACCGGCACGGCGTCGACCGCGGCGCCGGTCTCAGACACTGGCCTTCTCCATGTAACAGCGGTGGTTGGCCAGCGCGTCGGTGTTCATGCCCTTCACGTCCGCACCGCTGACGACCAGGTTGCTGAAGCAGGCCAGCATCGACAGGACCATGTACTCCTCGGCCCACCGGCGCTGGATCTTCGTGTAGGCGGCGGTGCGCTTCCTGGTGTCGGTGAGGTTCTTGGCCGTGTAGAGGTCGTCGGCGAGCGAGGCGGCGCCCTTCAGGGTGTCCATCCCGGAGAGCTTCGAGCCGTAGATGCTGGTGGGGCTCGCCATCGCGCCGACCATGTCGTCGGGGTCGGGCACGTAGGTGTTGCGCTCCCAGATCATCAGGTCGTGGTAGTCGTCCTCGCCGTCCAGGAGCCGGCTGAAGTAGGTCGCCGGGTCCACCGAGGTGGTGGCCACCTTGAAGCCGACGTCGGTGAGGTTCTGGGCGATGATCTGGGCCGCCTTGGGGTGCCAGGAGTCGCTGGCGGCCATCAGCCGGATGGTCCGCCCCTTGGCCCCGGCCTCCTCGACCAGCCGCTTGGCCTGTGCGGTGTCCTGGGTGCTGAGGTCGGCGAGCGCGGTGTCGTAGCCGCTCTGGGCCGGCGGGATGGCGTAGCCCTGGGGTTCGGCGCCGACGCCGTAGAACGCCTGCGCGAGGATGGCCTTGCGGTTGATGGCCAGGTTGATGGCCTTGCGTACCTTGAGCTCGGGGACCCGGCGGGCGTCGATCATCATGATGGCGTCGGCGTTGTGCGGGGTGTCGTACACCTTCACCGCGCTGTCCTTGCGCAGCTGCGAGACGGCGGAGTAGGGGGCGAACTGGGTCGCGGACACGTCGCCGCTGAGCAGCGAGCTGACGATGGTGGACGGGTCCTGGACCTGGCGCAGCACCAGCCGGTCGATCGGGGGCTTGCCCAGCCGGAAGCCGTCGAAGGCCTCCAGCGTGATGGACTGCCCGGAGGTGGCGGTGGAGAAGGCGAACGGCCCGGTGCCCACGAGGTGCTTGCCGATGTCGGCGCCGTACTTGTCCAGCGCGGCCTTGGAGATGACCCGGCCGCCGATGTCGGAGAGCTTGCCGAGCACGGTCCGGTCGGGCTTCTTGAGGACCATCTTCACGGTCATGTCGTCGGGCGCGGTGAGCGAGGCGACGTTGGCGCCCATGCTCGACAGCGGCCGGGTGGCGCCCTTGGGCAGCGTTTTGTCGTCCGGGTCGAACTGGCGGCCGAGGCTGGCGAGTACGTCGGCGGAGCTGAGGGTGGTCCCGTCGTGGAACTTCACCCCCTTGCGCAGGGTGAAGGTGTAGGTGAGCTTGTCGTCGGACACGGTCCACTTCTCCGCCAGGTCCGGTGTGGGCTCGTTGGTCTCGAAGGAGATGAACGTCAGGCCGCGGCAGATGCAGTCGACGGCCATCCAGTCGCCCAGGGAGGTGTAGAAGGCAGGGTCGTTGACCGCGCTGGTGGCGTCGATGGCGAGGGTGAGCGTGCCGCCCTTCCCGCTGCCGCCCCCGTCCTGGGCCGCGGCGCCGCACGCGGTGAGCAGGGCGGGCAGCCCGAACCCCACGCCCACGCCGAGCAGTCCGGCACCCCGGAGCATCGTCCGGCGCGAGACGTCCCGCGATCCGGCCGCCGGCACCGAGGACAGGGAGGCGGCGGCGGTCGAGGGCGATCCAGATGTGTGGTCCGGCATGGGGCCTCCTTGGGCACCGATCCTGGAAATGGATTAAATCTGTGCTGGATTGGATCCAAAAACATGCTCAGTGGCTCCCGATTCCCTCTCGTGTCCCCGGGGTTAAAGGCGTGTGAAGCGGCCCGGCGCATCCGGCGGCCCGCGCGGCGGCCTCCCGCGCGCCGCGTCGTCGACGGCGGCTCAAAGCGCTCCGTGGGGAGGTCCCGCAGTTGCCGGTACGTTCAACTCGCGGGCAGGGCCGGGCGACCAGGACCGATGCGTCTCATGGCGCGACGTGCGCATGGCGCGACGTGCACCCGGTCTCGTGGGCGAAGCCTGCGGCGGCGCGCGGGTCGGAGCGGGGCGCCGACACCGACGGAACGTTACTGCCCGGGCCGGTCACCATTCGTAGGGGTTCGCGGGGGCGCCGTACGGGTCCTGCGGACCGGGCGCGGGGTGGTCGGGCAGGCCGAACCGGCCGGTGCCGCGGGGCGCCGGGCGGCCCGGGGTGCCGTACCGGTCCGCGGCGGACGGTGCGGTGTGCCCCGCCCCGCCGTGCCGGCCGGTGCCGTCGGGTGCCGGGCGCGACGCGCGGCCGCCGCGGCTCCGGGGGGTGCGGGGGCCGCGCCTGGCCGGCGGGACCGGGCGCTGTGCGCGCGGTGACGCCGGCGGCGGACCGCTCTGCCCGGCAGCCCGCCGGTTCCAGTCCCCTTCGCCGAGGACCAGCAGCGGGTCGAACATCACCACCACCCCGGCCAGCAGCAGGAACACGACCGGGCCGAGCAGCATGGGCAGCAGCAGCGAGGTCGGTGACGCGCTCGACCACGAGGTGGCGGACGCCGGGTGCACGTCGACGCTCACCGCCGCCATGGCGGTGTAGTGCATGCCGGACACCGCGAGGCCCATCACCA
The DNA here is from genome assembly GCF_042957285.1 of Streptomyces sp. NPDC008092. Taxonomy (NCBI): domain Bacteria; kingdom Bacillati; phylum Actinomycetota; class Actinomycetes; order Kitasatosporales; family Streptomycetaceae; genus Streptomyces; species Streptomyces sp. NPDC008092. The sequence continues at coordinate 91,099 of NZ_JBIBHY010000012.1, forward strand.
GGCTGGCGCCCAGACTCGCGGTGAAGCCCCGCACCGACACGGCCGCCCACAGCGCAGCCGTCGCCGCCGCGATCGCGATCAGGACGGAGAGGGCGACCGTCACCCGGTCGTAGTGAATCGTTCCGTCAAAGCGGAGCGCGGCCATGCCCAGGTAGTGCATCGCGGCCACGCCGAGGCCGGTGATCACGCCCGCCGTCCAGAGCGTCGCCGCGGTCGCGCCCCGGTAGCCGACCGCGAACACACCGATGCCGACCACCAGGATCGCCACCGCCAGGCTGAGCAGGGTCAGCCCCAGGTCGTAGTGGATCGTGGTCTCCTGGACATGGAAGCCGATCATCGCGATGAAGTGCATCGTCCAGATGCCGCAGCCGATCGAGGCCGCCCCCAGGGCGAGCCAGCCGGGCCGCCACGACTCCCCGTGGTGGTACAGCGACCTGACGATGCAGCGCAGCCCCAGCGCCCCGCCCAGACAGGCCATCAGATAGGCCGCGACCGGAGTCACCGCGCCGTAGTGGAAACCGTCCGTCGTGCCGTGCATGTGTGCAACTCCCCCCAGAGTCACCGCTGTTGTGGGGGAAGGTACTACGCACCGGGGGCCTGCGCGGGGGCGTTCACCGGGACTTCAGCTGCCCCTCGGGAACCACGGGCCGGCACAGCTGCCGCATGAGCGGTTTCCGGCCGGGGCACGGGAAGGGCACAGAAGGAGGGATCCGGGAGGGGGGATTTTAGGAAGAGGGATTCAGGAAGAGGGGTTCAGGGCGCGACGATCTTGATCGCGCTCATCCAGCCGTGCCCCTCCGGCCGCGTCTGCAGGGCCATGTGCAGCAGCTGGATGCCCTCCAGCTCCCGGGCGTGCCGCAGTCCGCCGACGACCACCGGGTTGAGCCCGCCGGAGGCGACCAGCTCGGCCACCTGGTCGCGGGCCGCCGCGTCGTCGCCGGCGATGAACACGTCCAGCGGCAGCCCGCCCACCTCGCCCGCGACCAGCGAGCCCGCGAACGTGGTGTTGAAGGCCTTCACCATGCGCGTGCCCGGCGCGGCGGCCTCGGCCAGCTGCTGGGCGCCGGAGCTGTCCGGGGGCACCGTGAGCGAGTCGAAGGTCGCGAAGTCCACCGGGTTGGAGATGTCGACGACGGTCTTCCCGGCGAGCTGGTCCCCGTACTCGGTCACGACCTGCCTGGCCGCGTCGAACGGCACGGCCAGCACCACGACGTCCGCCGACCCGACGGCGTCCGGCACGGCGGGCGCCACGTCCGCACCCGGCGTCCGCTCACCGAGGGCGTCGGCGAGCGCCGTGGCCTTGGCCGGATCCGTACCGACGAGCCGGACCGTGTGCCCGCCCGCCAGGGCCCGGGTGGCGATACCGCCCGCCATGTTGCCTGTGCCGACGATGAAGACCCGCATGCGCTTGAACCCCTTCCGTGGGGTGGGAGCTGCCGACGGCCGGTCCGGGGATGCGAGGCTGTCGCATTCGTTCTGAATCATGATAAATCGGTCGGCCCGGCCCGGCTCGGGCTGGTGCTCGAAGCGGGGCGTGCGCGTCGATGGCCCGGCAGCCCACCGGATTCCCCGCCCCGCTCCCTCGGTGGCCGGCCGTCGTGGATAGCGTGTCGATCATGACGGACTGGAGGATGCGGCCGGCGTCGGACGCGGACGTCGAGGCGGTGGCCGAACTGCGTGCCGTCGTCATGCGGGACGACCTGGAACGGCTCGGGCGGTACGACGAGCGCCGCGTCCGGCAGCGGCTGCGGGACGGGTTCGACGCGGCCCACACCTGGGTGATCGAGGTGGGCGGTACCTTCGCCGGCTGTGTGGCGCTGCGGCCTGCCGGGGACGCCCGCTGGCTGGAACACTTCTATCTCGCCCCGCACGCACAGGGCGGCGGCATCGGCTCGGCCGTGCTGGGCGAGTTGCTGGCTCGGTGCGACCGGGAGGGCGTCCCTGTCCGGCTGAACGTCCTGCAGGGCAGCGCGGCCCGGCGGCTGTACGAGCGCCATGGCTTCCTGGCCGAGTCCGAGGACCGGGTCGACGTGTTCATGGTGCGTCCGCCGGCCCCGTGAGCGCCGTTCCCTCCCGACCGCCCCACCGTGCATAGGGAAAACCCTCGAACGACTCCGACCTGGCTGACATGTGCGGGTCAAATCTGGAATCCTCGCTCAGCACACGCTTTCTCCCTGGCGTGTCCACGGATCACGGACCACGCACCGCGGTCCCCGGATCCCGGTCCCCGCACAGCTCAGCTCGTCCCGGACAGCACATCCCCGTCTGCCCGGTCTGTCACCGGCCGCGACCCGGCGGCCGCAGCAGGAGGAGTACGAGTGAGACGTCTTCCCCACAGACGGGCCACGGTAGGAGCCGCCCTGGTCTCCACCGCGGCCTTCCTCGCCGTCGGCATCCAGTCGGTCCCGGCGAACGCCAAGCCCGCCGCCCCCCACCCGAGCCCCGTTCGCAGCGGCGGCCTGGAGGCGAAGCTCACCCCCGCCCAGCACACCGCGCTCATCAAGGGTGCCCAGCAGAAGACCACCACGACCGCCCGCACCCTCGGCCTCGGCGCCAAGGAGAAGCTGGTCGTCAAGGACGTCACCAAGGACAACGACGGTACCCTGCACACCCGTTACGAGCGCACCTACGACGGCCTGCCCGTCCTCGGCGGCGACCTGATCGTGCACACCCCGCCCGCCTCCTTCGCGGCGGGCACGGTGAGCACCACCTTCAACAACAAGCACACCATCACCGTCCCCACGGTCAGCGCGGCCTACAGCAAGTCCGCCGCCCAGACCAAGGCGCTCAAGGCGGCCAGGGCCCTCGACGCGCAGAAGCCCGTCGCCGACAGCGCCCGCAAGGTGATCTGGGCCGGCAACGGCACCCCGAAGCTCGCCTGGGAGACCGTGATCGGCGGCTTCCAGGACGACGGCACGCCCAGCAAGCTGCACGTCGTCACGGACGCCACCACCGGCAAGGAGCTGTACCGCTACCAGGCCGTCCAGACGGGCACCGGCAACACCCAGTACAGCGGCACGGTCACCCTGAACACGACGCTGTCGGGTTCGACGTACCAGCTGTACGACACCACGCGCGGCGGCCACAAGACGTACAGCCTCAACAACGGCACGTCGGGCACCGGCACCCTGATGACCGACACCGACGACGTCTGGGGCACCGGATCCGGCTCCAACACCCAGACCGCCGGCGCCGACGCCGCCTACGGCGCCCAGATGACCTGGGACTTCTACAAGAACACCTTCGGGCGCAGCGGCATCAAGAACGACGGCGTCGCCGCCTACTCCCGCGTCCACTACAGCAGCAGCTACGTCAACGCCTTCTGGGACGACGACTGCTTCTGCATGACCTACGGCGACGGCTCCGGCGGCACCCACGCCCTGACCTCGCTCGACGTCGCGGGCCACGAGATGAGCCACGGTGTCACGTCGAACACCGCCGGTCTCAACTACACCGGTGAGTCGGGCGGGTTGAACGAGGCGACCTCCGATATCTTCGGCACCGGCGTGGAGTTCTACGCCAACAACTCGTCCGACGTCGGCGACTACCTCATCGGCGAGAAGATCGACATCAACGGCGACGGCACGCCGCTGCGTTACATGGACAAGCCGAGCAAGGACGGCTCGTCGGCGGACAGCTGGTACTCCGGTGTCGGCAACCTCGACGTGCACTACTCCTCGGGTCCGGCGAACCACATGTTCTACCTGCTGTCCGAGGGCAGTGGCACCAAGACCATCAACGGCGTCACCTACACCAGCACCACCTCCGACGGCGTCGCCGTCGCCGGCATCGGCCGGGCCGCGGCCCTGCAGATCTGGTACAAGGCGCTGACGTCGTACATGACGTCCAGCACCAACTACGCGGCCGCCCGCACCGCCGCCCTGAACGCGGCCGCGGCGCTGTACGGCACCAGCTCCACCCAGTACGCGGGTGTCGGCAACGCGTTCGCCGGCATCAACGTCGGCAGCCACATCACCGTGCCCACCTCGGGCGTCACGGTCACCAACCCGGGCAGCCAGTCCTCGACCGTCGGCACCGCAGTGAGCCTGCAGATATCGGCGAGCAGCACCAACAGCGGCTCGCTGACCTACGCGGCGACCGGCCTGCCGACCGGCCTGTCGATCAGCAGCTCCACCGGCGCCATCACCGGCACACCCACGACGGCGGGCACCTACAGCACCACCGTCACGGTGACCGACTCGACGGGCGCCACCGGCACGGCCTCCTTCACCTGGACCGTCAGTTCCAGCGGCGGCGGGGGCACCTGCACCTCCACGCAGCTGCTGGGCAACCCGGGCTTCGAGTCGGGCAACACCACCTGGACGGCGACCAGCGGTGTCATCACCAACTCCAGCAGTGAGGCCGCCCGTACCGGTTCCTACAAGGCGTGGCTCGACGGCTACGGCTCGACCCACACCGACACGTTGTCCCAGTCGGTGACGATCCCGTCCGGCTGCACCGCCACCACGTTCACCTTCTACCTGCACGTCGACACGGCCGAGACCACCACCAGCACCCAGTACGACAAGCTGACGGTCACCGCCGGTTCGACCACCCTGGCCACGTACTCCAACCTCAACGCGGCCTCCGGCTACGTGCAGAAGTCCTTCAGCCTCGGGTCCTACGCGGGCTCGACTGTCACCCTGAAGTTCAGCGGTGTCGAGGACTCCTCGCTCCAGACCAGCTTCGTCGTCGACGACACCGCCGTCACGACCGGCTGACCCGGCGCGGACCGGAGTCCCGCACCCGCGAGCCGGGTGCGGGACTCTCGCGCGGGGTCAGCTCAGCGGGTCCAGCGTGAGGTACGCCTGCTGCGGACTGCCGTCGTTGACCAGCGACTCCTGGTTGCCGACGTCGTCGAAGGCGAAGGCGTACGCCTTGCCGTCGGCCATCTGGGCGTGGACGGCGCGCGCGTACTGGTTGGTCACCGAGTCCTTGTAGAAGTCGGCCGGGTTGGTGTCCGGCTGGTTCGGACTCGTGAGCAGCGTGGACCGGTTGAAGCCCGCGCACAGGGTGCGCGATATCGGGCCGCGTACCAGGTCGTTGGGTGCGTCGAGCAGGTTGTGGCAGCCGAAGATGCTGCCCGCGTCGGGCTTCTGGAAGCTCGTCACCACCGCTCCGGCGGAGTTGGTGAAGTTCATGACGTTCCCCGAGACCCGGCCGTAGTACCTGGTGTTCGGCTGGTCGGCGAAGGGCGTGACGGTCAGGGTCGAGGTCGAGTACTTCGACCAGACCCGGTTCACGTAGTCGCTCATGACGGTCGACGCCAGCGCCCCGGTCTCCACGCCGTACAGCGGGGAGAGCGCGCGGAGCACGGTGCCGTCGGAGCGGGTCTGGACCAGGTTGGCCCAGCCGCCCGACTGGCCGCGCAGGGCGCTGAAGAACCCGTTGTAGCCGCCCGACTTGAGATGCCCGGTGGTGGCCGTGCTGCCGTCGGACCGCTGCACCCCGACCGCGTACGGCACCGAGAACATGTCCACCTGGGTGCTGTTGATCCACAGACCCGAGTCGTTCAGCGTGTACTCGGACCAGTTGAAGAGGATGTTCCGGTTCGGGTCGGTCGGGTTCTGCACCGCGGGCTGCACCAGACCGCCGGTGGTCAGCCTGAAGTCGAGCTTCTGGCCGTAGGAGAAGTAGATCCGGCCGGAGAACTTCGGGATCCGGATCGTCTTCGACTGGCCCGCCGCCGGGCCCGTGATCGAGGCGTCCGGTGCCGGGGTCGGCGGGTTCCCGCCGGCCGGCCAGGCGTGGAAGGCGCCGTTCGCGTCGGCCCAGCCCTGCTGTCCCGTGGAGAGCTGGGTGCCGAGGTCGTAGACGTACACCTGGTCGGTGCGGCCGGAGTTGTTGGTGATCTTCAGGGGGATGGTGTCCGGTACGGCCGCGCCGGCCGGTGCCGGCGTGCCCAGGGTGAGCGCCCCGCCGATCAGCGCCGCCGCGGCCGTGAGCGGCAGCGCCCGGCGTACGAGTCCTGTGCGCACTCTCCACCTCCGTGTGGGGTCGGGGTTGGCCCGGAAATTGGTCCGGACCAATTCTGAGAGCGCTCTCAGGCTGACGGTCGGTCGGGTCCATGTCAATAACATGGACGAAATCGGGGGCCCGTCGGTCGACGGGCCCCCAAAACCGGTGCGGCGGGTGGATCAGAAGGTGCGCTTCAGCAGGTCGAGCAGCGCCGCCCAGTGCCGCTCGTCGGCCTCGGCGGAGTAGGCCGGGGTGTCGGCCTGCGTGTAGCCGTGGTCGGCGCCCCGGTAGATCTCGCACGTGTTGCGAACCCCGGCGGCGTCGAGCGCCTCCTGGAAGGTGGTGATCTGCTCCTCCGTCATCGACTGGTCCTGGTCCGCGAAGCCGAAGTACAGCTCCGCGGTGATGGGGCCGACCGTCAGGTGCGGGCTGTCCGGGGTGTCGGTGACCAGCCGGCCGCCGTGGAAGCCGGCCGCCGCGGCGACCCGCTCCGGGAAGACGACGGCGGTCCCCACGGCCAGCCGGGCGCCCATGCAGTAACCGGTGATGCCGACCGGTCCGTCGGCCACCAGCGGGCTGTCGGCCAGCCAGTTCAGGTAGGCGTCGGCGTCCCGCGTGACACGCTCGGGCGTCAGCGTCTGCATGACCGGCATGATCCGCTGCCAGATCGTGGGGTCCACGGAGGGGTCGATGAACTCGGGGAGGTCGATCACCGGCGTGCGGCCGCTGCGGTAGAAGACGTTCGGGATCAGCACCGTGTAGCCCGCACGGGCGAGCCGGTCCGCCATCGACTTCAGGTGCGGGCGGATCCCGTAGGCGTCCTGGTAGAACAGCACGCCCGGGTGGGGGAGTCCGTCGGCGGGGTGGGCCAGGTAGGCGTCGGCGACACCGTCCTCGGTGGTGATGTCCACGTCGGTTCCCTGTACGGCGGTCATGGCGCAAGTGCCTCTCTGTGGAGTCGGCGTCGGGGCGCGGGACACCCGGCGCGGCATGTCCTGATCATCGTGACACGCGACGGTGGGGGAGCCGCTCCGGGGGAGCCGGAAGCGGTCACTCGAAGCGCGCGGTGTCTCCCGCGCCCCGGCGGACGATCTCCGCCTCCCCACTGGAGAAGTCGATGACCGTGGTCGGCTCGGTGCCGCACTCCCCGGAGTCGACCACCGCGTCCACCTGGTGGTCCAGCCGGTCCTTGATCTCCCAGCCCAGTGTCAGCGGCTCCTTCTCGTCCGGCAGCAGCAGGGTGCTGGACAGCAGCGGCTCGCCCAGCTCGGCCAGCAGCGCCTGGGTGACCACGTGGTCGGGGATGCGGACGCCGACGGTCTTCTTCTTCGGGTGCAGCAGTTTGCGCGGCACCTCCCGGGTCGCCGGGAGGATGAAGGTGTAGCTGCCGGGCGTCGACGCCTTCACGGCCCGGAACACGTCGTTGTCCACCCGCACGAACTGACCGAGCTGCGCGAAGTCCCGGCACATCAGCGTGAAGTGGTGCCGGTCGTCCAGATGCCGGATGGTACGGATCCGGTCGATGCCGTCCCGGCTGCCGAGCTGGCAGCCCAGCGCGTAGCAGGAGTCGGTCGGATATGCGATGAGCGACCCCGAGCGGACCGCGTCGGCGATCTGCGAGATGCTGCGCGGCTGCGGGTTGTCGGGGTGCACGTCGAAGTACTTCGCCATCCGTCGAGCTTATGCCGTACGGCGACTTCCGGCCGACCGGGCCGGGCCGAGCGCTCCGCCGCGACCGCCGCGATACGCCGTCTGCTGGGGGCGGAGCCGTCGTGGCCGGTCGCGCGCTGGTCCTCCCTCGGCCTTCGGCCGGGGCTGCCCACAACGCTGGTTCGGGGCGCTGCCGAACCGCGACAGGCCGCGCCGGACCCGCTTGGACCGTACCCGGTCCGGGCCGGGTGCGAGCGGGACCCCGGCCCGGCCACGTCGTGTTCCGGTCGGGTGGGCCCGCTTCGGCCGTCGCCGGCCACGGAGCCGGCGGCTTCGGAAATTGGTCGGCATGACCGGTGGATTCCGGGGCAGCCGACGATCGAGCCACCCCGGGACCCTCCCCCCGGCCCCGGGTGGGGCTTCCTTCGCCGGCGGCCCTTCCCCCGAGGGCCGCCGGCGAAGCCGTGCCCGGTGACCGGGACCAGGCGTCGTTCATCGGGTAACGTCCGTAGACCGTGGCCGACGCGAGGGACGAGGGGCAGATCGAGATGGCAGGCCGAGCAGGCGAGGGCCCGCAACACCCGGTACTCCACGGCGACGGATGGGCCGAGCGGCTCCTCGGCCATCTGCGTCCCGGCGCCCGCGACCCGCGCCGGGTCGTCGCCTGGCTGGCCGGCGCCGTGCAGGGGACCGTCTGCCTCCAGGACGCCGACGGCACCCTGCTCGCCGGCACCAGGATCCCCCTCGACGCGGGGCTCGCGGCCGACGTGGCGGCCGGACGGATCTCCGCCGCCGCCGTCCAGGACGACGACCGTCACCTGCGGCTGGTCGCGGTCCGCGCCCCCGACTCCCGTCCGGCGGCCGCCGGGCTGCTCGCCGTCGCCCGCGCGACCCCCTTCGACCGGCGCGCCGCCGAGATCGTCACCCACACCGCCGGCGTCGTCGAACTCCTGCTGCGCGAGCGGGAACTGACGGCCGCCGGGCACCGGCTCCGGCGCGCCGCCGCCGACCTGCGCCTGGCCATCCTGCAACTCCTGATGGTGGAGGACACCGTCTCCGCCCGCCGCGTCGCCGCCGGCCTGTGGCCCGGACTGCTCGACACCGACAGCGCCAGCGTCTACATCGTCGAGGGGCACCCGGCGGAACGCGACGGCCTCGCCGAGGACTGCCTTGTCGTGACCCGGGGCCAGGCCCTCGTCGTGCGCTGCCCCGCCATGGACGGCCACGTCATCGTCCTCAGCCCCGTGCCCGCGACCACGCAGCGGCTGCGCTCCCTCGTCGACGGCCGACCCGGCACCTTCCTCGGCGGCAGCGTCCGGCAGAGCCTGGCCCAGACGTCCACCGCCTACGGCCAGGCCGTCAGCGCCCTCGCCGTCGCCCACTTCCGCCCCGACCAGGCCGCCGTCTACGCCGAACGCACCCACCCGGAACGCCTGATGGATCCGGACGCGCTGCACGCCTGGTCCGCCGCTGTGCTGCGGCCGCTCGACACCCTGCCCCACCACACCCGCGCGGAACTCCTCGCCACCACCCGTCTCGGCCTGGAGTTCACCGCCGTCAGCGCGGCCAAGGTCCTCGGCGTCAGCCGCAACACCGTGCGCGCCCGCATGGACCGGGTCGAGGCACTGCTGGGCGCGGACTTCTCCGACCTCACCGTGCGCGCCGCCGCCCATCTGGCCCTCAACACCCAGGCGGCCCTGACGGAGGAGCTGGCCGCCGCGCTGCCGCGGCCGTCCGGCGCCCGCCTCTGCGACCTGCTGGCCGGCCCGGCGCTGCGCGCCTGGGCGCACGACCTCCTGGACCGCCTGGACCGGGACGGCCGCGACCTGCGCGGCACCCTGCGCGCCTGGATCGCCGCCGGCGGCAACGCCGAACGCGCCGCCCACGGTCTGGGCGTGCACGCCCAGACCGTCCGCGAACACGTCCGGGGCGCCGAACCCGTCCTGGAACGCCAGCTGTTGGCCGCCGGCACCGACCTCTACGAGGTGGTGCTGGCCCATCTCGCCCTCGGGGACCTCGCCGTACCCACCCTGCTGCGGGCGAATCCGGGCCAACCGGACTCACCTGTGCACGGGTGAGTCCTCGGCACCCCCGAACGGGCATCGGCGCGATACCCAAGGGCCGGATCCGGACGTAAGTTCACATTGCGCGGGGGCACGACCGGAACGGGGGACCGGTCGGGGCCCCCGCGACCTCCTCTTCACGCCTCCAGGCGTACCGGGATCTCCTGCCAGCCGAACGCGATGAACGACGGCACCTGCCGCAGCTCGTCCGCCCCGACCGCGAGCCGCAGCCCCGGGAACCGCTCGAACAGCGCGGGCAGCGCGGCCAGCGCCTCCGCCCGGGCCAGCGGCGCGCCGATGCAGCGGTGCACCCCGATCCCGAACGCCAGGTGGTCGTCGCCACCCCGGGCCGCGTCGAACGCGGCCGCGTCCGGCCCGTAGTGCGCCGGGTCGAGGCCGGCCGCCGCGAACGTCGTGATGATCGCGTCGCCGGCCGGAACGGTGACGTCCCCGACCTTCAGGTCGCTCACCGCGAACCGCAGCGGCAGCGAGGCGATCGACGGATGCGCCCGAAGCGTCTCGTCGATCACCGCGTCCCAGCCGACCGCCCCCGCGCGCACCGCCGCCAGCTGCACCGGATCCGTCAGCAGCGCCACGACCGCGTTGCCGATCAGGTTGACCGTGGTCTCGAACCCGGCGCCGATCACCAGCAGCAGCGTGTACAGCAGCTCCTCGTCGCTGAGCCGGTCGCCGTCCTCGTCGCGGACCCGGATCAGCTCCGTGGTCATGTCGTCGCCCGGATGCTCCACCTTGTACGCGATCAGCCCGCCGAGGACCGTGCCGATCCGCTCCTGCACGAACGCGGCGTGCTCGGGTGTCGGGTCGGAGGTGTCCATGATGGCCGCGATCAGCGCGCCGGTGTCGTCCCGCATCCCGTCGGGCACCCCGAACAGTTCGCAGATCATCCGCATGGGCAGCGGCTGTGCCAGCCCGGCCCGCAGGTCCACCACCGAGCCGTCGGCACCGGCGGCCGCCACGCCGTCCAGCAGCTCCGCGGCGATCGCCGCGACCCGCGGCCGCATCGCCTCGGTACGGCGATGCGTGAAGCTCGGCGCCACCAGCTTGCGCAGCCGGGTGTGGTCGGGGCCGTACGCGGAGAGCATGTTCACCACGCCGATCCAGCCCAGGACCCAGCCCCAGGAGGGGTGTTCGCCGATCTCCGGCCAGAGCCGCCAGTGCTTGCGCGGGTCCTTGCTGACCTGGGGATCGAGGATCAGTTCCTTGAGGACGTCGTAGCCGGTGGGTGCCCAGGCGGGTATGCCGCCGGGCAGTTCGACGGGCACGACGGGGCCGAGGGCGCGTAACCGTGCGCTCTCCGCCGGGATGTCGGAGCCGAACGGGTCGAGAGCGATACGGTCGGTGACGGTCACGGCGACTCTCCAGGCTGGTCGGGGGAGCGGGGGCTGAACCGGACGGGCAGCGAGGTCAGCGAGCGGTGGAACGGGCCGGGCCGCCAGCTGAGCTTCTCGCGGGGCAGGACCGGGTCGAGGTCGGGCAGCCACAGGGTGAGCCGTTCGATCGCCTCGGTCGCGATGAGCAGCGCGTGGTGCCGGACCGGACAGGCGTGCGGGCCGGCACCCCAGGACAGGTGCGAGGCGTCCGCCGCGTGCCGGCCGCCGGTGACCTCCCGCTCCGCGAACAGCCCCACGGCACCGAAGGAGACCACCACCGGGATCGCCGGCCTGACCCACGCCCCGTGGAAGGAGACCGGCCGACGGGCGTAGTAGATGCCGTAGTTGGCCAGCGGGGTCTCGTGGTGCAGCACCTCGATCACCGCGTCCATGACCGGGCGGGCGCCGCTGGTCAGCGTGGAGTAGTACAGCGGGTTGCCGAGGATGCGGGAGAGCGCGTTGGAGACGAGGTTCGTGCTCGGCTCGTAGCCGGCCCCCAGGGTGAGGAACACCTGCCAGGTGACCTCCTCCGGCGTCAGCCGGGCGGGATGGTCCAGGAGCATGCTCGGCAGGTCCTCGCCGCGCTCCTCGACCTTGGCGGCGATCAGCCGCAGCACGTACTCGACGAAGTCCGCCTCGCCCGCGGCCGCCTGCGCGCCGCCCTCCATCATCTTCAGCAGGCCCTCGTTGAGCCGGTCGCCCTGGCTGTCCGGCAGCCCGAACAGGTTGTTGAACACCAGGGCCATCAGCGGCCGGGTGAAGTCGGTGACGAGGTCGGCCTCGCCCCTGGGCCCGAACCGGTCGACCAGCAGCCGTACCGCCCGGTGCACCAGCTGGCGCAGGTCGTGCGGCTCGATCAGGTCGAACACGTCGATGAGGGTGGTGCGGTAGCGGATGTGCGCGTCGGCGTCGGAGAACAGGGCGTTGGGCCGCCAGCGCATCATGCCGAGCAGCGGGGAGTCCTCGGGGACGGTCGCCTCCCAGTCCCGCGGGTCGTGCGAGAAGGTCTCGACGTCCCGCAGCACGTCGAGCGCGGCCCGCCGCTCGGTGACCACGTACGCCGGGGTGCCCGGCGCGAGTTCGGCCCAGCCGACCGGGCCCTGGGCGCGCAGGGCCGCGTAGTAGCCGTGCGGGTTGCGGGCGAACCCGTCCTCCCACAGCCGTACCGGACCCGAGACGGTGAAGGACTGCTGCGCGGTCATCGGGCCTCCGCCGGCCGGTCGTCGATCAGATGCTGGACGAGGGCGAGCAGCGCGTCGACCGAGGAGTGCGCGTCCCGGGCGTCACAGGTCACCATCGGGGTGCCCGGCGCCAGGTCCAGCGCGGCGCGCAGCTGGTCGCCCGTGTAGTGGCTCGGCGCGTCCGGAAACGCGTTGAAGGCGACCGCGTACGGCAGCCCCGCCTCCTCCACCAGGCCGAGCACGTCGAAGGAGGCGTCGATGCGGCGGCTGTCGACCAGGACCAGCGCGCCCAGCGCCCCGTAGGAGATGTCCTCCCACAGCGTCCGGAACCGGTCCTGGCCCGGTGTCCCGAACAGGTACAGCACGATCCCGCCGGACAGGCTGATCCGCCCGAAGTCGATGGCGACGGTGGTGGTCTCCTTCTCCCGCACCCCGTCGAGGTCGTCGACGTGGACGGAGGCCTCGGTGAGGTGCTCCTCCGTGTGCAGCGGGCGGATCTCCGACACCGAGTCGATCAGGGTCGTCTTGCCCACCCCGAACGGCCCGGTGACCAGGATCTTCACCAGGTCGCGGGCGCCGTCGGGGAGATGGGTGCCGCCCGCGCGGGGCAGCTCACTGGTGCTTGAGGGCGCGGAGGCCATCGGCCACTCTCTTCAGCAGGTCGGGGTCGAACCGTTCGGCGGGCGGGATGGGCTCGCGGGCCCGGACCAGGCCCAGGTCGACGAGGTCGGCGGCCAGCACCCGCACGGCGGAGAACGGCAGCCGCAGCAGCGCCGCCGCCTCCACCACCGTCAGCGCGCCGCCGGACAGCAGCTCAAGCAGGGCCAGTTCGGCCGCCGGGAGGCCGGCGGGCAGGGGAGCCCCGTCCCGGGTGAGCACCGTCAGCCGTTCCAGGTGCGGACGGCTGGGCCGGGCCACCCCGCCGGTCGACAGGTACGCGGGGACGAGGGGACGGCCGCCACGGCGGCCGGTCATGCCGGCGCGCCGCCGTCGGAGCCTCTGGGCGCCGCCGCCATCGTCTTCTCGCCCAGCCGGGCCACCTGCGAGTGCACCCGGTGCGCCAGCAGATCCAGCCGCACCTCCGGGTCGCCGTAGGCGGCGACACACGTGCCGTGGTCGGTCGGCACGATGAGCACGTAGCCGTGGTCGGACTCGATGACCACCTGCCGTACGTCGGCCCGGTCCCGGTCCGCGAACGCGGCCGCCGCGGCCCGGCAGGCGCCCTGCACGGTACTGGTGATCGCGGCGACCCGCTCGGCACTGGCCCGGGACAGGCCGTCGGTGTAGCCGGTCGCGAGGCCGTCCCGGGTGAGCAGGACGGCGGCCAGTACATGCGGCACCTGCAGGACGGGGTCCAGCACCCATGCCGTCTCGCCCGCATCGCGGCTGATCATCCGGCCGCTCCTCCTTCGTCGTCGGTCCGCTGGGGTTCGGGCGCGCTCGCCCGCTTGGGGGCCCGCGCCGCCGCGGTGCCGTACTGCAGGGCCGCGAGCGCGGCCGCCGCCTCCTCGGGCCGGCGCGCGGCCGGCTGCGGCTGCGGCACGCCGGGGGCGGCGGCCGGGGTACGGCGGCGCCGCTTCGGCAGACCGCCCAGGTCACCCGGCTCCCCGTCGCCGGGGGCGGGGGCACGTTCGTGTTCGGTCCCCGGCCCGGCGGGCGCCGGAGGCTCCGCCGACACGATTCCGGGCACCGGTGTCCCGGGTGCGGGTGTCGTGGCTTCGACCGCCTCGGGTGCGGACGTCTCGTGCGCCGCCGTCGCCCGCACCGGTTCCCTGCGCGCCGGGCGCTCCCGGGTGGACCGTGGGGCGCTGGCCGAGGGGGGCCGTTCGTCCGGGTCGATCCGGCCGAGCAGATGGCTGTCCACCCGCAGCACCGCGCGCACCCCGCCGTACGGCGAGGGCGAGGAGACGTCCACGTTCAGGTCGAACTGGCGGGTGAGCTGGCCGATCGCGGCCAGTCCCATGCGCGGCGGGTCGCCGAGGTCGGTCAGCAGGATCGGGTCGCTGCCTGCCACCAGCCGCTGGGCGCGGGCCCGTTCGTCCTGGGTCATGCCGAGGCCGGCGTCGTCGACGGTCACGCACACCCCGTGGTGGACGTGCTCCAGATTGACCACGACGTCGGTGTCCGGCGCCGAGTGGCGCAGCGCGTTGTCCAGGAGTTCGGCGACGATGATGGCGACCGGCTCGACCGCGTGCGACACCAGGGCGGTGCCCGGCTCCAGGTGGTTGTTGACCAGGACCCGGTGGTAGCCGGAGAGCCGGGCCTGGCCGCCGGTGACGGCGTCCACCACATGGGACTCCTCGCGGGCCAGCCCCACCCAGGCCCCGCACACCACCGCCGCGACCTGCGCCCGCCGCAGCGACTGCTCGTTCTCGTGGTCCAGCGCGAACAGCGTCTGCGTCAGCTCCGGATCGTCGTAGCGCTGCTGGAGCCCGCGCAGGGCGTCCTGCAGGCGGTACAGGGCGGCCTGGATCTCCCGGGTGGCGCCGCGCAGTCCGGCCTGCGCGGCCGCGTCGATCCGGGTGCGCTGTGCGCTCAGTTCCTCGCGCAGCGCGGTGAGCACGTACTCCAGCGCGATCCCCGTGGGGGTCCCGGGTATGTGCTGCCCGGCCGGTCCCGGCACCCTCAGGTGCGGGTGGGCGAGCTGGGCCGCGGCCGCGGGCATCCGGCGGGCGGCGAGATGCTCGACCTCGGTGATGAACGTGCCCTCGGTGCCCTCCAGCCGGGCGCGCAACTCCGTCAACTCGGCCCGCAGCACGGCCTTCTGGCGCCGGGACCTGAGCAGGCTGCCGCCGAGGGCGAGCGCGGAGAGCGTGCCGGCGGCGAGACCACCGGCCACCAGTTCCGGTAATTCGATCATGGAATCGGTTTCCAGGGGAGTAGGGCAGCAGTGGGCAGGGGGGAGCCCGGGGCCCTCCCATGTGGCGCTCGCTGCACAGTACACACCGTCATTGACCGGCCCCGCACGGTGAATCGTTACATCACTGCGAATCCGTTCGATGACTGTTCGCTTCTGTGTCAAGTGTCGGAAATGCCGTACAGGCTGGGTGAGTTGAGGCCCCGCGACCGGGCGCTGCCCGCGCGTGCCCTCAGCGCGTGGCGGAGGCCGGCGCCGGGAGGTCGAAGACGTGGGCCGGGGAGATGATCCGGGTGACCGCCTCGCCGAACAGGGTGCTGGGCTCGATGTCGCCGTGGTAGCCGATGTCGGTGTTGAGGAGCACGACCACGGTCGTCCGCGTCGACGGCAGATAGACGGTCAGGGACTCGTAGCCCGGCAGCGAGCCGTTGTGCCCGATCCACCCCTGGACGTCGAAGATGCCGAGGCCGTACCCGGCGCCCCGGATGCCGGTCGCAGGGGTGGTGAGCCGCTGCTTCTGGAGGGCAGGGCCGACCATGGCCCTGCCGTCGGGGAAGACGCCGGTGGCCACGGTGCGCGCCCAGGTGTGCAGGTCGTCCAGGTTCGAGATCATCGCGCCGGCGGCCCAGCCCCAGGACGGGTTCCAGCCGGCCGTCTCCTCGACCTTCCCGGTCGCCGTCTGGTCGGTGTACCCCTGCGCGTGCGGGGTGGGGAACTCGTTCCCGGTCGGGAAGAGGGTGTGGCGCATGCCCGCGGGTCCCAGGACGTGCTGTTCGAGGTAGTCGCCGAGCCGCTGCCCGCTCACCTTCTCGACGAGCAGGCCGAGCAGGACGAGGTTGGTGTTGGAATACGAGAACTTCGCTCCGGGCCGGAACACCGCCGGGTGCCCGAAGGCGTACGCGAGCAGCTGCCGCGGGGTGAAGGAGCGCTGCGGGTCCGAGGTCAGTGCCTTGAAGAAGCCCGCGTCCTGCGAGTAGTTGAACAGGCCGCTGCGCATCCCGGCCAGGTCCCGCAGGGTGATCCGGTCGCCGCCCGGCACGCCGTCGACGTACCTGCCGATCGGATCGTCCAGGCCGACCCTGCCCTGGTCGGCGAGTTGCAGCACCGCGGTCACGGTGAACGTCTTGGTCTCGCTGCCGATCCGCATGTACAGGTCGGGAGACATCTTCCGCCCGGTCGCCTTGTTCGCGACCCCGAAGGAGCGAACGTAGTCGCTCTGCCCGGGCGTCCAGATGCCGACGGTCACGCCGGGCACGTCCGCCTCGCGCATGACGTGCTGCACGACCGCGTCGAGCTGGCGGGCGACCGCCGGGGTCAGCGCACGGACGTCCGGGCTGCCGGGCGGCGAGGGGACGGGCGACGGCGCCGCGGACACGGCCGATGCGGGGGCGGGCGCCGCGACGACCTGCGGCACGGTGAGCGTCCCCAGCAGGACGGCGACCGCGGCCCCTCGGCGCAGCACGGCGGACGTGTACGGCATGGGCTGACTCCAAGCACGTGAGAGGGAACGTGCGGTGGGGTCGGACGTCGGAACCCTGACTTCACAGGATACGGGCGCGACCGCGACGCCGCCCGCCGGCCGCGGTCCGCCGGAATGCTTGTAGGACGGGCGGGCGGGCCCGATCGGGGGGTGCGCTCACCCGCCCCGGTGAGCGCGTCGGACGGTGCGTACCACCGGCGCGTCCCGGGCGTTGCCCCGGCATGGACGGAACCTCTCGCACTCCCTGGCGCACGGTCCAGGAGCCGCGCGCCCTCGTCTCCCGTGAGCCGATCTACGCCCAGCTCGTCCGGGAGTGGCGGGAGCAGGACCGTACGGTGCCGGCCGAGCCGGGGAGCCGCTGGGCCGCCGTCCTCATCCTGCTGCCCCGCCGCTGACCTCACTGCTCGTCGCACACCGGCCGCAGCACCGCGAGCGTGCCGTTCGCCTCCTGCAGCGCCGACTCCAGGGTGGCCGGCCTGTGCAACGAGCCACTGCCGTCCGGCGGCACCAGCCACTCCAGGAACCGGGTGGGCCGGTACGGCGGCGGCACGGCGACCCACGCCCCCTTGCCCGCGTACCGCAGCCCGGCCCCGATCCAGCCGCCGGACGGGTCGGGCGGCAGGAAGAACCCGACCCGGCGCGACGCGGTGTCCACCAGCGTCGGTCCGGGGACCGGCAGGGACGGCCGCCACAGCAGGTCCAGTGTGAGCAGGCCGAGCCGGTCCGGCACGGTCAGCACATCCCAGAAGCGGCCCGCCTCCAGCAGTGAGACGCCCTCGCCGTGGTCCCACTCCCACTTGCACGCCCGGGGATCCGCCGACGCCGCCGCGAGCCATTCCACACCCTGCATCCACATCCTGTTCGTCATGCACCGCTCCGGGATATCTCGCTCACCTGTTCCGTGCGCAGGGGAACGACCGACACCGGGCACTCGGCGCGTCCGCACGCCAACCCGGCATATGCATGCTGGTAGATATTTCTAACTGGCGGAAGGGGTGGCGAACCATGGCGTTTGAGGGCGAATGTTCGAACACTGCGCAGTGGTACGAGTGTTGTTCAAAAAGCCGCATTTTCGCCGGAAGGTGTGGGCGATCGAATCCGTCGTCATGACGAACGATTCGATCGTGGCATCTTGATGTGAAGGTGATTTCGGTCGTACGCTCCCGTCATTCCGTCGCCTCCGCTCGACCAGGGGTACTCCATGGACCGCACCCGACTGCACGCCCTCTTGGCCCGCGAGAGCGCCGAGGCCGAGCGGCGAAACCCCCGCTCCCGAGCGGCATATGCCGACGCCGGCCATCTCTTCGGCCGGGTTCCGATGACGTGGATGAACAAGACCGCCGGCGCTTTCCCCCGGTACCTGGCGACCGCCCGCGGGGCCCGGGTCACCGACGTCGACGGGCACACGTACATCGACTTCTGCCTCGGCGACACCGGCGCGATGGCCGGCCACTCGCCGGCCGCCGTGACCGAGGCGGTGCACCGCCGGTTCGCCGAGCTGGGCGGGGCCACCGCGATGCTGCCGACGGAGGACGCGGAGTGGGTCGGCGCCGAACTGACCCGCCGCTTCGGGCTGGCCCGCTGGAGCTTCTCGCTCACCGCGACGGACGCCAACCGGTGGGCGATCCGGCTCGCCCGCGCCGTCACCGGGCGCCCGAAGATCCTGGTGAACAGCTACAGCTACCACGGCAGCGTCGACGAGTCCCTCATCGTCGTCGGCCCCGACGGCAAGGGCGCGCCTCGCCCCGGGAACGTCGGCGCACCCTGCGACGTCACCCTGACCAGCCGGGTCGCCGAGTTCAACGACCTGGACCAGCTGGAGCGCGAGCTCGCCCACGGCGACGTGGCCGCCGTCCTCATGGAACCCGCCCTCACCAACATCGGCATCGTGCTGCCCGAACCCGGCTACCTGGACGGCGTGCGGGCCCTCACCCGGCAGTACGGCACGCTGCTCGTCAACGACGAGACGCACACCTTCTCCGCCGGGCCCGGCGGCTGCACCGCCGCCTGGAACCTGGAACCCGACCTGCTGACCATCGGCAAGGCCATCGGCGGCGGCATCCCGGCCGGCGCCTACGGCCTCTCCGCCGACCTCGCCGAGCGGCTCCTCGCCCGAGCCGACCTGGACCTGGTGGACATGGGCGGCGTCGGCGGCACCCTCGCCGGCAACGCGCTCTCGGTGGCGGCGACCCGGGCCACCCTGGAGCACGTGCTCACCGACGAGGCGTTCGACCACATGGACCGGCTCTCCGCACGCTTCGAGACCGGCGTGCGGTCCGCCGTCGAGGCGCACGGACTGCCCTGGTCGGTCAGCCGCCTCGGCGCCCGCACCGAGTACCGCTTCGCCACCCCGGCCCCGCGCACCGGCACCGCCTCCGAGGCCGCCGCCGACCCGGACCTCGAGGACTTCCTGCACCTCTACCTCGCCAACCGGGGCATCCTCCTCACCCCGTTCCACAACATGGCCCTGATGTGCCCCGACACCACCGAACAGGACGTCGACACCCACACCGCGGTGTTCGGCGCCGCCCTGCTCGAACTGGCCGGCTGAGACGACAAAGGGGAGGGCAGGGGACATGGCGCACATGGACGACATCGACCGGGCGATCCTGCGCGAGCTCCAGGCCGACGGCCGTATCGCCTACGCCGACCTGGGCCCGAAGGTCGGCCTCTCCGCCTCCGCGGCCCGGCAGCGGCTGCAGCGCCTGCTGGACTCGCGGGCCGTGCAGGTCGTCGGCGTCACCGACCCGATGGCCATGGGCGGCCAGGCGATGGCCCTGCTCGGCATCGGCGTGGACGGCGACCCCCGTACCGTGGCCGACGCGCTCGCCGGGCACCCGGAGGTGGTGTACTCCGTCTTCACCTCGGGCGGCTTCGACCTGTTCGCCGAGGTGGTCACGCCCGGACCCGGGGACCTGCTCGACTTCGTCAACGACGTGGTCCGGCCGATCGAGGGCGTACGCGAGGTCCGGCCCTTCCCGTACTTCGGCATCCACACCCACCGGTTCCTGTGGGAGGTGGGCTGACCGCCCGGCCGGCGCCGCCCCCGGCTCAGCCGATGGCCGGGGTCAGGACCAGCATGGTGGCGTCGTCCCGCACCTCGTAACGGCCGGCGAGGTCCGCCCACACCAGATCGGTGAGTGCGCCCGCGTCCACGCCCGCGAACCCGGCGAGCCGCTCCGGGAGCGGATAGAAGCCACCGGTCCCGTCACGGGCCTCCCAGACGCCGTCCGAGGCGAGGAACAGCCGGTCGCAGGGCCCCAGCTCCACCGTGACCTCCTTCGCCGGGTCCACTCCCACCAGCCCCAGCCCCAGCGGGGCCCCGGGTACGACGGCCACTTCCTGGGCCTGCCCGTCCCGCAGCAGTACGGGAGCCGGATGACCGCAGGCCACGATCCGCACCGACCGCAGATCGGCGGAGAACTCCAGCAGCAGGGCGGTGGCGAACAGCTCCGTGTGCGGGACGTCGGCCGAGTCCACCGTCAGTCTGCGGTCCATCCGCGTCGCCACCGACTCCAGGTCCGGCAGGTCGAGCACCGCCTCCCGGAACGCGCCGAGCAGCGACACCACCGTGGCGACGGCGGCCAGCCCGTGCCCCCGTACGTCCCCCATCACCGCCCGGACCCCGTACGGGCCGTCGCGCACGTCGAAGAAGTCCCCGCCGACCAGCGTGCCGTGCTGCGCGGCCCGGTACAGCCCCACGCACCCCACCGCGCCGACCCGCTCCGGCAGCGGGGGCAGCACGGCCCGCTGCACCGCCTCGCCCACCGCCCGTTCGGTGAGCAGCTGGGCGTCCCGGTGACTGCGCACGTAGGAGACGAACACGCTCAGTAGCGCGACGAAGGTGACCGTGAGGAGGTCGGTGTCGCCGGGATGGTTCAGATGGGTGGCGGGCACGTTGAGCAGGAGCACCACCAGGCAGCTGAGGACGGCGGTCGCCAGCGGTCCGTAGGAGAGGACGGCCAGGGGCGGGATGGCGCCGAGGAGGAAGCCGAAGTCGTGTCCGTCGGGGCTGATCAGCGTCGCCACCGTCACGACCCCGAGCAGGACGACGGGCAGCACCCGGACCCAGCGTGGCGGCGGCGCACCCTGCAACCAGCCACGACCGTCCCGGTAGCCACGCGACGACCAGCCGCGCACCGAAGTCACATCCCTAAGCTACGCCCGTGCCCGGGCACCGCACCCGTCTCGATCTTGAAAAGCCGCGCGGAGCACCCGTGCGGGGAGACCGCGCGGGGAAAACCCGTGGACGTGTCCGGGCCGGGGCCCTAGCGTTTGAGCGCACGCCCGAGACCGGACGGAAGGAGGCGAGTGCGATGTACATCACACCCATCCCGCGCTCCCTCCCCGTTTCCCGGGCGTGACAGGTCAGAGCTGACCCGGGAGCGCTCCCCGTAGCACGCATCCCGGAGGAATCCGTGACCGATCCGGTCATCCGTACGCTCGACGACAGCACCGGCCATGTCTTCGACACCCTGCCCGACCCGCTGCGCATGCGGGAGAGGCACCAGACGCCGGGGTTCCGCCCCGGCTGGAAGCGCGTCGCCCTGCGCGACGGGCGCGTGGTCGCCCGGGCCGCCTGGTGGGCCGCACCCGGGGCCACCGAGCCGATCCTGATCAACTGGTTCGACGTGGCCGAAGGTGAGGAGGAGGCCGGCGCCGAACTGCTGCGGAGCGCGCCCTGGCAGGTCGCGGAACTGGAGCTCGACCTGCCCACGGGCTGGCGCGACGTCGCCGCCCAGCGCACCGCCGCCGAGACCAGCTTCACCGCCGCCCGCAAGGCGGGCTTCCAACTCCTGGTGGAGCGCTACAACTACCGCTGGACGCCCGAGTGCGGCCTGCCCGAACGGCCCGGACGGCTCGCCTTCACCGCCGAACCCGACGACCGGGTGTTCTTCGACGCCCTGCGCCGCATCCACTCCGTCACCCTGGACGCCCACGCCCGCCGCGCCGTCGCGCAGGGCGGGGTGGACCAGGCGGCCCAGGAGGAGATGGACTTCTTCCACTGGATGCCCTCGCCCCGCGAGTGGTGGCAGATCGCCCGCACCCCCGACGGCGAACCGGTCGGCATCCACATCCCCGGGCACAACCCGGCAGGGCCCTGCATCGGGTTCATCGGAGTCCTGCCCGAGCAGCGCGGCCACGGCTATGCCTACGACCTGCTCGTGGAGTGCACGCACTTCCTCGCCGGCCACGGCGCCGATTTCATCGCCGCCGCGACCGACCAGGGCAACACCCCGATGGCCGCGCACTTCGCCCGGGCCGGGTACCCCGTCGTCCGGGAGCGGGTGAACTTCTGGGCGCCTGCCGCTGTCAGTGCCGGGTGACATGCTGACGGCAGGGTGACCGACAGCTGACGGGAGGAGCCGGCGTGGGGTTCGAGGGCGAGGTCTGGCAGGTGCGGGGCGGGCGGGAGCCGGTCGGCGAGATCGGTATCGACGAGGCCGACTTCCCGTGGCTGCACGGCACCTTCACCCCAGGTCCCGCCTTCGCCGCCGTCCGGGACCTGTTCGCCCGGGAGCTGGTGCTGGCCGAGGAGGAGGACTGGGAGGCCTGGGAGGAGGTCCAGGACGAGATCCGCCGCCAGGTCTCCCTGGTCTCGCCGGACGGCCCGGTCCCCGAGTTCCTGCTGCACATCGAGGGGGACCGGGCCTGGTTCAGATGGAGCGACGAGCCGTTCGACGAGAAGTAGCCGAACAGCCGCCCGCTGGGGGAGGAACTGCGCGACCAGCCACGACGGCGCCGCGGACGGACGACGGCGCATCGCGGCCATTCCAGCGGAGCGCCTAGCCGACGTCCTTGCCCAGCACGGTCTCCGCCTCCGCGAGGATCTCGGTGACCCGCAGTCCGAAGGCCGCGTCGCACGGGTGCGCCCGTCCCGTGCGCGCGGCCGTGACCAGGGCGTCGGCGGCCCGGCTCAGCGCGGGAACCGCTCCTTCCGCACTCCTCGGAAGGAGCGTGACCCCCGCCTCGCCCCGCAGCTCCACATCGGCCCCGGCCGCCGCCGGCGGCGCGGTGAGGCTCAGCGTCACCGTGCTCGACGCCCCGCCCGCGTGTTCGAGGACGAGATGAACGGTGTCCTCGGGGCCGTGCACGGCGGCCGCCACCCGCTGGACGTCGCCGAGGACCGGCAGCAGCACGGACAGGGCGTGCGGACCCACGTCCCACAGCGCGCCCTTCTCCCGCCGCCACGGCGAGTCGGCGAACGGGTTCTCACCGGCGAACAGCGACCCCAGCCAGTGCGCCCGGGCCGTGAACCACCCCGCCGCGGCGGCCTGTTCGCCGATCCATGCCTCCGGCTCCTGCTGGAACCGGGTGGTGAAGAACACCACGGAGGCGACCCGGGCCCGCTCGGCCGCCTCCACCACCGCCCGCCCCTCCGCGACGCCGAGCGCGAGCGGCTTGTCCAGCAGCAGATGCCGGCCGGCCGTCGCGGCCCGCACCGCCAGCTCCGCCTGGACGAGCGGCGGCAGCGCCACGGCCACCGCGTCCACGTCGGCGATCAGCGCGTCCACGTCGTCGTACGCCCGGACGCCGTGCTCCTCGGCCAGCTCCACGGCTGCCTCGGGGCGGCGGCCCCACACCCCGGTGAAGTCCAGCGAACCGTGCTCCGCCAGCGCGGGGGCGTACGCCGCCCGCGCCCAGGGCCCGGTGCCCAGCAGTCCGATGCGCATCTCGTGTTCCTTTCTCCGTACCCGGCCCCACATCGTCGCCCAGCCGGTCAAGGCGTCGTGCTCCGCCCCCGGTCGGCGTACGACCGGCACCGGTCGGTGCCGTGCGCCAGCCACCCGGCGATCGTCTCGGCGATCGGCTGACCCGTGTCCATCTCGACGAACCCGAACTGACCCGACTGGTTGCACTCCAGGAACCACCAGATGCCGTCGGCGTCCTCCGCGAAGTCGAAGGCACCGTAGGCCAGCTCGGCGTCCTTCATATACGTGCGGACGGCCTCGGCGACTCGCGGCGGCACCTCCGCCTCCCGCCAGGGAGAGCCGGACGGCGCGAACCGGACGTCCACGTCGTCGGGGTGGGCGTCCGGACTCACCGGCTTGCGGGCGGCCAGCAGCCGCTCGCCGACCACCGTCAGCCGGATGTCGGCCCGCTTGGCGACCCGCCGCTGCAACAGCGTCGGCCCGAACGCCACCGCCGCGAAGTCGGCGTCCGGTGCCACCCGGCTGGTCGGCACGGCCCGCGGCGGCTCCTGCGGATGCGCGCCCGACACCGGTTTCACCACGAGGTCCGGGAACCGCTCCGCGAACTCCCGGGCCGCCTGCGGAAACGTGGTGATCAGCGTCGCGGGCACGGCGAGCCCGCTCTGCTGCGCCAGCCGCAGCTGCCACGGCTTGTGGCGGGCCCGGCGGGCCGCGTCCGGATGGTTCATCCAGCGCGCCTCCGTCCCGCGCAGCATGCCGTACAGCGCCTGCGCGGACTCCTCGGTCAGCCAGTCCGACGGCTGTGCCGCCCGGGCGGCCGCCGTCCCCGGCCTGCGCACCCAGATGGAGCGCAGGCCGTTCATGCTCACCAGGCGCCCGTTCACGGACAGATGCCCGCGGCTGACGCCCTGCACATACTCGCCCGACAGGGCCACACCGCTGGTCAGATCGGCAGGATCGAGACGGACGACGGGCACTCCGGCCTCGTGCAGCCGGAGGACCACCATGTCCGCCGTCACGTCCTCGTCACTGGTCAGGATGAGCACGGTCATCGTGTGGGTCCGCGATCAGTCGTCGAAGTGCGTCTTGGAGCCCGCGGTGGAGGTCGTGGTCCCCAGGGCTCTGAGCGTTGCGTGATCGGTGGCTGCGATCCGGCCATCGTGGAGAACGTTCAACTGCAGTCCGGAGTCATACGCGTACGGAGTGGTGACGTCCAACTGCACTGCGGGGCGTGCGTAGTTGAGCGCGAACGGTTGCATGGTCTCTCCCTGTTTCGTTCTTCCATGCACTTATACGATTCGAACGCGTGGTTGGTTTCCTTACTCTGCGTAATCTCAGCCCGAATTAAGAGCTTGTTAAGGGAGAAGCGGCGAATCGCTCCTGCACGTGGCCGATTTCACATTCCCGTCCGGCACATGACTGCGTCACATGTCCATGAAATTCCGTGATGTCGCCAAAGCCTGTTCGGCGTAGCTCCGTCCGAAGAGCACCGCGTGCACCAGCAGCGGGAACAGCTGGTGCAGGCCGATCCGCCCGGTCCAGCCGTCGGCCAGCGGTGCCGCCTCCTGATAACCCGCCAGGATCCGGTCCAGATACGGGCAGCCGAAGAGGCGGAGCATCGCGAGGTCGGTCTCGCGGTGCCCGCCGTGCGCGGCCGGGTCGATCAGCCGGACCCTGCCGTCGGCGCCCCACAGGACGTTGCCGCTCCACAGGTCGCCGTGCAGCCGGGCCGGCGGCTCGGGCGGCCCCGCGAGCTCCGGCAGCCGCTCGCAGACCCGCTCGATCACGCCGGCCTCGCCCGGCCGCAGGGTCCCCCGGTCGACGGCCGCGCGCAGGTACGGCAGCACCCGGTGCTCGGCGTACCAGTGCGGCCAGTCGGTGCCGGGCTCGTCGCGCATCGGGGCGAGGCCGATCCAGGCGTCGCGCGGACCGCCCGGCGGAGCCGCCCCGAAGGCCGGAGCGCCCGCCGCGTGCAGGGCGGCCAGCGCCTGGCCGAAGCGGGTCGCCGCCCCGGCGTCCGGACGCCCGGTGCGGATCAGTTCGGTCACCAGCCACCGCTCGTCGTGCCCGAGCGCCTCGGGTACCGGCACCGCCCGGGCGTCGGCCAGCCAGCGCAGCCCGGCCACCTCGGCCCGCACCGCCCCGGGACCGTCACCGCGCTTGACCACGACCACGGAACCGCCCGCGAGCGTCACCTCCGCCGTCCCACCCGGCCCGGCCCGCTCACCCGACACCGGCCGCCCGGTGAGCCGGGCGGCCACCGCGCCCGGACCCTCGCCGCCGTCGACCACGGCCACCAGGGTACGGGCCGACCGTGATCACGAGCCCCGGGCGCCCTGGCCGACGGCGCGGTTCCACCCCGAGAGCGCCGTTCTTCTCCAGCCCCGTCGTGTATGCCGACAGGGTCTTCGACGTCCTGTGGCTGACCTTGCCTCCCCCGGCCGTGGCGGTGCCGACGCGCCGGTGCCGAGCGCGAGTCGGGCGGCGGTGAGGACGCCGGCCGCGGCCAGGGTCCGGAAGGAGACGTGTATACGGTTCACTGCGGTGATACCTCCCCCTGCGGTACTCGTCGGACCATGGAGAAGAATCCCATCCTCCTCACCCGGAAGCAGGCGAATTTCGAGGGGGCTCCACCCGTGCCGCGACGGGTTCCGGCCAACATCCGGCAGCCACTACCTCCGTCGCCCCGGCGCGGGCTAGCTTGAGCCTCGCCGCATCGCCACAACCTGGGCACAAGGCCCGGTCGGGACGCGCGCGCGGCGGAGGGTACCCCCCTTGACCACGGCATCCGTGCTGATGGCCGACGCCTTCGAGATCCAGCCCTACACCCCCCACTGCCGCGTCATACGCGACGAGGCCGCGCACGCGGTGATCGGCGTGTCGGTGGGCAACGGCTACTTCTCCGCCCGGCGCCTGCACGACCTCGCCCGGTGGGGGCTGGAGAACTTCGACAGAGTCGACTTCGTCTACACCGACCTGTACGTGGCCGAGATGTACGAGGCCTTCGGGTATCCCCCCGGAGAGGCCCGCCGCAAGGCGGTGAAGAGCGTGCGCGGGGTGCGCGCCAAGGTCCGCAAAGCCGCCGCGGAGGCCGATCCGGACGGCACCCGGCTGCGCTGGCAGCCGATGTCCCGCCTCCGCGCCGGCGCCGCGTACCAGGAGATCCACCGCCGGCTGTGGCGGCAGCTGGGCGAGGACGACGAGCTCCGCGCCGTCTGCGACGACCTGGTCGGCCGCTTCCTCGCCGCGCGCGGGGAGGCGGCCGGTGCGCGGCAGCGCGCGGTGTGCCTGGAGTACGTGTGCGCGGAACTCCCGCTCTTCCTCGACACCCCCGCCATCCTCCGGGTCCCGTCCTCCCTCGTCTGCTACCACCAGCGGCTGCCCATGGCGGAGTTGCTGTACGGCAGGGGCGCGGGCCTCCGCGCCTCCCGCAACCAGGGACACGCGATCGTCACCCCCGCGGCACCGCCGCACACAGCGAATTCCCAGTAACTCCCTTGTTACGCAAGCATTGACGTGCCCCACGCCCCCCTCTAGTTTCTGATCGGTTTCCCGAACTGCGTCCGAAATCCCGGACATCCCCCCTCGTCTGGAGCGCACATGAACGGCACCCCCCTGTCGCGCCGCCACTTCCTCGGAGCGGCCGCGACCGTCCCCCTCGCCGCCACCGGCGCCCTCGCCCTCGGCGCCGGAGCCGCCCGGGCCGCGACCGACTCGGCCTATGTGATGTGCTACTTCACCGAGTCCCCGGACATGCTGGCCGCCAACTACGGCCTGCACCTCGCCGTCAGCACCGACGGCCTCCAGTGGACCCCGCTCAACCAGAACGCCCCCGTCGCCACCCCCACCGCGGGCTCCCTCGGCCTGCGCGACCCGTTCATCCTGCGCAAGCAGGACGGCACCTTCGTGGTCCTCGCCACCGACCTCTACGGCACCGACTGGACCTACGTCAGCCAGTACATCCACGTCTGGGACTCCACCGACCTGCGCACCTTCACCGGATACCGGCGGATGAAGCTGCACGACATGGACACCCACGCCTGGGCCCCGGAGGCCTTCTGGGACGCGGGGCGCGGCACGTACGGCGTCATCTACTCCGCGGTCAACAGCAGCGGCCACAACGTCATCATGATCAACTACACCGCCGACTTCGTCACCGCCGGCGACCCCCAGGTCTTCTTCGACCCCGGCTACGACGTTATCGACGGCGACCTCGCGGTCGGCGTGGGCGGCGTCAACTACCTGTACTTCAAGAAGAACTCGACGCTCGTCGGCGCCCGCTCCACCTCACTGGACCCCGGCAGCTTCACCGAGTTCTCCACGGCCGTCTCCCACAACGGCACCGAGGCCCCCACCCTGGTCAAGTCCCTTACGTCCAGCTCGACCTGGTACCTCTGGGGAGACACCTGGGACCCGAACGGCGTCTTCTACGCCTGGCAGACCAGCGCCCTGTCCGCCGGCACCTGGACCGCCCTCGACCAGAAGACCTACACCCAGCCGCTCAACTCCAAGCACTGCGGCATCCAGCCCATCACCACGACCGAGTACGACAACCTCGTCGCGAAGTGGGGCACCCCCGCCTGGAACCGGCTGAAGTCCTACAACTACCCGGCCAGATACGTCCGGCACAGCAACTTCGTCGGCCGGATCGACGTGTACGCCTTCGACCCGTACACCGACGGCATGTGGACCCTGGTCCCCGGCCTCGCCGACAGCAGCGGCGTCTCCTTCCGGTCGGTGAACTACCCGACCCGCTACCTGCGCCACTACGACTACCAGCTGCAGCTCGACGAGAACGACAGCACCACGGCGTTCGCCCAGGACGCCACGTTCTACCGGACGGCGGGCCTCGCCGACTCCTCCTGGTCCTCGTTCCGCTCGTACAACTACCCGACGCGCTACATCCGCCATTCCGACTACGTGCTGCGCATCGACCCGATCTCCACGAGCACGGACCAGGCCGACGCCACCTTCTACGTCGGCTACTGACCCCCCGGCGGGCCCGTCGCGCGGCGACACGCCGACGGCGGGCCCACGACCGCCCGAATGGCGGTGCGCCCGGGCGGGGGATTGACCCAGCCGGGCGGTGTTGGGCGTGTCGTGACCACGGATGGGCGGCCTGGATGGTGCGCGTCGCGGGGCTGGCTGACGGTGGTTCATGTCGGGGCCGGGTCGTTACAGCTGATGGAGTATCGGCGCCCGGCCGCGGCGGAAGGACATCAAGATGCGTTCTGCCCGCATGATCCTCGCGACTACGGCCGCCACCGCGGCCCTCGCGTTCTCCGCCCCGGCGGCCCATGCCGCGGGCTCGGGGGACCAGGACGACGGAGGCCGCGACGACTCTTCCTACAGCAGCAACGACAGCAGGTTCGACCCCGACAGCTACAAGGGCCAGGACGACGAGGAGAAGGGGGACCAGGGAGGCAAGCAGGACCAGGGGGGCAAGCAGGACCAGGGCGGCAAGGGGAAGGACCAGGGCGGCTCGTCGTGGGGCGACGACGAGGAGAGCGACCGGCCGCACGGCGGCATGCACACCGGCGGCGGCGCCCTCGCCTCGCCCGGTGTCACCGCGGGCGGGATGGCCGTGCTCGGTGTAGCGGCCACCGGTGCCTACGCGCTGCGGCGCAGGAGAGCCCCCGGGTCCGCGTCCTGATGGGCCCACGCACACGGGGCCGCGGCGCCGTCGGCGCTCCACACTCCGACGGCACCGCGTCCCCGGTGTCCCGCCCTCCCGCTGCCGTGCCCCAGAAAGGTGACCCCCGATGGCAGCTGGCCCCGCCACCCAGACCCCCGAAGCCCCCGCCGACCCCGGCGCTCCCGACGACCGGGACGGCTCCGGCGGCGCCCCGTCCGGCGGACATCTGCCCGTGTGGTGCATCGCCGTCCTGCTCGCCGCCCTGACACTGATCGGCGGACACACCGGCGGTTCCGGCGCCACCGGCACCAGCCGGGCCGGGAGCGCGGACGCCGTCCCCTCGGCCGATCCGGGCCGGACCGGCCAGGCGCTGCCCCGGTCCACGCCGACCCGCCTGCTGATCCCGAAGATCGCCGTCGACGCCCCCTTCACCGCCCTCACCATCGGTGCCACGGGCCAGCTCCAGCCCCCGCCGGCCGCCAACACCAACCTCGTCGGCTGGTACTCCAGGGGCGCGGCACCCGGCGAGGCGGGCACCTCGATCATCGCGGGCCACGTCGACACCGTGACCTCGGCGGCCGTCTTCGCCAGGCTGGACGAACTGGAGCGCGGCGACCGCTTCACGGTGGACCGGGCCGACGGCACGGAAGCGGAATTCGTGGTCGACGACGCCGAGACCTTCGCCAAGGACGACTTCCCCAGCGACCGCGTCTACGCGGACACCCGCCGCCCCGAGGTGCGCCTGATCACCTGCGCCGGCGACTACGACCACGACGTCAGGGACTACACGGAGAACCTGGTGGTCTTCGCCCACCTGGTCTGACCCGGCACCGGCGCCCGGTCAGCCGCCCGTGGACTCCCGCACCACCACACGGAACGGGCCGGCGAACTCCTCCCGCCCGGCACCCGGCGCGCCCCGGTCGATGCGGGCCGCCAGCAGGGCGACCGCGCGTTCGGCCATCAGGTCGTGGTCCGGGTCGACGGTGGACAGCGAGGGGACGAGGTACGCGCTCTCGTCCACGTTGTCGAAGCCGATCACCTTGACCCGCTCCGGCACCCGGATCCCGGCGTCGGCGAGGGCGCGCAGCACGCCCATGGCCACCGTGTCCGTCACGCAGAACACCCCGTCGAAGCCGAGGCCCCCCGCCACCTGTTCGCGGACCCGGCGGGCGGCCTCCTGCATGGTGAGCGACTCGACGGTCACCAGCAGCTCGGGGTCCGCCGGCAGCCCCGCGGCGGCCAGCGCCCGCAGGTACCCGGCGTGCCGCAGGCTCGACACGTCGGCCTCCGTGCCCGGCCGCCCGCACACGATGGCGATCCGCCGGCAGCCCCGCTCGGCGAGATGGCGGGTGGCCGCCTCGGCGGCGTCCTCGTTCGGCATGGCGACATGGTCGACGGGTCCGCCGAAGATCCGCTCGCCGAGGATCACCACCGGATGGTCGACGTCGAGCGCCCCGACATCGGCCGGACCCATGCCGACCGTGCTCAGGATGAGTCCGTCGTAGAGCCGGTTGCGGGACAGGGAGAGGGCCGCCAGCTCGCTCTCCCTGCGGGCGCCGGTCTGCTCGATGCTCACCCGCAGGCCGTGCCGGCCGGCCGCGGCGATGATCGAGGCGGCCAGCCGGCCGTAGTACGGGCGGTTGATCTCGGGGACGGCGAGACCGATGGTCCCGGTACGGCCCCTGCGCAGGTTGCGGGCCGCCACGTTGACCCGGTAACCGAGCCGGTCCACCGCCGCCAGGACGCGCTCCCGGGTGGCCGGGCGGACGTTGGGGTGCCCGTTGATCACGTTGGAGACGGTCATCGCCGACACCCCGGCCGCCTTCGCCACGTCCTGGATCGTCGCCACACTCACTCCCGCCGGCTGTCCTCGGCAAGACGATAGAGGGCGGCACCGTGGGCGGGCAGCACGGCGACCAGGTGCCGGCCGTCGTGGGCGGTGTCGGTGTGGGTCCACAGCTCCCGGACGCGGTCGTGCGGGGTCCCTCCGACCGACCCCAGCGGTACCTCGAAGCGCCGCTCCTCGTCGGCCAGCGAGAACACCGCCGCGTACCGGGTGCGCCCGTCCGTGTCCCGGGCGGTCCACAGCACCAGGTCCCGCTCCCGCAGCACCTCCCGGCTGCCGGCGCTGTGCCACAGGACGTCGAGGGCCTCGTCGTTGGTGAGCAGCGCGATCGTCCCGGCCGGGGAGGTGGGCAGGTCGCCGCCCATCATCAGCGGGGAGCGGGAGACCAGCCAGAGGGTGAGCAGGCTGACCTGCTCGGGGTGGGTGAGGCGGGAGTGGCGGTCCGCGCCGCGCTCGGCGCGGATCCCGATGCGGCCGAGCGGCAGCATGTCGGCGTCCGCCCAGCCCCGCCCGCCCTGCCAGGGAGCCCAGCGGGCCATCCGCGCGAACTGCGCCTCGACGTCCTCCCAGCGGTCCCACAGGTCGTCGCAGACCCGCCACATGGTGGCGTGCTCCCGGAGGTGCTCCAGGCGGGCGACGGACATGTCGGTACCGGGCGAGAGGCTCAGCTCGATGGGCCGTCCACTGCGCTCGATCGCCCGTGCGTAGGCGGCGATCTCCCGCTCGTGGTACGGGAAGAGCATGTCGTCGGCCTTGACGAAGTCCACGCCCCAGGCGGCGAACTGGGCGACCTGGGAGTCGTAGTAGGCCTGGGCGCCGGGGTGGTCGTGGTCCAGGCCGTGGTTGTCGGAGTTCCAGGGGCACACGGAGCCGGTGTCGGCCACGTCCGCGGCCGTGAACTCCGTACCGAGCACGGGCAGTCCGGCCGCCACCGCACGCCGCGGGATGCCCCGCATGATGTGCAGCCCGAACCGCAGGCCCATGGCGTGCACCCGCGCCGCCAGCGGCCCGAACCCCGCCCCGCCCGCGGCGGAGGGGAACCTGTTGGGGGCGGGGAGCTGGCGGCCGTGGCCGTCGAGGACGAGGGGGGCGTCCGGGTTGTAGCCGTGGGCGCGGGCGGTGGGCTCGTACCACTGGATGTCGACGACGACGGTGTCCCAGCCGTGCGGGAGCAGGTGCTCGCGCATGAACTCGGCGTTGGCGAGGACCTCTTCCTCGGTGACCGTGGTGCCGTAGCAGTCCCAGCTGTTCCAGCCCATGGGCGGCCGCAGGTGCCGGGCGGGCAGCGGGCGTGCGGATCGGGTCATGTGCGCGCTCCTGCGGGTCAGCGGCGGTCGAGGGGAGCCTGGACGGTCACGAACGAGTGCGGCGGCAGGGTGAGCCGCAGTCCGCCGGAGGTCACGGTCACGCCGTCGAAGGCCCGGGGGGAGACGGCCGGCGACGCCTGCGGGGTGTTGTGGGCCTGGAGCTTGTCCGCCGTGAGGATCCGGGCGGACGGCTCGCCGAGGGCGCCGCCGCGCAGGTCGAGGGTGAGTTCGGCCGGTTCCTCCGCGTCCAGGTTGCTCAGCGAGATCAGGACGGTGCCGTCCTTGACGCTGGCCGAGGCGGACACCGTCTCCAGCTCCGCGTCCCCGACCGTGCGCCGGGTGCCCTCGCCGCGCAGGTGCAGGGGGAGCGAGGTGGCGTCCTGGTGCCCCTTGTTCATCTCGAAGACGTGGTAGGTCGGGGTCAGGACCAGGGCGTCGCCGTCGGTGAGGAGCATGGCCTGGAGGACGTTGACGGTCTGGGCGATGTTGGCCATGTGCAGGCGGGCCGCGTGCTTGTGGAAGATGTCGAAGTGGGTGCTGGCGACCAGCGCGTCGCGCAGGGTGTTCTGCTGGAAGAGGAAGCCGGGATTGGTGCCGGGCTCCACGTCCCACCAGGTGCCCCACTCGTCCAGGACCAGGCCGACGGTGCGCCCGGGGTCGTAGACGTCCATGACCGTCGAGTGGCCGGTGAGGATGCGGTCGATACGGCGGGCCGACAGCATGGTCCGGTAGTGGTCGTCGGCGGTGAATTCGGTGGCGCTGCCCTTGGCCTCCCAGGGGCCGGAGAGCGTGTAGTAGTGGACGGACAGGCCCTGGAAGAAGTTCTTCGGGGTGGCCTCGCAGCCGAAGCAGCTGATCTGCTGCATCAGCGTCTCGGTCCACTTGTAGTCGGCGTCGGAGGCGCCCGAGGCGATCCGGTAGAGCTTGTTGTCGCCGTGGTCGCGGCAGTAGGTGGCGTACTGGCGGGCCAGGTCGGCGGAGTACTCGGCGCGCATGTTGCCGCCGCAGCCCCAGGTCTCGTTGCCGATGCCCCAGTACTTCACCCGCCACGGCTCCGCGCGGCCGTTCTCCTTGCGCAGCCGCACCATCGGGCTGTCGCCGTCCCGGGTGAGGTACTCCACCCACTCGCTCATCTCGCGGACGGTGCCGGAGCCGACGTTGCCGCTGATGTAGGGCTCGGCGCCGAGCAGTTCGCACAGGGCCATGAACTCGTGGGTGCCGAAGTGGTTGTTCTCCTCGACGTTGCCCCAGTGCGTGTTGACCATCCGGGGGCGCTGCTCGCACGGGCCGATGCCGTCCCGCCAGTGGTACTCGTCGGCGAAGCAGCCGCCCGGCCAGCGCAGGTTCGGGATGTCCAGCGCGCGCAGCGCCGCCACGACGTCGAGCCGGATGCCGCCCTCGTTCGGGACGGGGGAG
This sequence comes from Streptomyces sp. NPDC008092, assembly GCF_042957285.1. Taxonomy (NCBI): domain Bacteria; kingdom Bacillati; phylum Actinomycetota; class Actinomycetes; order Kitasatosporales; family Streptomycetaceae; genus Streptomyces; species Streptomyces sp. NPDC008092. The sequence goes on from NZ_JBIBHY010000012.1 coordinate 124,536, forward strand.
TCCTCGCCGACCCAGAAGCCGCCGTAGACGCAGCGGCCGAGGTGTTCGGCGAAGTGGCCGTAGAGGTGGCGGCTGATCGTCGGGCCCTCGATGTCGAGGTTGATGATCGCGGTGGCGGTGGGCACGCGGGCACTCCTGTCCGGAACGGCGGCTTGTTCGAGATGTGGAACGTGATTCGCCTCGTCGTTTGTATCGATAAAAAGCTGCCATCGGGCCGTGATCGCGTCAAGAGCGCGGACGGCCCGGTCCCCTGTGCGTACAGGGAACCGGGCCGCCGTGGGTGAGGGGTGTCAGACCGCCGGGGAGGGGAACGTCGGGTACTCCACGCCCGAGACGTGCTGGACGACCCGGACCACCTGGCAGGAGTAGCCGAACTCGTTGTCGTACCAGAGGTAGAGGATCGCGTTGTCGCCCTCCACCTTCAGCGCGCCGGCGTCGACGATCGACGCGTGGCGGGAGCCGATGAAGTCGCTGGAGACCGCGTCCGGGGCGGTGATGAAGTCGATCTGGCGCTTCAGCGGCGAGGTCAGCGACACCTCGCGGAGGTAGTCGAGGACCTCCTCGCGGGAGGCTTCGCGGGCCAGCTGGAGGTTGAGGATCGCGATCGACACGTCCGGCACCGGGACCCGGATGGAGCTGCCGGTGATCCGCGCCTTGAGGTCCGGCAGCGCCTTCGCCACGGCGGAGGCGGCACCCGTCTCGGTGATGACCATGTTGAGCGGCGCGGACCGGCCGCGGCGCTCGGACTTGTGGTAGTTGTCCAGCAGGTTCTGGTCGTTGGTGAACGAGTGCACGGTCTCCACGTGCCCGCGCAGCACCCCGTACTCGTCGGCCATGGCCTTCAGCGGCGGCACGATGGCGTTGGTGGTGCAGGAGGCGCAGGACAGGATCTGCTCGTCCGGCTTGACGGTGTCGTGGTTGACGCCGTGCACGATGTTCGGGACGTCGCCCTTGCCGGGCGCGGTCAGGACGACCTTCTCGATGCCGGGGCGCAGGTGCTCGGACAGGCCCTCGCGGTCCCGCCACTTGCCCGTGTTGTCGATGAGGATCGCGTCCCGGATGCCGTACTGCGTGTAGTCCACGGCGCTCGGGTCGTCGGCGTAGATCACCTTGATCTCGTTGCCGTTGGCGAGGATCGTGCTGTTCTCCACGTCCACGGTGATCGTGCCCTGGAACTGGCCGTGGATGGAGTCGCGGCGCAGCAGCGAGGCGCGCTTGACGATGTCCTCGCCGCCCGCGCCGCGCACCACGATGGCCCGCAGTCGCAGCCCGTTGCCCGAGCCGGCCTTCTCGATGAGCAGCCGGGCGACCAGGCGGCCGATGCGGCCGAAGCCGTACAGGACGACGTCCCGCGGCTCCCGGCGGTCGATCTTGTTGGCGCCGGTGGCCCCGGCGACCTCCTCGGCGGTGAACGCCTCGACGCTCAGGCCGCGGTCGTCGGCCTTGTAGGTCGCGGCGAGCATGCCGATGTCGATCTGGGAGGGGCCCAGGTCGAGCGCGGTGAGCGCCCGCAGGAACGGCATCGTCTCGGTGACCGAGAGCTCGGCCCCGTCGATCTGGCGGGCGAAGCGGTGGGTCTTGAGGATGCTGACCACCGACTTGTTCACCAGGGAGCGGCTGTGGAGGAGGACCGTCACGTCCCGCTCCCGGTGCAGCTTCCCGATGAGCGGGATCATCGACTCCGCGATCTCCTCGCGGTTCTTCCAGTTGGTGAACGAGTCGTCGTTGACAGTCACAGACCTGAATCTCTCGATCGAGCTGGGTGGCGCTCATATGCTAAACCGGCCGGTGAATGATCGATCAAGGGGGTCCGGGTGTGATGCGGGTCGCGCAGTTCTGAACCCGGGCGGAAGACCGTAAGAAACCTCGGTGCCGTGTTGCGGAGCCGCGGGCCGCTGCCGAAGGTCGGAGTGTGAGCACGTCCTCCGTCCCGCGGCCCGGGCCCGCCGCGCAGACCGGTCCCGCCCACCCCGCACCCGGCCGCCGCGCCCCGTCCGGCCTGCTGCCCGCCCTCCTGCTGTTCACGGCCGCGCGGCTGGGCGGAGTCGCGGCCGTCGCCGTGGCGAACCACGCCATGGGACGGCCCCTGGTCCGGAACCTGGCGCACGCCTGGGACGCCCGCTGGTACCTGCACATCGCCGCCCACGGCTACGGCGACCTCATCGAGATCACCCGCAAGGGCGCCGTGCAGACCGACTGGGCGTTCTTCCCGCTGTACCCCGGGCTCGTCCGGGCCGCGACGACCGTCCTGCCCCTCACCCCCGGCAGGGCCGCGCTGGTCATCGCCTGGACCGCCGCCGTCGTCGCCGCGTGGGGCATCCACCGGATCGGCGACCGCCTGTACGGCCGAGCCGTCGCCGGCGCGCTCGTCGTGCTGTGGGCCGTACTGCCCCAGTCGGTCGAACTCACCATCGCCTACACCGAGTCCCTCTTCTCGGCCCTCGCGGCATGGTCCCTGTACTGCGTCCTCAGGGGCCGCTGGCTGTGGGCCGGCGGCCTGGCCGCGCTCGCCGGGCTGTCCCGCCCCAGCGGCTTCGCGGTCGCGGCCGCCGTCCTGGCCGCGGGCGCCCACGAAGCGGTACGGCGACGGGGCCGCGTCCCGGCCGCCCTGTGGGCCGGCTGCCTGCTCGCCCCGCTCGGCTGGCTCGGCTATGTCCTGTGGGTCGGGCAGCGCACCGGCAACCTGCTGCACGGCTACTTCGAGGTGCAGCGCGCCTGGAGCTCCCGCTTCGACTTCGGCGCGGGCTCGCTGCGCTTCCTCAAGAGCCTGCTGCTGCACGGCGGCGGCTTCGTCTACGCCGCGGACCTGGTGATCGTCGCCGCCGGCCTCCTGCTCTTCTGCCTGCTCTGCCTGGACCGGGCCCCGCTGGCCCTGGTGGTCTTCGCGGGCGTCCTGGTCCTGCTGGTGGTGGGCGGCTCGGGCTCCTTCTCCTCCAAGCCCCGCTTCCTGCTCCCGGCGTTCCCCCTCCTGATCCCGCTCGCCCGCGCCCTGGCAGGCAGCCGGCGCGCGCGTCCCGCCCAGGCCGTCCTCGTCGTCGGTGCGCTCGCCGCGGTCTCGTGGCTGTTCGGGGCCTACGTGATGGCGGTCGCCCGCTCACCCCTGTGACGTCCAGGCGCCCCGAAGCTCGGTGGCCACGTCGAGCAGCAGGGTCCGGAAGACGTCCGCCAGCGGGGTCAGCGTGGTGTCCGAGCGCGTCACGGCGTGCAGGTCGCGGTGGAGCGGCGGGTCGGCCAGCGGGCGGTGCGTGGTGCCCGGGACCCCGGTGAGGGCCAGCCGGGAGACGAGCGCGACGCCGTAGCCGGTGCCGACGAGTGCCTGGGCCAGGTCGTACGACGCCGTCTGGAACCGGATCCTGGGGGTGAAACCGGCGGCGGCCGCCGCCCGGTCGAGCTGCTCGCGGGCGGCGTGTCCGGCCAGGATGGTCACCCAGGACTCGTCCCGGAGCTGCCTGAGGCGCAGGGGCGTGCCGGCGGGGGAAGCGGTGGCCAGGGGGTGGTCGTCGGGCAGCACGATGACCATGGGGTCCCGCAGCAGGGTGTGCACGGCGAGGTGCGGGGGCGGCTCCGGGGGAAGCGCCCAGGAGGCGATCACCGCCACGTCGAGTTCGCCCGCCGCGACCCGCTCGACGCCGCGGTCGGACAACAGGTCCTCCACCGAGACGTCGGCGTCCGGGTACCGGTGGCGCAGCGCGGTCAGGGCGGGCGGGAGCAGATGCAGGGCGGCGGCCAGGAACGCGCCCACCCGCAGCCGCAGCGACAGCCGGCCGAGGAGCGCGGCGAGCCGCTCGCCGGCCTGTTCCGCCTGCTCGTCGACGGCCCGTCCGTGCTCCGCGAGCAGCGCACCGGCCACCGTCAGCGACGCGCCGCGCGGCCCGCGCACCACCAGCGGAGCGTTCCAGTCCCGCTCCGCCCGGACCACCTGCTGGGTCACCGCGGCCGGGGTCACGCCGAGCGCGTGGGCGGCACCGGTGAGCGAACCGTGGCGTTCGATCAGGGCGAGCAGCCGCAGCTGTCCCGGATCCGAGGTCATCGTCACTAAATAATCTTAATGCTGGACGGAAGAGTCCTGACTTCTCTTCACGCACCCCTCGCGCCAGCCTGGTGGCGGATCATTCGCCTCGCACCAGTGGGAAGGCCGACGCCCCGTGCCCATCCATCTGCCCCTGTTCCTGATCACCACCTGGCTGCTGGCCATGCTCCCCGGCGCCGGACAGGCCCTGATGATCCGGCAGATCCTGACCTCCGGCCCACGGCCCGCCCGGGCCACCATCGCGGGCAACGCCACCGGGCTGCTCGTCTGGTCGACCGCCGCCGCCGTGGGCCTGTCCGCGGTCCTCCTGGCCAACCCGCACGCCTACCTGGTGGTACGCCTCGCGGGCGGCGCGGTGCTGTGCGCGCTGGGGCTCAACACCCTCAGGGCCGCCGGGAAGCAGGGCGTCACCCGGATCGGCCCGGGCGGCGGGACGGCCGGTCCCGGCGGTCTCCGGAGCGCGTACGGAGCCGGGCTGGGCACGACGCTGGGCAACCCGAAGGCCGGGGTGTTCGCCGTGTCGGTGCTGCCCCAGTTCGTCACGGCCGACGGCCCCGTCCTGGTGAGCAGCATCGCGCTGGGCGTCCTGTGGGCCCTCGTCAACATCTGCTGGTACCTGCTCTTCACCTGGGCCGTCGGCCGGGGCCGGGCCCTGGTCTCCCGGCCGGCGGTGCGGCGCGCGCTGGACGTCGTCACCGGCGTGGTCCTCTGCGGCCTCGGCGTGGCGGTGGCCGGGGGAGTCTGACCGGCGCCGGCGGGTGCGGCTGGATGTACCCGCACAGACCGGTGGCGCCGGTCACCACGACGTGACCGGCGCCACCGGAGGGCTGAACGGGCCCCGTCCTAGCGCGGGTTGAACACCACGCTGGCGAAGCGGACACTGCCGGACGCCGAGTGCCCCGGGGCGACCCGGTGCTCGGTGCCCTTGCACTTCGCCTTGCTGTAGACGACGAGCGCCTTCTTCGTGGCGTTCTGAGGCCCGCGCGCCTCCTGCGCCATGTCGAGGCACTTGCGGTCCGGCGGGTTCTGGATGGCGTACGCCTTGCCCTTCGGTCCCACCCAGACGAACGTGCCGTCGGCGGCGGCCGCCGGTCCGATGGTGATGACGGTGAGGGCGAGCCCGCCGAGAGTGACGGCGAGCGGACGGAGCAGGCGCATCGTGAAGTCCTTCGTGAACGGTGAAAACAGTGACCAACAGAGCCCCCAGGTGCACCGGGGCCCGGCGCCATCACACACCGTCACCGCGCCCGGATGTCCGAACGACACGGAAACGTCCCACCTCCGGGGGACACCCGTCGGCGTGTCGTGACGCCCGGTCCGGCCGGTCGGCGGCTCACACGAACGCCACGACCAGGGCGACCGCGACCGTGAGTGCCGACAGCCCGACCATCGCGGTCCGCCACGCGAAGGACGGCGGCGGGGCCGGGGGCGGCGGACCGGGGGCCTCGCCCAGGTGGGGACTGTCCAGCCAGTAGGCGTCGGACAGTTGGGCGAAGGGAGGGATGTCACTGAGGCCCATGCCTGTTCCAACGTCCGCGACACTCGGGGGAGTCGGCCGGGCCGGTGCCGTCACACCATCGGGGCAATCGGGTCCTCCGCGATTCCTTGCCGGAAATACGGGACATAAGAGTAAATTCCTGACCGTTGATCGAGGCAGATCTCACCGGCGGACGGGGCAGAGGATGAGCACGGGCGACCGCGGCACGGTGACGACCGGGATCGCGCGGCTGCACGCGGCGCCCGCACTCGCCGGGCCCGGCCGCTTCGGGCTGGTGACCAACCACACCGGGGTCCTGCCGGACCTGCGCCCTGCCGCACCCGCGCTGCTCGCGGCCGGCGCGCCCCTGGTCGCCCTGTTCGGTCCCGAACACGGCCTGCACGGGTCCGGCCAGGCCGGCGAGAGCGAGGCCGCCCGGACCGACCCCGGCACCGGCCTGCCGGTCCACGACACCTACCGCCGCGACGGCGACCGGCTCGACAAGCTGCTGATCGACAGCGGTGTCGACGCCCTGGTCCACGACCTGCAGGACATCGGCGTCCGGTACTACACCTACGTGTGGACCATGTTCGACCTGATGGTCTCGGCGGCCCGCACCGGCATCCGGTTCGTGGTCGCCGACCGGCCCAATCCGCTCGGCGGACTCGTCAGCGAGGGCCCGCTGCTCGACCCGGCGTGGGCCAGCTTCGTCGGGCGCGCCCCGGTCCCCGTCCGGCACGGCCTCACCTGCGGCGAACTCGCCCGGTTTCTCAACGCCTCGGCCGTGCCCCGCGCGGCGGGCCGCCCGGCCGACCTGACGGTGATCGAGGCGCTCGGCTGGCGGCGCGCCATGGACGCGCCCGCCACCGGGCTGCCCTGGATCGCACCCTCCCCGAACATGCCGACGCCCGCCACCGCCACCGTGTACCCCGGCACCTGCCTCTTCGAGGGCACGAACCTCTCGGAGGGCCGGGGCACCACCCAGCCCTTCGAGATCGTCGGCGCCCCCTACCTCGACGCCCGCTTCGCGCCCGCGCTCGCCGAACTCGCCCTGCCCGGCGTGCACTTCCGCGACCTGCGGTTCGTGCCGGCCTTCCACAAACACGCCGGACGGCAGCTGCGCGGGGTCCAGCTCCACATCACCGACCGCGCGGCGTTCGCCCCCGTACACACCGCCGTCGCGATGCTCGCCGTGCTGCGGTGGCTGTACCCGGACGACTTCGCCTGGCACATCACGGAAGGCGGCGCCGAAGGCACCGGTCACCGGCACTTCGTCGACCTGCTGTGGGGGTCCGACCGGCTGCGGCGGGCCGTCGACGCGGGCGAGGACCCGCTGCCGCTGTGCGACCCGCCGGCCGCGCCCGCCCGCTGGGCCGGCGACGACGTACTGCTCTACCCCTGACGCCTGCCGAACCGCCCCCATGACCCGTCACTGCCTGCCCGGCAGCGCCGTTCCGCCCGGAAGGACACCTCCGTCGATGACCGATCCCACGACTCGCACGACGACGAACCGGACCGGGACCCGCGGCTTCCGCGCGGGTGACGGACCCCAGGTCGTGGCGGCGTGGCGGCGGAGCGCGCCGGCCGACCCCATCACCCCGGACCGCTTCCGCTCGCTGGTGCTGCTCGACCCCAACTTCGATCCGGAGGGGCTGCGCGTCGCCGTCGACGGCGAACGGGTCGTCGGCGCCGCCTACGCGGTGCGCCGGCTGACCCCGATGGCCGGCACCGACCTGGAGCCGGAGCAGGGCTGGATCCCGTTCTTCTTCGTCGCCCCGGACGCCCGCGGACGCGGCCTCGGCCGCCGGCTGCTCACCGAGGCCCTCGACTGGCTGCACGGCCACGGCCGTACCCGGGTGGACTTCTCGTCGTACACCCCGAACTACGTCTTCCCCGGCCTGGACGCCGAGGCCTACCCGGAGGCGGCCGGGCTTCTCGACTCCCTGGGCTTTCGCACCCTCTACGAGGCGGCCGCGATGGACCGCGTCCTGGTCGGCTACCGCCTCCCGGACGAGGTCGCGCTCCGGGTGGCCGAACTGACCGCGCGGGGCTACCGGTTCGCCACCCCGGCCGACGACGACCTGGTGGACCTCCTCGCCCTCGCCGGGAGCCGCTTCGGACCGGACTGGGCCTGCACGATCCGGGCGTGCCTGACCGCGGGCACCCCGCTCGACCGGATCGTCGTGGCCCGCGACCCCGGGGGCCGGATGGTCGGCTGGGCCATGCACGGGGCGTTCGACTCGGTGGACGAGCGGTTCGGGCCGATCGGCGTGCTGGAGGAGCTGCGCGGCACCGGACTCGGCGAAGTCCTCCTGCACCTGGTCCTGGAGCGGATGCGGGCGCTCCGGGCGCACTCCGCGTGGTTCCTGTGGACCGGCGCGCAGTCCCCGGCCGGTCACCTCTACCGCAAGAGCGGCTTCACCACGACCCGGGTGTTCCAGGTGCTGCGCCGGGAGGCCGCCCGGTGACACGGTCACTGAGCCGTCGTCACTTCGCGCTCGCCCTGCCCTCGGCGCTCCTCGCCGCCGGCTGCGCGGCCCCGCACCAGGGGACCGGGCGGCCCGGCGATCCGGTCGTGCTCACCCTGCTCTCCCACTACGCGAGCGGGGAGCTGAAGAAGGCTCTCCAGGGGCCGGTGGACGAGTGGAACGCCCGGCACGACCGGGTCAAGGTGCGGACGAAGGCCGTCGAGTTCACCGACCTGCTGACCACCTTCATGGTCCGGCAGGCCGCGGGCCAGGGCACGGACATCCTGCACCCGTACTGCCTGTGGAACGGCCAGCTGGTCCGCGCCGGAGTGCTGCGGCCCGCGCCGCCCGACCAGGCCGCGGAGATCCGCCGCGGCTACGGCGCCGCCGCGGTCGGCTCGGCGTCGGTCGGGGGCAGGGTCTACGGCTACCCCACCGAGATGCAGACCTACGCGCTCTACTACAACAGACGGCTGCTGCGCGAGGCCGGCGTCTCCGGCCCGCCGCGCACCTGGCCGGAGCTGGAGGCCGCCGCCTACCGGACCGCACGGCAGGACCGGTACGGCAACACGCTGGTCCAGGGGTTCGGCCTGTCGGCCTTCGACGACTCCACGACGGTCGGCCAGACCCTCGCCCTGCTCAACGCCGCCGGCGGGCGGTTCGTCTCGGCGGACGGCAGGCGCACCGCCATCGACTCGACGGCCGGGCGCGCCGTGTTCGACCTGGAGCGCCGCCTCGTCGACAGGGGAGCGAGCGCCCCCGGCGTCAACGTCTACCAGGCGTTCGCCTCCGGACAGGTGGCCATGGTGATCAGCGCCGGCTGGTGGACCGCGAACCTGAAGGCGCTGATGGGTCCCGCCTACCGCGACGTCGGCGTCGCTCCCGTGCCCCTCCCCGAGGCGGACGGCAGGCCCGCCACGCTCTCCACCGGCTTCATGCTCGGGGTCAACACCGCCAGCGAACACCCGCGCGAGGCCTGGGAGTTCCTGCGCTGGCTCAACGCCGAGAAGGTGCACGGCACGACCCGGATGAGCGCGCTGCAGGCGTCGGTCGGCTCCCTGACCGGCCGCGCCGACGACATGCGCAGGCTCCTCGGCACGGGCGGCGACCCGAACCTGCACCCGTTCCTGGACGCGCTGGCGTACGCCGTACCCGAACCGAACGTGCCGGGCGCGCAGCAGGCCAAGTCGCTGCTGCGCAAGAACATCGAGGCCCTGTGGACCGGCCAGCAGACGGCCGACGAGGCCCTGCGCGCCACCCGCCGCCAGGTCGACCAGGAGGTGTCGCGGTCATGGTGAACGCCACCCTTGCACCCGAGTCCACCGAACGGGCGGCACGCGACAGGTCCGCCGCCCCCGGAGTCGGCGTCCGCACCCGGCACCGGCGCCGCCAGACCGTCGTCGCCTACCTCTTCCTGGCGCCGACACTCCTGTTCTACGCCGTCTTCCTCGCCCTGCCGCTGGGCTTCGCGGTGCTGCTGTCGACGTCCCGCTGGGCCGGGTTCGACCTCGGCGACATCGACCCCGTCGGCCTGGACAACTTCGCCGGACTGTTCGCCGACGGCTCCACGTTCCTGGCCCCGATCCTCACCAACACGCTGCTCTTCGCCCTGGGCACCGTGGTCCTCGCGCTCGCCGGCTCGGTGCTCGTCGCCACCTGCATCGACAAGCTGCGGTTCCAGGGGCTGTGGCGCACCCTGTACTTCCTGCCGATCGTCACGACCGTCGTCGCCGTCGGCAACGTGTGGAAGTACATGTACCAGCCGGGCGGCCTCGTCAACGGCGTCCTCAACGCCGTCGGGCTCGGCTCGGTCGCCTTCCTCCAGGACCCGGACACCGCCCTGCCCGCGGTGGTGGTCGTCCAGGCCTGGGCCTCCGTCGGCTCGGCGATCCTCGTCCTGACCGCCGGGCTGAAGTCCGTCCCCGAGTCGTACTACGAGGCCGCCGCGCTCGACGGCGCCGGGCCCGCGACCGTCTTCTGGCGGATCACGCTGCCCCTGCTGAGGCCGTCCCTGCTGTTCGTGTGCGTCACCCAGTTCCTCACCGGCCTGCAGTCCTTCGCGCTGATCATCGTGATGACCAAGGGCGGACCCGGGGACGCCACCGACGTGGCCGCCCTAGAGATGTACCGGCAGGCCTTCTCCTACGGCGACTGGGGCACCGCGAGCGCCGCCGCCTTCGTGCTGTTCGCGGTGGTCCTCGTGGTCACGCTGGTCCAGTTGTGGTTCTTCCGGCGCAAGGGGGAGGACGCGTGATCCGCCGCCGTTTCCCGTGGCTGTCGTATCTGCTGGTCGGCACCGGCGCGGTGCTCACGGTGGTGCCGTTCGCCGACATGCTGATGACGTCCTTCAAGGGGCCGGACGAGGCGGGCACGCTGCCCTACCGGTTCCTGCCGAAGGCGTTCGACCTGTCCAACTACCGGGCGGCGATCCACCAGCTCGACCTACCGGTGCTCTTCCGCAACAGTGTCGTCGCCACGGCCATGATCACCGGGTCGGTACTGCTCACGTCGTCGCTCGCGGGCTACGCGCTCGCCAAACTCCGCTTCCCCGGACGGGACTTCGTCTTCCGTCTCGTGCTCTCGACGATGATGTTCCCGCCGTTCCTCTTCTTCATCCCGCACTTCCTGATCCTGGTGCACTGGCCGCTGGCCGGCGGCAACGACCTGCTCGGACGCGGCGGCGCGGGACTGACCGTCAGCATCGTGGCGCTCGCCGTGCCGTTCCTCGTCAGCAGCTTCGGGATCTTCCTGACCCGCCAGTTCATGGTCTCCATCCCGGACGAGGTCCTGGAGGCCGCACGCATCGACGGGGCCGGCGAGTTCGCCGTGTGGTGGCGGATCGTCGTCCCGCAGACCAAGCCGGTCCTGGTCACCCTCGGCCTGCTCACCTTCGTCGACGCCTGGAACGAGTACATCTGGGCCCTGCTCGTCTCGACCGCCAACCCGGCCGTGATGACGCTGCCCGTCGGCATCCAGTTCCTTCAGGACTACGTCGACCCGACCCGCTCCCTGCCCATCGTGATGGCCGGACTGGTCCTGAGCGTGCTGCCGGTCCTCGTCCTCTTCCTGATGCTGCAGAAGTACTACATCCGGGGCGTCATGCTCAGCGGCCTCAAGTGAGGACCCCGCATCCGTCGCCGGCGCGGGGCCCTGCCGGCCGGGAACCCGGTCGCCGGAGCGGCCGACTTCTGCCGGGTCCGCCCCGGTCGTCGCGGTGATCGTCCCCGGCAGGAAGGTCGCGCAGTTCACGGGCGCCTGCTGCTGCTCCAGGGCGTGTACGTCGGCGGCGAACTGCGCGGCGCCGGAGCCCGCGTCCCACACCGCGGTGCCGGCCCTGGTGCACTCGGCCTCGATGACCTGGGTGATGGCGTTCTCGCCGGGAAGGCCTTGGTGTCGTCCTGCGCGACCAGGATCCAGAGCTTCTTGCCGGCCAGGTACGTAGTTGTCGTCGATCACGACCTCGCCGTACTCGGGCGCGAGCACGAACGACTCGTGCCGCGCCTGGTCCTCGGGACCGGCCCGGCAGACCGCGCCGAGACCCTGGACCAGCGGGCCGACCGTGTCCACGTTGACGACGCCGGCGTCGTGCATGAACAGCACCAGCGGGTACTTCCTGCGCGGGTCGTAGCGCCGGGGAACGAAGAGGTTGTACTTCAGGGACCGCCCGGTCGCCGGGTCCTCGAAGACGAACTGCCGGAAGTCGTCGACGATCGGGCTCACCACCGCACCGGGGGCCGGACTGCTCGACGCTCCGGCGGCGTCCTTGCCCCACAGCAGGGCGGCCGGGTCGTCGGGCGAGAGTTCGACGATGACGTACCGGCCTGCACCCGCTTTGAGCGAGGCCTCGGACGCCCGGGCCGCGCCCGCGCCGCCCGCGAGCGACGTGGCCGCCACCATGGCGGCGACGGAGCCGTTCGGGAACGTCCGCCGGCGCGCCCGTATTTCAGTCTTCGGTAAATCAAGGGCGATTGATCAGTGGTTCTCTCGGTTATCCGCGGCATCGGTCACAAGAAAGGGACGGGAATGCCGTGTTGACGCGCCGCGATCGTTGCATTGGCATATCGGGTCGCCAACGGCGACGGTACGGAACCTGGGATTACATGCGGCGGCACCGTGCCATCGGCCCAGCTTGGCGGGTGAAGACGCGAACCCTGTCGAATTGCTGAGCGTCCGTGATCCGGCTGTGATTTCACGTTCTCCGGCCGGAACGGCTCCCGGGGAGAGTTTATGAGAGCCATAGGGGTGGCGGACAATTCCATGGGGCGGGAGACCGGCCGTTCGGCCGGAGGTGCCGGACAGACCAGGGCTTTGGGCCGCGGCGGCCGGTTCAGGGCCGCGTCGTTCAGGTGATGTGTCCTGGTGATCACATGATGCCGAGGGTGATCAGTGGACGGTTGGCGTCGCGGGTGTGGTGGCGGAGTCCAGCGGCGATGTTTGTCTGGTTGCCGAGTCGGAGAGCGCCGATGGCCAGGTTGCGCAGGGATGCCATGGCACGTGGAGCGGTGCCGGTGCGTACGCGGGAGGCGTCCTCGGCGTACGTGGTGTCCGTGACCAGGCCTCATTGAAGGGGATGAACTGCGGACGGGTTGAACCGGGATCCTTGCTGTGCGCCAACGTACAGCGAACATCCCCTGCCTGCCCTGGCATTTTCGCCGCCCAAGCGGAGCCGGCCTCCCCTCTTCGCGCGGGCCTGTGTCGGCCGTGGGGAACCCTGTGACAAGATCCGCTGGCATGTCATCTGTCATGTCGTCAGCCATGCCTTCGTCGTCCACGGGCCCCTCAAGAACCGGTCGCCGTCTGCTGGTCGCCCTGCTCGCGCTGCTCGCGACAGCAGGCTCCACCGTGGCCGAGGCCGGCACGCCGTCCGGCGCCGCGGTGAGAGCGGTCGAACCCGCGACGCCCGACCGCCCCAGCTACGACGTGAAGCTGCGCGCCGACGCCGACGGCTCCCACTGGGCGGGCCGGCAGACGGTGTCCTTCCGCAACGCCTCCAGCCGGCCCCTGCGTGAGGTGTACATACGCCTGTGGGGCAATGGCGAGGACGGCTGCGGGACATCCGGAAGACCGTCCCCCGTCCGCGTCTCCCACGTGCGCGGCGGCACTCCGGGCCGCCCCGGCGTGAAGTGCACGGCGCTGCGCATCGCTCTGCCGAGGCCGCTCGCACGCGGCGAGCGGACGGCCGTCTCCTTCGACCTGGCCCTCACCGTGCCCGCACGCAACAACCGCTTCGGCCGCGAAGGCGCGTTCCGCTTCCTGGGCAACGCGCTGCCGGTCCTCGCCGTGCACGACGCGAGGGGATGGCACCTCGATCCGTATGTGTCGAACGGCGAGAGCTTCTACACCCTGGCGAGCGACTTCCGGGTGCGCCTTGACCACCCGTCCGCCCTCAAGGTCCCGGCGACCGGCAGCACATGGACCCGCCCCGGCGGTACCGGGCGTACGGTCACCCACAGCGTCGCCAAGCGGGTGCGGGACTTCGCATGGGCGGCGGGCCCGTTCCGCACCGCGACCCAGACCTCGCCCGACGGCGTGCGCGTGAAGTCGTACTGGTCGCCGAACACGCCCACCGCCGGTGTCCGCCTCAACCGCAAGGACGGCGTCGCCGCCATCGACCGGTTCGGCAGGGAGTTCGGCCGCTATCCGTACGGCGAGATCGACCTCGTGATGACCCCCGGGTTCGCCGGCGGCATGGAGTACCCCGGCCTGGTCATCCTCGGCACCGAGGAGGAGGGCGGCGCCACCGTCCATGAGATCGCCCACCAGTGGTGGTACGGCGTCGTGGGCAACGACGAGTACAACTCACCCTGGCTGGACGAGAGTTTCGCTCAGTACGCCAACGCGCGCTACTACCGCTGGGACGGGTTCGAGTGCTCGCCGGACGACTCCTGGCCGAGCGCCACCGCCGCGCTCACCAACTCGATGGCCTACTGGTCTGCACACCGTGACGAGTACTTCCAGGTCGTGTACGGGATCGGCCCTTGCGTCCTGGCCGACCTGGAGCACGTCCTCGGGGCCGGCACCATGGCGCGCCTCATCAAGAAGTACGCCCACGACCACTGGTACGGCGTCTCCACCACCGCCGGCTTCAAGAAGGCCGCACAGTCGATGACGCACAGGGACCTCGGCCCCTTCTGGCGGAAGCACCGCATCCGCTGAAGTCGCACTCCGCTCGCGGGTGACGGGCGTACCCCGTCGGCGCCACGACGACGGTGACCGACGGGGTACGCGGGCAGGGCGGCGTCGTTCCGGCGGTGCATCCGGGTTGATTCCGGGTTGATTGGGCTTCAGGAGCTGGGGCAGGACTGCGGGGGCTGACGCGGAGGCAGGCACGACTTCCGGTGATCATGAGGTGTCGAGTCCCTGATCACCACGACGGAATACCGTGCCTGCCTGCTCATCCTCGCTCATCCCGCGCCCTCTGGGCCAACTCGCCGACACCGCGCCGACCGTCCCCGATGACCTCCCCGGCCTGCTGACCTGCCTGGCTCAGGTGCCCGATCCCCGCCGGGACCAGGGCCGACGCCGCTCGCTCGCCTTCGTCCTCTCCCCGGCCGCGTGCGCGGTCCTGGCCGGAGCGAAGTCCCTGGCCGCGATCGCTGAGTGGGCCGCCGACGCCCCGCCCGACGTCCTGGCCCGGCTCGGTGGCCCATGCCGGGAGCCGGACCGCGGCCCCGTCGCCCCGGCCGAGGCCACCGTGCGTCGTGTCCTCCAACGCATCGACGGCGACGCGCTGGATACAGCCGTCGGAAGTTGGCTCGCCGGGCGCGAACGCGCCGCCGGCCAGGAGGAGAACGACAGCGACCGGCGGCCCCTGCCCTCCCGCGCCGTGGACGGCAGGACCGTGCGCGGTGCCCGCCGCACCGACGGCACCCAGGTCCATCTGCTCGCCGCGATGACGGGGGCCGGTCTGGTCACCGCCCAGCGCGAGGTGGACGCCACGACCAACGAGATCACCGTCTTCCAGCCCCTGCTTGCCCCGCTCAACCTGCACGGCACGGTGATCACCTTCGACGCCCTCCACTCGCAGACCGCCCACGCGCGCTTCCTCGTCGAGGACAAGCACGCCCACTACATCGCGCTGATCAAGGGCAATCAGCCCACCCTGCACCAGTGGCCGAAGGCCCTGCCATGGCGGGAAGTGCCACTCCTGGACAAGACGCGGGCCACCGCGCACGGCCGCGACGAGATCCGCCGGATCAAGGCCGCCGCCGTCGCCGGGATCGCGTTCCCACACGCGGTGCAGGCCGTCCGGATCGTGCGCCGCCGACGGATCGTCACCACCGGCAAGGTCACCCTGGAACGCATCTACGGGGTGACCGGCCTGACCGCGGAGCAGGCCGACGCAACCGAGATCGCCCGCCGCGTCCGCGGCCACTGGGGAATCGAGAACAAGATCCACCACGTCAGGGACACCACGTACGCCGAGGACGCCTCCCGCGTACGCACCGGCACCGCTCCACGTGCCACGGCATCCCTGCGTAACCTGGCCATCGGCGCTCTCCGACTCGGCAACCAGACAAACATCGCCGCTGGACTCCGCCACCACACCCGCGACGCCAACCGTCCACTGATCACCCTCGGCATCATGTGATCAACCAGGACACATCACCTGAACGACGCGGCCCTGGTGGCCGGTTCGGTGCGTGCGACTCTCCGGGGCGCCCGAACCATGCCTCGGCATGCCCGTGCGGACTTTATGCTCGTGCGCAGCCGCGCGTCCCCAGGGGGCGGGCACGTCGGCCTCGCATGTCGTCACAGTCGCTCCAGGGGACCCGGTGCAAACACGATTCGCTGTGCTCGGACCCGTCCGGGCCTGGCGCGGCGACACGGAACTGCCGCTGGGACCGCCCAAGGAGCGTGCGCTGCTCGCGTTGCTGCTGACCGAGGCGGGGCATCCGGTCGCCGTCCACGAGATCGTCGACGCGCTGTGGGGCGAGGATCCGCCGGACAGCGCCGTGAACGTCGTCCAGCGGCACATCGGCGCCCTGCGCCGGCTGCTCGAACCCGACCTCCCGGCCCGGGGCGCATCCCGCTGGCTGGTACGGGGTTCGGGCGGGTACCGACTCGAAGTCGACGCCGGCTCCCTGGACCTGCTCCGCTTCCGCGCGCTGCGGGGGCAGGCGGACCAGGCGGCGCGGAACGGCCAACCGGCCCTCGCCACCGAGCTGTTGATGGAGGCACTGGCGCTGTGGCGCGGGCCCGCGGCCTCCGGCATCGCGCCCGAGGTACGGTCCCACCCGGCGTTCACCGCACTCGACGACGAACACCTCGCCGCCGTCAAGGAGGCCGCCCAACTGGCCCTGGAGGCCGGCGGAGGCCTCGGCGCACGGGTCCTGGTCACGCTCCGGCAGGCCGCCGCCCAGCACCCCCTCGACGAAGGGCTCCAGGCCAGGCTGATCCTCGTGCTCGCCGCCACCGGGCACCAGGCCGAAGCCCTCGACGTCCACCGCACCGTACGCACCCGGCTCGCCGACGAACTCGGCGTACAGCCGGGCCCCGAGCTGCAGGCCGCCCAGCAGCGCGTCCTCGGCCGTACCCCCACCCGGTCCGCGGGCACCGGGCCGGCCGAGTCCGGCGAGGGCCCGGTCCTGACGGACGACGCCGAGGCGGTCCAGCCGGAAGCCGTCCCCACCGTGCGCCCCGCCCAACTACCCGCGGACCTGGCCGCCTTCACCGGACGGCGCGACGAACTCGCCCGTGTCCAGGCACTGCTGCCCGCGGCCGACGAACCGGCGTCGGCGGTGGTGATCAGCGTCATCGGCGGCATGGCCGGCGTCGGCAAGACCACCCTCGCCGTGCACTGGGCGCACAGCGTCGCCGGCCGCTTCCCCGACGGACAGCTCTACGTCAACCTGCGCGGCTTCCACCCGACCGGCTCGGTGATGAGCACCGCGGAGGCGATACGGTCCTTCCTCGACGCGTTCGGCATCCCCGCCCAGCGCATCCCCGCTGGCCTGGACGCCCAGGCCGCGCTCTACCGCAGTCTGCTCGCCGACCGGCGGGTCCTCGTCGTCCTCGACAACGCGCGGGACACCGAGCACGTCCGGCCCCTGCTGCCCGGCACCCCCGGCTCCATGGTCGTCGTCACCAGCCGCAACCAGCTCTACGGCCTGGTGGCCGGCGAGGGAGCGCACTCGCTGAGCCTGGACGTGCTCAGCGACGCGGACGCGCACGCGTTCCTGACCTGCCGGCTCGGTGCCGAACGGGTCGCGCGGGAACCCGCCGCCGTCGCGGAGATCATCGCCCTGTGCGGACGGCTCCCGTTGGCGCTGGCCGTCGTCAGCGCCCGCGCGGTCGTGAACCCGACGTTCCCGCTCGCGTCCGTCGCCGCCGAACTGCACGAGAGCGAGGAGAGCCTCGACGCGTTCTCCGGCGAGGCCCCGGCCGCGGACGCACGCAGCGCGTTCTCCTGGTCGTACCAGCTGCTCACCCCCGCGGCCGCCCGGGTGTTCCGCCTGCTCGCCCTGCATCCGGGCCTGGACTGCGCGCTCGCCGCCGTCGCCAGCCTGGCCGGGCAGCGGGTCGGCCAGGTCCGGCCGCTGCTCGCGGAGCTGGCCCGCGCACACCTGGTCTCGGAGCCCGTGCCGGGCCGCTACGGCTGCCACGAACTGCTGCGCGCCTACGCCGGCGAACTGGCCCCGACGCAGGAGACGGAGCAGGAGCTGGCGGCCGCCCGGCGCCGCATGCTCGACCACTACCTGCACAGCGTGCACGCGGCCGACAGCCTCCTCGCACCCAGCCGGGAACGCATCCGGCTGCGGCCCCACGCGCCGGGCGTGACGGTCCCGCGCCTTCCCGACCAGGCGGCCGCCGACCAGTGGCTGGAGACCAACCGGTCCGTCCTGCTCGCGGTGATCGAGCAGGACGCCCGGCACGGCGGCGGCGAACACAGCTGGCAGCTGGCCGCCACCCTGGAGCTGTACCTGGACCGCATCGGGCGCTGGGAGGAGCAACTCGGCGCGCAGACCACGGCCGTCGGGGCCGCCCAGCGCCTGGGCGACATCCGCGGCCAGGCGTACGGGCACCGGGCGCTCGGCTTCGTCAGCGGCCGTCTCGAGCGGTGGGACGAGGCCGACGCGCACCTGTCGCGCGCCCTGGAGCTGTTCGGCGAGATCGGCGACCGGGCCGGCCAGGGCAGGACCCACCGCTACGCCGCCTTCCTCGCCAACCGGCGTGCACGCCACGCGGCGGCCCTGGACCACTACGCCCGGGCGAGCGCCCTCTACCGCGAGACCGGGCAGCGGGGCGCCCGGGCGAGCATCGCCAACGAGGTCGGATGGACGTACATCCTGATGGGCATGTACGAGGACGCCCTGGAGGAGTGCGGCCGGGCGCTCCGGGTCCACCGGGAGACGGGCGACCGCAACGGGGAGGCCGCCGCCTGGGACAGCCTCGGCTACGCCCACCACCACCTGGACCAGCACGACCGGGCGCTGGAGTGCTACCGGCATGCCCTGGAGCTGTACCGGGAGATCCGCGACCGCTACCTGGAGGCCGACACGCTGGTGCACATCGGCGACACCCACCGCGCGGCCGGCGACGACGCGCGGGCCGCACTCGCCTGGCGCGAAGCGCTCGGCATCCTGGCGGAGATCGACCACCCGGACGCCACCGACCTCCGCGAGCGGCTGAAGGACCTCGCCGCACCCGGTCCGGCCCCACGTCAGTGATCCGTCAGTAATCGTTCAGAGTTCCGGAAGCGGGCCCTGCCTACGCTCCCCGCTCCGCTCCGTCCGGAGCGGGAGGTGCGTACGCATTCCCCGTCAGGAACCCGAAGATGACCACGACCACGCACGCGGCCGCTGCCTCGGCCGCGCGTCGCGACCAACTGCTGCACACCATGGTGTCCGACCACGCCAAGGCGCTGCTCGCCTATGCGGAGAAGCTGCTGAACGACCGTCACACGGCCGAGGACATCGTCCAGGAGACCCTCATCCGCGCCTGGCCGCACGCGGAACGCCTCTACAGCACCGAGGGATCGGTGCGCGGCTGGCTTCTCAAGGTCACCCGCAACCTCGTCGTCGACCGGATGCGCAGTGCCACCGCCCGGCACGAGACGATCGGCGCGGACGACCGGGACGTGCCCCTGCCCGACCACTCCGGCGCCGTGCTGGCCGCGGTCGAGGCGACCGACCTGTTGCGGCAGCTGTCCCCCGAGCACCGGGAGGTCCTCCTGCACACCTACCTGTGCGGCCGGACCGCGCAGGAGACGGCCAGCTTCCTCGGCATACCCGCCGGAACCGTCAAGTCCCGGCGGCACTACGCCCTCAACACCCTGCGCGCCAAGGCCGGTCAGGAGCTCAGGCCGGAACGGTGAGCCGCACGTCCAGCACCGGGATGTCGACATGGCCGTCGGCGTCGGTCCGCCAGCGCCAGTGTGCGCCGGCGGCCTCGCCGCACACCAGACCGGTCCAGCCCGCGCCGCCCGGTCCGCACAGGGCGGCCAGCTCGGCCGCCGCCGCCTCACCCGGCGTCCCGGCCACCACGACCAGGCCCCTGACCGGCCTCCGCGTCGCTCCGGCACGCACCGTCCCCTGCTCGGCCGCGGGCGCCGCCGGGGCAGGGGCGTCGACCCGGGGGAGCTGACGGAGACCCTGCGGCACGGTCAGCGGCAGGGCGCCCTCCGCCCCGCGCAGCACGGTCACCGGAGTCTCCGGGCGGGTCCGCGCGATCTCCGCCAGCACGTTCTGCACGACGTCCCGGGCGACGTGCTGGTCACCGCCGACACTGAGCACGCCGTCCAGGCGGCTGAGGTCCACGAACACCGGCTCGCCGTCGGCGTCCGTGCCCGCCCGCACCAGGCAGGCGGAGCCGACCGCGGCCTGCGCCGTCGTGGCGGTCTCCTCGCCGCGGTTCAGCCAGTTGGCGGCGGCCGCCGGGCGGCGCCAGCGGGTGCCGTCGACGTTCGTCCACGGGGCGTCGGCCGTGTCGGCGGCCGCCAGCCACACCGTCACCCCCGTGCTGTCGACGCGCAGCGCGTGCACCGGCCGCTCCGGCCGCTGCCGGGTGGGCGCGAACTCGCCGAGGGTGCCGTAGGCGCGCCGTACCGCGTCCGCGTCGGTGGCGAACCGGCGGCCCGTCGCCTGGCGCTGCATCAGCCGGCGCCTGCGCCGCATCGGCTCGCCGAGCCGCCGGACGGCGCGCCGTAGGGCGTCGTACGCGATCCGCACCTTGCGCCTGCCGACGATGCCGGCGGTGACCAGGGCGAGGAGGATCGTGCCGAGCACCGCCACGGCCGCGGCCAGCGGAAAGGTGAACGTCGCGGACTGTTGGGCGCCCGGCGCGGACGTCTGCTGTCCTGAGTCCTGTCCGGAGGCCGGGGGAGCGGAGGTCGCGCCCTGGGTTCCGGTGTCCCGGGCGAGCCGGACGTCGGGTCCCGAGGCGTCCTGCGGGAGCCGCAGGATCCAGCCGGGGTGCAGTTGGTCGTCCGGGCTGTTCAGGGCCCCGCCGTCCTTCTGGGCCTGACCCCGGTTCAGGTCGAAGATCTCACCGGACCGCGAGGCGTCGCCCAGCGTGTCGGCGGCGATCGACTGCAGGGTGGCGAGTTGCCCGCCGGTCTGCGCCGGGTCCGCCACCACGAACACCTTGACCAGGTCGTCCGAGGGCACCGCCGCCTGCGCGGAAGCGGCCCCGCCCACTGCCACGAGGCACGCCGCCAGCAGCGCCACCAGGGCACGCAGGAGTGTCCGTACCGCGGGGTCCTGCGCTCTGCGCCCCGATCCCCGGTCCGCGCTGCTGCTCATCGTGTCCACCCATGCCCTCTCTGGTTCCGTTGCACCGACTACACGGAGCCGCCCGGTGAAAACGTTCGATGCGAACTCGGATGCGCTCTCCGATGCGAACTTCCTCGTGAACTTCGGCGTGAACTTCGGCGTGAACTCCGTGGCGGACTTCGGACCGGACTCGGTTTGAACCCTTCGCGACACCGACCCCGTGTACCTGGCGAACACCACCAACTGGCACCGGACCGGGGGACCCCAATGGCACGTCGGCACGCGAGTCCCGAGGACTTCCAGCTCGTTGGCATGGACTCGGACCCGACGCCCGGCGACCCCGACCTGATCCAGGGCGTGATGAAGCGGTACCGGGACATCGGGGACGCCGCGGAGAAGGCGCTGAACGTCCTGAAGAAGGACGGCACGATCTCGCAGGGCCGCGGTTCGGCGATGGACCAGCTGAAGGAGAAGATCGGCGACGATCTCCCGGACAAGCTGACCAAGACCATGAACTCCTACCACGACGCGGCCCAGGCCTACAGCGACTACATGCCGCGGCTGCGCGAGGCCCAGGACACCTTCGACCGGGCGGTGGACCAGGCGCGGACCGCCGCACCGCAGGCGAACCAGGCGCCCAAGGAGCTCGGCCCGAACCCGACGGACGCGGAGAAGTCCGCGGCGCGCAGCACCCAGGACGCCATCGACGCCGGCAGGTCGCAGCTGAACGCGGCCAAGAGCCTGGCGGAGCAGGCCAGGTCGATGCGGGAGAGCGCGCAGCGCCAGTGTGCCGATGTGCTGGACCGGGCGGCGCAGGAGGCGATTCCGGAGCGGAACATCTTCCAGAAGATCGCCGACTTCTTCAAGGACTTCCCGTTCGTCCAGATCCTGCTGGCCGCCCTCGTCGCCGTCGTGGCGGTGTTCTTCCCCGTGGTCGGCGCGCTGCTCGGCGGGGCGTTGTTCGTCTTCAACCAAGTCATCGCGAGTCAGACCGGCGGGATCAAGGCCGGTGACTTCGTCGTCGGCCTGCTCGGGCTCGTCCCCGGCGGTGCCCTGCTGAAGTTCGGCGGCAGGGCCGTCGAGGCGATCGCTCCGGCCGCCGTGGCCGCCGTGAAGAACTCCGGTTTCATCGCCAAGAGCAGCGCGTCCTTCACCAAGATCGGCGAGTCTCTCACCAACGGCAAGATCGTGAGCGGTGTCCTCGCCAACCCCGTCGGCAAGGTGGGCGCGGAGATCACCGGCAACTTCCTGACCAACTCGGCTCTGGAGGCGGCCGCCAAGGCGGCCAACGGCGACAAGATCACGGCCGCCGGTGTGTTCGCGGGGGCCGCGGCCGGGGCGGTGGCCGGAGCCGCCTTCAAGGGAGGCATCGGCAGTATCGGAAAGCGGCGCGGGAACCCTCCGGTGGAGGAGGGCAAGGGCGGCCGGTTCGGCGACACCACCGAGCCCGCGGCCGGGGACACCGTGGGCAAGCGGGCCGCCGACCAGGTCGGGGGCTTCGTCGAGGAGGGCGCCACCCTCGGGACGAAGATCGGCGTGGGCGTCGCCCAGGGCGGCGACCCCAACGAGGTCGCGGCCGGCGAGATCGCCAACTCCGCGCCGAAGCTCGGCGCCGGGCCGGTCGGCAAGGCGGGCCTCGGGCGCGCGATCGACGGCCTCACGGACAGGATCCCCGTCAAGACCGGCCCCCGGCCCTCGACCGGCTCGCCGAACACACCCCCCGCCGCCCCGCCGGCCGCTCCGGCCCCGGCTCCGGTCGCGCAGCCGACGCCGCCGGCCCCGGTGCACACACCGGCAGGGGCGCACCCGGCGACTCCGGCTCCGGTGGATCCGGCGAACGTGCCCGTCCCGCCGTCGCCCACCAGCCCACGTCCTACTACCCCGACCCCGGTGGACCCGGCGAACGCGCCGGTACCGCCGTCGCCCACCACGCCGCGCCCCGCCACCCCGACCCCGGTGGACCCGGTGAACCTACCCCTGCCGCCCTCCCCGACCACCCCGCACACCCCCGCCGTGCCGCCGCCCGCTCCCGCCCCGGCGGACGGCGGCAACTCCCCGGGCCGGCCCGCCGTCCCCCCGGTCAGCACCTCCGACTCGCAGTCGAACTCCGGCAGCGAGCCGTCGTCCCCGTCGAGCGACGGGTTCGTCACCGCGCCGACGAGCCCCGTCGAGGGCCCGGACGCCGGCAACGGCCGCTAGCCGGCCAGGCGGTCCGCGCACCCCGCATCCCGCGCCCCGCACCCAGTCCTCCGTCCCCGAAGGGACGGACCGCACCAACCGACCAGCAAGGAGTTCTCCCATGCCCAACTACGCCGTCAACTCGGACACCACCGCCTCCACCTCGCAGGCCCTGCTCCAGGACTTCTCCCAGCTCCAGGACAAGCTCAACGAGGTCAAGGGCAAGATCTCCAACCTGCTCGCCGACGGCTACAGCACGCCGGCCGCCCAGCAGAAGTTCTCGCCGTTCTTCGACGAGTTCGCCAAGGGCTTCGACCAGGTCAACCAGGGCCTGCAGGGGATCGGCCAGTACGTGAAGTCCGTCGGCGAGGCCTTCGACCAGACCGACAGCCAGCTCGGCTCCAACCTGTCCTGACCCACCGGCCCGGCCCGCCGCCACGGCGGGCGGTGCCGTACCCACCTCCACCCGAGCTCCACACGAGAAGGACGATGAGCAGTGCGATTGACCGTCAGCGTGCGTGACCCGCAGGTCGAGGGGGTGTCCGCCACCGTCGCCGTGGAAACCGAACCGTCCGCGCAGACGGGCAGGTTCGCGGCCGAGCTGGCCCGGGCCGTCGGGTATGCCGACGCGGCCGCGGGGGAGCCGTCCCTCTACATCGGCTCGGCCCCCGTCGACCCGGACACCACCCTCCAGGGCGCCGGTGTCCGGGACGGCATGGACCTCGGGCTCGGCGCTCCCCTTCCCCGGGAGCCCGAGCCCGAGGGCCGTACCGAGGTCCGCCTGGTGTCGGGCCCCGGCGCCGGAACCGTCTTCCGGCTGGTCCCCGGCGACTACGACATCGGCAGCGGCCCCCTGTGCCGGATCCGCCTCGCCGCCGGCGCCCCGCCGCTCGCGGCCCGGATCCGGGTCCGCCTCGACGGCGGCGCCGAACTCCTCATGGCCGACGGGGCGTTGCTCGACGGCAAGCCCGCGCAGGACCCCGGCCCGTGGCGAGAGGGCAGCCAACTGGCCGTCGGCGAAACCCTGCTGGAGCTGACCTCGCGCCCGACGGCCCGCGCCCCGCTGACCCCGGCCCAGGACGGTCTCGGCCTGGAGTTCAACCGGCCGCCCAGGTTCCTGCCGCCCGCCGCGGGCGCCAAGTTCCGGCTGCCCGCCCCGCCGGTCAAGCCCGACAAACGGCCCATCCCGCTGCTGCCGATCCTGCTGCTGCCCGCCGGCAGCGCCGCGATCGCCATCTTCGTCACCCACCGCTGGTCCTTCGTCTTCATCGCCCTGCTCTCCCCGATCGCCGCCCTGGTCACCCAGTTCGGCGGCCGCAAGCAGGCGATGCTCAAGTACCTGGAGAAGAAGGAGGAGTACGACCAGGCGCTGGCCCGGGTGCGCGCGGACATCGACGCCGCCGTACTGGAGGAGCAGCACAACCTGCGGCTGTCGCTGCCCGATCCGGCGACCCTGCTGCAGATGGCGGTGCAGCCCTCGGAGCGGCTGTGGGAACGCCGTTGGCAGGACCCCGACTTCCTCACCGTACGGGTCGGCACCACCGACCTGCCCTCGTCGGTGAGCGTCGACGACCCCGAGCAGGACGAGCACCGGCGCTCCACCGTGCCGTGGCTCAACCAGGTGCCGGTCTCCGTGGCGCTGCGCCGGGCCGGTGTCGCGGGCGTCGCCGGACCGGGCGCGACCCGGCTGGCCGGCTGGCTGACCGCCCAGGCCGCGGCCCTGCACAGCCCCACCGACCTGCGGATCGTCGTCCTCGCCGGACCGGACGGCGAACGCGACTGGTCCTGGACCCGCTGGCTGCCCCACACCCAGGCCCAGGGCGAGGACGCCTACGCCCTGATCGGCTCCACCGCCGACTCCCTGGCCCGCCGCATCGGCGAACTCGGCCAGCTCGTCGCCTCCCGCACGGCCGCGGGACCCGACGTCGTCCGCGGCGGCGCCAACGGCTACCCGGACGTCCTCGTCGTCCTCGAACAGGCCCGCCGGGCCCGCTCGTTGCCGGGCGTCATCGCGCTGCTGCGGGACGGCCCGTCCGTGGGCGTGCACACGATCTGCATCGACCGCGAGGAGCGGCTGCTGCCCGAGGAGTGCGGCGCCGTCGTCGTCACCGAACCGGGCGCCACCACCTCCCGGGTGCGCACCGGCTCCGGCGCCGCCCTGGAGAACGTCCGCAGCGACTCGCCCGAGCCCGACTGGTACGAGCACTTCGCCCGCGCCCTGGCCCCGCTGCGCGGGGTCGGCGACAGCGACGAGAGCGCCCTGCCCGGCTCCGTACGCCTGCTGGACCTGCTGCACATCGAACCGCCCACCGCCGAGGCCGTGGTGGCCGGCTGGTCGCTGGGCGGCCGCAGCACCCGCGCCCTGCTCGGCATCGGCTACGACGGCGAGTTCGCCGTCGACCTGGTCCGCGACGGCCCGCACGCCCTGATCGCCGGCACCACCGGCTCCGGCAAGTCCGAGCTGCTGCAGACCCTGGTCGCCACCCTCGCCGTGGTCAACCGGCCCGACGAGATGACGTTCGTCCTCGTCGACTACAAGGGCGGCAGCGCCTTCGCCGAATGCGCCGACCTGCCGCACACCGTCGGCCTGGTCACCGACCTCGACACCCGGCTCGTGGAGCGGGCCCTGGTCTCCCTCGGCGCCGAACTGCGCCGCCGCGAGACCCAGTTGGCGCAGGCCGCCGCCAAGGACATCGAGGACTACCTCGACAAGCGCGCCCGCGGCGGCAACGTGCTGCCCCCGCTGCCCCGACTGCTGCTGGTCATCGACGAGTTCGCGTCCATGGCGCGGGAACTGCCCGAGTTCATCTCCGGGTTGGTCAACATCGCGCAGCGCGGCCGCTCGCTCGGCATCCACCTGGTGCTGGCCACCCAGCGGCCCGGCGGCGCGGTCACCCCGGACATCCGCGCCAACACCAACCTGCGGATCGCGCTGCGCACCACCGACACCAGCGAGAGCCGCGACATCATCGACGCCCCCGACTCCGGGGACATCTCGCCCGCCAACCCGGGCCGCGCCTACGCCCGGCTCGGTCCCTCGGCCCTGCTGCCGTTCCAGTCGGGCCGCGTCGGCGGCCGGCGCCCGGGCGGTCAGGCCGCCGTGGGGACCGAGGTGTCCGTCCGCGCGGAGACGGTGACCTGGCAGAACCTCGGCGGCCCGGTGCCGGCCGCCCGCTCCCGGGGCGGCTCGGGCGCGGCACAGACCGAGGCCGTCACCGACCTGGCCGTCCTCGCCGGAGCCGTCGCCCAGGCGGCCCGCCTCGCCGAGGTGCCGCGCCAGCCCAGCCCCTGGCTGCCGCCGCTGCCCGCCGTGCTCGCGTGGACGCCGCCGCCCGCGCCGAAGCCCACCGCCGAGCGGGAAGCGGGCCTGCCCGCCGTGGAGTACGGCGTGGTCGACCTGCCCGCCCAGCAGACCCGCGTCCCGCTGGTCCTCGACCTCGACCGGGCCGGCCACCTGCACATCGTCGGCTCGCCCCGCAGCGGCCGCTCCCAGACCCTGCGCACCCTGGCCGCCGTCCTCGCCCAGGCCCACGGCGCCGACGACGTCCACCTGTACGGCATCGACTGCGGCAACGGCGCGCTCAACGCCCTGACGGCGCTGCCGCACTGCGGTGCCGTCGTCGACCGCAACCAGACGGAGCGCCTCGGCCGCCTCCTGGACCGACTCGGCGCCGAACTCACCGCCCGCCAGAGCATCCTGGGCGCCCGGGGCACGGCCGACCTGACCGAACTGCGCCTGGCCCAGCCCGCCGAGGAGCGGCTCGCCCACATCGTGCTGATGGTCGACCGGTTCGAGGTCTTCGAGCGCGAGTTCACCCAGTACGACAACGGCAGCTACATGGAGCGCATGATCCGGCTGCTGCGCGACGGCGCCGGCGTCGGCATCCACGTGGTGCTCGCCGGTGACCGGGTGCTGGGCAGCAGCAGGTTCTCCGGCACCACCGAGGACAAGATCGTCCTCAGGCTCAACGACCGGCAGGACTACTCCAGCGTGGGCATCCCCGGCAAGTCCGCGCCGACCGACCCCGCACCTGGCCGCGGCATCCGCACCCAGGACCTCAGCGAGGCGCAGATCGCGGTGCTCGGCGAGGACCTGGCCGGCACCGCGCAGGCCGAGGTCCTGGCCGCCCTCGGCCGGGAGCTGACCGAACGCGAGGCCCCGGTCCCCGCCGCACGCCGCCCGATCCGCCTCGACGTGCTCCCCGACCGGATCACGTACGCCGACGCCCTCGCCCTGCACACCCGGGGCGGTCCCATGCGGCCCCTGGTGGCCGTCGGCGGCGACACGCTCACCTCGCTCTCCCCGGACCTGGCGGACGTGCCCACGTTCGTGATCGCCGGGCCGCCGCGCACCGGCCGCAGCACCGCCCTGCTCACCGCGGCGGAGTCCCTGCTGGCGGCGGGCGCCGGCCTCATCGTGCTCGCCCCCCGGCGCTCGCCGCTACGGCAGCTGAACGGACGGCCCGGCGTGGCCGCCCTCATCACCGACGCCGAGGTGAGCGCACAGGAGTTCCGGCAGGCGCTCGGCAACGTGCCGGAGGAGCAGGGCGTGATCGTCGTGGACGACGCCGAACTGTTCATGGGCGCCGAGATCGACCCCGACCTCGCGCTGCTCGCCCGCGGCGGCGCCGGCACCGGCTGGGGCGTCCTCGCGGCCGGCAACGCCGAGTCGCTGGCGCTGAGTCTGGCCGGCTGGATGGGCCAGGTGAAGCGCAACCGCACCGGGATGCTGCTCTCCCCGCAGGGGCTGAGCGACGGCGAGGTCATCGGCGTCAAGCTGACCCGGGGCGTCGTCGGACAGGCGCCGCAGCCGGGCCGGGGCCTGCTGCACCTGGGCGACGGAACGCTGCGGACGGTGCAGGTCCCGTTCCTGGAGGCGCTCGCAGGGGACCTCTGAAGCCGGGAGGCGCGCCCCCGCTTCCCCCGTCTGGGGGCGCGCCTCCCCCTGCCCGCGGGACCGGCCGGACGGCGGGTCCCGCGGAAGGGCGAAGGGCGGCCGGACCGTGGGGGTCCGGCCGCCCTTCGGCACGCGGCGGTACGGCGTAGGTCAGGCGGCGACGCCGTCGCCCCCGGCGCCGCCCGGGGCGACCTGGACGCCGTCCTCCGTCACGAAGCGGAACGTGCTGGTGATGGCGTCGAAGAGGTCGTACACCTCGTTCTTCAACGGCAGGTTGGGGCTGGCGAGGGTCACCACGAGGAAGTCCTCGGTGCTGCCGGGCACCGGCATCATCGTGTGCATCGTGAGCAGCTTGACGTCGATGTCCCCGGTCAGCCGGGTCACCTCGGTGCCGGTGACCCGGGCCACCGTGCCCACGTGGGGCACCTTCGCCGAGGCGATGACCCGGTCCTTCGGCGCCACACCGGTCGCCGAGGAGACCCCGAGCCGCGCGGACAGCACGGGCAGCGTGAGCTCCTCGCCCTCGGGCGTGCTGACGGCGAAGACCATGCCGTACGCCATGAAGAGGCCCTCGGTGTACATCGTCGCCGTGCCCGCGGCCAGCAGCGCCCCGTGGCGGCGGGCCACCCGGGTCACCTCCCGGCCCTGCCGGAACATGTCGTTGATCCGTGCCTTCTCGCGCGGGTCGTCGGTCGCGGCGAGGGCCTGGGCGCGGGTCCTGGCCAGTTCCTCGCCGCTCAGGTCCACCTGCTGCCACTGGTCCGGTATGTCCAGCAGGAATCGTTGTGCTGTGCTCATCGGTCGGCCGTCGCCTTCGGGGGTGGTGTCGGGCAGGTCGGGGGATGCGCCGGGCGGGTTCACTTGCCCTTGCCGTCGTCGAGGTTGGAGACCGCGTCCTGGTCGGTCTTCTCGAAGGAGTCCAGGATGTTGCCGATGGCGTCCCGGATGCCCTGCACCTGCTTCTGGAGCTGGTGCTTGCCGTCCTCCCACCGGTCTTCGAAGTTCTGTGCGGAGCCGTGGGAGAGCTCGGGCCCGAACGCGGCATCGAAGTCGAACGTGTGGTGTCCGATGTCGATGAAGTCGTGCACGAAGCCCAGCATGTCCTGGGCCTCCTTGAGTTCACTCCCGGGGATGTTGACGTCCGACGCCACTGCGGGCCCCCGTTCCTGTTGCGGTGAGGATTCGTCTCTGCGGGGAACACGAGGCCGGCGGCCCAAAACGTTCACCCCGCACGGACGGTCCGCGTGACCCGCCCGAGCGGTCCCGCGTGGCGCGGGCGGCATTGAACCCTTGCCGGTGCCTGTGTCGTGTAGCAGGCATGACCTCGCTCCTCACCCGGCCGCCGTCCCGCGGCGGTGCCGCACGCCGTGCCGTCGTCGCCTCCGCTCTCGCCCTCTGCGCGGCGGCGAGCCTCACGGCCTGCGGCAAGACGATCACCATCGGCGACAGCTCGTCCCCGGCCTCCTCGGCCACCCCGTCGCCGTCCCCGTCCGCCGCGGCCGCCTCCTCCACCACCACGGCTCCGGCCCAGGGCTCGGGCAACTCGGCGCTCCAGGTCGTCGACTCCACCGCACAGGACGCCGGTCTCAGCGGCACCGGCGGGACCGTGGTCGGAGCGGCCGTGCAGGAAGCGCCGCCCAAGTGGGTGCAGTTGTCCGCGGTGACCTCCGCGTCGCTGTCCGCGGCACACCTGATCAACATCAACCAGGCGGCGCTGTACCGCTTCGACGACGACACCGCCGACCCGTCGAAGTCGTCCTGCACCGGTGCCTGCGCGGTGAAGTGGCCGCCCGTGACGATCCAGGAGGGCGGCAACGTCTACCTGGCGGGCGTGAACCCGAAGGAGGTCGGGGCCATCCGGCGTCCGGACGGCCAGGTCCAGATCACCGTCGGCGGCTGGCCCGTCTACCGCTTCTCGGGCGACAGCAGGCCGGGCGACCTGAACGGCCAGGGGCTCGACGGCAAGTGGTTCGCGGTCGGGCCGACCGGGGAGAAGGCGACCCGGTAGCGGGCGGAACGGTGGCGCCGCGGGGGCGGGACGGCAGCCCGACAGCGATCACGAGCGATCGGGGTGGCGCCGCCCGGCAGCGGCGACCGTCACAGGCCGCGCCAGACGTTGTCGAACGCGGCGTCCTCGATCTCCCGCCGCTGGCGTACGGCGGCCAGCTCCGTCACGGCGTCGTCCACGGCGGCCACCACCGTCACGATCGCGTCGGAGACCGCACTCGCGAGGTCCTTGGCCGCCTCGTCCCGGATCCCCACCGCGGCCGCGAGGGCGGCGAGCACCGGTTCGCCCGTCGCCCAGCGCTCGTGCGCCCGCGCGCGCTCGGGCGAGTCGGCGGCCTCCGTCCGCCCGGTCGGCAGCGACAGCCAGCGCCGCCGCTGCTGGGCGACGGTCCCGTCCGCCTCCAGGGCCTCCAGATAGGCGGCGCCCAGGCCGCGGCCCCGCCGCCACAGCCAGTCCTCGACCGACTCGTACGGCGTCTCCCGGCGCAGCGCCGCCACCGCCTCGTCGAGGAGCCGGTCGTCCGCCCCGCCCGCCGGTGCGGGCACGATGAGCTCGTCGTCGAGCGTGACCGCCCCGGCGTCGATGAGATCGACCAGCTCGGCTCCCGCGAGCGCCAGCGAGAGGTCACCCTGCTCGACGGGCCGTGCGGCGGCGTCGTACACGGTGACGAGGAACAGGTCCCGGGGTGTGGTCATGACGGACTCCCCAACAGAGACGGCGAAGGCACCGGAGATATCTGAAGCACTAGAGGTATCAGAGGTATCGAGACGTGTCAGGGACAACGACGGCGCCGCTCCGTTCGATGCCCGGTCGGACGCCGCCGCCCGTGCCGTACCACCACCCTGTGCCGTCCGCGGGCGGCCCGCGGCACGACCTGGGCGCGCCGGCCCCGGAGCACCGGTCCGCGCCGCCGGTGCCGCTCCCGCACGCGCGATAGGCTGCTGCGCGATCAGAGGGGTGACGTCGGCCGGAGGTGGGTGGACATGACAGCGCACGTCGAGCCGTCGGCCGCCGTCGGCGCGGGCGGCCGGGACAGCCGGCTGGGCCCGCTGATCATCACCCTCTTCGCGCTGTACGCGCGCCGCGAGCACAACTGGCTCTCCGTCGCCTCCGTGATACGCCTCATGGCCGACCTCGGGGTGGAGGGGCAGGCCGTGCGCTCGGCGGTGTCCCGGCTGAAGCGGCGCGGGGTGCTGCGCGGGGAGCGCCACGAGGGCGCCGCCGGATACGCCGTCTCCGAGGGCACCCTGGAGGTGCTGGAGGACGGCGACGTGCGCATCTTCGAGCGGAACCGGGCCGCGGCCGGCGACGGCTGGCTCGTCGTCGTGTTCTCCGTGCCCGAGTCCGAACGCGACAAGCGCCACGCCCTGCGCACCGCCCTGACCCGCCTCGGCTTCGGCACCGCGGCCCCCGGGGTGTGGGTGGCGCCCGGCATCCTGGCCGACGAGACCCGCCGCACCCTGCAGCGCCTCGGGCTGACCCCGTACGTGGACATCTTCACCGGCGACCACTTCGCCTTCGGCGACCTGTCGGTGAAGGTCCGCGAGTGGTGGGACCTCGACGAGCTGACCGCGCTCTACGCGGACTTCCTGGAGCGGTACCGGCCGGTGCGCGAGCGGGCCGCGGCGGGGGAGATCCCGGCCCGGGAGGCGTTCGGGATCTATCTGCCGATGCTCACCGAGTGGCGCCGGCTCCCGTACCGCGACCCCGGGCTGCCGCTGTCCCTGCTGCCGCCGGGCTGGATGGGCGAAACCGCCGGCGCGCTCTTCGAGGAGCTCGACAGGACCCTCCGGGAGCCCGCCCGCGCACACGCCCTGGCGGTCATACACACCCGGTAGGGCGCCCGGCACCCGGCGCCCGGCCCGGGGCCTACGGCGTGATCAGCCGCTCCTCCGGGATCACCGCCACGCCGAGGATCTCGATCATCGCCTCCGGCTGCCAGAGCGCGGTGCAGCCGATGCCGGCCATCGCCGGGTACACCGGCCCCGCCAGCTCCCGCCACACCCTGCCGATCTCCTTGCCGTGGGCCTGGTAGTCGGGGATGTCGGTGAGGTAGATCGTCACGCTCACCAGGTCCTCCGGCTCGCCTCCGGCCGCCCGCAGGGTGGTCAGCACGTTGCCGAACGCCTGCCGGAACTGCTCGACGATGCCACCCGGAACGATCTTCATGTCGGCGTCGAGCGCGGTCTGGCCGCCCAGGTGGAGGGTGTTCCCCGCGAGCGTCCCGTGCGAGTAGCCGCTCGGCGCGGGCAGGTCGGGCGGGTTCACGGCGACGGGAGTCATCAGGCCTCCGGTTCGGTGGGGTCCGGCGCCGGCCGCACGGCCGGGCGTATTGACAATAAATGACGCCCGTGAAAAATACGAGATAGAGCGCGCGGTCCGGTTCCGGACCCCGGCGAGCCCACGGAAACGGAGTCGATTCCATGGAGCCTGACCTCGGCAAGCACCGGCCCGAGGGCGACAACGCGATGTACCGGCTGCCCAGCGGCCTGGTCGCCCCGGTCGTGACCCGGGCCGGCCAGGAGGACGTCAACACCGCCGACTCGGGCGGCGCCGTCCGCGTGTCGGGCGTCAGCGCCCGGCACACCCCGGCGCGCCGCCTGTGGTACGGCAAGGTCAGCAACGAGCCCGGCTACCGCTCGGTCTCCCACCACCACGGCGAGGCGGAGACCGGCGGCTACGTGCTGTCCGGCCGGGCCCGGATCTACTTCGGCGAGAAGTTCGAGGACTACCTCGACATGGAGGAGGGCGACTGGGTCTTCGTCCCGCCGTTCATGCCGCACGTCGAGTGCAACCTGTCCCGCACCAGGCCGCTGGTGTGGATGACCACCCGGACCCCGGACAACATCGTGGTGAACCTGCCCGACGTGGCCGACACCGACCTGCGCGACTGGCTGAACCGGTGACCGCCGCCCCGCCCGGCCCGGCCGACTCGTCCGGCGGGACCGCCCCGACCTCCGCGATCGTCACCGCCGCCCTCACCCTCAAGCCCGCCCCGCCCGAGCACTTCGACCTCGCCTTCACCGCCACCACCCAGCCCTGCCCCTGGCCCAAGGCCTACGGCGGCGACCTCGTCGCCCAGGCCGCCGCCGCGGCGATGCGCTCGGTGACCGACGGCAAGACGCTGCACTCCATGCACAGCTACTTCCTGCGCCCGGCCGACATCGGCGCCGAGGTCCGCTACGAGGTCGAGGTGCTGCGCGACGGCCGCGGCTACAGCACCCGCCAGGTGCGCGGCTACCAGAACGGCAAGGTGCTGTACGTCTGCCTCGCCAACTTCGCCGCGGGCGAGCCCGGTTCGGCCTTCCACGCCGAGTTCCCCGCGGACGTCCCGGAACCCGAGACCCTGCCCGGCTCGGCCGCGTACCTCGCCGACCGCACCGGCGGCACCATGACCGACGGGTCCAAGGCCTACTGGAGCGGCGGCCGCGGCTTCGACATGCGCCACGTGCCCGGCCCCGTCTACCTCACCGTCGACGGCGCACGACTGCCCCACCAGGCCGTCTGGGTACGGCCGTTCGACGCGCTCCGCCCCGTCGAGGGACTCACCGACGCCCAGCGCGACCTCGCCGCCCTCGCCTACGTCTGCGACTACACCGTCCTCGAACCCGTCCTGCGCGTCCTCGGCCTGGCCTGGGCCGACCCCGGCCTGGTCACCGCCAGCCTCGACCACGCCATGTGGTTCCACCGTCCCGCACCGGCCGGCGACTGGCTGCTCTACGCCCAGGAGGCGGTGGCCGCCGACGCGGGCCGCGGACTGGGCAGCGGCCGCTTCTTCACCCGCGACCACCGCCACCTGGCCACCGTGGTCCAGGAGGGCATGATCCGTCCCGCCTGAGCCGCCCGCCGCACACCACCGGCGGGCTCCCGGAAGGAACCCCGCGTTGGCTCTTCCGCTCTCACCCACCTCGCACCTGGACACCTTCGCCCGGGACCACCTCCCGCCCGCCGGACAGTGGCCCACCATCGAGTTCACCACCCCCGAACTGGCCTACCCGGACCGCCTCAACGCGGCCGGCGAACTCATCGACGCGGCCGTCGAGCGGTACGGCCCCGACCGCCCCGCCCTGCGCACCCCGGCCGGGGAGCTGTGGACCTACGGCGAACTGCGCACCCGCGCCAACCAGGTCGCCCAGGTGCTGACCGCGGACCTGGACCTGGTGCCCGGGCAGCGCGTCCTGCTGCGCGCGCCCAACACCCCCTGGACGGTGGCCTGCTGGCTTGGTGTCCTGAAGGCAGGCGGGGTGGTGGTCACCACGATGGCCGCGCTGCGCGCCCGGGAGATCGTCCCCGTCGCCGAACGCACCCGCCCCGCGCTCGCCCTCGTGGACCACCGCTTCACCGACGAGCTCCGCACCGCACTGCCCGCCCTGACGGTGGTCGCGTACGGCGGGAGCGGCGACGGCGACCTGGTGGCCCGGTGCGCCGGGAAGTCCGGCGAGTTCACGAACGTCGAGACCGCCGCCGACGACGTGGCACTCCTCGGGCCGACCTCGGGCAGCACCGGCGTCCCCAAGATCACCATGCACTTCCACCGGGACGTCCTCTCCATCGACAACACCTTCGGACGGCACGTGCTGCGCCTGCGGCCGGACGACCTGGTGGCCTGCACCGCGCCGTTCGCCTTCACCTTCGGCCTCGGCATGCTCGTCGTCTTCCCGCTGCGGGCCGGCGCCTGCGCCCTGCTCACGGAGACGGCGACACCGCCCCAGCTCGCCGACCTCGTCGAGAAGCACGGCGTCACCGTCCTCGCCACCGCGCCCACCGCCTACAAGGCGATCGTCCGCGACGGCAGGGAGCGCAAGCTGGTCGGACTGCGGACCGGGGTCTCGGCGGGCGAGCACATACCGCTCACCGTCTGGGAGGAGCTGCGCGACCGCATCGGCCTGAAGGTGATCGACGGCATCGGCGCGACCGAGCTGCTGCACATCTTCATCTCGGCCGCCGGCGACGACATCAGGCCCGGCGCCACCGGCCGCCCGGTGCCCGGCTACCGGGCCGCCGTCCTCGGTCTCGACGGCGAGGAACTCGGCCCGGGGGAGCCCGGGCGGCTCGGCGTCATCGGCCCGGTGGGCTGCCGCTATCTCGACGACAAGCGGCAGCAGGACTACGTCGTGGGCGGCTGGAACGTCACCGGGGACATCTTCCACCGCGACGAGGACGGCTACTTCCACTACCACGCCCGCAGCGACAACATGATCGTCTCCTCCGGGTACAACATCGGCGGTCCCGAGGTGGAGGCCGCCGTCGACACCCACCCGGACGTCGTCGAGTCGGCGGTCGTGGCCCGGCCCGACCCGGAACGCGGCTCGGTCGTGTGCGCCTTCGTGGTGCTGCGCGAGGGCGTCACCGGGGACGCGGCGAAGGCCAGGGAGATCCAGGACCACGTGAAACAGGTCCTGGCGCCCTACAAGTACCCACGGGACGTGCGCTTCCGCGACACCCTGCCGCGCAACACCAGCGGCAAGCTCCAGCGGTTCGCGCTCCGCAGGATCATCGAACAGGAACAGGCCGCCGGGCCCGTCGCCGAGCCGGCCGCCGAGCAGGGAGAGGAACTCCGGTGAAAATCGCGATCATCGGCGGTGGTCCGGGCGGGCTCTACCTCGCGGCCCTGATGAAGCAGCTGGACCCCGCCCACGAGATCACCGTGTGGGAACGCAACGCCCCCGACGACACGTTCGGCTTCGGCGTGGTCTTCTCCGACGAGACGCTCGGCGGCATCGAGAACGCCGACACCGTCTTCGCCGAGGCCATGGCCCGCCGCTTCGCCCGCTGGACGGACATCGACATCCACTACCGCGGCGAGAGCCACACCGTCGGCGGCCAGGGCTTCGCCGCCATGAGCCGCAAGGAACTCCTGCGCCTCCTCCAGGAGCGCTGCCGCGAACTCGGCGTCACCCTGCACTTCTCCACCCCCGCCCCCGAGGTGGCCGCACTGCGCGCCTCGTACGACCTCGTCGTCGGCGCGGACGGCGTCAACTCCGCCGTCCGCACGGCCCACGCGGACGCCTTCGGACCCTCGCTCGACCGGCGGCACAGCAAGTACATGTGGCTGGGCACGGACCGGGTCTTCGAGGCGTTCCAGTTCTTCGTCAAGGAGACCGAGTGGGGGGTCATGCAGGTGCACGGCTACCCCTACTCCGACACCGGCTCGACGTTCATCGTGGAGATGCATGAGGACGTCTGGCGCCGGGCGGGCTTCGACGCCACCGAGGCCACGGAGTTCGCGCCGGGCGCCTCCGACGAACAGGCCGTGGCCCGGGTCCGCGAGCTGTTCGCCGCCGAACTCGACGGGCACCGGGTGTCCGCGAACAACTCCAAGTGGCTCAATTTCACCACCGTACGCAACCAGCGGTGGCACCACGGGAACCTGGTCCTGATCGGCGACGCCGCCCACACCGCCCACTTCTCCATCGGCTCCGGCACCAAGCTGGCCATGGAGGACGCCCTCGCCCTCGCCGCCTGCCTGCACGAACACCCGGACACCGAGAGCGCGTTGACGGCCTACGAGAGCGAGCGCCGGCCGGTGGTGGAGTCCACCCAGCGGGCCGCACAGGCCTCACTGGAGTGGTTCGAGAACATCGGCATGTACGCCCGCCAGGAGCCCACCCAGTTCTGCTTCAACCTCCTCACCCGCTCCCGCCGCATCACCTACGACAACCTGCGCACCCGCGACCCCGAGTTCGCCGACCGCGTCGACACCGCCTTCGCCGCGGCGCAGGGCCTGAGCGGCCGGGCCCCCGCCATGTTCCAGCCGTTCCGCATCGGCCGGCTGGAGCTGAAGAACCGGGTGATCGTCTCCCCGATGGACATGTACTCCGCCGTCGACGGGGTCCCCGGGGACTTTCACCTGGTCCACCTCGGCTCGAAGGCCATGGGCGGGGCGGGCCTGGTGATGACCGAGATGGTCTGCGTCTCGCCCGAGGGGCGGATCACCCCCGGCTGCACCGGCCTGTGGAACGACGCGCAACGCGACTCCTGGACCCGCGTCGTGGACTTCGTGCACACGAACAGCACCGCCCGCATCGGCCTCCAGCTCGGCCACTCCGGCCGCAAGGGCTCGACCCGCCTGATGTGGGAGGGCATGGACGAACCGCTCCCGGACGGCAACTGGGAGACCGTCGGCCCCTCCCCGCTGCCCTACGGCCCCGGCTCACCCGCACCCCGCGAACTCACCCGCGCCGACCTGGACCGGATCAGGGACGAGTTCACGGCCGCGGCCCGGCGCGGCGCGGACGCCGGCTTCGACCTCCTCGAACTCCACTGCGCCCACGGCTACCTGCTCTCCTCGTTCCTCTCGCCGATCGCCAACCACCGCACCGACGCGTACGGCGGTCCGCTGGAGAACCGGCTGCGCTACCCCCTGGAGGTCTTCGACGCCGTCCGCGCCGCCTGGCCCGCCGAGCGCCCCGTGATCGTGCGGATCTCCGCCACCGACTGGATGCCGGACGGCAACACCGAGCACGACGCCGTGGAGATCGCCCGCGCCTTCGTCGCCCACGGCGCGGCCGGCGTCGACGTCTCCACCGGCCAGGTCGCCAAGGACGAGCGGCCCGCCTACGGCCGCTCCTACCAGACCCCCTTCGCCGACCGCATCCGGCACGAGGTCGCCGCCGGAACCGGGGCCGCCGTCATCGCCGTCGGCGCCATCGCCTCCTACGACGAC
Source organism: Streptomyces sp. NPDC008092 (assembly GCF_042957285.1). Classification (NCBI taxonomy): domain Bacteria; kingdom Bacillati; phylum Actinomycetota; class Actinomycetes; order Kitasatosporales; family Streptomycetaceae; genus Streptomyces; species Streptomyces sp. NPDC008092. The sequence goes on from NZ_JBIBHY010000012.1 coordinate 161,973, forward strand.
GTCAACTCGATCCTCCTCGCCGGCCGCGCCGACCTGTGCGCCCTGGGCCGTACCCACCTGTACGACCCGCACTGGACCCTGCACGCGGCCGCAGAGCAGGAGTACGCGGGAGCGGCCGCCGACTGGCCCGTCCCGTTCCGGGCCGGCCGCCGCAGGCCGCCCACCGCCCGCACCGACGCCGTACGCCCCCGCCTGTCGCTGCTGCGGGCCGGGCAGGCGGGGGAGAGCGTCCACCTGCGGTGGAAGCCCGCGGGGGAGGAGCTGCCGGCGGCGCGGTGACGTCAGGCCGGGCTCGGGGCACGGCTGCGCGCCGCGGCGAGCGGCAGGGTGACGGTGAACCGGGTGTCGCCGGGGGCGCTGTCCACCTCGATGCGGCCGCCGTGCGCCTGGGTGATCGCGGCCGCGATGGCCAGCCCGAGACCCGCCCCGCCCGCGGCGCCGGGGGCGCGGGAGCGGGAGGCGTCACCCCGGGTGAAGCGGTCGAAGACCGTCGGCAGGAGGTCGCCGGGGATGCCCGGGCCGTCGTCGTGCACGCGGATCGCGCAGTTCCCGTCCGCCGTCTCCACCGTGACGGTGATCCGCGTCCCCGCGGGGGTGTGCGTCCGCGCGTTGGACAGCAGGTTGGCGGCCACCTGGTGCAGCCGGGACGGGTCGCCGGTGACCGTGGCGGGCGCGTCGAGGCACAGCACCAGCTGCCAGTGGTGGCCCGCCCCCGCCGCCCGGGCGTCCCACACCGCGTCCCCGACCAGGGTCGCCAGGTTCACCTCCACCGCCTCCAGCGGCCTGCCCTCTTCGAGCCGGGCGAGCAGCAGCAGGTCCTCGACCAGGCCCGTCATCCGCGCCGACTGGTCGGAGACCCGGCGCCAGGCCAGCTCCGGTTCGATCCTGCGGGAGTCCACGCCCATGAGCATCAGCTCGGCGTACCCGGCGATCGAGGCGAGCGGGGTGCGCAGCTCGTGGCTGGCGTCGGCGAGGAAGCGCCGCATGTGTTCCTCGGCACGCTGCCGTTCCGACAGGGACCACTCCACGTGGTCGATCAGCCGGTTCAGCGCGACGCCGACCTGACCGGCCTCGGTGCCCGGATCGGTGTCCGGCGCCGGCACCCGGGTCAGCCCGCTCACCTCGCCCCGGTCGAGCGGTGCGCGCGAGACCTCGACGGCGGTGGCGGCGACCCGCCGCAGCGGCCGCAGCTGGCGCCGGATCGCCACGGCCGACACCGAACCCGCCAGCACCAGCCCGACCCCGGCGATGCAGGCCTCGATCACGACCAGGGAGTCGATCATGTGCTGCACGCCGGACACGGGCAGCCCGGCCAGCATGGCGGTGCCGCCCTCGGTGACGGCCGTCAGCCGGTAGGCGCCCAGGCCCGGGATCGTCCGGGTGTGCAGGGTGCCGTCCGCCGGGAGACCGCTCAGGGCGGCGCACTGGGCCGCGGTCAGGGAGCGCGGGCCGGTGTCGGTCACCACCTCGGCCGTCGCGATCCCGTCGCCGGTCATGACCGCGGCGAGGGTGCCGGTGTGCTGCCCGCGCTCGTTGAGGAAGCCGAGGCTCGCGCCGGGCGGGGCGTGCTCCCGGCCGCCCTGGCTGTGCTCGGCGGCGTCGGCGACCCGCTGGTCCAGGTCCCGGATCAGGTAGTAGCGCTGCACGAGCACGGTGGCCGCGGCCATCGCCGTGCACACGGCGGCCAGGGTGAGGGAGTGGACGAGGACCATCCGGACCCGCAGCGAGCGCCCGCGCAGCCGGGTGATGGCCCGCCCGAGGGCCGTCATCCCTCGTCGTCCGCCGCTCTGATGACGTACCCGGCGCCGCGCACGGTGTGGATCATCGGCCGGCGCTCCTTGTCGATCTTCGCGCGCAGGCCGTAGACGTACACCTCCACCAGGTTCCCGCTGCCGTCGAACGAGCTGTTCCACACGTGGTCGAGGATCTGCGTCTTGCTGAGCACCTGGCGGGGGTGGTCCATCAGGAACCGCAGCAGGTCGAACTCCTTCGCGGTGAGCGGGACCGGCGTGCCGCCCCGGCGGACCTCGCGGGTCCGTTCCACCAGCACCAGGTCGCCGAGCACCCGCACCCCTTCGTCCGCCGCGGCGGCGGGCCCACCGGCCCCGGAGCGGCGCAGCAGCGCGCGCAGCCGGAGCATCACCTCCTCCAGCGAGAAGGGTTTGGTCACGTAGTCGTCGGCGCCGGTGGCGAGCCCGTCGAGCCGGTGCTCCACGGCGTCCCGGGCGGTCAGCATCAGCACGGGCAGCCTGGCGTTCTCGTACCGCAGCCGGCGCAGCACCTGGATCCCGTCCAGGTCGGGCAGCATGCCGTCCAGCACGACGGCGTGCGGCCCGTGGGCGCGGGCGGTGCGCAGTGCGCCGTACCCGTCGCGCGCCACGAACGGCTGCCAGCCCGCCGCGCTGACGGCGACCGAGAGCAGCTCGGTCAGCTCGGGCTCGTCGTCGACGATCAGCACCCGGATCTCGCCGGGCGCCGGTGTGGGGGTGTCAGACATGCGCGGATGCTCTCGCGGCGGCCTGTACGTGACCTGTGGAGGCCGCCGATCCCGTGCCGCGGACCCCGCGAAAGGGCCCCGGACGCGTGACACCCCCCATAGGAGCCAGATCACATCCTATGCGGCATCGTAGGAACGGAACGCCGTGAACTGCCCATAAGGCACATATAAGCGAGCATTTCGGTCATTGGTTCCTAAGTCGGGTAGTACGTCACATCATTGCCACGCGCTCCGGCGGCCGCTAACCATTGCTGTCGTCGCCGGGAGACGAGCGACGGTCCGAGCGGAAACCCGCCGGGCCCGCCAGCTCCCGCCGGTAGTACGGGCTCCGCCCACCGCCGCCGCGCACCGCGGCCGGCGCCGACGCCGTCCCCCACCGGAGAGTTGCTTTCACATGACCACGATCAACCGCACCCGCATCGCCCGCCTGCGCACCCTCGGCCTGACCGGCCTCGCCACCACGGGCGCCGCGGCCGCCGCCCTCACCCTGATGCCGGCGAACGCACAGGCTGCCGAGATGACGCAGGCGCACACCTCGACCGCGGTCACGGCCTCCTCCGCCGACAGCAGCCGCACCGCCTCGAAGACCGGCTCCGCCAACAACCTCGACGGCTGGATCAAGCAGTCCCTGCAGATCATGAAGTCCAAGGGCATCCCGGGCAGCTACGACGGCCTCAAGCGCAACATCATGCGCGAGTCCGGCGGCAACCCGAGCGCCCAGAACAACTGGGACGTCAACGCGCAGAAGGGCACCCCGTCCAAGGGTCTGCTCCAGGTCATCGACCCCACCTTCAACGCGTACCACGTCGCCGGCACGGCCCACAGCGTCACCGACCCGGTGGCCAACATCACCGCCGCCGCCAACTACGCCGCGCACCGGTACGGCTCCATCGACAACGTCAACTCGGCCTACTGAGCCTGACGGCGATCGGCCGGACCGGAGCCCGGTCCTACGGCTCGCGGTGCTCGTGCGCCGCCTGCTCCAGGGCCGCGGCCTCCGCCTCGGCGATACGGGTCTCCGCCTCGACGTCGATCGACCGGGTCAGCAGCCAGTACAGCAGCGCCGACACCGGCAGACCGACGAACAGCGAGATGTCCGCCCCGTCCAGCGCCTTGGCGGCGGGGCCGACGAAGAGGGTGCCGACCGAGAAGAACGGGATCATGACCGCGAACCCGACCAGGTACGAGACGATCCCCTGCCAGCCCCAGCGGCCGTAGATGCCGTTCGGCTTGAAGATCTCGGCGATCGCGTAGTGCCCCCGGCGCACCACGTAGTAGTCCATCAGGTTGACGGACGTCCACGGGATGAACAGATACAGCACCAGCAGCAGGAAGTTGTTGAAGTTCGTCAGGAAGTTCGTCGTCGCCGCCAGTGCGCCGATCAGTGAGAGCGCCGCGGTCACCACGAGGGTGACCAGGCGCACGGCCAGGGTCGGGCGCACCCGCTTGAACGAGTCGATGGCACTGATCAGGGTCAGTGAGCCGCCGTACATGTTCAGTGCGGTGACGGAGATCAGGCCCAGCGCGGAGAACAGCAGGACGATCGCGCCGAAGCCGTCGAAGACCTTGTCGCCGGCGGCGTTGATCGACGGGATCGTGTCGAAGCTGTCGCCCGCCCAGGCGGCCAGCAGCGTTCCGAGCACCATCAGCCAGATGCCGCCCAGCGCCGAGCCGAAGTAGGTCCAGTAGAACGTCTTGCGGACGGTGACGTCCGGCGGCAGGTAGCGCGAGTAGTCCGAGACGTAGATGGCCCAGCTGATCTGGTAGCCCGCGACCACGCCGAACTGCGCCAGGAACGGCGTGACCTTGAAGGCGCCGAGGTCGAAGGAGCCCGCCGGATAGTGCAGGGTCACCAGGATGCCGATGGTGAAGATCCCGAAGACGACCAGGAACGTGTAGGTCAGGAACCGCTCGGCCTTGTGGATGATGTCGTACCCCACCAGCGCCACGACCAGCGCGACGACGGTGACCACGATCACCCAGAGCTTCACGCCGCCGTGGATCGTGGTGTCCAGGGCCTGGCCGGCCAGCACCGTGTTGAACACGTTGAAGCCCGCGTACTGCACGTACGCGAACAGCCACACCAGCAGCGCCCCGACGTAGCCGAACTGCGGGCGGGACTGGATCATCTGCGGCAGTCCCAGCTGCGGCCCCTGTGCCGAGTGGAACGCCATGAAGAACGTGCCGATCAGCGTGCCCGCGACGATCGCCAGCAGCGACCAGATCAGGTTGCCGCCCTCCGTGATGCTGATCAGCCCCACGGCCAGGGTGGCGATCTGCGCGTTGGACATGAACCACAGCGGACCCAGATGCCACAGCTTGCCGTGCCGCTCGTCCAGCGGCACGTAGTCGATGGACCGGACCTCCAGACCGCTCACCCGCGGTTCCGCCGATGTGCTCATGGCACCTCCCAGGGGCCAGGTCCTGTCACTCCGACCTCATTCTTCCCCCGGACGGAGCCGGATGAGGCATGCGGAATTCACGTTCCGTAAACCGGAAGACACGCCTCGTGCGAGGCGCTGTCGTTCCGCTCACAGCCGGCCCTGTTGTCCTCCTCACATTCGGCCCGTAACCGGTCCGGTCGTGGCGGCCGTCATGTCGCGGGACGGACATTTTGTCTACGTTCGCTGCTCTGTGTCCCCCTCACTGCGAAGGTTCCCGCCATGCTCAACCGAACCCTGTCCGTCGTGGCCACGGTGGTGACCCTCCTCGCCGGAGCCGCGCCGGCGGCCATGGCGGCCGAAGCAGGTTCCGGCTCCGTCGCCTTCCGCACCGCGGTCGGGGCGCCGGGCGCGGCCCAGGTGACCGCCGCCGTCCTCGACCTGGACGGCACCGGCGCGGCGCCCGCCGTCTACGGCGACGACACGCCGTACGACACGGCGAGCATCGTCAAGGTCGACATCCTCGCCGCCATGCTGCTCCACGCGCGGGACCACGGGCGCGCCCTCACCACCCGGGAGAGCGCCGAGGCCGAGGTGATGATCCGCAACAGCGACAACACCGCGGCCACCGCCCTGTGGCGGGCCATCGGCGAGGCCCCCGGCCTGGCGACGGCCAACAAGCGGCTCGGTCTCACCTCGACCCAGGGCGGCCCCGGCGGCCTCTGGGGGCTCACCCGGACCACCGCTGCCGATCAGATACGACTGCTGCGCGCGATCTTCGGCACCGGCCCCACGCCCCTCGACGCGGCGTCCCGGAACCGTATCGGCACCCTGATGAGCGAGATCTCCGCCGGCCAGTCCTGGGGTGTCTCGGCCGCCGCCGACCAGGGGTGGGCGCTGAAGAACGGCTGGCTCATGCGCACCACGACCGGACTGTGGGACATCAACAGCATCGGACGCATCACGACCGGCGGGCACCACTACCTCGTCGCGGTCCTCTCCAACGGCAACGCGTCCATGCCGGACGGCGTGAACCTGGTGGAACGGGCCGTCCGCACCGCCGTCTCCGAGACGGCCGCGCACTGACCCCCTTGGCCCACCGCAACCCGCCCGCCGCCCGAAATGCCCCTAACGTGCATGAGAGGTGAGTGAGGCCGGCAACGGGAGGCACGGTGGCGGGTGCGGGCGGGCCGGCGGCCGGGCGGGGCCGCGCGCGCCGGGCCCACGCCCCGGCACCGGACCGCCGGACCGCACGCGCGACCCGGATCCCCGGACGGCCCCGCGACCCGCGCGCCGCCGCCTCCGTCGGCGCGGTCGTCGTCCCCGCCCTGCGGATCGCCGCCGCCTACGCCTGGCGGCTCATCGCGGTCGGCGTCGTCGTCTACGGCGTCTTCGTCGTCCTCGGCCGCTTCCAGCTGATCGCCGTCGCCGTGTTCCTGGCCCTGGTCGTCACCTCGGTGCTGCGCCCGCTCGCCGACCTGCTGGCCAGGTGGCTCCCCAGACCGCTCTCCGTGGCGGTGAGCCTGGTCGGCAGCATCTGCCTGTTCTTCGGCCTGCTGGCCCTGGTGGGCAACGCGGTCGCGCAGGAGTCGGCGACACTGGCCGACGAGTTCCGCGGCGGCATCCACCGCATCGAGGTCTGGCTGCGGCGCCCGCCCTTCCGGCTCGGGCCGGGCGCCCTGTCGCACCTCCAGCAGCAGATCGTGGACTACATCCAGTCCCACCGCTCCAACCTGGCGAGCCGCGCGCTCAGCGGCTTCGGCACCCTCGTCGAACTGGTCACCGGCGGCGCGCTCGCGCTCTTCACCTCGGTCTTCTTCATCCACTCCGGCGAACGGCTGTGGGCCTGGACGAGCAGCGAACTGCTGCCGGCCGGCGCCCGCGACGCCTGGGACCGGGCGGGGCAGGCGGCCTGGCGGACGTTCGCGGGATACACCCGCGGCATCATCATCGTGGCCGCCGCCAACGCCGTCCTCGTCGGCATCGCCCTGGTCGTGCTGCGGGTGCCGCTCGCGCTGCCGCTCACCCTGCTGGAGTTCTTCGCCGCGTTCGTCCCGCTGGTCGGCTCCCCGGTCGCGCTGAGCGTGGCCACGGTGGTGGCGCTGGCCGGGCGGGGCCCGCTCACGGCCGCCGCCGTCCTCGTCCTCATCGTCGTCATCGGCCAGCTGGAAGGGCATGTGCTGCATCCGCTGGTGATGAGCTGGGCGGTGCGGCTGCACCCCCTCGTCGTCGCCGTGTCCGTGATCGCGGGCAGCATCGTCGCGGGGGTGATCGGCGCCGTCGTGGCCGTGCCGTTCATCTCCGTCGTCTGGGCGGTGGTGCGGGCCCTGCGCCCGGCGCGGCCGCCCTGACCCCGGTGCCGGGGCTCAGCCGTCCTTGCCGGCGCGACGGCCGCGCTTCGACGCCCGACGGGGACGACCGGACGGCTCGGCGGGGCCGGGGCCGACGGGCCCCGGGACGGCGGGAGTAGCAGCGCCGGCGGCGGATGCGGAGCCGGGGGTGCCGACGGCAGGGGTTCCGGCGGGAGCGGGAGCGGGAGCCGGAGCAGGGGCGGTGGCGGCCGGCGTGCCGGACGCCCTGCCGGACGTGGCCGTGGGGCCGGGTGCCGGGATGCCGTCGTCCCACGCCTCGTGCGCGCCGAACGGGTCGGCGGGCCCGCCCGCGAGCAGGGCCGCCAGTCCGGGCGTGGTGCGTGCCCTGACGGCCGCGAGCGCCAGTGTGTCGGCGTCGGACTCGGTGCCGCTGAGCCAGGTGACGGTGGACGGGAGCATGACCAGCGAGGTCGTGCCGGACTCCCCGGCGGCCGGCCGCAGCTGGACCCGGATGCCGTGCCGGTCGGCGAGCCTGCCCACCACGAACAGGCCCATGTACTGGTAGACGTCGGCGTCGGCGGTCGGCGGGTTCGCCAGCTTGTGGTTGATCAGCGCGAAGTCCTCGGGGACCAGGCCGATGCCCTGGTCGTGGATCTCCACCATGATCCGGGTGTCCGGCAGCCGGGTCGCCGTGACCCGGACCGTCGAGCGCGGTGAGGAGAACGAGGTGGCGTTCTCCAGCAGCTCGGCGAGCAGGTGCACCAGGTCGGTGACGGCGCGGCCGTGGATCTCCGCCTCCGGGACGCCCGCCAGCTCGATCCGCTCGTACTGCTCCACCTCGGAGGCCGCCGCCCGGATGACGTCGACCAGGGGGAGCGGGTGGTCCCACTGCTGGGTGGGGCGCTCGCCGCCCAGCACCAGCAGGTTCTCGCCGTTGCGGCGCACGCGCGTGGCCAGGTGGTCCAGCCTGAACAGGTTCGCCAGCTGCTCCGGGTCGGCCTCGCGCTCCTCCAGGTCGGTGATCAGGGCGAGCTGGCGCTCGATCAGCGACTGGTTGCGGCGGGACAGGTTGGTGAAGATCGTGTTGACGTTGCCGCGCAGCAGGGCCTGTTCGGCGGCCAGCCGGACCGCCTCCCGGTGCACATGGTCGAAGGCGCGGGCGACCTCGCCTATCTCGTCGGTGGTGGTGATCGGGATCGGCGCGACCCCGGTGTCCACCTGGCCGGGGACGGCGTGCGACAGCTGGGTGATCACCGCGGGCAGCCGCTGCTCGGCGATCTCGATCGCCGAGGCGCTGAGCCTGCGCATGCCCCGGCTCATCGAGCGGGCCACCCACGCGGCGAGGAGGACGGCCGCGAGCACGGCGCCGAGCGCGACGGAGCCGTTGGTGATCGCGTCCCGGCGGGCGTCGGCGGCGATGCTCCGCGCGTTGGCGAGGGCGGTATCGGTGAGATGGACCTCGATACCGCGGTAGGCGTCGAAGGCGAGCGCGGACGCGGCGAAGAACGACTCGGGCGTGATCCCCTGGGCGGCCAGCTGCTCGGTCGGCGTCCCGCCGGCGATCTCGCTGATCATCTTCGTCAGGGCCGGCGGTGTCACGAAGGTCTGTCCGGCCGCCTTCGCCTCCTCGGCGGCCTTGGCCGTCTGCTGCGCCCCCTTCTTCTGCGCGTCCGCCAGTGCCGTCCGCAGCCGGGTCATGTCCCCGGCGGTACCGGCGCCCGCGTACTCCTGCAGGCCCACCTGTTCCAGGTAGGCGTAGGAGCTGAACGAGCCGAGCTGGGTCTGCAGTTCGCCCTCGGCGAGCGTGTCGCGGTCCTCGACCAGCAGGTGCGTGCCGATGGCGCGCACCAGGGACTCGGCCGCCTGGGTCAGGGAGATGGCGTACAGGGTGCGCCCGAAACTCGCCTGGTTGTTGCTGCCGAAGCCCAGTTCGTTCGAGATCTCCATCAGCGGGTGCTGCACGGCGTGGTAGCTCTCCTCCGTCTGCACCCCCGTCGACTTGGCCGAGAAGGCGTTGGCCCGTACCGCCGCCAGCTGCTTCTCGCCCGCCCGCACCAGCTCGATCCGCCGGGTGAGGCCCGCGGTCCTCGGCGCCCGGGCCACCGCCGCGTCGAACGCCTGCGCGTCGGCGTCGGTGACCTTGCGGGCCGCCACCACGGCGGGCGCGTTCCGCTTGCCCTCCAGCAAGGGGATGACCGACACGTCGCGCTCGTTGATCGCGTCACTGGCGTAGGCGTTGGCCGCCTGCACCAACTCGGCCACGTGCACCGCGTCGTTGGCATCGCTCAGCGTGTCGACCGAGTTCTTCACCCGGATGCCGCCGAGGCCGAGGGCGACGAGCACCGGGATCAGCAGAATGGCCTGGAGGCGTCTTGCGACGGGCCAGTTGCCGGTCAGAGGTCTGGACTTGGACAAGGTCGTCCCACTTCACAACAGGGATGGCGTGCAGGGCTGTGCGCAGCCCGACGTTCTGTGGCCAAGTTCTAACACCCAGCGATCGGTTTCGGCCGGTGTTTGAGTGAAGCGGTTTCTCCGAAATGGTGCAAAGCTCAACTAAAACCATCGGTGGTCAACGCACGGACCATGCGGCCGGGCGGCCCGTTCCCCGGCCATCGTTCGATGGACTGAACAGGCAGCGCTTGCCATGCGGCTCGGCAGGACCGGGCAGGCCGGGTTTGAGTCCCTCGGCCCCTCGGAACGGGTCGCCGGTCCCGTCCCTGGAGGACCACCGCGGATGACCCCCGCCCAGGACACCCGGCCCGTGTCGGCCCGTGTCGGCCCGTGCGTGCCGACCGGTCAGGTCGGGCTCGTCTGCGGGTTGGTGAACATGGGGTTTCCCGCGACGGTCTCCTGCGCGTCGACCTCGTTCTGCAGGACGTCCCAGTGCTCCACCACCAGGCCGTCCTCGAAGCGGAAGATGTCGACTCCGAGGAGGGGCTTGTCGGGACCGCCGGAGTAGCGGCCGTGCACCATCACCAGGTCGCCCTCGGCGATGATCGCGCCCGGCTCGTAGCGGGTGTCGTCGGGCAGCCCGGCGATGAACCCGCGCAGTCCGGCCTTGGCCGGCGGGATGAAGGGGTTGTGCTGGACGTAGTCCGGGTGCACGTACCGGTCCAGCGAAGCGAAGTCCTTGGAACTGAACGCAGTCGTCAGGAACTCGAGAACGACGGCCTTGTTCCGCTCGGTCCGGCTCTCGTCCATGGGAATCACTCCGTTGGGCTGGTGGCCGATCGGTGCACTTCCACGCTATGACGGGACCGGCGGGTCGGCGATCGTGAGGCTCTCCCAGGACGCGACGGCGAGTTTCCGGGCTGCTCCCGGCCGGCCCCGCAGGGCCGGCCGGGAGGCCCCGCCTACGGCTGCAGAACCGTGTCCCCCTCGTCGCCGACAACGACGGGGACGCCGTCCACCGGAGTCGGCGGATCCGCGGGCTGCACGTCCTGCGGCTGCGCGCCGGGCACCTCGGTGAGCCGGATGCCGTCGGTGACCGGTGCGGGACCGGCCGGCTCCACGTGGGCCGGCCCACCGGACACCCGGGTGAGGGTGGACCCCCCGTCCGTGCCGCCCCCGCCGGAGGCCGCCGCGGCGGCGACACCGCCGGAAGCGAGGACCACGGCCACCGCGCCTGCCGCCACCACGCTCCGCCGGCGTGCCATCCTGCGCCATTGCATGTTCATGAAGTCAGCTCCCTGAGAAGAGTCGGGGACGCGGCACGCCGGGTCCGGCCCGGCCCCGGTCCCGCCGGGTGGGTACGGACCGACTCTCACCGGTGGCGGCTGAAGGACCGCTGAGCGTGCTGAAGATCCTCTTCAGCGCCCCGCGCCTCCGGTCGGGCAAGGTAGGGGCATGCGCGTGCTGCTCATGGACGACGACATCCGACTCGTCGAACTGCTCAGACAGGGCCTTCGCTCACAGGGCTTCGCGGTGGACACCGCGAACGACGGCCTGGCCGGTATCGCCAAGGCGGCAGCCGACACCTACGACGTGATCATTCTCGATGTGATGATGCCCGGCCTGAACGGCTACAAGGTCTGCGCCCACCTGCGTGCGTCCGGCGACAACACCCCGATCCTGATGCTGACCGCGAAGGACGGCGAGTACGACGAGGCGGAAGGGCTGGACACCGGGGCCGACGACTACCTGACGAAACCCTTCTCCTTCGTCGTCCTCACCGCCCGGCTGCACGCCCTGATACGCCGGGCACGGCCGGAGCGGCAGATCGTCCGGCACTTCGGCGACTTGGAGATCGACACCGGCGCCCGCCGCTGCCGCCGCGCGGACACCGACATCGCCCTCACCCCCCGCGAGTTCGGCGTCCTGGCCCTGCTCGCGGCCACCCCGGACGTCGCCGTCAGCAAGGCCGACGTCCTCGAACAGGTCTGGGACAGCGCCTACGAGGGCGGCCCGAACATCGTGGAGGTCTACGTCAGTGCGCTGCGCCGGAAAATCGACAGGCCGTTCGGCCGGGCGAGCATCGAAACCGTGCCCGGCGGGGCCTACCGGCTCCGCTCCGACGGAGCCTGACCGCGAAGGCGGGCGGCGGCCGAGACTGTGGCCGAGGACGGTGGGGGGCCGTGCCACGGCGGCCGTCGCACTGGTCGCCGGCCTCGCCCTCGCCGCCTGCTCGGTGGTCCTGCTCTACGCCGTGCGCACCAACCTCGTCGACTCCGCCGGCACCGCGGCCCGCAACCACGTCGAGGAGGCCGCCCGCCGGCTCGGCTCCGGCACGCCGCCGGCCGACGTGAAGGCGGCCCTGCCGGACGTCCTCCTGGAGACCGCGTCGCCCTCCGAGCCGTCGGCGACCACCCCGACGGGACCGGGCGGTGCCAGTGCCAGTGTCGGCACGGACAGCGGGACCGTCCTGGTGCAGGCGTTCCCCGATCTCGCTCCGGCGAGCACCGCCGTCACCACGCTGACCTGGGCCCTCGTCCCCTGCACCGCCCTGCTGGTGGTGCTGGTCGCGGGCCTGACCTGGTACGCCATGGGCCGGGCGCTGCGACCGGTGGAGACCATCCGGGCCGAGTTCGCCGACATCTCCGCGCACAGTCTCCACAACCGCGTCCCCGTTCCCGGCTCCGGCGACGAAGTCGCCCTGCTGGCGGAGACGATGAACACCACGCTTGACCAGCTCCAGCGTGCCGTCGGCCGGCTGCGGACGTTCACCTCGGACGCCTCGCACGAACTGCGCGGCCCCCTCACCACCCTGAAGGTCCGTCTGGAGCTGGCCATGGCCCGCCCCGACCACGCCGAATGGCGCACCGTCGGCAGCGAAGCCCTGCGCGACACCACGCGGCTGGAGGAGATCGTCGCCGACCTGCTGCTCCTGGCCCGTCTGGACGCGCGTCAGCCGCTGCGGCTGCAGCCGCTGTCCGTGACCGACCTGCTGCGGCGGACCGTCGCGGAGCGGTACCCGCACCGGCCCGTCGTCGTCCTCGTCACCGATCCGGCCGCCGCCGCGAACGCCGACACCGACGCGAACGCCGACACCGACGCGAACGCCGACACCGACGCGAACGCGGACGCCGACACCGCCGCGGACGCCGAGGCGGCGGAGACGGTGCTGGGCAGTCGTACGGCGCTCGCCCGGCTCTTCACGAACCTCCTGGACAACGCCCTGCGGTACGCGCACAGCACGGTGACCGTCGAGGTGCGCCACACCCGGCAGGCGTTGCTCGTGGAGGTCCGCGACGACGGTCCCGGCATCCCCGGACCGGACCGTGAGCGGGTCTTCGACCGGTTCACTCGTCTCGACGACGCCCGCACCCGCGACGAGGGCGGCACCGGCCTCGGCCTCGCCATCGCCCGTGACATCGCGACGGCGCACGGGGGAACACTCACCGCGCAGGCCCCCCGGACCGCCCCCGGGGGCGCCCGCATCGTCCTGACCCTGCCGGTCCAGCGCGCGGGTGAGGGAGCGTAAGGCACCGGAACCCCTCACCCATTCGCGTGAGAGACCGGCGGCCGTCGGCAGACCGACACTGCGCGAGGCCCCCTGTTGCGGCGAGCCAGGCCTCGACACATGTACGGAAGCAGGACAGGAGCACATCAATGACCGGTTCCTACGCGGCGCTGCCGAACCGAGTGGTCAGCGCGGGCAACGGCATCGACTACGCCTACCGGGACACCGGCGGCGACGGGGTGCCGCTGGTCCTGCTGCAGCACTTCCGCGGCAATCTCGACAACTGGGACCCCGCGCTCGTCGACGCGCTGTCCGGCGCCCGGCGGGTGGTGACGTTCGACAACGCCGGTGTGGGCGGCACCACCGGCCGTACGCCCGACACCATCGAGCAGATGGCCCGCGACGCCCTCGCGTTCCTGGACGCGCTCGACCTGGGCCGGGCCGACCTGCTCGGCTTCTCCATCGGGAGCTTCGTCGCCCAGCAGATCGCGCTGACCCGCCCGGACGCCATCCGCTCGCTCGTCCTCGCGTCCTCCGCACCGCGCGGTGCCGCGGGCATGCACGGCTGGGCGCCGGAGGTCATCGAGGCGACCGGCGCCCCCGAGCCGACGGCGGACGCCTACCTCAAGGTGTTCTTCGCCCCGTCCGGGACCAGCCAGCAGGCCGCCAAGGAGTTCCTGCAGCGCATCTTCGGCAGGCAGCAGGACCGCGACGAGGCCACCTCATGGGCCACCCGCCAGGCGCAGTACGACGCGGTGTGCGGCTGGGGCGTCCCCGACCACGGCTCGCTGGAGCGCCTCGGCGCGCTGCGCATGCCGGTGTTCGTGGCCAACGGCGACAGCGACCCGATGATCCTGCCGCACTACTCGTACCTCATAGCCGGCCTGGTCCCGCACGCGCGCGTGAAGATCTATCCCGACTCCGCGCACGGGTTCCTCTTCCAGCACCACACCGAGTTCGCCGCCGACGTGGAGGCGTTCCTCGCCACTGCCGACTGATCCGGCGCGAGCACCGCGGTCCGGCCTACCGTCAGGAGTCACACCCGTGCCCATCTACCACGTCTCGTCGCCCAGGGGGCTGCTCGGCACCGAGCAGCGGCAGCGGATCGCGAAGGCGTTCACCGACGCGCACGTCGAGTTCACCGGCGCGCCCGCGGTGTTCGTGCACGTCTTCTTCAACGAGCTGCCGGAGGGCGTCGCCTACAGCGCCGGTGAACCCGACCACGGGATCTCCGGGATCCAGGGGTCGATCCGGGCCGGCCGGACACTGGCGGCCAAGCAGAACCTGATCAGGAGCATCACCGCGGCGTACTCGGAGATCGCCGGGGTGTCCCCGAAGCAGGTCCTGTCCGGCCTCAACGAGATCGACTCGGACATCACCATGGAGTACGGCCTCATCCTCCCGCACCCCGGCGGCGAGGCCGAGTGGTTCAAGGAGAACGCGGAGGCGTTGGACGGCATCCAGGGCACCGGCCTCTGACCGCCTGTGCGTCCGGTTCCAGCTGCACCGCCGGTCCCACCACCGCGATGCCACGGGCCCCGGCCGCCAGGTCGCGCCGAGCGCCGGCGCCGGCACTCGGCGCCCGCGACGGCGCCTCGGCTCGCCGCCCGTCCGCGCCGGGGCGACCATGGAGGGACGGAACAGGTCCGGGGCCACCTGCTGGGAGACACCCGTGACGCACACAACCGACGTCCTGATCGTGGGCGCCGGCCCGGTCGGGCTGAGCGCCGCCGCCGAACTCCGCCGGCACGGCGCGGGCTGCCGCCTCGTGGAGCGGCTCCCGGCCCGGCTGCCGTACGCCAGGGCCGTCGGTATCCAGCCGCGCACCATCGAGCTCTGGGACCGGATGGGCCTGGCCCGCACCGTCGTCGAGCAGGCCGTGCCGCTGCGCGGGCAGCTGAACTACGTCGACGGCGAGGAGACCGCCCGGGTCGAGCTGACACTGCCGCCCGAGGTGCCGTACGGCTTCGCCGCGCTGCCGCAGTACGAGGTCGAGCGGATCATCGAGGAGTACCTGAACGGGCTCGGGACGGCCGTCGAACGCGGCACCGAGCTGCTCTCCTTCGCCCAGGACGCGGACGGCGTCACCGTCCGGCTGCGCAGCGCCGCCGGGGCGGAGGAGGACGTGCGGGTCCGCTACCTCGTCGGCTGCGACGGGGCGCACAGCACGGTCCGCAAGGGCCTCGGCCTCGACTTCCCCGGCGGGGCCTTCACCGAGGAGTACATGCTCGGCGACGTGGTGGCCGACTGGGACCTGCCGGCCGGCTACGCCGTCCGGTCCGAGCACCGTGGCGCCGACGGCGCCACGGACGACCTGCTGGTCTGCATCCCGCTGCCCGGACCGGGCCGCTACCGCATGTCGATGCGGGTCCCGCCGGAACTCTCGGAGCTCCCCGGACTCTCCGCCGACGACACCGACGGCGCCGACGCGGTGGCGCACGGTCCGCTGAGCGGTCGGAGGCTGCCCGAGCTGCCCGACCTCCAGGAGGTCGTGGACCGCCTCGCGCCCCGGCCCGCGACCCTCTCCCAGCTGCGCTGGTCCTCCGTCTTCCGGATCAGCCACCGCATCGTCGACCGCTACGGCGAGGGCCGCGTCTTCGTCGCGGGCGACGCCGCCCACATCCATCCGCCGATCGGCGCCCAGGGCATGAACACCGGCATCCAGGACGCCTGCAACCTGGCCTGGAAACTCGCCCTCGTCCTGCGCGGCGAGGCCGGTCCCGCCCTGCTCGCCAGCTACGACGCCGAGCGCCGCCCGGTCGGCGAGGAGGTCGTCGGCCGTACCGTGCGCCGCACCGTGCACGGAACGGCGGCCGACCCCGACGACCCGCGGACCGTCCTGCTCCGCGAGGCCCAGCTCCTCGTCGGCTACCGGGGCGGCCCCCTCGCCACCGCCCCCTACGGCCCCGCGGACGTCCCGCAACCCGGCGACCGGGCCCCGGACTGCGCCGGTCTCACCACACCGGTCGCCGCGTACCCGCTGCGCCTGCTCGACATCCTCCGGGACCGCCCGGACCACGTCGTGCTGCTCTACGCGGCGGACCCCACCGACGTGATCAAAGCCGTCCTCGCCCCCGGCTGGGACGTCCTGGCCATCCGCGCGGAGGACGGCACCCACGTGCCCCTCGTCCCCGAATACCGCGACACGGCAGGTGAGTTCGCCCGCCTCTACCGCCCCGACGGTCCCACCGGCTTCGTCGTCCGTCCCGACGGCCACCTCGGCGCCCGCTTCCCGCTGGCGGACACCGAGACCGCGCTCGCCGACTACCGCGAGGCACTCGGCTGAGGACCGCTCCCGGCACTCCAGACGACGGCAGGCGGTACGACCCGTGCGCACAGCGGCATGCCCCGCGCGTCGGTCAGCCCGAGCCGGCCGACGAGCAGCCCCTCGCGCGCCGCCGCCCCGGCGACCGCGCCGGGCACGGCGTCGAGCATCAGCTTGGCCCGGCGGAACATCGTGAAGGCGCCCCCGGCGCCCACGGACCCCCAGGAGAGGTAGACGAACCGGCCGCCGGGACCGCCCTGGACGTAGGGCCCCTTGATGTCGACGCCGGCGGCGGAGACCGCCGTGGTGCACGGCAGGGTCCAGGACGCGGAGACGGCGTCGCCGGGCTGCGGGTCGAGCAGTTCGGCGGGGCGGTTGCGGCGCTGCACGGCGACATGGATGTCGCGGTACGCGCGGAGATCGCTGTCTCCGGGCGCCGGGCAGGTCGGTGGCGTCGATGCGGAGGTCCATGGCGGCCATGGGGCCATCATCGCCGACGCGCCGCTCGCTCCGGGCCGGCGTGCCGCTCCCTCCGAGCCGATGGGCCGCCGGCTCCGGCCGGGCGGCGGACGTCATGATCGGTCCGCCGTCCGGCCGGGCGTGGTCAGCGCTTCGTGTAGATGAAGCCGACCTTGTCCAGCTCGTCGCCGGAGCGGCCGTGGAAGCCGGCGATCTGCCAGCCCGACGGCGCGGTGCGGGTCACGCAGTCCGAGGTCGTCGCACCTCCGGCGAGGGTGCGGCCCAGGTTGGTGGTGAACTTCGCGTAGAAGATGCGGGTGGTGTTGTTGTACTTGCCCTCGCACAGGTACGCCGTCGTCACGTACTCGCTGCTGCCCAGCGTCAGTGAGGACGCCGTGCCGCCGGTGCCGCCGTGGGTGAGCGTCGTGCCGTCGGCGAGGGTGATGCCGACCTGGTCGACGCGGGAGCCGGAGCGCAGCGCGATGGTGGTGGCGCGGGCGCCCGCGGCCACCTTGTCGATGTCCTGGTAGTAGTCGCCGTGCGGACCGCCGAACTGGTCGCTCAGCTGGAAGTCGGCGTTCTGGGACCAGGAGAAGCCGACCGTGATCGGGTCGTGGTCGGAGAGCATCAGCCCGTCGGACGTCAGGAACTTGGCGTGCTCGTTGTTGTACGAGGTCGCGCTCAGGTTCACCAGCTTGCTGCTGCGGTACAGGACCTTGTCGACGACCTCGCAGGTGTTGGGCACGGTCGCCCCGGACTGGTCGCAGACCAGCGCGTCGCTGCCCTTGGCCGGCGCGCTGCCGCCGCGGATCAGCTGCACCCAGGCGTCGGTGAGCCCGTTGTTCGACGCGAACTCGGCGATGGTGTCGGCGGTGCGGGTGTAGCGGGTGTTGGTGTCGCCCATCACCACCACCGCGTTGCCGGCCGAGTGGGTGCTGATGAACGAGGTCAGCTGGCTGAGGTTGTCGGCCCGGGAGGCCTCGTCGCCGTCGTTCGTGCCCGCGTTGGTGTGCAGGTTGTAGAAGTCGACGTAGACGCCCTCGGCGAGCCGCTCGCGCATGAAGGTGAAGCCCTTCGGCGTGAGGCAGTCGCCGGAGTCGATCTGGCAGGAGTTCCAGCCGACGCGCTCGAAGTCGTCCCCGTCCCAGGCGTAGTTGGAGACGGTGTTGAGCCCGCTGCCGATGCCCGCGCCGCCGCTGGTCGCGGTGCGGTAGGGGTGGGTGTCGGTGGAGTACAGGTACGCGTGGTAGTTGAAGTCCTCCTGGACGTTGACGATGTCGTACGGCGCGATGCGCGTGCCGATCGCCGTGGTGCTGGTGTCGCGCGGGGTGGGGGCGCTCGACAGGCCTTCCGGAAGCCCGGCGACGTTGTACGTGAGCACGCTGAACGTGCCCGAGCCGGCCGCCGCGGCCGGGGTGGCCGTCGCCGTGAGCCCGCCGAGAGCGGCGACCGCGGCCGCCAGACAGGCAACGAGTCTGCGCATGGGGGTGTCTCCTACGGGGAGGGTGTGCGCTGAGGGTTGTGGGCATGCCAATGAGGCACGCCAAAACGTAGCGGCAAACGCTTTCTTCCGAACCCCCCTTGTTACTAACCAGTTTGGAAATTCCTCGTGACGCCCGGAAGATCGGCTTCTCCCTGTGGGGCCGATCGGCCGCCGACTGTTACTCACTTTCGGGTGAGCCGGGCGTTGTTCGCCCGTCGGGCGGATGGTGCGCGAGGCCGTTGCCTGCGGGGCGAAAGGGGTTGATGGGGTGTCAAATCGCCGCATTCAACTAATAAATGGACGTTACATCCGAGAGTCATAGGAAAGCGAAGGATCCGTAATAGGCGCCGTGTGGCGCCCGGTCCGCGCCCGGCCGGGGCGCAGGGTGTGGCTGCGCGGCCGTCCGGTCGCCATCTCGCCCCACGCACCCCGTGCGGCCTGCGGCTTCGTGCCGTACGCGGCCGGGGTGTGCTCGAACCCCGCGAAGGGGGACCACGTGTCCGTTTCCGTTTCCGCGACCGTCCGCCGTCTCGGCTCCGCCGCCGCCGTGGCGGCCGCCCTGGTGGGCGTCACGGCCCTGCCGGCCGCGGCGACCGCCGCCCGCCCCGCGCTGCCGCACCGCGACGCGGTCGTCATCAGTGCCGTACAGCACGACCTGCAGGGCCGTGCGGTCTTCTCCGCCCGCGCCCTGAACCGGGAGTGGGTGGACGTCACCAACACCTCGCGGCGGGACGTGAACCTCAGCGGCTGGTCGCTGTCGGACGCCGAGGGCCACAGCTACACCTTCCGCCACTACCGGCTGGAGGGCGGCGCCACGGTCCGCGTCCACACCGGGGAGGGCCGGGACACCCGCACGGACCTGTACCAGGACCGCCGCTCCTCCGTGTGGAACCGCGACGCCGACACCGCCACCCTGCGCAACGACCGCGGGCGCTACGTCGACTCCGCCTCCTGGGGCCTGCACCACCGCCGTGACGCCGACGAGCGGCACGTCTTCCCGCACCGTCCGGCGGACGAGCGGCACGCCTTCGCCCATCGTCCGGCGGACGAGCGGCACGCCTTCGCGCACCGTCCGGCGGAGGAGCGGCACGCCTTCGTCCGCCCGGCCGTGAACGACCGGCACGCCTTCAGCCACCGTCGCTGACACGTGGGACATCCGCCGCCGGACTCCAGCGAAGGGGTCCGGCGGCGGATGCGTGCCGCAGCGGTGCCCCCCCGTGTCAGGCCTGGACGACCGGCCCGCTGACCGTGGAGGTGAAGACGACCTCGCCGTCCTGCACGCCGACGACGTCGACGGTCGCCGTACCGTCGTCGCCCGCCGTCACCCCCGTGACGTCGATCCAGCAGGGGCTGTCCAGTTCGACATAGCGGTTGAACGACGTGGACGTGCTCGCCGGGATCAGCGCACGGGGCGCCAGCGCGGCGCAGGCGGCCTGGCGGGCGCCCTCCATCAGGACCATGCCGGGCAGGTGGTCGCCGCCGTGGTCGAACAGGATCGGGTGGTCCAGGTCCGGGGTGAGCAGCCAGCGGTCCGGCGCGTCCGTCGCCGTCAGCACCACGTCGGCCGGGGAGGTGCGGCCCACGGCGGCCGGCCGCATCGGCCCGGCCGCGACGGCCGGCCCGACCGAAACCTCCTGCTTCTCCGGGCGGTTGGCGCGCAGCCGGGCGTAGACGGGCGGTGTGACGATGGAGTACCGCCCCTCGCCGTGGGCCACGGGCACGCCGTCCCGGCGCAGGGTGAAACCGATGCCCATCCGGCGCGCGGACGCCCGGCCGCCAGGTACCGAGTCCGGGCAGGTCACGTCGAGTTGGAAGTCGGTGGGGCGGGAGGCGATCCGCAGCCGCTCCAGACGGGTGTGACAGCTGAGCGACCACAGGACGAAGTGGTGGCCGAGCGGCACGCCGTGTTCCGCGTGCGTCACGAACATGCCGGCCTGCCGAAAGGTCTCGGCGGCCTGGAGCGGGTCATGGCTCGAACCGTCGGCGCTGTTGAAGAACGTGTGGGCGCGGGGCCACTGCCCGGTGAGGGAGAACCGCAGCCCGTCGTCCTGGGCGGTACAGCCGGTGAGGAACACCTCGGCGAGGGACGCGCGGTGGACGTACTCCTTGGGGACCGTGGTGGTCAGCCGAGGCAGTACGGGCAGACCGACCCCGATCTCGCTTGCGGACACACTCATCGACGACCCCCCGTCGGAAAGCTCTTCGTTGGCTTGAAGCTCTGTTCGACGCCTATAAGATACGAACCTACCGGTTTTCTCGGGTCGGCCACTAGGTAAAGGATTCACCAAGTGTGGTTCGACTCGATCCATGCACGACTCCGCTCAGTGGTGGTTTGGCCAAGTATTTTTGCGCTCAACCACGACGAAGGCACGGCGAAATAAGGACTAACTGGTGGATGTCGACGGCTCGTTGTCGATGGAACCAGGGCCCCTGCCGCCTTCGCGGAAACATGGCCGGCGGTTTCTTTTCGCCATGCCGCGGGGAGTTGACCCGTCCGTCGCGGCACCTGGACCCCGCTCCGCCTCGACAGCCCCTGCATGATTGTCGAACGGCCTGGGAGAGGGAGACCCGATGGAACCACTGCGCACCCTGCGCCTCGCCGCCGTCAACATCGACGGCGTCCTGCTCGACGACAGCTTCAGCCCCGTCCTGCACCGGCTCGTCCTCAAGTACGGCGGCGCGTACACCCGGGAGCTGGAACAGCGGCTCTTCTCGCAGTCCAGGATCGCGGCCGCGAAGGTGCTGCTGGAGGAGACCGGCGCCGGGGTGAGCGAGCAGGAGGCCATCGCCGACTACTTCGCCGAGCGCGAGCACTACCTGCGCGACCACCCCGTCCACACCCTCGACGGCGCCGAGGAACTCCTGCACCGGCTGCGCGGCCTGGGCCTGGACGTCATCTGCTACGGCGGACTCGACGAGACCCACTTCCGCCGTCATCTCGGTGCCTGGGAGCACCTGTTCACCGCCCCGCACTACATCTGCACCGACGAATTCCGCCCCGGCATCCGGGAGATCGTCCGGGACCGCTTCGGCCTTGACTACCACCAGGCCCTCTTCATCGACGACGTCGCCCGCTTCGCCGGTCACGCCAAGCAGCTGCGCGTGCCCTTCGTCGGCCGTCCCAGCACCTTCGAACACGGCTTCCAGCCCGAGCTGATGCGCGAACTCGGCGTCCGGCACCTGGTCGGCGGCCTCGCCGAGATCGACGAGGAACGCCTGCGCACCCTCGACCGGGAGGCGGGGCTCGGCACCGTCTGGCAGGACGCCGACTCCCGCTCCGGCGCAGCCGCGGTGACCGGATGACCGCGGGGGAGGGGGCCGCACTGGCGGGCCGGGTCGTTCTCATCACCGGCGCGAGCAGCGGCATCGGGGCCGCCGCGGCCCGGGTGTTCGCCCGGGAGGGGGCCACCGTCGTCCTCACCGCCCGCCGCGAGGACAGACTGCGCGAACTCGCCGGCGAACTGCGTGCCCGGGGCGCCGAGGCGAGCCACCGCACCCTGGACGTGCGCGACGGCGAAGAGGTGCGGCGGGCCGTCGAGTTCACCGTCGAGCGCTACGGCCGCCTCGACGCCGCCTTCAACAACGCCGGCGTCGCCCTGCCGAAGACCCCGATGCACCTCATCGGCGACGCCGACTACGAGCGGGTCACCGAGACCAACGTGCGGGGCGTGTGGAACTGCCTGCGGCACGAGATCACCGCCATGCTGGAGAGCGGGGGCGGTTCGATCGTCAACACCAGCAGCGTGGGCGGGCTGGTCGCCTCCTCGACGGCCGCCCCCTACATCGCCTCCAAGCAC
Organism: Streptomyces sp. NPDC008092; assembly: GCF_042957285.1. Taxonomy (NCBI): domain Bacteria; kingdom Bacillati; phylum Actinomycetota; class Actinomycetes; order Kitasatosporales; family Streptomycetaceae; genus Streptomyces; species Streptomyces sp. NPDC008092. Next base: position 184,066 of record NZ_JBIBHY010000012.1, read on the forward strand.
GCGGTGATCGGCCTGACCAAGGCCGCCGCCGTCGAGTACGCCCCGCACCACATCCGCGTGAACGCCATCGCCCCCGGGCTGACCCGCTCGGAGATGATCGACGACTGGTTCGCCAGGTCGCCCGAGAACGAGGCGCGCGCCTACCGCTCCGCCCCGCAGGCCCGCGCCGCCGACCCGGAGGAGGTCGCGGAGGCCGCCGCCTGGCTGTGCGGTGACAAGGCGAGCTTCGTCACGGGTGCCACACTTACCGTGGACGGCGGGCGCACCGCCTGGTGAACTGCCCCGCAGGTCCCGCGCCGACGCCCGGGCTCCGGCGCGCGACCGGCGCGGAGCCGGGGCGCAAGCGGGGCGGGACCGACCGGGAATCGGCGCTGTGCGGCCGAAATACCGACCCCCGATTGGGGTAAGGTACGTCACGTCCGGTTTTGTTTTGACCGAGGAGGGGTCCCCATGGTGCGTCAGGAGCGTGCGATCCGGACCCGGCGCGCTGTTGTCGAGGCCGCCGCCGCGGTCTTCGCGGAGCGCGGGTACACGGCAGCCACGATCTCCGAGATCCTTGAGCGGGCCGGAGTCACCAAGGGCGCCCTGTACTTCCACTTCGACTCCAAGGAAGCCCTCGCACGGGGCGTGATCGGCGCCCAGATCAGCGACGACTACTGGGTGCCGCGCGAGCTGAAGCTCCAGGAGTGGGTGGACATCGGCATGACGCTGGCCCACCGGATCCCCAAGGAGGTCATCCTCCTCGCCGGCATACGGCTCTCCGCCGACCTCCAGGGGCGCTCCCTGTTCGGCAGCGCCTGGCCCGCCTGGACCGAGCTGGTGACGGACAAGCTCGTGGAGGCCAAGGAGCGCGGCGAGGTGCTGCCGCACGTCGACCCGCGCGAGACCGCCGAATGCTTCCTCGGGGCCTGGATCGGGACCCAGTTCATGTCCGAGGTGGTCTCCGACTGGACCGATCTCAACGACCGGATCTCGGTCCTCTACAACCACGTACTGCCGGCCATAGCCACTCCCGCAGCCCTGATCCGGCTGGACACCGCGCCCGACCGGGGTGCCCGGGTGGTCGAGGAAGTAGAGCGCCGCCGGCAGGAATCACCCGTGCCCACCGAGGCCTGACCAGCCTCGAACCAAACCATCTGCCTGGTTTGTTGTCCACCGGAGCCGACGCCTACGGCGACGGGCGGAGCGCGGCCGCAGCCGTCCGGCCAGGCCCCGAACGCCGACAAACCTACCAAACGTGCTGTTTGTTAATGTTCTCGAATCGCAATGCCGCAGGCCCAGGGGGAATCGGACTGTCCAGTTCCGGATTCGCCCGGAACGACAGGGGGACGCGATGGTCAAGCAGGTCCGGGCGGTCAGAACCCGGCAGGCCCTCGTTCTTGCCGCCGCCGAGATCTTCGCCGCCGACGGGTACACGCTCTCCTCGCTGCCCGTGATCAGCCGGCGGGCCGGAGTGAGTGCCGGAGCGCTGCATTTCCACTTTCCCAGCAAGGAAGCCCTCGCGACCGAGGTGGAGAGCGCGGCCCGGCGGGCCGTCGAGCAACTGGTCGCCGACCGGCGGCCGTCGACCGCCTCCGCGCTGCACCTGCTGATCACGGTCACCCGGGAGGTCCTGGCCGCGGTCGCCGCCGACGTCGTCGTCCGTGCCGGATTCAAGCTGAGCGTCGATCCCTCCCGCAAGAACGGCATGGGCTTCGGCTGCTGGTGGCGTGCCTGGGTGTGCGAAGAGCTGCTGCGGGCGCAGCGCGCGGGGGAACTGGCCGACGGGGTGTCACCGGACCGGGTGGCCGCGGTGATAGTCGCCGCGACGGTCGGCTTCGAGGTGCTCGGCGCGGAGGACCGCGACCGGATCTCACCCCGGCACGTCGAGCAGTTCTGGTCCCTGGTGCTGCCCCAACTCGCGGCGCACGGCAACGAGTTCGCGAGCGCCGCACTCTCCGACGCCCGCCCTCCGGGGCAGGAGCGCACCAACCGGACGGAGTTCGGTCTGACAAACCGTCCGCGCCGTTTTTGACCCGGAGGCTCGGGATCTGCTCCGCACCACCCGCGGTGGCGGACGAGCAGGGCCTGGAACCTTCGGCCGGACCGGGCCGAATACGGCAGGCGCTGCCGTCGGCCCCGACAGACGGCACCCCGGCCCCCGGCACGGCGGACCCGCCCGCCCGGATCGGCCGGCAGGCCCGCCAGGATCGGCTGACGGGCCCGCCCGGATCCGCCGACGGGTTCCTCAGGCGGCCGCGACGTGCCGGGCGATCCGAACCGCGGCGAACTCCGTGCCCGCGACGAACCGCATCATCGGGCCGAACATCGGAGCCGCGAGCGAACCGGTGAAGTACAGTCCGGGCACCGACGACTCGAACGTCCCCCGCAGCGCGGGCGCCCTGGAACCCGGCACGCATGCCACGGCGTTCCGCACCCCGGGCGACAGGAACGGCAGCGCGTCCAGGTCCAGCCGGTAGCCGGTGGCCGCCAGCACATGGTCGACCGCGACGGACTCGCGCTCGCCCCCGGGGCCCGCGACGTCCAGGCGCACCTCCGCCCCGTCGACCACGGAGCCCGTGACCCGGCGCGAGGTGCGCACCGGTACGACACCTTCCACCCGGTCCCGCAGCCACCAGCCGCCCGAGGGGCCGAGCGCCCGCCGGAACAGCAGCAACCGGGCCGCCGCGGGCAGCCACCGCACACCACCGGGTGACGCGCAGACACCGGCCAGGATCCAGCCGGTGCCGAGCGGCGAGGCCGGTTTGGCCACCCGCTGTGTCCAGGGCCGGGCGAGGTCGGGCGTCATGCCCCACAGCACCGTCCGCTCCCGCACCAGGACCTGCGCCTCGGCACCCGCCTCGTGCAGTAGTGCGGCGCTCTCGAGCGCGGACTGGCCGCCGCCGATGACGGCCACCCGCCGTCCCGCGTACACGGAGAGATCCGTGTGGTGGCTGGTGTGCGACACACGCGCCCGCGGGCCCGGCCCCTCGGGCGCGAGCTGCCGCAGTTCGTCCGGGACATGGGCGAGACCGTTCAGCCCTGTCGCCACCACGACGGCCGAGGCCGCCATCTCCTTCCCGTCGTCCAGTCCGACGACGAATCCGGGTCCCTCCGCCGGTCGTTCGACCGCCGTCACCCGGGCCGGTTCGACCTCGCCGACGTACCGCTTCTGGAACCACTGCCCGTACCGCACGAAGACGTCGCACGGGATCGGTGTCAGCTCGGTCAGTTCCGGCTCGCTGTGCGCGCGCCGGAAGTCCGCCAGCCGGCCGCCGGGCTCCGGCGCCGACAGGTCGGTCGCGTCGGGCGTCGATTTCAGGTACATCCCGGTGGCCATGGCGTGCCGCCAACTGCCCATCACGTCACCGAAGACGCGCACCGGCGCCCCCGCTGCCCGCAAGTGGGCCGCCACCGACAGGCCGTACGGGCCGGCACCGATCACGACGACGGGTGGCCGCCCGTGCCCGGTGGCCGTCTGCTCCTGGGCAGGGCGCTGCCCCGGAAGCGACTGCGTCATGCATTCCTCCGCTGGTCTGCTCGCCGCCTTCCCCTGGGCGACGCGACACTGCGGGATGGCACGTCCGGCGTGAAACGGACGTGCTCGTCCCCCCTCCGCGGGTGAGTCTCTCCCACGGGCAGGCGCCGGGAAACGATATCGACGCACGTTGGCCAAAACTTGGTCGAACTATACGACAAGTGACACTGGTGGGATCATCGACGTGCGACGGGCAGACGCCGTTGATCACGCGAGCGACAAGATCGATCGGCACGCCGGACGAGCCCAGGGGCGGCGAGGGCCGTCGCGCCGACTGCGGACCACCCGGTCCGCCCGCCGGCCGGAGGCCGTGTCCGCCAGGTCCCGTCGGCCGCCCCTGTACGATCGCCCCGTGAACACCTACTGGCACGTCGTTCTGCCGCCGCTCTGCGCCTGACGGGCGCACCCGCCGACGGATCGAACCCACGCTCCCGGCCCTGCCTCCGAGGCGGCCCGGAGCCTGTGCCGTGCGCCCGTATCGAAACCAGTCCGCAGACGGTATTCGACGACGGAAGTTCACGACTGTGCCGAACGACTCCTCATCCCGCTCATCCCGCTCGTCCCGCGCGCTGGACGGTGCTGCCGCCGCGCGCCCGCGTCCCCGCCGTACCGGCCCGTTCGCCGGACCGCTCCCGATCCTCACGGCCGCCGTGCTGTGGGGCACCACCGGGACCGCCGCCTCCCTCGCCCCCGCCGGAGTACCGGCCGCCGGCGTCGGCGCCGCCGGCCTGGCCCTCGGCGGCCTGCTCCTCTTCCTGACCGCACCCGGCGGCCGCGCCCTGCCCGGTGCCTGCGGTGGCGGCGAACGCAGGCTGCTCGCTCTGGGCGCCCTCGCGGTGGCCGGTTACCCGCTCACCTTCTACCCCGCCGTGGCACGCACCGGCGTGGCCGTGGCCACCGTGATCGCGCTCGGCGGCGCCCCCGTTCTCGCCGGCCTCCTGGCCTGGTTCGTCCGCGGGTCGCGGCCCACCGTCCGCTGGGCCGCCGCGACTTCGGCGGCCGTCCTCGGCTGCGCGGTGCTGGTCCTCGGCCCGGGACTCACCGGCGACGGTGCTCCCGTCGACGCCCTCGGCGTCCTGCTGGCGGGGCTCGCCGGCCTGTCGTACGCGGTGTACGCCCTGGTCGGCGGAGAGCTCATCGCCCGCGGGTATGCCTCCGGCGCCGTGATGGGCGTGATGTTCGCGGGAGCGGCACTGCTCGTGCTGCCGGTGGTGCTGTGGGGTGGCGGTGGCGGGCTGCTGACGGAGCGGGGAGCGATCGTCGTCCTGTACCTGGGGGCGGTCACCACCTTCCTCTGCTACCGCCTGTTCGGGCACGGACTCCGCCACACCACCCCGCAGACCGCGACGGCCCTGACGCTGGCCGAGCCGGCCGTGGCCGCGGTCCTGGGAGTCACGGTCCTGGGCGAGCGCCTGCCGGGCGTCTCCTGGTGCGGACTGGCGGTCCTGGCGCTCGGCATCGTGCTCCTCGCCGTCCCCGGCCGACAGGAGACCTGACCCGAGCGACGGCCAAGTAACCGACCAGATGGTCTCTTTTAAGGGTCACCCGAGGGTGAGATTCCGTCTGGTTCCGCCGCCGATTCGAGCGATCGGGTCTACCGCGAGCCATCCCTCCGGGCATCGAAAGGGCTGCACCACCTGCTCTTTCGGTGCCCGGAGGGGGTGGGGGGCACTCCCGTCGCCGTTCTCCGGCGGTCCACCGGAAGCGATCCGGTCAACTGCCTGTTGACAGACCGTTCATGCTGTTTTCTACTGGCGGAGTGTCAGTTGAGAAGGTCAGGGAGACGCGTGTGGACATCAGGCTGCTGGGCGCACTGGACGTGAGGGAGAACGGGGCCTCCATCGCCCCCACCGCACCGAAGCCCCGCCAGCTGCTGGCCCTGCTGGCACTGCGCGCCGACCGGGTGGTGTCCGTCCCGACCCTGATCGAGGAGCTCTGGGCGGGCACTCCGCCCCGCAGTGCCCGCACCACCCTGCAGACCTATGTGCTCCAGCTCAGGGACCTCATCGCGGCGGCGCTGCGCCGCGGCGAGGATCCCCCGGACGTGGCCGCCCGGTCCGCGAAGGACGTGCTGACGACCCTGCCGGGCGGCTATCTGCTCGCCGCCGGAGAAGGCTTCAGCGACGTCCGGCAGTTCGAGCGGCTGGGCGAGCAGGGCTGTCGCGCCATGGACGACGGGAACTTCGCCGGCGCCGCCGGCATCCTGCGCCGGGCGCTCGACCTGTGGAGCGGCCCGCCCTTCGCCGACGTACCCACCGGGACCCATCTGGGCGTGGAGGCGCGGCGGCTGGAGGAGAGCCGGCTGTGCGCACTGGACCTGCGGATCGAGGCCGACCTCCGGCTCGGCCGGCACCGCGAACTGCTCGCCGAACTCACCGTCCTGACCAGCCGCTACCGCTCCCACGAGAACCTGCACGCCCGGTTCATGCTCGCCCTCCACCGCTCCGGCCGGCGCGGTGAGGCGCTCCTCGTCTACCAGCAGCTGCGCACTCTCCTCGTCAGGGACCTGGGGCTGGAGCCGTCGGCACGCCTGCGCCGCCTTCAGCAGTCCATCCTCGCGGCCACCGCGGAGCAGCCCGGCACCCCGACGCACCATGACGACCTGACCGCACCGGCACCGGCACCGGGCGGGGGACTGGCTCACGTGCTGTGAACCTCCACATACCCCGTCATCCGGTGGTCACCAGGTGATCCAGAGGTGAACGAGCGGTTGCGAGGCTGTGGGTTGTTCCCCGTCCGGGCAAAGGGTTCCTTCCGGAGTTCACAAGAGATCTTGTTCATCCGTTCACAGTGCACTTACAACTTGCTGCCACAGCCTGCATGAACACGGCGACGCCCTGACGCATCGGCTGCTTCTGTCCGATAGCTGTGCGTGGGGGAAAGTCGGTGGGTGGCGTGCGTCCGCTGGTGCGGTGGCGTGTGTGGGGTGTGGTTCTGGCGCTGGTGGTGTCCTTCTGGGCCCAGGAAGGCGGCGCCGCCTACGCGGCCGCCCGGCCCTCCGGCTCCCTCGGCGCCGATCTCGGGCACCTGTGGAAGTGGCTGGCCGGCAAGGACGGCTCGGGGCCGGGATCCAGCACCGGCTCGGCCGCCGACGTCAACGCGGCCAAGGACGTCAAGGGCCATCCGGCCGGACGCGCGCCCGGCAGGGGCAGGGGACAGCTCGCGGCCTGGAAGGCGCCGCACACCACCGCGGTGAAGGCCCGCTCCGGTGCCGCGGCCACCGGGTTCGACCCGAAGACCAGCAAGCGCGTCGCGGCCAGGTCCGGCGCCCAGTTCGACTACTACCAGAACACCGACGGCTCCTTCACCCGCAAGGTCTCCCAGTCCCGGATCAACTTCAAGGACTCCGACGGCACCTGGAAGCCGATCGACACCAAGGTCGTGCGCGGTGACGACGGCCGCTGGCACGAGACGGCCAACTCCCTCGGGGTGTCCTTCGCGCCTGCCGCCGCAGCTGGCGAATCGGTTCAGCGGTCGGCGCTGCGGGGCGGCGGCGGTTCCGTCGTCCCCGCAGCGCTCACCTGGAAGACGGCCGCCTCCGACACCGCGACCGCCTCCGACGACCCCACCGCCTCGCCCAGCCCGACCGTCAGCTCCGGCACCTCCGCCCAGGGCGACCTGGCCACCCTGACCCTCTCCGACAGCGAGTCCGTCTCCTGGTCGCTGGCCGGTGCCAATGCCGTGTCCGGCACAGCTTCCGGCTCCTCCGTGGAGTACGACGGCGTCCTGACCGACACGAATCTGGTGCTCGCGCCGACCGCGGACGGCGTCAAGGAGTCCCTGGTGCTGACCTCGGCGAACGCGCCGACCAGCTGGGTCTTCCCGATGTCCCTCAAGGGCCTGACCCTGACCACCGCCGCCGACGGCACGGTGGAGCTGGTGGACGGCAACGGTACGGTCGCCGCGTCGCTGCCCCAGCCGTTCGCCCGGGACTCCTACGTCGACCCGGCCACCGGCGAGTCCCACGACAACTGGGGCATGACCTACAGCGTCACCGACGTCGACGGCACCCCGGCCGTGAAGATGTCCCTCGACCCGTCCTGGCTGTCCGGCTCCGACATCGCCTTCCCGGTGACCGTCGACCCGACGATGACGGTGTCGACCGCGGGGCAGACCCTCACGACCTACGTCTACTACCCGAACACCGCCGACTACTCGTCGGACACCACCCTGCGCGTCGGCACCCCCGACGGCGGCGCCTACATCGGCCAGGCGTTCATGAAGTTCCTGGGGCTGCCGGACACCGACGGCTACCACATCAGCGCCGCCGCCCTGCACCTGTTCGACGTGTGGGCGTACACGTGCAGTTCTGCCACCTCGTACAACGTGATGCCGATCACCGAGCAGTGGTGGGTGACCGGCCAGAAGTCCTGGTCGGACCGGCCGGCGACGGCCGCATCCATCGGCACCTGGTCGGGCACGGTCTCCGACACGGTGTGCGGGAACACCTCCGTCTCCACCGGCACCGGCCAGTGGCAGACCACCGACCTGGACACGGACTACTTCCAGGAGGTCGCCCTCGGCGAGACCAGCAACTACGGCCTGTCCGTGTTCTCCTCGGGGACCAGCTCCTACCAGTGGAAGAAGTTCGACTCCTCCCAGGTCGACTCGCACGCGCCGTACATCACGCTGACCTACAGCAAGAACTCCGCGCCGGACATCGAACGCACCAACCCCGCGGCCAACTTCGTCTCGCCGTCACTGCGTCCGCAACTCCAGGTCAAGGCCGTCGACCCGGACACCTTCCCCAACTCCTCCCTCAAGTACGACTTCGCCGTCTACACCTCGGCGGGCAAGCAGATCGACACCTCCGGCTGGCAGACCTCCACCAAGTGGACCGTCCCCTCCGGCGACCTGGACTGGTCGACGTCGTACTACTGGACGGTCTCCGCCGACGACGGCTGGTCCACGACCACGAGCAGCAGCAGAGGCCTGTCCACCCTGGTCGCCCAACCGCTCGTCGCCGCACGTCTCGCGCAGAACGGCGGACACGGGTACGACGAGGAGGCCGGCAACTACACCACCGCCGCCACCGACGCCTCCGTCACCACCGTCGGCCCGGCGCTGGAGGTGACCCGCTCCTACAACTCCCTGGACACCAGCACTGCCGGGGCGTTCGGTGCGGGCTGGTCTGCGCTCGCCGACATGCGCGCGGTGATGGACGACGACGGTTCCAAGAGCGTGGTGGTCACCGACGACGGCGGCAAACAGCAGCGCTGGGGCTACTCGTCCTCCGGTTACACGCCGCCCACCGGCAGCTTCGGCACCTTCAAGGCCCTCTCGGCGGGGTACTCGCTGACCGAGACCTCGGGCACGACGTACACCTTCGACACCCCGGGCGGCACCAATATCTGGCTGCTGTCGCAGATCAAGACCCACGCCGGGCTGACCGAGTCGCTCACCTACGACACCTCGTACCGGCTGAGCACCATCAAGAACAACGTCTCGGGCCGCACCCTGTACTTCACCTGGTCCAAGCCGTCCGGCGCCGCCCACTACCACGTGCACACGGTCACCACCGATGCCGCCACCAGCGGTGACACGAGCACCGCCGCGCTGTGGAGCTACGGCTACACCGGCGACCAGCTCACCTCCGTGTGCCCGCCCGCCACCTCGGCGCCGTCGACCGCGTCGACCTCGTGCTACGCGTACACCTACATCGCGGGCTCCAACTACCCCTCCGCGGCGCTGGACGCGAACCCGAGCGGCTCCTGGCGCCTGGACGAGCCGTCGGGCAGCACCACGGCGGCCTCCTCGGTCCTGGCCAACGAGCAGACGGACGCGGGCAGTTACCAGGGTGCCACCCTGGGCAGCAGCGCCGGCCCGCTCACCGGGTCCGCCGCCACCGCCGCGACCCTCGCGGGTGCCGGCTACGTCAAGGTCCCGGCGGGACTGCTGCACGCCAGCACCACCCGCGCGGTGTCGCTGTGGTTCAAGACGTCGAAGAAGGGCGTCCTGATCGGCGACCAGTCCAAGTCGGTCACCGGTGCGACGGCGGCCTCCGGCACCTGGACACCCGTGCTCTACGTGGGCTCGGACGGCAAGCTGCGCGGCCACTGGTGGAGTGTGAGCGGCTCCGGCAGCAGCGACTTCGGCTCCACCGGCACCGTCACGGACAACACCTGGCACCACGCCGTGCTCAGCTCCGACGGCTCCACCCAGACCTTGTACCTGGACGGCACCAAGCAGGACACCTTCTCCGGCACCCCCGACGACCAGTCCGACGTCGACACCTACATCGGTGCCGGGTTCGCGGACTCCTGGATCGACTCCCCGGGCGCCGTCAGCTACTTCACCGGCTCCCTCTCGGACGTCTCCTTCTACAGCCACCCCCTCACCGCCTCCCAGGTCGGCGACCTGTACGCGGCCGGCACCACCAGCGCGGCCCTGCTGACCAAGGAGGTGAGCCCCGCCGGGCGCACCACCGCGGCCGTCTCCTACGACACGGTTGCCGACCGCCTGACCCAGGTCACCGACGAGCACGGCGGCACCTGGAAGCTCGGCGCCCCCACCGTGGCCGGTTCCAGCGCGGTCTTCCGCGGCTCGGTCCTGGGCGCCGACCCGGCCGGCTACTGGCAGCTCGGCGACGACAGCGACGACGGTTCGGCGGCCTACGCGGACGACGAGGTCGACGGCGGCGACGGCACCTTCAACAACGTCACCCTCGGGGTGAGCGGCCCGTTCAGCGCCAAGGACAGCACCGCGAACACCGCCGCCTCCTTCGACGGCACCGACTCCTACGTCTCCGTCCCAGCCGGCCTGCTGCACACCGACACCAAGCGCAGCGTCGGCATCTGGTTCAAGACCTCCACCGCCGGCGTCCTCATCGGCGACCAGTCGACCGCCATCGACGGGGCCACCGCGGCCTCCGGCACCTGGACCCCGGTGCTGTACGTGGGCTCCGACGGCAAGCTGCACGGCCACTGGTGGAGCGTGAGCGGCTCCGGCAGCGCCGACTTCGGCTCCACCGGCACGGTCACCGACAACGCCTGGCACTACGCGGTGCTGAGCTGCGACGTCGACAGCCAGGCGCTGTTCCTGGACGGCACCAAGCAGGACACCTTCTCCGGCACCCCGGCCGACCAGTCCAACACCCTCACCTACATCGGCGCCGGCTTCGCCAAGAGCTGGCTCGACTCGCCCGGTGACGTCAGCTACTTCAAGGGCTCCATCGCCGAGGTCGCCTTCTACGGCCACAACCTGACCTCCGCCCAGGTCGCCACCCAGTGGAACGCCTACAAGCAGGCCGGCGGCACCGTCGCCACCGCCTCGGTGGACGTCACCGACCCCGGCAACAACACCCTCAGCAGCACCTACGACCTGTCCGACGGCGGCCGGATCCTCACCGACACCGACGGGACGGGCGCCACGACGTCCTACGGCTACGACACCTCCGGCTTCGTGTACACCACGACCGACGGCAACGGCGACGTGACCACCACCGGCCACAACTCCCGCGGTGACGTGGTCTCCCGGACCACCTGCCAGGACCAGTCGGCCGCCAAGTGCTCGACGTCGTACTACACCTACTACCTCAACACCTCCTCCGACACGGACCCCCGCAACGACCAGCTGCTGACCTCCTCCGACGGCCGCTCGGCCGGCTCGACGGACACCACCTACCAGACCGTCGACACCTACGACACCAACGGCAACCTGCTCACCAGCACGACCCCGCCGGTCACCGGCCACAGCGCGGGCCTGGCCACCAAGAAGACCTACACCAGCGCCACCACGGCCGGTTACGTCTCCGGGACCGTCGCCCCGGCCGGTCTGCTCGCCTCGACCACGACCCCCGGCGGCGCGGCCACCTCGTACGTCTACTACGCCAACGGCGACCTCGCCCAGCAGACCTCACCACTCGGCCTGGTCACCCGGTACACGTACGACGCCGTCGGCCGGGTCCTGACCAGGACCGAGATCTCCGACACCTACCCGGCCGGCCTCGTCACCCACTACACCTACGACCCGCTCGGCCGCGTCCTCACCGAACTCGACCCCGCCACCCCCGACGCCGTCAACCAGGCGGTCGTGCACACGGCCCTGACCACCCGCACCTACGACGCCGACGGCAACGTCCTCGGCAGCACCGTCTCCGACACCACCGGGGGCGACACCGCCCGCACCACCGGAACGGTCTACAACGACTTCGGCGAGCCGCAGACGGTCACCGACCCGGAGCAGCACAGCACCGCCTACGAGTACGACGCCTACGGCAACAGGAAGACCGAGACCGACCCCGGCGGCCAGGCCTACGCCTTCACCTACGACGCCAACGGCAACCTGCTCAGCAAGACCCTCACCGACTACACGGGCTCCTCGGCCACCCCCGCCACGGCCGCCGCCGAACTCCTGGAACAGCGGACCTTCGACCCGGCCGGCCGCCTGCACACCCTCACCGACGGCATCGGCGTCACCACGACCTACGCGTACTACGACAACGGCCTCACGAAGCAGGTCACCCGCACCGGCTCCGCCGGCACCTCCTCCGTCGACGAGCAGGACTCCTACGACGACGCGGGCAACCTCACCGGAAAGACCACCGCCAACGGCACGCTGACCACGACGTACACGGTCGACGCGGCCGACCGCACCACCGCGACCGCCGTCGACCCGGGTGTCCTGGACCGCGCCACCGCGTACACCTTCGACGCGGACTCCCACGTCCTGACCTCGACCGAGACCGACGCGGCCGGCGACCCCGCGCAGAAGTGGACGTACACCTACGACGCGGCGGGCGACACGCTCTCCTCCGCGCAGTACGTCTCCGGCTCCCTCACCCTCACCACCGGCGCCAGCTACGACGAGCGCGGCCTGAAGGTCACCTCCACCGACGCCGAGCAGCAGGTCACCCACTACACCAACGACCAGGCCGGCCGGCTGACCACCACCACCGGCCCGGCGGTCACCGTCACCACCCCGGGCACCGGAGCCACGGACACCGAGTACCCGATCACCCTCGACGGATACGACACCTTCGGCGACCGCACCGAGTCCGAGGACGCCGACCACCACATCACCGCCACCGCCTACGACCGGGACGGCCGCAGGACCGGCACCACCCTCCCGTCGTACAACGGCACCTCCGCCACCACCGCCTGGACCTACGACGCCGCCGGCGACACCCTCAGCGAGACCGACGCCAAGGGCGAGACCGACTACACCTACGACCAGCTCGGCGACCTGGTCCAGCAGACCGACCCGGCCATCTCCGTCGACGGCACGGACACCCGCGGCACCTTCACCTACTCCTACGACCTGGCCGGCGACCGGCTGACCGAGACCTCGCCCTACGGCTCGGTCACCCACCACGGCTACGACGACCTCGGCCGGGCGAGCAGCGACTGGGCGTACGTCTACACGTCGACCACCGCCCAGACGAAGCAGGAGACCGACACCGCCTACAACACCGCCGGCCAGGTCTCGCAGACGGCGTCGGTCAGCGGGGTCACCGCGAAGTACACGTACGACGCGCTGGGCCGCACCCACACCGCCGCCGACACGACCGGCGACACCACGACGTACACCTACGACCTGCGCGACGACGTCATCAGGACCGTGCTGCCGGACCGGACCGCCACGACGGCGACCTACGACGCGGCCGGCCGCGAGACGGCCACCGCGAACCTGGACACCGACGGCACGGTGCTGTCGTCCACGTCGGCGGCCTACACCGACGACGGCCGGCTGAAGACGGCCACGGACGCCCGCCACCACACCACCAGCTACCAGTACGACGCCGCCGGCGACGTGACCCAGCAGACCGAACCCGTCAGCGACAACGCGTCCATCACCACCGAGTACGGCTACGACCCGACCGGCCGGCAGACCGCCTACACCGACGGCAACGGCGACACCACGTACTACACGTACAACTCGCTGGGCCTGCCCGCCACCAAGGAGGTCCCGGCGGTCACCGGCTACACCGGCGACGCCGACCGCACCACCGGCTACACCTACGACGAACGCGGCCGCCTGGTCACCCAGACCGACCCGGGAGGCGTCACCCTCACCAACACCTACGACGCCCTCGACGACCTCACCGGCCAGAGCGCGACCGGCGCCGACGCGACCACCGCGACCCGCAGCTTCAGCTACTCCCTCAACGGCCACCTGGTGGCCGGCGCGGTCGACGGCACCTGGGAGTCCTACGACACCAACGCCCTCGGCGACGTCCTCGCCACCTCCGGGCAGGCCGGCGACTCGTCCTTCACCTACAACGCCGACGAATCCCCGCTGACCCGCACCGACGCCGCCGGCACCAGCACCTACACCTACGACACCGACGGCCGCCTGAACACCGACACGGACGCGGCGACCGGCACCACCCTCACCTACCAGTACAACGCCCTCTCCCAGCCCAGGACGATCACCTACGGCAGCTCGGGCGACGTACGCAGCCTCGGCTACGACGCGCAGCACCGCGAGAAGACCGACACCCTCGCCACCCCCTCCGGCACCACGATCGCGTCGATCGCCTACGCCTGGGACGACAACGGCAACCTCACCGGCAAGACCACGACGGGTGTGCGCGGCGCCGCCACCAACACCTACGTCTACGACTACGCCGACCGCCTCACCTCCTGGACCTCCGGCTCCACCACCACGGGCTACACCTACGACGGCGACGGCAACCGGCTCACGGCGGGTTCGACCACCTACACCTACAACGCCCGCGACCAGCTGACCTCGGACGGCACCCACACCTACAGCTACACCGCGCGCGGCACCCTGGCCGCCAAGGACGCCACGGCCTACACCTTCGACGCCTACGGCCAGCAGATCACCGCCGGCTCCACGTCCTACACGTACGACGCCCTCGGCCGGGCCGTCACCGCGGGCTCCGCGACCCTCACCTACTCCGGCACCGACAACCTGGTGGCCTCCGACGGCACCACCACCTACAGCCGCGACGCCTCCGGCGCCCTGACCGGGGAATCGTCCCCGGCGACCGGCGCCACCCTCGCCCTGAACGACCTGCACGGCGACCTGATCGGCCAGTTCACCGGCACCGGCACCACCCTCACCGGCTCCGCCGGCTACGACCCCTGGGGCACCGTCACCTCCGGCAACCTCACCGGCGACCTCGGCTACCAGGGCGAGTTCACCGACCCCACCACCGGCGCGGTCGACATGCACGCCCGCTGGTACACGCCCGGCACGGGTGCCTTCGACTCCGCCGACACCGTCGACAACCCGGCGGTGGGCGACAGCACGAACGCCAACCCGTACACCTACGGCGGCGACGCCCCGCTCACCAACACCGACCCCAGCGGTCACTGCCTTGAGGACCTGTGCATCGGCGAGGGCATCGCCCTCTACGAAGGCGCCGAGCTGCTCGGCGAGGGCATCGAGGAAGGCTACGAGGCGTACGAGGGCTGGGAGGCGGGCGAGGCCGCGGACGAGGCCGCCGAGGCGTCCGAGAGCGACTACTCCTACGAGGACGACGACGAGGACATCGCCAACGCCAAGCGCGAGGAGGCCCGTGCGGAGGAGGAGCGCTACGAGGAGGAGGACGAGGAGGGCGGTTCGCGCTCCTCGCGCGGTGGCCGGTCCTCGTACCGCTCGTCGTACCGTTCCTCCTACCGCTACTCCTACCGGGGCCCCACCGCCGCGGAACGCGCCGCCGAGGCAGCCCGCGCGGCCCGCATCGCCGCCGCCCGCCGGGCCGCGATCCGCGCGGCGATCCGCGCCCACGCGGTGAAGCTGACGCACTCGATCGGCACGGCGACGCTGAGCGTGACGCACAGCGCGCATCTGAAGCATGTGGACCCGCTGACGAAGCTGAAGATCTCCGCCTCCCTGGCGCTCATCAGGCTCGGCTCGTCGGACAGCTTCTACTTCTCCGGGGGCACGTCGGACGAGGAGTCGGACGGGTGTGGCGGTGCCGGCTGGGTGAAGTACGGCGACCGTGACAAGGCCAACGGCAAGCGGGCCACCGGCGTGGACGCGTGCCTCACCGCGACCAGCCTGGACGGGGGCACCGAGGCCAAATCCAGAGGGCTCCCCGGATACCAGTGGGCGAAGCAGTACGCCACGGAACTCGGTGTCGACGACACCAGGTACTCGGTGAACGCATGCCACCTCCTGGCAGCCCTGCTCGGTGGCAAGGGGCGGCTCGACAACGAGGCGACCTGCGGCCGGTCCACGAACGCCAACTCCATGGACGCCACGGACCCCGGCCGCACCGGGAGCATGTACAAGTTCGAGAGCGAGACGGAGCAGCGGGTGCGGAGCGGTGACGACGTCCACTACCACGTGCAGCCGGTCTACGACGGGAACCGTACGGTGCCGTACGCCTTCGTCATGGTCGCCGCGGGTGCCGCGGGGGATCTCCGCACCGATGTCGTCCCCAACGTCATCTACAGTCAGGCCCGGCACGCCTGGGTGAACATCGGCCTCACGTCCTGCTCCACCTGCACGCATCCCGTGCCGACACCCGGAGTCCGGTGATGACGCCGGGAAAGGAAGACGACATGCATCCCTCCGTTCGGCGGCTCACGCAGATCCTGACGCCCCCCACGACGGGCGTCGATTCCCTGGCCTGGGGCAGCATCGAGGCCGCATGGGGAACGGCGTTCCCGAGCGACTACCGCGATTTCATGGGGGTCTACGGGCCGGGGGGCATCGACGACGTCATGTCCATTGCCGCCCCCGAGAACCGGACGGAGGAACCGGCTGTGCTCACCGTGCGCAGGACGACTCCCTCGGTCGCCCGCACGTGCCGCACCTTTTTCGGGGAGCGGCACTTTCCCGCCTGGCCGGCTCCCGGGGCCCTGCTGGGGTGGGGCGTCACCCCGGTCGGCTTCGACCTGTTCTGGCGCACGACCGGATCCGACCCGGACGAGTGGCCCGTGGTCGTCGCCGCCAACCGGGACGACAGGGCGTACGAATTCCCCTGTGGAATGGCGGAGTTCCTCGTCCGGATGCTGGGGGATCCACTGGAACGGCCCATGGGGCTGCGGGGCATCCTCGGCCGTCCGCATTCACGTTTCGTGCGGGCTCAGGAGGAGCACGCCCTGCTGAGCAGCGGGCAGTACCCCTGGGATTACGTGGACGAATTCTGGGAGGAGCGCGAGCGCGAACGCGACGAGCGGGGCCCGGTCACCTGGATCGCCGGGCCGGGCCGGCCGCCGGGTGACTTCCCCCCGGTTCCCCGGGTAACGCTTGAAGGGTTCGGAGCGGACGGCGACGTGCTGCGGGTCGCGGCGACGCTGGACGTGGAACCCAGCGGCCACGTCCTGGCCCGGGTGTCCATCCAGTCCCCCGACGGCGAGGTCGTGGAGCAAAGGGCCGTGGAAGCGGCCGTCGAGCGGGTGAACGGCCTGCTGGTGCTCGACATCCGGCTGCCGGAGGCGATGAACAGGAGCGGCACGACATGGCGGGAGATGGTGGACGCCATGAGCCGGGAGGAGGACTGGAACCTGGACGTATGGCTTCAGGACCCGGCGTTCGGCGCGGCCCGCGCCCGGCACGGCATCGTCGTCGGGCCCGGCATGCGGGAGAGCGCGGTCGACAAGGCCGTGGCGATGTGGCCCGAGTAGGAGGACCCTCATGCACCTCATGGTGAGCCGCCTGACCGAGTTGCTCCCGCCGCCCCGTACCGGAGTGGAACCCCAGCCCTGGGAGGAGGTCCGGGCCGCGTACGGCACGGCGATGCCGTGCGACTTCCAGGACTTCGTCGACACCTACGGCTACGGTTCGCTGGACGACGTCCTCAGCCTGTTCCCCCCTGGGAAGTGGGGCCAGGAGATCCCCGATCCCGCCATGAGGGCGTTGCCGTCCGTGGCCGAGGGTGTGCTCAGGACCTTCCAGGGCACGGTCCGGGTTCCGCCACGGCCGGCCGAGGGGGCGCTGCTCAGCTGGGGCACCACCCCGGTCGGCTACGACCTCTGCTGGCGCCGGAGGGGCGGCGACCCCGACCTCCGGCCCGTGGTGGTCGTCGGCCATCGCTCCGGGACCGCGGTCGAACTGCCCTGCACCATGGCGGAGTTCGTCGTCCGCACGCTCGGCGACCCCGCCGGCCGTCCGGCCGACATCACCGGGACCGCCGGGCACCCGCACTCCCGGTACCTGAATGCCCGGGACGAGGCCGCGCTGGACGACGCCGGGGAGAACCCCTGGGAGTACCTCGACGACTTCTGGGACGCACGGGAGGAGGAGAGGGCGTCCGGTCCGACCGTCACCTGGGTGGAGGGGCCGGGGCGGCATCGGGCCGACAACCCTCCCGTACCCCGACTCGCCGTCCAGGAGTTCGGGCCGGACGGTGAGGCACTGCGCGTGTCGGCGACCCTGGACCTGGCGCCGGACGACCCGGTCACCGCCACCGTCCGGATCGGCGGGCCGACCGGTGACGTGCTCCGCCTGCCCGGCGTACCGGTTGCCGTGTCCGGCGGTACCGGAGACCACGTGACGCCGGACGTCCGGCTGCCCCAGACGATGAACGACACGGGTATGACGTGGCACGAGCTCATGGGTGCCATGGCCCACGAGTCGGAATGGCGGTTGTCGGTCTCGGTGGAGGATCCGGCCGTCGGCGCGGTACGCGCCCGGCACGGCATCGTCACGGGGGCGGGCATGCAGGAGAGCGAGGTGAACCGGGCATGGGGCGAATGGCCGTGAGCCCGAGCAGGAGAAGGGGCGTCCTGGCCGCCGCGGGAACGGCGACGGCCGGACTGGCGCTGGCCGCGTGGTCGCTGCTGGCCGGCAGCGGCGCCGCGCCGTCCGCCCCGGCCCCCGTCTCGCACGTCGACACCGCCACCCGCGCCTGTCTGCTGACCGCCACGGACGCGGGCACGGACACGACGGGCACCTGGGCGGCGCTCGGACAGGTGGCCCGAGCCGACAGCGGGCACCTGATCGTGCAGAGCTATCGGATGCCGACCGGGGTGAAGCCCGCGGCCTACGTCAACTCCCTGATCCGGATGGGCTGTTCCACCGTCGTCACCACGGACGACAGGGCCCGCTCGGCGGTCGCCGCCCGCCTGGCGGAGCGGCCCGTGCCGAAGGTCCGGTTCGTAGTGGTCGGCGGCCGCCCGCTGACCGGCGCCACCCACCTGAGCCCGGACGCGGTGAGCGTCCGGGCCCTGGCCAGGGTGGTGACCGGCGCGGCGGCCCGATGACCGGCGGATCCGCTCAGGACGGCAGCGGGACGCACAGCACGGCGGCCGGCCCCTGTGCACTGCCCACCCGGGTGGTGAAGGCGACGCCCGCGATGTACTCGCCGGCGGCACACTGGCCCTTGTAGGCGCCGTACGCGAAGTCGTCGCCCGCCCCGTCGGCGGGGCGGTTGTCGGACCGGTCGAACCACACCGTCCGGCCGCTCGTGCCCAGCGCGGCGCGCGCGGGTGCGCACAGCACCGCCGACACCCGCTCCCCCCGACGGCTGTAGCCGATGGCGAACTGGCCCGCCGGGCACTGGTACTTGGTGTACCCGGAGGCCCAGTCGCCGCCCGCCGGCACGTACCGCTCGTCCGTGACCACCGTCTGCGCGCTGCCCGTGGCACGCAGGTCGCCGGCGGTCGCGTCGGTGCACAGGCCGCGTCCGCCGGAGTGCGCGAGACCGATCAGCCGCAGCCCGTCCGGGCAGACCGCCTTGTAGGCGCCCGAGTCCCAGTCGCCGCCCGCCCGTACGCGCAGCGACTCGACCTGGTCGCCGTGGTCCGTGGACAGCATGCGCCAGGTCGTCCCCGGCGCGACGTACCCGGTGCGGCTCGCGGAGTTCATGAGGTGGTCCCAGGCGGTGGCCCGCCAGTCACCTCCGTCGAGGATGCCGGACCGGTGCCCGGAGGCGTCGTAGTCGAGCAGCGACCAGTCGTCGTGTCCCGCCCAGCCGACCAGCGGCCAGTAGGCGAAGTCGGCGTCGTGGTCGGCGAAGTAGTCGGTGACGTTGCCGAACCAGGTGCGGGCGGCCGTGCCCGTCTCGTTCGCGCCGATGCCGAACTCGCTGACCCAGACCGGTGCCGTGTAGTGCTTGCCCTCGGCGGTGACGAAGAACGCCTCGTCGGCAAGGGCCTGGTACAGCTCGTCGCGAGTCAGGTCCTGGTAGCGGGGGTCGCTGGTCTCGCCGATGCCGGTGGCGCCGCTGTGGTGCGGGCCCGTGTAGCCGTAGAAGTGGGCCGAGTAGACCAGCTTGTGGGCGTCCACCAGGGTGTTGGAGAGGGTGCGGACGGGGGTGAGCACGGGGCGGCCGTGCGGGAACCCGTCGACCGGCAGGCCGGTCCAGTTGATGCCCTCGATGACGATGAGGAGGTTCGGGTTCGCCTCGGTGAGGATGCGGTCGCCGGCCAGCTGGGCCGCCGCGTACCAGTCGTGGTCGTCGCCCAGGCCCCAGTTGGGGTCGTCGAGCACGTTGCGGCGCACCTCGTTGTAGAGGTCGGCGCCCACGACACGGGAGTTCGCGGCGTAGCGGCGGGCCATGAAGACCCAGTCGTCGGCCCACTGCTGGGTCGACTGGCCGGTGTTCCAGCGTTCGTTGCCGTCGACGCCGCAGCACCAACGGGAGGTGTTGGTGTGGTTGTTGAGGATGACGGCGAAGCCGGCGCCGGTGAGGGCGGTCACGACGGCGTCGTAGACCTCCAGCGGGGTCCGGCCGCGCAGTTGCGGGTTGGCGGTGACCGCGGCGTCCGGCACCGGGGTCGTCGTGTGGATCATCTCGTTCGAGAACGGCAGCCGGATGCTGTTGATGCCGAGCGCCTGGAAGTCCGAGAGGAGCTGGGAGAGGGGGGCGCGGTCCAGGCCGAGGGGGATGCCGTAGGAGTCCTGGCCGGCGTGGTGGTTGGCGGGATCGTCGATGCTGCCGCTGCCGGTCCAGGAGCCCTGTGCGCCGTCCCAGTTCGCGGCCCTGAGGCGGAAGCGGTTGCCGTTCGCGTCGACGATGTAGCGGCCCCGGGTGGACAGCGGGGGCTGCCAGGTTCCGGTGGCCGACGCGGCCGGCGCCGTCGTGGCGGACCGCGTGGACTGCGGGCCGGCGGTGGCCGGGGCGGTGCCGAACAGGGTGAGAACCAGGAACGTGACTGTCAGGTACGTGACAATCCGGAACGATCGTGCGATCGGCATCGGCAGTCCTCTGGGTGGATGTCCCGTGCGGGTGGATGGCCCATGGGGGCGAGGCACCCTACCAGGGCGGGGATCAACGCAGAAGCGGCCCTTGCGACGCGCAGGCCTCGGCCGTCCAGCCCTCGAGGTCGCGTTCGGGGCGCAGCAGGCGCCTGATGGCGGCCGCGGAGGCCCGGTGCCAGTCGCGGCTGCGGCGGAGCATCGCGTGGTCGCCGCCTCTCAGCAGCACCATCCCTGCCTGTGCACCGGCGCCGCGGGCCTGCCGTACGTAGGCGGCCGAGTCGGCGGGAGCCGTGGTCCGGTCGCGGTCCCCGTGCAGGACGACGATCCTCGTCCCGGCGAGATCGTCCACGGGGTCGCCGGGCGGGCACCAGGGGGCCAGCGCGAGCACACCGCGCACCGAGGGATCGGCCGCCGCGCGCAGCGCCGCCCGGCCGCCCATCGAGTGGCCGACCAGCACCACGGACGCGTCGCCGGCCAGGCCGCGCAGCTCGTCGAGGGCGCGCAGGGTGTCCTGGAGCGGGTCGGCGGAGTCGTTCCAGCCCTGGTAGCGGTAGCGCACCTGGCCGATCAGCACGTCGCGGGGCGAGGAGACCGAGGCGGCGGCGCTGAGGAACGGGCGCATCCGCAGCGCGGCCGGCTGCCAGGGGTGCGCCGGGCGGCGCCCGTTCTCCTGTCCGCCGTGCAGGACGAGCACCGCGGCGCGGGTCCGCTCCCGCGGTCTGCGACGCACCACCAGCGCGCTCCCGCCCGCCTCGACGACCCGTCCGTCGGCCACCCCGTCCCCCTGCTTCCTCCGGCCCGCAGCGTGCTCCCGCCATCAAACACTCCCGGAGCAACCCCCTGCCACCGAGGGGCGTGTGCGGCGCGTGCCTTCGACGTGAACATCAGTTAGGCTCCAGCGCGCACAGGGGACGCACAGCGGGGGTGGGGGACATGACCGAGGGCTTCGCCGAGCCCGAAAAGGACGGCAGACCGGCGCTTCAGGCGATCGCGGCGGTGGCCTTGTTCGCAGTCGTGGTGGGCGTTCTGTGGGCGCAGAAGGAGTTCGTCCCGCAGAAGGACGCGGCGACCGAACCGGCGGCCTGCTCGAAACCGGACGACCACCTGCCGGCCCGCTATGTCTCCGGTGCCCGGCTGTGCAAGGCGCTCAACCGCCCGGACCTGCCGGTCCTGCTGGGGACCTCGCAGGAGCACGCCGAGACCGCCGACGGCAACGGGGAGTGGGTCACGCTCGCCGGGGGCACGAAGATCGCCGAACCCGAGGCGACGGTGACCCTGGAGACGTACTCCGTGAAGCTGACGGCGTCGTACGACCACATGACCGTCGGCACGGCGGGCGCCCTGATGGGCGGCGCCCGCAGGACGACCGTCCTCGGGCACCCCGCCGTCCTCTACTCCAGCCCGACCATCTCCATCGGCTTCGACCTGGGCGGCGGCAAGGCGAGCACGGGTCCCGGCGGTACCGCGCGCTGCCTCCTGGTCTCCAAGCACGGCAAGGACGACGGCAAGGGCACCTTCGAGGTCGCGCTCTGGCGGCAGGACGACGTGTTGCCGGACGACACGGCCCTGGTGCGGGTCGCGGAGCAGGTACTGCCGACCGTCCCCGGCTGGGACGGGCGCTGACGGCCCCGGGAAGGGGCGGGCGCGCCGCCGGGCCGCCCGGAGATCCGGGCGGCCCGGCCTCGGTGAGCCTGCCGACGCTGAGTCAGGTCCTCACGGGGTGACGGTCGTCGTGGCGGCGAGGCTGCCCGCCGAGGGGAGTGCGGGCAGCGACGGCAGTGCGGGCAGCGCGCCGAGGAGACCGGCGACCACCGCGAGGATGGGGGCCAGCAGCCCGGTGACGGCGCTCAGCACCCCGCCGAGGTCGAGCGAGGTCAGCGCGCCGAGCAGGCTGTCGACGGCGGCCTGGATCGCGTTCACCAGGTCCGAGACGGGGTCGGCCGCCCGGGGCGCGGCCCGGTGCGCGCGGTCGGCGGCGCCGGCGTCCAGGTGCCGCAGCCGCTCCTGGACCGTCCTGCTCCACTCCCGCAGCGCCTTCGCGTAGGCGGCGGCCTGCGCCGGGTCGACGCGGGTGCCCTGCGGCGCGGCGAGGCGGGGCAGTGTGTCCAGCAGGGGTGTCAGGGCCGGGTCGTACCGTGTCGGGTCGAGCGCGTCGATCCGGTCGAGGAGCGTGGCGAGGTCGGTGCCGGGCCGCAGGGCCGTCTGCGCGACACCGGGTCCCGTCGCTTCTCGGCCGGCGTCGGCGGCGGCAGCGGAGGCGGCCGCCGGGCCGAGGACCAGGGCGGCGCAGACCAGGGGGGAGACGAGGAGGCCGCGGGAGGCAAGGGCGCGCATGGGTTTCCTTTCGAGAACTGCTGTCTTTCGCCCACCGTGGAAAGCGGGGTGCGGGCCCGCAACCGGTTACCCGTCGTGGCGCGCCTCGATCGTGTTACGGCGAATGCTCTGACCAGGGGGTTTGCGCCGGTGTCGGGCTCCGTCCGGGTGTCGGTCGGATGTTCGCCCGTCAGAGTGCGCCAGGCCGCCGGCGCGGACCGCACATGCGAAGAGCCCCGCCCCTGACGGATCAGGGGCGGGGCTCTTCGGACGGAGCGCCGGGCAGGCCTTGCACCTGCATCTCCCCGCAGGAAGCGGGACGTCTTTCCTTGGACCACCAACGCATCGCGCGTCACCCGGAGTTGGGCGCCTCGCTCAAGATCGAGCCTACCCCGACCGGGGCGCTGGCCACAAACCGGGCCGGGTACTCCTCGGCCCCCCTTGTATGTTCTATGGTGCACACCATAAATTACTCGCGCGTAGTGATGTGGTGTGTCCGCACGGGAACGCCGGAAGGGGTCGTGGTCGCATGAGTCCGCGCAGGAGCGACAGCCGGGAACTGATGCTGCGCGGCGCCTCCGAACTGCTGCGTGAGTACGGCGCAGGCGCCACCAGCATCGACCGGGTCCTCGCCCGCACCGGCGCCCCCCGGGGCTCCGTCTACCACCACTTCCCGGGCGGCCGTGCCCAGTTGGTCGAGGAGGCGGTGACCCGGTCAGGTGACCACATGGCGAAGCGGATCGACGCGGCCATGGAGGGCGAGGACCCCGTGGCGGCCGTCGACTCCTTCTTCGCCCTGTGGCAGGAGCGGCTGACGGAGAGCGGCTACCGCGTCGGCTGTCCGATCGTGGCCGTGGCCGCGGAGACCAACGACGAGGCACCCCAGCTGGCCCGCGCCGCCGCCGCGGTCTTCGCCCGCTGGCAGCAGGCGCTGGCCGCGCACTTCCGCCGGCACGGCCTTCCGCAGGAGCGCGGCACCCGGCTGGCCGCCTTCGTCGTCGCCGCCCTCGAAGGCGCCGTGATCATGTGCCGTGCCGAACGGACCACCGCACCGCTGGACGCGGCCGCCGCCGAACTGCGCGAACTGCTGACCCACGCCTTCCACGACCGGCGAGGCCCTGCCGACCCCCGGCCTGTCACCACCGGTGACGACAGCTGACGATCTCCGGCGACATCCGGCGAGGTCCGACGACAGCTGACGACTGACGACGTCCGCCGACATCTGAGGACGCCCGCCGACATCTGAGGACGCCCGACGACCACAACGGCCCGTTGCCCGCACGGCGACGGACCGGTCCGCACCACGACCAGCACACCGAGGAGCCACCCGTGTCCACCACCGACCTCGCCGCCCTGTCCGGCCTCGAACTGATGCGCTGGATACAGTCGGCGCGGCCGACCGACACCGTGACCCCTTCCATCGGCCGGCTGCTCGGCATGCGCTTCGACGAGGTGGAGCACGGCCGCATGGTGATCTCCCTCGACACCCGCCCCGACTTCGCCAACCCCCTCGGCATCGTCCACGGCGGCATCGCGGCCACCCTCCTCGACTCCGTGATGGGCTGCGCCGTGCACACCACCCTGCCCGCCGGCGTCGGCTACACCACCCTCGAACTCAAGGTCAACTACATCCGCGCCGCCCACACCGGAGGCCAGACCCTCACGGCCGAGGGGAGCGTCATCCACGTCGGCCGCTCCACCGCCACGGCCGAGGGCAAGGTGCTGGACGAGCAGGGGAAACTGATCGCCCACGCGACCACCACCTGCCTCGTCATGCGACCGGCCGGCGGCTGACGGCGGACGGGGCGCATGCGGAGAGCCCCGCCCCTGACGGATCAGGGGCGGGGCTCTCCGCAAGGAGGGCCGCGGCTACTCCGGGACGCGGGCCAGGTCGTGCAGCCAGGCCTTCGCCGAACTGTCCGACGGAGCACGCCAGTCG
Source organism: Streptomyces sp. NPDC008092 (assembly GCF_042957285.1). NCBI lineage: Bacteria > Bacillati > Actinomycetota > Actinomycetes > Kitasatosporales > Streptomycetaceae > Streptomyces > Streptomyces sp. NPDC008092. The sequence goes on from NZ_JBIBHY010000012.1 coordinate 208,896, forward strand.
CCGCGCGGGGAGAGCGAACCGCCGGCCGAGACCTTCGGTCCGTTCGGCATCGCCGAGCGCTTGAACTGGGCGAAGGCGAAGAAGCGGCGGCAGAAGTAGTCGAGCCAGTGCCGGATCTCCGCCAGGTCGTACGCCTTGCGCTCGCCCTCGGGGAAGCCGGGCGGCCAGGCGCCCGCCTCCCGGTCGTGCCAGGCGTGCCAGGCCAGGAAGGCGATCTTCGACGGCCGGAACCCGTGCCGCAGCACCTGGTAGAGGGTGAAGTCGTGCAGCGCGTACGGGCCGATCTTGGACTCGGTGGACTGCAGTTCCTCACCCGGCACCAGCTCCGGGCTGATCTCCGTGTCCAGGATCGCGGCGAGGGTCCTGCTGGTCTCCGCGTCGAACTGCTCGCTGCTGATGACCCAGCGGATCAGGTGCTGGATCAGCGTCTTGGGCACCCCGGAGTTGACGTTGTAGTGGCTCATCTGGTCGCCGACGCCGTACGTCGACCAGCCCAGCGCCAGCTCCGACAGGTCCCCGGTGCCGAGGACGATGCCACCGCGCTGGTTGGCCAGCCGGAACAGGTAGTCCGTGCGCAGACCGGCCTGCACGTTCTCGAAGGTCACGTCGTAGACCGGCTCGCCGGCGGCGAACGGGTGGCCCATCTCCTCAAGCATCAGCCGCGCGGTCGGCGTGATGTCCAGCTCGGCCGCGGTCACGCCGAGCGAGTTCATCAGGCGGTGGGCGTTGCCCTTGGTGTGCTCGCCGGTCGCGAAGCCCGGCAGGGTGAAGGCGAGGATGTCGCTGCGCGGGCGGCCCGCGCGGTCCATGGCACGGGCGGCGACGATCAGCGCGTGCGTGGAGTCGAGGCCGCCGGACACCCCGATGACCACCTTCGGGCCGCCGATCGCCGCCAGCCGCTGCTGGAGCGCGGCGACCTGGATGTTGTACGCCTCGTAGCAGTCCTGGGCGAGGCGCTGCGGGTCGGCCGGGACGAAGGGGAAGCGCTCGACGCGGCGGCGCAGCCCGAGGTCGGCCGTCGGCGGGTCAAGGCGGAAGGGGAGGGTCCGGAAGTCACCGGTGCGCGCGGCGTGGGTACGGCGGTTGTCGTCGAAGGAACCCATCCGGGCCCGCTCCTGCCGCAGCAGGTCGAGGTCGACGTCGGCCACCGCGTACTGGTCGTCCAGCGGGAACCGGTCCGTCTCGGCCAGCAGCGCACCGTTCTCGTAGATCATCGTCTGGCCGTCCCAGGACAGGTCCGTCGACGACTCGCCGAGCCCGGCCGCCGCGTAGACGTACGCGGCGAGGCAGCGCTGCGAGGCGGAGCGGCACAGCAGCTTGCGGTCCTCCGCGCGGCCGACCGTGATCGGGCTGCCCGACAGGTTGAGCAGCACGGTCGCGCCGGCCAGCGCCGCCTCCGCGCTCGGCGGCACCGGCACCCACATGTCCTCGCAGACCTCGGCGTGCAGCACGAGACCGGGGACGTCCTCCGCCTCGAACAGCAGGTCCACCCCGAACGGCACGCTCTCGCCGCCGATCCGGATGGTGCCGCCCCGCTCGTCGTCGCCCGCGGCGATCTGGCGCCGTTCGTAGAACTCGCGGTAGTTCGGCGGGTACGACTTGGGCGCGACCCCGAGGATCCGGCCGCGGTGCACGAACACCGCGCAGTTGTAGACCCTGTTGCGGTGCCGCAGCGGGGCGCCGACCACGAGGACCGGAAGCAGCCCGGCCGAGCCGGCCCGCACCGCCTCGACGGCCTCCTCGACCCGGTCGAGCACCGCGTCCTGGAGCAGCAGGTCCTCGATCGAGTAACCGGTCAGCCCGAGCTCCGGGAAGACCGCCACCGCGACGCCCTCCTCGGCGCAGCGGCCGGCCTGCCGCAGCACCGCCTCGGCGTTGGCGCGCGGGTCGGCGATGACGGTGTGGCCCGTGCAGGACGCGACGCGCGCGAAGCCGTGCTCATAGATCGACCAGAAGTTCAACGGGGCTTCCTCGGGAGAGACGGACACGGTGCGGATGCTGCCGGACAGGGAGCGTCGCCGTACCCGGGCACCCGCTCCTTCGAGGGTCTGGCGAACCTCCTGCCCCGAGCAGCATAGATCGCCGGGTGATCCGGGCCGGCGAGGGAATCCGCGCAGACGGCGCGCATGTCACCGCACACGGCGGGTCACAGGGGCGTGGTCTCCAGCAGGGCCGCGGCCATCCGGCGGGCCGGGGCCTCGGTCTCGGCCGCGACGCGGTGGAACGCCGTCTCCGCCTCGTGGGCCGGCCAGTCGGCGGGCAGGTGCCGGACGGGCAGCCGGGGATCGGTGCGGATGATGTCCAGCCACTCGCTGACCAGCCGCAGCCGGGTGACCACCGCGTCGTCGCCGGGCCCGGCGCGCCAGGCCGCCCAGCGGGTGCGGAAGTCCTCGTACCGGGCCGCGATCGACGCCAGGTCCCAGGTGTCGCGGATCATGAGGTCGATGTCCGTCGCCTCGTCGGCCAGCGCGTGGAAGATCTTCACATGGGCGGAGAGCCCGAGTTCGGCGACGACGGCGGAGACGTCCACCCGGCCGGGCGCGATCCACAGGCCGCTGTAGAGCGGGCCGAAACCCGACCAGCCGAGCTGGGAGCGCAGGTCGTGCCGCTGGCGCTGCCAGGACTCCGGCAGCGAGAAGCCGAACAGGGTCCAGGAGCCGTCCCAGTCGTCGTTGACGGCGCCGGTCTCCCAGATGCGGCGCCGGCCGTCCGCCAGGATCTGCAGGGCGAGGGGCGTCAGGCCGAAGTACATCTTGCGGCCCTGCCGTTGGCGTTGCAGCAGGTTCCGGTTGACCATGCGGGTCAGCGTGGACCGTACCGCCTGCTCGCCGACGCCCGCCCGGCCCAGCACGGTGATGATGCTCCCCGAGTACACGGCCAGCGGGCCCTGCTCCAGTACGTGGTTGCCGAAGAAGGCGAGCAGCAGCGACTGCGGCCGGGGCTGCGGGGCGTCCAGGGGTTCGGGGGCGATCTCGGCGTTCACGAGCGCAAGATTACGGCCACGTGGCGGACGCACCGGGCGCGGGTGGTGCACCGGGCGGCGGCCGGCCGGTGCCCGGCTCCGTGCCGCACCACCGGCGGCGCATGCCCCGGCCGCGCCGAGGCGCGGCCGGGGCGGCCGGATCGCTATGCGGCGGTGCCGCCCGAGTAGTCGCTGTTGAACGTGGTCTCGACGGTCGTGGCCACCGACTGCGCCACCCCGGTGCCCGTGAGGATGATGCCCAGCTCACGGTTGTTGGACAGGGAGTTGCTGCTGATGTTCATGGAGCCGGCCTCCACCTCCTGGGTGGACAGGCCGTAGTCCGCGACCATGGCCTTGGCGTGGATGTAGAAGCCGTTCGGGTCGGAGTAGCCGACGACCGTACCGCCCGCGGCCTTGATCGAGGAGACCTCGCTGGAGTAGTCGCCGGGGGTCTCCAGGACGACCCGCACCTTCACGCCCGCCTTGGCCCTGGCGACGATGGCGTTGACCACCGTGCTGTCGCTGAACTCCAGTTCCTCGACGTCGAGCGTCTTGGTCGCGGCGTTGATCACGGTCAGCAGGCGGCTGCGCGAGTCGGTGGGGGACCAGAGCAGGTGGTCGCCGTCGGTGGGGGTGATCGAGGTGCCGGCGTAGTCGGCGTTGAAGACCTTCTCGATCGCCGCGACGTCCCGGGTGTCGTCGGTGAAGACGCCGTAGTCCCGGCCGGTCGAGTAGTACTGGGAGGTCAGGTTGCCGGTCAGGACGAGCGACTTGGCGGCGTCGACCGTGATGGTCTTCTGGTGCGTGTAGACGAAGCTCGTCGACGACCATGCCACGCCCACGCCCGCGTTCGTGAGGGAGGTGTAGGCGGAGTTGTTGGCGCTCTTGTGCGCCTGGTCCAGGACGACCCGCACGGTGACGCCCTTGTTCTCCAGGGCGATGAGGTCGTTGACGGCCGTGGTGTCCTCCAGCTCGTACATCGTCATGTCGAGCGAGCTGGTGGCCGAGTTGATGAAGTCGTAGATCGTGGGCTCGCTGCTGCTGAGCGAGAAGGCGAACGCGGAGTAGCTCGCGGCGTTCGCGGGGACCGCGGTGGCGACCACGGCCGCACTGGCCGCCAGGGCGACACCTGCGCGAACGAGAAGCTTCGACAGCATGTGCGTGACTCCTAGTCGAATAGACGCTCACGTGGGGGGTGGGTGAGCGTGGGCATGACACCACGCGCGTAGACTGCCGAGGAAGGGGAGCCGGGTGAACTCACCGTTACCTGTGCGGCGCGAGGGCGGACATAGCGGACTCGGCGCAGGTGGGGGCCGGTTCATGGGCGTACCGCGAGAACGCAAAATCTTCGTAGCCGAGCGCCGCGGACCGGTCCGCCCGTGCCGTCCCGCCGCCCCGGCACACGCGCATCGGTCAGTAATGGAGAAGCGCTACTCTTTTCAGCCCGGCTAGCGTGGCGGCGATCGACCAGGACCGCGCGCAGCAGACGGAGACGGGTTTGAGCATGGCCACAGAGACCGAGAAGACGACGTCCACGCCGCACGTGGCCGACAGCCACGGCCTGATCCGCGTGCACGGCGCGCGGGAGAACAACCTCAAGGACGTCAGCATCGAGATCCCGAAGCGCCGGCTGACGGTCTTCACCGGAGTCTCCGGCTCGGGCAAGAGCTCGCTGGTCTTCGACACCATCGCTGCCGAGTCGCAGCGGCTGATCAACGAGACCTACCCCGCCTTCGTCCAGGGCTTCATGCCCAACCTGGCCCGCCCCGAGGTCGACGTCCTCGAAGGACTCACCACCGCGATCATCGTCGACCAGCAGCGGATGGGCGGCGACCCGCGCTCCACCGTCGGCACCGCCACCGACGCCAACGCCATGCTGCGCATCCTCTTCAGCCGCCTGGGCAGGCCGCACATCGGCTCACCCAAGGCGTTCTCCTTCAACATCGCCTCGATCAGCGGGGCGGGCGCCGTCACCGTCGAACGCGCCGGCCAGAAGGTCAAGGAACGCCGCAGCTTCAGCATCACCGGCGGCATGTGCCCGCGCTGCGAGGGCCGGGGCGCCGTCACCGACCTCGACCTCGCCCAGCTCTACGACGAGACCCTGTCCCTCAACGAGGGCGCGATCACCGTCCCCGGCTACAAGGGCGGCGGCTGGAACTCCCGCCTCTACGCCGAGTCCGGCTTCTTCGACCCGGGCAAGCCGATCAGCAAGTTCACCAAGAAGGAACTGCAGGACTTCCTGCACCGCGAGCCGACCCGGATGAAGATCGCCGGCATCAACATGACCTACGAGGGTCTGATCCCGCGCATCCAGAAGTCGATGCTCTCCAAGGACAAGGAGTCGATGCAGCCGCACATCCGCGAGTTCGTGGAGCGTGCGGTCACCTTCGCCACCTGCCCCGACTGCGACGGCACCCGGCTCAGCGAGGGCGCCCGCTCCTCGAAGATCGACGGGATCAGCATCGCCGACGCCTGCGCGATGCAGATCAGCGACCTGGCCGCCTGGGTGCGCGGCCTCGACGAGCCGTCGGTGGCGCCGCTCCTCGGCACGCTCCGGCACACCCTCGAATCGTTCGTGGAGATCGGCCTCGGCTATCTCTCGCTCGACCGCCCGGCCGGCACCCTGTCCGGCGGCGAGGCCCAGCGCACCAAGATGATCCGGCACCTCGGCTCCTCGCTCACCGACGTCACGTACGTCTTCGACGAGCCCACCACGGGCCTGCACCCGCACGACATCCAGCGCATGAACGGCCTGCTGCTGCGACTGCGCGACAAGGGCAACACCGTGCTCGTCGTGGAGCACAAGCCGGAGGTCATCGCCATCGCCGACCACGTCGTCGACCTCGGCCCCGGCGCCGGGGCGGGCGGCGGCACGGTCTGCTTCGAGGGCACCGTCGAGGCGCTGCGGACCGGCGGCACCATCACCGGCCGCCACTTCGACGACCGGGCCGCCCTCAAGGACACGGTCCGCAAGCCCACCGGCACGCTGGAGATCCGCGGGGCGCGCACCCACAACCTCCAGGGCGTCGACGTCGACATCCCGCTCGGGGTCCTGGCCGTCGTGACCGGGGTCGCGGGCTCCGGCAAGAGTTCCCTGGTGCACGGCTCGATCCCGGCCGGCGCCGGGGTGGTCTCCGTCGACCAGGGCGCGATCCGCGGCTCCCGGCGCAGCAACCCGGCGACGTACACCGGACTGCTCGACCCGATCCGCAAGGCCTTCGCCAAGGAGAACGGCGTCAAGCCGGCCCTGTTCAGCTCCAACTCCGAGGGCGCCTGCCCCACCTGCAACGGCGCCGGCGTGATCTACACCGACCTGGCGATGATGGCGGGCGTCGCCACCACCTGCGAGGACTGCGACGGGAAGCGGTTCGAGGCGTCCGTCCTCGACTACCACCTCGGCGGCCGGGACATCAGCGAGGTGCTGGCGATGCCGGTGACCGAGGCCGAGCAGTTCTTCGCCGCGGGCGAGGCGCACACCCCGGCCGCCCACCGCATCCTCCAGCGGCTCACGGACGTCGGCCTCGGCTACCTCACCATCGGCCAGCCGCTCACCACCCTGTCCGGCGGCGAACGCCAGCGCCTCAAGCTGGCCACGCACATGGCCGACAAGGGCGGTGTCTACGTCCTGGACGAGCCGACCGCGGGTCTGCACCTCGCCGACGTCGAGCAGCTCCTCGGGCTGCTGGACCGGCTGGTCGACTCCGGAAAGTCGGTCATCGTCGTGGAGCACCACCAGGCGGTCATGGCCCACGCCGACTGGATCATCGACCTCGGCCCGGGCGCCGGCCACGACGGCGGCCGGATCGTCTTCGAGGGCACCCCGGCCGACCTGGTGACCGCCCGCGCCACCCTCACCGCAGAGCACCTCGCGCAGTACGTCGGCGCCTGAGCCGGGCCGACCGGTGGGGCGGGGACGAGGTCCGCGCCCCACGCGCACGCCCCCGCTGAGGTTTGAATATTCAAACGTAGATCGTTAGGCTGCGGCCATGACCACCACGCCGCGCTGGCTGAACCCCGAGGAACGACGGGCGTGGCTCGCCTACGTCCAGTTCTCCACCCACCTGTCCGACCACCTGAACCGCCAGCTGCGCCGCGACGCGGGGATGACCCATGCCGACTACACCCTGCTCGCCAACCTCTCCTCGGTCAAGGATCACAGCCTGACCATGTCCGAGCTGGCCGAGCGCCTGAAGATCACCCGGAGCCGCCTCACCCACGCGGTGACCCGTCTCCAGGAGGCCGGCTACGTCGACCGCCGCGAGGACCCCGTCAACCGCCGCAATCAGCACGCCGTCCTCACCCCGGCCGGCCTGAGCCTCCTGGAACGCGCGGCACCCGGCCATGTCGAGGCGGTCCGCCGGGCCGTCTTCGACGTCCTCACCCCCGAGCAGGTGACCCAGTTCGCCGCGATCGGCGAGGCCGTGAACACCGCCCTCCAGCGCATGGACGCCGACAGCGACCACCAGGAGGCGCTGCCCTGGCGGCGCCGTTAGCCCGGCACTCGCCGGGCCGGCACGGCCGAAAACCCGGGGCCCGCCGCGGACGTCGAGTCCGCGGCGGGCCCCGGTGCAACCGGCCGATTCAGGCCGGTGAACGGTCAGGCCTCGTCCCGGCCCTCCGGGGCCAGCAGGATCGGCGTGTCGGTGTGGTGCGCCACGGCGTCGCTCACCCGGGGGTCGAACAGCGCCTCGACGGAGTTGCGGTGGTGCGGGCTCAGCACGATCAGATCGGCCGCGAACTCCTTGGCGGTCTCGGCGATGGCGGCCGCGACCTGGGTGGTCAGCCCCCTGACGAGGGTCCCCTCGGCCTTGACGCCCTGCTCGCGCAGCGCCGTCAGCGCCTCGTCGAGGACGGCCTGGGCCTCGGAGTCCTCCTCCAGCGGCACGACCGCGGCGACGGACGCGGCGGAGGCGATGACGTGTATGACGCGGACCTCGGCGTTCGTCAGCTGAGCCAGCTCGCCGGTCAGCCGCACGGCGGAGCGGCGGGCGGGGCTGGGGTCGACGGCGACCAGGATGCGCTGGAACACGGACACGGTGTTTCCCCTTCCGGGGGCCTGGAAGGTCTACTCGGTGGTCAGGGACGCCGGATCACGGCGTGACGGGTCGGCGCTTCCGGCGCCGAACGAGTTCTTCCAGCCCCACCCTGTGATCATCTCACCGGCCTCCTGGGCGACGGACGGCGGCCCGTGTAACAGCCACTGAACTGCCGAGAGCCGCACGGTATCGGCCGCGCGGCCGGACCCGGGGCCCTCTCAGCGCATGACGTCGACGAGGTGCGGCACGACGCGGGTCAGCCGGGTCACGCCCCACAGGATCAGACCGGCCCCGGCCACCTCCGGCAGCAGCCACCACCCGGTGCGGACCGACTCGTCGAACAGCGCGACGCCCAGCAGCAGACTCACCGCCGCGTCGCCGATCGTCAGCGCGGGCTGGGAGGCGACGAGCGGACCCGCCTGCAGCGCGTTCTCCAGGAGCAGCAGCGCCGCGATCCCGGTCAGCGCGAAGCCGTAGGTCTGCCAGGTGGTGAGGAACGCGGCCAGACCCCCGTCGGCGAGTCGGCCGGTGGCCGACTTCATCAGGGCGGCGGTCAGCGCGTTGCCGACCGCGGCTCCCGAGGCCAGGGCCGCCGCGCGGAACAGCGGCGACGAGGACGACCGTACGAGCAGCACCGCGACGGCGATGGCCCCCAGGGTGAGGGCGAGGACCGGGATCCAGCGCTGCATCGACGCCTGCTGACGGCCGCCGGACGGGGCCGCCGCGGCGAGCAGCAGGGCCAGGCCGGCCACCACCACGGCGATCGTCCGCCATCCCTCCGGGCTCGGCCTGCGGTGCATCAGCGGTACGGCGATCAGCAGCGCGAACGGCAGTTCCAGCATGAACAGGGGCTGGACCAGCGCCATCGGCCCGTTGACCAGGGCCAGCGCCTGGAAGACCGCGGCCCCCGCAACACCGGCGATGCCGACGGCCCAGGCGGGCTTTCGCACCAGCACCAGCAGCAGGCGCAGTCCACTGCGGCCGGGCGCGGTGGACGCGGCCTTGCGCTGGAAGGCCGTGCCCGCCGCATTGCTGACGGCACCCAGGACGGCGAAGAGCACGGCGAGCACCATGCTTCCAGCATGCCTGCTGCACCCCGCCCGCTCAGCCCCGGAGCGCCCCGGCAGGTGGTCCGGAGCGGGACTACGGCCGCAGCACGATCTTGCCCTGGGCGTGCCCCCGCTCCAGATCGCGGAACGCCTCCCGTACCTGCTCCAGCGGGTAGACGCGGGCGATCGGGACGTCCAGGTCGCCCCGGGCGGCGAGCCGTGCGAGCTCACCGACCACGACCGCGGCCGCCGCCGAGCCCTCCCCGTAGGTCCGTGCGCCGACCCGGGCCGCGGCCGGCCAGTCGCGGATGGTGTTGATCCGTTCGGGCCGGACACCCAGGTCCACGGCCATGTCCACGTAGCCGTCGCCGAACGTGTCGATGAACGCGTCGACGTCTTTGCCGCCGGCGGCCTTCCGGATCCGGTCGGCCGCCCCCGCCCCGTAGACGACCGGCACGACGCCGTGGGCCGTCAGCCAGGCGTGGTTCGCCTCGCTCGCCAGCCCGACGACGGTGGCACCCCGCCGCCGCGCGAGCTGTACGGCCAGTGCCCCGACGCCGCCGGCCGCGCCGGACACCACGACGGTCTCCTCCGGCCGGGGGTCCACCGCGAACACGCTCGCGTACGCGGTGGTGCCGGCCACGTACAGGGATCCGGCCACCTCCCAGGACAGGCCCTCCGGACGGATCACCAGGTGGACGTCCTCGGCCACGACGTACTCCGCGTGGCTCGCCCGGTCGTGGGTGAAGCCGAGGACCTCGTCGCCGACCGCGAAGCCGCGCACCTCGGGGCCGGCCGCCACCACGACGCCGGCCAGGTCGCTGCCCTGCCCGGAGGGGAAGGCAGCGGGCCAGCGTCCGTGCCGGGCCCCCTCGCGGATCATCACCTCGCCGGGCTGGATCCCGGCCGCGCGGACCTCGACCAGCACCTGCCCGGGGCCCGGCACCGGCCGCCCGACCTCCTCCACCCGCAGCACATCGATCCCGCCGTACGCGTGGAACCGCACCGCCTTCATCGCGTGATCACCGTTCTTCCTCGCTGGGAGAAGCCCTGGCCGACGAGCCGCGGGCCGGTCACCCACCGACCGCGGCTCCGCGTTCAACGAGCCGGCGGTGCCACTCTCTTCCCGGGAACGGCATCGGGTCTGGTCGACTCCCGCGTGCGTCAGGAGAGTTGCGCGGCGAGCGGGTCGCCGGCCAGGAACGCGGCCAGTTCCGTCCGGTCGGGCGCCGTGGCCGGGCCGCGACGGGTCACCGCGAAGGCCGCCGCCGCGTTGGCGCCGCGTGCGGCCGTCAGCGGGTCGAACCCCTCGCCGAGCAGCGCGAGGAACGCGCCGACGTGCGCGTCGCCCGCGCCGTTGCTGTCCACGGCGGTGACCGGGAAACCCGGTACGTGCACCGGCGGTCGACCGGGGGCGGCCAGCCAGCAGCCGTCCTTGTCGGCCCGGACGAGCACCCCGGCCCCGGGGGCCAGCCGCCGGCCGAGCTCGGCCGCCGCGGTGCGCGGATCCTCGTGCCCGGTCATGAGCCGGGCCTCGCGGGCGTTGGCGCTGAGCCAGTCGGTGCGGGCCAGAACGGGGGCGAGGACGCTCTCCGGGATGTCGGCGACCAACGGCCCGGGATCGAGGCAGAGGACGCTGTCGGCGGGCAGTCCGGCGGTGAGGCCGGACAGCAGCGGGCCGTTGCCCGGCAGGGCCAGCCCGTAGCCGGAGAGCTGGACGAGGTCACCGGGGCGCAACCGGGCCCGGACCGCGGCCACGTCGGCCGGTGTCAGCGTGGCCTCGGCCCCGAAGCTGGTCACGAAGGTCCGCTCGCCGCCGGAGTCGACCAGGGCCACCGTGAAGCCGGTGTCGAGGTCCGCGCGGGCGGGCAGCAGCGTCCCGATGTCCTCGGCGGCCAGCGCCGCGCGGACCAGGTCGCCGTACGGTCCGGTGCCGTGCAGACCGGCGTACACCGCCTCCGCGCCCAGCCGGCGGGCCGCCGCCAGCGTGTTGAAACCGCCGCCCGCGGTCGTCCCGGTGCCGGTGCCGACGACGTCGCCGCCGCGTTCGGGCAGCGCGGGGATCTCGATCACCACGTCGGCGATCACGTTCCCCGCGAGCACGATCCGCCGGTTCACCGGCCGGCTCCCTGGAGGCGGGCGGTGGCGGGTTCGCCGCTGTCACCCCGGGCGGGCGTGGCGGGCCGGCCGCACAGCGCGTACACCGCCGCGGCGACGGCCATCGAGACCGCCCAGCCGAGGCCGTTGACGCCGAACCAGGTGTCGCTGAGCGGGCCCGCGAACCAGACGTCGTCCGCGCTGGTCGAGGCCTTGGTGAAGAGCAGGCCGGCGACGATGGCGAGCGCCCAGCCGAGGACCGCGGGCAGCCGGAAGCCGCCCGAGTACCAGTAGGCGCTGGACCGGGTGGTGTCCATCAGGGCCCGCGGGTCGTAGGTGCGGCCGCGCAGCGAGTCCACCGCGATCACTCCGATCCACGCCGAGATGGGTACGGCCAGCAGCGTGAGGAAGGTCGAGAACGGCCCGTAGAAATCGTCGGCGACCAGCATGAAGTAGATGCCGCCCGCGAACATCAGCACGACGTCGAGAGCGACGGCGTACGCGCGCGGCACCCGCAGGCCGAGGGTGATCATCGTGAGTCCCGCGGAGTACGTGGAGAGGTGGTTCGACATCAGCAGCCCGCCGAAGGCCGCGACGAGGTACGGGATCGCCATCCAGGAGGGCAGCATCGCGTTGATCGCCGCGACCGGGTCGGAGGCGGTGGCCAGCGTCCGGTCGCCCGCGGAGAGCAGCGAGCCGAGCGAGATCAGCAGCACCAGCGGGATGCCCGCCCCGAACGCCGAGGCCACCACGAGCCGCCGGCCCGGGATCGCGCGCGGCAGGTAACGGGCGTAGTCCGCACCGGCGTTGGCCCAGCCGATGCCGGTGCCCGAGGCGATGAAGCCCACCCCGGCGACCACCGCGCTGGTCGGTCCCGCCGGGGCGTCGAGCACCTCGGACCAGTCGACGGTCGAGATCAGGAAGCCCACCACCACGAGGTTCAGGACCCCGAAGACGACCGTGGCCCACTTGTTGATCCACATGATGGTGGCATGCCCCAGGCCGCTGATGAGCAGCGTGCAGGCGATGAAGACCAGCAGGCAGACCAGGGTGAGCACGGTGTTCTGGCGGACCCCGAACGCGGTGTGGAGGAGCGCCAGCAGCGCGTAGGCCGCGGTGGTCGTGGAGATGGTCTCCCAGCCGACCCGGCTCAGCCAGGTGATCAGGGTCGGCCCCGCGTTGCCCCGCTGCCCGAAGACCGCGCGGGACAGGGTGAGCGCCGGAGCGCCGCCCTTCTTGCCCGCGAGGCTCAGGGCGCCGACGAGGGCGAAGGAGCCGAAGGAACCGACGACGGCCACGAGGACCGCCTGCCAGATGTCGAGGCCGCGGAACGCCACCAGGGTGGCACCGAGCGGCAGTCCGAGGATGCTGATGTTGGCGGCGAACCAGGTCCAGAACATCTGGCCGGCATGGCCGCGTCGTTCACTGTCGGGGACCGGTTCGATCCCACGGGTCTCGACGGTACCGACGCGATCGTTCGTCTTCGAAACGGCCATGACGGAACCTCCTTGCAGGGTGCGGAAGGGCGGGTGGCGGGGCAGGGCGTCGGTTTGGCCGACGGGGGAGGGCGTCGGCCGGCCGACGGGGGAGCGGGGGACGGTTCAGCGGTGGGTGAGGAGAGCGGCCGTCAGCGGCTCCAGCTCAAGGGAGTTGACGGTGCGCAGGGTGTGGACGGCCGCGGCCGGCAGCGCGGAGAACCCGGCGACCGAGCCGGCGACGGCGCCGGCGATCGCCCCGATGGTGTCGCTGTCCCCGCCCAGGTTGGCGGCGAGCAGCGCGGTCCGCCACGGGTCGCCCGCCGCCAGGGCGAGCACCGCGAACGCGGCGGGCACCGACTCCTGGCTCGCCACGCTGGTGCCGACGAGCGCGACGACCCGGTCCAGTGCCTCGGCCTCGGTGCGGCCGTGCACCAGCTCCCGCGCCCACTCGATCCGGGCGGCGATGTCCGCCCCGGCGACCCAGTGCCCGCGCCGTGCACCGGCACGGGCGGCGGCCACCGCGGCGGTGACGGCCTCGTCCAGCGAGCCGCCGCCGACTCCGGTGCTGACGGCCGCGGCCACGGCGGCCGCGCCGGCGATGCCGAGGGTCGTGTCGTGGGTGACCTGGCAGGACTCCACGACCCGGTCGACGAACGCGTCGAGCGGGTCGGCGGCGAAGGCGATCCCCACCGGGGTGACGCGCATCGCGGCGCCGTTCGTCGTGCCGGTGCGTCCGGCCTCCCGCGGCGGGACTCCGCGGGCCACCGCGTCCAGCGCGGCCTTGGTGGACGGGCCGAGGAGATCGAAGGACCCCTTGGCCTTCATCTCCTTCTCCCAGTCGAGCAGTTCCTGGGCCAGCCGCAGCGGATCGATCCGGCCGTGCCCCTCGACGAGGAGCCGGCCGACGATGACGGCCTGGTCGGTGTCGTCGGTGACGGACCCGGCGGGCATGCCCGCGCTGACCGGGTTGTCGGGACGGGCGGCCTCGAAACCGGTGACGGTGCCGTAGACGCGTACGACGTCCGGCCTGGACATCACCTGGGTGGGCATCCCGAGGGCGTCGCCGAGCGCGAGTCCGTAGAACGCGCCCAGCGCGCGGTCGAGTCGGTCGGTCACGAGCGGCCTCCGTTGCCCGAGCGGACGTGCAGTTCGAAGCGGGCGGGATCGAGCAGACTCCCCACCTGTTCGACCACCGAGCCGTCGGCGGCCCGGTACACCTGGTCGAGGCGGAGGAAGGACTCGCCGGGGGAGCGGTGCAGTACGGCGGCCTCGGCCGCCGCGAGACCGCGTACCGAGACGACACCCTCGCCGGAGTCGCTGACCCGGCCCGCCGCGATCAGCGCCCGGCTGAGCGAACCCCCTTCGAGACCGCGCTCCGGCAGCCCGGCCAGCCCACCGGTGACCGGCACCCTGCTGCGCTCCAGCGACACGCCCTGTCCGTCGGGCAGCCGCCGGACCCGGTCCAGGGCGATGAAGGCGTCGGATCCGAGCGCGAGCCGGGCCGCCAGCTCCGGATCGGCGATCTCCTCGAAGCGGAGGATCTCCGCCGTCAGCTCGGTGCCCTGCGCGGCCAGCGCCCGGGTCCAGCCCAGGCGGTTGTCGAGCGGCGACCCGTCGAAGGTGACGAACGAGCCGATGCCCGCGTGGGTGGCGATGAGGCCCTCCTCGCCGAGAACCTGCAGGGCCTGCCGGAGGGTGGTGCGGCTGACGCCGAACCGCTCCCTGAGCGCGTGCTCCCCGGGGAGCCTGCTGCCGTCGGCGTGGACCCCCGCGCGGATCTCGTCGGCGAGAACACGGGCGATGCGATGGTGCTTGTGAACCTGTCCAGGCATGTCTAGACAGTAGGTGAACAAGTTCCGGCGGTCCAGAGGCTCCACCCCACTTCCTAAACTTGACTCTGTCAAAACTAGGGGGTTATGTTCGATGTGTGCCGAGGTGGCGAGATCCCGCCGGCACACGAACGGCACGCACCCCACCGCACAGCCGAGTGGGCCGACTCATCGGGAAGCGACATGCACTGTTACGACTGCGCCCAGTCGGGGCGTCACGAGAGCAACGGGATCGGCGCCTGTACCCGCTGCGGTCTCTTCACCTGCGCCGACCACGCGCGGGTCCTGCAGACCACCGTCCAGCGTCCCGTCGGGGTGATCCCCATGACGAGCGCCCTCCCGGGCCGGCGCCTGGTCTGCGGCACCTGCCGTACCGCGGAAGCCGCGTAGAGCTGACCGGGTCAACTCTGGCTGTATCGTGCACTCACCGGGCGGAACGGCCGGTGTGCCGTAGGAGAGCGACATGACCATGGAGCAGTCCGCGGGCGACCTGCTCAGGCGCAACGGCCTGCGCAGCACCGCCCAGCGCAGGGCCGTGCTGACCGCTCTGCAGGGGCATCCGCACTCCACGGTGGCCGACCTCGAAACGCGTATCGGCACGGACCGGGCCGAAGCCGGCGGGCTCTCCCGGCAGGGCCTGTACAACGTGCTGGAGGACCTGACCAAGGCCCGGCTGGTCCGCTGCATCGAGCCGGCCGGCTCGCCCACCCGCTACGAACTGCGCGTCGGCGACAACCACCACCATCTCGTCTGCCGCCGGTGCGGCCGGATCGAGGACGTCGACTGCAGCGTCGGCGTGGCACCCTGCCTCACCCCCGACGAGGACAAGGGATTCGCCGTCGACGAGGCCGAGATCACCTGGTGGGGACTGTGCGCGGAGTGCCGGCGGGCCACCGCACAGCAGTGAACCCTCCCTGCGCCACCCGCGCGTGACGCAGGTCACCCCATCCTGTGAACCGATCCAGGAATGCACGCTCGCCGCATCCCGCTGCAACGTTCTAGGGGTGGGCTGGGCAAGGGCGCTCGGTACGGCCGGCCGCGGAGGGCGAAGAAACCATTCGCTGCCGTCCGGCCACCCCACCCGAACCCGCCGTCCCCGAAAGGTTCCCCCGCTCACCATGCCTCTGGCTCTGCTTGCCCTTGCCGTCGTCACCTTCGGCATCGGCACCACCGAGTTCGCCACCATGGGCCTGCTGCCCCAGATCGCGGACGGCGTCGGAGTGTCCGTGCCGCACGCCGGCAACCTGGTCTCGGCCTACGCCCTCGGCGTCGTCGTCGGCGCCCCCCTGCTGACCGGCATCGGCGCCCGCGTCCCCCACAAGCGGCTGCTGCTCCTGCTGACCGGGCTCTTCGTGGTGGGCAACACGGCGTCCGCGCTCGCCCCGAACTTCGGCCTGCTGTTCGCCGCCCGCTTCCTCGCCGGACTGCCGCACGGCGCCCTCTTCGGCGTGGGCGCCGTCGTCGCCTCCCGACTGGTCGCCGCCGACCGCGCGGCACGCGCCGTCTCCCGGGTCTTCCTCGGCCTCACCATCGCCAACATCGTCGGCGTCCCCGCCGGCACCGCCCTCGGCCAGCACCTCGGCTGGCGGTACGCCTACTGCGCGGTCGCCGTCATCGGCCTCGTGGCACTCCTCGCCCTCGCCCTCCTCGTGCCCCACCAGCCGCGCGGCCCGCAGGCCGGCATCCGGCAGGAACTGCGCGCGATGGGCAACCGCCAGGTCGCCATCGGCCTGGCCACCGCCGTCGTCGGCTTCGGCGGCTTCTTCGCCGTCTACAGCTATCTCGTCCCCATGCTGACGCACCTCACGGGCCTCTCCGACGCCTCGACCACCTGGGTCCTCGCCCTCTACGGCGTCGGCATGACCCTCGGCACCCTGGTCGCAGGACCCCTCACCGACCGCGCCCTGCGCCCCACTCTGTACGCCGGGATCACCCTGCTCGGGGCCGGGCTGGTGACGTTCTACTTCACCGTCCACAGCACGGTGCCGGCCCTCGTCACGGTCACCTTCATCGGCGCGATGGGCGCGCTCGTCACCACGCCCGTCCAGATGCTGCTGATGATCAACGCGAAGGACGCCCCGACGATGGCGGCGGCCTCCAACCACTCCGCCTTCAACATGGCCAACGCGGCCGGCGCCTGGCTCGGCGGCCTCGTCATCTCGGCGGGCTGGGGATGGGCCGCGCCCAACCTGGTCGGCGCGGCCCTCGCCGTGGCCGGCCTCGGGCTGGCCGTCACCGGCGGCCTCCTTGACCGCGGCAACCGCCCCTCGAAGGTGGTCACCGGCCAGGAAGCCGCGGAGCCGGACCGGCCCACCACGTCCGCCCAGGGCGTCACCGAGCCGAACCGGGGCTGACCCTGTCGTGGCAGGCGGCCCGTCCGGCCGGCGCCCTACGAGCAGTCGAACGAGTGGGAGTAGGGCCGGTCGGGGCAGCGTTGGCAGGTGAAGAGGTAGATGCCGCCCATGTCGCCGAACATCAGTTCCGGCGGGCTCTGGACCAGTCGGCGGTCGTCGTAGGGGAGGTCCCAGATGGTGCCGGTCTCGGGTGTGTCCTCCACGGGCAGCCAGGTTCGCCATGACGCCCCGTCGAATTCCGCGCTGTTGACGGTGAGCAGGTGGTCCATGCGCTGACCGCACGTCGCGCAGTCGGGCCAGTCCGGCTCCTGCGTCCACGTCGGGTATCCGCCGACCTTGACGCCGTCGGCCACCGACAGGTGCTGCCAGTACGACCAGCCGGTCTCCTTCTCCACCCGGTCGAACCGCTCCCTGAGCGCTTCGGCGATCTCGTCGGGCAGATCCCAACTCGGGTAGTCGACGACCCGTTCCGGGTGCAGGACGCACGGGTCGGGCAGGTAGTCCTCCTCGGCGCCGTCCGGCCTGGGGTGCTCGGCGAGTTCCCCGTCGCACGCGGAACTGTCGCGCCAGTACAGCTTCGGCTGGGGTATGTAGCCGTGTTCGAAGGGGCACCACAGAACCTGCAGGACGTCCGTGCCGGCCGGGAAGGGCAGTTCGGGGACGTCGGTGGCGAACAGCTGGAGCACGGGCACCAGGGGCATCGCACCCGCTCCGGTACCGAATCGACCGTGATCCTCGTCGCAGTGCGGCCGGTCCAGGGACCGCGGCCACAGGAGAGGACCGCCCAGCGAGCTTTCCCGGGGACCCGGGTCTCCCGCTCGCGGATGCAGCCGGACGGTGTCCTTGCGATAGGCAGCGACCTCGGGAAACAACGCCTCCACGTCGAGGGGACGTGGCGGGGTGGTACGAGTCATCCCAGACTCCTGACAGACCGGCACGCCATCGGCTGATGCCGCGGCGAACGGCAGCGTAGTGGCCGGGTGTGACACTCCCTCCGCACGAAGTCGCCGAACCTTCCTCCACTGCCGGCTTCGAGGCGATGACGTCGGCTTGATCGCGGGTTCGTTGCGCGCGTCCGTCAGCCGTGCTTGGCTCGCCCGGTGAACTTTCTGCTGACGGCGAGCGGCCTGCGCAACGAGACGCTGCGGGATGCGCTGCGGGACATGCTGGGAAAGCCGTTCGGATCGGCGAACGTCGTGTACGTTCCCACGGCGTCCGTCGCCGAGCCCGGGGACCACGGTTGGCTCGTCGCGGACCTGAACCGGCTGCACGGCCTCGGCTGGCGCGAGTTCGACGTCCTGGAACTGAACGGCCTGCCCCGGCAGATGGTGCTGGACCGGCTGCTCCACGCCGACGTCGTCTATGCCGGGGGCGGCAACCACTATCACCTCGCACGCAGCATCACCGGCAACGGCCTGGCCGAGGGTTTCCTGGCGGCGCTGGAGGACCGGGTCTACGTAGGGCTCAGCGCCGGATCAATGATCTTCAGCCGCCATCTCACCGCACACTCCGCCGACGTCATCGGGGACACCACGGACCTGCACGTACTCGGTGCGACGACCGTGGAGCCGCCGTTCGGGCTCTTCGACTGGTACCTCAAGCCCCACCTGTACTCGCCGGATTTCCCCGAGCGGGACGACGCCTGGGCCGATCGCATCGCCGCGCGGGCGGACTTCCCGATCTACTTCATCGACGACGAGACGGCCGTTCGCGTCAGGGACGGCAAGCTGGATGTCATCTCTGAAGGCCGGTGGCGGTTCCATCCGTGAGTACGCGTTCCTGATCGGCGGCACTCGGGACGGCCGGGCGACCGCGCTTGCCGTTCCACGGCGCCGCGTGATCGGATGGCGGCAGCATCGCGTGCCGGTGACGGTCTGCGTCAGGCATGGAGGTGCGGAAACGAAGGGGCCGCCACCCGTGGCTTCCCGTGACGGCGACCGTGCGGTCGCCCTGAGCCGGCAACTCGTGCGCGCACATGACGAGATGCGCCGCCGGATCCGTGAGATCAGGACAGGGCTGGGACACCGTCGGCTCAGCGACGATGTCCTCCTCACCCACTGCCTGGCCTTCTGTACCGCGTTGACCTCGCACCACCAGGGTGAGGACAACGGGATGTTCTCCCAACTGCTCCGGGAACGCCCTGACCTTGCTCCGACGATCACGAAACTCGTCGAGGACCATGGACTGATCGCCTCCATCCTGTCCCGGGTGGGCGGACTCGCCGACAGGGCTGCCGAATCGCCAGGCGCGGCCCTGGAAGCGATCGGGCGTGAGCTCGACGGACTGGCGGCGATCATGGAATCCCACTTCGGCTACGAAGAGCGGACGATCAGCAAGGCGCTCGACGAGCGGACACCTGACACGGACTGGCCCGACATGGTGTTCGGGTTCGGTGAGACATGAAGTGCCTGATCATGCCGTGAGCCGCTGCAGCGCTCGTCGTCTGCTGCATTGCCGCAGCTCGGACAGTACTCGGTCCTCCCGGAGGTGGTACCGCTTCGGCAGCCTTCACCGGTCACTCGATCACGGGGCGGAAGCATGCGGGTTCGGTACTGGTTCACTGGCACGGGGTTCATCGTGGCCGCGTTCCTCCTCGGCCCATGTCCCGAGCCGCTCGGCAAGGAAGGCGATGATCTCGTTCCGGGCCTGCATGGTGGGGTGGCCGTCCTGGTCGACGAGGTGTGCCGTGACGACGCTGTGGGCGCAACCGACGACGTCACGGAAGAAGGGCGGAGGGCTCGTGTTCGCCGCCTCGGCGTTGAGCACACGGCCGTCGAATGTGTCCCCGAGCAGCGTTCGGTAGGCTGCGAACCGCTGGCCGGTGCACCACCTGTCGTTGTCGAATCGGTAGGCGAGAACCTTCAGCCCCTCTCGCGCTACGCGTTCGGCCACGGCGGCAGCGTCTTCGCCGCTGATCTCCAGACCGCCGGGATCGTCCAGCGGAAGCGACGGATGGTTGACCACTGGTGCGATGGCAGCCGGTTCGAGCGTCATGGTCCGGGCGAAGTTGCCGGTGAGGCAGAGACCGACGGCGCCGACGCCAGGTCCGCCACGCTCGACGTGCGCCAGGCGGGCGAGGCCGCGCAGCCATGTGACGGCGGGGCTGGTGCCACCACCGGCGAAGGCTCGGAACTCGGCGCTGACGCAGGCGCGTCGAACGACGGTCTCGTGTGCCTCGGCGAGCGGACAGGCACCGTCGCCGCCGCGACCGCCACGGGCCGGCCCGGCGAACGGAGACTTGAGCCCGCCTGCGCCGGCAACAGACCCCCGCGAGGCCGGGCCGAAGCGCGGGCGTCCGCGGCGTCGGCCGGACCCGAGCCGACCGGACCGTGCCGTCGTCCGGGACATACTCGCCGGCTCGTCCCACCGCAGGGCACCGCACCACGCGCAACGCCACCGCACGCGACGCGACCGCACGCAGCATTCCTGCCACAGCACGGCCGGGTCGCCCCTCCCGAGGGATCAGGCCGGCCGCTCGCGCAGCTCGACGAGGGTCGACGCGGTCAGCGGAAGCGGTGCGCCGGCCGGGTCGACCAGGACGACCGTGCAGGTCGCGGCGTGGGCGAGCGCGGTGGTGAGGCTGCCGTCGGCGAACTGGGCGAGGGGCCCGCGCGGTGAGCGGCCGACGGCGACGGCGCGGGCGTGCACGGCGGCGGCATGCCGGGCCAGGACCCGGCCGGCCGCGGCGTGGTCGCCGACGCTGTCCAGGATCTGCCCGGTCGCGGCGAACCCCTGGGCGGCGAGCCGGTCGAGATGGGCGACGACCGCGGCCCGGGCCTCGTCGGGGGTCTCGGTGTCCGCCGCCAACTCCTCCACGACGGCGGTCCGCTGGACGTGCACCACCTCCAGCGGGCTGCCGGTGTCCCGCGCGAGCCGGGCGGCGGCATCCACGATCGCCGCGGCCCGCTCATGGGCGCCGACGGCCACGACGACCGGACCCGGGCCGGCCGGGGCCTGCCGGCCGACGGGCGTGAGAGCGGGGACGGCCGGCTCGCCGCCTGCCAGGCGGGCCTCCGCGTCCCGCAGCAGCCGGTGGCCGCTGGCCAGCACCGGGATCGCGAGCAGGAACGTACCCGCGCCCAGGTAGAACGGCACGCTCAGGTCGGTGGCGTCGGCCAGCTTCCCGGCGACGTACGGGGCCAGGCCGCCGCCGATGAACCGCAGGAAGCCGTAGGCGGAGGAGGCCACGGGACGTTCGACCGGCG
The DNA here is from genome assembly GCF_042957285.1 of Streptomyces sp. NPDC008092. Taxonomy (NCBI): domain Bacteria; kingdom Bacillati; phylum Actinomycetota; class Actinomycetes; order Kitasatosporales; family Streptomycetaceae; genus Streptomyces; species Streptomyces sp. NPDC008092. Next base: position 229,906 of record NZ_JBIBHY010000012.1, read on the forward strand.
AGACGACCATCACTGCCTGTGTGGTCAGCGTGTTGTTGACGCCGATGAAGATGCCGCTCGCGATGACGGCGACGATCACGACCGTCGGCGAGCCGACGCCCGCGGCGATGACGGCCATCACCGCGCCGAGGCCGACGAGGTTGGCGTACAGCACGGGAGCGGTGCCGAAGCGGGCCTGCAGACGCGGCGCGAAGAAGACGCTGAACGCGGCCACCAGCAGACCCCAGCCGGTGAAGACGAGCCCCAGCTGATGGGCGTTCAGCTCCATCGGATACGGCGCGTAGCCGAGCATCGTGAAGAAGCCCCAGTTGTACAGCAGGGCCATGATGCCCATGGTCAGCAGGCCACGGTGACGCAACGCCGCGATCGGCGCCAGGGGCGACGTGCGGCGTTCCGGCCTGGGCAGCGCCGGTACGAAGGCCAGCGTCGCGACGAGCGCGATCGCCATCAGCACGGCGACACCGAAGAACGGGCCCCGCCAGCTGACGGCGCCCAGCTCGCCGCCCAGCAGCGGGCCGACGGCTATGCCGAGGCCGAGGGCGGTCTCGTAGAGGATGATCGCACCGGCGAACCCGCCGCTCGCCGACGCGACGATGACGGCCAGCGAGGTGGCGATGAACAGGGCGTTGCCCAGCCCCCACCCGGCCCGGAAGCCGACGATGCCGTTGATCGAGCCGGAGGCCCCGGCGAGCGCGGCGAACACGACGATGATCGCGAGACCCGTGACGAGGGTGCGCTTGGCGCCGATCCGGCTGGACACCCAGCCGACGATCAGCATGGCGACCGCGGTCACGATCAGGTAGCTGCTGAACAGGAGCGAGACCTGGCTGGGCGAGGCGTGCAGGCTCTCGGCCAGCGCGGGCAGGATCGGGTCCACCAGGCCGATGCCCATGAACGAGATCACGCAGGCGAACGCCACGGCCCACACGGCCTTCGGCTGCCTGAAAGGGCTCGCGGCCCTCTGGTGCGGTGCACTCATCGACGGTCCTCTCTCCGGATGCGGACGGACGGGACGGATGGAAGGGACGGATGGCCTGGGCGGATTGCCGGGACGGGGCGGAGGCGTAAGGGCCTCCCTCCCAGAGGCGCGGAGGGCTGCAGGCGCCTCAGTCGCGTGCCCGGCGTTCCTCGATCGCGCGGGCCAGGGCCGGCAGGGCGAGCCGTACGGCCCGTTGTTCCGGCTCGGTCAGTTCCTCGATCAACTCCTGCAGGGCACAGGTGCGTTCGGCGCGGCGCTGCCGGAAGACGTCGAGGCCGGTCGCGGTGATCTCCACGAGGACGCCCCGGCCGTCGGTGCTGTCGGCGTTCCGTACCACCAGCCCCGCGCGCTCCAGCCGGCCGATGAGCTGGGTCATCCCCGGCTGTGAGACGCCTTCGGCGCGGGCCAGTTCGGTCAGTCGCAGCGGCCCCTCCCGGCCCAGCCGGGCCAGCGCGGCGGAGGCGGCGGTGCTCAGGCCGCCGGTGGTGGCGCTGTGCCGTACGTGCCGTACCAACTGCTCGACGGCGGCCATCAGTTGCTCCGGCGACCCGGCGGGACCCGCCTCGCCGGCCGGTCGGCCGTCGGCGGCCCGTTCCTCGACCCGGTCTTCCATAACGGCATTATGCATCTGGATGTACTATGAAACAAAGGGTTGGGGAGGAGGTTCTCCCGACGGGGCGGTCCCGGTGGCCGTCACAGGTCCACGCGTGTCCCCAACCCCTGCGCCCGTGCCGCGTCGTAGGCCACCCGGACCGCCGCGACGTCCAGGGCCGCGTGCCCGGTGGACTTGAAGACCGTGAGGGCGTCGGTGTCGCCGCCGCGCCCCGGATGCTCGCCGGCGAGGACAGAGCCGAGGAGGGTGACGGGCCGGTCCGGGGGCAGGCCCTGGAGTTCGTGGGCGCCCGCCGGTGGCGGCGACGCGGCCGCGCCGGTCCACTCGGCGAACAGGGCCGCGTCCCGGACCGTGCCGGGATCCAGTTCGGTCCCCTGCGAGCCGCCGACCGAGGAGACATGGACGCCGGGGGAGAGCCACTCCCGGCGGACGACGGGAGCGGTGGCGCCGGTGCAGCAGAAGACCACGTCGGCCGCGCGTACCGCGTCCTCGATGCCCGTGGCGACCCGTGCTCCCGGGAACAGCGCGGCCGCCGCGGCCGCCCGCACCGGGTCACGGCCGGCCACGGTGACCTCCGCCTGCGGCCGGACGGCGGCGAGCAGCGCCAACTGGGCCCGCGCCTGCGCCCCCGTCCCCACCACCGCCACCCGGCCGAGACCGGGCCGGGCGGCCAGGGCCAGCGCACTCTGCGTGGCGGACGCCGCGGTCCGGACCTCGGTGAGCGCCTCCGCGTCCACCAGCGCGAGGGTCCGCCCGTCGTGCTCGTCGAACAGGACCACGAGCCCGCGGTGGAAACTCCGTCCCGGGTGCTCCGGATCGGCAGTCACGGTCACCAGCTTCGCGGCCAGGCCCAGCCCGGTGACGTACCCGGGCATCGCGCCGAGCAGCCCGGCCGGCGTCAGGGCGGCGATCCGCGGCGGAACGGAGACCTCACCGCGGGCGACGGCGACGAGCGCCCGGCCCACCGCGTCGAGCACGCCGGCCGGCTCCAGCGCGGCGGCCGTCTGCCTGCGGTCCAGCACCAGGGCGCCGCTCACCGGCCCGCCTCCGCTCCGTCGGCGGTCAGCGCCGCCACCAGTTCATCGGCCGCCACGCTCAACTCCCGTTCCACGGCCGCCAGTTTCGGGCCGTCGAACTCGGCCTCAGGTCCCACCACCGTCAGTGCGCACACCGGCGCCCCGGGGGCGGGCACGACCGCCCGGCTGACGGAGGCCACCAGTTTGTCGTTGCGGCCGTGCTCCACGGCGACGCCGGTCCGTGCCACCTCGGCCAACTCCCGTGCGAGGTCCGTGCGGTCGGCGCCGTCCGCGGGCAGCCTGCCCAACCACCGCGTCCGCGCCTCCGGTTCGAGCGCGGCGACCAGGGCCAGCGGCCCGGCGAACCGCCGTACGGGCAGCAGTTCGCCCCGCAAGTGGCTGATCATGGCGAGCCGTTCGGGTCTGACGACGTCGATCACGCGGGCGCCGCCCTCCTCCAGCACCTGGAGGTTGACCATCATCGAGGTCGTCGCCGACAGCCGCTCCAGCACCGGACGGGCCAGCGCGGTCAGGGAGTTGCCCGCGGCCGACGCGGACATCCGCAGCACCGCGGCGCCCGGCAGATAGCGGTCACCGGCCCGCAGCACCCAGCCCCGCCGGACCAGGTCCAGCAGGATCCGGTAGGCGGTGGCGCGGTGCAGCCCGACCTCGGCGGCGAGATCGGTCAGCCGCACCGGGTGCGGCGCGCGCGAGACGGCCTCGACCAGGTCGAGGGCCTTGTCCACGGCCGACCGGGTCGGCCCCGGGGCGGCGGGTGCGTCGGGCATGACGGCGGCTCTTCCCTCTCGTCCCCGGTGCCGCGCTGACCACGGACCGGGGCGTCCTGTCCGGTACGGGCCCTTGCGGCGGCCCGACGGCTGCAGAGTACAGTTACCTGGATTTTCATCACACGATACATCTGTTGCATACCGCGTAACACGGCAACAGAGCCTCAGCGGACCGAAGGGTGACCATGACCGACCTGCCCCCGGGCGCCCCGACCCCCTGGGCCGCTCCGCCCGCCGGAACCGTCACGGTCTACCGCGGCGCCACCCTCTTCGACGGCACCGGCGGCCCGCTCCGGCCGGACACCACGATCGTCACCGACGGCGCCCGCCTGCACACGGTCACCGGCGACGCCGACCCGCTGCCCCCGCACGCCGCCGACGCCCCCCAGGTCGACCTCGACGGACGGTTCGTCGTCCCCGGCCTCGTCGACACCCACCAGCACCTGGCCACCCCGCCGGACCGGCCCGTCGCGGAGGCCGTGCTCCGCCGCCTGGTGTACAGCGGGGTCACCGCCGTCCGCGACATGGCCGACGACCTGCGGCACGTCGGCGACCTCGCCCGCGCCACCCTGGTCGGCGAGATCCCCGGCCCCGACATCCGCTACGCCGCCCTCATGGCCGGACCCTCCTTCTTCGACGACCCCCGCACCCACGAGGTCTGCCGCGGTACCGTTCCCGGTGCCGTCCCCTGGATGCAGGCCGTCACCCCCGGCACCGACCTGCCGATCGCCGTCGCCCTCGCCCGGGGCACCCACGCCGCCGCGATCAAGGTCTACGCCGACCTGGACGCCGCGACCGTCGCCGCCGTCACCGCCGAGGCCCACCGCCAGGGCATCGCCGTCTGGGCGCACGCCACCGTCTTCCCGGCCGCGCCCGGCGAGGTCGTCGCGGCGGGCGTCGACAGCCTCTCCCACGTCACCCTGCTCGCCTTCGAGGACCCCACCGAGCCGCTGAGCAGCTACAAGACCAAACCGCCGGTCGACCACGACCGTTTCGCCGCGGGCGACGACCCGGCACTGGCCGCGCTCTTCGCCGAGATGCGCCGCCGCGGCACGGTCCTGGACGCCACCGCGTCCATGTGGACCAGCGACGAACTCCGGGGCGACACCGCGGAGTCCGCCGAACGGGCCGCCCGCAACGCCCGGTTGGCCGCCGCCGTCACCGCCCAGGCGTACCGCGCCGGAGTCGACGTCTGCACCGGAACCGACCACGAGACCGACCCCGGCGACCCCTTCCCCGCCCTGTACGGCGAACTCGCCTTCCTCGCCGACCGCTGCGGCATCCCCGCCGCCGACGTCCTGCGCTCGGCCACCCTCGTCGGCGCCCGCGCCGCCGGCACCGAGGCCGACATGGGCAGCGTCGAACCCGGCAAGCTCGCCAACTTCGCCGTCCTGGACGAGAACCCCCTGCACGACATCGGCAACCTGCGCACCATCACGTACACCGTCAGACGCGGACACCGCTTCGACCGCGCCGAGTTCGAGAAGGACACCCAGTGAACGAGACAGCGGACGAGACTGTGAACGAGGCCGTGACCGAGACAGCGCCCGGGACCACCGCCGGCCGCCCCGTGATCGTCAACGCCCTGGGCCAGCTCGACAACCCCAACACCCCGGCCGCCCGCGCCGCCGCCACCCAGCTCAACCCCGCCAGCGACCAACTCGCGGTCGACGCCCGCGCGATCGCCGACGCCCACGCCTCCGGCCTGACCGCCGTGAACATCACCCTCGGCTACACCATGGGCGACCTGCCGCCGTACGAGCACACGATCGAGGAGATCGCCGTCTGGGACCGGATCATCGAGGCACACCCCGCCGACCTGCTCAAGGTCCGTACCACCGCCGACATCCACCGCGCGCACCGGGAGCGGCGGATCGGCGTCGTCTACGGCTTCCAGAACGCCGTCGCCGTCGGCGAGGACCCCGCCCTCGTCGACAGCCGGGTCGCCACCTTCGCCGACGCCGGGGTACGCGTCGTACAACTCACCTACAACCAGGCCAACCACCTCGGCGACGGCTCCATGGCCCCCGCCAACCGCGGCCTGACCCCCTTCGGACGGCAGGTCGTCGAGGCGCTCAACGACCACCGCCTGATGGTCGACCTCTCCCACAGCGGCGAGCGCACCTGCCTGGACGCGGCCCGGCACTCCCGCCGGCCCGTCTCGGTCAACCACACCGGATGCCGCGCCCTCGCCGATCTGCCGCGCAACAAGACCGACGAGGAACTCCGACTGGTCGCGGACCGGGGCGGGTTCGTCGGCATCTACTTCATGCCCTTCCTCAGTCTCACCGGGCAGGCCACCGCCGCCGACGTCGTGGACCACATCGTGCACGCGGTCGACGTCTGCGGCGAGGACCACGTCGGCATCGGCACCGACGGCAGCGTGACCGCCGTCGACGACCTCGACGCCTACCGCGCCGCCCTCGCCGAACACGTGGCGGCCCGCCGGGCGGCCGGTGTCGGGGCGGCCGGTGAACGGGCCGACACCTACCCCTTCGTCGTCGACCTGCGCGGCGTCGACCAGTTCCGCGACCTGATCCGCCTCCTGGAGAAGCGCGGCTACCGCTCCGAGCGCATCGAGAAGATCCTCGGCCGCAACTTCCTCGACTACGCCGACCGGGTCTGGACGGCCTGACGGGCGGCATGAGCGTCAGCCACCCGCCGACGGCCGGCTCGCATCGACGGCCGTACCGTTCTCAGCCACGCCCGCCACGCCCGCCACGGCTTTGTGCCGCAGCGCCGTGCCGGGCTCGCGCAGGGTGCCGAACAGCAGCCGGCTCAGCACCGGCATCAGGACCAGCGGTGCCAGTGCCGTCTGCAGGGAGGTGGCGTCGGCGAGGCTGCCCAGGAGCGGGCCGGCCAGGCCGCCGACGCTCACCGTCAGACCGAGGGTGACCCCGCTCGCCGTGCCGATCCGCGAGGGCAGGTAGTCCTGGCCGAGGGTGACCTGGAGCGAGAACGGCACGTACAGGCCGACCGACGTCAGCGCCACGAACACGTAGAGCGCCGGACCCGGCACCCACACCACACCCGCGACAGCCACCACCGAGAGGACGTACGACCAGCGGCAGACGGTCACCAGGTCCCAGCGGCCCGCCAGGGAGCCGCCCAGCACGGAACCGACCGCGCCGCCGAGGTAGAGCACCGTCAGCGCCGCGGAACCGGCGGCGGCCCCGCCACCCGTGCGCTGCCGGGCGTACAGCGCGATGAAGGTGCTCAGGCCGACGAAGGCGACCGACCGGAACACCACGGCCAGCGACAGCCGCACGAAGGACGCCACGTCGTCGGATCCGGCCGGACCCGGCGCGGCGGCGCCGGCAGCCCCGCCCTCGCGCAGCCCGCGCAGCACCGGCACGCACAGCGCGGCACCGGCCAGCGCCGGTATCACCAGCAGCGGCGTCCAGCGCAGCCCGCCGTCCGCCACCACGGCACCCACCATCAGCGGGGCCAGCGCGAAGCCGATGTTCCCGCCGGTGGCGAACACCCCCATCGCACTGTGGCTGCCCCGGCTGGCGAGCCGCGCGACCCGGGCGGACTCGGGATGGTAGGCGGCCACGCCGATCCCGGACAGCGCCATGGACAGGAGGGTCAGCGCATAGGAGCCGCCCAGTCCGCTGAGCGCCACCCCCGCACCGCCGAGCAGGGTGCTCACCGGCAGCAGCCAGGGCAGCCGGCGGCGGTCGGTGAGCACCCCGAACAGCGGCTGCGCCACCGAGGACAGGACGGACGCCGCCAGTACGACCCCGGAGGCGACCGCGTACGAATAGCCGCGCTCGGCGACGAAGAACGGCAGCAGCGCCGCGACGGCGCCCTGGTAGATGTCGACGCAGCCATGGCCGACGGAGAGCAGAGTGATCGATGAGTTTCTTCGCACCCCGCCATGCTCCGGGCCAGGCTGCCTGTCGTACTTCCGGTAATCTGCCAAGTGATGACGGAAATCCGCCACGAGGCCGTGGCCGCGACCGAGACCCGCCGGCTCGCCGCCGGCCACGAGATCGACGCCCACCGGCACGACGACCACCAGATCGTCTACGCGGGCCGCGGCGTGCTGGCCGTGACGACCGACGCCGGCTCCTGGGTCGCCCCGGGCACCCGCGCCATCTGGGTGCCGGCCGGCACCGTCCACGCGCACCGGGCCTACGGCGAACTCGAACTGCACTTCGTCGGCCTGCCCGCCACCGAGAACCCCCTCGCGCTCGGCACCCCGACCGTCCTCGCGGTCGGCCCGCTGCTGCGCGAGCTGATCATCGCCTACACCCGCGACGAGGACGACGACAGCCCCGAACGATCCCGCCTCCGCGCCGTCCTGCTCGACCAGCTACGGGCCTCCCCGCAACAGCCGCTGCACCTGCCCACCCCCACCGCGCCCCTGCTCCGCGAGGTGTGCGCGATCCTGCAGGCCGACCCGGCCGACGGCCGCACTCTGAGGGAACTCGGCCGCACGGTCGGCGCCGGCGACCGCACCCTGTCCCGGCTCTTCCGCGCCGATCTGGGCATGACCTTCCCGCAGTGGCGCACCCAGCTGCGCCTCCAGCACGCGCTCGTCCTGCTCGCCGACCGGATGCCGGTGACGTCGGTGGCCCACGCGTGCGGCTGGTCCTCGGCCAGCGCCTTCATCGACGCCTTCCGCCGCGCCTTCGGACACACCCCGGGCTCCCACCGCGACGGCCCCTGAACCGGACCTGCCCCCCTCGACCTCGGCCGGCCGGGACGACGGCCCTCCCGCCGCCCCGGCCGGCCGCCGCTCACTGGCCCGGCGTGAGGATGTACGTGTTCAGGGTGCCCACCGTGGTCAGCGGGGTCGGCGACCCGGTGTCGTAGCGGTCCACGGCCACGTAGTTGGGCTTCTTCCGGGCGGCGGGAGTGCAGAAGTTCTGCGCCCGGTTGAGGATCTTGCCGTTGTCGGTGGCGGCGGTGCCGGCGATGGGGTAGTCCCGGAAGTGGTTCATCACGAACAGCGGGTGGAAGGCGGACGAGTCCGTGGTCAGCGGCCTGTCGGTGCCCCACCGGCTGTAGCAGGACCAGTCGGAGCCACCGAGGCCGGCGCCCATGGACCAGTAGTTCTCGACGGTCCACTCGCGCTGGTACATCACACCGAACGTGTCGCGGGTGGCATACCCGTTGGCGGTGTCACTGGCCCGGGTCCGGTCGCTGAAGACCAGCAACTGCTTGCCGCGGGCCGCGAGGTCGGCCATGGTGGGCCAGCCCTTGGTGGCGACGCCGTCCTGGTCGGGCCGGTACAGCACGTCGTACAGGCCGTTGACGGAGGCGAGGGAGGACTTCAGCACGTCGGAGGAGGCGTAGTCCTCCAGGAACACCGTGGCGAACTGGCCGGGGTTGGCCTTCAGGAAGTCCACGATGCGCTGGAGGTCGGTGGCGAGCGGGACCGGGTTGCTGACGCCGTCGCAGCTGTTGTGGCACAGCACGGCCTGCCCGGAGACCGTGTAGTCGTCGAGCATGAAGCCCCGCACACCGTCGGACAGCTGCCGGCTGATGCCGTAGTTCTGGTTGGGGAAGAGGCTGACCGGGAAGGACGCGAAGTTGCCGTCCGAGCCGTTGGCGAAGGCGTTGTGGGCGGTTAGGAACGTCACCTGGTCGAGGGTGCGGGTGTCCGCGGAGGGCATCGCCGTGGTGGCGTAGGACACCGGGGTGAGGTACCAGCGGGCGAGGTCGCCGGAGGACCCGACCTGTACGGCGGCCGAGTCGGAGGCGGACCCGGTGAGGTACTGCGAGGTGCCGGGCACGGAGACGGAGTAGGTGCTGCCGGCGCCTGCGGTGACCGTCCAGGTGGTGCCGTCCGCACCGCAGGCGGCGGTGACCGCGGCGGTGCCGTTGCGTCCCAGGCAGGTGCCGGACTCGTCGGCGTTCTGGAGCTGGTAGCCACCGCTGACCGCGACGGCGGTCCACTGCTGGTGGTCTTCGTTGCCCTTGGGGTTGTGCGCGGCGACGGTGCCGCCGCTGTCGGCGGCGTTGAGGCCGGTGACGTAGTTCTGCAGGTAGACCGAGGAGGCCGGGACCGCGGCCGACGCGGTGCCCGGCAGGAACACGGGCGCCGACAGGGCGAGGACGGCGGAACAGCAGAGGACGCGCAGGGGACGCAGACGCACGGGGTATCCCTTCGCCGTGACAGGAGTTGCCGATGGTGACAGAGCCATGACTTACCCGCTGGTAGGTGTGGAGCGCCAGTGCTGTCGCCTGAATTCCGCGTCAATCAAAGGGATTTGACGCTCTGTCACCGTCCGGCGGTGCTCGCCGCGCGCCCAGCCGATGCGGCTGGGAGCCGGGTGGGAGAAGGTAGGAGGTGGTGGCACAGGGGCGGACGCGCAGGTATCGGCGAACACCGCCCCGTCGCAGCCGTGACCTGCACCGTCGTCCGGAAAGAGGCAGTCATGACAGGACCAGAGGCCGAGGCCGAGAAGGAGATCCTCGGCCGCATCACGGAAATGATCAGCCAGGAGAAGGACCTGCGTGACCGCCTCGCGCAGGAGGAGATCGACGGGACGACCGAGCACGCCCGCCTGGCCCGCCTGGAGACGGAACTCGACCAGTGCTGGGACCTGCTGCGACAGCGCCGCGCCAGGACCGCGGCCGGTCAGGACCCCGGCGAGGCGAGCGTCCGCCCGGCCTCCCAGGTGGAGCGCTACCTGTCCTGAGCACTGCACCGGCCCGATGCTCCCGGCTGCGTTCCCCGGGCCCAGCGCATCGGGCTCAGTGCCAGGACCCGGCGTCCCGGGAGGGCGGCCCCCGCACCGGGCCGCCCTCCGCGCTGGCGCTCGGACGTGCCCGCCGTCCGGCCGTACGACCCCTGCACGCACCGCCGCCCGGCAGGGACTGGACTCGCCGCTCCCCGGCACCGATCGTGGGCGGTATGAACGATCACCGCACGGCCTCCGCCACTCCCGCCGAACCCGCTGACCCCGCCGCACCCGCTCCCGCCCACGGCGCCGGGTCACCGGAACCCGGCGACGCCGCCGGCGGGACGGAGGCCGCCATCGGGGCGGTCGGGCATGAGGAGGCCGCGGAGATCCGCCTCTTCCGGGAACGGCTCGGTCTGGCCGGACTGATCGACGTCCACACCCACTTCATGCCCGAGCGGGTCCTGCACAAGGTCTGGAACTACTTCGACACGAACGGACCGCTGATCGGCGACCTTGAGTGGCCCATCACCTACCGCCGGGAGGAGGCCGAACGCACCGCCCTCCTCAGGGAGTTCGGCGTCCGGTCCTTCACCTCGATGCTCTATCCGCACAAGCCCGGCATGGCGGTCTGGCTGAACGCGTGGGCGGCCGACTTCGCCCGCCGTACCCCCGACTGCCTGCACACGGCGACCCTCTTCCCCGAACCCGGCGTCGAGACGTACGTCCGGGCGGCCGTCGACGCGGGCGCCCGGGTGTTCAAGGCGCACGTGCAGGTGGGCGGGTACGACCCGGCCGACGAACTCCTCGACCCGGCCTGGGGGTTGCTGGCCGAAGCCGGGATCCCGGTCGTGATCCACTGCGGCTCCGGCCCGGCCCCCGGCAAGCACACCGGCCCCGGTCCGGTCGGGCGGGTGCTGGCCCGGCATCCGAGGCTGCGGCTGATCGTCGCGCACATGGGGATGCCCGAGTACGAGGAGTTCGCCGGCCTCGCCGAGCGGTACGGGGAGGTGCGGCTCGACACCACGATGGCGTTCACGGACTTCACCGAGCGGTTCATGCCGTTCCCGCCCCGGGCCCTGCCCCGGATCGCCGCGCTGGGCGACCGGGTCCTGCTCGGCTCCGACTTCCCCAACATCCCCTACCCCTACGTGCACCAACTCCACGCCCTGGAGCGGCTGGAGCTCGGCACGGAGTGGCTGCGGGCGGTCTGCCACGACAACGCGGCACGCCTGTTCGGGCTGTGACCGGACCCGCCCACGGCATTCCGCAGCACCGGGCAGGCGCGGTCGGACACCGTCAGGCCGGCGGAGCCTTGGGCGCGGCGACGACCACGATGCCCGCCTCGTGTCTCTCGAACAGGCTCACCAGTCCGGGCAGGGCATCCGGCCCGCCGCCGACCCCGGCGTCGTGGCCGGCGTCGTGGTCGATCAGCACCACGGGCTGCTGGAAACCGTCCCGTTCGGCGGGCACGAAGTCGGTGACGGTCTCCCGGCGCACCAGCACGACACGTTCGTCGTGCAGGGGATCGCGGGGGAGCCGGTCGAGGTGCGCCCGCAACGCGGCCGGACGTGCCGCCAGGTCCTGGGCGAGAACGTCCCGGCGGGCCAGCAGGGACACGGAGAGCCGGTTCCCGGTCCGCTCGTACCGGGCCGAAAGATCCTCCGGCAGCAGGTAGAACACCCCGGCCTCACCCTCGTGCCCCCGGTCCAGCAGCAGGCAGGCCATCCGCTCGGCCGGATCGGCGGATGTCCGGTCGAGGTCGAGAATCACCTCCCGGGTGTCCGGGTCGAGGGAGGGTATCTCGCTGATCCACATGCGGGCGGAGCCGTCCATGCCCGGCATTGAAGCACACCGCCGCACCCGGCCCGGCCGGCCCGGTCAGTCGCCGACGAACCGCACCGTCTCGGTGATTTCGGCCCGGCCGGTACGCACCCGCGGCGCGCCCTCCTCCTCGAAGCCGACCGCCAGACCGCACAGCAGCACGAGGTGGCCGTCGGCGCCGACCAGCCGGCTGACGGTCCGGCGGTACATCGTCCACATCACCTGGGGGCAGCTGTGCAGGCCTTCGGCCCGCAGCAGCAGCATGACCGTCTGCAGATACATCCCGGCGTCCGCCCACTGCCCGGGGCCCATCGCCCGGTCGAGGTAGCAGAACAGCACGAGTGGCGCCCCGAACGCCCCCGAGTTCAGGGCGGCGATCTTCACGGGCCGGCCGGGGTCGTCCCGTTCGACGCCCAGGGCCGCGTACCGCTGCGCGGCCGCGGCGGCGAAGCGCTCCGGATACGGCGCGGCCAGTTCGGCCGGGTACATCGGGTACTCCCGCTCGTCGCCCGGGTCGCCCGCCAGCGCCCTGGCCGTGGCCTGCCGCTTCAGCTCGGCCAGCGGCTCCCCGGACACCACGTACACCTGCCAGGGCTGGAGGTTCCCGCTCGACGGCGCCCGCGAGGCCGCGGCCAGCACCCGGGTCAGCACCTCCCGGGGCACCGGCCGCCCGCTGAACGCCCGTACGGCCCGGCGGCTGTCCACCGCCTCGTACACGTCCATGCCGGCTCCACCTCTCGGGAACTTCACAACGGGTCGGGAAACTAGGGGAGTTCGACGCCGATGACGGTGCGCAGGATCCCGCGCAGGTGATCCGGCATGTCGATGGTGTCCGGGCTGAGCAGCCATTGGACCTGCAGGCCGTCGATGTACGCGACCAGGTCCGCCGCCAGGTGCGAGGCGTCCACGTGGGGGCGCAGCAGCCCGCGCCGCGCGAGGTCGTCGACGGCCGACTGCATCTCGCGGCGGGTGCGTTCGTAGCGTGCGGTGAAGTACGGGCGCGCCGGGTGGTCCGCCGCGGTGGCCTCGCTGGACAGCACCGCGAACAGGCTCACGATGAGGGGGTTGGCCTGGTTGTGGGCGACGAGCCTGATCATCGCCGCGAAGTAGGCGAGGCCGTCCTGGCTGAGCGCACCCGAGTCGAGGAAGTGCTCGCCGTCCTGACGGTCGCGTGCCTCCAGGACCGCCTCCAGGAGCGACTCCTTGGTCGGGAAGTGGTGCAGCAGGCCCGCGCGGGAGACACCGCAGGCGGCGGCGAGCTGCACCATGCTCGCGTTGCGGTAGCCGACCTGCCCGAACGCGGTGAACGCGGCCTCGATGATCTGGGCGCGCCGGCGCTCCCCCTTGGGGTAGTTCCGTGGGGCCGCCCCGGGCCGCGCAGTTTCCCTCGCCATGGACGAGATGCTAACGACCCCTAGAAACCGTCACCCCTGTCGGTATTCTGGTTACCGGCCGTCCGCCACGAGAGGAGTTCCCCTTGTCGACACCACAGTTGTCGGTTCAGCTCTACTCCGTACGCCAGGCTCTGGAGTCCGACGAAGACACCGCCCTCGGCCGTCTGGCCGCCCTGGGACTGACCAACGTCGAGGTCTTCGGCTTCACGCACCGCGCGGACGGCCTCGCCGACGCGCTCGCCCGGCACGGCCTGTCCGCCCGGACCGGACACGCCGGTTTCCTGTCGCCCGACGGCGCACCGGGGACCGGTCTCGACGACACGTTCCGGGCCGCCCGGCGCCTGGGCGTGGAGATCCTCTTCGACCCGTTCGTGCCCGCCTCCCGGTGGGCCGGCGAGAAGGAGATCGCCCGCACGGCCGCCCTCCTCAACGAGGCCGCCGAACGCGCCGCCGGCCACGGGCTCCGGGTCGGCTACCACAACCACTCCCAGGAGTTCGTGCACACCGTCGCCGGCGTCAGCGCCTTCGAGTACTTCGCCGACCTCCTGGACCCGGAAGTCGCCCTGGAGATCGACCTGTTCTGGGCCGCGGCCGGCGGCAACGACGTCGTCGCCCTCCTCGGCCGGCTGGGCTCACGGGTACGCGCCCTGCATGTGAAGGACGGACCCGTCATCGACGACCCGTTCACCTCGGGCGCCCCCTTCGACCCGGCCGGCACCGGCCAGGTCGCGGCGGGCCGGGGGCAGATCCCGCTGGCCGCCTCGCTGGCCGCGGCCGAGCACGCCGAGTACGCCGTCATCGAGTTCGACCACTACGACGGCGACGTCTTCGAGGGCATCGCGACGGGCATCTCCTACCTCAAGGGGAAGGGCATCGCCTGATGACCGCACACAACCCGGTCGGCGTCGGCATCATCGGCGCCGGCAACATCAGCGACCAGTACCTGACCAGCCTCACCCGCTACCCCGACCTGCACGTGGCCGTCGTGGGCGACCTCGACACCGCGCGCGCCGAGACCCAGGCCCGCGCGTACGGGGTCAAGGAGTGGGGAACGGCCGCGGACGTCCTCGCCCACCCGGACGCCGAGATCGTCGTCAACCTGACCGTGCCCGCCGTGCACGCCGAGGTCAGCTCCGCGATCCTGGCCGCCGGCAAGCACGTGTGGTCCGAGAAGCCCGTCGCCCTGGACCGCGCCGACGCGCGGGCCCTGCTCGACCAGGCGGCCGCGGCCGGCCTCAGGATCGGGGTCGCCCCCGACACGATCCTCGGCCCCGGCCTCCAGACCGCCCTGCGGGCGATCGCGCGCGGCGACATCGGCACCCCGCTGTCCGCGCAGACCGTCATGCAGTACGCGGGACCCGACCTGTGGCACCCGAACCCGGAGTTCCTGTTCGCCCGGGGCGCCGGCCCCCTCTTCGACATGGGCCCCTACTACCTCACCGCCCTGGTCTGCCTGTTCGGGTCGGTCTCCCGGGTCGCCGCGCTCGGCTCGACCGCCCGTACGGTCCGTACGGTACGCAGCGGGGAGCGCGCGGGCACCGAGTTCACCGTCGACGTGCCCACCCATGTCTCCGCGCTCACGCAGTTCGAGAGCGGCGGCGTCGGCCAGAGCGTCTTCAGTTTCGACTCCCCGCTCACCCGCACCGGGTTCGTCGAGATCACCGGCACCGAGGGAACCCTGGTCCTGCCCGACCCCAACACCTTCGCCGGCGAGGTCAGGATCACGCGCGTGCCGCAGCGGGGCCGGGAGGCGGAGTGGGAGACCGTCCCGCCCGTCGGCACCGAGGGCGGCCGCGGCCTGGGAGTCCTGGACATGGCGCGGGCCGTCCGCGGCGGAGGAGCGCACATCGCCAGTGGAGACCTCGGCTACCACGTCCTGGACACCATGGTGTCCATCGAGGAGGCCGTCACCTCCGGCGAGACCGTCCGCATCGGCAGCACGGCGCCCGCGGTACCGCTCGTCCCGGAGGACCGGGACCCCTACGGAGCCACCCTGTGACCGGACCCCGGCGCGCGCCGGGCCGCTCGCGTCCCGGTCTCAACTACTCAGCTTTCACAGGCGATTGACGTGGTGCTCAAGGGACTGCTTCACTGGTCCAGTGGCTGAGCCACTGGACCGACAAGTCGCTGAACCGGCGGCCCGCTAGACCAGCGGACCGCTGAACCACTGACCGAAGCCTGGGAGATCCTCCGTGGCCGTCGAGAGCATTCCGCGCCGAACCGTGGTCGACCTGCTTGAAGCACGGCTGCGTGAGGACATCCTCAGCGGCACGCACGGCCCCGGATCCCTGCTGCCCCCCGAGCGGGAGCTGGCAGCGGGGTACGGGGTCACCCGTACGACGTTGAAGCACGCCCTGACACGGTTGGAGCAGGCGGGGCTGCTCAGCACCCGGCACGGCATCGGCACGCGGGTCCTGGACTACCTGCGGCTCGGCGGCGCCGACCTGCTTCCCATGCTGGCGGCGCAGGACCCCACGTGGCTGCGGGAGATCTTCGAGGTGCGCCGGCACATCGGCACCCTGATCGCCGGCCGCGCGGCCGACCGGCGCACGGACCGGCAGGCCCGGCGGCTGGACCACCTGCTGCGTCAGGTCGCGGACGGCCCGGACGCCGACGCCGTCCAGCTCGCCGACGTGGAAGTCCACCGCGAACTGGCGCGGGCCACCGGCAACCGGGTCTATCTGCTCCTCACGAACACGCTGTTCAACGCCTATCTTCCGGTGCGGGCCGCGCTGCGGGCACCGTTCGAGGACGCGGCGCGGGCGGCGGACCGGCTCGCGCCGGTGGTACGGGCCGTGGCCGGCCGGGACGTCGCGGAGGCGCGGCGCGCGGCGGAGACGTATCTGGCCGAAACCGAGAAGATCATGCTCGGTTCGCTGAGCAGTCCTCGCGGCCGGCCGCCCGCCGACAGCCCCCGGTAGCCGCGCTCCCGGCCGCGACTCGGGGAGCACCGGCTCCCGTCGAGGCGAGGCCAGGCGTGTGCGGTGAACATCCCCGCCCCGATGCGGCCCCGATCATTCATGTGCGGATGCCTGTTCATCCCAAGCACTCGTGAATGTCATGTACCGGTCAATCCTGCGATCGGATCCGGGCCCATCCCCCCCATGACGGCCGCCCGTTCACCGTGGGCGCGGCGGCGACCGACAACACAAGGAGCATGGTGAGCAGATCGAGCAAGAGACGCGGCGTCCTCATCGGCATGATGCTGTGCGCGGTCATCGGCGGCTGCGTCCAGCCGGCGATCGCAGCGCCGGTGCGGGACGCGGGGGACCAGGCCACGGCGTTCCGGAAGTCTCCGGTGCGGACGGCCGAACAGCGGATCGCACGGGCGCTGTCCGCCTCGCTGCGCGACCCGCGGTGGCGCGAGCAGGTCCGGGCGGCCGCCCTCGGCACCGGGGACGTGGACCTCCAGGCGCTCACGAGCAGGACCGCCGACCCGGCCGGCCGGAACCTGCACGCCTCCGTCTCGGCCGCGGACCGGCGCATCGCGGGCCTCAAGGGCCTGCCCGCGTCGACCGGGTCGCTGCTGCGGGTCCGGCTGGGCGCGCCGTCCATGCGGCCGCACCTCCGGGCCGGAGCCACCCCCTGGATCGCCGTCGCCGCGACCGGCGACGACGCCAAGAACCTCACGGCGTACGACAGCCGGGGCCACGCCCACACCGTCGGCACCGCGCACGTCCCCGACCGCCCGCTGTACATCCTGGACATCGACGTCACCAAGGCCCACCGGGCCGGCCTGCAGGTGCTGCAGAAGGCCTTCGCCGACAAGGGCCTGACCTCCCTCCCGTCGAAGGCGGCGAACAGCACCCGTGCCGCGAGCGCGGGGGGCTGGTGGGCGACCAAGGTCACGGCCGTCGAGGTGAACGACGACCAGGAGCCCTGGTTCAAGGGCGCCGCCGAGATGTTCTCGCTGGTGACCGGCTTCGGCCAGGACGGCACGGCGCGCGTCGACTCGGTGGACATGCCCTACCTGGACTACGACGGCACCGTCTACTACCCGAACCAGATCCTGGTCAACTGGTCCAACTACAAGTACAACCTGGCCGACGTCGTCATGATGGAGGACGACGACGGCACCAACTACCGTGCACTGGCGCAGGCGATCACCACCGCACTGCTCACCGTGACCGACCAGGGCACCTACATCCCGCTGGTGAACGCGGTCCTGAGCGCGATCCCCGACAGCTGGTTCACCGACGACCCGGACTACGTGGAGTCCTGGTACACCCTCGCCCAGAACTCCACGGGCCGGCTCAACGGCGCCTCGGGCAACGGCTGGATGACCGTCGAGCCCTACTTCGTCGAGGAGTTCTAGACCGCACGCCCGAGCGCGGACCGTCCGCCGCCCACCCGGGGAAATGAGCGGCAGGCTCCCCGGGTACGCGGTACGGTGCGCCGATGTCAGCGATCAAGAAGTTCCAGGTCACCTTCGACTGCGCGGAACCCGAGCGCGTCGCCCGCTTCTGGTGCGAAGTGCTCGGGTACGTCATGCCGCCGCCACCGGAGGGTTACACCACCTGGGACGATCACAACCGCACCCTGCCTCCCGAGAAGCAGGGATCATGGTTCGCCTGCAGTGATCCCACGGGCGTGGGCCCGCGGCTGTACTTCCAGCGCGTCCCCGAAGGCAGGACCGTGAAGAACAGGGTGCACCTCGACGTCCGGGTCGGCACCGGTCTCGTGGGGGACGAGCGCCTCTCCGTGCTCGAAGCCGAGTGCGCACGACTGGTCGCGCTCGGCGCGACCCACGTGCGAACGCTGTACGCCGACGAGGAGAACGAGTCCTGCATCCCGATGCTGGACGTCGAGGGCAACGAGTTCTGTATCGACTGAGCATTCATCGGGCCCGGGGGAGGTGGGAAACCACCTCCCCCGGGGCTCTCCGGTCTCGTGCGGGGCGGGAGGTCCCCCGACGCGCCGTGGCCTCAGGAACTCTGAGCGACCGTCATGCCGTCCCAGAACGAGCACTGGTGCTCGGCGGAGACCTGGGCGTCGTCGATCAGGACGCTCCTGCCTCCCGCCCGCAGCGACAGCGTCAGCCCCGTGCCGCTGCGGTAGCCGGGCCAGGCGGACTGCCGGGCGACGGCTGGCCGGCCGGTCTTCGTGAAGGCGCCCCAGTACTGCGTCATCTCGCGGGCCAGCCGGCGCTCGGCGGCGTCGAACAGCGGGGCGATCGGCGTGCCGTTGTCGAAGCTCGGCCAGATGTAGGCGAGTTCCGCGGCGTGCCCGGCACCCCAGACGTAGCCGGGTATCTGCGTCAGGCCGGGCCCCGTCCGGTGGTCGAACTCGTACGAATAGGTGGGGGTGTAGCGCTCGAAGGTCCGCACGAGTGAGCGCTGCCCGCACCCGCCGATCCCCCCGATCAGCCCCGAGTCCGTCATGATCGCGCCGACGAGGTACGCCGCGGTGTACGCGTCGGACGTCCCGGGCCAGGGGTAGTGGGCGAGGACCTCGTCGGCGCGGTCCCCGGCGAAGCCCTGGACGAAGGCGAGATAGGCGTCCTTGCCCGCCCCTATGTAGCCCTGGGCGAAGGTGCGGCCCTCGTCACGGTTGGCGCCGACGACCAGGGGCACGCGGGCGAACCGCCCGCTGTCCACCGCCTCGCGTACGTTCACCGGAAACGTCGGCGTCCCGTCCACGAAAGCGGCCGAGAAGGTCCGGCTCGCGTCGAGGAGCGAGCCCGCCGGGGCCGACCGCAGGCAGCCGAGGACGGCCGCCTGGTCGGGGCCGTCGCAGCCCGCCGCCCGGGCGAACGCCGTTCCGGCGGCCTCGGCCCGAGCCTGCGGCTCGCTGGGGCAGGAGCCGCTCTGGATCACGGCACGGGCGAACAGACCACGCGAGCCGGGCGACACCAGATGACCGCAGACGGACCAGCCGCCCGCGGACTCGCCGTCGATGGTGACCGCCGCGGGGTTCCCGCCGAAGGCCGCGATGTTGCGCTGCACCCAGCGCAGCGCGGCCTGCTGGTCCATGAAGCCGTAGTTGCCGGACTCGCCGCCCTCTTCGGTGAGAGCCGGCAGCCCGAGGAAACCGAAGACGCCCAGCCGGTAGTTGAGCGAGACGCCGATGACCCCCGTCTCCCGTACGAGCTTCGACTCGTCGTTCTGCGCGCCGCTGCCGTTGGTCAGGCCGCCGCCGTGGATGAACACGTGCACCGGAAGACGGGCACCGGCCCGCACGCCCGCCGGCCGCCACACGTTGATGTCGAGACAGTCCTCGGTCTCGCTGCGCGGACCGTTGCCGCTGGGCAGCACGGGGCAGGGGTTGCCGAAGGCGGTCGCCTCCCGGACGCCGGTCCAGCGCACCGCCGGCCGCGGCGGCTGCCAGCGCAGGGCGCCGGTGGGGGCCGCCGCGTAGGGGATGCCGAGGAACCGTTCGACGCCTCGGGAGACGGCACCACGGACGGCACCCTTGTCGGTGGGCACCGCGGACGGCGCATGCGCCGACGCCGTGACGGACGTCGTCGCGGACGCCGTCGCGGGCAGCAGGCCGACGGCGGTCATGGACAGGATCAGCGCGCCGCCCAGGGCGGCACGGATTCTGCTGGCAGTCATGGGGGAGGGGACCTCTCTGGCGGGATACGGGGGACCGGTCGGTCAGCGGCTGACGCCGACGCTGCCGTGCAGGGGCAGCGTCCGCGACGAGGAGCCGACCCACACGTCGCGTTTCCCGGTGCCGAGCACCCAGGAATGGGAGGACGTGTTCCAGTACTTCAGCTGCTGGGCGTCGACCCGGATGTGCACGGTCTTCGACTGACCCGCGCGCAGCCGTACCTTCTGGTAGCCGCCGAGCGAGCGCACCGCCTGCGGCGCGGTGGTCCCCGGGCTCGCGCCCAAGTAGACCTGGGCGACCTCGGCACCGTCACGGGTGCCGGTGTTCTTCAGGGTGAACGAGACGGTCAACGCGCCGTGGCTCTGCCGTACCGCGAGGTCGCGGTAGGCGAAGGAGGTGTACGACAGCCCGTAGCCGAAGGGGAAGAGCGGAGCGGTCCGCTCCTTGTCGTACCAGCGGTAGCCCACGTACACGCCCTCGGAGTAGTCCTCCTGGTCGCCCACTCCCGGGTACCTGAGCGGGTCCCCGGCCACCGGCGTGGCCGACTCGCTCGCGGGGAACGTCTGGGTGAGCTTTCCCGAGGGGTTCACGTCGCCGTAGAGCAGGGCGGCGGTGGCCTCGGCCCCGTTCTCCCCGGGGTAGTACATGTCGAGCACGGCCCTGACCCTGGACAGCCACGGCATGGTGATCGACGACCCGGTGTTGAGGACCACGACCGTGTTCGGGTTGGCGTCGGCGACGGCGGAGATGAGCCCGTCCTGGTCGGCAGGCAGGGAGAGGTTCTTCCGGTCGAAGCCCTCGGTGCCGTCGTCGTAGGCGAAGACGACAGGCGTCTTCACCTGGCGGGCCAGCGCCACCGCCTCCTCCCGCGCGGCCTGCGCGGCCTCCGGGGTGACCCAGTTCAGCCGGACCTTCGTCGGCCCGCCCTGGATCGCGAGGGCACCGGCCTCGAAGCTGTGCGCTCCCGCCGTGAGGTGCACCGTGGCGCTGCTGGAGCCCAGGAAGCCGGTGATGACGCTGTTCCCGTCGATCTTCACCAGGCCGTACGCGGCGGGCAGGTCGAAGACGAAGGAGTAGTCGCCGTCGGTCGGCACGGTGAGGGTGCCGCCGTAGTAGAAGGAGGCGTCCGGTGTGACGGGGATCGTGCCGTCCGCGTCGACCGGCAGGGCGGGGCTGAGGGCCGAGGCGGGGATGGGGTCGCCGGTGTCGACGCCGGCCGCGTAGCGCACCGTGGTGTGCCGCCCGGCCCGCGCGGTGATCGTGTCCAGCGGCGAGGCCGCGGAGTCCGGTACGACGTTGGAACTGCCGCCGCCGGTGACCTTCGGAGTCTTCGCGGTCGGGCCGATGAGCCCGATGCTGCTGTCCTTGCCCGTCAGCGGAAGCGCTCCGGCGGTGTTCTTCAGGAGGACCGCGCCGGATTCGGCCACCTTCTGGGCGACTTTCGCGCCGCCTTTCGGATCGCGTGCGGGCCGCCGGGTCGCCGCACCGTCGAGGAGACCGAATTTCGTCATCTGCTGGAGAATACGCGCGACCGAATCATTCAGTTCCGAGACCGGAATGGTGCCGTCGGTTATCGCGGTCTTCAGTTCCCCGCCCAGGTAGACGCCGCTCGGCATCTCCTGGTCCAGGCCGTTCACGATGTCGGTCGTCGCATGGGTCGCACCCCAGTCCGACATGACCCAGCCCGCAAAGCCCCACTGCTCCTTGAGGATCGAGTCGAGCAGTTCCTCGCTGCCGCAACCGTGGCTGCCGTTCACCGAGTTGTACGAGCACATCACCGCCCCGGCGCCGGCCTTGACGGCCGCCTCGAAGGCGGGCAGCTCGATCTGACGCAGGGTCTGCTCGTCGACGTTGACGTTCACCCCCATGCGGTTGTCTTCCTGGTTGTTCTCCGCGTAGTGCTTGACGGTGGCGATCAGGCCCTGGCTCTGGACGCCCTCGACCTCGCCGGCCACCATGCGGGAACTGAGCAGCGGGTCCTCGCTGAACGTCTCGAAGTTCCGCCCCGCGTACGGCACCCGGATGGTGTTCGTCATGGGGGCGAGCAGGACGTCCTGGCCCAGCGCACGGCCGTCGCGTCCGACGGTCCGGCCGAACTCCCGGGCCAGTCCGTCGTCGAAGGACGAGGCGAGCGCGACCGGTGCCGGCATCGCGGTGGCGTGCTCGTTCACCCGGACACCCGCCGGGCCGTCGGTGAGCCGCAGTTCGGGAATCCCGAGGCGGGGCACCCCCGGGATGTATCCGGCCTGCCCGAGCGCCTTCGGATCGGTGCCGCCGTGGACGAAGGACAGTTTCTCGTCCAGCGTCATCCGGCCGACGAGGGCGGCGACGCGGGCGGACACCCTGACGGTCACGCCCGCGCTGCCCGCGCCCGAGGCGCCGGGAGCCACGGCCGCACTCCCGACCAGGACCGCCGCGCTCACTCCCGCGACCAGCGCCGTACGGCGTAAACGGCCGCCGCGGCGTCGTACCGATCTCCGATCGAGCTCCATGCGGACTCCTCACCACTGAAGTGCTCGACGATTTATGTCTCCGCTGGACAGAATTCAAGTCAAAGCAGGTGGCTCTATAAAAGATCGAACGTCCAAGGAGGTTAAATTCGCACATTCGATGCGTCAACCCTCTGGAATTCCGTTCTTGGCAGACATAAATTGACGGCCTCGCAAGGGAGGTGACACGTGTCTCCACGTGACGAGGTCCTGTCCCATGTCCGGCGGCACGGGAGCGCGTCGCGCCCCGAACTGCAGACGGCGCTCGGCATGAGCCGGCCGGTGGTCGCGGCCGTCGTCCGCGACCTCCTCGCCGAGGAGCTGCTGACCGAGCACCGGGGGGAGAACGGCGGCGGCCGCGGGCGCCCCGGCCGCCGTCTTCGGCCGCGCTATCCGGCGGGCGCGGTCGTCGGAGTGGACGTCGGCCACCGGCATCTCACCGTCGCCGCGGCCACCCTCGACCTGACCGTGCGGGCCGAGCGGCGGGTGGCGATCGACGTGGACGCCCGGCCGACCGCGGCCCTGGACATCACGGCCGACATGATCCGGCAGACGGTCGAGGAGGTCCGGCTCACCGTCCACGGGCCCGTGAGCGCGTGCGTCGTCGGCATACCGGGGCCCCTGGACATGAGCAAACGGGCGATCGCCTCGCCCACCATCCTGTCCAGCTGGTCCGGGCTCGACCTGGCGGCCGAACTGGGCTCCCGGACGGCGCTGACGGTCTCCCTCGACAACGACGCGAACCTCGGAGCCCTCGCCGAACACCGGCACGGCGCCGCCGGCAACCGCGGCAACCTCATCTACGTCAAGGCGTCCGACGGCATCGGCGCGGGCCTCATCGTCCACGGGACCCCGGTCAGCGGCAGCTTCGGTGCCGCGGGCGAGATCGGGCACACCCAGGTGATCCCGGACGGGGACTGGTGCCGGTGCGGCAACCGCGGCTGCCTGGAGACCATCGTCTCGGTCCGCCAGGTGCTCCAGCAGGTCCAGCACTTCTACCCGGGCGACACCGACCTGCGGTCCCGGCTGCCGGAGATCGCCCACCACCCGGTGGCCCGGAAGATCTTCGCCGAGTCCGGCCGTACCCTCGGCCGCGTCCTGGCCAACCTGTGCGCACTCCTCGACCCCGCGGCCGTCATCATCGGCGGCGAGATGAGCCAGGCGGGCGAGGTGTTCGTCGACGGCGTGCGCGACTCGATCGAACGGCTCGCCCAGCCGGGCTTCGACAGCCGCGTCCTGGTCGCCGCGTCCGCCCTCGGCACCCGCGCGGAACTGATCGGGAGCCTCACGCTCGCCCGGGACATCGCCCTGGAAGGCGGAATCCGCCGAGCCCAGCACTGACCAGCGGCGGAAGGACCGACAGCCGCGGTCATTGCCGACGAGGTCGGTGACTCTGCCTGCAGGCCGATCGGGAGCGCGCCGTACCATCGAAGGGCGATCGACAGGTTTCACGGCGGGGTCTCTCGCCCACGCGTTGCCCGTGTGACCCGATCAGCAGTGCGGCCACCGACGGAGTTGCCCCGGGCCGGAGCTGATCTCAAGGACAGGCAAGGATGAGCGAGCAGAGCAACCCCACCGCCACGACAGGCACGACAGGTACGACAGGTACGACGGCCAAGGCACTCGCACCGGACGGTCCCACGCTGCGCCGCCGCCACCGACGGGCGGTAGGACAACTGGCCCTGTGCGTGTTCGTACTCGTCCCCTGGACCGTCTACCTGGCGGTTTCGTTGCCCGATCACTTCGAGGCCCGGTACTGGCCCATGGTGTGGGTGGGCTTCGACGTCATGCTGCTCGTGTCGCTGGCCGGGGCCGGGCTGGCGGTCTGGCTGAGACGGCAGGCCCTGGTTCCGCTGTCCTTCGTGGCAGCCACGCTCCTGGTCTGCGATGCGTGGTTCGACGTCTCCTTGAGCTGGGGGCGCGGCGACGTGTGGGGGAGCATAGCCTCGGCCGTGCTGGTGGAACTGCCGCTCGCTTTCGTGCTCGTCATGCGTGCGCGCCGGGTGCTGAAGGTCTCCGCCCGACTGGCCTGGCAGCGACTCGGACTGGCGGGCGAGCCTCCACCGCTGTACAAGATGCCGCTGTTCGTCACTCTGGCGTCCTCAGGCAGCGTCCCGTGGGACGTGAAGGGAGCCGAGGACGCCTGACGGCGACGCCGCGGCTTTCCTCGGGTCGGCGAGCCGTAGGCCTCGCTCATGCCCGAATCCGCGCGTTGGGCGAGCAGGCCGTGGCCGCCCTGAAGCAGTGGCGCCGTCCTGACCACCTGTCCCTTTGCGGCATCTCCTGGCGCTGCGCGCGCACCTACGATCGTGCGGGTTGGTTGGCGATCAGAAGGGTGCTGTGGGCAGGGCGGAAGCCCAGGCGTGAGTAGATGCGTGCGACGGCGTCCTCCGCGTAGGCGAGGAAGACGGTGCTGACCCCGTGGTCGCGAGCATGCCCGGCCAGCGCCGCCGTGACGGCGGCGGCCAGGCCCTGGCGGCGGGCGGTGGGCAGGGTGCCGATGCCGCCGATCTCGGTCGTGCCGTTCGCCGGGTGGTAGTGGCCGACGGCCAGGGGCGTGCCGTCCGGGGCGAGGGCGGCGAGGAGCGTCTTGTGCCCGGCGTGGATCGCGGGGCGCGTTGTTGCCACGGTGCCGTCCGCGACGAGCTGCTCGGCTGCCGCCGACAGTTCTTTACGGCCTGCCGAGCCGACCTCGGTGCCTTCTTCGGCGAAGGCCAGGCGAGGAAGGGCGAGTGCTGCGGGTAGTGCGGGGTCGTCGGCGCTCAGTGCGCGCAACGTTATGCCCGGGTGGACCGGCTGCGGGCCGACCTTGCGGTGCGGGTCCAGTGCCATCAGAGGCCGTTGCGCCACCGGCAGGCCGGCCGTCTCGATACAGGACCGCAGGCTCGGCGCCGCCTCGGCCAGCCACTCGAACGCCTCTGGTACACCGAGTTCGCGCTGCCGGGCCCGCACCCGTGCGATGTCGGCAGAGATGCCGTCCGCGACGCCGTCCACGGTGCCGTTTCCGATGGGCTGGGCGTGGCTGGGGCCGCCGTAGTACGGGGCACCCGGCTTCCCGCGCACGAACAGCCGTAGCGAACCGAACTCCTCGACGTCGGAGAACAGCGTCGGCACGGTGGCGTAGTACTCCTCGATACGATCACGCAACGAGTCACCCATGCGGCGCATCCCACCACGGACCGTTGCCGCACCGCATCCGAGATTCCCCGCCCGGCAACCACTCACGCCGCGGCGGAGGACGGTCGGGCCGCCGGGAATTGCCGGAACCCATGGAGACCTCGGCGCGCGGACGTACCCGGCCGCTCGGGGAACTCACCGCCGCGTACTGCTGCTTCGCACCGGCGCTACCGCCCACGTGCTCCCCGCGGTTGTGCGCGGGTTCGAGGTGACCGCGGTACGCGAGGTGCGCGGGGACGTGCAGGAGCCGCGCTAGCTCGCGGGAGCGGGCCGGCGCAAGGGGGATGCGAGGACACGGCCGAGCGCTGCCCGGCCTGCGGGTCCCCAGGCCGGCTTGCCGCCGGGAATGCCGCGCTGCCCGTTCTGGCCCATGAGGATGAGGAAGAGGCTCTTCATGGCGGCCAGCCCTCGGGCACGCCGGACGGTCGCCTCGTCCGCAGGTCCGTAGACCTCGAAGAAGCGTGAGCCCGCGCCCGCGGGAAGCAGCAGCCACGCGGCCGCGAGGTCCCACGCCGGATCTCCGGCGAACATGGCGTCGAAATCGATCACGCCCGAGAGCGTCCCGTCCGAGACGACGACATTCGCGGGATGGAGGTCACCGTGCAGCCACAGCGGCGGGCCCTCCCACGCGGGGGCCGCGGCGGCATCGTCCCAGACGTCCCGGACGGCCCGGACGTCGGCGGCAAGGCCGCCGGGGTCGATGGCGTGCAGGAAGTTCTCGAAGCCGTCCGTGCACTCCTTGGGGTGAGCGCCGCGGTCCGAACTGGCCGGCGCCTCGGCGGGCGCCTCCGCGTGGAGCGCCCTGAGGAAGCCCGCGAGAGTGTCGGCGGCATGGTCGCCGCGCGTGATCGGGGCGGAGTCGAGCGGCTCCCCGTGCACCCACGTCATGATGCTCCACGGCCTGGGAAAGCGCGCGGACGGTTCGCCGATCCGCACCGGCGTCGGGACCGGGAGCGGAAGACGCGGGGCCAGGACGGGCAGCCACCGGCACTCCTTGCGCAGGAGTTCCGGTGCGTCTTCCGTGCGCGGCATGCGCACGGCCAGCTCATCGCCAAGGCGCCACATCTGGTTGCCCCAGCCGCCCGCCACCTCGCGGACGGGCAGGTCTGCAAGGTCCGGATGCTGGTCCTTGAGGAGATCGTGCACCAGCTCTTCGGTGATCTCGATCGCGGAGTCGGTCATGCGAAGCGACAGTACGTGAGAGGGCCGCAGCGGGCACACGCTCTCCGAAATGCCCGCCGGACTGTCTGCCGGCGAGCGGTGTTGCCCTGGCGGACGAAAGTCCGCGGCCGGCGCCCAATTCCTGCACCAGGCTTTTATACGGCGCGCTGCGCCACCTCGGGACCTCATTAGTCCGCACCCGACCGCACGATAGGCTGAACCGTCTGGTTCATCGTGCCATCCCCTGATGGTTCAGCAGGATCGGAGTGATTGCGATGCCCATGCCGGCCCACCCGCCGAAGAACCCGTCAAGCCCCTTTTCCTCCTTCAGCGCTCACCATGTCGGCATCCGCGTTCCCGACTACGAAGCGGCGAAGGCCTGGTACACGGAGAAGCTGGACTTCCGGGTGCTCCAGGAGTGGCCCTACGGTGAGTTGAAGCTCGCGTACCTCTGCCCGCCCAACGACGACACCTTCCATGTGGAACTGCTGGCAGGACCCGTACCGTTCCCGAACGAGGTCCTCGACGACCTCGGAGTCAGCCTGCAGCACGGCGGCTACCAGCACATGTGTGTCCATGTCGACGACGTCGACGCGGCGCGTGCGGAGCTTGCCGGCCGTGGTGTCGACCTCGTCGGTGAACCTTTCGAGATCGAGGACATCAGCCGGCGGCTGGCGTTCTTCCGTGACCCGTGGGGCAACATGATCGAACTGTCGCAGAAGCTGCCCGGCGCTGGTTCCTGATCAGCCGCATCACATTCCCATGCGCGCATACGGCCCAAGCTCCCGAGCTTTTTCTCCGTGCGGGCGAGACGGCGCGCTTCTCGCGGCCCGGACTGGTTGTATTCGCTAGCGTCTGCTCATGTTGCGTACGAGATTCACCGACATGTTCGGCATCACCTACCCGGTGATGGCGGCCCCGATGAGCCTGCACAGCGGCGGCACACTCGCCGCCGCGGTCTCCGCGGCCGGCGGGCTCGGTTCCTTCGGAGGGACACATCCGTGGAAAGGGCCTGACTGGATCCGTGCGGAGATCGCGGCCATCCGCGCCAGGACCCGCCTCCCGTTCGGAATCGGCTTCATCACGCCGTTCCTCCCCTTCACGGAACCGCATTTCGAGGCTGCCCTTGAAGAGCGGCCGGACGTCGTCGCGCTGTCCTTCGCCGACCCGCAGCCGTGGCTCGCTCGTGCCAAGGTCGCGGGAGCCCGGGTGATGTGCCAGGTGCAGAACTACGACGACGCCCGGGCGGCCGTCGCCGCGGGTGCCGATGTCCTCGTGGCGCAGGGCACCGAGGCCGGTGGCCACACCGGGACGATGGGTCTCCTGCCGTTTCTGGCCGGCATCGTGAGGCGCTACCCCGACGTCCCCGTGCTGGCCGCCGGGGGCATCGGCGACGGCCGCACCCTCGCCGCCGTCCTCACCGCCGGGGCGGACGGAGCCTGGCTGGGCACGGCGTTCCTCGCCACACCTGAAGCGATCGAGGTCCACGACGCCCACAAGCGCCTGATCGTCGAGAGCGACGGCGGCGACACCGTATGGACGCGGGCCTACGACATCGTGTCGGGGCTGCCGTGGCCGGCTGCGATCGGTGAACGGGTCCGCCGCAACCGGTTCACCGACGAGTGGGCGGAGCGCGAGGCGACGCTGCGGGACCGCAGGGAGGAATTCGCGGCCCCGAAGGACGTCAGTCCGGCCGAGGGCCCGCCCGACCCCGACACGAGCGCGATTCTCTACGGCCAGTCGGCGGCCTTCGTCGAC
Source organism: Streptomyces sp. NPDC008092 (assembly GCF_042957285.1). Lineage (NCBI taxonomy): Bacteria > Bacillati > Actinomycetota > Actinomycetes > Kitasatosporales > Streptomycetaceae > Streptomyces > Streptomyces sp. NPDC008092. The sequence continues at coordinate 258,292 of NZ_JBIBHY010000012.1, forward strand.
GCCGTCCGTCCTGCCGCGGAGGTGGTCCGGACGATCGCCGAAGAGGCCGAAGCCATCCTGGCCTCACGGCCCCGCTCGCTGCTGAGCTGACGACCGGCCCCCGGCCCCGGATGATCGGAGCCAAGGAGCCAAGGAGCCAAGGAGTTGCTGACGGTGGCGACTCCGTCATTCTCGTGATGCCGACGGCGCGTGCTCGGTGATCGCCTCGAACAGGAGGAGGCCCTGGTCCACCAGTTCCTCCCGCGAGATGCCCAGCTCCCCGTTGAACCAGCTCAGCAGCATCTCGCTCACCGCGCCCACGACGGCCACGGACTGGGTGGCGGGGTCGATCCGGGGATCATGAAGCCCTTCCCTCAGGAGGGAGTCCACGAGGCCGCTCATACGCCGCAGGCCCAGGCGCCGTTCGCGCGCGGTGAGCGGGCCGGCGCCCAGGGATTCCGCGAGTTTGACGCGCCCTTTTCTCGGATCCTCCAGAGAGAGGCCGACGACGGCGTCGATGACGTTCCGGGCACGTTCGCGCAGCGGCTGTTCGGTGGCGACTGCGTCGGCGCACCGGACGATCTGCTCCTCGTAGATGTCTCTCATGAGCGCTGCCATGAGGTCGTCGAGGGACCTGAAGCTCTCCGCGAAGTACCTGTCCTTCAGCCCGGCGTGGCGGAGTACGGCACGGACGGAGGTGTGGGCGTATCCGCGGCTGGAGAAGAGTTCGAGGCCGCTTTCCATCAGGCGCCGACGGCGGAGCGACGCGCGCTCTTCGGCCGTGGCTCCGCCATATGTCCTCATGAGATGCCACCTCTCCTTGAGGCGTCTCGATTCACATTCCTCGCATCTGGTGACAGATTACCCCAGATGGGTGTAACGTCACATTCATTCAGTCGTGAACCGTGAAAGCGCTCCCGAGAGCCGGTGGGTACCGGGCGTCAGGGGCGTCGCCGAGGTGGTCCGCCCGCAGGTCTGCGCGCGAGGCTGCCGTGCAGGTAAGCCATGACCGGAAGCGGCCTGCGTACCGCGCCGGGCGCCCTTGTGCCCGCTGGTCATTCACGTATCGAACACCACGGAGTGCCGTGGTCCCAGGGCCATGCCGTGGGGAGAGTTCACCATGGATCCCAACCATCTGTTCATCGGCGGGCGCTGGGTGCCCACGTCCGGTGACCGTTTCATCGATGTCGTATCCGCGAGTACCGGCGATCCTCTCGGTGCCGTGCCGGACGGTTCCCGGGGCGACATCGACCGGGCGGTCGGAGCCGCTCGTGCCGCATTCGACGCACCGGCCGGATGGGCCTCCTGGGGCCCTGCACGCCGTGCGGCCGCCATGATCCGTCTCGCGGACGCGCTCGACGCCAGGAGAGAGGCGACATCCACCGCCGTCAGCGCGCAGAACGGCATGCCGATCACTGTCGCGCGCTCCTTCGAAGGCGTGGTGCCCTCGGCTCTGCTGCGCTACTACGCGGCGCTGGCCGACAGCATGACGTCCGAGGAACTGCGCACCGGACTGCCCCGCGGCACCACCCTGGTCCGCCGGGAACCCGCAGGCGTCGTAGCCGCCGTCATGACCTGGAACTTCCCTCAGACCATCGCCTTCTTCAAGGCGGCCCCGGCGCTGGCGGCCGGCTGCGCACTCGTCCTCAAGCCCGCTCCGGAGACGGTCCTCGACTCGGTGCTGCTGGCGGAGGCGGTCGAGGAGGCGGGCCTTCCCGACGGCGTGATCAACATCGTTCCGGGCGGTCGCGGGACCGGCGCGTATCTGGTCTCCCATCCTGGCGTGGACAAGGTGTCCTTCACCGGTTCCACCAGAGCGGGACGCCAGGTGGCCGCCGTCTGCGCCGAGTTGCTGCGGCCGGTGACCCTGGAACTGGGAGGCAGGTCCGCCGCCGTCGTCCTCGACGACGCCGACCTCGCCGCGAACGCGGAGCAGTTCTTCACGGCCAGTCTGCTGAACAACGGTCAGACCTGTTACGCGAGTGCCAGGATCCTGGCCCCCCGTGGCAGGTATGGGGAGGTGGTCGAGTTCTGTACGGCGATGGCCCACGACGCCGTCGTCGGTGACGCACTCGACCCCGGCACCACCGTCGGCCCTCTGGTCAGCGAGCACCAGCGCGAACGGGTCCTCGGTCACATCAAGACCGGGCTCGACGAAGGGGCTCGGCTCACCACCGGAGGAGGCCGGCCACCAGGCCTCGACCGGGGCTGGTTCGTCGAACCCACCGTGTTCGCGGACGTTGGCAACTCGTCGACCATCGCGCAGGAGGAGATCTTCGGCCCGGTCCTCACGATCACGCCCTACGACGGCGAGGACGAGGCGGTACGCCTGGCGAACGAGTCGGCCTACGGCCTCGCCGGCACCGTATGGACCACGGACGTGGAGCACGGCGCCCGGGTGGCCCGCCGACTGCGGACCGGCACCGTCGGGCTCAACGGCTACCTTCCCGACCTCGGTTCCCCCTACGGGGGCAGGAAGGCCAGCGGACTCGGCAGCGAACTGGGGCCCGAGGGGCTCCAGGCGTACCAGCAGTTCCAGTCGATCTACCACCCTTGATGCCACGACGGAAACCCGCCGGGCGAGGACACCACCATGAATCCCACCGGAACCGAAGGGTTCGACTACGTCATCGTGGGCGCCGGCAGTGCCGGTTGCGTCCTCGCGGACCGCCTGAGCCGTGACGAGCGCGTCCGCGTGCTGCTCCTCGAAGCGGGCGGCCCCGACACCGACGAACTCCTCCACATCCCGGCCGCGCTCGGAATGCTCTTCGGCTCGCACGCCGACTGGAGCTACCGGACGGTCGAGCAGCCCCGGCCGGGCCGCACCTTCTCCTGGCCCCGGGGCAGGACACTGGGCGGCTCGTCCGCCACCAACGTCATGATCTACACCCGGGGCAACCGGCACGACTACGACGGCTGGCGTGACGAGCACGGGGCGCGAGGCTGGGGCTACGACGACGTCCTGCCCTACTTCGTGAAGGCCGAGTCGAATGACCGCCTCGGCGCGCCCTACCACGGTTCGGACGGCCCCCTGCACGTCGAGGACCGCGTCTACACCCACGAGCTCTCACGTTCCTGGCTGGACGCCGCCGTGGCATGGGGACTGGCCCGCAACGACGACTTCGCGGGCGCGTCCCCGGCCGGCGCCGGCCTGTACCAGGTGACGTGCCATCACGGCCGGCGGTGGTCCACGGCCGACGCCTATCTGCGCCCGGCCCTCGGCCGGCCCAATCTCACGGTGCGCACCGGCACCCTGGCCACGAAGATCACCCTCGACGGCTCACGCGCGGCCGGCGTCACCTTTCTCCGGGACGGACAGGAGCAGACGGCCCACGCCGACGGGGAGATCCTGCTCAGCGGAGGATCCGTCAACTCGCCCCAGCTGCTGCTCCTGTCGGGCATAGGCGATCCCGACGAGCTGCACGACGTGGGCATCGACGTCCGGATCCCCCTGCCCGGGGTCGGGCGCAACCTGCAGGACCATCTGATGACTCCCGTGGTGTGGGAGACCCGGAACTCCACCGACATCGTCCGGGACCTGCTCACCCCGGACAACCTCGACCGGTGGCGCGCCCACGGCGACGGGCCGTTCGCCTCCAACTACGGCGAGGTCGGCGCGTTCCTCGACGTCACGGACGGCCGGAGCCGTCCCGACATCCAGCTGATGGGAGGGGCCACGGCACTCATCCTCAGCGGTGCGGAACACCCCGACCGCCCCGTGTTCACCATGAACTGCGTCCCCCTGCACCCGCAGACCCGCGGCACCGTCCGTCTCGCGTCGGCCGATCCTCAGGCCCCACCGCTGATCGATCCCCGGTACTTCGACGCGCCCGCGGACACCTCGCTCATGGTCGCCGGACTCAGAGCGGTCATGGAGATCGCCCACCGCGCACCCTTCGCCGACCACCTGGCACGGTCGTACCTGCCGGCCGGCGACGACCTGGACCGGCTGGACGACCTGGACGACACGGCTCTCGAAGAACACGTCCGCAGATGGAGTGCCACGGCCTACCACCCGGTGGGCACCTGCGCCATGGGAACCGGACACGACTCCGTCGTGAGTCCGGATCTGGAGGTCCACGGAGTCGAGCGGCTCCGTGTCGTCGACGCCTCGATCATGCCGACCGTCCCCGGCGGAAACACCAACGCACCCACGATCATGATCGCCGAGAGGGCGGCCGAACTGATCGGGGAGCGGCCTCGCTGAACCCGGCGTCACCGAAGCCCCGCCCGGTCAACCGCACGGTGGATTCGTCCGCCGAAGCCGCCTTCTGGCGCCTGCCGGACCGCGGTCACCGCCGCAGGACCACCGTCCCCGCCATCGCGGCGGCTGTTGCCGGGCAGGTCCGCGCCGTTCCGCCGATCCCCCCGGCGGTGTAGCGGGCTACACCCGGTACCGGGGAGAGCGCCCCCTCGTCGCGCCGGGTGGCGCGCGGAAGGCTGGCAAGCGGAGCCGGAGACCTCCCCGAACCCGCGCCGATCAGCGCGGTTTCCCTCGTGAAGAGGCGGTCCCCCCGGTCCACCGTCCTGTTCCGAACCCCTGATGCGGAGGCTCCCCCCGCCATGGCAACTGTCCTCTACCACCTGGGCCGTACGGCCTTCCGTTGGCGATGGCTCGTCACCTTCCTGTGGGTGGCGGTGCTGGGTGCCGTCGGATTCGCCGCCGCCAAGGCGCCCGCGGCCGCCGACGAGGGCTTCACCATGCCGGGGATCGAGTCGCAGAAGGCGTTCGACCTGCTGGAGGAGCGCTTCCCGGGCGCCGCCGCGGACGGGGCGAGTGCCCGGATCGTCTTCATCGCGCCGAACGGCGGGAAGGTGACGGCCACCGGCAACAAGAAAGCGATCGAGAGGCTCGTCGACGAGGCCCGCGACGGTACCCAGGTCTCCGCCGCGGTCGACCCCTTCCAGGCGAAGGCCGTCAGCAAGGACGGCAGGACCGCCTACGCGACCGTCTCCTTCGAGGCGAAGGCCGACGACCTGACCGACGCGAGCAAGCACCACCTGGAGCGGGCCGTCGACCAGGCCCGGGACGCGGGCCTGAGGGTCGAGGTCGGCGGCGACGCCCTCGCGACGCAGCCGGCCGCGGGCGGCAGCGCCGAGGCGATCGGCATCGCGGTCGCCGCCGTCGTACTGCTGATCACGTTCGGCTCACTGGCCGCCGCCGGTCTCCCGCTGCTCGCCGCGATCACCGGCGTCGCCGTCGGCATGACCGGGATCATGGCCCTGTCCGAGACCTTCGGCCTGTCGGAGAACACCGGCACCCTCGCCACCATGCTCGGCCTGGCCTGCGGCATCGACTACGCCCTGTTCGTCGTCTCCCGCTACCGGGAGGAGCGCGCCAAGGGCCACGCACCGCGAGAGGCCGCGGGCCTGGCGGTCGGTACGGCGGGCTCCGCGGTCGTCTTCGCCGGCCTCACCGTCGTCATCGCCCTGGCCGGTCTCTCGGTGGTCGGCATCCCGATGCTCACCAAGATGGGCCTGGCCGCCGCCGGCGCGGTGCTGGTCTCCGTGCTGATCTGCCTGACCCTGGTCCCGGCGGTCCTCGGATTCTGGCCGAACGCGGTGCTCTCGCGCGGTGCCCGCCGCAACTCGCGCCGTCACCGCAGGAAGCTGGCGAAGACCGAGAACGGCGGCTCTCGCTGGGCCAGGGCCGTCGTACGGTTCCCGCTGCCCGTGCTCCTGCTCTCCGTCGCGGGTCTCGGTGCCTGCGCGATACCGGTGACGGACCTCCAGCTCGGCATGCCCGGCGACGAGGCCAAGCCCACCTCCACCACCGAGCGGCGCGCCTACGACGCCCTCGCCGACGGCTTCGGCCCCGGTTTCAACGGACCTCTCACCATCGTCGTCGACGCGAAGGGGGCGGACGCGCCGAAGGCGGCCGTGGCGGCGGTCTCGAAGGACATCGCCGGCACCGACGGCGTGGTCTCGGTATCGCCGGCCCGGTTCAACGCGGCCGGGAACACCGCCGTGTTCGCCGCCACCCCGGCCACCAGCCCGACCGACGAGAAGACCAAGGACCTGGTCAAGACCATCCGCGACGAACGGCCCGGTATCGAGAGGGACACCGGGGTCTCCTTCGAGGTGACCGGCAAGACCGCGCTGGACATCGACGTCGCGGGGAAGGTGCAGGACTCGCTGATCCCCTACCTCGCGGTGGTCGTCGGTCTGGCCGTCGTACTCCTGCTGCTGGTGTTCCGCTCCCTGCTCGTGCCGCTCAAGGCCGCCTTCGGGTTCCTGCTCTCCGTCCTCGCGGCTCTCGGCGCCGTCGTCGCGGTCTTCCAGCAGGGCCACGGCGCCGCGCTGCTGGGTGTGGAGTCCACCGGTCCGATCATGAGCATGATGCCGATCTTCCTGGTGGGTATCGTCTTCGGCCTGGCCATGGACTACGAGGTGTTCCTCGTCTCCCGGATGCGCGAGGCCCACGTCCACGGCGAGGCGCCCAAGGACGCCGTGGTCTCCGGGTTCCGGCACAGCGCCCGGGTGGTCGTGGCCGCCGCGCTGATCATGATGGCGGTGTTCTCCGGGTTCATCGGCGCCGGCGAGTCGATGATCAAGATGATCGGCTTCGGGCTCGCGATCGCGGTCCTCTTCGACGCCTTCGTCGTCCGGATGGCGATCGTGCCGGCCGTCCTCGCCCTGCTCGGCGGCGCGGCCTGGTACCTCCCGAAGTGGCTGTCCCGGCTGTTGCCGGACATCGACGTGGAGGGCGAGAAGCTGAGCCGCAGGATGCCCGCCCCGACGGCACCGACGGCCGAGGAGGAGCACACGGCGGAGCCCGCCGCGGCTCACTGAGAACGGGGGAAGGGCCGTCCTGGCGGACGGCCCTTCCGCATACGCCGGAGCAGGTGCCGGGGTGGATGCAGGGGCAGGGGGAGAGGCCGCAGCCGGTGCGGCGCGAGGCAGGACCGGCCGCCCCCCGCCCCGGTCAGGCCTGTGGCGTGTGAGCGAGGTAGGCGAGGACGGCGAGTACCCGTCGGTGGCCGGTGTCGCCCGGTGGCAGGCCGAGTTTGAGGAAGACGTTGCCGATGTGCTTGTGGACCGCGCGTTCGGTGACGACGAGGGTGCCGGCGATGGTGGTGTTGTCGTGGCCCTGCGCCATCAGCGCCAGTACCTCGCGTTCGCGGGGGGTGAGGGAGTCGATCGGCGAGTCCTTGCGGCGGGTGAGGAGTTCGGTGACGACCTCGGGGTCCAGTGCGGTACCGCCGGCGGCGACCCGCTCCAGCGCGTCGAGGAACTCGTCGACCCGGCCGACCCGGTCCTTGAGGAGGTACCCGATCCCGCTGCTCCCGCCGGCCAGCAGCTCACTGGCGTAGGTCTCCTCCACGTACTGGGAGAGCACCAGCACCGGCAGTCCGGGGATCTTCTCCCGGGCCTCCAGTGCGGCCCGCAGTCCCTCGTCGCGGAAACTCGGGGGCATCCGCACGTCGAGCACGGCCACGTCCGGGCGGTGTTCCAGGAGTGCGGGCATGATCTCGGGCCCGCTGCCGGCGACGGCCACGACCTCGTGGCCGGCCGAGGTCAGCAGCAGGACCAGTCCCTCCCGCAGCAGGGCGTTGTCCTCGGCGATCACCACACGCACGGCAACTCCACTTCGATCACGGTCGGCCCCCCGACGGGGCTGGACACTTCCATGGTTCCGTCGAGCGCGGCGACCCGCCGCCGCAGCCCCAGCAGCCCCGAGCCGCGGGCCTCGTCGGCGCCGCCGCGCCCTTCGTCGCGCACCCGTACCCGCAGGCCGCGGCGGACCCGGGTGAGGCGGACCTCGGCACGGGACGCCCCGCTGTACTTGACGACGTTCGTCAGCGACTCCGCCACCGCGAAATACGCGGCCGCCTCCACCGCCGCGGGCGCCCGTACGCCCTCGTCCAGGCCCCCGTCGTCGACGGTCACCGCGACCGCGCTGCCTGCCGCCAGGGCCCGTACCGCGCCGGCCAGGCCGCGGTCGCTCAGGATCGGCGGATGGATGCCGCGTACGACCTGCCGCAGCTCCGTCAGCGCCTTCTCGGCCTGTTCCTGGGCCTCGTCGAGGAGCTGGAGGCCGGTGTCGCGGTCCCCGCCGTAGGCGCGCCGGGCGAGCCCGATGCGCATGGACAGGGCCACCAGCTGGGCCTGCGCCCCGTCGTGCAGGTCCCGCTCGATCCGGCGCAGCTCGGCCTCGTGCGCGGCGATCGCGTCGGCGCGGGTCGCGGCCAGTTCCCTGACCCGGGCCGAGAGCCGCGCCTGCGGGGACGGTTTGAGCAGCGCCGTCGACCAGTCGGCCTCCAGGTCCGCGAGCCGCACGATCAGCGGCAGGACGACCGCCCGGCGGCCCAGCAGCCCGCACCACAGGCCGTCGACGACGAGGCCCACCGGCCACAGCGGCACGGCGAGCGCGAGCAGGGCGCCGTAGAACCAGTACGCGACCAGCCAGCGGGCGTCGGTCCGGGTGCCGGGATCCCGCACGGCGACGACCACGCGTTCACGGACCGTCCCGGTCAGGGGCTGGTACGCCTCGGGGATCCGTACCCCGGTCCAGGTGGCGGTCAGGCTCCGCTTGGCGCCCGCGATCCGCCGGATCAGCAGCACCGTCTCCGGCAGCAGCCAGACACCGACGACCACCAGCGTGCCGACCGCGGTGATCAGCAGGACGGTGATGAAGATCCACGCTCCGAACGCCATTGCGGCCGCCGCGGAGAGATGGGCCGTGGCCCGTCCGGCGCGCCGCACCGTTTTCCACATGAAAGGAAGCTAAAGGATTTGCTTGACTTACGCAAATGGTCAACGGGTTGTGTCGTCGTGCCACGGGCTGTGTCGTCGTGCCGCCGGCCCGGAAGGCGGCGAGCCGCGTTCGGTGACGCAGGAGGACGCAGGAGGCAGGGCCGACCTGGAAGGTCGCCCACAGCCGGCCGGCGGGAACGGCTGCCGCGGCTTCCTCCTGGCGGACGGGCGGACGTCCTGCGGGACGGGCGGACGTCCTGGGGGGACGGATCGGACCACGACATCGAGCGGTCTGGGGCGGGAGCAACCGCATACGCTTCTCGCCGACGCCGGAGTCGTGCCGGCGCACCCGTCCAGCCGCCCGCTCGGCTGATGGGAGGATGTCGGCCGACGGCGCGGGGCGCGGGCTGCTCGCCGTTGCCGGTGGTCGTGGCGAAGGGGGGAACCGCGGATGGAGCCGTCACGGGGCGACACGGCGGTCCGCGCGGGACCCGCCCGGCCGGGACGGCCGCGCGTGACCTCGCGGAGCGCGCTCGAACGGCTGGGCTTCGAGCTGTTCGCCGAACGCGGCTTCGACGACACCACGGTCGACGACATCGCCGCCGCGGCGGGCATCGGCCGGCGTACCTTCTTCCGGTACTTCGCCTCCAAGAACGACCTCGTGTGGGGTGACTTCGAGGCGCAGCTGACCAGGCTCGAAGCCCTGCTGGCGGCGGCCGACCCGGACAAGCCGATGATGGACGCGCTGCGCGAGGCGGTCGTCGAGTTCAACCGGTTCGACCCGGCGGAGGTGCCCTGGCACCGGCAGCGCATGGCCCTCATCCTGCGCGTGCCGACGCTCCAGGCGGACTCGGCCGTGCGGTACGCGTCGTGGCGTGACCTCGTCACGGAGTTCGCCGCCCGGCGGCTGGGTCACCCCGCGTCCGGTCTGCTGCCCCGGCTGATCGGCGGCACCGTCCTGGCCGCGTGCATCACGGCGTACGAGCAGTGGCTGGCCGACGAGGACGCCGACCTGGGCGAACTGCTGGATCTGGCCGTGCGGCAACTCGCGGACGGATACCGGGACCTGCGCGGGTAGCCGCGCCCGCCACGGGCCCCGGTCAGGTCAGGCCGCGCCGCAGGGCGTCGGCGACCACCTCGCCGATGAGGACCGCGGTGGCCGCCGGGCCCCTGAGCGGCGGCGTCGGCAGGACGGACGTGTCCGCGACGCGCAGACCGGCGACACCGTGTACTCCGCCGTAGGCGTCGACGGCGGCCCGGGGGTCCTCGGCGGGGCCCATCGGAACCGTGCCGCACGTGTGGTGGGACGTGCCGAGGTGCCCGCGAATCCAGTCGTCGAGCAGCCGGTCGTCGCCCAGCGCCTCGGCCACCGGCTCCACGAGCCCGGCCGAGACCTCCGCGAAGCTGGCCGTACCGACCAACTCGGCCGTGACGCGGACCACTTCGCGCATCCGCCGCCGGTCCGCCGCCGTCGACAGGTAGCCGTAGTCGAAGTCCGGGGGCGTCGTGGGGTCGGCGGAACAGGTACGCATCCGGCCCGTCAGCCGGGGGGTCTGGACGGAGGCGAGGAACGCGAGCGGAGCGCCGGGCACGGATGCCCTGCCGCCGGTCAGCCCGGCCGGCGGCACGAGGGACTGCAGGACCTCCAGATCGCCCGGATGGGCTCCGTCCGACGAGGAGAGGTGCAGCACGCCGCCGAGCCAGGAACCCACGGGCTCCGGCAGCGGACGCCGGGGCACCCACTCCAGCACCACCTGAGGATGGTCGCCGAACCGCGCCCCGACGGCCGGCGCGTCCCTGACCACGGGGATGCCGAGCGACTCCAGGAGGCGGCGCGGCCCGACGCCCGACAGATGCAGCAGGTGCGGGGAGCGCAACGCCCCGGCGCAGAGCACGACCTGCCCGCCGGACACCGTCCTGCGGCTGCCGTGCCGTTCGACCACCACGCCGGTCGCACGACCCCGCTCGACGACGACCCGGAGGACCGTACTGTCCCCCTCCACCCGGAGGTTGGGCCGGCCGGCCGCGCCCAGCAGATAGCCGAGGCCCGTGTTGAGGCGGACCCCGTCCACGACGTTGCACGGCACCGGGCCGAAACCCGGTGCGCCCTGGGCGTTCTTGTCGGGTTCCGCAGGGAAGCCCAGCCGCCGGGCGGCCGCCCGGAACGCGACGGCGGCCGGATGGCCGAGGCCGGTGCGGCGGACGCACACCGGCCCGCGGTCTCCGTGCAGCTCGCCGCCGCCCTCGTCGAGGTCGGTCTCCAGCGCACGGAGGAACGGCAGCATCCGGCCGTACGACCAGGCCGGACCGCCCGCGGCCGACCAGCGGTCGAAGTCCTCCCGCCGGGCCCGGACGAAGTACCCGCCGTTGACGGTCGTCGAGCCGCCCAGAACGCGTCCTCTCACCACCGTGTACGGGCGTTCCCGTGCGAGCCGGACCGCGTACGGCTGGACGGCGGGGTGTCCCGGCTGTGCGCCGGGCACGAGCCGGGCGTCCAGCAACTCCGGTGCGAACGCCGTCGGACGGGACGGTACCGGGCCGGCCTCCAGCAGCAGCACCGTACGGTCGGCGTCCTCGCTGAGCCGTGCCGCGAGCACGGCGCCGCTGCCGCCGGCCCCGACCACGATGACGTCGGGACGCCTCACCGGTGCCCGCTCCGAAGCGAGGAGTGACGCGGCGTCAAGTACCCATGCGGTGCGGTGCCGGTCATCCGTGTCCTCTTCGAGGCTCCGCGTCTCCGGTGTCTTCACTTTCGGCACCCGGTGTCATTATTCTCGGGATGTCCGATGGAAGCGATGCCCAGGGAGAGTCGCATGAACGAGACGCGTGTCACGCCGCCCGTCCCGGCCAGTGAGATCCAGGACGACAGGACTCCGTCGGAAGGCTCGCTGATCGAAGCCGACGAGCTGATCGAGGAGGTCTCCATCGACGGCATGTGCGGCGTCTACTAGGCGCCGCAGGATGACCGCGATGGACCTCGACCGCGCCTGGGACCTGCATCCGCAGGTCTCGGTGCGACCGGAACCCTTCGGCGCGCTGCTCTACCACTTCGGCACCCGCAGGCTGTCGTTCCTCAAGGACCGGCGGCTGCTTGCCGTCGTCCAGGCACTCGAAGATGCACCCACGGCCCGCGCCGCCTGCCTGGCCGCGGGTCTCACGGAGGACGAACTGCCCCGCTACGGCAGGGCCCTCGCCGTACTCGCGCAGTCCTCGATGGTCGTCGGGAGGACCTCATGACCGCCACGTCCACGTCCCGGCTGGTCGACCTGTTCGAGCTCGGGCTCGCCGCGCCGATCTGCCTGACCTGGGAACTCACCTACGCCTGCAACCTGGCCTGCGCCCACTGCCTGTCCAGTTCCGGCCGCCGCGACCCGCGCGAGCTGAGCACCGCCGAGGCCAAGGCCGTCATCGACGAACTGGAGGCCATGCAGGTCTTCTACGTCAACATCGGCGGCGGCGAGCCCACCGTCCGCCCCGACTTCTGGGAGCTCCTCGACCACGCCACCGCCCACCACGTCGGCGTGAAGTTCTCCACCAACGGGGTCCGGATCACCCCCGAAGCCGCCGAGCGCCTCGCCCGCAACGACTACGTGGATGTCCAGATCTCGCTCGACGGCGCCACCGCCGACGTCAACGACGCGGTGCGCGGCCCGGGTTCGTACGCCACGGCCGTCAGGGCGCTGGAACACCTCGCCGCCGCCGGCCTGCGGAACTTCAAGATCTCCGTGGTCTGCACCCGGCACAACATCCCTCAGCTGGACGCCTTCAAGGCACTCGCCGACCGCTACGGCGCCCAGCTGCGGCTGACCCGGCTGCGTCCCTCCGGACGCGGCGCCGACGTCTGGGACGACCTGCACCCGACGGCCGCCCAGCAACGCGAGCTGTACGACTGGCTGCTGGCGCACGGCGAGAACGTGCTGACCGGCGACTCCTTCTTCCACCTGTCCGCCTACGGCCAGGCACTGCCGGGCCTCAACCTGTGTGGCGCCGGGCGTGTCGTCTGCCTGATCGACCCGGTCGGCGACGTCTACGCCTGCCCGTTCGCCCTCCACGACGAGTTCCTGGCCGGCAACGTTCGCGAGCCCGGCGGTTTTTCCGGTGTCTGGCGCGACTCGGAGCTGTTCCGGCGGCTGCGTACCCCGCAGCACGGCGGCGCCTGCGCGTCCTGCGCCTTCTACGACACCTGCAAGGGCGGCTGCATGGCCGCGAAGTTCTTCACCGGGCTGCCCCTGGACGGACCGGACCCCGAGTGCGTGCAGGGGTACGGCGCGGAACGGCTCGTCCAGCGGGACACGGCCCGGCTGCCCAAGCCGTCCGGCGACCACTCGCGGGGCCCCGTGGACCTGGTGCTCACCCGCCGTCCTCCGGTCGGCGAGTGCGCCGGGAGCCCCCTGGCCGGGCTGGACCCGACACCCACCGGAAAGGGCCGGACACATGGCTAGGAACCCCTGGTTCGAGACGGTCGCCGAGGCCCGGCGCAGGGCGAAGCGGCGGCTGCCCGGCCCGGTCTACGGCGCGCTCGTCGCGGGCTCGGAACGCGGCCGCACCAGCGACGCCAACACGGAGGCCTTCGCCGAACTGGGCTTCGCGCCGCGCGTCGTGGGCCACCACGCGGAGCGCGACCTGTCCACGACGGTCCTCGGCGTGCCCACCGCGCTCCCCGTGCTCATCTCACCGACCGGGGTACAGGCCGTCGACCCGGACGGGGAGGTGGCCGTGGCCCGGGCCGCCGCGAACCGCGGGGTGATCATGGGGCTCAGCTCGTTCGCGAGCAAGCCGGTGGAGGAAGTGGCCGACGCGCAGCCGGACTTCTTCTTCCAGCTGTACTGGAGCGGCACCCGCGACACCATGGTGCAGCGCATGGACCGGGCCAGGGCCGCCGGTGCCAGGGCGCTCATCGTCACCCTCGACTGGTCGTTCTCGCACGGCCGCGACTGGGGCAGCCCCGCCATCCCGGACAAGCTCGACCTCAGGACCATGCTGCGGTTCGCCCCCGACGTCCTGCCCCGGCCCGGCTGGCTGTGGCGGTACGCCAGGTCCGGCCGCGTCCCCGACCTCACCGTCCCCAACCTGACCACTCCCGGCGGCGCGGCACCGACCTTCTTCGGCGCCTACGGCGAGTGGATGCGGACCCCACCGCCCACCTGGGACGACCTCGCCTGGCTGCGTCAGGAGTGGGGCGGCCCCTTCCTCCTCAAGGGCGTCTCCCGCGTGGACGACGCCAGGCGGGCGGTGGACGCCGGCGTCTCGGCGCTGTCCGTGTCCAACCACGGCGGCAACAACCTGGACACCACCCCGGCCACCATCCGGCTGCTGCCCGCGATCGCGGAAGCCGTCGGCGACCGGGTCGAGGTCCTGCTGGACGGCGGCGTCCGCCGCGGCGGCGACGTGGCCAAGGCACTCGCCCTCGGCGCCCGCGCCGTCCTGATCGGCCGCGCCTACCTGTGGGGCCTCGCGGCGAACGGGCAGGCCGGTGTCGAGAACGTGCTGGACATCCTCCGCGGCGGACTGGACTCGGCCGTCCTCGGCCTCGGCCACTCCTCCGTGCACGAACTGGACCCCGGCGACCTGGCGATACCGCCCGGCTTCCGGCTGACCCTGGGCAGCGAGGAGCCTCCGGCAGCCCGGGGCGCCGACGCCGGCCCCGCGGCCGCCTGAGCATGCCGGGGAAAGACGTGGACAGAAACGCCACGCCGTCCGCCCTCGCCGACGCCGTGTGGCCTGCCGTGCCCTCCGGCGCGCTCGTCCTGGTCCCGGTCGGGTCCACCGAGCAGCACGGTCCGCATCTGCCGCTCGACACCGACACCGTCGTCGCCCGCGCCGTCGCCCGGCACACGGCCGACGCCCTCGCCGACGGCCCGTACGGCCCGACGCTGGTGGCGCCGGCCCTGCCCTACGGCGCGAGCGGCGAGCACGCCGGCTTCCCCGGGACCGTCTCGATCGGGCACGAGGCGCTGCACGCGGTCGTCGTGGAACTGGCACGCTCGCTGTCCCTGTGGGCGAGCCGGATCGTGTTCGTCAACGGCCACGGCGGCAACACGGCCACCCTGGACGGCGCTCTCGCCCTGCTGCGCACCGAGGGCCACGACGCCGTCTGGACCGCCTGCGAGCCGCCGGGCGGCGACGCGCACGCCGGCCGTACGGAGACCTCCCTGCTGCTGCACCTGGAACCCGCACGCGTCCGCCTCGACGCCGCCGTCGCCGGCGACACCCGCCCCCTGCGCGTACTCCTGCCGGAGCTGATGGCCCGAGGCGTTCGCGCGGTCTCCGCCACCGGCGTACTCGGCGACCCGGCCGGTGCCACGGCCGACGAAGGACGGCGGACGATGGCCGCCATGGTCTCCGCCACGCTCCGCGCCGTCACCGCGTGGACCCCCGACACCCGGGGCCGTCTCACCGACCCCACGGCGGGTTCGCCGCTGACGCAGTCCGCCGCGTCGAATGCGTCGAATGCGTCGAATGCCTTGAAAGGCTTGCGCCGATGACGCTCCCCCGCGGATTCGTCGTGGAGCTGGACCGGCACACGCTGGTGGTCGACGGTGGTCGGGCGCTGCTCGGCGGGTTTCCGACGCGGCTGCTCAAGCTGACTCCGCGAGCGCGGCGGCTGCTGACCGGGCGGACGCTCGTCGTGCGGGACGCGGCCGGGGCGCTGCTCGCGGACCGGCTGGTGGAGACGGGCATGGCGCATCCCGTCGTCGGCTCGCTCCCGGCGCCCGCGGATCCCCGGTACACGGTGGTCGTGCCGGTCCGTGACCGTCCGCGTCAACTGGACCGCCTGCTGCGGAGCATGAGCCCGGGCCGACCGGTGATCGTGGTCGACGACGCCTCCCGGCAGCCGGCCGCGGTGGCCGCGGTAGCGGCCCGGCACGGCGCGCGCCTGATCGTCCTCGCCGCCAACGTCGGGCCCGCCGGGGCGCGCAACGCCGGTCTGCGACTGGTCACCACGCCGTACGTGGTCTTCGCCGACTCCGACATCGTCCTGGACCCCGACACGGTCCCCACCCTGCTCCGGCACTTCGCCGACCCCCGGGTGGCGATGGCCGTACCCCGCATCACCGGGCTGCCCGCCCCGGCCAGGACCTGGATCGAACGGTACGAGAACTCCCGCTCCTCGCTCGACCTCGGCGCGCATCCGGCCCCGGTACGGCCCGGCACCCCCGTCTCCTGGGCCTCCTCGGCCTGCGTGGTGGCCCGGGTCGACGCGCTGGGGGAGGGCTTCGACGCCGGCATGCGGGTCGGGGAGGACGTCGACCTGTGCTGGCGGCTGGTGGCGGCGGGGCGCCGGGTGCGCTACGAACCCGCCGTCCGGGCCGCCCACGAGCACCGGGTCCGCCTGGGCGACTGGCTGCGGCGCAAGGCCGTCTACGGCACCGGGGCGCAGCCCCTCGCCGAACGCCACCCGGAGTCCGTCGCCCCCGTCGTGTTCGCACCGTGGAGCACGGCGTTCGCCGCCGTGCTGCTGGCCGGGCGGCGCTGGTCGGGACCGGCCGCCGCGGCCCTCCTCGGTGCCGTCACCGTACGCATCGCCCGCAAACTCGACGGCACCGAGCACCCCTACCGGCTGGCCGTGCGGCTCACCGGCAACGGGGCCCTCGCCACCCTGTCCCAGACCTCCGCGCTGCTGACCCGCCACTGGTGGCCGCTGACGGCCGTCGGCTGTGCGCTCTCCGGCCGGGTGCGCCGCGCCGCCGCGGTCGCCGCCCTGGCCGACATCGCACTGGAGTACCGGCGCGATCAAGCCACTCTCGACCCGGTGCGCTACGGCGTCGCCCGCCGCCTCGACGACCTCGCCTACGGGGCCGGCGTGTGGTTCGCCGCCCTCCGGGCCCGCTCCGGTGCCGCGCTGCGGCCCCGCGTGACCCGCTGAGACGGCCCAGTCCCGGTCAGCGGAAAGTGCCCGGCCGCCGTTCGTCCCCTGCCCCGACACTGAGACATCCCGCCGCCGGCGCCACGCCGCGCGGGCGATGGACCAGTCACCAGGAGGTGGGCGGAGTGACGCACGAAGTGGTCGGCCGTGTCGAGGAGTCGGGTCCGGAACTGGCCGCACTCGCCGACGAGAACGAGTCACTCGGCAAGTTGAGCGACCGCACCGTCGAACTGCTGCGCTCCGCCGGAGTCGTACGGCTGCTGCAGCCCAAGGAGTTCGGCGGTTTCGGCGCTCATCCCCGGGACTTCGCGGAAGCGGTGATGGCGGTCGCGCGGCACGACGGGGCCGCCGGCTGGGTGTGCGGTGTCGTCGGCGTCCACCCGTGGGAACTGGCACAGCTGGACCCGCGGCTCGCCCACGAGGTGTGGGACGACGACCCGGACACCTGGATCGCCTCCCCGTACATGCCCAACGGCATCGCCGCCCCGGTGGACGGCGGCTATGTCCTCAGCGGCCGCTGGCCGTTCTCCTCCGGCAGCGACCACTGCCGCTGGGACTTCCTCGGCGCGCTCCTCGGGGACGGGAAGGGCAGGCCGGCCGGGCCGATCACCGTGATGCACGTGGTGCTTCCCCGCTCGGACTACGAGATCATCGACGGCACCTGGGACGTCGTCGGCCTGTCCGGCACCGGCAGCAAGGACGTCGTCGTCGACAAGGCGTTCATCCCCGCATACCGCACCGTGCGGCAGGAAGCCGTCCAGGACGGGGCCGCCGCCGAGGCGATCGGGCTCACCGACACGCTGTACAGGCTGCCCTTCGCCTCGATGTTCCCGCTCGGGATCACCGCGGCCGTCATCGGCATCTGCGAGGGCGCGCTCGCCGTGCACCTCGGCCAGCAGAAGGACCGGGTCGCCGTGACCGGCGTCCAGGTCCGCGACGACCCGTACGTGCTCTACGCGGCCGGCGAGGCCGCCGCCGAGATCGCCGCCTCGCGGGTCCAGCTCATCGACGGCATCAGCCGGCTGTACGACAAGGCCGAGGCCGGCCGGGAGATCACCGTCGAGGACCGGTCGAACGTACGGCGCAACCAGGTCCGGTGCGCCTGGCGGGCCGTCTCCGCCCTGGACGAGATCTTCGCCCGGTCCGGCGGCAACGCGATCCGGCGCGGCAACCCGATCCAGCGGTACTGGCGGGACGCGCACGTCGGACTCCAGCACATGATCCACGTCCCCGGCTCCGCCTACCACGCCAACGCCCTGGCCCGGATGGGGCTCGAACTGCCCGAGTCGATGCGGGTCCTGATATGAGGGACGGCGCGGTCCGTCCCCGGGAGGCGGACGTGACCGAGGGCCGACGGTTCCGCGACGTACTGGGCAACTTCCCCACCAGCGTGGTCGCGATCACCACCACGGACGCCGGGGAGCGGCCGCACGGGATGATCGTCGGCACCTTCACCTCCGTGTCCCTCGACCCGCCCCTGGTGTCCTTCCTGGCCGACCGCTCCTCGGCGACCCTGCGGACGATCAGGACCGCGGGCCGCTTCTGCGCCAACGCGCTCGCGGGCGACCAGGAGCGGATCTCCCGGCGGATGGCGGCCGGCCCGGCGGGCGAGCGGTTCACGGACATGACCTGGGAGGCCTCGCCGCTGGGCAGTCCCGTCCTGGACGGGGTCGTCGCCTGGGTGGACTGCGCGGTGGACCAGGTCGTCGAGATCGGCGACCACCTGCTGGTCGTGGGACGGGTCCACGACCTCCGCGTCGAGTCGTTGAAGACCCCGCTGCTGTTCTTCCGCGGCGGATACGGCGACTACCTCTCCAGCGCGGCACTGCTGCTGGACAGGCTCGTCGGCTGGGACGAGATCGGCCGGTAGGCACCGGCCGGCAGCAGCCGTCCGGTGGACGCCGGCCGGCCCACAAGGGAGCCGCAGTTGAGAAGAGACCTCTACCTGAGACTTGAACGCGTGTCGGCGTGGTGCGGTGTCGTCCTGATGGTGGGCTTCGTCGTGGCCTTCAGCGCGGGCCACCTCCTCACCCCGGTGGACCCGCAGATGAGCCCCGCGGACCTCGTCACCTTCCTGCACGACCACCGCACGGGGATCCTGTGGTGCACCGTGATCATGGTGCTGGCCGTGCCCTTCGAGTACCCGTACGTCGTCGTGACGAGTCTTCAGATGAAGCGCGTCGAGGGCGGCTGGGGGCTGTTGTCCATGATCCAGCTGACCACCGGCGTGGTCGCCCCGCTGGGCTTCTTCTTCCCCCTCGCCATCCTCTCCGCCGCCGCGTACCGGCCGGAGATCCACTCGCCCGACGTGCTGGCCGCGCTGACCGACACCTTCAACCTCATGCTGGTGGGCAACGCGTGCATCTTCGTCCTCCAGGTCTGGTCGATCGGCTACACGGCGTTCGTCGACCACCGGGAGAAGCAGGTCTTCCCCAAGTGGTACGGCTGGCTGAGCATCGTGCTGGGCGTGCTCCTCATCCCCGGAGCCTTCGTCTTCGTCACGGACAGCGGACCGTTCGCCTGGAACGGCGTGCTCGCGAACACCATCCCCTCGCTGACGTACTTCGTCTGGAAGATCGCCACTCCCTACGTGCTGCTCAAGGCGATCAGGTCGGAGGAGCAGGAACTGGCCGGGCAGGCGGAGGCCCGGCCGGTGACCGTCTGAGCGCATGCCTGTGGCCGTGGTCCCGGCAGGGACCACGGCCACACGCGTGCTGTCAGACCGAGAGCGCGAACCCGCCCGTCACCCGCAGGGTTTCACCGGTGACGAAGGACGCCTTCGACGAGACCAGATACAGCAGCGCCTCGACGACGTCCTCCTCCCGGCCCTCCTGCGGCAGGATCTGCTCCCCGAGGACGCGCTCCGCCTCGGCGGGGGAGAGCTGGGCCCGCACCGCGTCGGTGAAGATCAGGCCCGGCGCGATGGCGTTGACCCGGATGCCGTCGGCGGCGAACTCCCGCGCGAAGGCCACCGTCAGGCCGCGCACGGCGAGCTTGGACACCCCGTAGATGCTGCGGTTCGCGTAGGCCGCCGACGAGGAGATGTTGACGACACAGGCGCCGGCGCGGCCCTTCATGGCCTCGCGGGCGGCCATGGTGCAGATGACGGTGCCCATGATGTTGACGTCGACCACCCGCCGGACCCTGGCCAGGCCCAGTTCGGTGAAGGGCTTGTTGTAGGCGGCGTGCAGACCGGCGTTGTTGACCAGGATGTCGAGCCCGCCGTGGACTGCGGCGATCTCGCTCACCACGGCGCCGACGCCGTCCTCGTCGGCGACGTCACAGGAGACTCCGGTCGCGCCCCGGCCCCGTGCGGTGAGTTCGGCGGCCGCCTCGGCCGCGGCCTCGCCGTCGACGTCGGCGAGCACGACATGCGCGCCGAGCTTCGACAGGGCCTCGCCGAACGCCTTGCCGAAGCCCCGGCCGCCGCCGGTGATCAGGGCGACCTTGCCCTGGTGCGGTGTGTTGTCCGCCATCAGCACCTCACTCCGGTCACTTCGACGGCTCCGGTCACTTCGGCCCGAACCGCTGGCCCGCGTCCAGACGCAGGCACTGGCCGTTCAGCATCGGGTTGTCCACGACCGCCAGGGCCAGCTTCGCGTACTCCTCGGGCCGGCCCAGCCGCCGTGGGAACGCGGCGTCCTTCACCAGGGCGGCCCGCGTCCCGGCGGGGATCCTCTCGGTGGCGCCGGTCTCGAACAGGCTCGGCGCGATGGCGACGACCCGGATGCCGAGGGAGCCCAGATCGCGGGCCATGGTCAGGCTCATGCCGGCGATGGCGGCCTTGGCCGCGGAGTAGGCGACCTGCCCGATCTGCCCCTCGAAGGCGGCGATCGACGACGTGTTGACGATGACACCGCGCTCGCCGTCGGGTTCCTCGGGCTCGTTGCGGCTCATGTGCGCGGCGGCCAGCCTGCTGATGTTGAAGGTGGCGACGGCGTTCAGGTCGAGCACCCGGCGGAACGTCTCCAGGTCGTGCGGTCCGTCCTTGCCGAGGGTGCGCCGCACACTGCCGCCGCCCGCCGTGGTGACCGACACGTGCAGTCCGCCCAGTGCCTGTACGGCCGCGTCCAGGGCGCTCTCGGCCGCCGCGAAGTCGGTCACGTCGACGGGGTGGAAGCTGCCGCCGAGCGCGGCGGCGACCTCCCCGCCCGCCGACGCGGGACGGTCGAGCACGGCGACGTCGGCGCCGCGGGCCGCGAGGAGTTCGGCGGTGGCCCGGCCCATGCCTGAGGCGCCGCCGAACACCACCGCCTTCTTTCCCTTGATCTCCATGGGGAACCCTTCGGTTTCGGATCGTCCGCTCAGATGGCTGCGGGAGACACCCGCAGGAAGGTGCACAGCCGGTCGCGGTGGACGGCGGCGTCGCCGTACAGCACGCTGTCGGCCCTGGCCCGGCGCAGGTGGAGGTGGAGGTGGAGCTCCCAGGTGAAGCCGATGCCGCCGTGCAGTTGGAGGGCCCGCCCCGCGACCTCGCCGGCCGCGGCCGCGACGTACGAGGCGGCGGCGCAGGCGGCCCGGCCGGCGTCCGGGGCGCCCGCGTCGGCGGCCATCGCCGCGTAGCCGGTGGCGGCGCGGGCGCCGTGCACCCGCAGTGCCATGTCGGCGCAGGCGTGCTTGACGGCCTGGAAGGCGCCGATCGGCCGGCCGAACTGGACGCGGGACGTGGTGTGTTCGACGGTGAGGTCCAGCAGGCGCTCCATCACCCCCAGCGCGTCGGCGCAGCGCAGCACCGACGCCTCGTCGAGGAGCCGCTGGATCTCGCCGGGGCCGGCGCCGAGACGGCGGTCCGGCGGCAGGCGCACCCCCTCGAACCGGACCTCGTAGAAGGCGCGTGTCAGGTCCAGGACCTGCTGCCGCCGGACCGTCACACCGGGGGCCGTACGGTCGACGAGGAAGGACGTCGGGACCCCGTCCCGGCGGGCGGTGACGAGCAGCCAGCGGGCGCCGCCCGCGTCCCGCACCGCCGTCTTCACGCCGTCGAGGACGACCGCGTCCCCGGCGGACCGCGCCGTGGCCCGCACGCCGTCGAGGGACCATGGCGCGTGCGGTTCGGCGAAGGCCCAGGTGGCCCAGTCCGAGCCGGCGGCGAGCGCGGGCAGCACCTCGGCGCACAGCGCGGGCGACCCCGCGGCGGCGAGCGCGCGCCCCGCGATCGCGGTGGGCGTGACCGGTCCCCGTCCTAGCGCCCGCCCCATCTCCTCGGCCACGAGCGCGAGTTCCACCAGACCCTGGCCGGCGCCGCCGTACTCCTCGGGCAGGCCGAGACCGGGCCAGCCGAGGTCGGCCGTCAGCCGCCACACCTCGGGATCGACGTCCTCCGCGCGGTCCGCCCAGGCCCGCACATGCTCGATCGGGGCCCGTTCCGACAGCAGGTCGCGGGATGCCTCACGGAGCATCTCCTGCTCTTCGCTGAGCTCGAAGTCCACCGCATAAAGGTATCCTCTTTTAACCGTACGGTCGAGATCGCCGACCAATTATGCAGGAAACTTGTCGATCGGTCTTGCATTAGAGTGTTCTGAATTCCATGGCTCAAGTTGTTCTTCTCTCCGCGTGCCGCACCGCCATCGGAACCGTCCGGCGGAGGAGCCTGCGGGCACCGAGGCCTTCGAGCGCGCCGCCACCGTGTGGGGCGGGCGGTACGCGTCTCAGCGTGCCGCCCAGCTGACCGTCTTCGTCTGCAGGTACTCGTCCAGGCCGAACTCGCCCCACTCCCGGCCGAGTCCGCTCTGCTTGTACCCGCCGAACGCGGCCCGGGGGATCACTCCGGCGCTGCTCGCGTTGATGGAAACGGCCCCGGTCCGGATACGGGACGCCATCTCGTACGCGGCCACGGTGTCGGCGCTCCACACGGCGCCGGCGAGACCGTAGGGACTGTCGTTGGCGATCCGCACCGCCTCCTCGTCGTCGGCGAAGGGAATGACGACGCCGACCGGGCCGAAGAACTCCGTGCGGGCGATGGTCATGGAGTTGTCGACGCCGGTGAAGAGAGTGGGTTCGACGAAGTAGCCGCGGTGGAGACCGGGGGGCCGGCCGCCGCCGCAGACGAGTCGGGCCCCCTCCTCCTCGCCGAGGCGGATCAGCTTCTCGACCTTGGCCCGCTGCGCCTCGCTGATCAACGGGCCCATGGTGGTGGCCGGGTCGGCCGGATCGCCGACCTTCACCCGGGCGAGGGCCGCGGTCAGCCGGGCGACCAGTTCGTCGTGGACGGACTCGTGCACCAGCGTGCGGGTCAGCAGGGAACAGCCCTGTCCGGCATGGGCGGTGATGCCCGTGAGCGCGGCACGCACGGCGCCGTCGAGGTCGCCGTCGGCCCGGACGATGCTGGCCGACTTGCCGCCGAGTTCGAGGACGACCTTCTTCAGGGAGGCCGCGGCCTGTGCGTAGACCATGCGGCCGACCGTGTCGGAGCCGGTGAAGCTCACCAGGTCCACCATGGGGTGGGTGGTCAGCGCCCGGCCCTCCGCCACGTCACCCGTCACGATGTTCAGCACGCCCGGCGGCAGCCCGGCTGCATCCGCGAAGTCGCCGATCAGCAGGGACTCCAGGGGCGTGGCGGGCGCCGGTTTCAGCACGGCGGTGCAGCCGGCCGCCAGGGCCGGGATCACCTTCATCATGCTGAGGAAGAACGGGAAGTTGTAGGCGGAGACCAGCGCGCACACCCCGAACGCCTCACGGCGCAGCACCCCCTGCGAGATGCCGATGCCCGGCGCGATCGTGGGGTCCATCGGGCGCTCCCAGGCGAACGTGGGGATCACCCGCTCGGCCATGTCCCGCAGATGCGTCACCGGAACACGGGTCTGCAGTGTCTCGGCCAGGGCGCGGACCGAGCCCGCCTCCGCCATGTTGACGGCGACGAGTTCGGGCAGCCGGCGCTCCATCTCCTGGGCCATCCGGAGCAGGACACCGGCCCGCTCCACGGGCCGCATCCGCGGCCACGGACCCTCGTCGAAGGCGCGCCGGGCCGCCCGGACGGCTTGGTCCATGTCGGCGGTCGAGGGGCCGGGTACCTCGGCGATCGGCTCCTCCGTCGCAGGGTTGCGGACGGGCACCGGGGTGTCCGACCGGCCGTCGGTGCGGCGCCCGTCGATGTAGAGCCGCGTGGAGAACGCGTACGCCGTCGTCATGTCCGCCTCCTGGTCGACTGCGGTGCTCCTCGGACGCCCGCAGAGTTGAGTGTACTTAATTGGACTCCCCTGGGAAGGGGTGGGATCTCGGCCCCCGTGTCAGCAAGATGTCAGGATTCCGGGCGGGAATCGCCTGGTCATTCCGTGTGCTGAATTGTTGACTCGACCGGTCGGTACAGCTAACTTCGGCAGAACCAGCGGGTTGGATTTCTGCGACGAACGACGAGGTTCGAAAGAGGTACCGCCTGTGTTCAAGGAATTTGTCGTCTCCGGCGACTCGCACATCATCGAGCCGGTCGATCTCTTCAAGACCCGGCTGCCCAGGCACCTTCGTGAACGTGCCCTGTGGGAAGAGGAGTTCACCCTCGACGAGCCGATCGTCGACGGCGGGCACACCGAGTTCAAGAAGCTGCACACCATCGGCTTCGACGGCTGGACCATCTCCAAGTACCGCCAGATAGGCGGCGAGACCCCGGACGGCGATCCGGAGCACATCATCCGGGACATGAACCTCGACGGCGTCGACGCGTCGGTGATGTTCCCGAACCTCTCGCTGTTCGTCCTGTTCACGGACGACCACGAACTGTCCATGGCCCACGCCCGGGTGTGGAACGACTACCTGGCCGAACGGTACCTGTCCTACAAGGACCGGCTGCGGCCGACGGCGGCGATCCCGCTCACGGACGTCCCCGCGGCCGTCGCGGAGATCGAGCGGGTCGCGCGGCTGGGGATCGGCGCGCTCCTCCTCCCGGAGATCCCGCCCCTGCCGTACTACGCACGCGAGTACGACCCGGTCTGGGCGGCCGCGCAGGCGCACGGGCTGCCGGTCTTCATCCACGTCGCGACCGGCGGGGTGAAGGTCAAGGAGGAGGTGTCCGAGACCGCGGTGACCGTCCGCGGCCTGATGACGGCCATGAACATGGGCAAGGGCAACCTGACCGACGACATGGTGGCCGGCCGCACCATGGGCAGCGCGGTCGGCTCGGCCGTGGCCGGCCCGCAGGGCATCATCGCCAGCCTCGTCGGCGGCGGGGTGTGCGAGCGCTTCCCCGACCTGCACTTCAACCTGATCGAGTACACGGCCGGCTGGCTGGTCTCCTTCATGGGCTACATGGACAAGGCATGGAAGACCGGCACCGGCCAGGACCCCGACTGGTGGCTCGGCTTCTGGGACGACAGCCGCGGGCCGAAGGAGCAGCCCGCCATGGGGCGGCTGTTCGCGGTCAACGACAGGTGGCCGTACCCCCTCAAGCCCACCGAGTACGTCCGCCGGCAGATCCACGTCCAGTTCGCCGACGACCCCACGGCTGTCAAGGCCCGCCACATCACCGGCCTGTCGACGGTGATGTGGGGCAACGACTACCCGCACGCCGAGGGCACCTTCCGCAGCAGCGACGAGTGCATCGCAGAGAACTTCGAGGGAGTGGGCGACGAGGACCGCGCCGCCATCCTCGGCGGCACCCTCGCGAAGGTCGTCGGCTTCGACGCCAGCCGCAAACTGGCCCCGGTCCCCGAGCAGGCCTGACGGCCCACCCGGCCCGGACCAGGCCCGGACCGGACCTGGCACGGGCCGGACCTGGCACGGGCCGGACCCGGTTCAGACCGGGTCCGGGTCCGGCTCCGGCAGGGCGCCGATCAGGGCCAGCCCGGCTCGGGCGTACGCCGCCCGGCGGCCGCGGCCCACCATGAAACTCGGTGGGGCGAAGTAGCCGATGTCGCGGGGGAGCGAGGCGGCGCGGCGGGCCAGGGTGTCCTTCGCGTCGGCGGTCGTGCCGCAGACCGCGATCTCGGCCAGCATCTCGTCGGTGACCGCCCGGGCCATGGCGTCGATGTCACCGGCCCGGAAGGCGTCGCGCAGCCGGGCCACGGGCTCCTCCCAGCCGTGGTGGGCGACGAAGGGGTCGTACGTCCGGACCGTGAGGTAGAAGGCGATCATGCGCCGGGCATCGGCGATCGCGCGCTCGGGCGCGTGGTCGTCGACCGCCGTGATGATCCAGCCGTGTTCGAGCGGACGCGGGCCGGCCGGGCCGTGTGCGGCCGCGTCCCGGCCCCGGGCCACCGCGGGTCGTACCACCTCGTTCCACCAGGAGCCGGTGAACAGCCCGTGCCCGACGACGCCGTCGGCGACCCGGCCGGCGGTGACGGCCATCCGGGCGTTGAACGCGGCGAGCAGGACAGGAATGTCCAGCCGGCCGAGCACGGGGGCCCGGACGTCGGCGTCGAGGTCGTAGAACTCGCCGGCGTACCGGACCCGCTCGCCGTTCTCCGCGTGCAGCCAGGCCCGTACGGCACCCACGGTCTCGGCGATCCGGGCCACCGGCCGCTCCGCGGGCACGCCCAGCCAGTCCCGGTTGATCCGGAACGCCGCGCTGCCCAGCCCGAGGAACAGCCGGCCCGGCGCCTGGGTGTGCAGGTGGCGCAGGGCGGTGGCGTGGGCGTAGGGCGTGCGGGCGAACGCGTAGGCGATGGCGGGCCCCGCCATCGCGCGCTCGGTGTTCGCCACGATGTCGGCCACGGTGAGATAGGAGTCGTGGTCGGCGAACTCCCCGGCGCAGAAGGCCTCGGCGCCGGCCCGCTCGGCCTCCCGTCCGACGTCCCGGCCGGGCCAGGGCATACCGAACCGCATGACAGCCTCCCGTTGCTCACTCCGAAACGACATCGCGCAAAAAAGTACACTTATTTAGGTAGGGGTGGGAAGTCTCAGCGCAGTGTCCACCTCCCCCTGGGCACCGCCGCGCGGTCGATCCCGGCCTTCCCGATCGGGTTCCCGAGCTGCGTGTACGACAGCCCGGTGCGCAGCGCCTGGGTGCGGGTCGAGTCGAGGGACTCCCAGATCGCGCGGACCGTGCCCTGGACGGCGGCCGGCGGCTTCGCGGCGATGATGCGGGCGATGCCGTCGGCGCGGTCCCACAGGTCCTCGCGTGGCAGCACCTCGCTGACCAGGCCGATCTGCAGTGCGCGGGCCGCCGACACGCGCTCGTCCAGGCCGAGCAGGGCGATGCGCAGCGCCTCGCCCAGAGGGACGCGCCGGGCCAGCCCGATGGGTTCCAGGGCTGCCGTGAGCCCGTAGCTGACATGCGGGTCGAAGAACGTCGCCTCCTCCGAACAGATCAGGATGTCGGCCTCGTTGAGCCAGTAGAAGGCACCCCCGGCGGCCATCCCGTGCACCGCGCAGACCAGGGGTTTCCACACCTGGTTCAGCTTCGGCGAGAGGAACTCGCCGGGATCCGTCTGCGACCAGACGTTCGGGTGGCGGTCGATCCCCTCCTTCACGTCCATCCCCGTGCAGAACGCCCGGTCACCCGCCCCGCGCAGCACGACTACGTGCACGTCGTCATCGTTCTTGACGGTGTCCCAGAGGGCGGCGAACTCCTCCAGCATCCGCTGGTTGAAGCCGTTCATCACCTCGGGCCTGTTGAGGGTGACGGTGGCGACGTGGTCGGTCACCTCGAACAGGACGGTCTCCAGTTCCATCCGGCAGCTCCGTTCTCGACGCGATCGAGGAAAGTAGTATACTTTTCTCTGGTTACTCGGTGCCGCGCGTTCGGCGCCACGAGAGCCGCGGAGGACACTGCGATGAGGCCACGCGTGGGGCAGATGCTCACCAGTACGGTCGACACGACGGCGGTGATCGTCGTGCGGTGCCCGGACGAGGAACTGGAGATCGGCTGCGGCGGTGCCGCCATGGCCGAGGGCAACGGGAACGGTGCGGGAGCCACCGCCACCGGTACGGCCGCCCCGGGCCTGACGGGCGGGTCGCTGCTCGGCAAGCGGTACGCCGACGACGAGCTGGGCGTGGAACTGCTGTGCACCAAGCCGGGACCGGGCACGCTGACGGTCAACGGCGTCCCGCTGCCGATGAAGGCCGCCAAGCCGCTGCCGGCCTCGGACTGAGCGGCGGGCGGCCCGTGAACCTGTCGATGCTGCTGGACATGGCCGCCGAGGGTTTCGGCGACCGGGTCGTCATCGGGCGCGCGGACGACGGCCTGACCGCCGCCCGGCTGCGGGAACTCGCCGTCGGCGGGGCGCGGTTGCTCCGCGACGCGGAAGCCGACGCGATCGTGTACCTCGCGGTGAACGGTCCGGCCCTCCCCGCCGCACTGTTTGCGGCGGCCCGCGCCGGAGTACCCCTGGTACCGGTCAACTACCGCCTGGGCGACGCCCAGCTGGACGCCCTGCTGGCCAACCACCCCCCCGCACTGGGCATCGCCGATCCGGCGCACGGTGCGGCGCTGCGGCGCGCGGGACTGCCGGTCCGCAGCCCCGCCGAGTGGCTCGCCCAGGCCGCCGGGGTGGCCGAGCACGCCGGCGCCCCGGCCGGAGCCGACGACGACCAGGCGGTTCCCGACGCCCCGGCCGTCCTCATCTACACGAGCGGCACGACCGCCGCACCCAAGGGCGTGGTCCTGCGCCACCACAACCTGGTCTCCTACGTCCTCGGCACGGTGGAGTTCGCCGGAGCCGACCCCGCCGAGGCGGCGCTGGTGAGCGTCCCGCCGTACCACATCGCCGCCGTGTCGAACGTGCTGACGAACCTGTACGCGGGGCGCCGGGCCGTCACCCTGGAGCAGTTCACCCCGGACGGCTGGCTCGGCCTGGTGCGGGAGCAGCGGATCACCCACGCGATGGTCGTACCGACGATGCTCGCCCGCATCATGGACACGGACGGGCTCGACCGGTCGGTGCCCTCGCTGCGTGCCCTCGCCTACGGCGGAGCCCGGATGCCGGTCCGGGTCGTCGAGACCGCCCTGCGGGCCTGGCCGCACGTGGACTTCGTGAACGCCTACGGGCTCACGGAGACCTCCTCCACCATCACCGTGCTGGGCCCGCAGGAGCACCGCACGGCCGTCGCGAGCGAGGATCCCGCGGTCCGGGCCCGGCTCGGCTCGGCGGGGCTGCCGGTGCCGGGCGTCGAACTGGAGATCCGCGACGTGTCCGGTGCGGTGGCGGCCCCCGGTGAGACCGGGCAGATCTGGGTACGCGGCGCGCAGGTGTCGGGGGAGTACGCGGGCGGAGGCTCCGCCGTCGACGGGCGGGGCTTCTTCCACACCCGCGACCGGGGCCGCCTCGACCACGACGGCTACCTCCACATAGCGGGCCGCGCCGACGACACGATCATCCGCGGCGCCGAGAACATCGCGCCCGCCGAGATCGAGGACGTCCTGCTCGGCCACCCCGACGTGCTCGACGCGGCCGTCGTCGGCCTCCCCGACGAGGAGTGGGGCCAGCGCATCGAGGCGGTGGTCGTCCTGCGGGCCGGCGTGAGCGTCGACCCGGATGCCCTGCGGGCCCAGGTGCGTGCCACGCTGCGCGGCTCCAGGACCCCGGAACGCATCACCCGCTGGCCCGAACTGCCCCGCACCCCCACCGGCAAACTGGTCCGCCGCGACATCGTCCGGGCGCTCACCGCCGAGGACCGGACGGGGAGCGGAGCATGAGCGTCGTCGCCGACAGCGCGGACCTGACCGCGGAGCTGGCCCGGCGGACTGCCGTCGCCCTGCGCGACTGGGCGCCCGAGGCCACGGTGGAGTCGGTCGAACCGCTCGCCGGCGGCACGTCGAGCCTCACGTACGTGGCCGCACTGGCGGGCGCCCCCGCCGGCCACGAGCGCGTCGTCCTCAAGGTGGCCCCGCCCGGCCTGGCACCGGTCCGCAACCGGGACGTCCTGCGCCAGGCACGGCTCATGCAGGTGCTGACCGGGGTGCCCGGCGTCCGCGTGCCGAAGGTGCTGTTCTCCGACCAGGGCACCCCGACCGCCCAACAGCCCTTCGTGGCCATGGAACTGGTGCCCGGACAGTGCGTGGAGCCGGTGCTGGTGCCCCGTGGGACCGTGCCCGCCGGACAGGTGCGGGCGCGGGCGCTCGACGCCGCCCGGATGCTCGCCCACCTGCACCGCGTGGACCCCAAGCGCACCGCGCTGGCCGTGGAGCCCGTCGTCACGCCCGGCGCCGAGATCGATCGCTGGGCACGGGCGTTCAGCACCGTCCCCGAGGACCTGCGCGCCGGCTGCGAGGCGGTCGAGGAACGCCTGCGGGCCACCGTGCCCGCCGCGATGATGCCGGTGTTCACCCACGGCGACTACCGGCTCGGCAACACGCTGTGCGACGCCGACTCGGTCAACGCGGTCATCGACTGGGAGATCTGGTCGCTGGGCGACCCCCGGGTCGACATCACCTGGCTGACCTTCTTCACGGACGAGGCACACCACCCGGCGTCCGTCTCCGCGGAGCCGACCGGGATGCCGGGCAAGGCGGAGCTGATCGACGCATACCAGGAGGCGCGTGGCGAACCGCTGCGTGACATGGCCTGGTTCGAGGCGCTGACGAAGTACAAGGAGGCGGCGGCGACCGCGCTTTTGATCAAACGGGGGCGAAAGGCGGGGCGGTTGACCGAGATGCATCGGCGGATGCGGCCCGAGTTGCCTGTTCTGCTGGCGGAAGCGGCCGAAATGCTGCGGTAGTCGGTCGGCTGCGGGCGCGTGGGGGCTGGTCGCGCAGTTCCCCGCGCCTCTAAAAGACAGGGGGCTGCAGTCGCGCCCCTTCAGGGGCGCGGGGAACTGCGCGAGCGACCACGACGCGCCCGCACTGTTCAGTACAACCCGCCATCCACCCGAATCAGGGACCCCGTCGTATAACTCGACGCATCGCTCGCCAGGTACAGCGCCGTGCTGACGATCTCCTCCGGCCGCCCAGGCCGGCCCGCCGCGCTTCGCGCGCTCTGCCTCTTCTCCTCCGTCCAGGCCTTGGAGATGTCCGTCAGGAACGGACCCGCGGAGATCGTGTTGACGCGTACCGTCGGGCCGTACTCCAGGGCGAAGACCGTGGTCAGCGCGTTGAGCGCGGCCTTCGCACCGGCATACGGGCCGAACCGCGGCTGGGGGAACAGCGCGCCCGAGGACGACACGTTGACGATCGAGCCGCCGTCGCCCTCGGCCATCCGCTGCCCGATCAGCGACGCGAGCCGGAACGGGCCCTTGAAGTTGACGCCGATCACCTTGTCGAAGAGCTCCTCACTGGTCTCCGCGGAGGAGGGGGCCAGCGGGGACATCCCGGCGTTGTTGACGAGGACGTCGACGTGACCGAACTCCTCGTACGCGAGGTCCGCGAGCCGGCCGAGGTCGTCCCAGCGGCCCACATGCGCGGCGACCGGCAGCGCGCGCCGGCCCAGGTCGCGGACCTCCGCCGCGACCGTCTCGCACGCGTCGAGCTTGCGGCTCGTGACCACCACGTCCGCGCCCGCCGTGGCGAAGGCCCGCACCATCTCCCGGCCCAGCCCCCGGCTGCCGCCGGTCACGAGCGCGACCTTGCCGGACAGGTCGAACAGGTCGGCCGGGGCGACGGACTTGGCGTCACGACCGCCCGGGACGCGCTCGCGGCTCATCCGTCCACCCGGCCGCTGAGGTTGTCGTCCTCGATGATGTGGGCGTACCGCTTGCGGGCCGCCTCCAGCTTCGGCGGGATGTGCTCGCTCGGGAACAGGCCCTGGGCCGGGGTGTAGTTCCTGAGGAGCTGCTTGGCGATGGTGGTGCGGTGCACCTCGGTCGGGCCGTCGGCGAGGGCGAGGTTCGGCGCGGCCATCCACCACCTGGCGAGCGGGAGTTCACCGGTGGTGCCGAGCGAGCCGTGCAGGTGGACCGCCCGCTGGACGATGTCGTGCAGCACCTTCGCCGTCTGCACCTTGCACATCGCGATCTGGGTGCGGGCGGCACCGTGCGGCTGGGTGTCGATGATCCAGGCGGTGTGCAGCACGAGCAGCCGGAACTGCTGCAGCTCCACCCAGGAGTCCGCGATGAACTGCTGCACCGCCTGCTTGTCGGCGAGCAGGGTGCCCTGGGTACGGCGGGACAGCGCGCGCTCGCACATCATGTCGAAGGCA
Organism: Streptomyces sp. NPDC008092; assembly: GCF_042957285.1. Lineage (NCBI taxonomy): Bacteria > Bacillati > Actinomycetota > Actinomycetes > Kitasatosporales > Streptomycetaceae > Streptomyces > Streptomyces sp. NPDC008092. The sequence continues at coordinate 289,837 of NZ_JBIBHY010000012.1, forward strand.
CGCGTGCACTTGCCCACCGTCCGCATCGCGTGGTGCACGCGCCCGCCGCCGAGGCGGGCCTGGGCGACCTCGAAGCCCTGGCCGGGGCCGCCGAGCATGGCGTCGAGCGGGACGCGGACCTGGTGGTAGCGGAGGTAGGCGTGGATGCCCTCGTCGAGGTTCTCGCGCTCGTCCATGGTGCCGACGTTGCGCTTGATCTCGATACCGGGTGTCCCCGACGGCACGATGAACATCGACATGCGCCGGTGCGGGGCCGCGTCCGGGTCGGTGACGGCCATGACGACGAGGAAGGCCGCGTAACGGGCGTTGGAGGAGAACCACTTCTCCCCGTCGATCACCCACTCGTCGCTGTCCCGCCAGGCACGGCAGGTGAACTCCTTGGGGTCGGCGCCCGCCTGCGGCTCGGTCATCGAGAACGTCGACACGATCTCGCCGTCGAGCAGCGGCCGCAGATACTCGGCCTTCTGTTCCTCGGTGCCGAACATCGCCAGGATCTCGGCGTTCCCGGTGTCCGGGGCGGCGGTGCCGAAAACCGTCGGCGCCCAGTAGGAGCGGCCGAGGACCTCGTTGAGCAGGGCGAGCTTCACCTGGCCGTAGCCGGGTCCGTCCAGTTCGGGGCCCAGGTGGCAGGCCCACAGGCCCTGCTCCCGGACCTGCTGCTGCAACGGCCCGAGGATCGCGCGGGCCTTCTCGTTGCGGGTGTCGTACGGGTCGCCGCCGTGCGGGAACAGGAGGTCGAGCGGCTCGACCTCCTCGCGGACGAAGGCGGCCGCCCAGTCGAGCTTGGCCTGGAAGTCAGGATCGATCGCGAAATCCAGCATGGCAAAACAGTATACTTTTTACGGGGCATCGGTCCATACTCGAAGCGCCAGAGGTCAATTGGGTATGCGCAATGGTGACGATCGGGGAGGTCTGGTCGGATGCAGAGGCCGATGGAGGGCGTGCGGGTGCTCGAAGTCGCGCAGTTCACCTTCGTGCCGGCCGCGGGTGCCGTGCTGGCCGACTGGGGTGCCGACGTGATCAAGATCGAGCACGCCGAACGCGGCGACGCCCAGCGCGGGTTGGTACGGGTGCTCGGGTACGAGGCGGCCAGCGCGGGTTCGTCGTTCTTCCCGATCATGGAGGGACCCAACCGCGGGAAACGCAGCGTCGGCCTCGCCCTGGAGAAGCCTTCGGCGCGGCCCGTGCTGGAGGAACTGATCCGCTCCAGCGACGTGTTCCTCACCAACTTCCTGCCCGAGGCGCGGAAGAGGCTGCGGATCGAGCTGGAGGACGTCCGGGCGGTCAACCCCGACATCATCTACGTCCGGGGCAGCGGCTTCGGTGCCCGCGGGGAAGAGGCCGGCAAGGGCGGCTACGACAGCACGGCCTTCTGGGCGCGCGGCGGCAGCGCCGCCGGTGTCACCCCGCCCGCCGCCGACCGCATGACCCGGATGCCGGCCGGTGCCTACGGCGACTCGATGGGCGGCATGACCATCGCCGGCGGCATCGCCGCCGCCCTCTACTCCCGGGCCACCACCGGCGAACCGTCCGTCGTGGACGTGTCCCTGATCGGCGTCGGGGCCTGGGCGACCCAGTTCACCGTCAACCTCGCGCTGCTGACCGGCGGCCCGCTCCCGGCGAAGATCCAGCCCCGGTACGGCTCGGCCACCAACCCGCTCATCGGCGCCTACCGCACCGCCGACGGCCGCTGGATCGAACTGTCGATGCTGCAACCGGGCCGCTACTGGGCCGAGTTCTGCAAGCTGGCCGGCCGCGAGGAGCTGAGCGGCGACGAACGGTTCGACAGCACCGAGAAGCTGATGGCCAACGCGGCCGAGGCCGCCGAGATCGTCGCCGGTCTCATCGCCTCCCGTCCCTACGCCCAGTGGGTGGAGATCCTCTCCCGGGGCGAGGGGCAGTGGTCGGCCGTGCAGGACGCCTGGGAGGTGGGCCAGGATCCCGCCCTGCGGGCCAACGGCCTCATCGCCCCCGTCGTGGACGCCGACGGCGTCGACCGCGAACTGGTCGCCAGCCCCGTCCAGTTCGACGAGACCCCCGCCACCCTCACCCGGGCACCGCAGTTCGCGGAACACACCGACGAGGTCCTGCGCTCGCTCGGCCTCGGTGACGACGAGCTGATCGCGCTCAAGATCGACGGCGCGGCGACGTGACGGACGTACGACGAGACCGGACCGACGTACGACGAGACCCGACGGACGTACGACGAAAGGAGCCGTGATGGGGACGACACTCGACGAGTCCGAGGGGACGTCCGAAGGGACGTCCGAGGGCACGTACGTAGGGACGTACGAGGGCGCGCCCGCCTACCACTTCGACAACCGGCTCGGCGGACCCGTCCTCAGCCACCAGGAGCGCTGGGACGAGATGGCCGGCACCCACGGCGGGTTCCGCAGCACCGTCGCGCGCGGCTTCTGGGTCGTCACCGACGGCCCGGCCGTGCAGGAGGCCCTCCAGGACTGGCGGACCTTCTCCAGCACGTCGGTGACGGCGCTCGAACCGGACCCGAAGTTCCTGTGGATCCCCGAGATGCTGGACCCGCCCACGCACAGCGCCTGGCGGCGCCTCCTCGGCCGCTACTTCTCCCCGAGCACCGTGGCCGCCCGCGAACCGGAGGTCCGCCGGACCGCTGCGGAGCTGATCGACGCGCTCGCGGACCGCGACGGTGCCGACGTGCTCGACGCGTTCGCGCGCCGCTTCCCGACCCTGATCTTCATGCGGATGATGGGTCTGCCGGAGGACGACCTGCCCACCTTCCTCGGCTGGATCCGCGAACTCCTGCACCTCTCGCACGCCGAGGACCCGGACGGCGCCCGGCAGTTGACCGCCATGCGGGAGGTGTCGGCGTACTTCGAGGAACAGATCGCCCTGCGCCGCAGGGCGCCCCTGGACGACCTGCTCTCGCACGCCATGACCTGGACCGTCGACGGCGAACCGATCGACGACCGGGACCTGCACGCCTTCTGCGTGCTGATGTTCCAGGCCGGCTTCGACACCGTGCCCATCTCGATCGGCTGGGCGCTGTACCACTTCGCCACGCACCCTGAGCAGCGCGCCGAGATCCTCGCCGACCCCTCGCTGATCCCGACCGGGGTCGAGGAGATCCTGCGCGTCTACTCGTTCGTCGTCCCGGCGCGCAAGGCGACCCAGGACGTCGAGATCGGCGGCTGCCCCGTCAGGGCGGGCGAGATGGTGATGCTCCCGCTCGCCGTCACCAACCGCGACCCCGGGCGGTACGAGAACCCGCTGGCGGTGGACCTGCACCGCAAGGCCACGAACCACATCGCGTTCGGCTCCGGCCCGCACCGCTGCCTCGGTTCGCACCTCGCCCGCCTCGAACTCAACGTGGCGGTCGAGGAATGGCACCGGCGCATCCCCGACTACCGGGTCGCCCCCGGCCAGGAGCTGTGGCAGCACGGCAACATGTACGGCATCAAGTCGCTGCGGCTGGAGTGGTGAGGCGCCGGCCATGACACACCCCCTGCGCGCGGCCGACCTGTACCACACCGGGATCGTGGTCGACGACGTGGACGCCTGGAAGGCCCGGATGAGCGAGGTCGCCGGGTACCGCTGGACCGGGACCATGTCCGCGGCACTCCCGGTCCGCCTGGCGGACGGCGACCGGATCCTGAACCTGCGCTACGCCTACTCCCTGGACGCCCCGCACATCGAACTCGTCCAGGAGATCCCCGGCACACCGTGGACGGCGGCCGAACACAACGCCACCCACCACCTCGGCTACTTCTGCGACGACCTGGCGACGACATCGAAACGGCTGGCGGAGGCGGGCTTCGCCGCCGAGGCCTGCGCGGTCGTCGACGGCGAACCCTCCGTCTTCGCCTACCACCTGGCCCCCTCCGGCATCCGCATCGAGATCGTGGACCGCACCCGGATCCCCGACTTCGCCGCCTACCTGCGGTCGAAGACGCCCCGGTGACGGCCGAGGACGGGACGGACATGGCACCGGCCTTCACCGACGCACACGAGGAACTCCGCGCGACGCTGCGCCGCTTCCTGGCGGACAAGGCGCCGAGCGAGGCCGTGCGCCGCTCGATGGAGTCCGCGGACGGACACGACCCGGTGCTGTGGCGGCGGATGGCGGACGAACTCGGCCTGCCCGGGGTGCCGTTGCCCGAGGAGTACGGCGGCTTCGGCGGCGGCCCCGTCGAACTGGGCCTCGTGCTGGAGGAACTGGGCCGGGCCCTGCTGCCCTCCCCGTACTTCGCGACCGTGGCCCTGGCAGGCCAGGCCCTCGCGGTCTCCGGCGACGAGACGGCCAAGGCCCGCTGGCTGCCGGGGATCGCCGACGGCTCGCTGACCGGCACGCTGGCGCTCGCCGAGGAGAGCGGATCGTGGCACGTCGAGGACGTGCGGGCCGAGGCCGTACCCGACGGGGGCGGTACCGGCGACCGGGTGTCGGGCACGAAGATGTTCGTCGTCGACGGTCACAGCGCCGACCTCCTCCTGATCGTGGCCCGTGCGGCCACCGGCCCCCGGCTGTTCGCCGTCGAGGGCACGGCGCCGGGAGTGACCCGCACCCGGCTGGACACGCTCGACCCGACCCGGCGCCTGGCCCGGATCGACCTCGACGGAGCCCCGGCACAGCCGGTCGGCCCCACGGCCGCGGACGCCACCGCGTACCTGCGCCGGGTGACCGACCTCGCGATGGTGGCCCTCGCCGCCGAGCAGGCCGGCGGAGCACAGGCGTGTCTGGAGGCGGCCGTGGCGTACGCCAAGATCCGGGTGCAGTTCGGCCGGCCCATCGGCTCCTTCCAGGCGGTCAAGCACAAGTGCGCCGACGCGCTGGTGAAGGTCGAGGCGGCACGATCGGCGGTCTACCACGCGCTGTCCGCGGCGGCGGACCTGCCGCAGCCGGGGGAGTCGAGCGAGTCGCCGGTGTCCGCGGCCGCCGCGGTCGCGGCCGTCTGCTGCTCGGACGCCTACACCCACGCGGCCAAGGAGAACATCCAGATCCACGGCGGCATCGGCTACACGTGGGAGCACGACGCGCACCTGCATCTGAAACGCGCGAAGTCGTCCGAGCAGCTCCTCGGCAGCCCGGCGACGCACCGTCGGCGGCTGGCCGGGCTGACGGGAATCACCGCGCCCGAGGCGGCGGAAGGCCGATCACGTGGGCAGACGAATGGCCGATCACGTGAGCAGACGAAAGGCCGATCACGTGGGAATCCGTGACCGTCTGTCCCGGCTGCTCGGCGAAGCCGCCGCCGAGGCCGAGGCGATCGAGTACGACGGCCAGTGGTGGACCTGGGGACAGGTCCGCACGACCGCGGACGCCATCGCCGCGCTGCTGGACGAGGCGGGCCTGCCGCCCGGCGGCCGGGTCGGCGTCGTACTGGAGAACCGGCCCGAGCACGTCGCCGTGGTCGCCGCGGTGATCGCCTCCGGGCGCTGCCTGGTGATGCTGAGCCCGTTGCAGCCGGCCGACCGGCTCGCGACCGACATCGACCGCTGCGCGCTGCCCGTCGTCGTCGCCCGCACCGAACCACTGGCCCGCCCAGGCGTGTCGGAGGCGGTGACCGCCCACGGCGCGGCGCTGGAACTCGGCCCGGACGGCACGGTGAAACCCGCAGGCGGCACCGCCCCCGCCGACGCCCCGGCCGACCCCGGCGTCGCCGTGGAGATGTTCACCTCCGGCACCACCGGCCCCCCGAAACGCGTCCACCTGCGCATCGGCCAGCTCGACCAGGCCCTCGTCTCCGGCGGGCAGACCCCGAGAGCGGAGCGCCTGCTGTCCCCGTCGGCCTCGCTCGTGTCCAGCCCGCTCGTGCACATCGGCGGGCTGTGGCGGGCGCTCGCCTGTCTCGCGACCGGCCGCCGCATGCTGCTGATGCCCAGGTTCGCCGTCGAACCCTGGACGAGCGCGGTGGAGCGGCACGGACTGCGCGCGGCGAGCCTGGTCCCGGCCGCGATCCGCGCCGTGCTCGACGCCGAGGTGCCGAAGGAACGCCTGGCGACCCTCCAGGTCGTCACCTCCGGCACCGCGCCCTGCCCGGCCGAACTCGCCGACAGGTTCTTCCGCACGTACGGCGTGCCCGTCCTGATGACCTACGGGGCGACCGAGTTCGCCGGAGCCGTGGCCGGCTGGACGCTGCCGCTGCACCAGCGGTGGTGGCGGCACAAGGCGGGCAGTGCCGGGCGCGCCTTCGACGGCGTCGAGCTGCGGGTGACCGGCGACGACGGCACGGAACTGCCCGCCGGCCGGACGGGCCGGCTGGAGGTCAGGACCGAACAGAGCACACACGGCGGCCGGGTGTGGGCGCGCACCAGCGACCTCGCCCGCATCGACACCGACCGGTTCGTGTGGATCGAGGGACGCGCGGACGACGCGATCATCCGCGGCGGCTTCAAGGTGCAGCCGGACACGGTCCGCCGCGTCCTGGAGTCGCACCCGGCCGTACGGGAGGCGGCCGTGGCCGGACTGCCGGACGCCCGGCTCGGCGAGGTGCCGGTCGCGGCGGTCGAGGCCGAACCGGCCCGGCCCGCCCCGGACCCCGCCGAACTCGTCGCCCTGTGCCGCGGCCTGCTCACCCCCTACGAGGTGCCCGCGCACATCGTCGTCCTCGGCGAACTGCCCCGGACCCCCTCGGGCAAGGTCAGCCGGGTGGAGCTGCTCGGACTGGTCCGGGACCGGCTCGGACGGAAGGAGGAACAGCGATGACGGACACCGAGGAGCGGTTCGGCGTCCTGACCGACGAGGCCGTCGAACGCTCCCGGCGCCGCCTCGGCGTCCCCCGGCCCCAGCGCAACCCGCCGCACAACTACGAGGTCACCTGGGACGCCGTCCGCCACTTCGCCTACGGCTACGGCGACGACAACCCCCTGTACTGCGACCCCGACCACGCGGCCGGCACCCGCTGGGGCGCCCTGCTCGCACCGCCCACCTTCCTCTACACGATGGGCGAGGACGCCGCCCCGCCGCCCGACGCCGGGACCAGGGCGCTCCTCAAGGGCGACCCCTTCGCCGGACTCGGCTCCTACCAGGCGGTGATGGAGTTCGAGTGGTGGCGCCCGCTGCAACGCGGCGACCGCTGCCGGGTGTTACAGACCCAGGTGGGCGTGGACCTCAAACCCAGCCGCTTCGGCGGCCGCACCGCCCACGTCGTCAACGACTACCTCTACGCCAACGGACGCGGCGAGATGCACGCACTGCGCCGGGGCACCTGGATCAACGCAGAGCGGCACACCTCGAAGCAGCGGGCCAAGGAACACCTCGTCCAACAGCCCTACACCGACGCCGAGCTGGCCGCGATCGACGCCGCCTACGCGGCCGAGACCCGGCGCGGCGCCGAACCGCGGTACTGGGAGGACGTCGAGATCGGCGACGAGCTCCAGCCCCGCGTGAAGGGGCCGCTGACCACCACCGACGTGGTCGTCTGGCACCTGGGCTGGGGCATGCAGCTCACCCCGCCCGGCGCGTTCGGGATCGCCGCCAAGGTCCGGCGCAAGGCGCCCGGCCTCTACCCGCCCAACCCGCTGAACATCCCCGACACCGTGCAGCGGCTGCACTGGGAGCCGGAGCGGGCCCGGGAACTGGGCCTGCCCGCTCCCTACGACTACGGCGGCATGCGCGAGACCTGGCTGTGCCATCTGCTCACCGACTGGATCGGCGACGACGGCTGGCTGTGGAAACTCCGCTGCGAGCACCGCAGGTTCAACTACCGCGGCGACACCACCTGGGCGCGCGGCACGGTCGTCGGCAAGCGCCTGACGGACGGGCGCGCCGAGGTCGACATCGAGGTGCGCTGCGAGAACCAGCGGGGCGAGGTCACCACCCCCGGCACGGCCGTCGTCCTGCTACCCACCCGCGACCGGCCCGTCGAACTCCCCGCGCCGCCCGCGGCGGACCTCGACGGCATGGTCGCCCACGAACTGGCCCGATTCGCCGTGACCGGCGACCATGCGAGGAGGTAGGCGTGTCCGACGAGGTACTGGTGGAGCGCCGAGGCGCGGTACAGCTCATCACGATCAACCGCCCGGCGGTGAAGAACGCCCTGGACGCCGCGGTGGCCGAAGGAGTGGCGGCCGCGGTCGACGAGCTCGACGAGTCGGACGAGTTGCGGGTCGGCGTGCTCACCGGCGCGGGCGGCACGTTCTCGGCGGGCATGGACCTCAAGGCCTGGCTGCGCGGCGAGACCCCCGCGATCGAGGGCCGCGGCCTGTGCGGGATCAGCATGACCCCGCCGCGCAAGCCGCTGATCGCCGCCGTGGAGGGCTGGGCCCTGGCGGGCGGCTTCGAACTCCTGCTGGCCTGCGACCTCGTCGTCGCCGCCCGCACGGCCCGGCTCGGCGTGCCCGAGGTCACCCGCTCGCTGGTCGCCCGCGCGGGCGCCGCACTCCATCTGCCCCGCCGCATCCCGTACGCCATCGCCCTCGAACTGCTGCTGACCGGGCAGCCGATCGGCGCCGCGCGGGCCGCCGCCCACGGCCTGGTCAACCGGCTCACCGAGGAGGGCGGCGCACTGGAGGGCGCCCTCGAACTCGCGGCGACCATCGCGGCGAACGGCCCGCTCGCGGTCGCGGCGACGAAGCAGATCGCCCGCTCCACCGCCGACTGGACCCTGGACGAGGCGTGGGGCAGGCAGTTCGACATCGCCGAGCCGGTGTTCCGGTCCGAGGACGCCCGGGAAGGCGCCGCGGCGTTCGCGGAGAAGCGGGCGCCTGCCTGGAAGGGCCGTTGACGATGACATCCGGAGCCGAGGCCACTGGCGGGGACAGGACCGCCGGCGGAGCCGATACCTCAGGCCGGGAAAGGCACGCCGACCGCGCCGGGGCGCCGACCGCTACGGCCGGGCCGCTCGCCGGCTGCCGGGTCCTCGAACTCGGCGGCATCGGACCGGGACCCTTCGCCGGGATGCTCCTCGCCGACCTGGGCGCTGAGGTCGTCCGGGTGGACCGGCCCGGACGGGAGGCCGAGCCGGACGCGGGCGGACCGGCGGCCGTGCTCGACCGGGGCAAGCGGTCGGTGGTACTGGACCTGAAGCAACCCGCCGCGATCGACGCGCTGCTGCGACTCGTCGAGCACGCGGACGTCCTGATCGAGGGGTTCCGGCCCGGCGTCACCGAACGGCTCGGCATCGGACCGCACGACTGCCTGGCCCGCAACCCCCGCCTGGTCTACGGCCGGATGACCGGCTGGGGCCAGGACGGCCCCCTCGCCGCCGCGGCCGGACACGACATCACCTACATCGCGCTGACCGGCGCGCTCGGCGCCATCGGCGAGGCGGGCGGCCCGCCGCGGATCCCGCTGAACCTCGTCGGCGACTTCGGGGGCGGCGGCTGCTACCTGGTGATCGGCGTACTGGCCGCCCTGCACGCCGCCGGACGCACCGGCGCGGGACAGGTCGTCGACGCGGCCGTCGTCGACGGCACCGCCCACCTGCTCGCCAGCACCTTCGCCAAACTCGCCCGCGACGAATGGCGCGACGAGCGGGGCGTCAACCGGTTCGACGGCGGCTGGCCCTTCTACGCCGTGTACGAGACGAAGGACGGCCGCCATGTGGCCGTCGGCGCGCTGGAACGGAAGTTCTACCGCAGCCTGGTCGAACTGCTCGGCATCGACGTGGACCCGGAGCGGCAGCACGACCGATCGGCCTGGCCCGAGCTGCGGGAGCTGCTGGCGAAGCGCTTCGCGGAGCGCACCCGGGACGAGTGGGCGGCACTGTTCGAAGGCACCGACGCCTGCGTGGCGCCCGTCCTGAGCCTGACCGAGGCGCCGGCCCACCCTCATCTGGCGGCCCGCGAAAGCCTGTTCGTCCGCGACGGCGTGCTCCAGCCCGCCGCGGCCCCCCGCTTCTCGGCGACCCCGGCCCGCCCCGGCCCGACGGCACCGGCCGTCGGCGCCGACAGCCGCGCCGTGTTCCGCGACTGGGGCGTGCCGTACCCCGAATGACCTGACCTAGGAGTTGTCATGCGAGACGCCGTCATCGTCGACGCCGTACGGACCCCGATCGGCAAGCGCAACGGCTCGCTGGCGTCGGTGCACGCGGCGGACCTGTCGGCCGTGGTGCTCAAGGCGCTGGTGCGGCGCACCGGCATCGACCCGGGCACCGTGGACGACGTGGTCTGGGGCTGCGTCACCCAGATCGGCGACCAGTCCAGCAACGTCGGCCGTTCCGCGGTGCTCGCCGCGGGCTGGCCCGAACACGTCCCGGCCGTCACCGTCAACCGGGCCTGCGGCTCCAGCCAGCAGGCCGTAGACCAGGCCGCGCACGCGGTCATGGCCGGTCAGTACGACCTGGTGGTCGCGGGCGGCGTCGAGACCATGAGCAGGGTGCCGCTCGGCGCCCACCGGACGACCGGGCAGCCGTACGGTCCCGCCGTCATCGCCCGCTACGACGGAGTCGAGTTCAGCCAGGGCATCGGCGCCGAAATGATCGCCGAACGGTACGGGTTCGGCCGCGCGCGCCTCGACGGGTTCGCCTCCGCGTCGCACGCGAAGGCCGCCGCGGCGATCGACGCGGGCGTCTTCGACGACCACCTCGTGCCGATCGACGTCGACGGCACCAAGTTCGGCACGGACGAGGGGCTGCGGCGGGGCACGTCGACCGAGACGCTGGCCCGGCTCAAGCCGTCGTTCAAGGAGGACGGCGTGATCCACGCCGGCAACTCCTCCCAGATCTCCGACGGCGCGGCGGCCCTGCTCGTCACCACCCCCGAACGGGCCCGCGACCTCGGCCTCACCCCGATCGCCCGCTACCACACCGGCGCGGTCAGCGGCGCGGACCCGGTCACCATGCTCCTCGGCCCGATCCCCGCGACCGAGAAGGTACTGCGCCGCTCCGGGCTGTCCCTCGACGACATCGGCGCCTACGAGGTCAACGAGGCCTTCGCACCCGTGCCGTTGGCATGGCTCGCCGAGACCGGCGCGGATCCCGAGCGCCTCAACCCGCTCGGCGGCGCGATCGCCGTAGGCCACCCGCTCGGCGGCTCCGGCGCCATCCTGATGACCAGGCTGCTGACCCGGATGCGCCGCGAGAACCTCCGCTACGGCCTCCAGACCATGTGCGAGGGCGGCGGCACGGCCAACGCGACGATCGTCGAACTCCTGTGACGACCTGCCCGCTGTCCCCGCGGCGGTTCGGCAGCACCCGAAGGCGCGCGGGGCTGTACCGAATCTGCGGCTCCGCCGCGCGGGCGCGACCAGCCACGACGGCGCCGCGGACGACACACCGCACATCGCGGCACTTCCAGCGGAGCGCGGAGCGCCGAAAACCGCCCTCGCCCGTTCACGTCTAGTCGTAGGTGACGACGACCTTCTCCGCGGCGCCGGGAGTCATCGCCAGCTCGAAGGCCCGGGCCACCTCGGCGAACGGCACCCGGTGACTGATCAGCCGGGCGAACCGCTCCTGGTGCTCCGCGAGTTCCGCCGTCACCTCGAAGATCTCGGTCGGATAGCCCTGCGAGGCGACGAGGGTCAGCTCGCTGCGCAGCATCGCGCCGAGGTCGATCGCCTCGGACGGCTTCTGCACGGCGACCATCACCAGCTTGGCGCCCCATCTGGCGGCGCCGACGGTGGAGTTGAAGACCGCGGCGACACCGGCGGCGTCGATGTAGATGTCGGTGCCCGCACACGGCTGGCCCAGGGCGTTGGCCGCCTCGCCGTGCAGCTCGGTCAGCCGCGTGGTGACGTCCTCGGCCGCGGGGTCGATCACGGCGTCGGCGCCCACGGCCAGCGCGGTCCGCAGCCGCTCGGGGATCACGTCCGCGACGACGACGTGCTCCACCCCGCGCAGCTTCAGCCAGATGGTCACGCCCAGCCCGATGGGCCCCGCACCGAAGACCACGACCTTGTCGGCGGGCCCCGCCTCGGACCGGTTGACGCAGTGCCGGGCCACGGCCATCGGCTCGTTGAGCGCGGCGACGTCGAAGGGCACCGTGTCGGGGAAGACGGCGAGGGTCCTGCCGATCTCCGCGTCCTCCAGCAACAGGTACTCGCTCATCCCGCCGTGCGCGCCGCCGCACCCGATGATTCCGGAGGGCACGCCCTGCGGGTTGACCACCACCCGGTCGCCGATCTTCAGCCCGGTGACCTCGGCGCCCAACTCCGCGATCTCGCCCGCCGGTTCGTGCCCGAGCAGCAGCGGCACCACCGAACCGTCGGCGTTGTACGGCGTACCGCCCGTCCGGACGAAGAAGGTGTCGGTGCCGCAGATCCCGCAGGCACGGATCCTGACCACCACGTCCTTCGGGCCCGGCACCGGACGCTCGGCCGCCACGACCTCGATCTCGTTCTTCGCGCCGGTCCGCACGGATCTCATCGTGGCCATGCGGCCCGCTCCTTCCACGGGAAGCCCGGTCACCAGGCGACGGGCAGGTCGTAGATGCCGTACGCCTGGGAGTCCTCCTTGAACCTCAGCTCCGAGACGTCGACCGCGAGCCGCAGGGTCGGGATCCGGCGGAACAGTGTGCTGAACACGACGTGCAGTTCGATGCGGGCCAGCTGCTGGCCGACGCACTGGTGCGGACCCCAGCCGAAGGCGTGGTGGTGCGCCGCGCCGCGGGTCAGGTCGAGCGTGCCGGGCTCCGGGAACGCCCGCGGGTCCCAGTTGGCCGCCGGCAGCGAGGCGATGACACCCTCGCCGGCGCGGATGGTCTCCCCGGCGATCTCGATGTCGTCCAGCACGGCCCGCCGCGCCAGCAGGTGCGGGATGGTCAGGTAGCGCAGGAGTTCCTCGACGGCCTTGGTCACGTACTTCGGGTCGTCCTCGTTCTCCCGCAGCGCCGCGAGCTGGTCGGGGTGCTGCAGCAGCAGCGCGGTGCCCAGGGTGATCATGTTGGCGCTGGTGTCATGGCCGGCGACGAGCAGGATGTGCCCGAGCGGGGCGGCCTCCTCCATGGAGAGCACCCCCTCCCTGATCCGCGCGCCGAGGTCGGAGAGGACGTCCTCACCGGGGTCGTCCATCTTGGCCTCGATGAGCCCGGCGATGTAGCGGCGCACCTCCACGACGGACCGGGCCGCCTCCTCGGGGGTCTTGAAGCGGGCGTTGGTGACCCCGGCGTGCTCCTGGAAGAAGTCGTGGTCCTCGTACGGCACGCCGAGCAGCGCGCAGATCATGAGCGACGGCAGCGGCAGCGACAGGGCCTCGTTGAGGTCGACCGGATTGGGTCCGGCCAGCATCCTGTCGATGAGATCGTCGGTGATCTGCTGGATCTCCGGGCGGAGTTTCTCCATCCGGTGGCGGGTGAACGAGTTCGTCAGCATCCGGCGCCAGCGGGTGTGCTCGGCACCGTCGGTGTTGTTGATCGACGGCTGGATCTCGGCCGCGTGCGCCTTCATGGCCTCGGTCGTGTGCGGGTAGCCGGGGGCACCGATGTTCGCGCTGAGCCGCGGGTCGGTCATCAGCTCGCGCTGCGCGGCGTGCGAGGTGACGAGCCACGGGGTGGTGCCGTCCCAGGTCCGGACCCGTATGACGTCCTTGTCCGTCTCGTGCAGCGCGAGCAGGCCCGGCGGGGGCGCGAACGGGCACTGGCTCGATCGGGGCGTCGGAAACTCCGGCAGTTCCGGCAGCTCCGTGGCGGCATCGGTCCCGGCGATGCTCTCGCTCATGGGTCCCTCGTTCTCTCGGCGGCACAATTGAGGGCACCATACGTGGACCGTGCGGTCCAATCAATATTCCTGGCGAGGTTCCTGCCTGATTCTCGGTCGATTATCGACCGTCCGGTCCATTTAGTCGGTGCTTCTCGTGCCGCCATGCATTCGACCATGTGGGCGAGGGCTTCGGCCGGGTCAGCGGGGTTCCCTGGGCATCCCCAGCCCCCGCTCGGCGACCTGTGTCCGCAGCACCTCGTTCGCCCCGCCCGCAATGGTGTACGCGCGTGAGTAGAGGTGGGCGTCCTGCCACCAGCCCGCCGCGACCGCCGCCGGGTCCTCCCCGGTGAGCAGACCGTCGGTGCCCTGCAGGCGCAGACCGAAGTCGGCCAGGTCGTGGTTGAGTTCGCTGAAGAAGATCTTGCCCAGCAGGGCGTCCGCGGGCCGCTCCGTGCCGTGCAGCAACCGCGACTGGGCGAGGGCGATCAGGGCGGTGTTCACCTGCACCCGTGCGGCGAGTTCGCCGATCTCCTGGCGGGTGGCGGCGTCGTCGAGCGCGGGCCGTCCGCCGACCGGCACCTCCTCCGCGAGCCGCACCAGGTCCTTCAGCACGGCGAGCAGCTCGACGCCGCGCGCGGCCACCCCGGACCGCTCCCGGGCGAGGCTGCTCATCGCCACCCGCCAGCCGTCGTCCACCCGGCCGATCACGTTCGCCGCCGGGATCCGTACGCCGTCCAGGAAGACCTCGTTGAAGTCGGTGGTCCCGGTGATCTCGCGCAGCGGCCGCACCTCGACCCCCGGGCTGCGCATGTCCAGGGCGAAGGCCGTGATGCCCTTGTGCTTCGGCGCGTCGGCGTCGGTGCGCGCGAGCAGGTAACCCATGTCCGAGTGCTGGCCGTTGGTCGTCCACACCTTCTGGCCGTCGACGACGAACATCGCGTCGTCGCCCCGGCCCTCGCGACGGGCCCGGGTGCGCAGGGACGCCAGGTCGCTGCCCGCCCCGGGTTCGCTGAACAGCTGGCACCAGACGTCGTCGCAGGAGCGGATGCGGGGCAGGAACCGCGCCCGCTGTACTTCGGTGCCGAACTCGATGAGGGCCGCCGAGGCCAGCGAGGCCGCGCCGACCGGCGCCCAGGTGCGGGCGCGGGCGATCTCCTCGGCGACGACGGACGGTTCCAGGGGGTGCGCGTCGGGCCGGCCGCCGTACTCGGCGGGCCAGTCGATGCCGAGCAGGCCCGCCTCGTAGAGCCTGGCTGTCCAGGCCCGGATCGCCGGCATCAGCTCCGGCTCGGGTGCGCGTACCCCGGCGTGCGCCTTGACGCCCGGCGCGTGCTCGGCCACGAAGGCGCGCACCTTGCCGCGGAAGGCCACCAGCTCGGGCGTGGGTTCCAGTCGCATCGCCGCCGACTCCTCGGTCCTCATGCAAGCGATCCCGAAATGAGGGTACTCTAACCATGGCTCTGGTGCGGTTGCCAAGGGCCGACGCCGAAATCAGTGACCCGATCTCGGCGCCGGATGTCCAGTCGCCGGGGCTCCTGCCCCGGCGCTGAATAGACTGGGGATCCGCAATGTTTCCGCAGAGGAGTTGGCCCATGGCGACTGCCGTCGACCGCGAGCCCACCGACGGCGAGGCCGACGCCCCCGTCGGCAAGCTGGCCGCGCAGACCGCGCAGCGCATCGAGGCGACCGTGATCCGCCGGGGCTGGCCCGTCGGCGAGTCGCTGGGCTCCGAGGTGGACCTGCGGGAGCAACTCGGGGTGAGCCGGGCGGTGCTGCGCGAGGCGGTGCGCCTGGTCGAGCACCACCAGGTCGCCCGGATGCGGCGCGGGCCCGGCGGCGGCCTGATCGTCTGCGCCCCCGACGCCGGACCGGCGACCCGGGCCATGGTGATCTACCTGGAATACGTCGGCACCAGCGTCACCGACCTGCTCCAGGCCCGCCGGCTGCTCGAACCCATCGCTGCGGGCCTCGCCGCCGACCGCATCACCGAGGAGGGCATCGCCATGCTGCGCGCCACCCTCGACTCCGAACGCGACCACTGGGACGACCCGTCGGTCCACTCGCAGGACCCCCTGCACCCGGTACTCGGACAGCTGTCGGGCAACCCGGTGCTGCACCTGTTCATCGACGTCCTCACCCGCCTCACCGCCCGCTACGCCCACACCTCGCGCCGTATCTCCAAGGCGGAGATGCACGCGGCCAAGGAGACCTCGCACCGCGAGCACCGCGCCGTCGTGGACGCCGTCGTCGCCGACGACGGGGCCCGCGCGCAGACCGAGCTGACGGCCCATCTGGAGTCGGTGGCCGCCTGGATCGAGAAGCACCGGGTGCGCCGCGGCGCACGGATCTCGGGGAGCGTGGTCGAGCCCGAGCTGGCCGAGGGCCCGCGCGCCAAGCTGGCCGAGGTGGTGGCCTCCCGGATCCACGACGACATCGCCGCGCGCGGCTGGCAGATCGGCATGGTCCTCGGCTCGGAGGCGGACCTGCTGGCCCGCTACGAGATCAGCCGGGCCGTGCTGCGGGAAGCCGTACGGCTCCTGGAGTACCACTCGGTCGCCCGGATGCGGCGCGGCCCCGGCGGGGGACTGGTCGTCACCGCGCCCGAGCCGCAGGCCAGCATCGACACGATGGCCCTCTTCCTCGAATACCAGGGCGTCACCGCCGACGACCTGCGGATCGTCCGCAACGCCGTCGAACTCGGCATCGTCGCCAGGGTGACCGCCCGGCACGCCGCGGGCGACCCGGAGGTCGCCGAGCGCCTGGGCAGGGCCGTCCGCTGGACCGTCGAGGGCCCGTCCGACGACCCCCGCAAGGCCGACCTGTTCCACGCCGAACTGGCGGCCCTGGCCGACAACCCGGTGCTGTCGCTGTTCCTCGCCATCATCACCGAGCTGTTCCGCCGGCACGCCTCCGGGCACGACCGGCCGCTGCCCGGCGACACGGTGGCCGACGAGGTCCAGCACGTCCACCAGCGCATCCTCGACGCCATCGTGCAGGGCGACGCCGGAGTGGCCCGCCACCGGCTGCGCCGCCACCTGGACGCCCTCATCCCCTGGTGGCACTGATTTAGTGACACTGATTTAGTGACACTGATTACCCACCCCCTGTGCGGCTTCTTGCTGCACGGGGCTTTCTGCTGTGCCAGTAGTCACCAATTACGTATACTGAATAGGTGAGTGGCCGGCAACCGCGGCGGAAGACCATCGTCAGCAAGTCCCTGGGCCTGCAGAGGAGACCCGAGTGAACATCGACGGATCCACGGCACTGGTCACCGGCGGAGCCTCCGGGCTCGGACTGGCCACCGCGCGCCGGATCACCGACCGCGGCGGCCGGGTCGTCCTGGCCGACATCTCCGAGGAGCAGGGCGCCAAAGCGGTCGCCGTACTCGGCGACGCCGCCCGCTTCGTCCGTGCCGACGTCACCGACGAGGCCGCGGTGAACGCCGCCCTCGACGCCGCACAGGAAGACGGGCCCCTGCGCTTCGTCGTGCACTGCGCAGGGCGCGGTGGCGACCGCACCCGGATCATCGCCCGCGACCGCACCCCCGGCGAACTCGCCACCTTCGCCGAGGTCGTGAGGGTCAACCTGATCGGCACCTACAACGTGCTGCGCCTGGCCGCCGCCCGCCTCTCCGGCAACGAGGTGGTGGACGGCGACCGCGGCGCCGTCGTCCTGACCTCCTCGGTCGCCGCGTTCGACGGCCAGATCGGCCAGACCTCCTACACCGCCGCCAAGGCCGGCGTGCACGGCATGACCCTGGTCGCCGCCCGAGACCTCGCCGGCTGGGGGATCCGGGTGAACACCATCGCCCCCGGCATCATGGACACCCCCATGCTCGCCCGCCTCCGCGCGGACATCCGCGACGGACTCGCCGCCTCCGTCCCGCACCCCAAACGCCTCGGCGACCCCGACGACTTCGCCCGCCTGGCCGTGGAGATGCTGGAGAACCCCTACCTCAACGGCCAGACCGTCCGCCTCGACGGCGCGATCCGCATGGCCCCGCGATGACCCCGGCGATGACCACCGCCGAGACGGACGAGCAGTTCCGCACCCGCCTGCGCACCTTCCTCACGCAGCACCACCCCGGCCGCCGCCCCAAGGACCCCGCCGAACGCCTCGCCTGGCACAGGAACTGGCTGCGCACGCTCTACGACGCCGGATACGCCGGCCCGAGCTGGCCGCGCGAGTACGGCGGCATGGACCTGCCCTTCGCCCGCCAGGTCGGCTACCAGGAGGAGTACGCGCGAGCCCGGGTCCCCGGCCCGCTCGGCACCGGACCCGGCATCGCCGCACCCACCCTCATCAGGTACGGCACGCCCGAACAGAAGGAACGCTTCCTGCGCCCCATGCTGCGCGGCGACACCGTCTGGGCACAGGGCTACTCCGAACCGGAGGCGGGCTCGGACCTGCCCGCGCTGCGCACCACGGCACACCGTGCGGGCGGCGGCCCCGACGACCCCCGAGCCGAGTACGTCGTCAACGGCCAGAAGGTGTGGAACAGTTCGGCCGACATCGCCGACATCCTCTTCACCCTGGTCCGCACCGGGCCCCCCGACTCCCGCCAGGACGGCATCAGTTACCTCCTGATCGACGCCCACGCCCCCGGCGTGACCGTGCGCCCGCTGCGCGACCTCACCGGTGACGCGCACTTCTGCGAGATCTTCTTCGACGACGTCCGGGTCCCGGCCGCCGACCGGATCGGCGCGGAGAACGGCGGCTGGCCCCTGGTCCGCACCAGCCTCGGCCACGAACGCGCCGCCGGGGCGATGAACCAGGCGGCCCGGTACCGGCGCGTCCTCGACGAGCTGATCGAGCTGGCGCACGAACGCGGGGCGACCGCCGACCCCCTGGTGTGCGACCGGCTCGCGGACTTCGAGATCCGGGTCACGATCATGCGGCTCACCGGGATGCGGACCATCGCCGACATCATGGCGAAGGGCGAGCCCGGCCCCGCCTCCTCGACCGCACGGCTGTTCATCGTGACCTTCGAGCAGGAACTGCACGAGTTCGCCCTGGAGTTGCTGGGGCCCTACGGGATCCTGGGCCGCCGTGACCCGCACGCCGTCCAGCGCGGCCGCTGGGTGTTGGGTTTCCTGCGCACCCGGGCCTCCACGATCGGCGCGGGCACCGCCGAGATCCAGCGCAACACGATCGCCGAACAGGTCCTGGGACTGCCCCGGGACCCGGCGATGCCGGCCACCGGAAGAACACGATGAGAGCCGCACGCTGTACGGACTACGGGCCACCGGACCACCTGGCCGTCGTCGAACTGGACGACCCCGCACCCGGCCCGGGGGAGGTCCTGGTCCGGGTGCACGCGGCCGCGGTCAACTACCCGGACGTCCTGCTGGTCGCGAACCGCTACCAGGTGCCCGCGCCGCTGCCGTTCACCCCGGGCAGCGAGTTCGCCGGTGTCGTCGCCGCGCTGGGCGCGGGCGTGGCCGGCCCCGCGGTGGGCACGCCCGTGGCCGGAGCGGTGCTCACCGGCGCCTTCGCCGAGCAGGTCGTGGTGCCGGTGGCCGGCCTGCGTCCCGTCCCCGAGGGCCTGGACATGGTGCACGCCGCCGCGTTCCACGTCACCTACGCGACCGCCTACCACGCCCTGACCACCGTCGGGCAGGGCGCGGCGGGGGAGTGGGCGACCGTGCTCGGGGCCGCGGGCGGCGTCGGCTCCGCGACCGTCGACGTCGCCACCCGGCTCGGCCTGCGCGTCGTGGCGGCGGCCTCCGGCCCGGAGCGGCTCGCCGTCGCCCGCGAACTGGGTGCCGAGGCCGGCGTCGACTACGTCCGCGAGGACCTGAAGACCCGCGTCCGCGAACTGACCGGCGGCGACGGCGCCCACCTGGTCGTCGACCCCGTGGGCGGCGACCACGCGGAGGCCGCCCTGCGCGCGCTGCGCCGGGGCGGCCGGTTCGTCACCGTGGGCTACGCCGACGGGAGGATCCCGCGGATCCCGCTCAACCTGGTGCTCCTCAAGGACGCGGTCGTACGGGGCTTCGAGATCCGGATGCTGCGACAGCACGCCCCGGACACGGTGGCCGCGGGCGACCGGGCGCTCGCCCGGATGGTCCGGGACGGTATGCGCCCGCTCGTCTCCCGCGTCCACCCCCTCGCCGACGTGGCGTCCGCACTGACCGACGTGGCCGAGCGGCGCACCACCGGCAAGGTCGTCATCGACATGCGGGCATGAGAGTCAGAACGCCGGCAGCTGCGGGCGCCGCCTGACGTAACCGCCGGCGTCGACCCGCATCTGCATGCCGGTGACGTACCGGGACTCGTCCGACACCAGGAACAGCACCATGTCGGAGACGTCCTCCGGCTCGACGTAGGGGATCCCGAAACCGGTCGTCGCGGGGAAGCCGGGCAGCGCGTCCTCGCGGGTCGGGTTCTCCAGGTCGGGCCGGAACGACCGGTACATCAGGTCGCTGTTCAGCATGTCGGTGTTGACGTTCGTGGGATGGACCGCGTTGACCCGGATCCGGCGGGCCAGCAGGACCGTCGCCAGGTCGTGCACGAACGCGGCCACCTGGCGCTTGGCGAAGGAGTACCCCAGTCCGCCGGGCCCGTTGGCCGGGTTGTCGACGGTCGCCGGTATCAGCGCCGCGATGGAACCGGTCGCGACGATCGAGGCGCCGTCGGGCAGATGGGGCAGGGCCGCGTCGACGGCGTGGACCACCCCGTTGAAGTCGACGGTGACGGCGTCCAGGAACGCCTGCGCGGTCTGCTGCGGCCCCAGCGGGGCGATCCCGGCCTGGGCGACCACGGCGTCGAGCCGCCCCAGCTCCGCCACCCCCTCGGCGACCGCCGCCCGCAGCGCGGCCGGATCCCGTACGTCCGCCCTGCGGGCGACGGCGCGCCGGCCGAGCTTCTCCACCTGCCGGACCGTCTCGTCCAGGTCCGCCCCGGTGGCCAGCGGGTAGCCGTTGGTGGCGATGTCCGCGCACAGGTCCACGGCGATGATGTCGGCCCCCTCCGCGGCGAGCCGCACCGCGTGGGCCCGGCCCTGGCCCCGCGCGGCTCCGGTGACGAAGACGGCCTTGTCCTGCACTCGACCCATGGGGTCTCCTTCCACGGAAGAAAAGAGTAGCCTTAATAGTGACCGAGGGGGCTGGTCGGTATCCGATGATCCCCCAATCACGCAGGAGTCGGTCGGTCCTTCCCGCCCAGTGGGACATGTTCAGTGCACACAATGTGCCGGGTGCTAGAGAGTCCGAGACCGAGGGAGCACACCATGCCGTTGCAGCCGTGGATGAAGTTGCTGTCGACCGACGACCACCTGATCGAACCCCCGCACCTGTGGTCCGACCGGCTGCCGGCGAAGTACCGGGAGGCCGGGCCGCGCATCGTGGAGCAGCCGCGCGGCGCGGGCCGGGCCCCCGCCGAGGTCTGGGTCTACGAGGACCGGATCTACCCCTACATCGGCCTCAACGCCGTCGCCGGGAAGCGGCCCGAGGAGTTCGGCCTCGAACCCACGCGCTACGACGAGATGATCCCCGGCTGCTACGACCCCGGGGCCCGGATCCGCGACATGGACCTGGACGGCGTGTGGGGCGCCCTCTGCTTCCCGTCCTTCCCGGGCTTCTCCGGCCATGTCTTCCTGGACGGCCGGGACCGCGAACTGGCCCTGCTCTGCGTGCGGGCGTGGAACGACTTCGTCCTCGACGAGTGGTGCGCCACCGCACCGGGCCGGCTCATCCCGCTGGTCATCATGCCGATGTGGGACGTCGACGCCTGTGTCGCCGAGATCCACCGCACCGCGGCCAAGGGCGCGAAGGCGATCTCCTTCCCCGAGAACCCCGCCCCCCGCGGCCTGCCCTCCTTCCACACCGACCACTGGGACCCCATGTTCTCCGCGGCGGAGGAGACCGACCTGCCCGTGTGCCTGCACTTCGGCACCTCGGGCAAGCCGCCGAAGACCGCCGAGGAGGCCCCGTTCGCGGTGACGATCACCCTGTTCGGCTGCAACGCCATGTACGCCACCGCCGACCTGCTCTTCTCCCCGGTGCTCCACAAGCACCCCAGGCTGAAGATCGGCCTGTCCGAGGGCGGCATCGGCTGGATCCCGTACCTCCTGGAGCGCGCCGACGGCACCTGGGAGCGGCACCGCTTCTACCAGAACGTTGACCAGAGCGTGCGGCCCTCGGAGCTGTTCCGCCGGCACTTCCACGGCTGCTTCATCGACGACCGGTTCGGCGTGGAGGTACGGCATCACGTCGGCATCGACAGGATCACCTGGGAGTGCGACTACCCGCACTCCGACTCCTACTGGCCCAAGTCCCGCGCCTACGCGGCCGAGGTCCTGGCCGACGTACCCGACGAAGAGGTGCACAAGATCGTGGAGCTGAACACCCGCCGCCTCTACAACCTCCCCGCGTGAACCGGCGCCCCGAGTCCGAGCGGTCCGACTGGACCGACCTGGACCTGCTCACCCGCGAGGAGGCCCACGGCCGGCTCCTCGCCGAGATCGCGGAGACGGACGCACGCCTCGCCGAGCCGGGCACGTCCGACGGGCCCGAGCGGGAACTCCTCCGGTCCCGGCTGCGGGCCCTGCGCGAGGCCGCCGCGGACCTGATCGACCGGCCGAAGGGCGACTGAGGTGACCATGGGGCGTGTCGACGGCAAGGTCGCGATCGTCACGGGAGCGGCCCGCGGGCAGGGCCGCTCCCACGCCGTGCGGCTGGCCGAGGAGGGGGCGGACATCGTCGTCACCGACGTCTGCCACGACATCAGCGACCAACTGCCCTACCCGCTCGGGACCAAGGAACAACTGGAGGAGACCGCCGAACTGGTCCGGGAGACCGGCCGGCGGTGCGTCGCCGTACAGGCCGACGTCCGCTCGATCGCCGAGATGCGGGCCGCGGTCGACGCCGCGCGCAGCGAGTTCGGGCGGCTCGACACGGTCGTCGCCAACGCCGGCGTCATGAGCTCCGGCTCCGCCTGGGAGCTGTCCGAGGACGTCTGGGACGTCGTCGTCGACGTCAACCTCAAGGGCGCCTGGAACACCGCACGCGCCGCGATCCCCGGGATGATCGAGGCGGGACAGGGCGGCTCGATCGTCATCACCAGCTCCGCCGCCGGCATCCGCGGCCATGTGCCGTACGCCCACTACGTGGCCAGCAAGCACGGCGTGGTGGGCCTGATGAAGGCCCTGTCCAACGAACTCGCCCCGCACCGCATCCGGGTGAACACCGTCCACCCCACCGGGGTCGCCGACACGGGCATCACCGTCGGCGTGCCGGTCGAGGAACTCGCCGCGCGCGAGCCGCTGTTCGCGCTCGCCGCGATGAACCCCCTGGCCCCGTACGTCGAGCCCCGGGACGTGTCGAACGCCGTCCTCTTCCTCGCCTCGGACGAAGCGCGGTACGTCACCGGGCTGCAGTTCACCGTCGACGCGGGGTCGACCAACAAGCCGTAGAACGGAGTGGGTTCAATGAAGGTCACCATCGAGACGTCGTCCTGCTCGGGCCACGCGCGGTGCGCGGCCGCGGCCCCGCAGCTGTTCCGTCTCGACGACGACGGCTATGCGCTGCCCCTAGACGGCGACGTCCCCGAGGGTCTGGAGCAGGCCGCCCGGGACGGGGCGACGGCCTGCCCGGAACGGGCCATCACCGTCCGCTGACAACGCGTCGGCTGACAACAAGTCCACTGCCCGCGACGTCCACCGACGACGAACGAGCCCCACGGCCCGAGGACCGTGGGGCTCTCCCCCCGTACCCGTCGGCTCAGCCGGCAGGCTGCGGCGGCGGGGTGAAGTGGTGGCCCCAGAACGCGCCGTCCGTGATCTCGTACACGGGGACGGGTTCCGGCACCTTCAGGCCGTTCCAGCCGAACTCGACGGCGTAGTTCTCCGGGGACCAGGCGTAGAACGACACCATGTGGTCGTTGGTGTGCTTGCCGAGCGAGTGCATCATCGGGACCTCGTACCTGCCGGCCCGGTCCAGGGCCCGCCCCACGTCGTCCAGGGTCGCCGCCTCGACCATGAAATGCAGCAGCCGCCCGGGGCCCGGCATCGGCGTGACGCCGAGCGTGTGGTGGCGCGGGTTGCAGCCCATGAACCAGGTCGTGCCGCCCGGCGAACGCATCGTGTTCCGCTCGACGAAGCCGAGCACGCCGACGTAGAAGTCGAACGTCCCCCGCGCGTCCTCGGCGGAGACGATGGCGTGCCCGAAGCCCATGTCGCCGGTGACGAACCTCGACACCAGCGGGGTCTGCACGGGCAGGTGGTCGAGGGTCCGGCCGTAGAACAGCTCGACCGGGTTGCCGCCCGGGTCGCTGAACCTGACGAAGCCGGTCACCTTCCGCTCCGCCGCCTCGGCCTCGGTACCGGCGGTCACCTTGATCCCGGCCTTCTCCACGTCCGCGGCCAGCCGCGCCAGCTCCCGCTCGTCGAGGACCTCGAAGCCCAGCGCCGTCATCGCGGGCTGGGCACCCGGCGCGACCACGATCCGGGACGGATGGTCGTCCATCCGGAAGGCGAGCGACCCGGAGTCGCTCTCGACGGGCATCAGGCCGAGGAAGTCGGCTCCGAACGCCTTCCACGTGTCGAGGTCGTTGGACTCCAGACGCAGGTACCCGAGTGAGCGAACACCCATCAGGCCCTCCCCTCAGTTGGTCAGGTCCCAGGCGGCCCTCCGGGCCCCCGGTATCGGTACGTCCGCGACGGTAGAAGGCCGCACGGCCCCGCCGCCGGGGCCGTCCCACTGATCGGGAGACGTACGGCGACGGCCGCCGCGCGGGTGCCACGGTGACCGTCATGACACCCAGCACACCCAGCACCCTCGGCTACGAGGACACCCTGCGCGAACTGCCCACCGACGACGGCGTCCTGCGCTACCACGAGGCCGGCGACGGGCCGCCGCTGCTGATGCTGCACGGCTCGGGCCCCGGTGTGACCGGCTGGCGCAACTACCGGGGCAACCTGCCCGTGTTCGCCCGGCACTTCCGCTGCCTGGCGCTGGAGTTCCCCGGCTTCGGGGTCAGCGACCCGACCCCCGAGAACCCCATGGCAGCCGCCCCCAAGGCGGTCCTGCGCTTCCTCGAAGGCCTCGGCCTCGACCGCGTCGACGTCATCGGCAACTCGATGGGCGGGTTCGTCGCCGTGGGGCTCGCGGTCGCCCGACGGGACCTGTTCCGCAGGATCGTGACCATCGGCGGGGTGGGCCGCAACCTGCTCTCCCCGGGACCCAGCGAAGGGCTCAACCTGCTGGTGGAGTTCGCCGAGAACCCCACCCGCGACAACCTCGTCCAGTGGCTGCGGTCCATGGTCCACGACCCCGCCCTGCTCACCGACGAGCTGATCGAGGAGCGCTGGGCGAGCGCCACCGAACCGGCGACCCTGGAGGCGTCCCGCCGGATCTACGGCCGGCAGGCCATGGCCGCGATGCAGGCCGCCCAGTCGCGGTCCGACCAGCCGATCTGGGCCATGCTCCACAAGGTCGCCGCGCCGACGCTGCTGACCTGGGGCCGCGACGACCGGGTCACACCGCTGGAGAGCGCGCTGCTGCCGATGCGCACCATCCCCAGGGCCGAGCTGCACGTGCTGCCCGACTGCGGACACTGGGCGATGATCGAGCAGAAGGAGGCCTGGGAGAGCGCGGTACTGGCCTTCCTGACCTGCCCGGAGGCCGACTGAGTGCCGGGCGCGGGGGCATCCGACGACCCGGGGGACGACGGCATGGCGAGACCGCCCCGGACCCGCCGACCCGCCGCGCCGGTGTCGAGCCGCCAGACCGACCGCCGCATCCGCATCCTGCACGCCGCCTCCGAACTGGGCACGCGCGAGGGGCTGGCCACCGTGCAGATGCACGACGTCGCCAAGGAGGCCGGGGTCGCGATCGCCACGCTGTACCGCTACTTCCCGTCCAAGCCGTATCTGTTCCTGTCGGTCCTCGAGTGGCACATCGAGCGGTTTCTCGGCGGCCGCGACGGTGATCCGTCAGCCGGCGAGGCGGCGGACGCCGTGACCGAGGTGGCCGACACGCTGATCGCGCTGAGCGACAGGCTGCTGGACCACCGGCTGCTCGCCTCGGCGGTGGCGCTGTCGTCGTTCACGGAGTACGCGAGCGCCGCCCGCAGCCCGATCGACATCGTGGAGAGCGCGCTGGGCCGGCGACTGCTGTGTCTGCTCGGGGGCCGTACGGACGGGGAGACCGGGCGCAGCCGGGTGCGGCTGCTCGTCTACAGCTGGTGGGGGGTGTTCGTGGCCATGCTGACCGAGGAGATCTCCGCGGGGCAGGGAGAGGCGGACCTGCGGCTCGCCGTGCGGCTGATCGCCGGATCCTGAACGTGTGGGGGTGCCCGGGACACACCGCGTCCCGGGCACCCGTTCTCCTCGTCCCGTCAGTCCGTCGCTCCGGCCATGTCCAGGACCGCCAGGTACCCGAATGCCAGACTCGACCCGATCGGGGTTCCGGCACCGGGGTAGACCCGCCCCGACATCGCCGCCGCGGTGTTCCCCGTCGCGTACAGGCCGTCGATCGCCCGGCCGTCCGGCCGCAGCACCCGTGCGTGCGTGTCGATCCGCAGACCGCCCTTGGTGCCGATGTCCGACGGGACGATCGTCGCCGCGTAGAACGGCGCCGTGTCGACAGGCAGCAGCAGCGGGTTCGGCCACTCCGGCGACGGCTTGGCGGGGAAGTTCTGCCGGGGGTCGGCCGGGAAGGGGACGATGTGGTGGAACATCCGGTCCCAGGGCGTCTCCCCCCGGTGGAACCTCTCGTCGACGCCGCTGGCCGCGTACCCGTTGAACTCCTTGGCCGTGCGGTCCAGGGCGTCGAAGGGGACGTCGATCAGCCGCGCCAGTTCCTCCAGTGAGTCGGCCTTCTTCAGCGCCCCCGAGGCCAGCCACTCCGCCACCGGCGGTGCGGCCGGCGGGAAGCCGATGCCGTCCCGGTCCAGCTGCCGCTGGTCGAAGACCCAGTGGCAGGGGATGTGCCGTACGCCGGTGGTCCGGTGCCGGCGGAAGATCTCGTGTCCGGCCTGGTCGTAGGGGGATGTCTCGTTGACGAAGCGTTCGCCCGCGCCGTTGACCCAGAACCCGCCCCGGGTCCCGGTGTGGAAGACCGGCAGGCCGTCCGGGTGGACGAGCCCCGGCACGAACCAGGCCTCGTCGAGCAGGTCGGTGTCCGCGCCGACGGCGATGCCCGCCCGCAGGGCGTCACCGGTGTTCGCGGGGGCGCCGTCGGACCACTCCCCGGTGAGCGGGGACTGGTGCTCCTCGCGCAGCTCACGGTCGCGCTCGAAGCCGCCGGCCGCCAGCAGCACGCCCCGGGTGGCCCGGATCCGGACCCGCTCGCCCTCGCTCACGGCCTCGATGCCGACGACCCTGCCGTCCTCGACGACCAGGCTCTCCAGCGCGGTGTTCAGCCGCAGTTCGCCGTGGCCCGTCTCCAGGAACGCGGACAGGGCGCGGCCGATCAGCGCCCGCCCGCCGCTGAGCAGCGGGCCCTCGTCGAAGCCGAACCGCTCCGTGGGCAGCGAGTCGCGGACCAGCGCCCGGCGCGCGCCGAGGTCCGCGACGTCCAGCGGCGGCGGGAAGACGGTGTGTCCCGTGGGCGAGGACCCCGGGCTCGACGCGTAGTAGTCCGGCACCGGCCCGTGCACGAAGGACCGGAACCAGGTGTTCTGCTCCAGCTCGTCGATCAGCCGGCGCCCGGCCGCCAGGTACGCGTCCTGGAGCGCCTCCCGGGACGGGTCGTCGACGACCGCCCGCAGGTACGACCGGGCCTCCTCGACGTCGTCCCCGAGGCCGGCCCGGCTCAGCGGCGCCGAGCCCGGGAACCACAGACCCGCGCCGGAGTACGCGACCGTGCCGCCGACCCGGTCGGTCTTCTCGACGACGAGCGTGCGCAGGCCCCGTGACGCCGCCACGTACGCCCCGACCAGACCTCCGCCGGACCCCACGACGATCACGTCGTAGGCATCTTCTTTGATGCTCATCCGAACCTCCTGATGGGTGCCGAACCTGTTGGTGGGGGAGTCCGCGCGGTGAGGGGGGCGGACTGGAACCGGGAACGCGCGCACCCTCGTACCGTGACGGGGCCGACGCGCCTGCGAGGACGACCGACCGGGACGTTCCACGGCCCCGCCCTTCGGGGCATGCCGCCGCCTCCGGCAGCCCCGCGGACGACGGTAATGAGACAGGGTGGGGTCGTTCCCGCGCCATCTCGCTCAGCGAGACCCGGCCCGCCGATGCCGGTGGCCGTCCCCGAGTCCCGGTGAGCGGAAAGTCCCCGACGGCACCTCGTGCGGCGCCACAGGCTGAAGGCCGGCACGAGGTGAGGACGGCGATGACGGACGTGTGGGAACCGAGGACGGTCGCGGACCGTGACAGAGCCGTGGCGGAGGCGGCCGCGCGCCTCGCCCGGGCGGCGAGCGACCACAGACCCTGTGCGCCGGTACGGGATCTGCTCGGCCCCGACGACATCGGCCTCGCGTACGCCGTCCAGCGACGCGTCGTGGGCGACCGCATCGCCGCCGGAGCACGCGTCGTCGGCCGCAAGATCGGGCTGACCTCCCCGTCGGTGCAGCGCCAGGTGGGCGTCGACCGGCCCGACTTCGGCGTCCTGCTGGACGACATGGACGTCACCGGCCTGCCGGCCGTCCCCAGCGGACGGCTGCTCCAGCCCAGGGCCGAGGCGGAGATCGCGTTCGTGCTCGCCGCCGACCTGGACACCGACGGCCTCGACCTGGCGCGGGTCCGCTCCGCGGTCGGGTACGCGGTCGCCGCGCTGGAGATCGTGGACAGCCGGGTGGCCGGCTGGGACATCGCGATCACGGACACGGTCGCCGACAACGCCTCCAGCGGACTCTTCGTGCTGGGGCAACAGGCCGTCGGCATCGACGAGTTCGAGCCGCGGGACGTGACCATGCGGCTCTACGCCGACGGGAAGCTCGCCTCCGAGGGCGACGGCACCGCCTGCCTGGGCGATCCGCTCGCCGCGCTGCTCTGGCTGGCGCGCACCGCCCGGGAGTTCGGCGACCCGCTGCGCGCCGGGCAGGTCGTGCTCTCCGGCGCCCTCGGCCCGCTCGTCCCCACACCGCCGGGAACGACCGTACGGGCCGAGATGCCGGGCCTGGGCTCGGTGACCACGGCCTTCACGCCCCGGGAGTCACCCACAGCCCCCGAAGCCTTCGAAGCACCCGCAGCCCTCGAAGCCCCCGAAGCCAAGGAACACGGATGACGAAGACCAAGGTGGCCGTAATCGGCTCCGGCAACATCGGCACCGACCTGATGATCAAGGTGCTGCGCCTGTCCGACACCCTGGAGATGGCCGCGCTGGTGGGCATCGACCCGGAGTCGGACGGCCTGGCGCGCGCCGCCCGGCTGAAGATCCCCGTCACCCACGAGGGCGTGGACGGCCTGATCCGCATGGCCGGCTTCGACGACATCGACATCGTCTTCGACGCCACCTCGGCCAAGGCCCACATCGAGAACGCCAGGAAGCTCGCCCCGTACGGCAAGCGCCTGGTGGACCTCACCCCGGCGGCCCTCGGGCCGTACGTGGTGCCGACGGTCAACCTCGACGAGCACCTCGCGGGCGACGTCGGGAACCTCAACATGGTCACCTGCGGCGGCCAGGCGACGATCCCGATCGTGCACGCGGTCAGCCGCGTCACCCCCGTGCCGTACGCGGAGATCGTCGCCTCGATCTCCTCCCGGTCCGCGGGTCCCGGCACCCGGGCCAACATCGACGAGTTCACCGAGACCACGGCCGGCGCCATCGAGAAGGTCGGCGGCGCCCGCCGCGGCAAGGCGATCATCGTGCTCAACCCGGCCGAACCGCCGCTGATCATGCGGGACACGGTCTACTGCCTGATCGGCGACGCCGACCACGACGCGATCCGCGCGTCCGTCGAGGAGATGGTGGCCGCGGTCGCCGAGTACGTGCCCGGCTACCGGCTCAAGCAGCAGGTCCAGTTCACCCCGGTGCCCGCGGGCGACCCGGTGCACACCCTGCTCCCCGAGGACGTCACCGAGCGGCCGGCCACCAAGGTCTCCGTCTTCCTGGAGGTGGAGGGTGCCGCCCACTACCTGCCCGCCTACGCCGGCAACCTCGACATCATGACCTCCGCCGCCCTGCGCGTCGCCGAGCGCATCGCCCTCCGTACGACGTCCGAGGTGACCAAGTGACCCGCAGGTTCTACGTGCAGGACGTCACCCTCCGGGACGGCATGCACGCCATCCGGCACCGGATCACCCCCGGGTTCGTGTCGAAGATCTCCGCCGCGCTCGACCGGGCCGGCGTGGACGCCATCGAGGTCGCCCACGGCGACGGACTGGCCGGCGGCAGCCTCAACTACGGGCCCGGCAGCAACACCGACTGGGAGTGGATCGAGGCCGCCGCCGACGCGATCGACCGCGCGGTCCTCACCTCCCTGCTCCTGCCCGGCATCGGCACCATCGCCGAACTCAGGCGCGCCTACGCCTTCGGGGTCCGCTCGGTGCGCATCGCCACCCACTGCACCGAGGCCGACGTCGCCGCGCAGCACATCGCCACGGCCCGTGAACTCGGCATGGACGTCTCGGGCTTCCTGATGATGGCCCACATGGCACCCCCGCGGGCCCTGGCCGAGCAGGCCCGGCTGATGGAGTCCTACGGCGCGCACTGCGTCTACGTCACCGACTCCGGCGGCCGCCTGACCATGGACGGGGTACGCGACCGCATCCGCGCCTACCGTGACGTACTCGACCCGGAGACCCAGATCGGCATCCACGCGCACGAGAACCTCTCCCTCTCGGTCGCCAACTCCGTGGTCGCGGTGGAGGAGGGGGTGACCCGGGTCGACGCCTCCCTGGCCGGACAGGGCGCGGGCGCGGGCAACTGCCCGATCGAGCCGTTCGTCGCGGTCGCCAACCTCCACGGCTGGAAGCACGACTGCGATCTGCACGCCCTCCAGGACGCGGCCGAGGATCTCGTACGTCCGCTGCAGGACCGCCCGGTGCGCGTCGACCGGGAGACCCTCACCCTCGGGTACGCCGGTGCCTACTCCAGCTTCCTGCGGCACGCCGAGACCGCCGCGGAGCGCTACGGCCTCGACGCCCGGACCATCCTGGAGGAGGTCGGCCGGCGCGGTCTGGTCGGCGGCCAGGAGGACATGATCGTGGACATCGCCCTGGACCTCACCGCCCGCGGCTGACCCGGACGCCACGCCCGCCCCCGGAGCACCTCCGGGGGCGATACGTTTTGGGTGTCGCGAAGAATAGACCAATCACTCTAATTAATCGCTGCACGCCTCTTACTCCGCGGCCGAAGGCGTTGGTATTTTGGCGTCGGCGCCGAACTAGAATTTATTTCAGTTTGAGCAGAGAGGCACCGACGATGACGTCTGCCCTTCGCCTGAGCGCAGGTACCACCGCGGCCGACGGCCCCGCGCTGCCTCCGTCGATGATGGAGCGCGTGACGCTGATCATGGATCTCTTCGAACGTCCGCAGACCCGCCTGACGCTCGAAGCGATCTCCCGTCGGACCCAGCTGCCGCGCTCGACGACACACCGGATACTCGACCAGCTGGTCCGGCTGGACTGGCTGCGCCACACGGCGGCCGGATACACGCTGGGGGCCCGCGCCCTCGGCCTGGGAGGCCGGGAGATCGACCACAGCGCACTGCGCGCCGCCGCCGCGCCCCACCTGCTCGACCTCGCGGTGCGGACCAGGATGGTCGTCCACCTGGCCGTGCTCGACGGGCCGGAGATCTACTACCTGGACAAGATCGGCGGCCGGGCCGCCTTCGACATCCCCTCGAAGGTCGGCGGCCGGGCGGTCGCGCACTGCACCGGGCTGGGCAAGGCCATGCTCGCCTGGCTGTCCGCGGAGGAGGTCGAAGCCCGGTGCGCGCAGGTGATGGAGCCCCGTACCCCGCAGAGCATCGGCCGCCTCGACCAGCTGCACCGCGAACTCGGCCTGGTCCGGCGCCGCAACGGCCTCGCGATCGAACGGGGGGAGTGCTTCCCCCACATCGGGTGCGTCGGCCTCGCACTGCGGGGGCCCGAGGGTCCGGTCGCGGCGATATCGGTGGTCGGGGACGACGGCTCCGCGCTGGAACTGGTGGCCCCGCTGGTGGTCAACGTGGTCCGGGCGGTGTCCGGGGAACTCCTGGAGACCCCGCGGCCGGACCGCCACGAGGCACTGGTGGGCTAGCCCGCTGGCCGGCGGCCGGAGCGGGTGCGCCCGGCCGCCGGCGGGAGCGGGTCACCAGGCCGTCCAGCCGCCGTCCACGGTGAGGGTCGTACCGGTGACGAAGCGGGAGGCGTCCGAGGCCAGGAACACCGCGGCGCCGCCCAGCTCCGTGGCGTCGCCGACGCGTCCGAGCGGAGTGCCGCGGACGATCCGCTCGCCCCAGCGGCTGTCGAGCAGCCCGGAGCTGAGGTCGGTGTGGAAGTAGCCGGGGGCCAGGGAGTTGACCCGCACCCCGCGGTCGGCCCACTCCACCGCCAGCGCCCGGGTCAACGCCTCGACCCCGCCCTTGCTCGCGGCGTAGGCGGCGATCCGCTCGAAGCCGGTACTGGCGTGCACGGACGACACGTTGACGATCGAGCCCGAACGCTGGGCCAGCATCACCCTGCCGGCCTCCCGGCAGCAGTAGAAGGTGCCCTGCAGATTGACGTCGAGGACCTGCTGCCAGTCCCGGTCGGCGACCTTCTCGCTGCGGGTGAAGTGCGGGCTGATCCCCGCGCAGTTGACCAGCGCGTCCAGCCGGCCCGTGGCGTCGGTGATGCGCTCGGCCATCTCGCGCACGGCGCCGGAGTCGGCGACCGACCCGGGGAGGGCCAGCACCTTGCCGCCGTGGCCGGCGAGTTCCGCCGCCAGCTGTTCGAGATCCGCGGCGGTGCGGGCGGTCACGGCGACGGTGGCGCCGGCCTGGGAGAGGGCGACCGCGATCGCACGGCCGAGGCCCTTGCCCGCCCCCGTCACCCACGCCGTCCTGCCGTCCAGGCGCAGTTCGGTGTTCACGTCGGTCATCGCTCAGCCCTCCGCGGGGACGTCGCGCAGGGTCCGCTTGAGGACCTTGCCCGAGGGGGTGCGGGGCAGCACGTCGACGAAGTCGAAGCGGGCCGGCACCTTGAACTTGGCCAGCCGGGTGCGGCAGAACTCCCGCAGCTCCTCCGCGCCGGCCGCCGCACCCGGCCGCAGCACCACGAACGCGCGCGGGACCTCGCCCCAGCGGGGGTGGGTCAGGCCGACCACGGCCGCCTCCAGCACGGCGGGGTGCTCGTACAGCACCCGTTCCACCTCCGGGGTGGCGATGTTCTCGCCACCGGAGACGATCATGTCCTTCTTGCGGTCGTCGATGTAGAGGTAGCCGTCCTCGTCGAGATGGCCGATGTCGCCGGTGTGGAACCAGCCGTCCCTGAGCGCCGCGGCCGTGGCCTGCTCGTCGCGCCAGTAGCCGGCGAAGACCTTCGGGCCGCGCAGGGTGATCTCGCCGAGCCCGCCCGCCGGCACCCCCTTGCCCTCGTCGTCGACGATCCTGACCCGGGTGTGCGGCACCGGTCGGCCGACCGAGCCCAGCTTGGACAGGGCGTGCGCGCGGTCGAGGAAGGTGTCGCCGGAGACGGTCTCGGTCAGCCCGTAGGCGTCGGCGTACCAGGCGTTGGGGAACGCGGTCATGATCCGGCGCAGCACCGGTTCGGGGGTCTTCTCGCCGCCGCCCAGGATGAAGCGGACCGAGGTGGTGTCGTAGCCGTCGCGGCCGGGGACCTCCAGCACCTCGTTGACCATGGCGGGCGCCAGCCACAGGTTGGTGACGCGGTGCTTCGGGATCGCCTCCAGGACGCCCACCGGGTCGAACCTGCGCTGGAGCACCACGGCGCCGCCCGCGTAGAGGGTCGCGAGGCCGGGCATGTCGAGCCCGCCGACGTGGTAGAGCGGACCGCACACCAGGGTGGTGTCGGCCGCGGTGAGCCCGAAGTGGACGATGTGCGCGAAGTTCTTGGCCTGCAGGTTCCCGTAGGTGATGCGCACGCCCTTGGGCCGTGAAGTGGTGCCGGAGGTGTACATCAGGCGCTGCAGATCCGCCTCCTCGACGTCCACCGGCTCCACCCGGGCGCCCCGGTGGCCGTCGAGCAGCGCCTCGTAGCCGGTCCAGGCCCCCTCGGGCGTGCCGCCGACCAGGATCCGGTGCTCCAGGTCGGTCAGACAGCCGGCACTGCGCTCCATCGCCGGCACGAACTCCGGCTCGGCGATGACCGCCCTCGCCTGGGAGTGGCCGAGGATGTACTGCCACTCCTCCTCGGAGAGGCGGTAGTTGAGCGGCAGGAACACGGCGCCGATCCGGCTCGCCGCGTAGACCAGTTCCAGGAACTCCGGCCGGTTGTAGAGGAGCAGGGCGACGACATCGCCGCGCCCGATGCCCAGTTCGGTCAGCCCGGCTGCCAGCTGGTTGACGCGCTCGTGCAGTTGACGAACCGTCAGGGTCCGGTCCTCCTGTGCGACTGCCACGGCATCGGGCCGCTGGGCCAGGTGGTAGTCGAGGATGCTCGCGAAATTGTGCACGGCTCACTCTCACTGTGTGGTGTTCGACGACGACCGCAGCCGCCCCCGGCTCAAGGGCGACCCGGGTCCCGACCGGTCGGTTGCCCGCACCGAAGATTTAGTGTACCCCTTGGTCTATAAAACTTGTTTCCGCACTTTACGACGGCATGAAGGCCCCGACAAGCGCTCGCGCCTGCCGGTGCCGGA
Source organism: Streptomyces sp. NPDC008092 (assembly GCF_042957285.1). Taxonomy (NCBI): domain Bacteria; kingdom Bacillati; phylum Actinomycetota; class Actinomycetes; order Kitasatosporales; family Streptomycetaceae; genus Streptomyces; species Streptomyces sp. NPDC008092. Next base: position 324,067 of record NZ_JBIBHY010000012.1, read on the forward strand.
ACCGCCGGAATGTGCTGGAGCCGACGAGGAGGTGCCAGTGCCACGCATCCGCTTCGACCCCGACGGGCCGGTCGTCACGGTCCGCCTGGACAACCCGCCGATGAACGCCTTCGACTCCGCCCAGCGGGCGGAACTCTCCGCGTGCGTCCGCGAACTCGCCGACGCCCCCGGCGTACGGGCCGTGGTGCTCTACGGCGGAGCGCGGCTGTTCGCGGCCGGGGCGGACGTGAAGGCACTGGCCGCGATGGGGCCGGAGGAGGTCCGGGGCTGGAACCGCGCCCTGCAGCGGACCTTCGACGAGGTGGCCCGGCTGCCGATGCCGGTCGTCGCGGCCGTCACCGGCTACGCCCTGGGCGGGGGCCTGGAGCTGGCCCTCGCCGCCGACTACCGGGTGGCGGCGGACGACGCACTCCTCGGCCAGCCCGAGGTGCAGCTCGGCATCATGCCGGGCTCCGGCGGCACCCAGCGGCTCACCCGCCTCATCGGCCCGGCCCGCGCGAAGAACCTCCTGATGACCGGCCGCCGGGTGGGCGCGGACGAGGCCCTGCGCCTCGGCCTCGTGGACGAGGTGGTACCGGCCGCCCGGGTCCTCGAAGCCGCGCTCGACTACGCCCGCCGGCTCGCCGAGGGCCCGGCCGCGGCCCTGGAGGCGATCAAGGAGGCGGTGGACCACGGCGCCGACACGAGCCTGTCCACCGCACTCAGCCTCGAACGCGCCCTGTTCACCGGCGTCTTCGGCACCCAGGACGCCACCACGGGCATCCACTCCTTCCTCGCCCACGGCCCGGGCCGGGCCCGCTTCGGAGATGCCGCACAGGAGCGCCCCGAAGGGGCGCGGGAAACTGCGCGACCAGCCTCCACGGCGCCGCAGCCGAAGAACAACTCGTGACCGCGCCGGCAGCGAAGCACTGACGACACGAAAGGGGCGCCGCCCATGAAGGCACTGCGCTGGCACGGCGCACGGGACCTCCGCCTCGAAGAGGTCCCCGACCCTCCCGAACCCGGCCCGCACGAGGCGGTCGTGGAGGTCTCCTGGTGCGGGGTGTGCGGCACCGACCTGCACGAGTTCCTCGAAGGCCCGCACATGATCCGCACCGGCCCGCACCCCCTCACCGGTGCCGAGCCGCCCCTCGCCCTCGGCCACGAACTGAGCGGCACCGTCGTCGCGCTCGGCACCGGGGTACCCGGCATCGCGGTCGGCGACCGGGTCACCGCCGACCCCGTCTGGCGCTGCGGCGTGTGCTTCTGGTGCGCACGCGGCGAGTACCACATCTGCCCCAGCAGCGGCTCCGTCGGCCTCGCCTCGCCCGGCGCCTTCGCCGACCGCGTCACCGTGCCGATCGCCGGACTGACCCGGCTGCCCGACAACGTCACCGACGAGATGGCGGCGGTCGCCGAACCGCTGGCCGTCGGCCTGCACGCGGTGACCCGCGCCGGGGTGCGGCCCGGCGACAACGTCCTGGTCGTCGGCGGCGGGCCCATCGGCGTCGCCGTCGTCCTCGCGGCCCGGATCGCCGGCGCGGCCGGCCTCTATGTGAGCGAACCCCTCAAGGAGCGCCGGGAGATGCTGCTCGGCCTCGGTGTCACCGAGGCCTTCGACCCGACGGAGACCGACGTGCGCCGCGAGGTGTTCCTGCGCACCGGCCGGATCGGCCCGGACGCCGTCATCGACGCGACCGGCGTGCCCCGGCTGGCCGCCCAGGCCGTCGCCACCGTCCGGCGCGGCGGCCGGGTCGTGCTCGCCGGAGTCGGCCACGGCAGCGTCGAGTTCGACATGGGGCAGCTCGTCTTCTACGAGCGTTCCGTGCTCGGCACGCTCGGCTACAACTTCGACATTCCCCGCGTGATCGACCTGATGAGCACCGGGCGCCTGGACGCCTCGGCGCTGGTCACCGGGCGCTTCCCGCTCTCCGCGGGAGCCGGGGTCTTCGCGGACCTGGCCGCCGACCGGGCCCGCCACCTCAAGGTTCTGCTGACCCCGAAGGGATGACCGACATGGATTTCGACCTGCCCGAGGAGACCGTCGCCCTCAAGGAGATGGTCCGCGAGTTCGCGGCCAAGGAGATCACGCCGCACGCGGCCCAGTGGTCGGAGAACGAGGAGTTCCCGACCCAGGTCTTCACCAAGCTCGGCGAACTCGGACTGATGGGCATGCTGGTGCCCGAGGAGTACGGCGGCGCCGGCTCCGACATGGTCACCTACGTCGCGGTGATGGAGGAACTCGGCGCCGCCGACCAGTCGGTGGCCTCCTCCTGGAACGCCCACTCGACCATAGCCACCCTGCCGCTGCTCGCCTACGGCACCGAGGAGCAGAAGCACCGCTGGCTGGCCCCGCTGGCGGCCGGCGAGGCCATCGGAGCCTTCGGCCTGACCGAGCCGGAGGCCGGTTCCGACGCGGCCGGCATCGCCACCACCGCCCGCCGCGCGGACGGCGGCTGGGTGATCAACGGCACCAAGATGTTCATCACCAACGCCGGCACCGACATCAGCCAGGGCGTCACCATCCTCGCCGTGACCGGCCGCAGCGACGAGGGACGCAAGCGCTACGCGACCTTCTACGTCCCGACCGGCACCCCCGGCTACACCGTCGGCCACAAGCTGAAGAAGCTCGGCTGGCACGCCATGGACACCCGGGAACTGGTCTTCGACGGCTGCTTCGTCCCCGACGACCACCTGATCGGAGAGGAGGGCGGCGGCCTGCGCCAGTTCCTCTCCGTCCTCGACAAGGGCCGCATCAGCGTCGCCGCGCTCGGCCTGTCGCTGGCCAAGGCGGCGCTCGGCCTGGCCGTCAAGCACGCCACCGAACGGCACCAGTTCGGGCGCCCGCTGTCGGACTTCCAGGCCGTCGGACACAAGATCGCCGACATGGGCACCGAAGTGGAGGCCGCCCGCTGCCTGGTCTACCGGGCCGCCTGGCTCGCCGACCAGGGTCGTCCGCACAGCACCGCGTCCGCCATGGCCAAGCTCTACGCCTCCGAGGTCGCCAACCGGGCCGCCTCCCAGGCCGTGCAGATCCACGGCGGCTACGGCTATGTCCGGGAGTCGGAGATCTCCCGCTTCTACGCCGACGCCAAGATCCTGGAGATCGGCGAGGGCACCAACGAGATCCAGCGCAATGTCATCGCCAGGGCGCTGGTCGGCGAGGCGTGAGCAGATGCGGGTTCCCGCGGTGTGCGTCGGTACACCGCGGGACCGTACGTCAGCCGGCGGCGGGAACCTGCTCCCACTCGGCCTCGGGGTCGAGCGGCAGACCGGGCCGCTCGCGCTTGAACGCCGCGGCCTGGTCCTCGACCCTCGGCAGGGCGTGGTCCGGCGCGCCGAACCCGCGGAACAGGGTCGCGCAGTACTCGGCGGACAGGAACGCCGCGTCCCACTGCCCCTCCGGCCGCACCCATTGATAGGTGTGGTTGTGCAGGTTCAGGAACTGCAGGGTGGCCAGCCGCGGCGACATCGACCGGAAGGTGCCCTGCGCCATGGCTTCCGAGAGCAGCGCCGCCATCAGCTCCTCGAAGTCGGAGCGCTGCCCCAGCAGGGTCTTGAGCTCGTCGCCGCTGAGCGACCGGTAGTCGTGCTCGTAGACCCAGATGTGGTCGAGCCGCCGGAAGATGATCGTCAGCAGCGACTCCGACAGCAGCCGCAGCCGCAGCAGCGGCTCCTCGTCGAGGTCCGCGATCTGGCGGGCCCGGGCGAGCAGCGGCCCCATCACCCGGGACTGGATCTCGACCAGCAGGTTCTCCTTGGAGCCGATGTAGTAGTACAGCGCTCCCTTGGCGAGCCCGACCGCGCGACCCAGGTCGTTGATGGAGGTCGCCGCGTACCCCTGCTGTGCGAACAGCGAGGCCGCGATGTCGATGATCTTCTGGCGTCTGACCTCGAAACCCGGTCCATGGCCCGGCGGACGTGGCATGGATTCCTCTCCCCGCGTGATGTGACGACGTGTCGATTGAAACAGGCTCCCGGGCCCGCGTCGAACAGCCTTCGGCACATCCGGGGGAAGCGGACTCCAGGTGTCGTTCCAGTTTGCTAGACCAAACGGTACATTAAAACACGGAATACAGACGGCCAGGCCGTCTGCGTGAGCATTGCGAGGACGCGCATGACGCAGGCACCGCAGCACACCGGCTCCGCTCCGGCGGACGACCTCCTGGAAATGTACCGCCGTATGCGGCGCATCCGGCGCTTCGAGGAGCGGGCGTCCGACCTGTACAGGGCGACGGAGATACCCGGCTTCCTGCATCTGTCCATCGGACAGGAGGCCAGTGCGGTCGGCGCCTGCTGGCCGCTGACCGAGCGCGACGGCATCACCTCCACCCACCGCGGCCACGGCCACGTCCTGGCCAAGGGACTGGACGCCGCCCCGATGATGGCCGAACTGATGGGCAGGGACGCCGGCACCAACCGGGGCCGCGGCGGCTCGATGCACATCGCCGACCCCGGCATGGGCATCTACGGCGCCAACGGCATCGTCGCCGCCGGACTGCCGATCGCCGGGGGAGTCGCCACGGCCGCCAAGCTGCGCGGCCGGGGCGACGTGGTGGTGGCGTTCTTCGGGGACGGCGCGGTCGCCCAGGGCATGTTCCACGAGGCCGTCAACCTGGCCGCCGTATGGGACCTGCCGGTCGTCTTCCTCTGCGAGAACAACCACTACTCCGAGTTCTCGCCCGCCGCCGAGCAGCACCGCGCCACCCTCGCCGCCCGCGCCGCCGGATACGGCATCGGCTACGAGCACGTCGACGGCAACGACGTACTCGCGGTGAAGACGCTGATGACGGACGTGGTGGCACGCCTGCGCGCGGGCGGCGGACCCGTCCTGGTGGAGGCCGAGACCTACCGCTGGCACGGCCACTACGAGGGCGACCCCGAGCGCTACCGCCCGGCCGAGGAGGTCGCGGCCGCCAAGGAACGCGACCCGCTGGTCATCGCCCGCCGGCACCTGGCGGCGGCCGGGGTGGCGACCGCGCTCGTGGACGCCGTCGACGAGGAGATCGACAAGGAGATCGAGGCGGCCGTGGAATGGGCCCGGAGCCAGCCGGAGCCCGCCCCCGAGACGCTCTACGACTTCGTCTCCGCCCCGCGTACCGCCGTACCCGAGCCCGCCCCCGCCCAGGGGGAGGTCTTCCGGACCATGGACGCCGTACGCCTCGCCCTGGAGCACGAACTCACCGCCGACCCGGACGTGTTCGTCGCAGGCATCGACGTCGGCGCGGGCGGCAACGTCTTCGGCCTCACCCGCGGCCTGGCCCAGGCGTTCCCGGGCCGGGTGCGCGACACGCCGATCAGCGAGAGCGCGATCCTCGGCGCGGCGGTCGGCGCGGCCATGGCCGGCATGAAGCCGGTCGTCGAGATCATGTACATGGACTTCATCGGCGTCGCCCTGGACATGCTCCTCAACCAGGCCGCCAAGCTGCGCTTCATGACCGGCGGCCGGGCCGCCATGCCCCTCGTCGTGCGCACCCAGTTCGGCGCCGGCCGCTCCTCCGGCAGCCAGCACTCCCAGTCCCTGGAGGCCCTGCTCGCGCACATCCCCGGGCTGACCGTGGTGATGCCCGCCGACCCGGCCGACACCTACGGCCTGCTGCGGGCCGCCATCCAGGACCCCAACCCGGTGGTCTTCGTGGAGAACCGCCTCCAGTACGGCCTCAAGGGGCCGCGGCCGCCGGCCGACCATATCGTCCCCCTGGGCCGGGCCAAGGTGGTCCGCGAGGGCACCGACGTCACCCTCGTCTCCTGGTCCCGGATGGTCCAGGACGCCCTGGCCGCCGCGGAACTCCTCGCCACCGAGGGCGTGAGCGTCGAGGTGGTCGACCTGCGCACGGTCGCCCCGCTGGACCGCGAGACCGTCCTCGCCTCCCTCGCCAAGACCAACCGGCTGGTCATCGCCCACGAGGCGGTACGGGACTTCGGTGTCGGCGCGGAACTGTCGGCGCTCGCCGTCGACGAGGGCTTCTGGCACCTGGACGCGCCCGTCACACGCGTCGCCGCGCCGCCGATGCCGGCCCCCTACAGCCCCGCCCTGGAACGGCTCTGGCTGCCCTCGCGGGACACCATCGCCGACACGCTGCGGCGGATCGCGGCGGTGTGACGGCAGGGCGGCAGGGCGGCAGGTCGGCACGACGGAATGCCGAAGGGGCCCCGGGATCCGATCCCGGGGCCCCTTCGTGGTGACCGCCCCTTCGTGGTGACCGCCGCTTCGTGGTGTCCGCCGCCGGCCCGCCTTCGTCGGCAGGACAAGGAATGGGCCGGCGGCGGTCCGGTCGTGGCCGTGGTTCAGACGGTCGCGACCGGAGTCAGCGGGCTGCCCTGGGTGCCGGGCAGGTTCAGCGGGGGAGCGGTGAGCAGGAAGCGGCTGCGGTTGTGCTCGCGCAGCCACGCCGCCAGGTCGTGCAGGTACCAGAGCTCGCCGAGCGGGACGCCCAGCTTGAACAGGCACAGGTGGTGGATCGGGAGCAGGGTGTGCCGGCCCTGGGCCTGGGTGACACCGACCCCCTCGACCGCGTAGTTGTCGGAGATCAGCGCCGACATCTGCGAGTCGGCGATCCACTTGAGGATGTCCGGGTCGTCCGCGTCGAGGTACGCGGCGGTCTGGTGGATCGCCACCGGGTCCGGGTCCTTGTTCCAGGCGAGCACCTGGGTGGCGAATCCGGTGTGCAGCAGCACCATGTCGCCGGGCTCCACGGTCACGTCGTCCGCGGCCATGATCTCCTGGAGCTGCTTGTAGCTGACCGCCTGGTAGCCGGTGCCCAGGTGGTGGGCGATGTCGATGAGGACACCGCGGCCCTGGACGCCGTGTTCCGCCATCTTCTCCAGGCCGAGGTGGCGGGCGAAGCTGACGCTCCCGCTGCCGTCGCCCTTGGCGTCCTCCTGCGGCCCCACCAGATCGGTACCGGGGCGGAAGCCGTTGTAGTAGACCGGCTCGGCCTCGCCGTCGCCGTCGGCGTCGAACTCGGCGCCCTGGTGGGCGAGGGAGTCCCACTGGGTCGAGTACTGCAGCCAGAGGGTCACCACGTCGTCGGACCAGACGTCGATCAGGGACGGGTCGATCTGGTCGCGCGCGACCACGTTGTAGAAGACGTCCTGGTTGTGCGCGAGGTCCTCGGTGGGTTTCAGGATCGGCGGGTAACGCCGCTGGTTGAGGGCGGTCCCGCCCGGATAGTCGAGCGGCAGGCTCAGGCTGAAGGTGACCCCGTGCTCCACCTCGCGCACGCCCTGGAGGACCTTCTCCGCGGTCAGCAGGTTGATGCGCCCGAGTTCGTCGTCCTCGCCGAAATCGCCCCACGTCGAACCCGGCGGCCGCTGCTTCCAACGCTTCGTCACGATAAAAACGCCTCCTTAGACGACGGTCCCCGTCGACGGTCGTGGCCGCATGCTATTTGCAATGTACCGAGCGGTCAACAAGCGTGACAGCTTGGAATTTGGGACTTCATATTACTCGCGAGGATCAATAGACTGAGTGGTCGAAACGTCTAGCACCTGGAGAGGCAATGAGCGAATCCACACCGGCGTGGGTCGCGGCCGGGGTCCGTGCCGTGATCGGCGTGCACACCCAGGCCCAGGACGCCGGCCGCACCGACGACATCGTCGCGCTGTACGCGCCCGACGGGATCCTGGAGCTGCCGGGCATGGACCCGGTGCAGGGGCACGACGCCCTGCGCGAGGCCTTCAAGGGCTGGGCTCCCACGCAGCCGCAGCTGCACCTCGCGGGCAACACCGTCGTCACCGCCTCCGGGCCCGACGAGGCGACCGCGTCGACCGACGTGGCCTTCTTCCAGCGCGGTGAGTCCGGCTGGGCACCGCAGGTGGTCGGTCACTACGAGGACACCCTGCGGCACGTCGACGGCACCTGGCTGATCCAGCGGCGCGTCTGCACCTTCCAGGTGTAGCGCCCGCACCCGCTCACCCCACCCCCGTCCGTATCTGCTGAGAGAGAAGACACATGACCATCTCCGCCGAAGCCGCCCTGGCCGGCGTGCAGTCCGTCATCGCGGCCTACGCGCACGCCATCGACGCGGGTGACGCCGGTGCCGTCGCCGACCTGTTCACGGAGGACGGTGTCTCCGAGATCGCCGGCCAGGGCACCTTCGCGGGCCGTGACGTGATCCGGGAGACCTACGGCGCCTTCGAGCCGCAGACACCGCAGCTGCACCTCGTGGGCAACACCGTCATCACCTCGCCCCCCGGCGAGGAGGTGACGGCCACCAGCGACCTGGTGTTCTTCGCACGCGGTGAGCAGGGCTGGGCCGTGCAGCTCGTCGGGAGCTACGAGGACACGGTGGCCCTCGTGGACGGGGCGTGGCAGTTCCGCAAGCGGGTCCTGTCCTTCAGGTGACCAGGCCGATCGACCCGGCACGGCCGAACGCCCGTGCCGCCGGTCCCGCCCCGTGACGGGACCGGCGGCACGGGTGCCGGTGTGTTCAGGCCTGCTTCTCGGCCGCCTTGGCGAAGGAGAACGCCGGGAGGTCGTTCGCGACGGACTCGCGGATCAGCTCCTGGAGCTTCCACCGGCCGGTCGGGTTCAGCAGCTGCTTGATCGCCTTGCCGGGGATGTTCGCCCCGTAGAAGTAGCTGCTCTTCAGGAAGGAGGACTGGCCCTCGCTGTCGTTGACCAGGTTCGTCCACTCCTCCTCCGCGGCCGCGGTGACCGCGACGACGTCGTGGCCGTGGTCGCGCGCGTACCCGAGCACGTCCATCACGTAGTCGACCTGGTCGCCGGAGTAGCGCGGGTTGTTGCCGAGCGCGCCGTGCGGTCCGCCCGGGAAGAAGAAGTTCGGGAAGCCGGCGGTCGCGACGCCCAGGTACGTGGACGGGCCGTCCGCCCAGTACTCCTTCAGCGGGAGCCCGTCACGGCCTCGCACGCCCAGCCGGTTCAGGGCGCCGGTGCCGAAGTCGTAGCCGGTGGCCCAGATGATGACGTCGGCCTCGTGCACGCCGTCCGCGGTCTCGATGCCGGTCTCGGTGATGCGGATGATCGGCGTCTCGTTGATGTCGACGAGGTGCACGTTCGGCTTGTTGTACGCCTCGTAGTAGCCGGTGCCGAACGGGGGCCGCCGGCCGCCGTAGCCGTGCCCCCTGGGGATCAGCTTCTCGGCCGTCGCCGGGTCCTTGACGATGGAGCGGATCTTGGCGGCGATGAACGCGCAGAACTCCTCGTTGACCGTCGCGTTCGTGGTCATGTCGTAGTAGTGCTCGGAGAGCTTGGTGAAACCGGGGCTGTTCCACTTCTCCTCGTAGAACGCCTGCCGCTGCTCCGGGGTGTCCTCCAGGCCCGAGCGCATGGTGATCTGGTGCAGGAACCCGCTCACCGAGGTGTTGAGCGTGTCGCGGATGGACTCGAAGTTCGCCTTCAGGTCCGCCTGTTCCCCGGGCGTGATGGGCCGGTTGTTGAGCGGCGTGAGCCAGTCGGCGACCTTCTGGTACACCGTGATGGAGGCCACCTCGTCGGCGATCGCTGGGACGATCTGCACCCCGCTGGAGCCGGTGCCGATCTGGGCCACCCGCTTGCCGGCGAAGTCCACCGGCGTCTTCGGCCAGCGGCCGGTGTGGTGCTGCTCGCCGCGGAAGTCGGCACGGCCCGGGATCTCCGGGACGAACGGCACCGAGAGGATGCCGGTCGCCGCGACCAGGAACCGCGCCCGGCGCTCCGTGCCGTCCTCGGTCCGGACGGTCCAGGTGCCCGCCGGCTCGTCCCAGACGGCCGAGGTCACCCTGGCGCCGAAGGAGATGTGGCGCCGCAGGTCGAAGCGGTCGACCACGTGGTTGAAGTACCGCTCGATCTCCGGCTGGCCGGCGAAGTGCTCCGACCACTCCCACTCCTCCCACAGCTCCTTGGAGAACAGGTAGCCGTAGGTGTAGCTCTCGGAGTCGAAGCGTGCCTGGGGGTAGCGGTTCCAGTACCAGGTGCCGCCCACACCGGTGCCTGCCTCAAGCAACTGCGCCGAGAAGCCGGCCTCGTGGGCCCGGTAGAGCTGGTAGATGCCGGTGACACCGGCGCCGATCACCAGGACGTCCACGACGCCCTGCTCCGGCGCCTGTGCCTGTGCGGCGGGCACCGCTTCCGGCGCCTTTGTCGATTCGCTCATCTGCCCTCCAACGTGACAGGGGCCGCTGCTCCCGCGTGCGCCTTGAATGATGTTTCGACCAGTCGGTCGAATATTCAGGCCGAGCGTAGGGGAGGTGATGGGCCCGATCAATGGTCCGGGGTCGCGGGTTTTCGGGTTCCCGGGAGATCCCGCCGCGCGGTGGGCTCGGTCCGCGGTGCGGACGACCGGATCGGCGGGATGGATTGATTGTACCGACCGTTTGAATTAACTTTCGCTCAGGGGCACCGCACCATGTCGTGGCAGAGGAGTCGCACATGACGACCAAGGACGTCCAGGAACCCACCGCAGCGGGGTCCGGGACCACCGCTGACCTGCGAGCCGCCGGCTGGAAGGCCATGCGCGCGGCCCTGCCCGGGGTCTTCCCGGAGGGAGAGGTCGACCTCCGCGACGGCCGGCTCGGAGAGGAGCTGGTCGACATCGGCCTGACCAGTGTCTGGGGCGCGCTATGGGGTCGCGAGGGGCTCGCGCCCCGGGACCGCAGCCTGGTCACGCTGGGCCTTCTGATCGCCCTGGGCGCCGAGACCGAGCTGAAGACGCACGTCCGGATCGCACTGACCAACGGACTGACCGAGGACGAGATCGCCGAGGTCGTCTACCACGCCGCCGGCTATGCGGGTTTCCCCCGCGCGGTGGCGGCCCGCACTGCGGCGCGCGAGGCGCTGGGCGAGTGACGGGCGCCGTACGGCACCCGCATCAGGCACACAAGGAGCACGCATGACACTGCAGGGAAAGGTCGCGGTCGTCACCGGCGGCGCCCGCGGAATCGGACGGGCGATCGCCGTCGTCCTCGCCTCGCGCGGCGCGTCGGTCGCCGTCTGGGACCTGAACGCCCAGGGCGCGGAGAAGACCGCCGCCGAGATCCAGGAGGCGGGCGGCACCGCGATCGCCGTGGCCGGTGACGCGGCCGACGCCACGGCCGTGGCCGCCGCGGCGGCCCGGACCCGCGAGGAACTGGGCGCCGTCACGATCCTCGTCAACAACGCCGGTACCACCGCCTACGTGCCCTTCACCGGCATCAGCGAGGCCGCCTGGGACCGCATGATCGGGATCAATCTCAAGGGGCCGTTCCTGGTCACCAGGGAACTGGTGCCGGACATGCTGGAGGCCGGCTGGGGGCGGATCGTCAACATCTCCTCCTCGTCCGCGCAGACCGGCGCCCCTGCGATGGCCCACTACGCGGCCTCCAAGGGCGGCGTCATCGGCCTCACCCGGGCCCTCGCGATCGAGTACGCCGACAAGGGCATCACCGTCAACCACGTCCCGCCGGGCTTCATCGACACCCCGCTGGTCCGTGAGGGTCCGGTCGATGTCGAGGCGGCCGCGGCGACCATGCCCATGAAGCGGGCCGGACAGCCCGAGGACATCGCCTACGCGGTGGCCTACCTCGCCTCCGAAGAGGCCGGTTACGTGACCGGCCAGAGCCTCAGTGCCAACGGCGGACGCTACCTCGTCTGAGCCCCGCCGCCGTACGGCCGGCACGTTCGCGGTGTCCGTCTCCGCCGGGGCGCTTTCCCCTCGTTCAGGGGCGTCCTTATGTGGACCGAATTGATTCTCCCGACCGGTCGGTCTATTTTTCAGGGACGGACACCGCACCAGAGACCCAAACGGAGTCACGCATGACGAACGACGGCATCACCAGGGGGACCACGGTCGGCGAGGTGCTCGCATGACCGCCCCGGACCGGGTGCTGGTGGTGGGCGCCTCCGCGGCCGGGCTGACCACCGCGGAAGCGCTGCGGCGCAGGGGGTACGGCGGCACCCTCACCGTGCTCGGCGACGAGCCCCACGCACCGTACGACCGCCCGCCGCTGTCCAAGCAGGTCCTCGCCGGCGAGTGGGAACCCGACCGGGCCGCGCTGCGCACCGAGGACGTCCTGTCGGCGCTGGACGCCGAGTTCGTGCTCGGCGACCCGGCCGTCGCGCTGGACCCGCCGACCCGGACCGTGCGCACCGAGTCCGGCCGGAAGCTGTCCGCCGACGCCGTCGTGATCGCCACCGGCGTCCGGGCGCGGCGGCTGCCCGGCCAGGACGCGCTCGCCGGGGTGCACGTGCTGCGCACCCTCGACGACGCGCTGGCGCTGCGCAAGGACCTGCTGGCCGGCCGGCGGCTGGTGGTCGTCGGCGAAGGCGTCCTCGGCTCCGAGATCGCGGCCACCGCGTGCAGGATCGGCCTGGACGTCACCCTGACCGGCCCCCTCGACGCCCCCATGGCCCTGCAGGTGGGCCCCCTGGTGTCCGGCGTGCTCGCCGAACTGCACACCGAACGCGGCGTCCGGCTGCGCCTGGGCAACGGCGTCACCGGGTTCACCGACGACGGAGCGGGCCGGGTGGCAGGCGTACGGCTCGCCGGCGGAGAGACGCTGCCGGCCGACGTCGTGGTCGTCGCGATCGGCGCCGTCCCGGCGACGGAGTGGCTCGCGGACAGCGGGCTGCGGCTGGACAACGGCGTGGTCTGCGACACCCGCTGCCGGGCCGCGGACGGCATCTACGCCGTCGGCGACGTGGCCCGCTGGCACCACGAGCGGCTCGGCCGCCCGGTCCGCCTGGAGAACCGTACGAACGCCACCGAGCAGGCCATGGCGGTAGCCGCGGCGATCCTCGGCGAGGACCGGCCGTACGCGCCCGTCCCCTACTTCTGGACGGACCAGTTCGACGCCAAGCTCCAGGTGCACGGCTTCCTGCCGCCCGAGGCCGAAGTGGACGTCGTCGAGGGCGACTTGGCGGCCCGCCGGTTCGTCGCCCGCTACCGGCTGGACGGCGTCGTCACCGGCGTCCTCGGCTGGAACATGCCCAAGCAGGCCCGAGTGCGTCGACAGGAGATCGTCGACGCCTTCCGTACCCCCGCCCCCTGAAGGATCCGGAGAGACCGATGAAGGTTGTCGTCGACGAGGAGAAGTGCGTCGCGGCCGGCCAGTGCGTGGCCGCGGCCATGGAGGTGTTCGACCAGCGCGAGGACGACGGCATCGTCGTCGTCCTCAACGAGAACCCGCCCGCGGAACTGGCCGACGAGGTCCGCAACGCGGCCGCGGTGTGCCCGGCGCTGGCCATCCGCATCGAGGAGTAGGCAGCACCCCCGCCACCCGAGCCCGCTCCTTCCCCCCACCCCATCACCGTAGGAGAACCCATGGCCGAGGCAGAGGCCCGAACCGCCCCCGACGAGCAGGTCTACCACTACCAGGACGACCGGGACGCGAAGTGCCCCTTCGCTCCGCCGCCCGGGCTGCGCGCCCTGAACGAAACGGGCCCGGTCAGCCGGGGCCGGATCTGGGACGGCAGCACCCCCTGGCTCGTCACCGGACACGCCGCCCAGCGAGCCATCCTGTCCGACACCCGGGTCAGCTCGGACGACAAGCAGGCCGGGTTCCCCTACCCGAACCGGGCCATGGCGGAGTCCGCGCACCTGCACCCGCTGACGATCTTCAACGCGGACGGCGCCGACCACACCCGGATCCGCCGCATGATGACGCGGCCCTTCACCCGTCCCCGGATGGAGGCGCTGCGCCCGGAGATCCAGCGGATCACCGACGACCTCATCGACAAGATGCTCGCGGGCCCCAAACCCGTCGACCTGGTCCACGCGCTGTCGCTCCCGCTGCCCTCACTGATGATCTGCGCGCTGCTCGGAGTGCCGTACGACGACCACGAGTTCTTCCACGAGCACGCCTCCTTCGCCACCCGCAGCGACAAGACCACCGAGGAGCAGAACCACGCCAACGAGGCGCTGGGCGGCTACCTGGCGGCACTCCTCCAGAAGAAGATGGAGGAGCCCGGCGAGGACGTGCTCTCGGACTTCGCCGCGCGCATCAAGGACGGCGACCTCACCCTTCCCGAGGCGACCCTGCTCTCCATGATCCTGCTGATCGCGGGTCACGAGACCAGCGCGACCATGATCACGGTGGGCACGGCGCTCCTCATGGACAACCCCGAGCAGCTGGCCAGGCTGCGCGGGATCGAGGACACCAAGGACGCGGCACCCGCCGTCGAGGAGCTCCTGCGCTACCTGACCGTCGCCCAGTTCGGGCAGCGCCGGATCGCCGCCGAGGACTTCGAGTTCGAGGGCGCCGAGATCAGGGCCGGTGACGGCATCGTCGTCCCGCTGCCCGCAGGCAACTGGGACCCGCAGGCGTTCCCCGACCCGGAGAAACTCGACCTCGCCCGCGACTCCCGGCACCACCACGCCTTCGGCTGGGGCATCCACCAGTGCCTCGGCCAGCAGCTCGCCCGCATCGAACTGCAGGTCGTCTACGGCACCCTCTACCGGCGCGTCCCGACCCTGCGCCTCGCCGTCGACCGGGACGAACTCGAATTCCGGCCCTCCGACGCGCTCGCCTTCGGCATCAGCGAGCTGCCCGTCACCTGGTAGCCGGAGCGTCCCGAGAGCCCCGCAGCACCGCCGGTTCCGCCCGCCCGGACGGAACCGGCGTTCCGTATCCCGCACGCAACCGCCGCACAACAGGAGTCAGGCATGAGCAAGTTGAGCTTCGAAGGACGCGTCGCCGTGGTCACCGGCGCGGGTCGTGGCATCGGCCGGGCCCATGCCCGCCTCCTGGCGGCGCGCGGGGCGAAGGTCGTCGTCAACGACCTGGGCGGCTCCATGGAGGGCGACGGCTCGGACGCCGGTCCCGCGCAGAAGGCCGTCGACGGGATCACCGCGGCGGGCGGCGAGGCCGTCGCCGACACCCACGACGTCTCCACGCCGGCCGGCGGCCAGGCCGTCGTCGACACCGCGATCGAGCACTTCGGCCGCATCGACATCCTCGTCAACAACGCCGGGATCATCCGGTACGCGGGCCTGCCCGACATCGACGCGGAGAACCTGGAGCGCCACCTCGCCGTGCACCTCGTCGGCTCGTTCAACACGATGCGCGCCGCCTGGCCGCACTTCGTGGAGCAGCGGTACGGCCGGGTCGTCCTGACCACCTCCAGCGGCATGTTCGGCATGGACAACAACCTGTCGTACGCGGCCGCCAAGGCGGGCACTGTCGGCATGGCCCGCAGCGCGAAGCTGGCGGGGGAGCCGCACAACATCAAGGTCAACCTGATCGCGCCGGCCGCCATGACCCGGATGGGCGGCGGCCCCGAGGAGGAGCCCGCCGAGGCCGCCCCGGGCATGCCGTACATGCCGTCCGACGCCGTCGCGCCCATGGTCGCCTACCTCGCGCACGAGAGCTGCCCGGTCAGCGGCGAGACCTACACCGCCGGCGCGGGACGCTTCGCGCGCCTCTTCCTCGCCTCCACCGAGGGATACGCCCACGAGGGCGGTGCCGCCTCGGTCGAGGACGTGGCCGCGAACTGGGAGGCCATCAACGACGAGAAGGGCTACTACGTCCCCTCCGACCTGATGGCGTGGTCAGGGGCCTTCCTCAAGCACCAGCTCGGGCAGCTCGGGACGGGGGCCGCGGACGCGTGAGCAGCGTCTGACGACACCGGGCTCCTTCTGTTGCCGCGCGAACTCGGCTGTTCGCGCGGCTTTTTCGTGTTGTCCCGGAAACAACCGTCTCATCGAGATTTTCCGCGGCGCGAAGGATTGATTGTACCGACCGTTAGGTCTACGTTACGTGCGACGCCCGTACCTGGGCGCCCCGCACCACTCATGGGCCGACGAGATACGTCGGCGACCCGGATCGGCCCGCTCACCGCTGTGCCGTCCGATCTCCCCTCCGGCAAGGCGCATCAGGCCGTGTCTGTCCGCGGCGGCTCCCCGCGCCCCCGACCGTCCACGGAAGGCCCCCATGTCCCAGACGCAGACCGTTCCGCCGCAGGCGGACGACAGATCCCGCTCCACCACACGCAACGTGCTCGTCGTCGTCGCGCTGTTGTGGACGGTCCAGCTGGTGTCGCTCGTCGCCGCGCTGTCCGGCATCGCCCAGGCCGACGTCGCGATCCACTTCCGGACCACCCAGATCGCCTGGTTCACCCTGATGACCCTGCTGACAGGGACCTTCTTCCTGCCGTTCATGGTCAAGGGCGCCGCCCTGTTCGGGAAGAAGCGCGTCCTGCTCGTCGCCACCGGCCTCGGCTTCGCGGGCGACCTGCTCGCCGCCGTCGCCACCGACTACCGCACCCTGCTGATCGGCCGCGGCCTCGCCGGCGTCTACGCGGCCACGATGCCCATCGGGTACGCCATCACCCGCGACATCTTCCCGCGCCGCTGGGTCGGCATCGCCAGCGGCATCCTCGCCGGCGGCGTCGGACTGGTCGCCTTCGGCGGACCGTTCCTGGCCGGCTGGCTGCTGGACGACTACGGCTTCCGCGGCGTGCTGTGGTTCATGGCCGTCAGCACCGCGGTGAGCTTCGCGATGGTCGCCCTCTTCGTCCCGGAGAGCCCCGTCCGGCAGAGCGCGGGCCGCATGGACTGGACCGGCGGACTCCTCCTCGGCGCCGGGGTCACCGGGCTCGTCTACGCGGTGGGAGAGGGCGCCGACTGGGGCTGGGGCAGCGGCAGGTTCATCGGCTACGTCGCCGGCGCGGTGGTAGCGCTGGTCGCCTTCCTGATCGTCGAGCGCCGGGTGGCCGAGCCGCTGTTCCCGCCGGCCATGACCCGGCGCCGGCCCGTGTGGACCGTGCTGCTGGCCACGTCCGTGGCGGCCGGTTCGCTCAGCGCCGTCGGCGTGGTCATCCAGCTGCTGGTGCTGATGCCGAACATCCCGCACGTCTCCGAGGGCCTCGGCTGGTCCGGTACCCACAACGCCATCGTCACCAGCCCGATCAGCGCGATGATCATCGTCGGGGCCGTGGGCACCGGCTGGGTCGCCCGCCGCGTGGACGCCCGGATCCTGCTCGCCGCCGGCTCCGTGTGCACGGTCATCGGCTACGGCATCGGCACCCACCTGCACCACAACGGCCCCCAGATCGTCGGCTGGGGTGTGCTCGCGGGCCTGGGCACCGGCATGGTCGTCGCCGTCGTCCCCATCATGATCATCGAGGTGGTCACGCCCGCCGAACAGGCCCTCGCCAACGGCGCCCAGACTCTCGCCCAGGGCGTCGCCCAGATCATCGTCTCCCAACTGGCCTTCGTGGTCATGGCCCAGCACGGAGTGGTCCTGAAGGGCACCCAGTTCTACCTCGACGAGGGCTTCACCAACGGTCTCTGGCTCGTCGTCGGATGCTGCGCCCTCGGCACGCTGCTGGTCGCGCTCGTGCCCAGGAGCAGGCGGCTCGGCGAGGCCGAGACCCCGGTCCCGCAGACGGTCTGACGCACGGGGTGGAGCGGGCTACACCGGACGTCCGGGAGTCCGCTCCATCGTCGCGTCGGGCGGTGGACGGGATCGTTGACGGCAGAGACCGAGAGCGCCGAGCTCTCGTGCCGAGGAATTCCGGCGGTGGTCGCGAGCGCGCCGCCGCCAGAAGGGACCGACCCCATGGCCGTCGACCGACGCCGACGCACCACCGCCCTCGCCACCGCCGCAGCCGCCGTCACCCTCACCGCCGCCCTGGCCACCGGGTGCGACCCCGACGACTCACTGGACTGCCTCACCAACGCCGACTCGATCAGCGACAGCATCACGGCCATCAACCAGGCGGGCGCCGACGCGGCCAAGGACCCGGCACGGACCGCGGACTCCATCACCACCATCGAGAAGAACCTGGACAAGATCAACGACCGGACGGACGACGGCAAGGTCGGCAAGGCCGTCGACGACCTCAACAAGGCGATCAAGGACTACAACAAGGCCGTCCTGAACGGCGACACCAACCCCGACTCCAGCAAGATCGACGCAGCGGCGGACAGGCTGAAGACCCTTTGCACTCCGTGACAGGGCGTCCGGGCCCCGTCGAGCTCCGCACAGCGCCACTCGCGAGACACTCGACCCGTGACGAGTGTCTCTAGTGAGGAGCGGCGGATGACCACGGTAGGTATCGCCACCGGTGCCGGTCGCGAGACGGGGCAGGCCTGCGCCGGCCGCCTGGCCGACATGGTGGACGTGCTGTTGCTCGTCGACCGGGACGAGGCCGCCGTGGCCGCGTTCGCGAAGGACCTGTCGGGCCACGGCAGGCGGGCCGCCGCCGAACCCTTCGTGGGGGACGCGGCCGATCGCGACGACGCGGCCCGGCTCGCCGGCCGGATCGGGGAACTGGGCACGCTCCGGGCCGTCGTACACGCCGAGAACGTGGCTCCGGAGGAGGCCGACTGGCGCGGGATGCTCCGGGCCGACTACCTCGCGGCCGCCCAACTCGCCGAGGCGCTGCGCCCGTTGGCCACCGCCGGGACGGCATTCGTCTACCTGGCCTCCGTGTCCCCGCTGATCGCTCACGTCGAACCCGATCCGGCGGTCGCCGCCGTCCTCGACGACCCGTTGCAGGAGGACTTCCTGGACCGGGTCCGCGACGCGGTGGGCCCCGCCATCGAGGACCCGGCCTGGGCGTACCCGTGGGCCACGTACGGCGTGCACCGCTTCGTCCGCGCCGAGGCGGTGCGGCTCGGACCGGTGGGCGCCCGGGCGTGCTCACTGTCACCCGGCGCGATCGACACCCCCCAGACGCGCTTCGAGATGGCGCGGCACGCGTCGGTACGGGAACTCGTCGAGCGCACACCGCTGGGCCGAACCGGCCGGAACGAGGAGGTCGCCGCCGTCGCCGCGTTCCTGCTGTCGGACGAGGCGAGCTTCGTGACCGGCGTGGACATCGTCGTCGACGGAGGCCTGTGCGCGTCTCTACGGGACGACTGACACCGGGGAGCCGGGAGTTGCGCGACCGCAGGTCCTCCTCGGCCGGTCGCGCAGTGCTCCCCCCTCCGTTCCTCACACCGAGCTTCACGCGGACCGCCCACTCCGCTTCGCCCGCGAATCCGATGCCACCTCGTTCGAATCGAGGACGGCCGAATCGCCTTCGCCACCGCCTTCGCCACCGCCTTCGCCACCGCATTCGCCACCGCATTCGCCACCGCATTCGCCACCGCCTTCGTCACCGCGTTCGCCCGGCATCGTGGCGGGCGCCCATGCCCCCGGAACGTCTCTCCCGGCGTCCCGGTGAGCGGGACCGGCCCGGACGGGAGCGGGAAACCCTGCTGGACTCGGTCACCGAGGAGCTACCGCGCCACTTCGCCCCGGCTCCGGGCGCCGGCCGACGGTCCAACTCCACGCGCCACGAGGCCATCGGCATCATCCGCGGCATGCGCCACCTTCATCCGCCCCGCACCCAGGGTGACCGGCTCGGCCCGTCGTTCGGGGACGCTTCGGATGGCCTGCGACGAGTGAAAGGGAGGCCGGAGAGTGGCCGATTCAGCCGATTCCGCCGCATCCGCCGACTCCGCCAGATCCCCGGGACGTCCCCTGCCCCTGATCACGGAACTGAACGCGTTCTTCTGGACCTCGGGGGCGGACGGCAGGCTGCGGATCCAGGAGTGCACCTCCTGCGCCTCCCTGATCCATCCGCCCCAGCCCGTCTGCCGCCACTGCCGAGGCCAGAAGATGGGCGTTCGGGCCGTCTCCGGGGCCGCGACCCTCATCGGCTTCACCGTCAGCCACCGCTTCAGCCTTCCCGGGCTTCCCGCGCCGTACGTCGTCGCCCAGGTCGCGCTCGACGAGGACCCCCGCATCCGGCTCACCACCAACGCCGTCGACTGCGACCCCGGCGAACTCGCCCTCGGCATGCGCATGGAGGTCGTCTTCGAGCAGGCCGGCGAGGTCTGGCTGCCACTGTTCTGCCCGGCCGCGGAGCAGAGGGAAGCCGCGAATCCGCCGGCCGACGAGGACGAGCCGTACGGGGCGATCCGTCAGGTGCGGCCCATGCGTACCACGGAGAAGTTCGAGGACAAGGCAGCTCTCACCGGCATCGGCGCCTCCCGGCTCGGCCGCCGCCTGATGGTCCCCCCGCTCTCCCTCACCGTCCAGGCCTGCCAGGCCGCGGTCGCCGACGCCGGCCTCACCCTGGACGACATCGACGGCCTCTCCAGCTACCCCGGGGCCGGCGCTCACGGCGGCTTCGCCGAAGGCGGCACCACCGCACTGGAGTCGGCCCTCGGCATCCGTCCCACCTGGTACAACGGCGGCAGCGAGACCTTCGGCCCCGGCGGCTCGCTCATCGCGGCGATGCTCGCGGTGGCCGGCGGCCTGGCCCGCCACGTGCTCTGCTTCCGCACGGTGTGGGAATCGAGCCACGCCGAGCTGGTCAGACAGGGCAGGATCCCGCCGCCCGGCGGCGCGGACCCCGGCTGGCTCAAACCGTTCGGCGCCACCTCCGCCGCCCACACCCTCGCCCAGAACGCCCAGCGCCACATGCACCGGTACGGCACCACCCGCGAGACCCTCGGCTGGATCGCCCTCAACCAGCGCGCCAACGCCGCCCTGAACCCCACCGCGATCTACCGCGAACCGATGACGATGGACGACTACCTCCAGGCCCGCCCCATCACCACCCCCTTCGCCCTCTACGACTGCGACGTCCCCTGCGACGGAGCCGTGGCCGTCGTCGTCTCCGCCCTCGACACCGTCCGCGACCTCGCCCGACCGCCCGTTCTCGTCGAGGCCGTCGGCACCCAGATCACCGAACGCATCGAATGGGACCAGAGCACCCTCACCCACGAACCCCAGACCATCGGCCAGTCCGCCCACCTGTGGACCCGCACCTCCCTGCGCCCCGCGGACGTCGACGTGGCCGAGCTCTACGACGGCTTCACCTTCAACTGCCTCTCCTGGATCGAGGCACTCGGCTTCTGCGGCATCGGCGAGGCCAAGGACTTCCTCGACGGCGGGAAGAACATCGCCCGCGACGGCATGTTGCCCCTCAACACCCACGGCGGCCAGCTCTCGCACGGCCGCACCCACGGCATGGGCCTCGTCCACGAGGCGATCGTCCAGCTGCGCGGCGACGGCGGAGCCCGCCAGGTGCCCGGGGCCCGGGTCGCCGTGGTCAGCACCGGCGGGCTCGCGCCCAGTGGAGTCCTGCTCCTCAGGTCGGACACGTGACGGACAGCAACCCGGAGCCGGTGCCCGGTGCGATGAACATCGACGAACCCGGTCGAGAACTACTACTGGGTCCGCAGACCGCCCCCAACGGACGGCCCTGCCACCCCCGTCCGCCGGACTCCTCCCAGTACGGCGACGAGGACCTGCGCCGGACACACCCCGAGCCGGAACACCGGCCTCGCAGCGCGCCACGACACGGGAGATCTCAATGAATCAAGCCGATGCCGTCGCCCTGCTGCTGCGCATGGTCCTGGGCGTCGTCATGATCGCGCACGGACTCAACCACTGGCGCGGCGGCGGCCGCATCGCCGGCACCGCCCGCTGGTTCACCGGCCTGGGCCTGACCCACGGAACCCTCCAGGCCTGGCTGAGCGTGCTCACCGAAGCGGGCGCCGGAGTGCTGCTGCTGGCCGGCCTGCTCACCCCGCTGGCCTGCGCGGCCGTCATCTCGGTGATGCTGGTCGCGGGCCTCCTCGCCCACCGCCCCCACGGCTTCTTCGTCTTCGCAGAGGGTTACGAGTACGTCCTCACGCTCGCCGTCGTGTCCCTGGCACTGGCCGTACTGGGACCGGGCAGCGCATCCCTGGACCACATGGCCGGCCTCGACCTGGACGGCTGGACGGGCGCGGGCCTCGCCCTCGGCGTGTCCGTGTCGGCGACCGCCGTCCTGCTCGCCACGTTCTGGCGCCCCCGGCCCGCTCCGGCACCCGGTTCCGAACCCCTTGGCCAGGAGGCCGGTTGATGCGTGAGGGCTACATCGGTCTGGGCAGTCAGGCTGAGCCGATGGCCCGTCGGATCGCCGCCCTTGAGCCCGCTCCCCAACTCGCGCGTCTGCGGTATCGCCCGCCGGGCCGGCGCCGCGTCAGCGGGGGCCGGTGACCCGGATCGAGGAGGTCCGGTCGTTGAGGGCGTCGCCCACGTAGGGGGTGTCGGCGGTCAGGGTGACGGAATCACCCTTGCAGGAGCCGTCGGCGTACAGGATGACGGTCCATCCGGCAGGCACCTTGGCCGAGCTGATGACGTCCTCACCGACTCCTCCGTTGCGCTGGAGGTCGTAGTCGCCCGCTTCGAGGGTCTGGCTGTCGCCGCCGAAATCGCGGTCGGCGTACACGACAGGCCCCTTCCCGCCGCTGTCGGATCCGAAGAACGGATCCGGGAGGTTCCGGCCGGAGTCGAGGGTGGCGGTGTACGCGCCCTTGCCCGCCCCAGGTCCGGTTGCGGTGGTGATCCTTCTGTAGTCGCCGCCGAAGCCGGTGGGTGCCATCGAGTAGGTACCAGGACGAAGAGGCATGCGATCTCCCTTGGCGATCTCGTGGTGTCACGCGCCGGACGGCGCGGACAGGCCGTCCGGCCGAGCATGTGCGGGGCGCGGCGTGAGCCAGGCCCTCTGCTTCGAAGCCGACTTGATCCCCGACTCCAGCCCCGCGACGGCCTGGCCGAGCCGCAGCCCGATCTCGACAGTGACCGCATGACCGTCCGCGCTCAGGGCGACCTGGGCGGTACCGTCCTCGTCGAGGTGCGGTTGCAACGCTGTCACCCGCTGCTCGACGCGCCGGCGGACAGGGTCCGCGCCGGACATGTCCCGGAAGGTGACAGTGGTCTTCATGACCACAACCTTTCCCTGGCCGTCCCGGGGCCGCGTGCACTCACCCGGCCGTGGGCGTGTCCGCCCGCCTCGCTGAACGCACCCGCCCCGGAACCCGGGACGGTTCGCGTACCCCACGCACCCCCGCAGTTCCGTTTACCAAACGGTCACTGTGATCGTTCGGCGAACCCTCCCGCGAACTTCGCATCTCGGACACTGACGGGCTGAACTGTGGCTTCCGGGTCCAGAAACAGGCACTCAGCTTGTCTTTTAACCTCAGGAAGCCGGAGCCTGGTGTTCCCGGGTGGGCGAGTTGCAGCTTGGGGTTGCCGACGGTGCGGGTGAACCTGCGGAGCTGTCAGCGCGGACGCGGGATGCGTACCCGGTTGCGTAGTCTTTCTGATCATTCTGGGGCCCGCGTCTGGAAGGATGGGCGTCGTCCGCGTCTTCGCCCGTCAATCGTGTGCGGGGACGGGGCCAGCGGCCGGCCAGGCTCGGCGGGCCGGTAGTCGACCTGGGGGTATCGCATGCGTAGACGTTGCCTGACCACCGCGCTGACCGGCGCCCTGGCTCTGTCGGCCCTGACGACCTTCTTGGTCCCGGCCGCTCACGCCGACGGCAACACGACCATCACCGACGTGGTCGTCAACGGCGGGCATGGACTGGCGCTGGGCGCCACGGCGCCGAAGTCCTTCCCGGTGAGTGTCACGGCCCAGGACAACTCCGGTATCAGGGAAATGAATCTTCATGTGAGGCTGCCGTCCTACCTCTACAAGGCGGCGGACCGGGGTCTGACCTGCACCGCCGTGAGCGCCACGACCACGTCCTGCACCGGTTCCTGGACAGTGGACACGAGCAACTTCTACGGGAACGGCCCGGCCGACGACTCCTGGTACGTCGAGGCCTATGTGTATGCCAACGACGGCGACTGGGTCAGCACGGACAGAGCCGCCACCTTCACGGTACGACGGCTTGCCAAGCTGACCGCCAACGCTGCCCCGGAGCCGGTGGCCAAGAACGCCACTCTCACCGTGACCGGCAAGCTGACCCGCGCCGACTGGTCGACCCACAAGTACGCGGGCTACGCCGGCCGCTCGGTCAAGCTGCAGTTCCGCAAGGCGGGCACCTCCACCTACACCACTGTCAAGACGGTAACCACCGGCCGCGGCGGCGCCCTGAAGACCACGGCCAAGGCCAAGGTCGATGGCTATTGGCGCTGGTACTACGGCGGCGACAGCACTACCTCCACGGCCGGGGCCACCGGCGACTACGTCGACGTACGCTGACTTGTTCCGCAATCTTCGGTTTGACTTTGTGGTGGTGGTTGTTGAGGGGGGAGTTATTTTGCTGTGGTTGGTGGTGTGACCGGGGTGATGGGTGTGGGGTGGTGTGTATCGGGTGGTGTGTATTGGGTGGGGGGTGGGGGGTGCAGGTCGTGGTGCTGGTCGTGGTGCTGGCTGTGGTGCTGGTTGTTGGGGTTCTGGATGCTGGGGCGTGCTGGGTCATGTTCGGCAGTGTGCCGGTGGCTGGCATCGGATGGGTCGTGTGATTGCGGGCCGGGTGTGCCGATGTCTCCTGGATTCTGCTGGTGGCTTCGGGCACCGTCTGTCTGGACGGTGTCTGCGCCATCGCCGAGACGGGAGTCGGCCTCATCTCGGTCGGCGCGTTGACGTGGAGCGCGCCTGCGTTGGATCTGGCGGTGCTGCTGGCGACCGATCTGGTGTGGTGGCGGGGGTGGTGGTTATCGGCGTGTGTCAGCGGCTGGGCCGGGGCGGCAGTCCGGCGGCTGTTCTGGACGAAGCGTTGTTCACCGGCGTGGAGGGGTGCCGTTTTCCCGGGGAAGTGGGCATTTGGCACGCCGTCTTCGTCGGTGCCGGCGGAGTTGGGCGCGGCCGTCTCTCGTAGTTGCTCGGGTTCTTCGCCGCCGAGGGCGTACTGCCTGTGTGCGGTCACGGTACTGTCGCGGTCCTGGTGCTGCTCGCCGTACGCGCAGGCGGCAGCGGCCAGCGCGCCGTGCTGTGTACGGCGAGCCGCAGCTTCGTGGGCTGGGCGGTCCGCAACCGCGAGAGTGTGACAGCGTCGTTCGAGTCGGGCCCGGTGGGCCTGTGCGTCGCCCGGCCTCCCGGGCTGAGGGCGGTCGCAGCTGCCCTTGGCCTGGCTGGCGGAGGGGTCGTCGGCGACGCCTGTGTGGCTTCGAACGGGCGGCCGAGGCTTCTCCTGCCAGTGCGGTCGCGTGCCGCGTTGGCCGGCTTCTCCCCGGACTTCGCCCTGCTGCGTGGCGCCTGCGGCCGCTACGGCCTGCTGGGCTGGTACGCCTGTTCGATCCCGGACCGGCGCGGCCGGGCAGCCGCTCGGATGTTCGCCTGGTCGATCGGCGTCCCCGGGGACATCGCCGACGCCGGCAGCGCAGCCTGTCCGGTCGCGCAGATGGCCCGATTCGGTACGGACCGCCTCACCGTCGGCATGGGCGATCTCCTCGGCAGCCCATCCACCATTGCGGCGGCCATCGACAGCATGCACCGGGAACACCCGGTCCGAGTCGGGGGCCAGGCAGCTCCCGCACGAACAGCCGTGCGTCAGGCTTGACGCTCGACGTCCTCCCGGCTCGACGTCCTCCCGGCTCGACGTCCTCCCGGCTCGGCCGCCTTCCGGCCGCGTCTCGTGCAACGTGCAGCAACCGCGGATGTGGGTCAGGCCGGCCGCGATGGGGCCGGGAGGGGGGGCTGGAGGGGGGGGGCGCCGGCGCTGCACCGGCCTGGGTGCGGCGCCGGCGTCTACGTCTGTGTCCGGGACCTTGTCGCGCCGCCACGCCGGCGGGGGGCCGGGTGCGGTTCGTCGGACGGTTCCGTCGCGAGGCCGGCGGGGACGGACTGGCTCCCCTGCGTGAGCGGATGCTCGGCAGCCTCGGGGCCGCCTTCGCCGTCGACGGCCTCGCGGAGCGGGCTCGGGTGTCCCGGCGGCTCTTCATCCGCCGCTTCCGGGAGGGGGGCGGCAGCGCGCCGGTGGCCTGGCTGGCCGGTGTGCGTGTCGGCCGGGCGCGGGAACTGCTGGAGGCGAGCGCCGTTCCGGTCGAGCAGGTCGGCCGCTGGCCGCCTCGCCGGCTTCGGTGCCGCCGCGTCCCTGCGGGCGGCGTTGCACCGGCATCTCGGCATCTCGGCACCTCTCCCCGGGGGTGCCGGGCTCTGTTCCGCCGCACGGCGGAGTCGGGGCGGACGTGACGGCACGCCCGGTGTGCGGGCTCCCCAAGCATTCTTGACATGTCGTTCCAGAACTTCGTAGGGTTCTTGGCGAAGCGGTCCAGAACTGGGCTGCCGGCCGCTCTCGGCACCCCTCAAAGCCCACGGAACGGACAAGTCGTATGCCTTCGCACGATCAGATGACCCTTCCGCTGACGCAGCAGGGAGGTGAAGACTCCTGGAAAGCCCGTCCGGCTCTCATCCTCGCCGTGCTGGCGATGGCGAGCTTCCTCGGCCAGCTCGACGTCTGGATCACCAACGTCGGCCTGCCGAACATCGGCCAGGGCGTGGGCTCGGCCTCGCTGTCGGACCTGAGCTGGGTGCTCAACGGCTACGCGATCGTCTTCGCCGCCCTTCTCGTCCCTGCCGGACGGCTCGCCGACCGTTTCGGGCGCAAGAACGGCTTCCTTCTCGGCATGGGTGTCTTCGTTGCGGCGAGTCTCGGGGCTGCCCTGTCCGGCGGCGTATGGGTGCTGGTCGTCTTCCGCGCTCTCCAGGCGGTGGGCGCAGCGCTGTTGACTCCCGCCAGTCTCGGCCTGGTCCTGACGGGTGCCCCCGCTGGCAAGGTGGAGCGTTACGTCAGGATCTGGTTCACCGCGGGCTCGCTGTCCGGGGTGTGCGGACCGGTCTTCGGCGGGCTGCTGGTCCAGGCATCCTGGCGGTGGCTGTTCCTGGTGAACATTCCCTTCGGACTGCTGGCCATCGCGCTGGCCGCCCGGCTCGTCTCCGACGCCAGGCACGAACAGGACGCCCGTGTCCCCGACCTGCTCGGCGGCGTCCTGCTGATCGTCGTGGTCGGCGCCCTGGCCCTCGGCATCGTGAAGGCACCCGGCTGGGGCTGGTCGGACACCCGGGTCGTCACATCCCTGGCTGTGGCAGTGGTCGGGCTGGTGGCGTTCCTGTTCCGTTCGGCACGGCACCGGGTACCCGTCGTCGACCTGTCGCTCTTCCGTGACCGGATCTTCGCCTCGGCGAACCTGGCCGGCATGCTGCAAGTGGCCTCGTTCGGCAGCCTCCTGCTGTCGTCGATCCTCTGGATGCAGGACCACTGGCACTACTCCGCCATCAGGACCGGATGTGCGGGCCTTCCCGGCCCGGTCGGCTTCGCGGCGGCGGCCACCATCAGTGAGACCCTCCAGCGCCGCTTCCGGATCCCGGCCGGTGCCGTCGCGGCGGTCGGCAGCGCGATCGCCTCCGCCGGCATCCTGCTCTTCGTCCTCCTGCTGCACGACGACCCGAACTACCTCTCCGGAGCGTTCCCCTGCTGGCTGCTGTTCGGGTTCGGCGCCGGGCTGGCGCTGCCGGCCGTCGTCTCGTCCGCGACCGTCGGCCTGCGTCCCGAGGAGGCCGCCACCGGCAGCGCCATCGTGACCATGTCGACGCAGATCGGCTCGGTCGTCGGCATCAGCGTCCTGGTCGCCGTGCTCGGCACCGCCTCCGGTGGCGCCTCCCTCGACACCTACCGGCACGCGTGGCTGGTGACGATGGCTCTCATGGCCGCCGCGGGCGTGGTGTCGCTGGCCGTGTCGCAGAAGAGGGCGGTGCCGCCCCGATGACGGCGTCCGTTCCCGCTCAGGCTTCCCGCACCGCGGGCCCCGGCGGCGTCCGTTCCCGCTCAGGCTTCCCGGTCCGCGGGCCCCGGCGGCGGGCGGTCCCGCTGGTTCGGCCTCCTGGTGGTCTGCCTCGGCGTGATGACGGCCTTCGTCGACGTCCCCTCCGCAATCACGGGGGTCTCACCACAGACAGCAGGGTCTGCTGGTCTTCACGGGCAGCGGGCGCCCTGCTGTCTGTGGTGAGGGTCCACGTCTGGGCGGTGGCTCCCGGCACGTTTTTCGGGTGTCGCGAAGGGGGTTGTTTCCCGGGCTTGGGTGAGGATCGGGTTCCGAGCCGGGGTGCGGTCGGCGAGCGCCCGCTGATGGAAGAGTCCGGCGGGGGGATGCCGGCAGCAGTGCCACTGCACTGCGGGTGACTCTGCGAATCAAGGGGATGGCTGCGGGTGGCGGCGTTGGTGCATGCTTCTGATCTCCGGCCGCTGCTGATCAGCTGCGGGTGGGTGTCGGCTCTGCGGGACTGCGGTCGCGGAGGCGGCTGTTCTGGGGAGGGGGCGCGTAGTGCAGACGGCGTTTGATGAGTCCGAGCGGCGGGTGTGGGCGGGACGGGCCGATGCCTGTGCTGCGAGTTTTGCCGGGCTCTGCGCGTATGCGGTGCCTGGGCTCCTCGACGCTGCTGGGGTCGGGGAGGGTGTGCGGGTCCTTGATGTGGGGGCGGGCACGGGCACTGCTGCTGCTCTTGCCTGTGGGCGGGGAGCGGAGGTGACGGCGGTGGACGCTGAACCTGGCATGGTCGCCCAGGCCGCGCTGGCAGCTCCGGAAGCTGACGTGCAGCTTGCCGCACTGCCGCAGCTGCCGTTCGCCGACGACGAGTTCGAGGCCACGGTCGGCGACTTCGTCCTCAACCATGTCGGACAGCCTCGGCAGGCCCTGAGGGAGTTGCGGCGGGTGACGCGTCCTGGCGGGCGGATAGCCGTCACCGTCTGGGGGGTTCCCGCGGCCGCCGGGCAGACGCTGCTGGGCAGGGCTGTCCGGCGGCAGGCGTCACCCGGCCGGCTCACTTGCCGGCCCTCGCTGCCGAAGACGACTTCCCCCGTACTGAAGAGGGCTTTGCCGCGTTGCTCCGTGAGACGGGTCTGACGGACGTCGTCTGCGACACCGTGGTCTGGGACCACCGGACCACGCCTGAGGAGTGGTGGAGCGGACCGGCCGCCGGCGTGGCGACGATCGGTCAGACCGTGACGAGTCAGAACCCGGTGGTCATCGACGAGATCAGACGCCATTTCGAGTCGTTGTGCGCGGAGTTCACTGGTCCGGGCGGTGTACTGATCCTGCCTCATGCAGCCCTGATCGCGCATGGCCGGGCTTGACGCTGCGCTGCTCCACGAGGTCCGGGAACGCCGCGGGATACGCGTCGAGCCGCGCACGGTCCTCGCTCTGGATCTCGGGCAGCGCCGCGCCGCCTGCAGGATCCTGGATGAAAGCGCGCTCCAGATCGCTGAGCGTGCGCGGTACGACCAGCGTCCAGATGTGCGGTCGCAGCCGGGCCGCCCGGTCGAACGATGCACGGATCGCGCGGCGCCGGCTGCGCGCGGAGGTGGGGAAGCCGGCGAGGTGAAAACAGCTGGACGATCTCCAGCTCGCTGTTCCGGACGATGCGCATGCGGATTCCACGGTTGCGGCCGCGGCCGGTGACCGGTTCGGTACTGCCCTCACTGCTGAGGGTCCTGTACAGGATGGGCTCCATCAGACGGTCGAAGTCCAGCTGGTGTGTGTGGGCTCACCCGATCTTCACTCTCGCCTCCTGGGCGCATGGTCGCACCCTTGGCTGACATGCAGTGCGGCCCTGTCGGCATGACCGGCGCCCTGCTTGCCGTCTCGACCGCTGTCAACAGGGCTGTCATCCGATGGAGTTCCGGCCCGGCGAGGCGCTTGGCTTCCCGCGCGGGTGTCGTACGGTCTGTGCATCCGCCTCGGTGCGGGGGCAGGGGAGAGGACGGCGGCGGCATGATCACGGGTGAGGAAGAGTGGCAGGCACGGGCGAAGTGCCGTACCGCTGACCCCGACGACCTCTTTGTCGAGGGCGCGGCCCAGAACAGGGCCAGGGCCGTCTGCAACGGCTGCCCGGTGCGCACCGAGTGCCTCGCCTACGCCCTGGACCACCGCATCGAGCATGGGGTCTGGGGAGGCATGACGGAGCGGGAGAGGCGCAGCCTGCTGCGTCGGCGTCCGACGGTGACGTCCTGGCGGATTCTCCTGGACACCGCGCGCACCGAGCACGAACGGCCTGGCGGCCGGTCCTCCGGCAGCGCCGAGGACAGGGCCCGGACCGGCTGATCACCGTTGCCTCCGGAGTCCCGGTTCAGTGCTTTCCTCGGGGTCTGCCTCGGGGTGCTGACCCTGCCGGACGCCTCCGGCCTCGACGGCGGACTCCTCCTCCATGTCGGTGTCGGCCGCACCGCCGGCCTGTACGGCGCGTGGGCTCTGTTCCTGTTCCGGAGCGAGCGCGTGCGGGGCTGTGACCTCGACGGGACCTGCGGCGGTGATCACGGTGCGGGGCCGGTGGTGGCTGTTACGGACCACCAGACGGCGCCCGGCCTCATCCGTCTCGGCGGCCAACTCGGCTGTGCTCCGGTTGGCTTCGGCCTCCGGCGCAGCGGCGGGTATCCGCCGGGCGCCCTCACGGACGATCTCGTCGATCAGGGAGCCGGACTCGGTGGAACCGTCGGCATTCACTGCGCTGAGCGCGGGCGTGCCTTGCCGGCCCGCGCTGCGAACGCGGGCCTCTACGCGGTGACTTGTAGATCGCTCGGGAAGGTACGCCCTTCGCGTCCTGTCCCGAAGACCGGTCCGCAAGTCCTGAGTATTGCTCTTCCGGGGCCCACTGCGGAGATCAGTCACTCCGGGTCGAAACGATCCGGGCAAACGCCGTTGCCCTGCACCTTTCTGAGGGGTCGCCCCCGCCGACCGTCCGTCGCAGTTTGGACCCCGGCGTCTGGGTTCTGACGCCGCACCAGTGGTGGACCGGCCTGTCCCGGCCGGTAAAACGGCCGAGTCGCACCCCAGGTGTAGAAGTCGTACGGGGTATTTCGGATCCTGTGGCGGTGCGGTCCCAGGACGGTCTCCCCGTCGACCAGAGTTCGGACGAGTTCGGCGGCGGCAGCTGTGTCCCCCACCACCCCGTGCCACTGGGCATGACACTCCCGGGTGTAGACGGTGTCGGGGTGATCCGGGCCCAGGACGCGCGACCGATCGGCCAGCAGGTGAGCGAAAGCGACAACAGCCGCAGCCGCATCTCCTGCCACTCCGCTCCAGTGGGCGAGGCAGTGATGGGTGTACAGGGTATGAGCGTGGTCCCGGCCCAACACCCGTTCCTGATGGGCCAGCAGTCGGGCGAAAGCAGTAACGGCCTCCGGTGCGTCCCCTGCCGCCCCGCGGCAGGCGGCGAGTTCCAGCCGTGTGACGAGGGTGTGCGGGTGGTCCGGGCCCAGCACTCTCTCTTGAGAGGCCAGCAGCTCAGTGAAGACAGCGGTGGCGGCATCCGTATCCCCCGCCGCAGCCTGCCAGTGTGCAGAACACTGACTGGTGAAAAGGGTACTGGGATGGTCCGCGCCCAGCACCCGCTCGCGGACGGCCACTGTCCGGGCGAGGGCGGTAGCAGCACCTGCCGCATTCCCCGCCCTTCCTGTCCAGGCCCCGACGTTGTGCCGAATAGCGAGGGTGCTGGGGTGATCGGGGCCCAAGACCCGCTCCATGTCGGTCAGCAGCCGGGCGAAATCGGCAACAGCCGCGGCCGCGTCCCCCGCCTCCCCCCGCCACCTGGCGACAGCGCATCGGGTATGGAGGGTGTCCGGGTGGTCCGGGCCCAGGACTCGCTCACGGTCGGCCAGCAGCCGGACAAAGGCGGCTACAGCCGCAGCCGAATCCCCTGCCGTCCCCTTCCAGTGGGCGAGACCGTATCGAGCGCAGAGGGCGTCGGGGTGGTCCGGGCCCCCCATCCGCTCGATGTCGGCCAGCAGTTCGACGAAGGCGGCGACAGCGGCAGCCGAGTATCCCGCCACTCCTCGCCCCCAGGCGACGTTGTGCCGAGCGTTGAGGGTGTCGGGATGGTCCGGTCCCAAACGATTGTGGGCCGTGCGGGCCAGGCGCTGGAAGTGGTCGATCGCGGCTTGGACCTGGCCGGCCTGACCGAGGCTTCTGCCGATGTGGAAGAGCACGTTATGCACTCCGTCTGCCCGGTACAGGGCGTCTTCGGCGTGGACGGTGAGCGCTTCGGTGTTGGCACGCAGTACTTGAGCGAAGGCGGCGTCACCTTCCACGTCGGGCCATGTACTGGTGACTGCGTCGGCAGCGGCACGGGCGAGTCGGTCGTGCTGCTGGGAAGTGAGGGCCTCGCGGGTGACGCGCTGGATGAGTTGGTGGACGCGCACCGCGCGGTCGAGGCTTCTGGGGTTGTGATCGATGAGGCTCAACCGGTGCAGTACGCGCAGAATCCGCAAGGTGTCCTGAGCCGTGACCGAGGCGCCGCCGTTCCGCCTGGCCCCGCATTCGCTGCGCTCGGTGAGGTATGCCAGAGCGGGTGGACTGACCAGGACAGGGGCAGGAATGCCGTTGGCATCGAGGGCCGCGGTCAACTCCAGCATGGGCCGGGCCAGGCCAGCGGGAGCAAGCCGGTCGGCGCGGTCCGTCGACAGTGCCCAGGCGGCGGCCACGGTGACGGGTTGGTCATCGGGCAACCCATCAGAGTCGGGCAGCAGTTCGGCGAGGGTCTGGGCTCTGTCATTGAGCAGGGCACGATAGGCGGCGCAGTCCAGATCCGCGTCGATGACGTATGCGACAGCCTGAGAAAGTGCCAGAGGGAGATACCCGAGGTCATCTGCGAGTGCGGCGAGCTCGGTCGGGGTGTCCAAGCGGCCGTGAGCGGCCAAAGCAGTGCTCAGGTAGGTAGTTGCTTCGTCGGGGGTGAACAGGCCGACCGGCACCAGGCGGCGTCCACTGCCGATCAGGGCAGCGTCACGGCAGCGGGTAGTGATCAGGGTCCGGCCCTGCCGGCTTGCCGGGGGCCACAATCCGCGCAGATCAGCCGGGGCGGCAACGTCATCGAGCACGACCATCCAACGACACCGCGGCTTGCTCCGCTTGGGTTCGAGCCAGGCCAGGAACGCCCGCGCGGCGTGCTCGGAGTTCGTGGGGTCGGCGCCCAGTACGTCGCTGGCGGCTTGGGCGTAGGCGGAGACGACCGCGGCGCGGGTGCTGGCGCTGACCCACACCAGCAGATCCACACCGCCGCCGGCCCATGCCTGGCGTGCCCGGTGGGCGGCGAGCTGAGTCTTGCCGACCCCGCCCATGCCGGCCAGGACTTGGCACAGCACCACCGTGCTCCTCTGGACCACCGCCTGCTCCGGTTGCTCGACGGCCGTACGGTCCTGGAAGTGATCGGCCTCCCGGGGCAGCACTCCCACCTGATGCGGCCAGGAGGCCGCAGGCCTGGGTACGGCGTAGTGGACGACCTTGCCGCCGTCGGCCACCTGGCCGATCGCAAGACTATGCTCGCTGGCATGCGCGGCAATGCCCGCTGACGTCTCGCATGCCGCGGGGTGCTCGATGGCAGGTGGGCTGTGAAAGGCCGGTCCGTTCAGCCCTGGGACGGATCCGGCGTCGAAGGGATGCCAAGGTTCACGCCTCCGTGCATTACCCCGGCAGCAATTGAGCCGCCATCAGCGCGGATGACGACGTTGCCACCTGCAGCCAGACCGCGCGGCCCGGCGGACACATTTCCTGGCGCCGCGTGGTGTGCCAGCAGAGCGCGTAGTTGATCGGCTGCCTCCATGCGCTCGGCACTCTGTAGGTTCTCAAGCCGGGCCTCGATGCGAGCACGCCAGAGTGCTCCCTGCCGGATCCGCTCCTCCTGCGCATCGGCCGCATCCGTAGTCCGCAGGGCTACGGCAGTCTGGTCCAGACGTTCCAGCGCCGACTGCTCGTGCCTGGCAGCACCACGACCGAACCAACGGGCCACCGCGCTCCGGAATCCGACCCACGCGTCTGTACCAGCGGCCTGCACCACGGCCGTGCCACCGGTCACCGCCAGCTCCACCAAGGTCTGCTCCAGCATGCCGCCCCCGATCGTAGACCCGGCCGGTACGTTAACGTCGCGCTTGACGTGATGCAGCGTCATGGAGCAAACACACTCTCTTATGTCCATGAGAGCACTGCCAAAAGTCGTAACGAGTTCGCGCCGCTCCTCGACCAGGTCGACGACACGTATCTCGCGGGGGTGGTCGTTACCGCCGATGCCCTCCACGCCCAACGCGACCATGCCACCTACCTGCGCGAACGCAGCGCCCACTACCTGCTGACCATCAAGAACAACCAACGCGGCCAGGCCTGTCAGCTCCACTGCCTGCCCTGGAAGGAGATCCCCGTTATCCACCGCGACGACGCCCGGGGCCACGGCAGTCACGAGTAGCGGCCCGTGCAAGTCGTCACCGTCGCGGGCCTGCTCTTTCCGCACGCGGCCCAGGTCCTGCGCATCCAACGCCGTCGCCGTCTCTACGGGGCGAAGAAATGGTCCACCGAGACCGTCCACGCCATCACCGACCTGCCCGCTGAGGAAGCGAACGCAGCCGAGATCGCGTCCTGGGCTCGCGGGCACTGGACCGTGGAAAACACCGTCCACTGGTTGTCTACCGTGCCGAAGACGGCGGTCACCGCCTCGGTGTCCACGTCGTCGATCCCGTCGAACACCAGCAAGTCCAGAACGATGATTCGGCCTGCATGACCAGCACCGTCACCGGCCCCGGCCGACGACCGCGGGGGCCCGCAGTGACCTGATGGAGCGCCGCTATCGCCTGTCCAGCGTGGAAGCGTACGCGGTCTCACGCGAGACCAGCTCCTCGCAATCGAACACCGCGGCTACCCGTCCGTGCCCACTCCCCATGATCTGTGCCAGAGCCGAGTTCTGGTGGCGGTGGGTTGTTGGTGATGTGGGTTTTTGTTTGCCTGGGTGTGTGCGTGTGCCTGGGGTCGAGTTCGTCGGGCTGTCTGTCTTTTGCTTGGAGGCGGCAGTGCACTGTGGGCTGTTGGTTTCCGTGGCGCGGGTCTGCGGTTCAGCGGCTTGCTTATGGTGGTGGGATTCGGGGGTTGTGCGGGGCGGTGGTGGTGTGGGTGCTGTTTGGCGGGGTGGTGGTGGTCGGGTGGCGTGGGTGTGGGGTGGTCATTTGGTGGGATGTGCTGCCGTCGGTCACGGCCCAGCCTGCGTTCTGTTCGTCGACGTGGGTGTGGTGGCTGGCGGGTATGGCGGGGGAGGCGGCCTCGGCCTGGGCGTCGAGGGCGAGGGCGTCGAGGGTGCGGGGGCGGGAGGCCTCGATGACCGCGTCCGCGCGGCCGACCAGTTCGTGCAGTGCGGTGCGGCTGTCCGGGTCCGCGGGGTCGAGGGCGACCGAGGCGTGGCCGGCGTGCAGCGGGTCGTAGAAGGCGGGATTGCCGAGGCGGGCGCCGTCGGGGCGGGAGGGTGTCTCGACCTTGACCACCTTTGCTCCTGCTGTGCCGAGCAGGTGGGCGCAGAGCGGTCCCGTCCACGGGGCACTGAAGTCGACGGCCAGGAGGCCGGCCGCACTCTTTGGCGTTGCGGGCGTCGGGGAGGTGCGGTCCGACCGGGGCCGGGGCCGCATCGCCTGCGAGGGAGAGGAGTTTCACGTGTTCGTCCGGTTCGGCACTGTCGTGTGTGGCGAGCCGGTCGGCCAGCTGGGCGGGCAGTGCCGCGGGTTCGAGTTCCCGGCTGATCGGTGCGCTCCACAGCGGGGGGTCGTCCGGGCGGGCGTCGGAGACGGCTGCCCAGCCGTCCCGGGTGGGCAGCAGGCGGCAGCTGCCGCCCACCGACAGGCGGCCCTGGCGGCCGCGCCCGCTGAGCGCGGCTCGTTCGGTGAGGAGGCGGGCGCCGTCGAGGCGTGCGCCGCCGGCTGCGGTGATGTGCTCGGCCAGCCGGGCGGCGAGGGTGGCTGCCCCGCCGGGCGGGAGCAGCAGCGGCCCGTGTCGGTGGCCGGTCAGCAGGGGGAGGCCGCTGCGTGCCCAGTCGTTGGCGAGGCGTGCGGGGTCGGTCTCGGGCCACGCGCGGGCCGGCTGTGCCGTGTCGGCGCGCGGCCGGGCTGAGGGGGGTGGGGTGTTGGGTGTGTGGGTGTGGGTGGGGTGGTGGGTGGCGTGTCGTCGGCCATGTGGGGATGGTAGGTCTGGGGGGTCTGGTTGCCTGTGGTCGTTTCGGTGGCCGGGTTTGGGGTCGGGGTGATGGATGTCTGGCTGCTGGTTGCGGGTGTGGGGCTGTTGTGGCTGCTGATGGTTGTGGTGGCTGCGTCTGCCGGGTGTGCCGCCGAGGGCCTGGAGTGGGCTGTGTGCCGTGCCCGGGATGCATCGCGTGCCGGGTCGGGTGGTGGTGCATCCCGTGTCTGGTCCTCGGTGGGCGGCCTGTGGCCGCTGGGCGGGGGTATTGGCTTGGGGGCTGGTGGCCCGGGTTGGGGAGTGACGGAGGGTTTCCGCTGCATCGTCTGCCGGCAGTAGGATCGGCCTCGCCGGCGTACCCGTGCGTTCCTCGCCGGGCACGGTCCCGTCAGGGCGGTGGACGAAGGCGGAGCGGCGCAGTACTGGGTGGGACGTTGAGGCGCCATCGTCCGTGTCCTGCTCGCAGGCGTCGAAGCCGGCCGCGGTGGGCGCCCCGATCGCCCTCTGCCTTTACCCGTACGGCGGCCTGCGCCGGTCGGCATGGGTCCGCGGTCACGCCAGAGCCCGCGTCCTGCCTTACTCTTCCAGGTAGAGGAACCCCTCGCCGCGCAGGAATTCCTCGTATGTCTCGACGACCGGGCCCGCAGCCAGCGGAGTTCCGTCATTCAGTGGCCAAGAATGCTCAATTCTGTAAAGATTCTCGGTCGTGCGGCCAGGCGTCATGTAGGCAGTCGTGTCATGGAATTCGGGTGCGGGCGTTGCATGGAGACGGACGAGGCCGATGTGTGGGTTCCTCTGCTGTTCGGCCCTGCTGATCGCGCCCTCGGAAAAGCCTGCGGATGAGTAGAAGATCCCGCGCTCCGCTCCAAGGTCGAGCAGTTTGCCGACAAATCCATCGATCATCTCGATAGTCACTTTGCGTGCATGGCATTTCGCCTCGGCGACGACGCGCATTTTCTGCCCGACAATCACTCCCTCCGCCAATGCGTCGATCTGTCGTGGCACACCACTGATGCCGCCGATAATCGATGCGTTGTGGCGTACAGAAGCATTCGGATCCAGTGTGGCCAAGAGCTGGGTTATTTGCTTCTCGTACTCGCGCCAGAAGATGTCTTTGTCCGGCTTCCGCCGGGGTCGTCGAGTCGTCACGGCGTCGACCCTATCGCCGCTGATTCCCCGTCAGTGCACATCGCCCCGGAGGCTCGATCACCCGTGCCCGAACCCGCTCTGAACTCCGTTCCGGCCACCGGCACGGACCCGGCCGCCGAGAACCCGCCGGCATCTGCACCGCCCGCCCCAGGACGCTTGCACTGATTGTGCGGGAGGCCGGACCGGGTTCTCTCCTGCCGGAATCGAGGCCGTTCCTCTTCACGCCGGTGCGCTGATCTGGCCATCACCGGGTGGGGGACGAAGAAGTAGCCGCCGCCGGCGGTGAGGGTGCATATGGCCGTGGCTTCGTCCTGCAGTTGCTGCTGTACGGCTTCGAAGCCCTTCTCGAGGTCACGCTGGAAGCAGGAGGGGATCAGCCCTTGGCCGTCGCTGCTGCGACGGTAGTTGTAGCCGCGACGGACGAGGGGAGAGGGGATGGAGCCGGTCGGGTGCGGTCGTGTGGATGTGCGCGTCGAGCGGGGTGGTCTTTCCTGCAGGGTCGGCAACGACGGGCCGTTCGGTGCCGGGCGTGCCGTCCAGTCATCGGCGGCCCCTCCGCCGGCCGTTGGCGCGCTTGCCATGAACACCGCCCGTTCCCGTGGTCTGAGCGAGGCCTGACCGAAGAAGCCGCCACCGCCTCCATCGGCCAGGCCTGCCGCATGCTGCGGCTGCCCGTCATGCGGGGCCAGTTCTCCGGACTCGGCGCTGCAGCAGCATGTGACCGGATGTCCTGCCGCGGGTTTCTGGCCGAGCTGCTGGTGGCCGGATGCGACGGCCGTGACCGCTGTCGCTGTGATGGCCGGATCAGGGCCGCGGGTTTTCCCTGGGAGAAGGCGCTTCGCGTGTTCGGCTTCGACGCGAACTCTGCTGTCGATCCGGCGGCCATCCGTATCCTGGCCTCGTGTGACTGGGTCCGCCGAGGGTTGCCGCTGTGTCTGGTCGGCGGCAGCGGCACCGGCAAGTCGCACCTGCTGATCGCGCTGGGCGCCGAGGCTGCGATGGCCGGCTTCCGGGTCGAGTAGGTCCTGGCCGCCGAGCTCGTCAACGAGTTCGTCGGGGCGGGCGACGAGAAGCTGCTGGCCGAGACCGTCGCCTGCTGCGGACGCGTCGGTCTTCTCTGCAGTGACGAGCCGGGCGATGTGGAGCCGGGACCGGCGCGGTGCTGAGCTGGGCTGTTCCAGGTTGTGACGGAGCGCGGGGAGAAGGACAGCATGGCCGTCGCCTCCTGCGGGTCCTTCTCTTCGTGGACCAAGGCGTCCGCCGGCCCGGGGCTCTGTGCGGCGGTCGTGGACCGCCTCGCCTTCGGCGGCGGCATCATCGAAACCGGCAGCGGCTCCTGCTGCCTCGCCCCTGCCGAAGCCCAGCAGGCCGGCGGCTGACCGGTGGCCGGCGGAGAAGTCACCGCAGTGCGAACGGCGCCCGCTGCTGCCGCCTTGTTCCGTCGTGGACCATCAGATCGACCGGCGGCGCGGGGGCGGTGACGGGAAGCCGGCTGCGAAGGCCGGCCTCGGCCTCTTCCAGCACGGCATCGTCCTGCCCCTGGGCGATGGTCAGATGCGGGACGACCTCGTCGAACTGCCCGCCGAACGGTGGGGTCTGCGGCCACCGGTCCGCGATCGCCTCGGTGAGCCGGCGGAAGGGGAGGTCCGGTTCGGGGGCGAGATACAAGATCCCCGGGAATCGCCCGCAGTGCTCGAACCGGGCCCCGAAGGGCCGGTGACGCCCGGTCACTTCTGCGATGGCGGCGTAAGCACCGTCGTCGGTGCGGCTCTCGTCGAGAAACGGGAAGAGGACGGTGACATGGGCTGGAACACCCGCACGGGCCGAGGGGTCCAGCCGGTCACGCCACGCTCGAACAGCGGGTTCTGCCTCGGGGACACTCACGATGAGTCCCGGCTGCCCTGCCTGAAACGCACCGGAATCCTCGCCTGTCATCGCACATATGTATCAGCGGGCCCGGGACGGCAGCGATCCGTTTACGATCGCGGGCGGTTGAACCGGCGGTCGACGCTCAACGGGTTCCTGGCTCAGGCGGGGCCAGCCGGCTCGTTCACGACGGGCGCCCGAGATCGCTGGTTGGGGCCGGCGAACTCGTTCCTCCGGGGCCAAGGGGCTCGTTCGAAGCCGCGCGTCGTGTCGCCCCTCTGTCCGCCGGGGGACTTCGGGCAATGGCGCAATCAACCAGGGCCGGTCGGTGTGACCGGCCGCGGCACCGGTGCTCTCTGCGCGTGTCTTGGGCTGGCCATTGCCGCCTTCCTCTCCGGTCGGAGCCGTTGTCGGGGGAGTACCGCGCGGGAGGGGCCGGCCGTGCGGGGGCAGGCGGCCGGGGTGCCGCTCGGCAGCCGGGTGCCCTGCGGATGGCGTGAACTGACCCTGAAACAAGCGTAGTTGGGGGTGTCCGGATGCGCGGTTGTCAGTGGCGGCCGTCAGCATGGTGTGCGACAGGGGACGTGACGACGATCTGGGGGGACCGTATGCCGTTCGTGCGGCCGTACGTGCGCTCTGACGGGACGCCGGTGCGCGGGCATACCCGGTGGGCGCCGGGTGGGCGCCGGGAACTGACCGTCTTCGCCTTCGCTGCGCTGGTGGTGTTCGGGTACGGCACCGGCGCGGACGCCGGCGCCGCATCCGGTACCCGGCCCCAGCCACGGGTCTCCTACCCGG
Organism: Streptomyces sp. NPDC008092; assembly: GCF_042957285.1. Lineage (NCBI taxonomy): Bacteria > Bacillati > Actinomycetota > Actinomycetes > Kitasatosporales > Streptomycetaceae > Streptomyces > Streptomyces sp. NPDC008092. Next base: position 363,465 of record NZ_JBIBHY010000012.1, read on the forward strand.
TTCGCTACGACCGCGCTGGTGCCGGCGGGCAGGGCCGTAGCGTGCCGGGCCCGACGGTGTCGTACCCGATCAGGTTCGCCGCTCCCGCCACACACAGGGCGGTGCCCACGCCGACCGTGTCGTACCCGATCGACTTCTCCCGTCTGGGAAGCGGCCGGTGACCCGGCGCAGGCCCGTCCGCAGGTCGCGCCGCAAGCAGCAGGACGGCATCCGGTTCGTCCTGGTGGCGGTGATCGCGGCAGGGGTGATCGCTCTCGTGGTGGCGGTGGTCCACTGGCTGCTCGTCCACTGGTGGCTGCTGCTCGCGGGAGCTGTTGCCGCCGTCCCGGCCGGCATCGTGTGGTGGCGCCGGCGGGCGGAGCGCATGCGCTGGGAACAGGCCCGGGCGCGCGCTCTGCGCTACGGCCTGGCCCAGCTGGACGCCCTCTCCCACCGGCAGTTCGAGTTCGCCGTGCGGGACCTGATGCTCCGGGACGGCTGCACGGACGCGATCCAGGTCGGAGGGCAGGGAGACCTGGGCGCGGACGTGAAGGCGACCGACCCGCTGGGGCGCCGGTGGGTGATCCAGTGCAAGCACCGCCGCGGGGGCGAGCGCGGCGCCGCCGTGGGTACCCCGGAGCTGCAGGTCCTCAACGGCACGGGCCGCCCGGTCCACCGCGCGGACGTGGTGGTGATGCTGACCAACGGCAGGATCACCCAGCCCGGCCGCGCCTTCGCCCGCCGGCAGCGCCTTCACCTCGTCGACCGCCGGCTGCTGGGAGCCTGGGCGTCGCAGGGCCGGCCCCTGTGGGAACTGCTGCCCGCGCTTCCCGCGCCCCGCAGGCCGTCCTCCTTCCCCTGAGCGGCTCTGCCGAAGGCGCCGCCGCCGCACGCCGCACGACCTGCGGAGAGCAACCACCTCCACATGGCACCAGGTTGGGCACATCGCCAGATCGGGGGCCGGATGTCCGAGCCCTGGCGCAGGGTGAAGCCGCTGCGCTCCGCCGCCGCGCGGTAGGCCAGGGCCGGGGTCTGCTGCGTCAATGGGGGGCGTTCGTGTTCCGGCGTCGTCTTCACCGTCACGATGACGTCAGTCTGGTGATGTCCGCGCCGGGGGGGGGGGGCGGTCCCCAGTGCCTGCCGGTCCTGACCGCATGGGGTGCGGCACTGCGCCGGGACGTGGCCTCGGCGCTGCGGGGGTCATCGCGACCGGAACGCGGCAGGGCGGCGTGCGTGTCCGCAGCGCCGCGGCCCACTGGCGTGAGGAACCCCGTTTCCAGGTCCGCGGGCGTTCGTCCCGCAGTCCCACCGGTCCGGTCGCGGGGGGGCTTCGGTGGTGTTCCGGTACGGGATCGGCCCCCCCTGTCGCCGGCGCAAATTCCTCGCGTTTTCGCCAATTTCCATGCTTCATGTGCATAGATCTTTTAGTGTGGTTCCATGAAGATGACGCTCGGCGAGCGGGTGCGGGCGGCCACTGCCGCGCTCATGCAGATCACGGGGGAGTCCCAGGCGGACCTCGCCACCGCTCTGGGTGTCAGCCAGACGCAGATCAGCCGCCGTCAGTCCGGCAGTGCGGCATGGAGCCTGAACGACTGCGAAGCCCTCGCCGCGCATTACGGGATCGACGCCCTGGACCTGCTCGCCGGCCCGACCCGGGCCTGTGACACCCTGCCTCCTCACCGGCGCCGCCCCTCCGCCCCCCGCCGCACCGCCCCCACTCCCGCCCCTGCCTCCGCCTCTGCCGCCCAGGGAACACCACGATGACCGACTTCGACGCGATCGACGCACTCCTGGCCGGTGCCCGCGAACCGGCTGACCTGCCCCCCGCCGAGCAGCGGCGCGCCCTGCGCCGGGCGCTGAACCTCTCGCGTGCCCAGGTGGCCCAGGTACTGGGAGTGAGCCCGTCCACGGTCGGCGGCTGGGAGCAGGGACGCGACCCCAGCGGTGAGATCCGTGAGAAGTACGCCTACTTCCTCACCGGCGCCCGGCAGCGACTGCACACCCGCACCGCGACACCACCCCACCCCGCCGCCCCTGCCCCCGCCCCCGCCGCCGCTCCTGCCGGCCGGCACAGCACCACCACAGCGGACGAGGACGAGCCCCTGCCCGCCCCCCGGCCCTGCGTCCTGTGCGGGGGACCCGCCACCGACCAGGTCGAGGGCTACCCGCAGCACCTCCACCCCGCCGACTGCACCCGCCCCGCCCCGAACCCGCCCGCCGCTCCCACCCCCGAACCCTCCGCCTCCGCCGCACCCCGCCCCGAAACCCCCGCCCCCGCTGCGCCCACCCCTGAACCCTCCGCCGCGCCCCCTTCCGCCGCGGCCCTTTCCGTCACGCCGCCTCCGGGACACCGGGAGCCCCCGGCCCGCCGCCGCTCCCCCCAGCACCAGGGCGGCCGCGCCCTCGATCTGGTCGCGCGGGCCGTCCACGAGGCCCTCGGCGCCCACGGCGGCGACCTGGCGGCGGCCAGCGCCGAACTGCAGCGCCGTGCGATCCCGGACGCCATGGCTCTGCTGGACGCCTGCCGCACCGGTGCCCGCTACGACATCGTCGGCCACCCGCCGCTGCCCGGCATCCTGCGCAAGAAGTCCGCCCACGGCGCTGACGAGGTATGGGAGGCCCGCCCCCACTGGACCCGCCTCGATGCGCCACCCGGCTCGGGCGAGGTGACCGCCCTGGACATCAACGGCGCCTACCTCTCCGCCCTGAAGACCCACCTCCCGCTCGGCGCCCTCGAATACTCCACCGGAAACGTCCACTCCCGCCGCCGCTCAGGAATCCACCTCATCACCCCACCCGACTGGGACCACCACTCCCACCTCCCCAACCCCCTGGGCAACCGCGAGGAGTCGGGCCCCGTCTGGGTCACCGAACCCGCCCTCCGCCTCCTCCAGCGCCTCGCCACCGCACCGTACGGCCCTCTGTGCGACCCCCCGGTCATCCACGAATCCTGGACATCGGGATCCACGGAACAGCTCTTCGAGAAATTCCGCCAGACCCTGCGCGACGCCCGCGAGAAAGCCATCGCCGAAGAAGACGAAGTCACCCTGGAATACGTGAAATCCATGTATTCTAAGTTCGTGTCCACGATGGGGGAGTCGAACTACAACCGGGAGCTCTACCGTCCCGACTGGATGCACATCATCCGCTCGCAGGCATTCGTCAACCTGTGGCTCAAGGCTTATAAAGCACACACTGCGGGACTCGCTGTCATGAGGGTCATGGGAACGGACGAACTCCATATCGCCGGTGACTGGCGGCAGGTATTCACGGAAGGGCGCGACGTGGCACAGGTGAAGGTGAAGGACGTCTACACCCTGCCCGCCGGCCGGCGGTAAGAGCCCCGTATGCCCGACAGGACACATGACTTCGGACATTACGGCGCCCGAGGCGAACGCGGGAGCGAAGCCGCGGCCCGTGTGCTCGACTCCCTCGCCGGCTACATCGCCACCCCCGTCACCTCTGCCCGTGGTCTGTCGGCCCGCCTGCGCTACCTCACCCGTTCGGCCGCCGGCCGCGACGCGATGCGTGCAGCGGGCGTCACCGTCACCCCCCGCACCCTGAAAGCCTGGCTCGCCGGGAAACAGCGCCCCAACAAGGCCAACCTGGCGAAGATCGATGCCGCCTACCGCACGCTGCGCCGCCACAACGTCGCCCGCTACCTTCTGGGGCGCCTCAACGCGAACGGCGGAACCCGGGTGGAGATCCACCCCCTGGACCAGGGCCGCGTCCCCGTTCCCCACCAGCGTGTCCTGGAATACCGCAGACTCAACATCCGCACCTGGGACGCCATCATCGCCGCCTGGACCGCCTCGGACGCCGGGGCCCTCGACGACGCCTGGATCGACCAGATCGTCAGTCTCGGTTCCCAGTGGGGAAAATACGAGTACGTCACCTCCGTGGGATTCGCCGCCTGAACCCGGCCCCGCCGCGGTCGGGCCAGGAACGAACTGCCGGCCGGCGTGCAGGCGGACCGGCCCCGGCCTGCGCCCGCCCCGCCCCGTGAAGACCAGGCGTCGTGAAATGACTCCGGCAGGCGGTCCGAGCCGGGGCCACACCCGCGGCCACCCGGGGCGGCCCGGAGGCGGAACACGGCGGCCGCGGTACCCGCCGTGCGGTGGTGACGGCAGCGGTCGCGGCGCAGCACAATCCGCGGATGGACCCTGTCCCGGCTTCGGGCCACCGCTGATCGGCAGCGTGCCACGGCCATCTGCTAGATCCTGGCTATGACGTTCGTGGCGGTGGTCGAGGGCGATGCGGGCGGGTGGCACGTCGATCGGGATGCGCTGACCGGGGCGATCCGTGCCCGGTGGCCTGAGGCCGGGACCGATTCGTCGCACCGTAGTGAAGTGCGCAGTCTCACCTGGGAGTTCGAGTCGGCGTACGGCCCGGGCGAGGCATGTCTTCACGAGGACGGTACCTGCCTGTACATGGACGTCTGGGCGGAGGACGCGATCTGGTTGGCGATCACCTTCCGCAGGCTCACACCCGTGCACCTCGACCTGGTGTTCTGCGATGAGGGCTGCACCTTCGACGTGCGTCTGCCGGCCGGGACCACCGATACCGAGCTGACGGCCCTGGTGAATGCTGCAGGCTGAACTCGGGCCGGGGCAAAGGACCACGACGGCCTTCACAGTGCCGGCGATACGGGCCACGGCCAGGGGCGGGGCGGACTGCCCAGGACGGCCGAAGGCCAGGTGGCGGATCAACGTGCCTTCGACGAACGGGAGTCCGCCGGTGCGGCCGGTCCGCGCGCAGCGGGTGGCCGGGCGGGGCGGATACGGGCCCCAGGCCATCGCGCGGGCAGTTCCGTGCCGGCCGGCTCACCGGCCCGCCGGTGCACAGCAATGCGCCCGCGGGTTCCGACAGCGAGTCCGCCCCGGCAGCCGGGCAGCCCGGCAGCTGTAGAAGGCCCCCTGAACCCGGACGGCACGGCCAGGAGCCCGGTGCGGACAGTATCGTCCGGCAGACTCACCGGTGCGGCCTTGACGCGGCCTCGGCTTCGATCATCATGGGCTCGGCAGCGCACACGATCACCCCGGGGCCGCTCGGCTGTCCGGAGAACACCGGAATCAGCGGTCCGTCACAGGCTCAGCGTGGGGAGTTCCTCGTCGGTGCGGGGCTCGCGGTGCTCGGTCAGCCAGAACAGGTAGCCGCGCAGGTAGTCTTCCAGGCCGTCGTCCAGGTAGGCGGCGTACTGGCGGAGGGCTTCCTTCTCGTTGCGGCGGTCGTCGAGTTCCCCGGCGATCCAGGCGCGGACCGACGCGCGCCCGGCCCACCACTGTCTCACCGCTTCGGGAGTCCAGTGCTGGTCGCCGTCCCAGGCGTAGCCGCCCTGCGGTTCGGCGGCGGCGATCTCCACCAGTCCCGCCACCTCGCGGGGATTGGCCGGCTGGCGGTACACGAACTCGTAGTGCTCGTCGCTGGAGAGCACGTGGCGGGGGAGGTAGTACGGGCCGTTCAGGCCGTCGTCGGTCACGCCCGCGTAGAACGGACCGGGCACGTTGAGCCGGCTGCGGTCCTCCCAGCGCCCGCTGCCCATCGAGTGGGTGAACTCGCGGGCGCTGGGCAAGGGGTCCCAGTACCGCAGTTCCTGCCAGGGCCCCTCGGCCGGATGGACCGCCAGCCGCCGCCGCATCCGTGCCGCCGAACGCGCGAGTTCTCGGTCCCAGGCCTGTGCCATAGCCTGTGCCATTGCCTGTTCCATCGTGTTCGCCTCCCACCGGGCGGGATCACCCCGGAACCTACGGGACTCCCTGCGGCGCAGTCCACAAGCCGCCCGGCAACCGGGCCGCGGCACCTGCCGCCGCTGCTCCCTGCGCCCGGACCGCGCCTCCGCCGCTGCCGGCAGCACTCTCGTACCGCCGCACCGGGTGCCCGCTGACCGGCTCGGCTGCCACCAGGGCACGCGGAGGCACCGGTCGGGCGGGCCGCCGGGATCTGCCGGGCCTTCGCCGCCCGCCGCGCGGCCGACGGCGACCCGGTCTGTCTCCGGGGCGGTCCGGGCGCGCGCCGCGCCTGGTCGCCGCGATCCCGGGCCGGTACGGGTCAGCCCCTGGGGGCCGGGCGGGACAGGCGGATCGCCGAGACGAGGAAGAAGATCCCTCCGAGCGCGGCGTAGCCGGCGAGGGCGGTCAGCGAGGGGTCGTCCTGTGCGGCGCTTCGGACGAAGGACGCGCCGGCCAGCACCGAGATGCCGCCGCTGACGATCATGGCCCACTGGCCGCCCATCGGCCGGCGCGCGACGCCCACGAGGAGCTGGACCAGGCCCGAGAGGACCGCCCACGCGCCCCAGACGCGCAGCACGTCGGCGACGCCCGAGGCGCCGGCGACCGCGACGCCCACGGCGGCGAGCGCACTGACGGCCATGTTGGCGTACAGGCCCGCGACCGGCCCGGCGGCCCGGGCCGACCTGGCGGCGCGCGCCGACCTGGCGTCGACGACGGCCGCGGCCACGTCGAAGGCGGGATAGAGGAACAGCAGCAGCCTGGCCCCGGCGGTGAGGTCGGAGCCGGACACCAGCAGGAGCACCGCCCACACGGCGGCGAAGACGAAGCGGACGGCGTACAGCCGGCGCAGGGCGGGCGTGGCGCCGACGAGCTCGGCGGAAGCGGCGGAGCGCCGGAGCGCGGGACGGACGGCCGGACGGATCACGGGAAACCTCATCTCGAAGAAGAGAGAACGCTCTCTCTTGTCCGCAGCCTGGCACACCCCTTCCCCCGAAACAAGAGAGAACGTTCTACCTGCTACGGTGGGCGCTATGACGCAGACGGAACCCGGCACCGGCAGGAGAGCCTCCGAAGCCCGAGAACGACTCCTGAGAACCGCCGGACAGCTCTTCTACACCCAGGGCATCCACACCGTAGGCGTCGACCGCCTGGTCACCGAGGCGAAGATCACCAACGCCACCTTCTACCGCCACTTCCGCAGCAAAGAAGACCTGGCCGTCGCCTACATCGCAAGCGTCGACCAGGCGATCCGCACCCAGCTCGACACCCTGACCGCCGCGGACCTGCCGACCGACGCCATCCTGCGGGGCATCGGAGCGTCCCTGGCCGAACAGATCCGCTCACCCGGCTACCGCGGCTGCGCCTTCCTCAACGCAGCAGCAGAATTCCCCGCCCCCGACCACCCGGTCCACCAGGCCGTCGTGCAACACCGGGCATGGTTCCTGCACACGATCACCGCACTGTTCGCCGAGATCACAGACGACTCCGCCCAGTACGCGGGACGGCACTTCGTCATGCTCCGCGACGGCGCGATGAGCGCCGGCTACCTCGGCGACCCGACCCTCGCCGGCCAGACCCTGCTGCGCGGCATCGAAGGACTGCTACGGGCCCACACCGCCCGCAGACTCGACCAGAGCACCACCCCCACGCCCGACCACACACCTCCGCCAGCCGCAACAGTCCCCGACATCGACTGCTCACCACCCGCCACATAGCCGCCAGTACCCGACCGCACGCCCGCCTCCTGGAACTCACCGGCTGGCCGATGCCCCAGACACGACAGTTCGACGCTGCCGAGACGGCCCCGGAACGCGCCCACGACGACGCCACCGACCACATCCACACCGCCGCGACCGTCAACACCCGGTACCGGCTCCTGCTGCGCCTGCCGGCAGCAGCGATCCGGGACAACCGCCCCGGCGAAGCCGAAGACGCTCTGCGGCTCGCCAACTCGGCTGCCGTGGCCACAGGACACGAGCCGGCGAGAGCCACGACGAGTCGAGCTGGGATACGCACGGCGGAAAACAGCATGCGCTCAGCAGCAGGAGCACGACTCCGTGTTCCCGCCATTCCAGGCGTGCCCGCCTGGGCTCGGACCGGATCGAGACCAACCAGTGCTCGGTTGCCGTTCCCCGGCCGACGCTGGTGCGCACGAAAGCACCGGACACAGCTTCGACCGGAGTCGTTGCCGCTGACAGAACGCCGGCGGTCACCGGCCGGCGAACGGCTTGCCGGGCTTGGACGAGCGACCGCACCGGGCTGTGGCCCCGCCGATCCACCTCGGCCAGCGCGGCATGGCCTGACGAACGAAGGGGCGGCACCCTCACCGGAGCGCCACCCCTTCGTCCGTGCACCGTGTCAGGGAGTGTGGACCACATCCAGGTTGGTCACCTTCGCGCAAACCGCGAAGGCCTGGATAGTGCCCGGGTTACTGGTGTCCGAGTTCGTGGCATAGGCCCACCACGTCTCTCCGCCGATCGGCCTGCTGGCCGCGAGGTTGTAGCGCTGGACAAACGAGTTCCCGGCCTTCACCTCGGCCCCGCCGCCCGTGAGGACCTCCCCGGCGGGACACTTGGCCGAGGCCGCCGCAGTCCCCGCGTAGCCGCCGCCGGGCGACGCGGGAAGCGTGACCAGCTGGCCCTCGACGATGTGCATGGTTCCCGTGCTGTCGGCTGCCGCGAAGCCGCCCGAGCCGACCAGCATCGCCGCAGCCGCTGCGGCCACGAGACCGCACTTCAACACGCGCTTGACCACTGAGGTCTCCTTCATTTCCGTGAGAGGGGAGCCCCTGGTTTCGGCGGGACCCGTCGGTACGTCTACACGCCCAAGATCGAAAAATTGTGTGATGACGCACCATTTGTGCGGTAACTTCACCCGGGATGATCAAGCCAGAGCCCCAGCGCCGCCGGGACAACGGCAGACATCCTGAAAATCAAGCCACAGACGAACCACCCTCAGGACCAGGGGAGTTCATGGCAGAGCGGGTCCCAGACCAGTTCTCGGAACGGGTCCGCACGGATGCCCCGCACCCAGGCGACGTTCTCGTGGAAGACAACGCGTTCACCATCGCCGAACTGACGGTTCGCACAAGCCCGGCACGCCCCGGCCGGCCACCGCGACGAACCCATGGCAGACGGCGACGAGATCAAGAAACTCCACCAACCGGTCGATCACGCGGATCGCCGGGGCGAGCAGCTTGCTCTCCTCGAAGCCCCCACAGGCCTGCTGGCCACGTTCGGCTTTGCGCCGGCGGTGGGGCATGACGAGTCCGGTGCCGGGGTAGCCGCCGTTGGCGATCGTGGTGGTCTTGCCGACGGAGGCCTTGGCGCCCGATTCCTCCCACGCCTTGCAGTCGTTGCGGTTTCCGGGCAGGGGTCGGCCGATCACGACGACGAGTCGAGTGTCGGCGTCGATGACGACCTGGTGATTGGTGGAGTACCTGTAGTTCTTCGACTGCGCGGCGATGGCGTGGTCGCGGGTGGGCACGAGGGTGCCGTCCACGATGAGCACGGCGCCCTTGGCAAACCTCTTGCGCGGCTGGAGCACGATCATCGGTCCGAGGTGGTCGATGATGCGGTCCGCGGCCGACTTCGAAATCCCGAAGAGCGAAGCGAGCTGGCGCATCGTCAGGTTCGTCCGCCAGTAAGCCGCCACCAGCAGCACTCGGTCCTCCAGCGGCAGGCCCCATGGCCGACCCTTTCGGACCGCGCCCGCACCCTTGCGCAGCAGCACGCTCACCAGCTTGCCGAACAGGCGAGGGCTCAGCCCGGTGAACGGGGCTATCCAGGACGGCTCAGACGCCGTGATCACACCAGGCACCCGGGATCATCTCAGTTGCAGACGTCGCAGGTTCCGACTGATCCTTGCGTATTGACGATCAAGAGGGAGAACGACGTGGGGCTGACTCTGTTCCCGGGAGACGGAAACACCAGCAGTCCCGACGTCTCTTGGTCCTACAGCGGCTTCGCCGCGTTCCGGGGACAGTTGGCGCAAGCTGAGGGGTTCACTCTCTCAAAGATGTGGGGCTTCGGCGGAGATCGCTCCTGGAATGATGTCTCGACCTCACTCGAACCACTCCTCGATCGCCCCGATGACGGCGGAGGCGAGCTCTCGCCCACCGAGTGCGCTGCGCTCCTGCCTCGGCTGGAGGCAATCGTCGACCAGTGGCAGAACGAGCCCGATGTTCCTCGGGCACACATCGATGCGGCCCGACAGTTGGCGGTCGTTCTGCGGTTCTGCGTCGCGAAGGACGTCGAACTTCTCTTCCTCTGACGTTCACGAAGCCGGGGCCGTTCCTCACGCTCCCGCAGTTACGGGACAGCCCTTAGCTAGAAATAATTCCAGATTAACTTTTAGGGGAATTAATTCCCCTAAAAGTGCGGATTTTGAAGCAATGAAGGAAACTATTTCAAATATGCCAACTGGAAATGTAACCGACGGGACGTCAGATTGGAACGGCACGAGCGAGCCGGGCCACCTGATGTAGGTGCGCTTTTAGGAATTCGCGGAGCGAATTCCTGCGGCGTCACGGAGTGACGCCGCACCAACTTCCTTGCGAAGCAAGGAAGTTGGGCCGCGTAGCGGCCGGGGTCTTCCGGCCCGTAGGGCCGGCGCGTCGTGCCCGCGGAGCGTGGCCGCGCGC